>JARSSP010000017.1 GCA_029624675.1 Candidatus Contendibacter sp.
GGTCTCCCGATGCCGCCCTTGCCCGCCGTCGCGGTAGGGGGGTGATTGGTTACCGGATCACGGGCCAGACCAAGTCAACGTGCGCACGCTTCCCGTTCGCAAGCTGAAATACCTGGGATTCCCTCAGCTTCTCAACGGCCGTCCATCCCTTGCCCTCGACCCAGAACGGATGATTGGCCGTGGCATAACAGTGATGGAGCGTCTTGTCTTTTGGCATGTACTCCGGATGGCCCCAGGGCACATCGCCATCGATCAACATGTATTTCACAACCCAAATCGGCGCATCTTCATGGACGAAGGTTCGGGCGACTCGCTTGTACGAGCGTTCTCCCCCTTCTTCCGGTTGTGACAACACGAGATCGCCAACCTTGATCTCTTCGATGGGTACAAGGCCACGGTCGGTATGCACCGGTGTTCCTGCAATGAAGCAGGGGCCAACGCGTTCCGGATAGTATGGCATTTTGAGTTTGCCGATTTCCTCGACGACCCGCTTGAAAAATTGGGGCCCTGACAGCTTTCCATCTCCAGTCTCTAGGACCTCAGCCATGAGGCGTTCAAGGGGCGGCAGCGGATAGCGCGCTTCCAGCGTCGCCGCCAAGCGCGTATCCCGAAGGGCGGCCTTCGCCCCTTCGCGCAAGTCGATCAATAACTGGTAAGCACGCAGCATCGCGGCTTCGGCCTGGTTCTTGGGGGCACTGGCAACGAGATCGGGAATCTTGGCGATTTCCGTGGCAAACCAATTGCCGGCCTCGGCCAAGGTCATCGAATCCCGTGCTGGGGTGGTGATGGTTTTGCCCCAGGCCCCGAGGAGGGTCGCGCCCGAAATATCCGATGGGTTTTCGTGCGCTAGGTTGACACCTTGGCTGCTCGCCTGGCGGGCGGCACTGGTCGGTAGAACCTTACTCGCCAGATAGGCAAAGGCCTTCCCCGCCACGGCGAAAGCACCGCCAGTCAGCTCACCGAAGAGGGTGGCCTGAGCAAACGCACCGAAGTCGAAGCCGGCGTGCCCATCCGCGCCCTTGGTGGCGATATGAATGACGTTGGCTCCGGTTTGCTCGACCAGGTTGAAGCTGGCGCCGATCGCGGCCCCTACTCCCCACATGGCTTCGAAGGCTGTATAGCCCTTGGCCGTCAAGGTAACCGTCAGTCCTCCCGCCACGCCGCCGCTGACCACGAAGGCAGCGCTGGTTGCCGCGAAATCGATCAAGTTCGCCTTGACCATCATGTCGTAGGTATAGTTCGGGTCGGTGTGGTACTTGAACATCCGCTGATCGGCACGTTCCATGTAGCCACCAGTCAGCAGGTTGATACCTCCAACGACATAATCCCACCCGGTGCCCTCCAGTCCAGCAGTCAAGCGAACCCTCGGCTCCAAGGGAGAGAGAACAATCGCCGGCGGGCGCACGACCGTCTTGCCAAAGGCCGGGAAGACGCCGGGCTCCTGGTAGTTCCCCAGGTTGATCCAGCCCTCGAACGGCCGGCCGTTGCCGATGTCGTCGTAGCGATTGGGCGTCAGTTCGGGAATCTGCGGCGGCGGCTGGGACGAATGCGGGTCGGACGGCAGGTCGCGATCCAGCGGGTAGGTCCGCTGCGCATCGCGGGCGTAGGCGGTCAGCGCGCCCTGGATCAAGCGCGGGGCGTTCCAGGCGTAAAGCGAGTGGCTCATCGGGGCATTCATGTCGAGATTCGGTTGGTAATTCCAGACGTCGGCATAGACCGTGCCGTCGGCAGCGAGCGAGAGTTTCCGGACCGCGCTGCCGACGATCGGCGTGGTAGCGCCGAGATAGACCGGTGGCCGGCCATCGCGGCCGAAGGGATTCTTGATCACCCCGACCTTGCCGCCGATCTGGGTGTGCGGGACTTCGTCGGTGCCCCAGTATTTGACCAGATCGTCGTTGAACCAGAGGTTGAAGTCGGCGACGATGGCGTAGGTTTCACCGTCGTAGTCGAGAACGACGGCTCCGGAAGCCGCCTGGATGTCTTCGTGGTAGGTCTTCATCCGGTCCCACTGGGTG
Organism: Candidatus Contendibacter sp.; assembly: GCA_029624675.1. GTDB lineage: Bacteria > Pseudomonadota > Gammaproteobacteria > Competibacterales > Competibacteraceae > Contendibacter. The sequence goes on from JARSSP010000017.1 coordinate 2,016, forward strand.
CGCTGCGTCGCCGCATCGTACCCCAGATAGGTGTCGGGGACGCGGCCGGTCAGGCGCACGGATTGGAGTTCGATCTTGGTGGCCGCATTGATCTGGCCGCTGTCGTCGAACTTGAGCGTGATTCCCGCGATTCCCTGGTCGTAATCGCCCCGGTTGCACAGGATGAATTGCCCGCTGGCAGGACCGGTGGTGATATAGACCGGATCCTTGCCCAGGCCGCTTTCCGGGTACGACGAGCGATCGAGCACGACGATGGCCGCTGCGGCGATGTTCCCGTCGTAGCGAATCTGGTTAAGGTCAACGAAGGCAACAAAACCGGCCGATGTCCCCATCAGCGGGCGGGCTGTCACACCCAGATAGCTGTCAGCGCTGATCGCCAGTCCGACAAAGCCGGTCATTTTTTCATAGCCCGGCAGGCGCAGCGATTGCTCCATCTTGAGGAACTGGCTGCTCAACTGATCGGCATAAATCCTTGACAAGCCGCTCGTCCGGGCAACGTAAAGCCAGTTGCCGCTAAGTGCGAGCGCGCTGATGAGGCCATCCGCCTCGTTCATTCGGATCGTGGCGACGACGCTGTCGACGTCCAGGTCGACCACGTAGATTCGGCCGGCGCGACCGGCGACGTAAGCCAGCGTGCCGTCGTCGCTGTAGACGACGCCTTGGCTCGCTCCGCGAGCGATTTGGAGGGCCTGACCCTGTTCGTCTGTCCGGAGGTCGCCCATGAGAACGATCGGTTTGCCGGGTCCGGCGGGGGATGGGCCGTACACTTTGATGCCTTCCGGCGTGGCCGCAATCGTCTTGTGCGTGCCGTCGTCCCAGGCTTCGACGGCTTCGCTTTCCTCGCTTTCGCCGGCTTGCCGAATACCGTTTCCGTCCGGCACCAGGATATGGCGGGTGATGCCTACGACGTGCTGCGACAAGGCGACGCCAACGGGCAGGACGGTCGTCAAGGAACCATCGCCCTGCAGTTGCGCGTCGAAGCTCTGCCAGACGATGCCCCGGTCCGGCTGCCCCTCGGTCGTGTCCGTCACCTGGTTTCCGCGTGGCTCCAGGTCAATCGTCCAGGCGAAGTTGGCGGCGGACTGTCCCTTGGGCAGGAAATTGCTGCCGGTCAGCTTGAGGGTACGGCTCGCTTTGTCATAGCTGAGTCCGGTGATGTCGATCGTTGTATCGCCCTCGGGCAGCGGCCCGGCCGGGATACTCTTGAAGAATTCCGGCGTCGCCTGGCTGACCGGCACGGTGCGCTGGTAGGTGCCGGCGAAGTTGTAGGCGAAGGCGGTGATCTCCTGGGAATACGCGGCGGCCTGCCCGGCGATAAAGGTCGCCAAGGCGGCACCGTAACCGAAGCCTCCTGCCGCGATGCCCGTGGCGACGGTGATCATTGCCTGCCGCTCCCAGATCGCGTCGACGTTGATGACGTGGCCTTCGACCGAGAACCTGCCGGTCTGCTCGTCGATCTCTGGCGCGGCGGTGAGGGCGTACACGCCGTCGACTCGCGGGCCGCTATACGGCGGGCTGGCGGTGTGCGCCAAGCCGTCGTCGCCGATCACGCCGTCATCGACCAGCCACCAGGTCCTTTCTGTGCTGCCGTCGGCGAGGGTGATCTCACCCCAGCGCCAGAAGAGAACTTTAGGTGATTTCTACGAATGTTCATCCCGGGCAGGCCGGTTGGATCAAGATGT
>JARSSP010000018.1 GCA_029624675.1 Candidatus Contendibacter sp.
TGTCGCAAACAGCCGCTTAACGAATAGTGACAGGTGTTCTGACAAAGTAGAACTAGTCTTGCCGCATAATAGGGCTTCGGCCGGTCCTCGCCGAGGCCGCCTGGCTGCTCCGAAAAAAACCGCTCGCCATTCAACGGCTTTTTCAAGGCCTTGAAACCGGATTGCTGAAATTGTTGGTCCTGGATGAAACCGCCGCGCCCTGGATCGCAACTTTCCTGGATCGTTATCGAGATATTGGCGCTCAACTTGCGGACGCCTGCCTGGTGTATCTGGCCGAGCACGAAAAGATCGAGACCATATTCACCTTGGATCGCCGGGACTTCTCGGTTTATCGCTTGGGCTTCCGCATCGGCCAGATCCTTTGTTCTGCCCATCGTTCTCTTGTTGCGAATAAGATCGTCGAGCGAGGGTATATGAACTTCGATTCCCTCAATATCCACGGTCAACGAGCGTGCAAACGTCTCCTCGAAATGGAGTCCGGATGCCGTCGTCAAAATATCAATGCGCCTTGGGGCAACTCCGATCTGGAAAATGGTTCCATCCGCTTGCAAATCCTCTGCAGTGAGATCGTGCAACGGAGCGCCGAAACGCTGCAATGCGCGCAGTACGGCATCGGCATTGCGCGGTGACGGCATGACCCAGATGTCGATGTCCATCGTGGCGCGGAGATAACCGTGGGCCGCCAGCGCATAAGCGCCCACGAGCAGAAACTTAGCCTTTTCTTCGACTAAGGCTTGTAACATGTCTTTGTAATCTTCGTTCAGCATCGTAGCGTTTGCTCAAGGAAGCGAGTTCGCGGGTCAACGGCCAGACCAGACCGATCCGTTCCGCCGGAGACCCCGGCGTTAAATCCTCGTTTCTGTGGTCCGACATCCGAAATTTCGCGGTTCGGGTTCTGTTCATGGGCTGTGCTCCCTCAAAAAATCCGTTCATTTTCCTACCATCCCAGTATATCCGACCGGTGATCGCTGATTTACCGCCCCAGCACCGGCGCCAGGAACCGCCCGGTATGGCTGTGGGGATGCGCCGCCACCTGCTCCGGCGTCCCCGCCACCACCACCTCTCCGCCGCCTCCGCCGCCTTCCGGCCCCAGGTCCACGATCCAGTCGGCGGTCTTGATCACGTCCAGGTTGTGCTCGATGACGACGATGGTGTTACCCCGGTCCCGCAGTTCGTGCAGCACTTTCAACAACTGCTCGATATCGTGGAAATGCAGGCCGGTGGTCGGTTCATCCAGGATATAAAGCGTCTGGCCGGTATCGCGTTTGGACAACTCGCGCGCCAGCTTCACCCGCTGCGCCTCGCCGCCGGATAGTGTCGTCGCGTTCTGGCCGAGTTTGATGTAGCTCAAGCCCACGGCGTCCAGCGTTTGCAGCTTGCGCGCCACCATCGGCACCGCCTGATAGAACGCTAGGGCGTCCTCGACCGTCATTTCCAGTACCTCGTGGATGTTGCGGCCCTTGTAGCGGATGTCCAGCGTTTCGCGGTTGTAGCGCTGGCCCTTGCACTGGTCGCAGGGTACGTAGATGTCGGGCAGGAAGTGCATTGCCACCTGAATCACCCCGTCGCCCTGACAGGCTTCGCAGCGCCCGCCCTTGACGTTGAAGCTGAACCGGCCCGGCTGATAGCCGCGCGCGCGCGATTCCGGCACGCCAGCAAATAATTCGCGAATCGGGGTGAACAGGCCGGTGTAGGTCGCCGGATTGGAGCGCGGGGTGCGACCGATGGGGCTTTGGTCGATGTTCACCACCTTGTCCAACTGCTCCAGCCCCAGCAGATCGCGACACGGAGCCGGCGATTCATTGGCGTTGTTCAGGTCGCGCGCCGCGTAGCGGTACAGGGTATCGTTGATCAGCGTGGACTTGCCGGAACCGGAGACGCCGGTGATGCAGGTCAACAAGCCCAGCGGAATCTCCACCGTCAAATTTTTCAGATTGTTGCCGCTGGCGCCAACGATGCGTAACTGCTTTTTAGGATCGGGCGTGGTGCGCTTGGGCGGCAACTCGATTCGCCGCCGGCCACCGAGATAAGCGCCGGTCAGCGATTCGGGATGGGCCACGATGTCGGCCGGCGTGCCTTGCGCCACCACCCGGCCGCCGTGGACGCCCGCGCCCGGCCCCATGTCCACGACGTGATCGGCGGTGCGAATCGCGTCCTCGTCGTGCTCGACCACGATGACCGTGTTGCCGAGATCGCGCAGCCGCAGCAGGCTGGCCAGCAGCCGGGCGTTGTCGCGCTGGTGCAGACCGATGGACGGCTCGTCCAGCACGTACATGACTCCGACCAGCCCCGCGCCGATCTGCGAGGCCAGCCGGATGCGCTGGGCCTCGCCGCCGGACAAGGTATCGGCGCTGCGTTCCAGGCTCAGATAATCCAGTCCGACGTTGACCAGGAAACTCAACCGCTCGCCGATTTCCTTGACGATCTTGACCGCGATTTCGCCGCGCCGGCCCGGCAGATTCAGTTGCGCGAAGAACTCGCGTGCCGCACCGATGGGCAGCGCGACGATTTCCGGCACGCTCCGGCCGGCGACGAACACATGACGAGCAGAACGAGTCAGTCGCGCACCCCGACAGGACGGACAGGGCTGGCTGCTGAGATACTTCGCTAGTTCATCGCGGACCAGGTTCGATTCGGTTTCCCGGTAGCGGCGCTCCATGTTAGGAATCACGCCCTCGAACGGATGCCGGCGGCGGTAGGTTTCGCCGCGACTGTTGGTGTACTCGAAATCGATCGCTTCGCCGCCGCTGCCGTGCAGGACGAGCTTGCGGACACGATCCGGCAAATCCTGAAACGGTTTGTCCAGATCGAAACCGTAATGCCGGGACAAGGACTTGACCAACTGGAAATAATAGAAATTGTCGCGATCCCAGCCGCGCACCGCGCCGTGCGCCAAGCTCAGATGCGGATGCGCCACCACCCGCTCTGGATCGAAAAACTGCTTGATCCCCAGCCCGTCGCACTCCGGGCAAGCCCCGACCGGGTTGTTGAAGGAAAACAGGCGCGGCTCCAGTTCGCTCAGGCTGTAACCGCACACCGGACAGGCGAAGCCGGCCGAGAACAGCAGTTCGGCCCGCTCCGGCTCGTCCAGAAACGCGATCCGGGCGATGCCTCCGGCCAGTTTCAAAGCGGTCTCGAACGATTCCGCCAGCCGCAGCCCCAGATCGGCGCGGACCTTGAACCGATCCACCACCACTTCAATCGTGTGCTTGCGACGCAAATCCAGGGTTGGCGGACTGTCCAGTTCCGCCACATCACCGTCGATGCGGGCGCGCAGAAAGCCTTGAGCGAGCAACTCCTGCAACAGCTTGACGTGCTCGCCTTTACGCTCTTTCACCACCGGAGCCAGCAGCATCAACCGGCTGCCCTCCGGTAAGGCTAACACCTGATCCACCATCTGGCCGACAGTCTGAGCGTCCAAATCGATGCCGTGATCCGGGCAGCGGGGAATGCCAGCCCGTGCGTACAGTAGCCGCAGATAGTCGTAAATTTCGGTGATCGTCCCGACCGTGGAACGGGGATTGTGCGAGGTCGATTTCTGCTCGATGGAAATGGCTGGCGACAGCCCCTCGATGTGATCCACATCCGGCTTTTCCATCAGCGACAAGAATTGCCGTGCGTAGGCCGACAGCGATTCGACGTAGCGGCGCTGGCCCTCGGCATAGAGCGTGTCGAACGCCAGCGAAGACTTGCCGGACCCAGACAGGCCGGTGATCACGATCAGTCGGTCGCGGGGCAAATCGAGGTCGACGTTTTGGAGATTGTGGGTGCGGGCGCCGCGTATCTTGATGGTGTCCATGCGCGAAAGGATCGAAGGTGATTGGGGTGCAATTAAGCGTTAACTATCGCCGTTATTGTTTCATTCAATGGGCAACCATGCATCTTGCGAACTAGAATGAAATTGACCCCATCTTCCAGGGGGTCTTGCAACCTGCCATCTCGCCCACCGTCACCAGGAGCGCGAATGGCCACAAACCGCAAAGAGAGGAGTCAGCCCATGCAACTCAAAGGTTCCAAGACGGAAGAAAACTTGAAAGCCGCCTTTGCTGGCGAGTCCCAGGCCAATCGCCGTTATCTGTATTTCGCCAACAAAGCGGACGTCGAAGGGCAAAACGATGTCTCCGCCCTGTTCCGCTCCACGGCGGAAGGCGAAACCGGTCACGCTCACGGCCATCTGGACTACCTGGCCGAAGTCGGCGATCCGGCCACCGGTCTGCCCATCGGCTCTTCCCGCAACAACCTGAAATCGGCGGTCGCGGGCGAGACCCACGAATATACCGACATGTATCCGGGCATGGCGAAGACCGCCCGCAGCGAAGGCTTTGATGAAATCGCCGACTGGTTCGAGACGCTGGCCAAAGCCGAGCGCTCGCACGCCAACCGCTTCCAGAAAGCTCTGGACGCGCTGGTCGACTGAGGACGCGGGGCGGGCCGCGCGCCCGCCCGTTTCCCAAGCCTCCATTTCGAATAGAGAGGTCATCATGAGCGTCCGCGAAGGCAATCTGGAACCACCGAAACGGCATCCCATCGACTGGAAAAATCCCGATTACTACCACGAAGGCTCGTTGTTCGCCGAACTGGAGCGGGTCTTCGACATCTGCCACGGCTGCCGGCGCTGCATCAGTCTGTGCAACGCCTTCCCCAAATTGTTCGATCTGGTGGACGAGAGCGAAACGGGCGAGGTAGACGGCGTCCCGAAGGCGAAGTACGGAGAGGTGGTGGACCAGTGCTACCTCTGCGACGTGTGCTTCATGACCAAGTGCCCCTACGTGCCGCCGCACCCCTGGAACCTGGACTTCCCGCATTTGATGCTGCGGGCCAAGGCGGTCAAGTTCAAAAAAGGCGAGGTCACCTTCCGCGACAGGCTGCTGACCAGCACCGACGCCTTGGGCAAGCTGCTGGCGATTCCCGTGGTGGCGCAAACCGTCAACGCCACCAACCGCAACAAGGCGCTGCGCGGCGCGATGGACAAGATGTTGAAAGTCCACAAGGACCGCCAGCTTCCCGATTACGCGCCGAAACGCTTCCGCGCCAATGCCCAGGCCCAAAGGCATTTTCCGGTGCGCGACGGCCAACGTACCCCCGGCAAAGTCACGATTTTTGCCACCTGCTACATCAATTACAACGAACCGGGCATCGGCCACGACCTGCTCAAGATCCTCGCCCACAACGAAATTCCGACCATCCTGGTCGAAAAGGAAGCCTGTTGCGGGATGCCGAAGCTGGAACTCGGCGATCTGGAAACGGTGAACAAGCTCAAGGAAGCCAACATCCCGGTGCTGGCGAAACTGGCGCGCGAGGGCTACGCCATCCTGACCGCCATTCCCTCCTGCACTCTGATGTTCAAGCAGGAACTGCCGCTGATGTATCCGAACGACGCCGACGTGCAGGCGGTGGCGGGGGCGATGTTCGACCCGTTCGAGTACCTGGCGCTGCGCCACAAGGACGGACTGCTCAAGACCGATTTCAAGCAGTCGCTCGGCACGGTTTCCTACCACATTCCCTGCCATCTCCGGGTGCAGAACCTGGGGCAAAAGACCCGCGAGTTGCTGCAAATGGTCCCGAACACGACCGTCAACACCGTGGAGCGCTGCGCCGGCCACGACGGAACCTGGGGCGTGAAGAGCGAGTATTTCGACACGTCGATGAAGATCGGCAAGCCGGTGTTCAAGCAGATGGCATCGGTCAATCCCGACTACGTCAGCTCGGACTGCGCCATCGCCGGCCGCCACATCTGTCAGGGCATGGGCGAAGGCCAAGCCCGAAAACAGCATCCGATTTCCCTGATTCGCATCGCCTACGGGCTCTAACTGCAGAGGATCGACCATGCCCGCCATCACCCGGGACAGCCTGATGTCGCTGGAGCAGTACGCTCGGGAACGCCCGGCGTTCCGGGCGCGGGTGCTCGCTCACAAACAGAACCGCAGCTTGGCGCTGGGCGATCACCTGACCCTGATTTTCGAGGACGAGCTGACCATCCGCTACCAGATTCAGGAAATGCTGCGGATCGAGAAAATCTTCGAGGAAGACGGCATCAATGGTGAATTGGATGCCTACAACCCGCTGGTGCCGGACGGGAGCAACTTCAAGGCCACGCTGCTGATCGAGTATCCCGACATCGAGGAACGGCGGCGGATGCTGGCCCGCCTGAAAGGCATCGAGGATCGCATCTGGGTGCGGGTCGAGAACTGCGAACCGGTCTGGGCCATCGCCGACGAGGACCTGGAGCGGGAAAACGAGGAAAAAACCAGCGCCGTGCATTTCCTGCGCTTCGAGCTGACTTCGGAGATGAAAAGCCGGCTAAGACAAGGAGCGGCACTGGCCGTCGGCGCCGACCATGAAAACTATGTCGCCGAAGTGCCGGCGGTTCCCGAGAACCTGCGTCAGTCGTTGTTGATGGATCTGAACTGACCGATTGAATCAGCCTGCCGCCCGCGCCGCCGTGCACACGCGCAATGCTTGCACGGTTTCGCGGACATCGTGGGTGCGAATGACGCTCGCCCCTTGCCAGAACGCGATCACCGCCGCCGCCAGACTGCCACTCAGGCGCTCGCCAATCGGCGCGTTCAGCAGCGCGCCGATCATGCTCTTGCGGGAGATGCCGACCAGAACGCCAGCGGCCAGATCGGTAAAGCGGTTGAGATGGCGCAGCAACAGCAGATTGTGATCCAGAGTCTTACCGAAGCCAAAGCCGGGATCGACCAAAATCCGTTCGCGAGAAATGCCGACGCTTTCACAGACGCGAATCCGCTCGGCCAGAAAGGCGTGAACTTCCGCCACCACGTCAGCATAGACCGGCTCCTGTTGCATCGTGGCCGGCTCGCCCCGCAGGTGCATCAGGCACACGGGTAGACCGCTGGCGGCGGCCGCTTCCAATGCCCCCGGCAGACGCAGCGCCCGCACGTCGTTGAGCAGACCAGCGCCAGCGCGCGTCGCTTCCCGGATGATCTCGGGCTTACTGGTATCCACCGAGATCGGAACCGGCAGTTCCCGCGCCAACCGCTCCACCACCGGCAACACCCGGTCCAGCTCTTCCTGAACCAAGACCGGCGGCGCTCCCGGCCGGGTGGATTCGCCGCCAACGTCGATCAGCGCCGCGCCCTCTTCCACCATGGTTTCGGCGCGGCGCAGAGCAGCATCCCATTGCAAGTAGCGTCCGCCGTCGGAAAACGAATCGGGGGTGACGTTCAACACCCCCATGACGGCGGGCCGACTCAGATCCAGAGCCTTACCCGCGCAGTCCAGTCGCATGGTTCAGTGCTGCTGGGCTGGACCGCCAATCGGCTTCTCACCTGGCCGATCCTTGTCCAGGCTGACCGGCGAACCAGTGGTGGGTGGTTCCTGGTCGGCGCTCGCATCCGCCGGCTCGCGCGGCGGCCGTCCAGCCATGATGTCGTCGATCTGATCGGAATCGATGGTTTCGTACTTGATCAGCGCGTCGGCCATGGCATGCAGCTTGTCGAGATTATCCCGCAACAATTGCTCAGAGCGCTGATAGTTGCGATTGATGACCGCGCGGATTTCCTCGTCGATGACGTGAGCGGTCTCATCCGAGACATTTTTATGCCGGGTCACGCTACGACCCAGAAATACCTCGCCGTCGTCCTCGCTGTAGGTTAGTGGACCCAGCCGATCGGACAGACCCCACTTGGTCACCATGTTGCGGGAAATATCGGTGGCGCGCTCGATGTCGTTCTGCGCGCCGGTGGTGACAAACTCCGCCCCAAAAATCAGCCCCTCGGCGATCCGCCCGCCGAACAGGCTGGAAATCTGGCTTTCCAGCCGCTGCTTGCTGAAGCTGTAGCGGTCGCCCTCCGGCAGGAACATGGTGACGCCCAGCGCCCGCCCGCGTGGAATGATGCTGACCTTGTAAACCGGATCATGCGACGGCACCAGCCGGCCGACGATGGCGTGACCGGCCTCATGATAGGCGGTGAGCTTCTTCTCCTCCTCGCTCATCACCATCGACTTGCGCTCGGCGCCCATCATGATCTTGTCCTTGGCCTTTTCAAAATCGTCCATGTCCACGTCGCGCTTGTTGGCACGGGCGGCGAACAGCGCGGCCTCGTTGACCAAGTTGGCCAGGTCGGCGCCAGAAAAACCGGGGGTGCCGCGAGCGATCACCGCCGGTTTGACATTTTCGGACAGCGGCACCTTGCGCATGTGGACCTTGAGGATCTGCTCGCGGCCGCGCACGTCGGGGAGCGGCACCACCACCTGCCGGTCGAAACGGCCGGGCCGCAGCAACGCGGGGTCGAGTACGTCGGGACGATTCGTGGCGGCGATGACGATGATGCCCTCGTTGCCCTCGAAGCCGTCCATCTCAACGAGCAACTGGTTCAGGGTCTGCTCGCGCTCGTCGTGGCCACCGCCCAGCCCCGCGCCGCGATGGCGGCCCACCGCGTCGATTTCGTCGATGAAGATGATGCAGGGCGCGTGCTTCTTGGCCTGCTCGAACATGTCGCGCACCCGCGAAGCACCGACGCCGACGAACATTTCCACGAAGTCGGAGCCGGAAATCGAGAAGAACGGCACCTTGGCCTCGCCGGCGATGGCCCTGGCCAACAGGGTCTTGCCGGTACCCGGCGAGCCGACCATTAGGACGCCGCGCGGAATCTTGCCGCCGAGTTTCTGAAACTTGCCGGGGTCGCGCAGGAACTCCACCAGTTCGGCGACTTCCTCCTTGGCCTCGTCGACGCCCGCGACATCGGCGAAAGTCACCTTGATCTGATCCTCGCTCATCATCCGCGCCCGCGACTTGCCGAAGGACATCGCGCCCCGGCCCGCGCCGCCGCCCTGCATCTGCCGCAGGAAGAACACCCAGATGCCGATCAGGAGCAGCATCGGGAACCAGGAGATGAAGATCTGCATCAGCAGACCCTGCTTCTCTGGCGGCTGGCCTTCGATCTCCACGCCGTGGTTGAGCAACGTGCCGATCATGGCGCTGTTGTCGGTTTCCGGGCTGTAGGTGGTGAACCGTTCGCCGCTGTCGGTGCGGCCCTGAATGGTGCGGCCATCGATCGTGACCTGCTTGATTCGGCCCTGTTTGGCGTCTTGCAGGAACGTCGAATAGGACATCTGGGCGGACGGCGCCACCTTGGGGCCGAAGCTGTTGAACACCGACATCAGCACCACCGCGATGACCACCCACAACAGAATGTTCTTGACCATGTCGTTCAAGGCATGCACCTCAATACCGCGCAACTGGAATTTAGGAAGAAGTAGAGAATAGATTGAAAGTCGCGGAATTTTTAGACCCGCTCACCCGCGATAGTTCCTGGCCAGCAGGTACTGCTCGGCGCTGCGGGCGCGCGACGCCCGAGGTTTACGAACCGCCACCGTGGCGAACGCGGCGCGCAGCTCGCGCAGAAACGCATCGAAACCGTCGCCCTGAAACGCCTTGGTCAGGAAATCGCCGCCGGGTCGCAGCGCGCGCCGGGCGAAGTCCAGAGCCAGTTCGGCCAGGTACATCCCGCGTGGCTGATCCACGGCCTTGATGCCACTGGTATTGGGGGCCATGTCGGAGATTACAAGGTCCACCGGTCGGCCGTTCAGCGTGGCCAGCAACCGTTCCAGCACCATCGCCTCGCGGAAATCACCCTCGACGAACGTCACGTCGGGCAGCGGTTCCATCGGCAGGATGTCCAAGGCGATCACCACGCCGCGCTCGCCCACCAGCCGGGCCGCCAGTTGCGACCAGCCGCCCGGCGCGGCGCCCAGGTCCACCACCGTCAAGCCGGGCCGGAGCAAGCGGTCTTTTTCGTCAATCTCCAGCAGCTTGTAGACGGCGCGAGAACGGTAGCCCTCCCGCTGGGCGCGCTTGACGTACTCGTCGGTGAAATGCTCCCGCAGCCAACGGGCGCTGCTTTTACTGTGGGCCATTCGGATGCGATTCTCGGTCACGGGCGATGCGTTGCAGGACTTTGCGAGTGCGAACCACGATCCAGAGCATCCCCAGCACGCCATAGCTGGCCAGCACCAGCAGTTGCGCCAGCAGACCGTCCAGCAATCGACCCTGCACCATCAGCAACAATCCGCCGACCACCAGGATGATCGCCAAATCCAGCTTGACCTCGTTCAAGGGACTTGGGGCTACCGTCATTCCCTTGCCGCCGGTTACACTGCGTGAACCCTCAGTCATCACGGTGTCTCTCGTGTTCGCGCTCACCAATCCACAGAAGCGTCATCTCAAGGCCCTGGCCCATGCTCGCAAGCCGGTCGTGATCGTCGGCGACAGCGGCATCACGCCAGCGGTCCTGCACGAAATCCTGCTGGCGCTCGACCATCACGAACTGATCAAAATCCGGGTCAACGCCGAGGATCGGGAAGCGCGCGAGGCCATGATCGGGGAGATTTGCGCAACGACCGAAGCGGCGCTGGTGCAGCGGGTCGGACATATTGCCACACTATTTCGGCGCAACCCCGATAATCGGCGGATTGAACTGCCGTAAACCAGCATGGGATTGTCAAGGTTTGAGGCGCGCAACGTCAACCACGAATCAAGTTGTTCTACATGAGCGCCACCTACGGCTTCAACCTGTCGGATCAGGACCGGCAACTGTTCACGGCCTGGAGCCGGCGGGATCCGCCCGATGCTTGGGAACAGCCCCGCAATCCGCGCATCGCGGCGATTCAGGGCCAGGACAATCCCTTCATCAGCCAGTACGCGGCCAAATTCGGCTCCTCCATCGCCGCCGCGCCGCCCGCCGCTTCACCCGACCGGGCCTGTGGGGCCAAAACCACCTGCGGCCAGATGGCAATCTGCGCGGAAGCGACGTTCTACTTGCGCCAGTGCAACGTCAAGAGCCTGGACCGGGGCGGCGACGGGATCCCGTGCGCCAGTCTGTGTAACCGCTAACGCCGGGGAGATCACCGCATGGCCTGGTTTTACCTGCTCGTGGCGGGACTGTGTGAAATCGCCTGGCCGGTCGGCCTGAAGTTGTCGCAAACGCCGGGCCGGCTGGCGCTGGGCGTGTTCATCGCCGTGGTCGGCATCGCGACCAGCGGGGTGTTTCTGGGGCTGGCCCAGCGCGACATTCCCATCGGCACGGCTTACGCGGTCTGGACCGGGATCGGCGCGGTGGGCACCTTCATGGTGGGCATCCTGTTCTATGGCGATTCCGCCAATGCCTGGCGGCTGGTCTCGGTGGGGTTGATCATCGCCGGGATCATCGGCCTGAAACTGGCCCATGGCCCTGGCTGAACACCGCTCACTCACCCTCACCTCAACGCTACGTCTTCATCTTTCGTAACCAAGACGTAATCGTTCAGATCCCCTTGTATAGTTTCACCCTGTATTGATGGGTTTCGCTACGCTCAACCCATCCTACGAAAAAATGGCTTGTAGGATGGGTTGAGCGTAGCGAAACCCATCGTCGTGCGGGACGAGGGGGCGCTGAACGCTTACGTATTGAATCTCCACGGGGCCATTCCCCGCAGCTTGCTGCGTTCCTTGGTAACCCAGTACCCCGCAGCTTGCTGCGGGGTCGTTTATCAATATCCGCGCCGTACTGCTGCGGGAGCGCGGCTATCCCCTCACCCATCAGGAAATCCAGGAAGCCATCGAGCGGGACTTGTTGCGGTAGAGGCTGGGCGGTGAACGGTGCTTTTCTCCTCGACCATGGCCTCTACCTGCTAAGTCGAGGATGTACAAACAGTTCGCGCCGCTGGTCGTGCGGCAGGTCGCGGTCAGGTCACGAATCGCGTTCAATCTCGGTTCAGCTATGGCGGGATACCGTGTGGCGCCATGAACCCGCTTTTTGGAGCTAAGCTTGATCAAGATTGTGCTGATTCTCCTCGCCAGCGTGGCGATGCTGGCCGGCCCGACCCTGTTGGCCCCGGCCGATGCTGGCGAGACTGACGACGGACCCAACCCACAGAGGAGCAACAGCGATGACGTGTAAACCGATGACCCTGATTAGCAGTGCAATCCTGGCCCTGGCCATGACTGGCCCGGCGGTGGCGGCGGATGTGACCGGCGCGGCGGCTACCGATGCGGTCAAGAAGAAGGCCGCCGAGGAGGTTCAGAAGCAGGTGCCGGGCGCGGTTACAACGCCCGCCGTTGATCCCACCAAGGCTGTGACTGGCGCCACCCCGGACCCCACCAAAGCCGTCAAGGGCGCCGCTCCGGTGCCCGCCGTTGATCCCACCAAGGCCGTGACTGGCGCCACCCCGGATCCCACCAAGGCTGTCAAGGGCGCCGCTCCGGTGCCCGCCGTTGATCCCACCAAGGCCGTGACTGGCGCCACCCCGGATCCCACCAAGGCTGTCAAGGGCGCCGTTCCGATGCCCGCCGTTGATCCCACCAAGGCCATCAAGGGCGCTGTTCCAGTGCCGGCTGTTGATCCCACCAAGGCGGCGACCGGAACGGCCGAGGATCTAGCCAAGAAGAAAGCTGCCGAGGCCGCGCAGGGCGTAGTCAAATAACCGGCTTAATCCGTGCCTGGCAACCCGTAGCCGCCCACGGGCGGCTTTATGCGGAGACACCAGTGACCTGATGAACGCCGCATTTCAGCGGTTGAAAATCATCGGCGGCGGCCAGCCCGGCGTTGACCGGGCGGCCCTCGATGTCGGGCTGGCGCTGGGCTTGGCTGTGGGCAGCGGGTATCCCAGGGGCCGACGCGCCGAGGACGGGCGGCTTCCCGACCGCTGGCGTTTCGGGACTGGCTGGACGAAAACCATATTGCTGTCTTGAACGTCGCCGGCCCGCGCGAGAGCCAGCGGCTGGGGGTGTACGCGGCAGCCCACCGCTGTTTGGAGATGCTGTTACAGTGACGGTGAAAGCCACCCTGCACCGCGCCATTCCACCCGCCACGGTTCCTGCCCGCCTGCCGCCGCTCTTCCGACCCCTGATCGATTCCAAAAGGCTTGGGGCTTCGCCGGTGACGCTCGCCGTTTTTCCGGCTACTTCCGCCGCTGTCGTTTCCGCCGGCGCGGCGCGGCGGTTGCTGGCCCGGCTCGGTGATGTTCCCGATCCGCTACTCGTGGTCGGATACAATTTCACGCAGGACGCGGTTACCGTCTTGCAAGACGCCCGCGCCACGCTGTTTGCCGTGTCCAACTTCTGGTGGTCGGACGCCCGCTGGCAAGCGATTCGCCAACGTTGAGATGGCCGGGCCAGCCGTTCCACGCGACGGCTGACAACCTCGCGTGAACAGCCCACCCTTGCCCGGCCGCCAGCAGCTTCACCCATGCATCGGCACAGCATCGTACACGGCACGCCGTTCTTGTCCCCATCGAGGGAGCGGACGTCGCACTGTAGGCCATCTTTCAAGAAACCAGAACCGAGGTGAGGAAGGGCAAATATGACGCCGCAAGACCCCGACGATGATCGTTGCGAAACGCTGGATTCAGGGGGCGAGCAGGCGACCGGATCGGTCTCGGTGGAGCAACTCCGCGATCAACTCAAGGATGCTCGCGAGCGGATCAAGAGTATGCAGGGGCAGCAGAACCGATTGATGGCTCTGCTGGCAACCGAGCGGGCCGCCCGCGCCGCGCTGGAACAACGCCTGCTAACAGCCCCGACCCAGACCCCACCGACGAGCGGGGTCGGGCTGTGGACGCTGGCGATGTTGTTGCTGGCTGCCTTGGCGCTGGCCGGCTGGCATTTCCACGAGGGCATCCTGGCCATCCTGGGGCTGTGACCCGATCTCGCAACAACCGGCTTTAACGTGAGTTCTTT
The DNA here is from genome assembly GCA_029624675.1 of Candidatus Contendibacter sp. Classification (GTDB taxonomy): domain Bacteria; phylum Pseudomonadota; class Gammaproteobacteria; order Competibacterales; family Competibacteraceae; genus Contendibacter. Next base: position 13,682 of record JARSSP010000018.1, read on the forward strand.
ATCAATCCCTCTCGCTCCCGTTGATACTGGGGATAACTCAGACTATTGACCTGGTCAATGCACTGTTGCATGGCGCTCTGGGAGAGCAAGGACTCACACTTCTGTCGTTCGCTCGCCTGAAACCCTTCGTACCAAGCTTGCTGGGTACAGCCCGCTGCGAGCAGCGAACCACCGATGATCATTCGCCCCAAGTTCCCGCCACGAACCCATGCCATGTGATATACCCCATAGGAGCGGGAGGCGAGCCGTTGGGATCGCATTTGTTCTCTCCGCCCGAGCCACTCCTATTCGTTACCCGAATGATCCGCCTACTGTCAATACCTGAAAACCGTGCTGTATCAGGTCCGCTCGGTTGCCTCCATTCAGCGTGGATTTGCGCTATTGGAGGCGCCAGTGACCTGATGAACGCCGCATTTCAGCGGTTGAAAATCATCAGTGGCGGCCAGCCCGGCGTGGATTGGGCAGCCCTCAATGTCGGACTGGCTCTGGGCTTGACCGTGGGCGGCGGATGTCCCAGAGGCCGGCGCGCAGTTTCGGTGTTGCCTACGTGCGTGGGGATAAATCGGAGATACAACTCTCCGGCGTGGAAGACGAACGCGGTGACTTCATTCCACCGCCCGGCGCGGCGGATGGCTCGCCTTGATCGCCAGGCGCTGGTTTCAATGTGAAATTTCCTGTTTCAAATTGAAACCGCCCCAGCGGTCAAAAAACGAGCCCGCGCCGATAACTCTTTCATGGATAACGCTATCCGCACCGGGCGCGACTGTGGCATGGAAGATGCTCACGTTTTGAAGATGTCTCATGGCGCTGGCCCGCTTCGGGGGGACGGCGAAGATGGCGGGATTTCCAGGGCCAAAGAATTTATGATGGAATTATATCACTGGTAAAGTCTAGTAAGATCAAATGGCTCCTATCAACCATGGCGGATTATGGTAGATAGGCCGAAACGGCATAATCACTTGTTAGGGCAGGAAAGGTCAAACTTCAATGGCATTAGATCAGCAAGCACAAAATCTATTATCACTATTAGTCTCTAAATTACATACGGTTACCCCCGGTCGTCCTGAGACATATATCGGGTACAAAGAGTGTCATGATCTTTTAGACCTTCCCCAGTTAAGAGAAAAATGGGGTGAAAGCTTAAAACCACAAGGGCTAAGTTCTTTAGCTGAGTGGACAGTTGACAACAATCTCCCTGCAATAACTGGAATAATCATCAGTAAATCTTCGAATGAACCTGGTCCAGGATACTTCACACTTTTTGGGCGTCAGCAGAATCCATACGCATGGTGGAATAATGAAATAGTAAAATCAAAAGCGTTTGATTGGTCACCATATGTATCGACTGATTTTGATCTAACGCCATCGGATTTAGAGGCGCCCGAACGCAAGGATTTAACAATATCTCAGATTATCAGAGATACAAACATATCCAAAGAAGTTAAGCGTCTTAACCAGTTTAAATGCCAAATATGTGGTTTATCTTTAGATATGCCAGAAGGAAAAAAATATATTGAGGCCCACCACATTAAACCGTTAGGCGCGCCGCACAACGGCCCAGACTCTAAGGAAAATTTGATTTGCGTCTGTCCTAACCACCACGCAATGCTAGATTACGGAGCTATCAATTTGGACTCACAAACCCTGAAGTTCTCTGAAGGTCACAGAATTTCAGAGGAATTCATCTCATATCATAATGAAAACATACATAAGCCCTAACAAACACATCCAGCCGACCCACAACTCCGCACGGCTTTTTGCGCATGGCTTCGCCATTATTGCGCAAACACCGCACTCCGTTGTGGTCGGCTGATGTTGAGCGTTCGGCCGACTCTCCCGAATCACAACGAGAAGACTTCGACATGCCTGATCCCGAATGGCAGGAATTCGAGAGACGCGTCCGCGACCTCTTCCGGCTGAAAGGGTTTGAGGCGCAGCCAAATCAGATTGTGGCGGGCCGCCAGCACGACATCATCCTTCGATCATCCGATGAGTCGATCCAGTCCATTCTCGTTGAGTGCAAGTGGCACGATCCCAAATCCGGTAACCCGGTACCAACCGACGACGTCAACGACTTTGTAGCAACGGTGCTTCGAATGCGAGCGAGCGGTGATGTGTCGATCGGCTACCTCGTCACAAATACTACCTTCACTGCCACCGCACGTGGTGCTCTCGCCGGAAGACCGGAAGAGAAGTTCGTCCTCCTCCGCACCTACGCCGAGCTGAGGCGAGGCCTCGTGAACTTCGAGCCGTATCTCATTCGTTGTCGAGACGGCTATGAGACACGCGGCTACGACCACCTCTATGAGCCTCTCTTGGCCCGAAGCCGAGCGACACGGAGGGTGCAGGATGTGACCGATGTACTTCTCGATTTTACGGCTGACGAAAGGGCCACGCTCCTCGTTCTCACGGGCGACTACGGGACCGGGAAGACGACAGCCTGCCATCACTTTCAATACGTCCTCGCGCGCAAGATTCTCAACGGCGCGGACCTGCGCGTACCGATCTTCATCCCGCTTAAGTGGTACGGACAATGTGGAGGTGGCATCGGGCTATTGCAGCGCTTCCTTCAGGAGGAAGGCCTCACGCACGCGAGCACTGACTCCTTGATCGCAATGCACGGTGCCGGTCAACTGGTGATCATATTTGATGGATTCGATGAGATGCTCCGACGCTCGACGAAAGACTCGCGGCGCGAAAGTATTCAGGACCTTATCGATCTATGCACCCCAGCGACCAAAATCATTCTCACGGGACGGCCCGGGTATTTTTCCGACGAGAGGGAATTCCGCAGCCCATTCCGGGGAGTCGGCATCTCAGGTGCTCGTGACCGAATCCGGCGAGTAATGGGAGGCATAACCGAGCCTAACGCTTCAAGCTGGCACCATTTTGAACTGCAACCTCTTACGGTAAGTCAGATTCGCTCGCTACTCGCTCGCAAGTCCCCGCGAAAGAGCCCGGAAGCCCGCCAAAAGCAGGCGAATGTAATCTTTAAGACTGTTCAGTCAACCTACAACCTGATGGATCTTGCGGCTCGGCCGATCCTTCTTGAGATGATAGCAGGAACACTGGCAAGGAGACGGGTGTCGCCAATCGCGAACCCCGCTACACTCTATAGCCTCTACGTGGACACTTGGCTTCGTGTGGACGCTGACAAGGGCGCGTTTCGCAGCCTTGTATCTCCTGAGGATCGTTTAGCATTCTCGATCACACTTGCATGGATCTTTCAGGACAACAACATTCAAAGCATCCACTGGACGAAACTCCAAGAACTTGTCGGCGACTATTTTGATCTAGAAGAGGCTGATGATGTTGATCATTTCGGTGCAGACATCAGGGCATGCACCTTTCTTGTTCGCGACGATAATGGCAACTTCAGCTTCGCGCACTTGTCGTTTCAGGAGTACTTCTGCGCTCGTTTCTTGGTGGATGAGGACGAACGTCTCGCGAATCTGCTTAGTTACACTCTAGAAGACCCGGAGGTTACGCTGGGTGATGTCGCGAATTCCTCGCCTGCAATCATTAATTTCGCTGGCGATCTGCTGGGGTGTCCCGTGAATCCGAGTTTTTGGGAGAGAGTCAACGAGATCCTTGCCGCACATCCCGAAACGGCACACCTGCACGCCCAGAGCGCGAGTACTGATGAGACCCTGAGCAATATGCTGGCGATGAGTGATGGTGACATCTCGTTGTTTGAGCTTCGCGAGACATGTGATGCGTTCCGAGATGCGTATCAGGCACTCAAACAGGCGATTTCACTCGTCGCCGAGGGGCCACCACCCCAAGAGTGGGCGAGAGAGTTGCTCACACAGCTTCAGCGAGGTCGTTTTTGAGTATCGGCAACGGCTGCAGGCGTGGGGCGGAACGCGAACAGCACACGCGGCCGAACAGGGGGCCGTAGGGCGGGTTAGCAACAGTGTAACCTGCCTAACCGTCATGTCGGCGGCGTCACCTCTGACGATGAGAATCGGTACTTTCATGGCAATTGGCTGCCACACCGGAGACTGCGCCATACTTCAGTGTTGGCATTTGAACGCTCATCGGGTGCGGACCTGGTGAGCAAAGACGTTAGTTGAACGAGGAATGAGGCAATGAAACCAGGAGACACTGATTGGGATGAGTTTAAAGACATCGAAATTGTCGATTGGAAGAGGGTTCGGTCTGCAATAGAACACGAGAACACACTTGTCAATCATAGACTTACTTGGTTGTTCAGTTCACAACTATTTTTATTCGCATTCTTTGGATTAGTATTTGTTTCATGGATAAAGAAAGAGCCGAATAATGATTTGGTATATTTTGTTCCGTTTGTTATTGGTGCTATTTCAATACTCGCAATTGTGATCTGCATGGTTATTTTTTGCGAGGTCAATTCGGCAACTACCCAACTAGATAGCCTTCAGAAATGGTGGGACTACCGTTATCGTAAAAATCACAAAAGAGATGAAAAAGATGAAAATCACGACGAAAGACATCCACCAATTCAGTTATGGAAAGGGAAACCACATGTCTTGTTAAGGTTGCTCTGGTCTGAGCTTATTCCAATTTGGTTTTTGGTTACATGGTTATGCTTATTTCTTGCAATCGCCTGTAATTTATTGTCACCAATAAAAGATATAGTTGATACCTATGGAATTTATATTCTTCTTGCGGTTGTCTTGCAAATATTGATAGTTACTTTAGCTGTAATAATTACCATTAGAGTAGGAGCAAATAAAAAACCTAACAATCCACCTAACCCGACTGGCGATTCACCGCCCTCACCGCCAGCGAATTAGCGGCAGGGTTGCGCCTAACCCACCTATTCCTAACATCACCGACACAACTCCTTGCACGGCGTGCCGTCCTTATTCCCATCCGGCGACTTTATCCCGCATTGCGTGAGATAAAACCGCGCTTCCTCGCAGTTCGTCATCTTGCGGTAGGTGCGTTTCGTCCCGCAGCGCCCCGCCAATTCTGACTTGGCCGGGATCGGTTCCGACCGCGCCGCCGCTTTCGCACCGTGCCGCCAGTCCCACGGCGGCATCGGATTCGCATCGGCCCACAGCCCCCGTCGCGCCGCCTTCGCCTCCGCTTCCAGCGCCAGCAATCGGGCATCGTCGCTGTACTTCCGATACATCCAGGCCAGCCCGCGCCAGACCTGTTCCGCCTCCACGTTGACCCCGCCCACCGTCACCGTGCCCACCGTGCGGCCGTAATCGTCACCCGCGGGTTTGGCATCCGAACGTGCCCACGTTCAGACCCGAAGGATGCATCCCGCCTCTTCATTTTCCAGCAAATCCAGGACTTCACCCGCTTTCGAGCGCCCGGATACGCTATTGTTATAGTGGCGCTCGCGATGCAGTTTGCCACCCGCGCAAGCCTGTTCCCACGACGCCTTCCTCGCCCCCATCCAGGAACCGCCGATGCCCCTGACCGTTCCCCTGTCCGCGCCGCGTCAGTTGCCGCTGCGCGTTCACATCGCGACCCTGTTCATCGCCCTGATCCTGTTGCTCGGCGGAGCGGTGATCTGGAACAACTACGCGGAAACCACCCGGCTGATGCTGCGAACCGCCGACGAGCGGTTCGAACGGATCGCCGATCAAACCGCTCGCCAGATTCGGAGACTGGCCACGCCGGTCGCCATCACGGTCGATCTACTGGCCTGGCAACGGCTGACCTTCGCCACTTCGCTGACCGAGCGCCTGGATAGCCTGGGTTATCTACATGAATCGCTGACGGAATCGGAACACGTGTCCGCCCTGTTCGTGGGTTACGACGACGGCGATTTCTTTCTGCTGCGGCGGCTGCCGGCGGATTCCCCGCTGCGCGTCCCGCTCGCCGCTCCGGACCAGGCCCGCTATCTGGCGCAGAGCGTGGAACGCGACGAAGGGGGCGCCATCACGGCCACTTTCCTGTTCCTCGACGCGGATTTGAACCTGCTCCGCCGTGACGCCAAACCCGACTATACCTTTGACCCTCGCACCCGCCCCTGGTATCAGGCGGCGCGCACCCGGCCCGATCGGATTCGCACCGACCCCTATCTGTTTTTCACGACCCGCGAGGTCGGCATCACGCTGGCCCGTCGCGCCACCACCGGCGCGGCGGTCGTGGGCGCTGACCTCACCTTGCGCGATCTTTCCGCCACGCTGGCCGCCAGCCGCTTCCTCCCCAACACGCAACTGGCGTTGCTCGACCATCAGGGTCATGTCATCGCCCACCCGGACGCCGCTCGGCTGCCACGCGAAGGCGACGGCGAACCGCGCCTAGCCCGGCTCGCCGAATTGAACGAGCCCGCGCTGACCCAACTGGATCAGGATTTGCGCGATCCAGAGCGGCGCGTGGCGCGGCTGGAACCTGCTGGCTTCACGCTGCGAATCGCCGACCAGCATTGGCGCGGAGTGGTAAAAACCCTGCCGTTCCAAGGTGGAGCGCCTTTATCGCTGGCGCTGGCCGTGCCCGAGCGCGAACTGTTGGCCGACGCCGCGCGCATCCGCAACCAATCGGTCCTGATCGCCATCGGTCTGGTGTTGCTGGCGCTGCCGGTCACCTGGCTGCTGTCCCGCCGAATCGCCCGCCACTTGCACAGCCTGGTCGGTGAGGCGGCCCGGATTCGGCGCTTCGACTTTCACGAACCCGTCGCGGTCCATTCGATCATCACCGAGGTCAACCAACTGGCCCAAGCGATGGGACTGATGGAATCTACGATTCGCCGTTTTCTCGATATCGGGTCGGCGCTGGCCGCCGAACATCATTTCGAGCGTTTGCTGGATCGGGTGCTGGCGGAAACCCTGGCGCTGGCCCAAGGCGACGCCGGCATCCTGTTTCTGGTCAGCGACGACGAGCGGGAGTTGCGGCCGGCCGCCGCCCGACTGCGCAGCGAGGCCGGAGCCGTGGCGGTCGACCGGCTGTCTCCCCTATCCCTGACCGATCCCCGGCCCCACCCCCTGGTGGAAGCCGCCCAGGCAACGACTCCTCAAATCCGACCGCTCACGCCGGACGGACCCCTGGCCGACTATCTGGCGCCCCTGTCCGATCCACCCCTCAACGCCGGGCACCTCATGGTCGTGCCTCTACGCAACCGCCAACGGGAATTGGTCGGCGTGCTGGCTCTCCTCAAAACGGGATCGGCCAGCGCCGAAACCCCCATTGCGCCGGAATTGCTCGCCTTCATCGCCGCGCTGTCGGGCACTTCGGCGGTCTCCATCGAAAATCAGCGGCTGCTGCAAGCGCAGAAAAATCTGTTCGAGGCGTTCATTCGCCTGCTCGCTGACGCCATCGACGCCAAGAGTCCCTACACCGGCGGCCACTGCGCCCGGGTGCCGGAGCTGACCAAGCTGCTGGCTCAGGCGGCTTGCGCCGACCCGGTGGGACCTTTTCGAGACTTCACCCTGAGCGAGGCGGAATGGGAAGAGCTGCGCATCGCCTGCTGGCTGCACGACTGCGGCAAGATCACCACGCCCGAATATGTGGTGGACAAGGCCACCAAGCTGGAAACGATCTACGACCGGATTCACGAAGTGCGGATGCGGTTCGAGGTGCTCAAGCGCGACGCCGAGATCGCCTATTGGCGGCAAGTGGCCAGCGGTGGCGACCGCGATGAATTGCGGGCCAGGCTCGACGCGGAATGGCGAACGCTCGATGACGACTTCGCTTTCGTCGCCCGCTGCAACCAGGGCGGTGAATTCATGACGCCGGAGCAGATCGCCCGGCTCCAGCGCCTGGCCGAACGGACCTGGCTGCGCACCCTCGACGACCGCATCGGTCTGTCACACGAAGAGCGGACCCGCAAGGAACGCGCGCCCGCTTCCCCACTGCCAGCGGTCGAGCCGCTGCTGGCCGACAAGCCGGAACACCGGTTCGAGCGCGGTCCCCAGGATCGGATCGAGGCGGACAATCCCTGGGGTTTTCGGCTGAACGTGCCGGAATTGCTCTACAACCGGGGCGAACTTCACAACCTGTGCATCGGTCGCGGCACCCTGACCGACGAAGAGCGTTACAAGATCAACGAGCACATCGTCCAGACCATCGTGATGCTGTCGCGGCTGCCGTTTCCCAAGCCACTGCGGCGGGTGCCGGAGATCGCGGGCGGCCACCACGAGAAGATGGACGGCAACGGCTATCCCAAACAGTTGCGGCGCGAGCAGATGAGCGTGCTGGCGCGGATGATGGCGATTGCCGACATCTTCGAGGCGCTGACCGCCATCGACCGACCCTACAAGTTGGGCAAAACCCTGTCGGAAGCGCTGCGGATCATGGCCCGGATGTCCCAGGAGCAGCACATCGACCCGGAACTGTTCGAACTGTTTCTACGCGCCGGCGTTCACCAGCAATACGCCGCACGTTTCCTGCGGCCCGAACAGATCGACGCGGTCCGCATCAAGGACTATCTGACGCCGGCGGCCTAGCGGTTCGCGGTGCTCCAAAACCCACCGGATCGCCAACCGAACCGACCTTGCCGTTACCACCGGTGGTCGAGTGGGACAGGAAGTCGGTCGTCCAGACTTCCATGGTGCTGGTGGTGGGACTCGAACCCACAAGCCCGGTCAGGGGCGCAGGATTTTAAGTCCTGTGTGTATACCATTCCACCACACCAGCGGGGAGAGAGTCTCAATCGAATCCGGCCGAGGGAAACCTCTAAAAAACCGCCGGAATGATTGACGGGGCTTAGGATAGTGCATTCACGCCGCCACCGACAAGGTGGGCCCGGCCCAGCCCATCGAGTTTTCCCGCCCGGCGCGCGCTATATGCGACAGTCGATAAGAACAGTATAAGTGTCTCAACGGGGACCAGAAATTACCCGCGCACATGGGGCGGATCGGGTGCATTCACCGCCTGTTCGTACCGCTTGAACATCTCGGAGAAAAAGATCTTGCCGAAGCCGGGATCGGTTTCCGTTTTGGCCATGAAGCTCAGAAATTCATTGGCGTTACTGAGGAAGGCGTCCTTGATGCCGCGATTGATCATGCGGCGGTGTTCGGGAAGGTGTTCCGCGCGGTTATAGGCGGCGCGCCCGCCATCTTTTTCGGCGTGGGCAAGCTGGCGCTCGATGGCATCGAGACGCCATCCCATTTCGTTCAACAGCGTGCTGGCCATGTTGCGGAAGCCGTGCCCGATCATCTGGATTTAATCGTAGCCCAAGCGGGGCAAAGCGGCATTGATGGTGTTCTCACTCATGGGCCGGTCGAGGGCCCGCAAGCCAGGGAACAGATACCGACCCGGCCGCGTCCAAGCCGAATTCGCCCACTCGAAATCGTTCAGGGGCATCGGGGTACGGGGTACGGTGGCGGAAGCCGTACCTGGAACGATACCCCCATCCCTGCCAGGTATCCAGCATTGTCCGGCGCAGTTCAACAAGGTTCAACGGGCAAAAAAACCCGCAGAATCGAGGGCTTGGGTATTTTCTTGCGGACTTCCTTGGACTGCCTTGGATGCTCAAATGGAGGCTAGGGTCTCAATCAAACTCGATCACTAACAATTTGAAAAATCATCGTAAAATTTAATGGTTTTTCTTGAATACCGTCAAAAATACCGTCTTTTTGATGCCGTCATCATCAAAGATGAAGGGGAGCCTGAGCTACCGGACTGCCAGCGCCAGCGGATGAAGGTTACCCGCCCCGCGTTGTCGAGTTGCCCAGGGCGAACCGGCAACGGCTGGCGTTCCCGATCTACCCGACGGCCAGCGCCAGGGCGAACCTGGAACGGCTGGCGATGCTGGCGACGGTCTACCCGACTGGACAGCGCCAGCGGGTGAAGGTCTACCCGCCCCGCGTTGTCGAGTTGCCCAGGGCGAACCGGCAACGGCTGGCGTTCCCGATCTACCCGACTTCCAGCGCCAGGCCTGGACAGCGCCAAGGCGAACCGGAACCGGCTGGCGGTCCCGATCTACCCGACTCCCAGCGCCAGGGCGGCGATGCTGGCGACGTGGCGGCG
>JARSSP010000019.1 GCA_029624675.1 Candidatus Contendibacter sp.
ATGTACTTAAGCGATACACATCTGCGCTCGGCTCCACAAAAACCGACGAAGAACCAATTTTAATTACTTCTGGGCAGTTTCGGAGCCATCTACTATAGGCTTTAGGGAAATATAAGGTAATTATTATATCTTTGAAAGGAGATGCCCCATTTTCTCTTTCTTCGTAATCAGATAGGTGCGCGTGTATTGATTAGGTTCCGCTTCAATTGATAATCTCTCTTCGACAGAGATCCCGGCCGTTTGAAGCCCAGCCATTTTTATAGGATTATTTGTCAAAAGGCGGATGGGCTGCTTGCCGATTAACTCCCGGATAATCCAAGCCGCCTCCTCATAGCTCCGTACATCCGGTTCCACCCCCCGCCGTCTTGCGCTGTCCACCGTGTCCAGCGAATCGCAGACAATCCCCCGGATATGCGCGATCTTTTCCACCAAACCGTGCCCCCTGCCTTCTTGGTCGAGATAAAGCAGGCAGCCAACCCCGGCATTGGCTATTTCTTTCATTGCCAGTTCGGTTTGCTCGGCGCAGTCGCATAGCCGTGATTTGAACACGGTGCCGGGTAGGCAGGCGGACTGGACGCGGACGAGCGGACAGGGCTCGTCGGCGAGGTTGCCGCACACTAGAACAATATGCTCGCGCCCGGACGGAAACTCATACGCGATCATTTCAAAAGCGCCGTAGGGGGTATTGATCGGCGAACGCTCGGATTTCACGGTTGGCTCGGACATGGTTTTGTTCTAATCGCATAGTTGGTCATTGAGAAAATCTGCCGGAGTCTCGCCGCGCCGGACAAGCCGCGCGTTTCCGGCGTCCACCAGCACCTCGGCAGGGCGTGGCCGCTGGTTGAATACCGAAGCCCGCACCGCACAGTAAGAGCCGCAGTTGTCGATAGTCATGATGTCGCCGATTTGTAGCTCGGCAAGCTCTAGATTTCGCGCAAAGATGTCGCCGGCTTGCATCAGGTCGCCGCAAATATAGTAGCTGTAGGTTACAGACTCCCGCACACGGGCGGGCCGGACGCGGCGGACGGTTCCGTACAACAAGGCGCTGATCGTATGGCCACAATTGGCATCTAGGTAAACAAAATGCGGGGTTGATTGGCCATTGACTATAGTTGGCGGGGTAATGTCGGTGACTTTGGCCAGCAGAAAGCCGGCATCCTGCATAATGAATGCACCCGGTTCCAAAATTAGCGCTATCGGCCTATTCCGATCTGCGCAGAGCCTTGACATGAGCACAGATGCCGTACTGCCAAACTCAGAAAGCTCAAATTCAGGCCAGCCGTCGGAAAACGGGATTCCCCAGCCGCCGCCGAGATCGATAAATTCGAGGTCGGGAATAGCGGACGATAACCCAATCAGGCATTTGAGAGCGGCAAGGTAAGGGCCACACTCCATAACATCCGATCCCATGTGCGTATGCAATCCGGTGAAACGCAGCCCGAGACGGTTGGCAGCGTCGATGGCTTCTGGTATCTGGTGCGGGTGCAGGCCGAATTTGCTCTCAGGCCCGCCGGAACGCACATGGGCATGAAACCCGGTTTCGATGCCGCAATTTATCCGCAGGCCAATCGGGCGCGAGTCTCCCAGTTTCGCGTAGCGCTGCAATTGAGAAAGTGAGTTGGCGATGAACAATACTCCACCGCTATGGGCTAGGCGGAGTTCTTCGTCTGTTGCCGAGCAGGACGAGTACGTGATCTGATCCCCAGTAAATCCGGCTGCTTCGGCAAACACAAGATTGCCGGGCGAGCAAGCGTCGATGCCTGCGCCCATAGCCCGCAGAAGCTGAAGTATCGCGACATTGGCATGGGCCTTGACAGCGTAATTTATACGCAATGGCCTGTGGGTGACGGTTTGCCAAATGGAATTTAGCCTGGCGCGGATCGTTTGAGCTTCGAATACGTAACAGGGTGTTCCAAAACGACTGGCTATATCTGTCGCGGAGAGGCCGCCCAGGAGTACCTCGCCATTTTTGATTTCCATGGTACGCTCACTCTATACGTAAACTGCCGCCTGTTACAGGCTAGGATAGGTAGGCGGGATGGTTGGGAATGGTCAAGGTATTGCCTTGGCAGGGAATACACAGGGGGCCGAGTGGCATGTCATGCTTCGCGGCGACTTCGGTGGCAGCTTCAAGGGTTTCCCAGAGAAACTCGAAGCTCGGCGGCGAACGCTCGCCGAGAATCGTGCCCGCGAAAGGCCGGAATGGTGAAAGAATGGGCAACACCCCGATGGAAGCCAGCAAATCAACCCCTTTTAAGGTTGACTCCATGCTTTCGAGCCCAACAATCATGATGGAGCGGGCGTTGTATTTGCCGAATATTCCTGCAGCTAGCGCAAGTGCTTCCAGGTAGCGTTCTAGTCCAATAGCTTGGTGTTTTCCGGGCATTAGCTCCCTCGCGACATTGCGGTCGAATAGCTCGATATTCATCCCAAGTTCGGTAACACCCGCATGGTGTAATTCATAAAGAACGTCATTGTGCAACGGCGCAGCAATCATCGCATAAATCGGCACATCCCACTGCATACGGATGGCACGAGCGATCTGCGCGATACCCAGGGCGCCGGCGTCAGGTCCCGATGGCGTTCCTCCACCGAGCAGGATGTGCCTTGCTGGAGAAACTGAATCGTTTAACGCGGCGTCAATTACTTCAATGATATCGTTAAATGTTTTCCGTCGAGTTTCAGTCTTAAGATTGAGACCGATCGAACAGAATTTGCAACGTTCGGACGGATGACGCCAGTAAATGCAGTCGTTCGTGAGCCCGATTCCGAGCCTGTCTCCGCACAGCTGTCCTATGCTTGATAAGGCTTCCCCGTTACGGCTGGTTTGGCGGTAGTAATCGGGCATCGGTAGGAGTGACACCGGTTGATCATCGCCACCCGGTCCACGCAAGATAAGTCCATCGTCTGCGGCCACCAAAGAATAAGGGGACCTATGAGCGAACGGCTCGTTGATCGGGCAGTTGACGTACGTACCCCCCGGTAAGACGATATCCAGTCCACCGCAAGAGCCAGAACGGACTCGCATGGGGGGACGAACGGACTCCGTAAAATTGTGCCGCAGCGAATCGGACAGTTTGACTCCATAAGACAGGAGGGCGGTCTTGAGTTTCGCAGCCACCTTAGGAGAAAGGTACGATTGCTTGCCTTCGCTGTTTAGGCTGGACTGGCAGTTAATATGCATTATTCTCGCTATCGTAAGCGTTTGCACGGATTATGAATTCGGTTTTTCATTATAATACAAAATCAGAAGGCACTTGCGGATCAGGATAAATGCGCATCAAGTTTTCCTCGATGGCATCAAGATTAGGTGCAAGCTTAGGGAATATGGTTTCGGCGAATTGCCGCAATCTTGCTTCTCCAGCACGGATATCGCCCCTTTGGACAAGACGTGCAAGGCAGTACGCAACCTCCCCAGAAAACAAAGCGTCACTGTCCCAATCGACTGCAAAGTAGTCCCCCAACTCTGGCGACGTTTCACCATCCAACGGGCTCATTGCGAACCGGAGCATTCCCTCACATCCTAAGACGCGCTCCACCAGATAATACCTCAAGCACTTGGAACAACGACCGCAATAGTTCCCCCAAAAACAGAAGGAAGTAAGCGCCATGAGATCTGGGTGGTTGAGGAACATCTCTCTGAGAATTCGGTATTCTGTCAGCATAGCCACCGGCGGTAATAGCGCAAGTCCTGGACATAGGAATCGTTGAATGTAGGCAGCCAGGAGAGTAGCGCCGTCGGCCGATTCCACATCATTCCTCGCGATACGTTTACCGAGATGAGTAATCTGAGCAATTCGACAGTTGTGGTCGTGACCCATGCAGAGTGCTGCCACCCGTTGGTGCCGTGCCATGGGGCAGGCTAATACGGCAAGAAGGAGGTCACGGCCAAAGGGCACGGCATTATGATGCGGGAAGTGATCCCATGTGGTCGCATAAGCCCTAGACAGCAGAGCGAAGCCGGGGAATGATAGATTCAATGTTTCTGTTTTGAGGCTGAGCCGTTCACCTATTGCCGAGACAGCTTTGCGCTCAGCATCGAATACATATGCGTTGGCAGGAATATGCAGGGCACGTACGTCCCAATTATTGTTGCGAAGGACGATGGCGCTTAGAGAAGAGTCCTTACCTCCCGAGAACAATAAACATGCGCGGCGTGGGGTGGGCTGAATGAACTCCAATTCAGGAGTCGCAATTGTGTCACACTCTATATCTGGTGGCGGTACCAGGTCGATGCCATCTTTCCAGCATCGAATGTCGTACAGCATCTCGGCAAGGGGCATGATCTGCTCGATCATGGAAGATGAGACAGAAAATCCCAGATGAATGCGTCGAGCACGGCAGAGCTGACCAAGAAAAATACTGACAGCTAACCCCATAGCTCCTAATGCGACGTGATCGGTTGCAGTCAGGTCAAATGGATATGTGATGCTCAGTAGATCGACGAAACGCCCATCAATGTCATAGTGAAAATCAATAGAGGATCCCTTAACTACAGTTCGAAGATGAAGGGTGTTAGCGCTTAGATCAGTCTGGTTTAGAATCATAGCTTAACAAATACTCAAGTACGGATACCAGGGTTTCGGTTCGTTCGCGGGCCTGTTGCCAAACGAGACTTCGTGCACCGTACAATAAAGATGGGTCAATTTCGGAGGCAAAAGGAAGACAATGCATTATGCGAGCATGAGGAGCATAATGATGGATCAGGTCTTCGGTAATACGGTATGGAGCAAATATTACCTTTTCGTCCTCAGTCAAGCGCCGGTAGAACCACTCATCGGTGTAGATAATATCTGCAGAATCCATCCCAGAAAGAGTTGTAGTGAAATCATAGTAGCGCAGTTCGGTGTGTTCTAAAACATCCTGCCGTGGACGATAGCCTTCTGGAGCGACTACGGTCACATGAATACCAGAATGAGTCAAAATCGTAAGAAGGGACGATATGACAGGACCTTGCCCATTACCTACAAAAACCAGTCGTAGCTTACTATTGGTAAGCCATTCCCGCGAGATAACCCGCAGGTCTGTAAGTCCCTGTAGTGGATGCCATATCGATGTTGCGCCAGATATGATAGGAATTGGGCTTTCATCCGACATACGTATGAGCAGATGCTGATCATCGACACGCGCAACCAGAGCTATTGCACCTATCTCTGCTAGGCTGCGAATTTCCGCTGGTATGTTTGAATCCGCCAATGGATGAGTTTGCGGATTCCCATAAAAACTGTTCCATGGTAATTCAACATGGCCGATTCCCATGATTTCTGCTGCTGCCGCGACAGACGCGCGAGTTCGAGTAGAAGCTCTTGAAAAAATCGCGACTAGAATCCCAGAACGTTTGGGCCTTTTTAATCGATGGCAGTCCGTCAAAATTAGCTCTCGTAGCTCTGCTGGCGGTATGTCGATGAGGTGTTTGGTAGGAGTATTCATAGATAATAAATATAGATGTGTTTATAGTTTTTCTAGTTTCAAGTCACCCGCTATGCAGGTGGCTTGAGAATTTCGGACATAAGTACAAATTGCATACGGTGGTATAGTGGGTTAATAGATTTCTAATCCACAAACTCCAATAGCCACTCGAAAGTCCCAGTCCCTTGAGGCAAGGCGTTGCTGGCCAAGATGACGGGTAAAGCGGTCCAGCCGCTGCTGAAGGGGCACCTGTGCATCTTAGGACTACCGGACAAAACCTTCTATGATCGGTCCATAGGCAAAACTGGTCTGGCTACTTAGAAAGTCCCAATGCAACTGAAAAACCTCGCACGCCACTTGCCCGAGGAAATATGGGCGTTGTTCGAGCCGATTTTGCCCCTGCGGGTCTGGTGCCGGACGAGGCACTGCTCGCCGCGTTGGTCGTGCCGCCGCCGACTCCGGCCCACCCCCTGGAGAAACTCGATGTCCGCAGCTTGCCCACGGCTCAAGCCGACGGCGCTTACAGCAATGGCCCCAGCCGGGCGTGCGCCCAGGCCGCTGGATTCCGCTTGCAAGCTCCATCACGAGGCCAAAACCGACCGGGCTTGGACAAGATTTGCCAAGCGGTGGAACGCCGTCACAACTTCTTCGCCCAATCCGGCCGCATCGGCCGCCCGCTTGGATCGCTCCGCCTAACGTTTCCTGGGCTGGATTCAGTTGGCCGCTCGCTTCATCTTCCTCCCTCGGGTTTTGTCCGGTAGTCCTTATCAAGGCTCAAACCCCAGAATACTTCCAGATGTATATAGTCTCGCCACAATGGACCCAGGAGCTACCTTTGTCCCCGCAACTGGCACCCCAATTATTCTCCACCGTTCACTATCAGCACTAATTCTCCTTGAAAATCCCTCAACCAAATTATCAATTGTTACCCAATCACCGTGCTGCTGATAGAGGACAATCTGCCCTCCCCTGAGAGGCTCCGGCGTTGGCGGACGCCTTCTGGTTTCAGAGATCGCGGATTCTGGCCAGAATGCGCGGAGGTGCTCGATCACGAGGGGAACAATACCCGCCTCGCGCTCTAAGGTTGTCAGGCAAAGTGTCGATCCTTGAAACCTGGGATTTAGCTCCAAAATGTACCAACGCCCATCGTTAAAAATCCAATCCGTTCCGAATATGCCTAGAAATCCGAGTGTTCGCAGTCCGCTTACTAGGGTGCGGATGTGGGAAAATAGACTGTTGATCGCCTCGGGTGGCAGATACGAAATGGCTCCGAAATCGTTACCATAATATCGAAAAGGATACTCACCTTCCGCGCAGGTTGGCAAGCCCACTAGCTGAACCGATGGCCAGCCGAGATAGATATTGCCACGACCAACGACCGCCGTGGCATTGACTACCAGCCCTGGTAGGTACTCGGATACCAATAACCTCTCCCCCGGTACTACGTTCAGTTTTTGAATCTCGTAGTCGGACTCGACAAGGAATGTTCCAATCCCCAAAGAGCCTCGCGGAAGCTGGGCAACTGCTGGAAATGCAACGTTCCCCAATGCCCCGATCTCGGCGCGCTGGCCTGTATTCACAACCGACCATCGAGGTGTTGGTAGACCCAGCTCCGCAAAAAGTTTACGCTGAACTACCTTGTCATCCAAAGTCTCGACAAGCTCCGCGCGTGCGGCAGCGAGGCGCACGTACGGAAAGGAAGATACTGTGTCTTCTATCCAATGCGTGGATCGATAAGGAACGATGGCGATTGGCTGATCAGGCGAGAGCCTCTCTAAAATCGCACGCAAGGCCTTCTGATTCAGCGAACCGAGGGAAGCGCTCGACCACACTTGCCGTTTAAGGCTGGCTCTTTCAACCGACGAGACTGAAATGTCCTTCGATAGAGCGCATAAACTAGCGTCCCAGTCGCAGCAGATGATGGCGTGGATGGGTGCGATTGAAGCCAAAATTTCAGCGTCGCTCCCTCGATGGCCTATCCAAATCAACCCGGCCATTCCGAATCTATAGTTCTCCTAAATATAGTAAGAGGCAGTCGAAAAACTTTTCATTGATTTATAAGAAAAATTTTTCCTGGACTAGGCTATTGCCGACCGGATACACCAAAAATCAGCTGGAAACCCGAATCGACAGTCATATAGATCAAATAGTTATTTTTTGTACAGTCTCTAAATTATAGAGTCAGTCGCCCGCGCGCCACCTCGGTATTCAGCCAGAGCCGGACGTTCTCGCCTACGGTTAGGGGGTTGTCCTTGAGCGCCAGGACGTCATCGGCACCCCCTCCACCATCCAACGGGTAATCGTCTTTTGGCAACCCATGACGTCGATCAACACCACCGCCCCGTGTAGGTCTAACAGCCCTAGCAGGGCTGGGATCGCGGTGATCTCATTCAATTGCTCCGCCATCGCCTGCTGGGCCAGTACCCAGCCAGCGCGCCCGGCCAACGAACGCACTCACCTGGTGCACGGCCGGGTTCGTCCCGTCCCAACTCCCCCGCACCGCTTTCCCATCCAGACACCCCGGCTCGCCCACCAGGCCCAGTAACGCCGCTGGCGCCCAAGCGGTGAACGCCGCCCGGAACGCCACCGGATCGATCCGACCCAGCATGTCGCTCAAAGTATCGTGCGAGGGAATTCCGTTGGATAACTTCAGAATCCCTCGCAACCAAGCCTCCTGCTCCTCGGCAAAGTCTGCCCTCCCCATCCAGTTCTGGACGCTACTGGGCACCGTGCACAGGACAATTATCAAAATATTGATACCCCAGCGATCCGTTCCTGTCAATCTCCCACATAGCGCGATTGCTCTGGGTCAGCGACGGTCAAGGATTGACAGGGGGCGGGAAAACGCCAAAATGACCAATCCTTTTCGCATCCGAACGCAGCCGCGTTCATCCCATCGTGTCACTGCCAGGAGTCTTGAGTTTTGGCCAACACCGTTCAAGCAAAGAAGCGCGCCCGTCAGGCGGAAAAGCATCGTCAACACAACGCCAGCATGCGTTCCATGCTGCGCACCTACATCAAACGCGTGATCAAGGCGATTGATGCCGGCGACAAGGCGAAAGCCGAGTCCGAATACCAGGTTGCCGTGCCGATCATCGACCGCATGGCGCGCAAGGGCCTGATCCACGCCAACAAGGCGGCCCGCCACAAGAGCCGCCTGACCCATCACATCCGCGATATGTCAGCCTGAAATCGGATCCGGCCGGCGCCGCGCCCCTTTCATCGCCGAACGCTTCGCTTTCCGCCAGCGCGCGCGGTCAGCGCGGCAGTTCCAACACCGCCTCCACCCCCCCTTGCGGATGATTGCGCAAGGTCAATTCCCCCCCGTGGGCGCGGGCGATGTTGCGGGCGATGCTCAAGCCCAAGCCCGTGCCGCCGGTGTCGCGGCTGCGCGAATTTTCCAGTCGGTAAAACGGCTCGAACACCCGCTCCAGCTCCGCCGCCGGAATGCCGGGGCCACGGTCGCGGATACTCAGGGTCAGCCGGGTCGGCATATCCGTCACCGTGATCTCGGCGCGCTGGCCGTACTTCAGGGCGTTGTCCACCAGATTGGTCAGGCAGCGCTTCAGCGCCAGAGGCCGGCAGTGCAACGGTTGGCCCGTCGTTCCGACGAGGCTGACTTGACGACCGGTATCCTCCGCGTCGTCCCGCAACGATTCCAGCAAGGCATCCAGATCCACCGACGCGATGGGTTCGCTATCCTCGCCGCCGCGCAAAAAATCCAGCGACGCCTGGGCCATCCGCTGCATGTCGTCGAGATCGGTCAGGAATTTCTCCCGCAGGGAAGCGTCGTCCAACAGTTCCGTGCGCAATCGCAAACGGGTGATCGGGGTTTTCAAGTCGTGAGAAAGCGCCGCGAGAATGCGATTGCGATCCTCGATGTAGCGGATCAGCCGTTCCTGCATGGTGTTAAAGGCCCGAGCGGCGCGACGGACTTCCAACGGTCCGTTTTCGTCCAGGGGCGGCCGGCGGATGTCGCGGCCCAATTCGCCGGCGGCGGCGGCCAGCACGGCGAGCGGCCGGGTCAGCGCCCGCACCGCCAGCGCGGCCAGCATCGCCACCGAGACCAGGAGCACCAGCAGGATCAGCAGCAACCGAATCGGCCAGGCGATGACTTCCTCCGGAAACATCTGCTGAAACGTCACCGTCGCGCCGTCGCTCAACCGCACCTGCACCATGAAATTGCGCAATCCCAGCATCATCGCGTGCCGGCGCCAACGTGGCGGCCGGTCGGCCCAATCGCGCGGTGGCGGTGGTGGGTCCTGGGCCAGCCAACGCGGCCGTTCGGCTGGTGGTGGTGGCGGTGGCAGATCGTCGTTGATCTCCAACTGAAAGGGCCGCTCCGGTCCCAACTGACGTTTCAACAGGCCGCGAAACAGAGCGGTGTGATAACGCTCGTCCGGCTCGACGGCGGTTTCCCAGGGCAGATCGAGGCTGATACGGGTCGGTGGTAGATCCAGCGCCGTCACTAGCCGCCGCCGTTCACTGTCGTCCAGCGTGTCGAGCAGTTCGACGATGGCGGCGATGCGCTGGGCGACGTGGCCGCCGATGGCATGATAAAGTGCCTGCTCGCGGTCTTGCAGCAGGATCGCCGCGCTGAGCAATTGGGCGACGACCAAACCGCCGGTGAGAAACAGCAGCAACCGGCCAAACAACGATTGTGGCAACAAACGCATCAGAATTCCCGGCGGACCTGGGCCGCCAGCAGATAGCCTTCGTTGCGAACCGTCTTGATGATGACGGCCTCGCGCGGATCGTCGCGCAAGCGCCGCCGCAGTCGGCTGACCTGCACGTCGACGCTGCGGTCGAACGGCGTGGCCTCGCGGCCCTGGGTCAAATCCAACAACTGATCGCGGTTCAGTACCCGCCGCGGATGATCCAGAAACACCCGCAACAACCGGTAATCGCTGGCGCCCAGTGGCACCAATACTCCATCCGGCGCGACCAGTTGGCGAGCGTTCGCGTCCAGCGTCCAGCCAGCGAAGTGGAAGCGCCGCGCCGCGCCCGGCTCGGCGGGCGCGCTGCGGGCGCGGCGCAGGATGCTCTTGACCCTGGCCAACAACTCGCGCGGATTGAACGGCTTGGGCAGATAATCGTCGGCTCCCATTTCCAGGCCGACGATGCGGTCGGTGTCGTCGCCCCGGGCGGTCAGCATGATGATCGGGATGGGCGAGCGGGCGCGCAGATTGCGGCACAGCACCAGCCCGTCGTCGCCGGGCAACATCAGATCGAGGATGACGAGGTCCACTGGCCCCTGCTCCAACGCCACCCACAATCCCCGACCGTCGGCCACCCCCGTTACCTGAAAGCCGTTGCGACCCAGATAATCGGCGAGCAGCTCGCGCAGGCCCGGATCGTCGTCGACGATGAGAAGATGATCGCTCACGGCGGCTCGGCCGGTGGGGAGGCCGCCTGGTCCACCATCTCCTGGGCGTGCGCCAGCGTATGCTCGGTCACCGCCAGGCCGCCCAGCATCCGGGCGATTTCTTTCACCCGCTCGTCGGCTTCCAGCGCCACGACTTGCGTGTGCGTGGTCGCGCCATCGGTCTGTTTTTCCGCCTTGAACTGCCGGTGCGCCTGGGCCGCCACCTGAGGCAGGTGGGTGACGCACAGCACCTGCCGGCCGCCGCCCAGCGCCCGCAATTGCCGTCCGACGATTTCCGCCACGCCACCGCCGATGCCGACATCCACCTCGTCGAAAATCAGGGTCGGAATGCGGGCGGCATGGGCGGCGATCACCTGGATCGCCAGGCTGATGCGCGACAGTTCGCCGCCGGAGGCCACCTTGGCGAGCGGCCGCATCGGCTGGCCGGGATTGGCGCTGACCTGAAACTCCACGCTCTCCAATCCAGCCGGCGTGGGCTGTTCGAGCCGCTCCAGCACGATGGCGAAGCGCCCCCCCGCCATGCCCAGCCCGGCCAGCGCCATCGAGACCCGCTCGCCCAAGTCCCGCGCCGCCGCCGCCCGCCGCTCGCTCAACCGGTCGGCGTCGGCCTGATAAGCCGCCCGCGCGGTTTTCACCGCCCGCTGCAATTCGTCCAGCCGGGTTTCGCTGTGTTCAAGCGTGTCCTGTTCGGCTTCGAACCGCGCCCGCAACGTCGGCAATTCCTCGGCGGCGACGCGGTGCTTGCGGGCCAGTTGATGAGCGGCGGCTAGCCGCTGTTCGATCTGGGCCAGATGCCCAGGATCGAGATCGAGCGCCTGGACGTAACCGCGCAATTCGTCGCTGGCTTCCCAAATCTGAATCCGCGCGGTGTTGAGCATGTCGCCAACTGGGGCGAGGCGGGCGTCCAGATGGCCCAGGGCGTCCAGTTCGCGCAAGCCGCGATCGAGTCGGTCGAGCATGGAAGAGTCCTCGTCGTCGCTCAGCCAGCCCAGCAGACGCTGACCGGCGTCCAGCAATTGGCTGGCGTGAGCCAGCCGCCGCTGTTCGCCTTCCAGGTCCGTAACCTCGCCCTCCGCCAGATTCAGCGCCGTCAACTCCCGCAAGTGATGGCGCAGGATGTCCAGCCGGGCATCGCGCTCGCTGGCGGCCTGGCGCAGTTCGCGCAACTCCCGCCGCAGCCAGCTCCAGGTCCGGTACCGCTCCGCCAGTTCCACCGTCAGCGCCTGACTGCCGGCGTAATCGTCCAGCAATTGCCGCTGGGCTTCGCGCCGCAGCAGCGACTGGTGCTCGTGTTGACCGTGGATATCGACCAACTGCTCGCCTAACTCTCGCAGCGCCTGGGTCGGCTGGGGCACACCGTTGATGTAACCGCGCGAGCGGCCAGCACGGGCGACCACGCGCCGCAGGTGACACTCTCGATCACGGTCCAGATCGCGCTCGGCCAGCCAGGCGCGTGCCGCCGGCAGAGCGTTGAGGTCGAACGACGCGCTGAGGTCGGCCCGTTCCGCCCCGTGACGGATCACCCCGCTGTCGGCGCGGTCGCCCAACAGCAGGCCGATGGCGTCGACCAGGATCGACTTGCCGGCGCCGGTCTCACCGGTGATGGCGGTCATCCCGGCCGCCAGTTCCAGTTCCAGCTCCTCGACGATGGCGAAATCGCGGATGCGCAACTGGGTCAGCATGGCGGCGGATTTTCAGGTGAAGGGAGTGGCTTCCGGACGCAAGCCCCAGTTCAGCTTGGCCCGCAGCAACTCGAAGTAATCGTGGTTGAGGGGATGGACCAGCCGTACCTTACGGCTCTTCTTGCGAATCAAAACGTGGTCGCCTGGCTCGATGGCCAGGCTGATCTGACCGTCGCAGGTGATCTGGGCCTCGGTGGTGTTGGCGCTGTTCAACACCACCTCGATGACGCTGTCGGCCTTGACCACGATCGGCCGGTGGGTCAGGGTATGCGGGCAGATGGGCACCAACACCACCGCTTCCAGCCCCGGATGGATGATCGGCCCACCGCCAGCCAGGGCGTAGGCGGTGGAGCCGGTCGGGGTGGAAATGATCAAGCCGTCGGCGCGATAGGCGTTGAGGAAACGGCCGTCGAGAAAGGCGTCCACCTCGATCATGCGGGCCACTTCGCGCTTGTGGACCACGACTTCGTTGAGCGCGTCGGCCTCGCCGGTGACGTGATCCTCGCGCAGCACCTGGGCGTGCAGCAACGAACGCCGCGCCTCGCGGAAATGGCCTTGCAACACCGCTTCCAGCCGATGCGGAAGCTCGCTGGGGGAAACGTCGGCCAGAAAGCCGAGCCGGCCCAGATTGACCCCTAGAATCGGCACTTCGTAATCGACCAGCGAGCGCGCCGCGTTCAGCATGGTGCCGTCGCCACCCATGACGACGACCAGGTCGCATTGCTCGCCAATCACCGCGCGACTGGCGGTTTCCAGGCCGTTGTCGGGCATCAGCCGGGCCGAGCTTTCGTCGAGCAGCACCCGCAACTGGCGCTGGCGCAGGTAGGCGGCAATCTGGTTCAACGTCCCCGCGCCGGTGGGATCGCCGAACTTGCTGATGAGGCCGATAGTGTGAAAAGCCAGGGTGGACATGGTTCCCTACTGGGTGATCGCTCAAGCGCACTGAATATTCTACCGGAAACCACGCAACTATCGGATAGCTTGACACCTTTTCGGGGAGTTGCTACGGTGATTTAGCACTCAAGGCCGAGAGTGCTAAAAACGGGAATTCAGCGGCATGCACAGTACGGAATCCACTCGAGCGGGTCGTTCCGCCCTCAATGAACGCACCCAGCACCTGTTGCGGGCGCTGGTCGAGCGTTACATCCGCAACGGTCAGCCGGTCGGCTCGCGCACGCTGGCGCGCGACGCCGGTCTCGATCTCAGCCCGGCCACCATCCGCAACGTCATGGCCGATCTGGAGGAACTGGGCTATCTGCGCGCCCCGCATACTTCGGCCGGACGGGTGCCGACCGCTCGCGGCTATCGGTTCTTCATCGACGCGCTGTTGCATCTCAAGCCGCTGGAGGATCAGGAGATCGAAATTCTGCGCCGGCGCATCGACCAGCCGGTCCGCGATGGCGCCGAACTGGCCCGATCGGTCTCCGACCTGCTGTCCGGCGTTACGCATCTGGCCGGCGTGGTCATGCTGCCACGCCGCAAGGTGACCACCCTGCGTCAAGTAGAGTTTTTGCCCCTGACCGAGAACCGGACGCTGGTGATTCTGGTGTTGAACAGCCAGGAAGTGCAAAACCGCGTCATCCAGACCCGACGCCCCTACAACGCCACGGAATTGCAGCAGGCGGCCAATTATCTGAACCAGCAGTTCACCGGCCAGGATATCCATCAGGTCCGGGAGTCGTTGCTGCGGGACTTGCGCGAAACCCGCGACAATCTGGATCAATTGATGCAGACCGTGGTTGAGATGGCCGAGCAGACCTTCGAGCCCGAATCGAACGGCCAGGATTACGTGGTCGCCGGGCAAACCCAGTTGATGCGGTACGCCGACCTGTCCGATCTCGACAAGCTGCGGCAACTGTTCGAGGCCTTCAACCACAAGCGCGACCTGCTGCACCTGTTCGACCAGTGCCTACGCGCCGACGGCGTGCAAATCTTCATCGGCGAGGAATCCGGCTTTGAGGCGCTGGAGGGTTGCAGCGTGGTGACCGCGCCCTATTCCGTGGAAGGGCGGGTGCTGGGGGTGCTGGGCGTCATCGGCCCGACCCGGATGGCCTACGACCGGGTCATCCCGGTGGTGGACGTAACCGCCCGCCTGTTGGCGGCGGCGCTGAACAGCCAGGATTGATCGACTGTCGAGAAAAATCCGACTTGGAGCCGGCTTTGGCCAGGTTTTGGCGACCTGCCAAGCCGGCTCCAGCGCCCCGCGCCGCGTTCGGTCAGGTAATGACGGTCGGTTCGTTCCGACCCGTGCGCTCGCGAATGCCCGCCAGGCTGTTGGCGATCTGGATCAGTGCCGCCAGCGCCTGCTGAGTATCCAGATCATGTCGGGCCGGGTCGGCCTCGTAGGCTTCGATGTAAACCCGCAGCGTCGCGCCCTCGGTGCCGGTGCCCGACAGTCGGTAGACGATGCGCGAACCATCCTGGAAACCGATGCGGATACCCTGCTTGTCGCTGACGCTGTCGTCGATCGGATCGAGATAACGGAAATCGTCGGCATAAGCCACCGTGTAGGCGCCGAGCTTTTGCCCCGGCAGTTCGGCGGTCTTGGCGCGCAGCGCGTCGACCAGGCCGTTGGCGGCGTCGCTGTTGACCGCTTCGTAGTCGTGGCGGGTGTAGTAGTTGCGGCCGTAAGTCCGCCAGTGCTCGCGCACGATCTCCGCCACCGACTGCCGGCGCGCGGCCAGGATGTTCAGCCAGAACAACACCGCCCACACGCCGTCCTTCTCGCGCACATGGTCGGAGCCGGTACCAAAACTTTCCTCGCCGCACAGGACGATCTTGCCCGCGTCCAGCAGGTTGCCGAAGAATTTCCAGCCGGTCGGCGTTTCGTAGCAATTCAGTCCCAGCTTGGCCGCCACCCGGTCCGCCGCCTGGCTGGTCGGCATCGAGCGAGCGACGCCGCTGATCCGGCCACGATAGCCCGGCGCCAGGTCGGCGTTGGCCAGAATCACCGCCAGGCTGTCGCTGGGAGTCACGAAGAAATGTCGACCCAGCACCATGTTGCGATCGCCATCGCCATCCGAGGCCGCGCCGAAATCGGGGGCGTCCGGCCCGAACAGGTAATCGGCCAGTTCCTTGGCGTACACCAGGTTCGGATCGGGGTGGCCATGGCCAAAATCCTCCAGCGGTACGCCATTGATCACCGTGCCGGCCGGCGCGCCCAACCGCTTTTCCAGGATCTCGCGCGCATAGGGACCGGTGACCGCGTGCATGGCGTCGAAGCGCATCCGGAACCCCGACTGGAACAGGGCGCGAATCTGGTTGAAGTCGAACAATTGCTCCATCAGGTCGGCGTAGGCGCTGACCGGATCCACGATATCCACCCGCATGTCGCCGACGGCCGTGGTTCCTAGGTTGTCGAGATTGATGTCGGGCGTGTCCAGGGTATGGTAGCGGTTGATGTGCAGGCTGGCGCGGTAGATGGCCTCGGTGACTTTTTCGGGCGCCGGCCCGCCGTTCGGCGTATTGAATTTGATGCCGAAGTCTTCATCCGGCCCGCCGGGGTTGTGACTGGCCGATAGGATGATGCCACCCCGGGCCTGGTGCTGGCGGATCAGATGGGAGGCGGCCGGCGTCGACAGGATGCCGCCCTGGCCCAGCACCACCTGTCCGCAACCATTGGCGGCGGCGATGCGGAGGATGATCTGGATCGCCTGACGGTTGTAGTAGCGCCCGTCGCCGCCGAGCACCAGTGGCGCATCCTGGCGGTCGCGCTGGGTGTCGAAAATGCACTGGACGAAGTTTTCCAGGTAATTCGGTTTTTCAAAGACCCTGACTTTCTTGCGTAGCCCCGAGGTGCCGGGTTTTTGATCGGGGAACGACTGAGTAGTGATGGTCTGGACGGTCATGAACGGGCGCTCTCCTTGGAGGTTTTTAAATACGCCAACTTATTATGCGCGATTTTGCGCGCGTCGGCACCGGGATGGAATCCACAACCAGCGCGGGTCAAGACAGCACGGCGTCAAGGCATGGACGAGAGCAGGGCCAACTCCAGCCGTGGTTCAACCCATTGCTGATGGATACCGTCCATGCCCACCTCCTAACACAGTCAACTTCGTATACTTCCCACTGAACCAGGCGCCGGCAACTGGCTGGTGGTCCGGTGGGGCGCGTCATGCGTCCGGGGACGTTCGCCTGTTTCGCGAACGCATTCTTCACCACTTTCCCTGAACCGTCCTCATGTTGGAACAATTCTTCGCGCTACGAGCGTGCGGCACGACCGCGCGTACCGAAATCCTGGCTGGCTGCACCACTTTCCTCACCATGTCGGCCATTCTGTTCGTCAACCCCGACCTTCTCGGCCAGGCCGGCATGGACCGCGACGCCGTGTTCGTCGCCACCGCTCTGGCCGGCGCCATCGGCTCCCTGCTGATGGGCCTGCTGGCCAATTACCCCATTGGTCAGGCGCCCGGCATGGGGATCAACGCCGTGTTCACCTTCGGGCTGGTCAAGGGCATGGGTCTGCCGTGGGAAACGGCGCTGGGCACGGTGTTCCTGTCCGGCCTGCTGTTCATGCTGGTCAGCCTGCTGCGCGTCCGGGAATGGTTCGTCAACGCCATCCCCACCAGCCTCAAGCACGCCATCACCGCCGGGGTCGGATTGTTCCTGGCGTTGCTGGCCCTGCGCGCGGCGGGCATCGTGGCGGCCAGCCCGGATACCCTGGTGACTCTCGGCAACGTCAAGGCGCCGCCCGCCTTGCTAGCGATGGGTGGCTTTCTGCTGATGGCGACGCTCGATCGGCGCGGCGTGCCTGGCGCGATTCTGATCGGCATCCTGGCGGTCACGGCGGCGTCGGTGGCGCTGGGCCTGAGTCCGTTCACCGGCGTGGTTTCGGCTCCGCCTTCCCTGGCGCCGACCCTGTTGAAGGCCGACATCCGCGCCGCGCTTGATCCGGCGGTGCTGGGGGTGGTGTTGAGCTTCTTCCTGATGAGCCTGTTCGAAACCTCGGGCACGCTGATTGCCATCGCCCAGCGCGGCGGTTTTCTCGACGCCCAGGGCCGACTGCCCCGACTGGAGCGCGCCCTGCTGGCCGACAGCACGGCGATCGGTGTGGGCGCGCTGCTAGGCACGTCCAGCACGACCAGCTATCTGGAAAGCACCGCCGGCATCGCCGCCGGCGGCCGCACCGGCCTGACCGCCGTGGTGATCGCCTTGCTATTCCTGGCCAGCCTGGTCTTCGCGCCGCTGGCGGTGATGGTGCCGCCGCACGCGACCGCTCCCGCATTGCTGTACGTCGCTATCCTGATGCTGCGCGGCCTGACCGAACTGAATTGGGACGATCTGACCGAGAGCGCTCCGGCGGTGTGTTGCGTCACCGTCATGGCGTTCACTTTCTCCATCGCCGACGGCATCGCCTTCGGGGTGATCAGCCACGTGCTGCTGCAACTGCTGACGGGCCAGCGCGAGCGGATCGGCCTGCCGATGGCGGTGGTGGCTGGGCTGTTCCTGGCGCGGTATCTGTGGCTGTAGTCCGCGGGCTCACCGGCCCGACAGGCTGGGTGGGGCCACCCGGCGCAGGAACCCCGGAAACCAGGTCTCGCCGGGCAACAGGCGCTGGGTCACACCCCGATAGGTGTCGCGGTCCAGCATCAGCTCGGCGAAGGGTCGGGGCGAGGGACAGAGGAAAAACAGCGCAATCACCGCCAGATAGAGCGCCGCCGTGCCGATGGGCTGGTCGAGGCTGCCCAGGCTGAACGCGGTGCCGAAGGAACTTTTCAGCAGTTTCTTGCCGGACAAATCGACGCTGTACCATTCGTCCAGCAACAGATGGACGAGGAAGCCCAAGGTGACGAAGGTTCCGCACAGCCAGGAATGGACGACGGACGCATTGAAGGCCTGGAAAGCGACGAGGGTCGCGAGCAGCCCGCAGCCGACGCCCGCCGGGATGGAGTGAACCAGGCCACGATGCACGGTGACTCGGTCGAATAGATTGAACAGGCCATAACGGATGAACAGAAAACAACCGAACCACAGGATGACCAGCTCCACCAGTGAATAGCGCCGACCAAAGGTGAACACCACCAGAAAGCCGGCCGCCACGGCCAACACCGCGAAGGCGATCCGGATGGGGATGGAGGTGGGTGAATCCAGGTCCGGCAACAGTCCACCGATGACGCCGAGCACGAAATAACCGATGACCGCCTGATGGGGAAACTGGCCGGTCATCACCAGCACCGTGGCGGCCAGCCCGCTGACCGCCGCCGCCCCCATCAGGTGGGTGTTGAAATCCGCCATCCTAGCCCTGCAACAGCAGATTGCGCAGGTCGATGATCGCAGCGTTGGCGCGGGAGATGTACGAGGCCATGATCAACGAATGGTTGGCCATTGGCCCGAAGCCGGTGCCGTTGAGAATCATCGGACTCCAGATGAAGCTCTGGGTATTTTCCAACTCGCGGATGATCTGTTTGAGCGAGACCAGAGCGTTTTTGTTGGCGAGCACGTCGTTGAAATCCACTTCCAGTGCCTTGAGGGTATGCACCAGCGCCCAGGTGTAGCCGCGCGCCTCGAAAAACACGTCGTCGATCTTGAGCCACGGGGTCTTGACCTGGGACTGGGCGGGAGTTGGCGTGGACTGGCGAGCGTTGGGATCGCCGGCGAGATCCAGGTTGAAGCGGGCCTGACCGACGCCGGCCGCCAGCCGTTGCGCCAGACTGCCCAGCCGCTTCTCGACCACTTGCAAGTAGACGCTCAGGTTGTCGGCGCGGGTGAAGAATTGGCCATCGAAGGCTTTCTCGTCGGCCAAGCGATTGAGATAGCGGTACAGCGCTTCGACCCCCTTGCGGTATTCCGACTCGGAGGACGGCAGAATCCAGGAATTGGAGTCGTAGTTGAACTGCGGATCGGCAACCTGCAAATCCTTGTCCTCGATGGATTGGGTCTGGGAGCGGCTGAAGTCGTTGCGCATGGCGCGCACCAGATCGCGCAGTTCGGTCAGCGCCCCGTATTCCCAGTTGGGAATGTTGTCCAGATAGACGCCCGGCGGCGTCAGGTCGTTGCTGAGGTAACCGCCCGGCTTGTCCAGCAGGGTTTCCGCGATATGGATGGCGGCGACGGTGGTCGCATAGCCCGGCACCAGCTTCTGCTGGCCTTTCTTGGCCGTTTCCTGCGCGTACTCGCGCACGTCGAATTCGCCGGGCGAGCGCGACCAGATGAAGCCGAGCACGATGACCACGACGACATAAGTGACCAGGAACAGGCCAAGCGTCCACCACAGGCCCTTTTCCTTCCAGGTGCGCGGGTTGTAGAGCGTGGCGACCTGGGTCACTTTTTGGCCCAGTTTGGGCTTGGTCGAGGATACGGATTCTTGAGCGTCCATGGGCATTCCTTGAAATTTTTGGGTAGGTTACCGAACTTACAACTGTCGAATGCGCGTCAGTTGTTCTTCCAGCTTGGTGATGGCGATTTGGAGTTCCGCCACGCGGGCGCGTTCCTTTTCGACGACTTCGACTGGGGCGCGGCCGATGAAGTTGGCGTTGCCCAGCTTGGCCGCGCCGCGTTCCGCTTCCTGGCGCAGCTTGGCGATTTCCTTTTCCAGACGGGTGCTTTCCGCCGCCTTGTCGATCAGGCCAGCCATGGGGATCAGAATTTTCATGCCGCCGACCAGGGCGGTGGCGGCTTCCGGCGCGGGTTCTTCGTCTCCCAGCCGGGCGATGGATTCCAGCCGGCCCAGGGTCATCAAGGCCCGGCGCTGTCGCTCCAGCCGATCTCGATCCGCTTCCGAACCGTGCTGCAACAGCACCGACAGCGGTTTGCCGGGGGCGATGTTCATTTCGGCGCGAATCCGGCGCACGCCCAGCAGGAATTGTTGCAGCCATTCGATGTTGGCTACGGCTGGTCCGTCCAGCAGCGATTTGTCGGCTTCCGGGTAGGATTGGAGCATGATGGAAATCCCACCGCCTTCGGCTCCCCCCTTTGTCAAAGGGGGGTTGGGGGGGATTTTCCCGGCCAGCGGCGCGACCCGCTGCCAGATTTCCTCGGTGATGAACGGCATCAGCGGATGCAGCAACCGCAGCAAGGTTTCCAGCACTTGAACCAGCGTCCGCCGCGTGCCGCGCTGGGCCGCCTCGGAACTGGCAGAATCGGTCAGCACCGGCTTGGACAGTTCCAGATACCAGTCGCAGAACTCGTTCCAGGTGAACTCGTAGATCGCCTGGGCCATCTGGTCGAAGCGGTAATCCCGCACCGCCGCGTTGGTTTCGGCGATGGTCTGTTGCAGGCGCGACAGAATCCAGCGGTCGGCCTGGCCGAGTTCGACCTCGCCGCCGTTCAGGCCGGTATCCTTGCCCTCGGTGTTCATCAGCACGTAGCGGGCGGCGTTCCACAGCTTGTTGCAGAAGTTGCGGTAGCCCTCGACCCGGCCCATGTCGAACACGATGTCGCGCCCCGTCGTCGCCAAGGCGGCGAAGGTGAACCGCAGGGCGTCGGTGCCGTGGGCGCGAATACCGACGGGAAACTGCTTGCGGGTGGCTTTCTCGATGCCCGGCGCCATTTGCGGCTGCATCAGCCCGGTGGTGCGCTTGGTGACCAGTTCCTCCAGTCCCACGCCATCGATCAGGTCCAGCGGATCGAGCACGTTACCCTTGGACTTCGACATTTTCTGACCGTCCTGATCTCGCACCAGCCCGTGGATGTAGACCTCGCGGAACGGTACGTCGCCCATGAACTTCAGGCCCATCATGATCATCCGCGCCACCCAGAAGAAGATGATGTCGAAGCCGGTCACCAGTACGCTGCTCGGATAAAAGGTCTTGAGCGCCTCGGTGTTCTCGGGCCAACCCAGCGTCGAAAACGGCCACAGCGCGGAGGAAAACCAGGTGTCCAGCACGTCGGGGTCTTGGGTCAGCGCCACGTCCGGACCGAGCCCGTGTTTCGCCCGCACTTCCGCCTCATTCCGACCGACGTAAACCTGGCCTCGCGCGTCGTACCAGGCCGGAATCCGGTGGCCCCACCAGATTTGCCGGCTGATGCACCAGTCCTCGATTCGGTTCATCCAGTCGAAATAGGTCTTTTCCCAGTTTTCCGGGATGAATTTGATCTTGCCGGTCTTGACGGCGGCGATGGACGGACCGGCCAGCGGTCCGGTCCTGACGTACCACTGATCGGTCAGGAACGGTTCGATGACCGTGTGGCTGCGATCCCCGCGCGGCACCATCAGCTTGTGGGGCTTGATTTCTTCCATGAGTCCAAGTTCTTCCAGATCGGCGACCACGCGCTTGCGGGCCTCAAAGCGATCCAGGCCACGATAGGCTTCGGGACCGTTCTCGTTGATCTTGGCGTCGGCGGTGAAAACGTTGAGCAGCGGCAGTTTATGGCGCTGGCCGACCGCGTAGTCGTTGAAGTCGTGGGCGGGGGTGATCTTGACGCAGCCGGTGCCGAAGCTGGGATCCACGTATTCGTCGGCGATGATCGGAATCTGGCGGCCGGTCAGCGGCAGGGCCACGTGCAAGCCGATCAGGCGCTGGTAACGCTCGTCGTCGGGATGCACCGCCACGGCGGTATCGCCCAGCATGGTTTCCGGGCGGGTGGTGGCGACGATCAGATCACCGCCGCCCTCGGCCAGCGGATAGCGGATGTGCCAGAGAAAGCCGTTTTCCTCGGCGCTGGCGACTTCCAGGTCCGACACGGCGGTATGCAGCACCGGGTCCCAGTTGACCAGCCGCTGGCCGCGATAGATCAAACTCTCCTCGTACAGCCGGACGAACACCTCCCGCACCGCCGCCGACAGGCCCTCGTCCATGGTGAAGCGCTCCCGCGCCCAGTCCACCGACGCACCCATCCGCCGCAACTGGCGGGTGATGGTACCGCCGGATTCCGCTTTCCACACCCACACCCGGTCGATGAACGCCTCGCGCCCCAGATCGTGGCGGGTCTTGCCTTCGCCGGCCAGTTGCCGTTCCACCACCATTTGCGTGGCGATGCCGGCGTGATCGGTGCCCGGTTGCCACAGGCTGTTATAGCCCTTCATCCGGTAATAGCGGGTCAGCGCGTCCATGATGGTGTCCTGGAAGGCGTGGCCCATGTGGAGGGTGCCGGTCACGTTTGGCGGCGGAATCATGATGCAGTACGGCTCGCCCTGGCCGCTGGGCGCGAAATAGCCTCGCTCCTCCCAATAGGCGTACCAGCGGGATTCAATGGCGTGCGGTTCGTAAGTCTTGTCCATGGCGTTCGTCGGATGATCGGAAAGCGGCGGGCGCGGTGGCGCGTGGCGTGGAATCTTACCGGACTTTCGCTACTCTTCATTTCAGCCGGCGCGGGTACGATGGCGCAAGGCTTGCCGACGAAAATCCGGTTGCATTACCCGGCGGGAAGTATAACCCAGCTTGCCAGTGCGAGGAGTCGGCCCGCCCCACAGGCTTTCCCAAAGAAAAACCCGCCTTGCGGCGGGTTTCCAGGTCCGAACCATCGGACTGGCGGTGGTTCTTAATTGCTCCTTTTGTTTTTAAAGCCGGGGCCGGATGGGGTAGGCTTGGCGGGCGCCGGTTTCACGGCGATGGCCAGTTGCTGAACAAACTCCGCTTCAACTTCCTCGCCAACCTTGAAGCGGGTAATATCGAAGTCAGGCGGTACCTTCACCAGAACTGTTCTGGTCGCGCCCCGAACGAGGACTTGGCGCTTCTGTTTGTTGACCGAGATAATGTTTGCCGTTATCCGGGTGGTATCGCGCACCACGCCTGCTGGCCTCTGACCCGGCTGGGCGCGGCCAGCGCTAACGGCATCCGTCCTTGTGGAGATGCCGGTGCCAACCTTGCCCGTTAGATATAGCGCTCCTTTGCAGGTTATGGAATTGTTAAATATGGTACCTGAAAGCACC
>JARSSP010000020.1 GCA_029624675.1 Candidatus Contendibacter sp.
CGTACGCACGGTGGTGTGGGAGGGGGGAGCCGTGAGGCTTCTCCCTATCCCGATTGTCGCGGACGCTTCGCGTCCGCGACAACGGGGCGGCGGATTACGATCCGCTGGTTGCACGGCGCGAAGCGCCGCACAACCACGCGGATCAACCGGACTTCGCCCGTCCAAAATTGCATTTTGTCCGGGCTCGCCGGTTATCCGCCGCCCCGTTAGATGCAGAAGGGAGGCCCTATGACAAGTGAAGAACGAAACTTAAACCATCCTGTATGGAATATTTACGATCTTCTTAAGACTTCACGTCTTAACGTACTGTATTATGAAAGTAAGCTTCTTAATGCAGAAAGGACACTTATTTCTATGCAAATAACACTTGCGGCAGCGGTACCTTCTTCTGCTATAGCAGGATTTGAAATATGGGATTTCTGGCTTGGTGAATATGCTTGGGAGATATTTGCGTCCTTTGCATCTTTTGTGGCTTTTATCCAGCCGTTTTTAGGGCTTCCGAAAAAAACAAAAAATACAGTGAGCTTGTTGATGGCTATAAGATACTCTTTTATGACCTAAAAAACATAAAGGAAAAAATAGAAGAAGATAAAGCATATAACAGTTCACACAAGAGACTCTTCAATGCAGCTAAAGAGCGACGAAAAAAACTGGAGGTGAAGGAAACCGGAATAAGGCTTGATAAGAAATTAAGAAAGAGGTGTCAGGAAGCCGTAAAGAAGGAGCTGCCAGCAAAAAACTTTTATTTACCAGCAGAGTAATGCCATGAATCAAGATGAAGATTACATGTTACAGATGCAGGGTGGCGGAAAGAAAGACACAGAGAAGCAACTACCACCACCGCCTCCTCCAGAGCGTCGAAAAGATGATGCTCCATTTTCTGAGCCAGAACCCGGATATGAGTCATGGGAGCCACCACCCGACGAAATTGAGCCAGAAGAAGGATGGGATAGAGAATAGCATCTAACACGCGCACCCAGCCGACCGCATACTGCGCTGTTTAGCTCGGAAGCTTGTTTCGCGTTTCGGTGTACGGCGCAGTATGCGTCGGCTGATGCGTAACGTTAGGTCAGCAAAAACCAAACTACCTTTGGCCAGAGAAAACGCGTATGGCAACAATCCCAAATAATGACCGGGTTACTTTCGAAAACACCATTCAGGCGCTGGAGTCTGAGGTTGCAAATGTCGGTGCGCATCTTGTCATAGACTCAACGGCACGACAGGCTTATGTGCGACAGATTCAGGCGATGGCTGAAGACTTGCGCCGGCAGGCAAGCAGCGGAAGAATGACGTGGCCACAAGCAGCAGCCCAGGCACAGGAGACCCGTAATTCCATTATGGAAATCATACGAGGCCGCAGTACACCCATCGGCCGTGCGATGGCTGAGCAACTGAAACGCGAAGGAAAAACGCTGAACGAATTAGTCGCTCGCAAGGCCAGTCAATTATATGGGCTAAATACCAATTTCAGTCGCCTTTCTGTAATACAACAAAACACCGTTTATGCTGAGATCGTCAAGTCAGCCGGCCGATCCAACCCTCGTGTGACGACGACCATGCGTCGACTTTCGCGTGCTGGACGGGGGCTCATCGTCCTTTCTATAGCTTTGTCTGTCTACGAAGTTATCACTGCGGATGACAAAGCCAAGGCCGCAGGACGTGAACTAGCAGCTACCGGTGCCGGAATTGGTGGCGGCATTGCGGGCGGAGCCTTGGCGGGACTCGCCTGCGGTCCTGGTGCGCCGGTATGTGTTACAGTTGGCGCTTTTATCGGAGGCGCGCTTGCTGCTTTTGGTGTAGATTTCCTTTGGTAGCTTCAGGATTGAGCAATGAGCATGCGTATAGCAAGAGAACTGACAACGAGACTGGTGCATGGAGCGGACGAAGGCGAAGTACCAACGAGCGAAGTCCTCGTACATGGAACATCAACTGGTAAACACATTTCGGGAGCAGTTCTAGAAGCGGCAGTGCAATGGGAAAACCGATATCTGCTATTCATGACCGACGATGTGCCTTTTGAAGAAATGCTCAGCATTCATCTCCTTGATGCCCAGATGAATGTGCTGGATTCAGCACTTATCGGCAGTCCTTATTCGTCAGGAGCATTCACTTTTCTTGAGCTGAGCGAGTCGAACAAAGTATACTTCCGTTTCATAGGAGATACACTTTGGAGCATTGAATTGTTGTCTCGTCCTGGGTTTCGTGTCCCATTCATCTCGGAACCGTCTGGGGTTAAACACCCTGTAGGTTTCTCTCGCCACTTTATTGTGCGCGGGAATCCGCGCCCGCAGGCGGCTTAAGGGCCTAGGGGTGTGGCCTTGGCGTCTCCCTCGCGGCTCGGGCAACTCAAGCACCTGCCCGCCCCTCGCGGCTTATCCGCCGCCCCATTATAAACATCGTTGCCATGCTCGCTCATCCGCGCATCCTCCAGCGCTTGTCGCAATTTCCATAATTAGACCATGAACATTTCAGCAGCACATCGTAACCACTCAAAGCAAAGGGTAGTGCATCCTTAAAGATGCAACCTTGAGGGACACCGATCATGCGCCTCACGTTCCCCCTGACTCTGATCCTAGCCCTGGCGCTCGGCTCGATGGCGCAGGCCCAAGTCTACAAATGGACCGACGCCAACGGCCAGGTTCACTACGACAGCAAGCCGCCGGCCGAAGGCCAAGCGGCGCAAACGCTCGACATCCAGTCGCAACCCACGCCGGCCGGCGGCGCGGACAATATCCAGAGCATGCAGCGCGCCACTCAGCAATTGCGCGAGCTTCGAGCCACCAACCAAGGTATTTCGGTCAAGGACCTCGACCGTCCAGCGCCCCGGAAAAAACGCGGTGAATCCCGCGAACCGGTCTATATCGGCTACGAGGATCGCGCCCGGATCGACAATCTCAACAGCGATATCCGGCGGCTCTCGTCCTCGACCATCGGCAGCGCCAGCCGCCGCGCCCAGGAAATCCGCGCCGCCAAGGACGAACTGCGGCAAATCTATCGAAGATACGGCATCAAGCCGTGAGGTTCGGGCAGGCGCCCAGGAAACGATAAAGGGCGGAGCCACGGCGGGCCCCGCCCTTGATTCATACGCCGCACGATCAGGCTATAGCGCGCCGGGACCAATTTCTCCGGTGCGAATCCGAATCGCGCGCTCTAGATCGTAAATGAAGATCTTGCCATCGCCGATCTTGCCGGTGTTGGCGGTGGAGCAGATCGCTTCCACCACCTTGTCCACCAGACCGTCGTCCACGGCGATTTCCAGTTTGACCTTCGGCAAAAAGTCCACCACATATTCGGCGCCACGATACAACTCGGTGTGTCCCTTCTGGCGGCCGAACCCCTTGACCTCGGTCACGGTGATGCCCTGTACGCCGATTCCCGACAGCGCTTCTCGCACGTCGTCCAGTTTGAACGGTTTGATGATTGCAGTAATCAGTTTCATGGATGCCCCCCCGCATTCGCCTGATCCAAGACCAGGTGGGAATATAACCGAAATCCGTAACCTCGCGCGATGCCGAGTGGATCTCGGTTTCCCACCCGCTTCGCTGTCCGCCGGCGATCGTTACAGGTTGTAGCCGCGCTCGTCGTGCAGGGCGATGTCCAGACCCTCGGTCTCCTGCTCCTCGGTCACTCGCAAGCCCACCAGCACATCCACGAGTTTCAGAATCACGAAGCTGAGGACGCCGGAATAAACGAGGGTGAACGCCGCGCCCTTGAACTGCGCCCAGAGTTGGCTGGCGATGGTCATGCCCTCCGCCAAACCGACGCCGCCCATGATCTTGTCGGCGCACAACCCGGTCAGGATCGCCCCAACAATACCACCGACCGCATGGACGCCGAACACGTCGAGCGAATCGTCGTAGCCCATCGCCCGCTTGAGCTTGGTGGACGCCAGAAAGCAGATCACGCCAGCAGCCACGCCGATCAGCAGCGCGCCCATCGGACCCGCTGTCCCCGACGCCGGCGTGATCGCCACCAACCCGGCCACCGCGCCGGAAGCGATGCCCAGCACGCTGGGTTTGCCGTGCGACAGCCATTCCGCGAACATCCACGCCAACGCTGCTGTCGCGGTCGCGATCTGCGTCACCGCCATCGCCATGCCGGCGCTGCCGTTGGCCGCCACCGCGCTGCCGGCGTTGAAGCCAAACCAGCCCACCCACAGCATCGACGCGCCCATGATGGTGAAGTTGAGGTTGTGCGGCGGCATCGCCATGGTCGGATAGTGCTTGCGCTTGCCGATGACCAAGCAGGCCACGAACCCGGCGATGCCCGCGTTGATATGCACCACGGTGCCGCCGGCAAAGTCCAGCACGCCCCAGTTGCTGCCGATCAGCGAACCGGCGCCGCCCCAGACCATGTGCGCGACTGGCAGATAAACCAGCGTGAACCAGAATCCCATGAACAACAGCAGTGCGGAAAACTTCATCCGCTCAGCGAAGGCACCCACGATCAACGCCGGAGTGATGATCGCAAAGGTCATCTGATAGGTCATGAACACCGTTTCCGGAATGGCGTTTACCAGGGTCGCGACCGGTTGCCAAAGGCTCTCCACCGTGACGCCGCTCAGGAATGCCTTGGCGAGTGTGCCGATGAACGAATTCAAGTTGATTTGTCCGGCTTCCATCCCCGTGGTGTCGAACGCCAGGCTGTAGCCGTAAAGGGTCCAAAGCACCGTCACCAAAGCGGTGATGGCGAAACATTGCATCATCACCGACAGCACGTTCTTGGCGCGCACCATGCCCGCGTAAAACAGCGCCAGGCCGGGAATGGTCATGAACAACACCAAGGCGGTCGAGGTCAGCATCCAGGCGGTGTCGCCCGAGTTCAGTTCGGGCTTGACGCTTTCCTGCGCCAGCGCGAGCGTGGGAGCCAGCATCCCCAGCCCCGCCAGCACTCCACCCTGTCTTGCCGCTTGCATCGTTCTACTCATCGGTGAAATTCTCCAAAGGTTTCAGGTACATGATTGAATGATCAAGCAGACTCCGGTCATAGCGCGTCCGGCCCGGATTCGCCGGTGCGAATGCGAACGGCGTCTTCCAGGTCGTACACGAAGATCTTGCCATCGCCGACCTTGCCGGTATTGGCGGCGCGCGTAATCGCTTCGATGACCCGTTCCACCAGTTCGTCGCCCACGCCGATTTCAACCTTGATCTTGGGTAGGAAATCCACGACGTACTCCGCGCCTCGATACAACTCGGTGTGCCCTTTTTGGCGGCCAAAGCCCTTGACCTCGGTGACGGTGATGCCTTGGGCGCCCACATCCGAAAGCGCTTCCCGAACATCGTCCAGTTTGAACGGCTTGATAACCGCGGTAATCAGTTTCATGGGGTCCAGATCTCCTATGGCTTGATGCCCCGGGGGGCGCGACCTAACGGTTTGGGCACGTTGACGGCCTCGTGGCATGTTGACGGTCTCGTGGCGCCAGCGCCGCCCTTCGTTTGGTCAGTAGTTTGCATATCGCGTGCCACTAATAATAATTTTTAAAAAAACAACTAATTAAGTAAATATTCGCTCTACCATAAGCCTTGGGCAGGGTTTGAATTCAACGCTTTGTCCAAACCTTTGCACTTTCTTGGTGCGGCTTGGCGGGCGTGCGCAAAATGGCAAAATCCCGTTAAACTTAACGAAACACGCTGTCCACTCCGGAGAATTCGCGATGATCGATCCCAAGGTGTTCGACGACTTGGCCAAGCGCTTGGCGGACGCAGTGCCGCCCAGCTTCCGCCAGTTTCAAGTGGAAATGGAAAAGAACTTTCACGCCGCCTTGCAGGCGACCTTCGCTAAGCTGGAATTGGTGACGCGCGAGGAATTCGACGTGCAACAAGCGGTTTTGGCCCGCACTCGCGCCAAACTGGAGGAACTGGAAAAGCAGGTGGCGGAACTGGAAACCAAGGCCGGCGCGAGCAAGCGCCGCAAGAGCCCGGAAAAGCCCGCCGAACCGGAGGGTGGCGACACCTAGGGGCCTGCTGATGCACTAATATGGTGCAAAATACCTCCTTCCGGTCGACCAACACCCTGGCCGACTCCCATAAAGCGCCCCCTCTCCACCCACCAAAGTCGTCATGTCGCTCGCCATCGTTTACACCCGCGCTCAGGTGGGCATCGACGCCCCCCTGGTCAGCGTGGAAGTTCATTTGTCCGGTGGCTTGCCGGGGCTCTTCATCGTTGGCCTGCCGGAAGCGGCGGTCAAGGAAAGCAAGGATCGGGTGCGGGGCGCAATCCTGAACAGCCAGTTCGAATTTCCCAGCCGCCGCATCACCATCAACCTGGCCCCGGCCGACCTACCCAAGGAGGGAGGCCGTTTCGACTTGCCCATCGCGCTGGGCATCCTCGCTGCTTCGGGCCAGATCAATCGCGAGCGGCTGGGACAATACGAGTTTCTCGGCGAACTGGCCCTGGGCGGCGAAGTGCGCGGCGTTCGGGGCGTGTTGCCAGCCGCTCTCGCCTGCCACGCGGCCAAGCGCACCTTGCTGGTCCCCGGCGACAACGTCGCCGAGGCGCAGTTGGTCGGCGGCGTCAAGGTGCTGGGCGCGGTTCACCTGCTGGAGGTTTGCCGGCAACTGGCCACGGGGGCCGCCCTGCAACCCCCAGCCTCGCAACCCCGCGCCCCGCTGGGGAGCCTGCTGGAACGGGACTTGAGCGATGTGCGCGGCCAACACCACGCCAAGCGCGCCCTGGAAATCGCCGCCGCCGGCGGTCACAACCTGCTGTTGATCGGCCCGCCCGGCACCGGCAAGACCATGCTCGCCAGCCGGCTGCCAGGGATCATGCCGCCGCTGACCGAGGCGGAGGCCCTGGAAACCGCCGCCATCGCGTCGATCAGCGCGCAAGGACTGGATTTGAAGCAATGGGGCGTCCGGCCGTTCCGGGCTCCGCATCACACCGCGTCGGGGGTCGCCCTGGTCGGCGGCGGTGGTCAGCCCCGGCCCGGCGAGATTTCACTGGCCCATCACGGCGTGCTGTTTCTGGACGAGTTGCCCGAGTACGACCGGCGGGTGCTGGAAGTTCTACGCGAGCCGCTGGAATCGGGGCGGATCACCATCTCCCGCGCCGCCCGCCAGGCCGATTTTCCGGCCCGGTTTCAACTGGTGGCCGCGATGAACCCCTGTCCTTGTGGTTATCTGGGCGACGCTGAGCGGCGCTGCGCCTGCGGGCAGGAACAGGTGCGCCGCTACCGGGCGCGGGTCTCGGGGCCGCTGATCGATCGCATCGATCTGCATATCGAAGTGCCACGCCTGGCCCATCGGGTGTTGCGGGGCGATGTCGCGGAGGAAAGCAGCGCCACGGTGCGCGCCCGGGTGTGCGCGGCGCGCGACCGGCAACTGCAGCGCGCCGGCAAGGCCAACAGCGCCTTGGGAACCCGCGAGATCGAGCGCTACTGCGCCTTGAGCGAAAGCGATCACCGCCTGCTGGAACAGGCGCTGGAACGGTTGGGGCTGTCGCCGCGCGCCTATCACCGGATTTTGAAGGTGGCCCGGACCATTGCCGATCTGGCCGGCGGCGACGGCATCAAAACCCCGCATCTCACCGAGGCCATCAGCTATCGCGCGTTGGATCGGAGCCGGATGCACTGAACGCGCCCAAGCGCCGTCCTTAATTCTCTCCCCGCATCACCCCCCCATCATCGCCTTCCTGACCTTCCTCGGGTGGACGGTGGGGACACTCGGGACGGTTACAGTGGCCGTAAAGAATCAGGCAATGCTCGGCCAGTTCGAAGCCGAGGCGCTGGGCAATGACGCGCTGCCGCTGCTCGATGTCCTCATCACAAAACTCCTCGATCCGGCCGCATTCCAGACACAGGATATGGTCGTGATGCTCGCCCTGATTCAGCTCAAACACCGAGTGACCGCCCTCGAAGTGATGGCGTTTAACCAACCCGGCCGACTCGAACTGGGTCAGCACTCGGTACACGGTCGCCAGGCCAACCTCCTCGCCCGATTCCTCCAGCGCCCGAAAAATCTCCTCGGCGGTCAGGTGCATGCCGTCCTGATGTTGCAGCATGTCGAGAATCTTCATGCGTGGCAGGGTGACCTTCAGGCCCGCCTGCTTGAGTTCTTTTGAGCCCACGCCGAACTCTCCCGTGATTGCGCTTACCCATGGATTGCCGTTGTACGTTATGATGATACGACGTTCAGACAACCCGGACTTGGTCTTCCATGTCGCACCGCTCCCTACGCGCCGCCGGCGTCCTCCTGCTGCTTGTTCTCGTCGCCGGCTGCGAATCGTTCCTGCCCAGCTTCTACTCCGTTCCCATCCGCCAAGGCAATTACATCGACCAAACCATGGTCGGCCAATTGCGGCCCGGCATGACCCGGCCGCAGGTCCAGCGGATCATGGGCACGCCACTGCTGGCCGACCCGTTCCATCAAAATCGCTGGGACTACTATTACAGCTACCGCAAGGACGGCCAGCTGATCGAACAACGTCATGTCGCCCTGTTTTTCACGGGCGATACCCTCGATCGCGTCGAGGGCATGGTGGACTAGCCCTCGCCCGGCTCCAAAGCGCCGCCGCCCTTGCGCATCCGTTTGCCCTCGGCGGCGCGTTGCTTGCGGACCGCCTTGGGGTCCGCGAGCAGGGGCCGGTAGATTTCGACCCGGTCGCCGGCGCGCACCGCCGCCGACAGCTTGCTCAACTTGCCGAACACGCCAACCTTGGCGGTCTTGGGATCGATTTCCGGGAAGCGATCCTGGATACGCGACAGGACGATGACCTGTTCCACGGTCGCCCCCGCCGGCGCCTCGACCGGGATGATGAGTTGCTCGTCGGGCCGGGCGTAGGCCACCTCGACCCGGAAAGTCGTGGGATTATCGCTGGCCATAAACGTCCACCGCGCGCTTGCAGAACGCGTCGACCAGCGAGTTGGCGATTTGCTTGAACACCGGTTCGACGGCCATCCGCAACAGGTGACTGGAGAATTCGAACTCCATGTCCAGCGAGACCTTGCAAGCGTCGGCTCGCAGCGGCTCGAAGCGCCAATAGCCTTCCAGGCGCTGGAAGGGACCTTCCAGCAGGCGGATGTCGATCATCTTGTGTTTTTGCATCCGGTTGACGGTGGTGAAGGATTTGTGCACCCGGCCCTTGGCGATCTCGATGGTGGCCCGCGCTTCGTCCTCGGTATGACGGATGACGCTGCTGGACCGGCACCAGGGCAAGAATCGCGGATAGGCCTCGATGTCGTTGACCAGGGCGTACATGTCGGCCGCGGAATACAGGACCAGGGCGCTCTTCTTGACGGTCGCCACGACTTGTCTCCGTTGCGGCGTGATCATTTGACAGCTTGACTGGGTTATTGGACTTTCACCGGGCAAGTTTGGTTGAATCCGCGTTCATCCTCAAGCCTCGCGCATTGGCCCGCGGGCCCCGGCTACCTCACCGAACGGTCATGAGCAAGAAAACCACTCCAGGCAACCATCAGATCGCCAGCAACAAGAAGGCGTATCACGATTACTTTATCGAGGAACACTACGAGGCGGGCCTAGCCTTGCAGGGCTGGGAAGTCAAGAGCCTGCGCGCCAGCCACGCCCATCTCAAGGAAAGCTACGTATTGCTGCGCGACGGCGAGGCGTTTCTGTTCGGCTGCCACATCTCGCCGTTGACCTCGGCCTCCACCCACGTCCAGGCCGACCCGACCCGCACCCGCAAGCTGCTGCTGCATAAGGAAGAGATCAGCCGGCTGATCGGTTCGGTCGAGCGCAAGGGCTATACCCTGATTCCGCTGGCGATGTACTGGAAGCGCAACCGGGCCAAGCTGGACATCGGCCTGGCGCGCGGCAAGAAGGAGCACGACAAGCGGGCGACCGAGAAGGACCGCGACTGGGAACGTGACAAACAGCGGCTGATGCGGGAACGCTAGCGCGTTGGAACTTCCCGCCCGGCGCGGTATCATAGGCTTACCCATGGGGGCGATCCGGTTTCGACGTGGATTGCAAAACCCGAGGCGCATGCCGAGGATGCAGCTCGCCTCGTTAATCTGGCTGCAAATCATAGTTGCCAACGACGACAGCTACGCTCTGGCGGCCTAAGACCGCCAGCCCCTGACCGAAACTTGCTGGTGAGGTTCGGAGCCTTTCGGGGCGAATCAGGGGTCGACTAACATCAGCTCGCGCCGATCCTGTCCGGGGGTGAGGCTCTAAAACTTACCGGAACCGCCGTTCGCCGCCCTGCCGGTCGGGTTGCGAAGGGTTAAAACAAAGACCAGGCTATGCATGTAGGGCCGAGGGCGGAGGATTTGCGGACGGGGGTTCGATTGGAATGGTCGCCACGGACAGCGATGTCCGTTGGAAAAGATGGCTCAAACGGTGAACGCTAAGTCCCCGGATTGGAGATATGCTAACGCCGTCGGGTGAATCGGAAACGAGTAAGCCCGCTAGAGACTCATAGGGTTCTAAGGATGCTCGAAAGGCATCTATGAATCACTAGGATGGAAGTTCCGATCTTCCATAAATGCCATCCTCTGGTTTACGGCCAGATGAAGGAATAGTCCAGTCCATCATGAAAATGATGGAGTGCCTGTCCCCCCGCCTCCACCAATATCACAAAGGCTGACCGGAAACGGTTGGCCTTTCTCTTTGGAGCCTGGAATTAAGGAGACCCGCCAATGGCGAATGAAGGTTATCACGAGCCGATCAACGAATTGTCGGATGAAACCCGCGACATGCACCGAGCCATCACCTCCCTGATGGAGGAACTGGAAGCGGTCGACTGGTACAACCAGCGGGTGAACGCCTGCAAGAATCCGGAACTAAAAGCTATCCTCGCCCACAACCGGGACGAGGAAAAGGAACACGCGGCCATGGTGCTGGAATGGATTCGCCGGCGGGACCCCACCTTCGACAAGGAGTTGAGGGATTATCTCTTTACCGAAAAGCCCATCGCCCACGGTCACGAATAACCCATCGTTCGCTGCCCTCTCCCGCTTGGCCAGGCTCACGCCGACGCCGAACGGGAACGGGGGCTAGCGATGCGGGGGCAGCAAGTGCCGTAATCCCGGCAGCCACTCGCTGAAAAATCGCATGGCCTCGGGGTCCTGGCTCATGCCGCTGATGACATGCTCCCCGACCGCGCCGCCGCCCACGGCGTAATAGCCGAACGCCCCGCCACCGATGGCGATGCCGCCGATGGCGCCGCCACCGATGGCGATCCCCCCCACCGCCAGGCCCCCCACCGCCAGCAGACCGGTGCTCAGGCCACCAAAGCCCAGCACCAACCCCAGCGCCACGCCGCCGAGGGCCACCAGACCCCGGGCGACGCCACCCATGGCCAGCCCCCCCGTCGCGAGATCGCCGATGGCGATAATGCCCCTGGCGTGTCCACGCATTTCGCCTTTCTCCAGGTCTGGTCCCAGGGCGATGTCGTACAGCGGCAGTCCCCAAACAGAACGACTGGAACGCTTGCGGATGCCCCGATACGGGAAACCGCGATTTTTCAGCGCCGCGACGTCCTGTTCAAGCGCGGCGATGCGTTTCTTGAGTTGCTCGGAATCCTCTTTCATCGGTTGCTCCTTCCCGTTTGCGACACCTGCCACAAGTCTAGCTGAAATAAACCGACGATTTGCCACCCGGCGGATCGCGCTTGACAAATCCCCTGCCAAGCCGATAGATTGTACACAAATGTAAGCGATTTTAAATAATCGTAACCAGTCAACCGCAAGCAGGGGCGCTCATGGCCCAAATGCAGACCCTTTCGATCCGCATTCCCGATGAA
The DNA here is from genome assembly GCA_029624675.1 of Candidatus Contendibacter sp. Lineage (GTDB taxonomy): Bacteria > Pseudomonadota > Gammaproteobacteria > Competibacterales > Competibacteraceae > Contendibacter. The sequence goes on from JARSSP010000020.1 coordinate 11,704, forward strand.
GACTTCCAGTGGTTGTCGTCGTTGCAGGAGGCGGATGCGAAAACCCCCAGCGAGAAACTGCGGGCGTTGCTGGCGCGAATCCGCAAGCAGGAAGCCGGCATGACCAGTCCCGAAATGTGCGCGGCATGGATGCGGACGCTGGCGCGGCCGTTCCTGGATACCGTTTCGGTCCACGAGCGCAAGCACAAGATCCATTCGGATCTGGTTAGCCTGGTGTCGGAATCGGCTCCCCGGATCATGGCCACGCTGATTTCCACCCGCCTGAGCGAAGACGCTAGCCAGGAAGAAGCGCTCGATGTCGAAGCGGTCCTCGCCCAACAGTGTTTTCGGCTGCTCACGTCGCTGCTGCGCGCCGCCGTCACCACGCACCCGGCGACCTACGACGAAGACGTTCTGGATCGCTACCTGCCCGACATCATCGAAATCGCCGACATCATCGCAACCCGAAAAGGGAAGGAGTTGAACAATGGCTGACACGTTCGCCACCCGCGTTGCCAGAATCATTGTCGGCGGCGCCCACGCCCTGCTCGACAAGGCTGAGGATCTCGCCCCGGAAGCCACCATGGCGCAAGCGATTCGCGAGATCGAACAGGTCATCGCCGAGGTCCGGGTCGATCTCGGCAAGGCGGAAGCGGCCAAGCACCTGGTGCTGTCGCGGATGGCCAAGCTCAACGCGGAACACGAGAAGCTGGGCGAGCGGATCGATACCGCCCTGACCCTGGAGCGCGACGATCTGGCCAGGGCCGCCATCGGCCGGCAGACCGACATCGAGGATTTGCTGCCGGTGCTGCAAAAGGCCCTTGACGAGCACGCGGAGCGCGGCAAGGAACTGGAAAGCTACATCGTGGCCCTGCTCGCCAAGAAGCGCGAACTCGACCAGGCGCTGCTCGACTATCGGGCGAGTCTCGCCAGCCAGGCCGCCACGCCGTTTGCGGGAGGCGGATCGGATCGGCAGACGCGGGTCGATGACGCCGAATCATCGTTCGGCCGGGTGATGGCGCGGCAGACCGGGACCAGCGGCATCACCCCCGGCTTGAACGAGCAGGCCGTCAAGCTCAAGGAACTGGCCGACATGCAACGCGGCAACCGCATCGCCGAGCGGCTGGCCGCCCTCAAGGCGACGCGGGGTGCGCGATAAACCGGGAGATCGGGACCATGGATCTGTTTCTGGCGCCCGAATCCTGGCCGTTTACCGTCGCGGCCCTGCTGCTGATGGCCATCGCCGTCATCGAAGGGTTGGCGCTACTCGTCGGGATGAGCCTGTCGGGCTGGCTCGACCATTTCATTCCCGATGCGGCCCACGGCGTCGGAGGCGTTTCCGATTCCTGGCTGGACTGGCTTCATATCGGCAAAGTGCCTATTCTGGTGTTGCTGGTGATCTTGCTCACGGCTTTCGCCCTCCTCGGCTACGTTTTCAACGCCCTGGTGCATGGCGCGTTCGGCTTTTATCCGCCAGCCCCGGTTTCGGCCGTGGCGGCGTTCCTGGGCGCCCTGCCGGTGGTGCGGATGTCGGGCGCGGCCATCGCCCGCCTCATCCCGCGCGACGAGACGACCGCCGTGGGTTTCGACAGCCTGGTGGGGCGGGTCGCGGTGGTGGTGACTGGCACCGCGCGGGCGAATTATCCGGCCGAAGCGCGCGTCAAGAACGAGCACGGACAAACGCTGTACGTCCGGGTCGAGCCGGACGACGCGGACCTGCAATTGGGCGCTGGCGAGTCGGTCTTGCTGGTCAGGCAGATTTCAGGCTCGCGGTTTCTGGCCATCCCCAATCCTCGTCCGGACCTCCTCTAACCATCGCGGGATCGCAGAAAAATGGATAATCATTTATTGAAAATGGGCAATTTGTTGGAAATGAGCATTTTGGCCGGGCTTTTCCTGATTGGCCTGTTGACGGTCGGCATTATCTTCGCGCGGTTGTATCGGCGCTCGTCGAAGGAACTGGCCTTCGTCCGCACCGGCCTGGGCGGGCAAAAGGTGGTGATGGACGGCGGGGCCATCGTGTTGCCGGTGTTTCACGAGTGCGTGAACATCAATATGAACACCCTCAAGCTGGAAGTGTCCCGCGCCGGCACCGACAGCCTGATCACGCTGGATCGCTTACGGGTGGACGCAGTCGCGGCGTTCTTCGTGCGTGTCATCCCCAACATCGAGGGCGTCGCCAACGCGGCCCAGACCCTGGGCCAGCGCACCATGCACCCCGACTCGCTGAAGGAACTGGTCGAAGACAAGTTCGTCGATGCCCTGCGCGCCGCTGCCGTGTCGATGAGCATGCACCAGTTGCTCGACAAGCGGGCCGACTTCATTCAAGCGGTGCAGAACGCCGTGTCGGAGGACTTGCTCAAGAACGGCCTGGAACTGGAATCGGTCAGCCTGACGCGGCTCGATCAAACACCGATCAAGTATTTCGACGCCCAGAACGCCTTCGACGCCGAAGGTCTGACCAAGCTGACCCAACAGACCCAGCAACGCGCCAAGGAACGCAACGAGATCGAGCAGGACACGGCGGTGGCCATCGCCAAGAAGAATTTCGAGGCGACCCAGCTCAAGCTGACCATCGAAAAGGATCAGACCTTCGCGACCTTGCAGCAGCAGCAGGAAGTCGCCACCCGGCGGGCGCAACAAACGGCGGAGGTGGCCAGCATCACGGCGCAGCGGGAGCGCGAAGCCCAGCAGGCCAAGATCGACGCCGAGCGTCAGGTCAAGGAGGCGGAAGTCGAGAAGAATCGCGCCATCCAGCAGCGCCAGATCGAAGCCACCCGGGATTTGCAGGTCGCCAAGATCGAGCAGGAAAAGCTGACGACGCTGGCGGATCAGGAGCGGCTGATTTCCGTCGCCGAAAAATCCAAGGCCCAGTCCGAGGCCGAAAAGCAGGCCAACGAAGCCCGCGCCCTGGCGGCCCGCGCCGAGGAACAGGTGAAGACCGCCCGCGAGGTCGCCATCGCCGAGCGCGAAAAGCAGGTGGCGCTGGTCGTGGCCGATCAGGAGGCCCAGCAGGGCGCCATCGGTATCCGCGTCGCCGCCGAGGCGGAAAAGGATGCCGCCGAAAACCACGCCCAAGCGATCAAGATCAAGGCCGAGGCGCAACAGGTGCAGTTTCAGGTGGACGCCAAGGGTATCGAGATGCGCAACGCCGCCTTGAATACCTTGGCGGCGGAACAAATCGCCATGCAGGTCAAAATGAAACTGCTGGACGTGTTGCCGGCCATCATCGAAGCGTCGGTCAAGCCGCTCGAAAAAATCGACAGCATCAAGATCGTGCAGGTGGACGGTCTCAATCGCGGCGCGGCGGGTGGTTCCAGCGGATCGGCGGCCGGCGGGGGCGGCAACCTGGCCGAACAGGCGGTCGCGGCGGCCCTGACCTACCGCGCCCAGCAGCCGATCCTGGATGCGGTGCTGGGCGAGATCGGCATGAAGGGCGGCGATTTGAAGGGCCTGGTGGAATCGGTCCGCAAGGACATCGCGCCGGATGGCGCCGCTGGGGATTCCTGAAAGGAGGGCGGCGTGGGGTGCTGACCGAGTTCGGGTGAATCTTAGCTCGACTTTCCCCATTAGGCGGCATAGCACAACACCTCGATCAGGCGCTCCGGCACGGGGGTGGGATTTTCCGAACGTCAGCCTCCGACCGCGACATTGAAAGAACCTCTGATGCCCACAACCGACGGCGTACCAACGCCAGAGCGTCGCCGAACGTTGGCTGCATTTTACGATACCACGCGCTGCCGCGTTTCCCAGTAAAACTAAACATGCCAGGGCCGTTGTCCAATCGGGCGGAATCGCGGATGCCGCGCCGCTTAATTGATGGCTGGCTGGGGAACGGATTTCGGCAAATCCAGCATCCCGGGAAACGGGACCGGCTTGATCACGTTGAACCGCTGGCGCAGGGCGACTGCATTGGGTTTTGCGCCAGCGGCATACTACTTTGCCATTCGGCCAGCCTCCAATGATAGGCAAAGCGGGCCGCTCCCCCGCCCTGCCGAAGCAGGGCTTTCGAATCTTGTTGGGCCTGAGTTCGATGCGATGGGTATAGCTGCTATCCCTCAATGGCAATCCTGCGAGGCTGCGCCGCTTCGCGCTTCGGCACGACCACTTCCAAAACGCCGTCCTTGCATTTCGCACTCACCTTCTCGGCGTCGGCCACATCCGGCAACGAGAACCGCCGCAGGAAGGTGCCGCGCACCCGCTCGACCCGGCGATACTGTTCGGTTTCCTCCTTTTTCTCGCTCGCCCGTTGGCCCTTCAGGGTCAGCACGCCATTCTCCAGCGTCACCTCGATCTCCTTGATATCCACGCCTGGCAGGTCCGCGTGAATCACGAACTGGTTCGACTCTTCCTTGATGTCCACCGCCGGCATCCAATCCGCCAGCATGTGCCCGGTTTCCTCGTCGCCAAACCGGCTGGTTTCGAACAGACGGTTGACTTCCCGTTGCAACTGATTCAACAAATTCAAGGGTTCATAACGCATCAGAGCCATGATGGCGCCTCCTCTCGATTTCGGGTGGTGGCGTTCCTGGAACGCCTTGTTCAGGTTAATTTTCAAATGGGGGCAAGCCGGTCGATTTCAAGGGCGGCGACCCGCTGGTTTTTGCGCTAAGCTATTCATCGCCTTAACCTTCCCTTGCCGCTTTGGAATCCCTGATGGCTGCTACCTCTCTGTTCATTTGCCACGCCCGGCCCGATGCCGCCTTCGCCGAGGATTTGGCGGTAGCGCTGGAAACCTGCCGCTTGAATGTCTGGCGCGATACCCGCAACCGGCGTGGCGGCGACCAACTGGCCTTGGAAGTGCGCTGGGCTATCGAGCAAGCCCGCCAGGTCATCGTGGTGCTTAGCCTCAACACGGGCGAGGCTGGCTGGATGCGCCGGGAGATTGAGCTTGCGCAAGAAATGGAACGACGCCGCGCCAACACTTATCGGGTCATTCCGCTGTTGTTGCCCGGCGTCGACAGCACCTTGCTGGGTTCCTGGTTCACCCCTCCACCGCAAACTCCGCCGATTCAATTGCCCGCTGACGGTCTGGGCGAGGTTCTGCCGACATTGCTGGCCGCTCTGGGTGAGTCGCCACCCAGCGACGCGGTTGTCGAACTTGGTCCGCCGCCTTTGGCGGAACTGGAGCTTGTCCTGGGTCGCGCCGCCGTGTCTCGCGCCAACTCATGGCCGATCACCGCCCGCCTGAACTGTCGTCCCGAGCCTGCCTCGATCTCCAACATTCACCTGACCCTGGGTCCGCTACCCCGCCCCATTGATCCAGATCTGCCGCGCTGGTATCTGCGCGACCACCTTGTCTGGCCCACCGATACGGTTCGACAACTCGCCCAGCGCGTCAGCGTCTGGCTTGAGGCTTGGGGCCAGGCGCTGTATCAAGCCACGCTCGGATCTCCCGCCATGACGGCGCTAACCGCCGAGTGGCACCAGGCGCCGGACCCTAGCCAGCGCCGATTGACGCTGCGAATCGATAACCCGGATCCCGCCACCGCCGCGCTGCTTGACCTGCCTTGGGAACTGTTGAGCGATAATGCTGGTTTTTTGTTACGCGGCAAGCAACCGGTTCAGTTTCAGCGTCGATTGGCTGGCGGGGGCGAAGCCTTCCCCCCGGCGCCCCCTCCCCTGCGGATATTGACTCTCAGCCCGCGTCCCGATACCGAACCCACCGGCCATCCCGATTATCGGCGCGCCGCGCTACCTTTGCTGGAGGCGTTGGAAGGGCTGGGCGCCCTGGTCGAAGTGCAGGTGTTGACCCCTCCCACCCTGGCAGCGCTGGAAAAACAGTTGAACGACGCTTGGTCTGCGGGTCGCCCCTTCATCGCCGTGCATCTGGATGGGTGTTTCCGCCACGATCCCGAAGAGAGCGTTCCCCTGTTTGGATTCGAAGCCAGCTACGATTTGCACGTCCCGCTTTGCCGCAACGCCCAGTTCGTATCCGTGACCGCGTTGGCGACTCTGCTGGCCACCTATCGTATCCGTCTGGTCGTACTGATCCGCCCGGAGGAAACCACTCGTTCCATAAGGCCCGCGCAACTGGCATCCGCCTTTCTGGCGGCCGGGATCGCGGCGGTGATCGCCGTTCATCCCGACGCGCCGACGGAAACCCTGCGCCGATTCTGGACCGCCTTTCACGAAGAGTTACTGCGGGGCGCCCGCATCAGCCAAGCCCTGTTCGCGGGCCAACGCCGGCTGGCCAGCGACAGCTACCGCGGCCCTGGTCTGGGCGGCGGCGATGTCTACTTGCAGGACTGGTTCGCCTTCACCGTGTATCTGGGCCAGCACGATCCCCGCCTTACACTGCGCCCCGCGTTGGAGCTTTGGCGCCGGCTGGCCGGCCAGTCACGATCCATCGCCGTGGGGTCCATGCCCTCCCTGCCCCCGAATGGCTATCTGGCGCGGACGCGCGAGTTGCTCATCACCGAACGGCTGCTGGAAAACCAGTCCACCGTCTTCATCAAGGGTCCCGGCGGCAGTGGCAAAACCACCCTGGCGGCGGATTTGGTAGGCTGGCTGGCGCGCACCAACCGCTATCGCTATAGCGCCTATGTCCACGCCGACGACGCCGGCAACCCACGCGCGCTGTTGGAAACCCTGGGCCGGCAATTACTTCCCGTCGGAGGTCACTGGACGGTCGGCCAATATCCGACCCAGTGGCAGGCGCTCGATCATCTTCGGCAGACGCTGCGCCCGATTCCGATCCTGCTAGTGCTGGACCAGATCGAATGCTGGCCCGCCGAACATGACGAGGCTTTCGATCAATTTTGGAAGGACCTGATGAGCGAGTGGCCGACGTTGCACCTGTTGGCGCTCGGCCGCGCTGGACCACCGTCCTTCGCACAGCCCTGGGCTGAAATAAAGCTGGTGGCGCTGGATGAAACCGATGCCATCGCCCTGCTTGGCCAGATGCTAATCGCCGCTGGCGAAGCACCTCCTTCCACCGACAACGGCGCCAGCTTTCAGCAACTGCGCGAACTGGTGGCCATGGCCGGCTGTCATCCCGGGGCCCTGCTCCGCCTGGCGCCCGGAGTCAGCGTCCAGGGCGTAAGCGCGATCCTAACGCTCCTGCGCCCACTCCAAGCCGACCTGCTACGTCGCCACGGCGACGATTTGCAGTGGCCGCTTTACCTGGGGCTGGAATTGGAACTGCGGCGACTATCCGCCAGCGACCGGGACTTGCTGGCTGTTTTGGCGTTCTTCAAGGACGGTGTGCATCGTATCGCGTTAGGCCACGCCTTGGAACTGGACACGCTCGCCACCCAGACCTTCTGCGCGCGGCTCATCGCTCTGGGGTTGGCAGAGGATCGAGGGCATGGCCACCTGCGCTTCGATCCGGCCTTGGCGCGCTACCTGTTTGGCCAATTGGGCTTGAACGCGCGGGCGACTTGGCGGGAGCGTTGGCGAAACGGCATGGAGCAGTTCCTAGCGGACCTTTACCAGCAGCATTTCAAGGACAGTGTTCGCGCCAAGCGGCTGCTGCGGTTGGAACTACCCAACCTGCTTGCCCTGCTGCGCGACAACCAGCAGGGCATTTCCACGGAACGGATCGCGCGCATCGCTACCCAGATGGAGCAATTGCTGGCTAGTCTCGGCATCGCCACCGCGCTGGACGAAGCCAAAGCCGCCCGCGAGCGGGCCAGTCAAGCCCTGCGCGGCTGGAGCCGGGCACGCTTCGAAACCGAGCGGTTGCGGATCGAGCGCCTGCGCGACAATGAAGCGCTGGAAGAAGCCCTGCAAGCCGCCCGGCAACTCCTGCGCCAATGTCAGGAAGCGGGGACCGACGCCTACCCCGGCGCCGCTTACGATCAGGCGCGCGCGCACTTTCAGTTGGGCAAGCTGCTGAAAATGGCCAGCGCCGCCGAACCAGCGGCCCGAGAATTGAACGAAGCTCGGCAACGATTCCAGGCGTTGGCCGACGCCGGCAACGTCAGTGCCGCCCGCATGGCCGCAGTGGCCGGCGCCGAAACCGGCGACTGTCTGAGTTATCTGCGACGGCTACAGGACGCGGCCGCCGCCTACGAGGCCGCCCTAGCCCATATCGCGCCTGGCACCATTCATCCCATGGTCGCCGCCAATCAGTTGCAACTGGGACTGGTGCGCCAACGGCAGGGCCGGTACTTCGAAGCGGCCACCCTCTACAACGCCGCGCGGCAAGCTTTCGAATCGCTGGGCGAACCGGAAGAAGCCGCCCAAGCCTGGCGGCAGCTCGGCCTGGCTCGCAAGCTGCTTGGGGAAATTGAGCCGGCGCTCAAAGCCTGCCAGCAAGCGCTGTATCTTTACGAACAGCTCCGCAACCGCGCTGGCATCGCCGAGGTTTTGGGCGAGCTTGGCCACTTGCACCATGTGCTCAACCAACTTGAGGAAGCGGTGCTGGCTTACCGGCGCATGGCGGACCTGTACGCGGAGCTGGGCGACGGCCGCGGCGAGGAAGCCAGCCGCAACAAGCTGGCCAATGTGCTGATTCAACTGCGGCGGCATGACGAAGCCCGCCAGGAACTGTACCGCGCTAGTGAGTGCAACCTGCCTGAAAGCCTCACCGCCCGCAACTGGGCGATCCGCCGCGGTCTGCGCGATGTTGGTCAGGCGGTCGAAAACCCGGGCGTGGCCGATGAAGCCCGGCGACAATCGATCCAGAAATACCTGGCTTACCGGCGGGCTGGTGGCGACAACGCCAATCCAGGTTCCCGCCTGTGCGCCCAGATCGGGCAAGCCATCCGCGCTGGCGACACCGCGCCATTGGCCGCCAAGTTGGCGCAAATCGTGGCAAGCCCCAACGTGCCGCCCGCCGGCAAACTGTTGATCACCAAATTGCAAGCGATCTTGGCCGGTTCGCGCGACCCAGCGTTGGCCACCGATCCGGACTTGCACTACCAGTATGCGGCGGATATCCAGTTGCTGCTGGACGACCTAGCCAAGCCCTGAATCCATCAGGGCGTCGCCGCAGCGCGCGCCCGCAACCGCTCCAGGCCGCGTTCGAACGCGCGGCTGATGCGGGTGGCGTTGCGGATGCGCTCCAACTTCGGCCAGACGGCTCGCTCGCCGGTGCGGATGAATTCGGCGATCCGTTCCGGCGTGGGATTGGAGAAAACATCCCGCAGGGTGCCTAGCCAAGTCGGTGGGAAAATGGTGATGTCACCGCTATAGTTCTGGTTGGCCACCGAATAGGCTTTGTCCAGCAGCAACCCCAAGGCGTGGGAATCGACGTTCCGTCGACTTACATCAAGAAGATGCTTGACGTAGAGATGAACCGTCGAGCTGACGATATCGCGAGTGAACGACAGTAACCCCTTCTCGTGTGGCTTGGGTTCGGACAGGAACGGCACGATATGCGGGTTGGTTTGACTGACGATGTAATGGTTTACATTATGCATCCGTGCCACCCGCAACATCGGTAAGTCACTGTTCAGACTTCCATCCACCCATTTATCATTGGGCATGTAGGGCACGACGGCACCATTGAAGTCCTTGGCTTCCAGCATCACCGCTGGAAACACGCCGGGAATGGCGCTGGACGCCAGCGCGGCACGCCGAATCATCACGTTCGGCGCGGTCAGATAATTGAGCAATCGCGAGTGCTGATGCGCCCGGCTTGGCGACACCGGAATATTGATGATCCGGCCCGTACGGTCGAAAGCCTCCTCAAAGGTGAACGCGCCGACGTTCTGCTCGATACAAAGCTCCAACTGGCTGCTATCCATCAGCGTGCTGCCCTTGAGCAGGCTTTTGAACCCCAAGCTGCGCCACGCCTCCGCTGTGAAGCCATCCGGGCTGAACACCCGCGTCAATTCGACGTCGGTATGGGTACCGATCGTTGCCGCAGTGATGGAACCCGCGCTGGAACCAGAAATAACCCGTGGCAACAGTCCTTCCGTCCACAATGCCTTGATCACCCCCGAATGAAACAATCCCAGAGTGGCGCCTCCGCTGAGCATCAGCGCCGAGCGGCCGAAGCTTTGAGCCGTGCGCTCGAAAAAACGCAGCTTGGCGGCCAAGGGAAAATCAGGAAAATCCTGGTCGCACAGTTCGTCGAGTGTGGTGGCAACCTCGTCAAGATACTCGGTCAATAACCGCTTGGTGCCGAACAGGCAATAGGAATAAAGCACTGGATTGGCGATGTTGCCGAGATTGCCGTGCAAGCCCTCATGCAGGGAATACACCAGGCGGGCGGTATCACCGTGCCGACGCAGCGCGCGCAACTCGTTCAACCGTTCCCGAATCAACGGGTAATCGTAATCGGGCGATTCGTCCCGCTCCCGCCAGTCGGCGGCGCCAGACAAACGATCATGCTCCCGCGCCACCTCGCGCCAAGTTGCATAATCGGTCGCATGCGCCATGACTTCCTCACAGCGCCTCAAGGCTCTTTTATCCATCATCCACCGCACTGCCGCCACGATTTCGGGATGGAGATCCACCGACCCGCACCGTCATGGCGAGCCGATCCCGCAGTCAATCCAGCTTTGACCAAATAGCAAAAACCAAGCCGGATGGCATGTAAAAATCGGCTTACCTTAGTCCCATTACCAGCTTCGGCCTTGACGAGAACATGATGTCATTGACGGGCGTCATTATTGCTTTGCTGGCGTTGGAAGCGGCGAGCATCATCCTCCTGCTGGGTGCGCAGGTCATTGTTGAGTATGAGCGGTTGTTGCCTAAATTTGGTGCGACTGCCGACAGTAAAGAACCCACCAAGAGGATGAAGCTAACGGACGGCTAAAAAACGAAAAGCCCACTTATGAGTAGGCTTTTCGAGTTAGGAGCCTGGCGATGACCTACTTTAGCGTGAGTGATGCTCACACGATCATCGGC
>JARSSP010000021.1 GCA_029624675.1 Candidatus Contendibacter sp.
GGATCACGCCCTGCCCGTTGGCTTCGTCGGGCTGAAGTATCTTGCTAATCAGGAAGACTTTTCGAATAATGCCGCCGCCGGGTCGGTAGTGTTCCAGACTTGGGTTTCACATGAAATGTAGCGTTATTGAAAAAGTCGTTCAACCTAATCAGAATCAGTGTCAGGTTTCGCCGGTCGATCCAGGCCGGGGCGCACTCGGCGGCGGTGGCGCGTTTTCCGGCAACAGCCCGGTTCCGTGCCTGGCGAATTGGTAGTGTTCGTAGAGCTTGGCGTATTTGAGGAAAACGTAAAACGCTGCGACCGCCGAGTTGATAAAACCAGCCCAGCCGTTGAGAAAATTACGCTTGAACAGATAGCTGCGGATGAAGAACAGCGGCGGGTAGAACAGCATGATCAACGGAATGCCCCAGCGCTTTTTCCTGATCTTGTCCGCCACCAGCCCGGTCGAGTAGGCGTTGATCTTGTCTACCTTGGTGTGAATATCGGTTTCGCCATAGTGATAAAACGGCGCCTTGAGCCGGGCGACACGACCTTTGATCTTGGGCGCGGCGTGAATCGGCATGTCGTCAATGTCGCCCCGGCGCTTGTCGAACAGCCGCAGATAATGATTCATCCGGGTTGCCGGGTGAACCATGCGCCAGAACAGTTGTTCCTGGCGCGGGATTTCGTAGCCCTCCGCCGTCGGCCCAGTTTGCAGCAACTGGCGAATTTCCGTCTGGAGCGCCAGCGACAGGGCTTCGTCGGCATCCAGCAACAGCACCCAGTCGTGGGTGGTCGCAGCCAGCGCCATCTGTTTTTGCGGGCCATAGCCCATAAACTCGTGCTGGATGATGCACACGCTGTAACCTTGGCCGATAACCAAGGTGTCGTCGGTGCTGAAGGAATCCAGCATGACGATTTCATCCGCCCATTTGACGCTTTCTAGGCAGGTCGCCAGGGTGCGGCCGTTGTTGTACGTGGTGGTGAATACCGAAAGCCGGGTTCGCTCAGTCATGAATCAGCCTGCTCCCGATGGGATTTTCATTTAGAGTACGCGCCTGATCGTTCATCAAAGGCATCCCTCGCTTTGTTTAACCGGATCGTCAATCCATGATTGCATCGGCCCACATCGTCGCCGGCTGGGCGCTCGGTGGCGCCGAGCTTTTTTCTGTCCGCCTGGTCAATGCCCTGCAAGAACAGCGGCAACCCGTGCTAGCTATCAATAGCCCGGGCGGTCAAGTTTCGGCCAAGTTGCGGCCGGACGTCACCCAAATCCATGTCCCCATGCGAGCCATTTGGGATCTGCCGTCGCGCTGGCACATCAGCACGATTCTGCGCCAGCATCAACCGGATATTGTCCAAACCTACATGGGCCGGGCAACCCGGTTAACTCATCTGAACCTGAACCGGCGGCCGATCCACGTCGCCCGGTTGGGCGGCTATTATGATCTCAAGGGCTATCGTCACGCTCATGCCTGGATCGGCAACACCCAGGGTATTTGCGACTACCTGATCCGAAACGGATTGCCGGCGGCGCGCATCGCGCACATCGGCAATTTTGTCGATCTTCCCGCCGCCAGTTCACCGGAACAACTCGCGGAGTGGCGGCGCCGGTTGGCGATTTCCGAGGATGCGCTGGTGCTGACTGCGGTTGGCCGTTTTCATCCGGTCAAGGGCTTTGAGGACCTGCTGACCGCCTTGGCCATGCCAGGCGTCACGGTCGGCCACCGACCGCTGATCCTGGTCATCGTCGGTGACGGTCCTCTGAACGCCAGTCTGCGTAACCATGCGGATCAACTGGGCATCAGCGGCCAGATTCGTTGGGTCGGCTGGCAACTCGATCCCCATCCCTATTACGAGTTGGCCGATCTCTTCATCTGTCCGTCGCGCCACGAAACGCTGGGCAACGTGATCCTGGAAGCCTGGGGGCATCGGCGGGCGGTGCTGGCCACGCAAACCCCCGGCGCCTTGGAACTGGTCACCCACGGCGAGGACGCTTGGCTGGTTCCTCTTCGACAACCGCGCGCCCTGGCCGACGGCATTCGGCTACTCCTGGAAGATGAGCCGTTGCGGGCGCGACTGGCGTCACAGGGCCGCGAAAAAGTGGAAAACCATTATAGTCAGCAGCACATCGTCAGTGCCTATCTGGACTTTTATCAGCGGCTGTTGGCGGCGACATAGCGAAATAGCTCAATCCTCCCAGGCAGGCGAAGCCGTAGCAGGCGAAATACCGCGACGTGTAGCCAAAGCTCAGCAACCCGGCGGTAATGATGGCCAGCGCCGCTGCCAGCAGCACGCCGGCGCGTTGGCGGTCCTCGGTGGACAACCGCCGCCAGGCTCGGCCCAACCGCGCGAACACGGCGCCAATCAAAGCCACCAATACGCCGACGCCCAGCAGACCGGTCTCGTACCAGGCATCCATCAAGAAATTATGGAGATGCTTGACCTGTATTCGGTCGCCGCCCATCTCGAAACTCAACACCTCGCGGGCGTGAAAGCCATTGCCGATTCCGACGCCCAGCCAGGCTCGCTCCGGGGGATGTTGCAGCGCCTGTCGCCACAGGATAGTGCGTCCGCTGGTGAAGGCATCCAGCGGGCGATTTGGGTCCAATGCGCTTTTTTGGAAAGGACCGGTGTTGGCGAGGATGCCGGCCACCAGCGCCAGCACCGCCAGCAGCGCGCTCCAGCGCAGTCGCCAGCCCAAGACCAGCCAACAAAACACCATCAGACCCACGATCAGCCCCAACAGCGCCGCTCTGCCCTCGGACAACGCCACGTAACCCAGGGTGACGGCGGCAATGCCAATCATGGCTCCATGGCGCCAGCGCCCAGCGCCTTGTCGCCAGACCCAGATCAGCATGAGCGGCAATAGAAAGGGCAGATTATCCTCCCGCAGTTGGCTGCCGGGATCGAACGGCTGACCGGACCAGCCGAAGCCATAATAAGGCAGCAGCAGAACCAAGATCACCAAGTTGATCCCGCCAAACAACGCCATGGCGTTCAGCAGGCGGTCCGGATGAGCCGGGGATTCTCGCAACGCCACCTGCATCAGCGGCAAGCTCAAGCTATGTATGAAAAAAGCGGCCCAGCTTTTGAGCGCTTCCGTTGGATCAATCGCGCCGGGAATTCCCAGCAGAAATACGCCCAGCAGGGCCAAGTAAAATAAAACGGTGGTGCGATCCAGCCGGGCGCGGCGGCTCCAGAGGCTGAACAGTCCCCACACGGCATACAACCCGGCGACGCCGTTGAACAACGCGCGCCCACCAACCTGGGTTAGCGGCAGCACCGCCAGCAGCAGCCAACCGTTCCGAAAAAAGGCTTCCTGGATATCGTTAGGGAGCGTGGCAAGTTTCATCGGGCCAACTCAGCCGGGCGAGCATTTCGAGAACGCGGGGAACCGTGATCGCCGTCATGCCCGGTTCGCCGGGCGGCGGCGTGATCGCGTGAATGAAATGGGAATGGGCCAGTGGCGTCGAGCCACCGAACAGGCCCACGGCCGGCACTTGCAGCGCGGCCGCCATGTTGAGCACACCGGTATCGTTGCCAATATAGACGCGACACCGGCCTAGCAACGCCGCCGTCTGTTCCAGCGGCAGGGCCACCGCATCCACCGCCGTGGCGCCGTCGGCCCGGACACGCGCCAATATCTCGTCGGCCAACATTCGTTCCGCCGGTCCGCCGACGATAAAAATCGAACCGATTCGCTGTCGACGCAACGCCAGCGCCAATTCCGCGAACCGAGCCGCGCCCCATTGTTTCCAGGGTTCACTGCTGCCGACGCCCAGCGCGATCCATGGCGCGGGCCATGGGGCGAACCCGGCAATGATCGCCTGTTCCGCGCCAGGGTCCACCGCCAGGCGTGGCTCCGGTTCAGCGCGGGGAATACCCAGAAGATCGAGCAGGGCATCCGCTCGAAGGATCGGATGCGCGTGGCGCAGGTTGGCTGGCAACCGTACCGGCGCGGTCAGCAAGAGCGATTGCAGGCCAATCCCATAGCCAATCCGCTCGGGGACGCCAGCCAGCCGTGCCGCCAGCACGTAGCGGGCGCTGCCATGCAGAAACCACGCGCGCTGATAGCCCTGCCGCCGCAGTAACGCCGCCAAGCGCAGCAAACCGCGCGGACCGGCGTGACGGCCAGCTTCCCGTTCCAGCCAAAGGATTTGCCCGACAGAGGGATCGGCGCGCAACAACCGATCCGCCTGGGAGCGCGGCTTAGTCAAAAGGTCCACCCGACCCTCCATGGTCGTCGCGGCGATGGCGTGAATATGCGGCAGATGCCAGACCATGTCGCCGATGCCAGGCAGCGGTTGCACGATCAGCGTTCGCCCCGAAGGCACCCGTTTTTCAGGATGATTGGATTTATCCACGGAACACACGGAAAAAGAAGGAATTCAATGGTTTTCTTCCGTGCTTTCGGTGTCTTCCATGGACCCGTTTCATGAGAGGCTCCTGGGGGTCTGATGCAGGGATTCATATAGCGCCAGCGTTTCATCCAGCATCCGCCGCAAGGGGAAAACCGGCACTGGCGGCACTGGCGGCGCGGCGGTCAACAATTCGATCACCCTCGCTGTCAGGGCGTCCAAATCGCCGCGCGCTGTCAACCCAGCGGGATAGAGTCGCGCCAGAATCTCGCCGACACCGCCATGATCATAGCCCACGACCGGCGTACCGAGGCTCAGCGCCTCCAGCACGGTGCGGCCAAACGATTCCGGCTGGGCCGACAGCGACAGCACCAGGGTGGAGGCCGCGTAAATATCACGCATATCGGCGCGATGGCCAGTAAACAGAATTACATCGTCCAAGCCCAGCGACCGCACCTTTTGCCGGAGTTGGTCGGCATAACGCTGTCGGCGCGGCTCGACGCCGCCGACGATCAACCCTCGCGCCGGCCAACCGCGTGTCCGCAACCGGCCAATCAGTTCGATAAAGTCCTCATGGCCCTTGAGCCGGCTCAAACGGCCCGGCAGGGTCAGTACCGGCGCGTCTTGCAGTTGGGGATATTGCTGTCGCCAATCGGCCCGCCACGCGGCGGAAGGCCGATAGCCCCAAGGGAAAGCCGCCGGGTCGACGCCGCGCTGAATGAGCTGAATCCGCTCTGCCGGCAGCGCGGGATAATGGCGTCGCAGATAGTCGCGCACGGTTTCCGACACCGCGATCACCCGTTCGCCACGCGCCATGATGGCGCTGTAAGGGGAAACCGAATACAAGCCGTGAACGGTGGTGACGAAGCGCGGTCGAGTCGCCCGATCCATCCCCCGCCAGGCCAGCCAGCCGACCCAGGCCGGCAATCGGGAGCGGGCGTGCAGAATATCGATACGTTGTTCGGCCAGCCAGCGCCGCAGCGGCCAAACCCAGCGCAGGGTCAGCGGCGATTTGGCGCCGAGTGGCCAGGGGCAATGTTCGCTACCCGCGTTCACCAAGTCCGCAACCAGGCGCCCACCGGCGGAAATCACCACCGAGCGATGACCACGCCGGACCAGTTCCCGCGCGACTTCGAGCGTTCCCCGTTCCACGCCGCCGCCGTTCAGGGCCGGCAGCAATTGCGCCACGCTCAGCCGAGCCACCGCTCAACGATCCAGCGGGCGCAACGCTCCGCTTCGTTGAAAACGCCGGCTGGGCGATGCAAATGCCGGCGCTGTCGCCAGTCGGCGAATGAAGTTATCCAACCGTCGGCGGCCAAGCGGTCAAGCCCTCGACTGATTCGGCTGGAATGTTTTCGCGGTATGTCCAACACGCCAACCGCCGCGCCAGCGGTCAACGCCTCGTAGACCATGGACACGCTGTCGGCGGTCACCCACACCCGTCCAGCCCGCGCCAATTGCGCCGGCAACCAGTCCGGGCCGGTGGCCGCGACCGGGACTACCGTCAACCGCGGGTCGGCCATGCCGGACCAGCTTTCCAGAAAGCTGGGCGGCGTGCGGCGCGATGTGGTCAAGGTCCAGCGGATCGTGGGATCGGCGGCGACAATTGCCGCGATCCGTGGGCGCAACGCCGTGTCATCCCAGCCAAAATGCGCGGATGGCCCGCCGATCAGCAGCAATCCTTGTCGGGGGTCCAGCGCAGCGGCCGGTTGAACACGGCTCAACGCCCCGCGGGTGACAAGCACATTGGGGCGGGTAGGCGGCGCATCGTGTTCCGGGATCAGGCAAAGATCGAACAGGCGCAAGGGCAGGCTGGGGCGCATCAGCACCACGACTTTGCCGCCCCGGATTCGACGCGCCGCCAACAGCGACCAATGGGTGCGATGACCAGCGCCCAGCAATAAATCCGGCGCCGGCAGATGGCGCCAACCCGATTGGCGACCGCTCAAAAAGCTCCTCAACGCGGTCAAGAGCGGCAGCGGATCCAGCGTGTGGGTTTCGACCGACCGCAAGCGGGCCAGGGCTTCAGCCAATCCCCTGGTCTGGTTGTCATGCCCAGCCTTGCCATCGCTGAACCGCCAAACGACGAACGGCATCCGCGGTCAGTTTGCTTGCGCCCGGAGAGCCGATCAATTCACCAGCACGAAATCCGCCCCGCAATAAGGGCATTTGGCCTTGCCGGTGGCTTCGATGGGCAAATAGACCTTGGGATGGGAATTCCACACCGCCATGTCCGGCATCGGGCAGGACACCGGCAACTCGGCGCGGCTGACTTCGTAGGTTTTCTGGGCGTTGGGCACAGCCTTGGCGGAAACAGCGGCGGCGGCAACCATGAAACGATTCTCCTGTTTATCGTGGTGATCGGGAGCTGTCGACAACCTCAAACCAGCGTCAGCCATTCGGAATAGGCGTCGCGGCGGCCATGCACCTGATCGAAATACAGCGCTTGCAGGCGTTGCGTGATCGGACCGCGCCGACCCGCACCGATAGCGCGACCATCCACTTCGCGAATTGGGGTCACCTCGGCGGCGGTGCCGGTGAAGAACGCTTCGTCGGCGATGTAGACCTCGTCGCGGGTGATGCGCTTTTCCTTGAGTGGAATCCCCAGATCGGCGGCAAAGCGAAGGATGGTGTCGCGGGTGATGCCTTCCAGGGCCGAGGTCAGGTCCGGCGTATAAATCACTCCATCGCGGACGATGAAGATGTTTTCGCCGCTGCCTTCGGAGACATAACCCTCCGTGTCCAGCAGCATGGCCTCGTCGTAACCGTCGCGCAGGGCGTCGGCCAGCGCTAGCATGGAATTCATGTAATTGCCGTTGGCCTTGGCCTTGCACATCGTGACGTTGACGTGGTGACGGCTAAACGAGGAGGTGCGGATGCGGATGCCACGCTCCAGATTTTCCGCGCCCAGGTAGGCGCCCCATTCCCAGGCGGCGACGATGACATGAACCTTCAGATTATCGGCGCGCAGTCCCATGCCTTCGGAACCGTAGAAGGCCATCGGGCGAATGTAGGCGCTGGCCAGGTTGTTGGCGCTGACCACCCGCCGACAGGCCGCGTTGATCTCCTCCTTGCTGTAAGGGATCGGCATGCCGACGATGTGAGCCGAGCGAAACAGCCGGTCGGTGTGGGCCTGAAGCCGGAAAATCGCGGCGCCCCGGTCGGTGGCGTAAGCGCGGACCCCCTCGAAGACCCCCATGCCATAATGCAGGGTGTGGGTCAGCACATGGGTGTTGGCTTCGCGCCAAGGGGTCAGTTCACCGTCGTACCAGATCAGACCGTCACGGTCGGCCATCGACATGATCGAAATCTCCTCGCTATGTGTTTCAATCCTTCATTCCACGGGGCAGGCCATCAATCGCCTTCCATCAATCGTCGCCAGACCCGGATGACGTCTTCGCGCTCGTCCCGCGCCTCATCCACCGGAACCCGGGCCGGCTGCTCTTGCAGCTTGAGCCGATGGATGCGCCGACGCAGCGCCCGGTAGGCGTTGCGCAACCGGGCGGCGTCGGCCACGGACAGGACACCGCACCGTTCCAACCCATCGAGTTGGCGGATGTTGTCGGGATAAATCAGTAAATTCGGGTGGCGGCAGGCGTTGGCCAGAATTTTATATTGCACCATAAATTCAATATCGGCGATACCACCCCGACCCTGCTTGAGATCGAAGGCCTCGGCGGTACTGGCGTCCAACTCGGCGCGCATCCGCTCGCGCATGTCGCGGACCTCCTGGCGCAACGCAGCGGAATCGCGCTCGCGCCCCAGCACGTCCCGGCGGATCGCCTGGAACCGTTCGGCCAGCGCCGCCGGCCCCGCCACGACTCGCGCCCGCGCCAGGGCTTGATGCTCCCAGGTCCAGGCTTGATGGCGCTGGTATTCGGCGAACGCCTCAAAGGAACTGACCAGCAGGCCGGAGCGGCCGCTGGGCCGCAGCCGGGTGTCCACCTCGTAAAGATCGCCCGCACCGGTGCGGGTAGTCAACCAATGGATGATGCGCTGCACCAGCTTGGCGAAGAAGCTGGGATTGTCAATCGAGCGCGGTCCGTGGGTCAATTGCCGATCGCCAGCGCTGTCGTGCAGGAAAACCAGGTCCAGGTCGGAGCCGTAATTGAGTTCGATGCCACCCAGCTTGCCGTAAGCGACGATGGCGAAGCTGGCGTCCCGCGCCACGCCGTCCACCACGCAGCGAGGTTGACCGAACCTTGGCCGCAGATCGGCCCAGGCCAGCTCCAGCACCGCGCGCAGCAGGGTTTCGGCGATTTCGGTCAAGTGATCGCTGACGATCATCAACGGCATGGCGCCGCTGACATCGGCAGCGGCCACCCGCAGCACCTGCGTCTGCTTGAAATAGCGCAGGGCGTTCAACCGTTCCTCGGGATCGTCGGCCGGCGCTCGCCCTAACTGCAACTCCAATTCCGTCGCCAGTCCTCGGCGATCCAGCGGCGCGTACAGCACGGCGGGATTGAGCAAATCGTCCAATAACAAAGGATAACGGGCCAAGTGCGCGCCGATCCAGCCGCTGGCGGCGCACAGCTTGACCAAGTGCGCCAAGGTATGCGGATGGTCGGCCAACAGCGCCAAATACACCGACCGGCGGGCGACGGTTTCAAGCAGGTTCAGCACCCGCTCCAGGGTCGCGGTCGGCTCCGGCGCGGCGACGACCGCCCGCAACACCGGCGGCATCAGCGCGTCCAGCCGCGCGCGTGCGCGTGGGCTCATCGTCCGATAGCTAAAACTGTTTCTTAGGGCCTGCAACCGATTCCGGGCTGGCGTCGGCGGCTCGAAACCGTGGTCGGCCAACAATTGCAACGCGGCTTCCTCGTCTGGCTCGTTTCGCCACAGTTCCGCCAGCGTGGTTTCGCTCCCATCGCTTTCGGGGGTCGTCGCCGGTCCGCCGAACACCTGGGCGAACTGCTGGCTCACGGCCTCGACATGACGAGCCAGATCCAGGGTAAACGCGCCCCAACTGGACTGGCCCATGGCGAAGGCCAGTCGCAATTGCCCCACTTCATCGTCCGGTAGATCGTGGGTCTGCTGATCGGCCCAGGCTTGCAGGCGATTTTCAACCCGGCGCAGGAAGTCGTAGGCCCATTTGAGGCTGGCGACCGCCGGTTCCGGCAGGCGGCCGCTGGCGGCCAGATGATCGAGTACCCGCAGAATGCCACGTGCGCGCAGCGCCGAATCGCGGCCGCCGTAGATGAGCTGGAACGCCTGGCCGATGAATTCGATCTCACGGATGCCGCCCGGCCCCAGCTTGATGTTGCGTCGCATCCCCTTGCGCTCCATCTCCTGGGTAATCATGGCCTTCATCTCGCGCAGGGATTCGAACGCGCCGTAATCCAGATAGCGGCGATAAACGAAGGGTCGCAGTTCCTCCAGCAGTCGCTCCCCGGCCCCCCGGTCGCCGGCGATGACCCGCGCCTTGATCATGGCGTAGCGTTCCCAATCCCGGCCATGATTCTGGTAATAGTCCTCGAACGCGGCGAACGAGATCGCCAGTGGCCCGGAATCACCGAATGGCCGCAGCCGCATGTCCACCCGGAACACGAAACCCTCGGCGGTCGGTTCGGCCAGGGTCTTGATCAGCCGCTGGCCCAGTCGGCGAAAGAATTCCTCGTTGCTGATGGCCTTCACGCCGTCGGTCTGGCCTTGGCGAGGATAAGTAAAGACGAGGTCAATATCGGAGGAAAAGTTAAGCTCGCGCCCGCCGAGCTTGCCCATGCCCAACACCACCAGCCGTTGCGGCTGGCCCTCGGCATCGCGCGGTTCGCCAAACCGGCGGGTCTGCCAGCCGTGCAATCGTTCCAGCGCCGCATCGACCAAATGCTCGGCCAGATCCGTCAAATCGCCCAGCGTTTCCTCCAATCCGGCCAGCCCGGCCAAATCGCGCCAAGCGATGCGGACCATTTCGCGGCACCGGAACCGGCGCAGCACGACCCCAAGCCGGTCCTCATCCGTGGCCTCCGGCAGTACCCGTTCCAGCCGATGCGCATAATCACCCGATGCGTAGCGGGTCGCCAGATCGCCACTGTCCAGCAAATCGGTCAACAGCGCCGGCTTGCGAACGCAGGCGCGAGCGACAAACTCGCTGGCCGACCAAATCGTGGCCAATTGCCCCAGCGCCGCGCCCTCGGGAAGATTAACATTTACTTTTCGCGCGGCGGTTTCAAAGGCTTCCCAGTGCCCGGCCACTTCACGGCGTAGCGGCTCGGGCAATCGGCTCAGACACTCCGAAAACTCGGTCATGGCCTTGGCGATTAGTTTCGCGTCGGTTCCTCGGCGCCATCGTCCGGTTCCAGCGGAATCTCGTCCTCGGTCACGCCATCATCGGCGCCCGCCGTGATCCCCAGTGGAATCTCCTGGCCATTCACCCACAGCTTGCCACCCTCAAAGCGCGCGCTGGACCGATACTGGTTGCCTTCAAGCCGGATGAAGCCAGCGGTCGTCAGTCCTTGGAGTTGCTGCGCGACCTGTTGCGCCGCCAGGTTCTGCACAGCCGGTTCACTCGCCGGTTTACCCTGAGCCTGAGCCTGGGCCATCAGTTGTTCCTTGATGGTGCCGATCAGCAGGGCCTCGACCAGCGCCTTGGACGCCGCAACCTCCGCCGCGCCCTTCTCCACCGCGCCCAGCAGGGCGGAGGGGTCTAGCAGCAGATTGGCCTCGCTGAAATCCTGGAAATTCAACGTCAACTTGCCCTGCCAATCGCCCTGGGCCAGTTTGGCCTGGGAATCGAGGGTAAACTCCGGCTTGCCGCGCAGCAGGGTCTTGAGCAGCTTCATCAATTCATCCAGCGCCCCCGGATCCTCCGGCTGGTTGGCCAGCTTCTGTTGCCACTGCTGCAACCGCGCCACGGTCACGCCGTCCAGATTGCGTAGCGCCAGCCTCAGACTGCCAGAGCCGCTTTGCTGGTCCACGGTCACCTTGTCGGCCTTGATCGCCACTTCGCCGGCCACCTGCTGCGCGCCTTGCGGATTGAGCGCGCCGGTAATGGCAAGGTTGGTTGCGACGAATGGGGTGCCGGTGGTTTGATCCTGAACCCGCAACTCGCCAACTCCAATGCTGGAATCGCCAAACAGCAGATCGAAGGCGCCCTTGCGCTGGTTCACGTTCACGTTCAGCCCGTTGAGCTTGACCTGCGCTCCCCCGCTGGCCTCGGGTTTGCCGATCAAATCGAGACTGGCGACGGTCAATTTACCCTGCACGGCGGCGGCGCGCGGCGCGACTTGGAACTGCCCTTGCAAACCCGAGAACTTGAGGCTTTGCAAGTCCTCGACGTTGCTCAGGGTCAGCGGCGGCATGGTGATCCGGGTGTCGCTGGCGCCGTCGAATCCAACCCGCGAAATGGCCTCCACCGGTTCCAGTTTACCGTACAGCTTGGCCAGTTCGCGGGTCCAGGCGCTGCTGTCCGGGTCCAGGGTGGCGCGAATGACCGCTCCACCCCATTGCATCGGCACGCCGGAAACGTTCCGCCCCGCCAACGGTAGTGGACCGTGATAGATGTCTTGCCGGATCGAGAAGGAAGGATCGATCTCCTTCGATTCGCCCTCTGACAACACAAACTGCACGCGGGTGATGGATTGCGACGAGAACAATCCACGCTCGTAGCGCGTCGTGCTGAACTTGACGTTGGGGTTCTTCGCGCCTTCCGCCAAGGCTTCCCGATACCAGCGCTCCGCTTGCATTCCCGACCAGTACGCCGCGCCGACGAAGCCCGCCGCCGCCAGCACCAGGATAACCACGATCACACCAACCAGTTTTTTCATGCCTGTATCCCCGATGGTTCCGATGGGCGGCATTATTCCATAAACCACCCATAAAAAAGCCCCGCCAAAGCGGGGCCTTTTTTAGATCGAACGATTTTCGAACAACGCTTACATCATGTCGTCCATGCCACCCATGCCACCCATGCCACCACCCGGCATCGGCGGTTCCTTCTTCTTGGGCAGCTCGGCGACCATCGCCTCGGTGGTGATCAGCAGCGCGGCCACGGAAGCAGCGTTCTGCAAGGCGAAGCGGGTCACCTTGGTCGGGTCCAGAACGCCCATTTCCACCATGTCGCCGAACTCGTTGGTCGCGGCGTTGTAACCGTAGTTGCCGGTGTTCTCCAGCACCTTGTTCAGGATCACCGAAGGTTCCTCGCCGGCATTGGCCACGATTTCGCGCAGTGGCGCTTCCATGGCGCGCAGGGCAATCGCGATGCCGTGGTTCTGGTCTTCGTTGGCGCCCTTCAGGCCCTTGATGGCTTGCAGCGCGCGAATCAGCGCCACACCGCCGCCCGCCACCACGCCTTCCTCGACCGCCGCGCGGGTGGCGTGCAGAGCATCTTCGACCCGGGCCTTCTTTTCCTTCATTTCGATCTCGGTCGCGGCGCCGACCTTGATGACCGCCACACCGCCGGCCAGTTTGGCCACGCGCTCCTGCAACTTCTCTTTGTCGTAGTCGGAGGTGGCTTCCTCGATCTGGCGGCGAATCTGCTCGACCCGGCCCTGGATCTCATCGGTTTTGCCAGCGCCGTCGATGATGGTGGTGTTCTCCTTGGCGACTACGATCTTGCGGGCGGTGCCCAGATCAGCCAAAGTGGTTTTTTCCAGGCTCAGGCCGACTTCGTCGGAGATCACCTGGCCACCGGTCAGGATGGCGATATCCTGCAACATCGCCTTGCGGCGGTCGCCGAAGCCCGGCGCCTTGACGGCCGCGACCTTGACGATGCCGCGAATGGTGTTGACCACCAGGGTCGCCAGCGCCTCGCCTTCGACGTCTTCGGCCACAATCAGCAGCGGTTTGCTGGCCTTGGCGACACCTTCCAACACGGGCAGCAGGTCGCGGACGTTGGAGATCTTCTTGTCGTACAGCAGGATGTACGGGGATTCCAGCTCGGCGTTCATGCTCTGCTGGTTGTTGATGAAGTAAGGCGAGATATAGCCACGGTCGAACTGCATGCCTTCCACGACATCTAGTTCGTTCTCCAGGCCCTTGCCTTCCTCAACGGTGATCACGCCTTCCTTGCCAACCTTCTTCATCGCGTCGGCGATGATCTGGCCGATGGCTTCGTCGGCGTTGGCGGAAATGGTGCCGACTTGGGCGATCGCCTTGTCGTCGGTGCAAGGCGTGGATAGCTTCTTCAGTTCCTCGACCGTGGCGACCACCGCCTTGTCGATGCCGCGTTTCAGGTCCATCGGGTTCATGCCGGCGGCGATGGCTTTCATGCCTTCGCGGACGATGGCTTGGGCCAGCACGGTGGCGGTGGTGGTGCCGTCGCCGGCCACGTCGGAGGTCTTGGACGCTACTTCCTTGACCATCTGCGCGCCCATGTTCTCGAACTTGTCCTCCAGCTCGATTTCCTTGGCAACCGATACGCCGTCCTTGGTGACGGTGGGAGCGCCGAACGCCTTGTCCAGTAGCACGTTGCGACCGCGCGGACCGAGGGTCACCTTGACGGCGTTGGCCAGGATGTTGATGCCGCGCACCATGCGCGAGCGGGCATCGTCAGCGAACTTGACTTCTTTTGCAGCCATTGGGGAATTCCTCTAAAACTCGTTCTGTAAATCGTTCGGAAGAGAAGGTTTCGCGGGACGGGGCGCTTACTTCTCGATGACGGCCATGATTTCGTCTTCACGCATGATGATCAGCTCTTCGCCGTCCACCTTGACTTCGCTGCCCGAATATTTGCCGAACAGAATATGATCGCCGACCTTGACGTCCAGCGGACGCACATCGCCGTTTTCCAGCAACTTGCCGCGTCCCACAGCCTGCACCGTGCCGCGCGATGGCTTTTCGGCGGCGGCGCCGGGCAGGACGATGCCGCCCGGACTCCGGGTTTCTTCCTCAACGCGCTTGACCAGCACCCGATCATGCAACGGCCGAATATTCATCGATGACGTCTCCTTAAGCTAAGGTTCGTTGACTTGAGGTTGGCGCCGCTTTTGTTAGCACTCGCCTCTGGTGAGTGCTAATCATAATCGGCGAAAACGCCCTGTCAAGGGGTTGCCGATGAAGTGGGGTGGGATGAAAAATTTTCAAGAGCGCGGCGCGAAGAAAAAACTCAAGTTGCCATCGGATTGGTGGCGATTTACCCTGTCGTGACGCTGCCGCCTTCCCACAGTCGCCAGCCATTCTTGCCCGCCTGCTTGGCGGCGTACATGGCCAGATCGGCGCGATGCGCCAGTTCCTTGGCCGTGCTGGCGTGGTCGGGATACAGGGCGATGCCGATGCTGACCGAAACCCGCGCCGGTCCCTGCGGAAGAACGAACGGCTGGCCAATCCGGTCGATGATCTTCTGCGCCACGTTGGTGGCGTCCTGGGGCCGCGCGATGGTCGTCAGCACCACGGCAAATTCATCGCCACCCACGCGAGCCGCTGTGTCACTCTCGCGCAGGGTGGCTTGCAGACGCCGGCCGACCTGGCGTAACAATTCATCGCCAGCGGCGTGCCCCAAGTTATCGTTGACCGCCTTGAAGCCGTCCAGGTCAAGCCCCAGCACCGCCACGGTCTGCCGGCCACGGCCAGCCAGTCGCAGCGCCTGCTCCAGACGATCCCAGAACAACGTTCGGTTGGGCAATCGGGTGAGTCCGTCGTAGTGGGCCAGTTCCCAGTTCTCCTGTTCGCGCAGCCGACGGTCGGTGATATCGTTCAGGATCACGATGGCGCCCACGGTCGCGCCGTCATGATCGTAAAGGGCGGACCAATACACGCCCAGCCATCGATCGGTCAGACTTTGAAATTCGCCGTCGCCCGCGCGCAGGTTCGAGGCCATTCGCCAGCGGCGCTCCACCTCGGTGCGTTGGTCGGGGCGGATGCAATCCAGCCAGGAATGCCCCAGCACCGCGGTCGCCGCCTGACCGGTCAGGATGCACCAGGGGAAATTGACATACCGGCAACATCCCTCGGCATCCACCTCGGCCATGCCGACTGGCGCGGCGGCCAGCATGGCCCGATAGCGCTGCTCGTTGAAAGCCAAATCGCGATTGATTCGCTGCAACTCGGCGGTCTGGGCCGCAACTTCCCGCCGCAGCTGGTCAGCGTAATCGGCCAGTACCTGCTCGGCGACATATTGGGTGGTGATATCGGTCGCCGCGCCGCGATACCCGGCGAAACGCCCCAATTCGTCCTGATAGGGCAGGCCGTTGACCCGCAACCAGCGTACCTCGCCCGCATGGTCCCAAATGCTAAGCAACACCTCCCGAAAGGGTCGCTTAGCCCGCAACGCCGCTCTCAGCACGTTACGATACCGCCTTGGAATGGCATGGATGCCGGTCCGCCACCAGAGTCCGGTTCTAGGCGCCAGTTCCCAGGCCAGCTTACCGCTGAGTTGGGTGATCAATCCGTCCGCGTTGGTATCCCACAACAGATCGTCCGCGACCCGGATCAGATCACGGAACCGGGTGCGCGCCGAGTCGCCGGCTTCGGTCATGCTTCCCAAGGGCAAGCCCATGAGCGCGACCGCGATCATCACAAGCTGGTAATACAGCATCGCATTTCGCTGCCCATCCCACGTCGCCAATACCGCCAGTCCCGTTTCCAGCAGGAAAATCGCCACGGTCACCACCGACAAACCACCGGCGATGGCGATCCACGCCAAGGGCGGCAACACGAACAAAGTCACAAAGGGGAGCGACGCTACGCCCAGCCCCAGCCACGACGGCGCCTTGAACAAGATAACCAAGGTTAGCGGCAACCCCACGAAGCAGGCGAACCAGAGCCACCACCGCCCGCGCGGTGTCTCCAGGGACGATTGTCGCCACCGCCCCCACTGAAGCCAGTCGCGCAGACGGGGACCCAGATGCACCAGCAGCAATGGAGCCACGGTGATGATGCCAATGAAATCACCAATCACTCCATGGAGCCAAGCCACGGGCCATGGGTCGAAGGCATCGGGTCCAGTGTACAGCAGCCACATCGCGCCAATACTCGCTGTCAACCCGCTGGCCAGCAGCGCCGCCCCCAAAAATTGTCCGGTGTAAGCTTGATCGACGAAGTTGTTATGGGGCCGACCGGCGTTCCAGGCTCGCAACGCCAGGGCTGCCAACAGATAAGCTGCCACCTTGATTAGTGGGGCCACCAAATGGTCGGCCAGCAACGTCGACGGTGAAACGGGCGAGGGAGCTAGCATCCACAGCACGCCGCTCAGCGATCCTTGGGTCAACAGCACCGGTGGCAACGCTCGCCAGCCAAAGGTCAACAGAACAAAGAAGAGCAACCCCGCCAGCGGATACCATAGGCTAATCGAGTTGCCGAAAGTCTCGAAAGCCGAGGCGCCGAACCAGGCGGCGTGCCAGGTAACGAAATAGAGCAGCCAGAACGCCCACAAGCGCCGACGCCCCGGTTCCCAGCGCCGGAAGAATTCTGGAGAGTTTTCAGGCGGGAGCCCGGATGATGATGTCGCGTTGGGAAACTTCCGCATGATTTCGCAGGGCCTTGCAGAGGGATCGTCAGGATCGTAATGAATGGACGCTTCGATTCTGGCATGGCGACCGCAACCACCACCGCCCTGGCCGGTCATAAGTCATCATCGCTTCATCGCTGTCGACCGGAACTTTTCCTAAAATAGCAGTTTTATCTAAAAAGACACATCATGAACCCATTGCCATTGATCGTCCTTTGCACCTGCCCAGATTTGGTGACCGTCGAACGCATCGCCGAGACCGTGGTCGGCGAGCGGCTGGCCGCCTGTGTCAACATCGTGCCGGGACTCACCTCAATCTATCGCTGGGAAAATCAGATGCAGCGCGATACCGAATTTTTGCTGCTGATCAAAACCTCCCCAGCGCTTTACCCGCGGCTGGAGGCGCGCATCCGCGAACTGCATCCCTACCAGGTACCGGAGATCATCGCCCTGCCGATTCAGACCGGATCAGCCGCGTACCTGGATTGGATCACGGACTGTACAGGAGCGTCGGAATGATGCGAGTGTTTCCGACGTGGATCCGTTGGTTTGCGCTGCTGCTGGCGCTGCTGGCTGGATCAGCGGTGGGCGGATTGCTCGACCGCTGGAACAGTTCGTCCCAAGACCAGATTCTTGAGGCCGATCAAGCGTTTCAGTTGACCATCAGCGCGCCCGATCCATCGACCATCGAGGCTCGCTGGATCATCGCGCCCGGTTATTATCTGTACCGTGACAAATTCCGCCTGAGCCTGCCGGATGTCCATGGTATCGCGATCGCCGGGGTGGAAATCCCGCCTGGCGAGCCGAAGGATGATCCCTATTTTGGTCGACAGCAAATCTTCCACGGCGAAGCCGTCGTGATTGCCCAATTACGACGCGAATCATCCGGCGCGCAAACCGCGCGGATCAAGGCCGACTATCAGGGTTGCGCCGAGATCGGGGTCTGCTATCCACCCCTGAGCCAAACGATCAGCGTGGCCCTGCCGGCGACTACCCTTGGCCCGCCGGTGGAGAAAGAACCAGGGGCCAAGGCCGAAAAAATGGTAACCACTGCCCTTGCCCCGCCCCCCACGCTCGACCCCAGGGAACAGGAAATCAAACGCAACGAAGCCGAACCGGATCGGCTGGCGCGGCTGTTGCGCGAACAGCGATTCCTGGCCATCCCCGCCTTTTTCGGTTTCGGTTTACTGCTCGCGTTCACGCCCTGCGTGTTTCCGATGATTCCGATTCTGTCCAGCCTGATCGCTGGGCAAGGTTCGAATCTGACCCGTGGCCGGGCCCTTCGGCTGTCGCTGACCTATGTGCTGGCGATGGCGGTCACCTACACAGCCGCCGGCGTGTTGGCGGCGCTGCTGGGGCGCAACATCCAGGCATGGTTCCAGCATCCCTGGGTGATCGGTGCGTTCAGCGGTCTGTTCGTGCTACTGGCGCTGTCCATGTTCGGCCTGTACGAGGTACGGTTGCCGGCCAATCTGCAATACTGGCTCGTGGACTGGAGCAATCGCCAGCGCGGCGGCCACCACATCGGGGTAGCGGTGATGGGTCTGTTGTCGGCGCTGATCGTCAGCCCGTGCGTGGCCCCGCCGTTGATCGGCGCCCTGACCTTCATCGCGGTAACTGGCGATGTCGCGCTGGGCGCGACGGCGTTGTTCGCCCTGGGTCTGGGCATGGGCGCGCCGCTGCTGGCCATTGGAGCGTCCGCCGGTCACTGGCTCCCACACGCCGGCCACTGGATGGAGCGAATCAAGACCGTGTTCGGCGTGCTGCTGCTGGCGGTGGCGCTGGGGTTGCTGGAGCGCATCCTGCCGGCGACGGCGAGCATGGTGCTCTGGGCGACGTTGCTGATCGTCACCGCGACCTACATGGGCGCGCTGCAACCGGTCGTGCATGGCGCTCCAGCCTGGCGCACCCTGGTGAAGGGGCTGGGACTGGTGTTGCTGATCTACGGCATCCTACTGCTGGTCGGCGTGGCCGCTGGCGGTCGCGATCCCTGGCAACCGCTGCGCGGGGTGGGTTTAGTGGCCAACGCCGCCTCCACTTCGCACCCCCTATCGTTCCGCCGGGTCAAGACCGTGGCTGAGGTGGAAAGTGCAGTGCGCGAAGCCGCTGGTCGTTCGGTCATGTTGGATTTTTACGCCGACTGGTGCGTCAGTTGCCGGGAAATGGAACATTATACCTTCACTGATCCTGGGGTGCGGGCGACGTTGGCCGACGTGGTCTTGCTCCAGGCCGACGTCACCGCCAACGACGCCGCCGATCAGGCGCTGCTGCAACGGTTCGGCCTCATCGGGCCACCCGCGATCCTGTTCTTTGGTCCGGACGGCGAGGAACACCGCGAACAACGGGTCATCGGGTTCCTGGACGCCGGAGCGTTCGACCAACATCTACGGTCGCTGCTGGGAAATGTTAGGTTGATTTCCAGGGGGTCCTGGCCGGAATTTGCGGCGAACGCGCGGAAACTGGCGGCGAAATGGCCGGCTTCATCGCCTTCCGGCTAGACACGATACCCAGGTTCATGCAGAATCGCGCCCCTGTTTTTTACAAGGTTGCCACACTCAACCCATGGCCAAGTTGCTGTTGCTGAACGGACCCAATCTGAACCTGCTGGGAACCCGGGAACCGGGCGTCTACGGCTCCACCACCCTCTCCGCCATCGAACAGCGTTGCGCGGAGCTGGCGCGGACGCTGGGACCTCACGAACTAAGCTGTTTTCAAAGCAACGCCGAGCACGAATTGCTCGACCGCATCCACGCTACCCGCCGGGAAGGCATAGCCTTCGTCGTGATCAACCCCGCCGCCCTCACTCACACCAGCGTGGCGTTGCGCGACGCCTTGCTGGGGGTCGGCATCCCGTTCATCGAGGTGCATCTGTCCAACGTGTTCGCCCGCGAACCGTTTCGCCACCACTCCTATTTGTCCGACATCGCCGTCGGCGTGATCAGTGGGCTGGGCGCGCAGGGTTACGAACTGGCGCTGCGCGCCGCCGACCGTTACCTCGCCACGTCAAGATAACCGTCATGCCGATCGACATTCGCAAGATCAAGAAGCTGATCGAGCTGCTTGAATCCTCCGCCGTGGCCGAAATCGAGATCAAGGAAGGCGAGGACTCGGTGCGCATCAGCCGCCATCCTCAAAGCGGCGCTTCGGTCATGATGCCCGCGCAACCGCTGTGGGCCGCGCCCGCCGCCGCCTACGGGTTTGCCCCTCCCTCGCCCGCCCCGCCGGTTCCTCCGTCGTTCGCGCCACCCGCCCCGCCGGCGCCGGCCGCGAACATCGATGCGATTCAGGACCACGCGCTGCGCTCGCCGATGGTCGGCACCTTCTACCGTTCCGCTACGCCGGGCGGCAAGCCGTTGATCGAAATCGGCCAGCATGTCAAGGTCGGCGACCCGGTCTGCATCATCGAGGCGATGAAGATGTTCAACCAGATTGAGGCCGACCGCGCGGGCACGGTGGCCCGCATCCTGGCCGAGAACGGCCAGCCGGTCGAATACGACCAGCCGCTGCTGGTGATTGAATAGCCGCGCCATGCTCGAAAAGATCGTCATCGCCAATCGCGGCGAAATCGCCCTGCGGATCCTGCGCGCCTGCCGGGAACTGGGCATCCGCACCGTCGCCGTGCATTCCACGGTGGATCGGGAACTGAAGCACGTGCGGCTGGCCGACGAAACGGTCTGCATCGGCCCGCCGGCAGCCGCTGACAGCTATCTGAACATGCCGGCGATCATCAGCGCCGCCGAGGTGACCGACGCGGTGGCGATTCATCCCGGCTACGGCTTCCTGTCGGAAAACGCCGATTTCGCCGAGCGGGTCGAACAAAGCGGCTTCATCTTCATCGGCCCCCGCCCGGACACCATCCGGCTGATGGGCGACAAGGTTTCGGCGATCCGGGCGATGAAGGAGGCCGGCGTACCCTGCGTGCCGGGTTCCGACGGGCCACTGGGCGACAATGGTCAGGAAATTCTGCGGATCGCCCGCGACATCGGCTATCCGGTCATCATCAAGGCGGCGGGCGGCGGCGGCGGGCGCGGAATGCGGGTGGTCCACGGCGAGGCTGCGCTGCTGACCACCCTCGACCTGACGCGCAGCGAGGCCAACGCGGCTTTCGGCAACTCGACCGTGTACATGGAAAAATACCTGGATCATCCCCGCCATGTGGAAATCCAGGTATTGGCTGATACCCACGGTCACGCCATCCACCTGGGCGAGCGCGACTGCTCGATGCAACGCCGCCATCAGAAAGTCATCGAGGAAGCGCCGGCGCCCGGCGTCGGCGCCGACCAGCGCCGCCGCATCGGTCAGCTCTGCATCGAGGCATGCCAGCGCATCGGCTATCGCGGCGCGGGCACTTTCGAATTCCTGTACCAGGACGGCGAGTTCTACTTCATCGAAATGAACACCCGGGTTCAGGTTGAGCACCCGGTGACCGAACTGATCACCGGGGTGGACATCGTCAAGGAACAGTTGCGCATCGCCGCCGGCGAGCCACTCAGCTACCGCCAGGATCAAATCCGCATCCACGGCCACGCCCTCGAATGCCGGCTGAACGCCGAGGATCCGGATACCTTCGTTCCCTCGCCGGGCACGATCACCCAGTACCACTCACCGGGCGGGCCCGGCGTTCGGGTGGATTCCCATCTTTATAATGGTTACCGGGTGCCGCCGAACTATGATTCAATGGTGGGCAAGTTGATCGCCCACGGCGAAACCCGCGCCGCCGCCATCGCCCGAATGCGCAACGCCCTGGCCGAACTGGTGATCGAGGGGATCAAGACCAACGCTCCCCTGCATCGGCGCATCCTCAACGACGCCCGGTTCATCGCTGGCGGCACTGACATTCACTATCTGGAACGGCAATTGCTCAAAGTCCACTGACCGGTTCCGCGCAATTGAAGCGCGACGGTCCAAGAACAGGAGCGCCATTCGCACCTTCAGGGTTTTTCGTACCTTCCGTGAACAATACATCCCATGCGCGATCCCACCACCGCCCCCTGGTTGCAACTGACGCTCGAAGCCATCGACCATGCTCCCGAGCAACTGGAAGACGCCCTGCTGCAAGCTGGCGCGCTGGCGGTGACGCTGGAGGACGCCAGCGACCAGCCGGTGCTGGAGCCAGCGCCGGGTGAAACTCCGCTGTGGGCGCATACCCGCGTCACCGGCCTGTTCGATGCCCAAACCGATATCGAGGTGATCAAGGGACAATTGCGCTGCTTCCTGCACGCTTCTCCCCTGCCGGAATGTCGGCTGACCGCGTTGGAGGAGCGGGACTGGGTGCGCGCTTGGATGGACCATTTCCACCCGATGCGGTTTGGCCAGCGGCTCTGGATTTGCCCGACCGGGCAGACGCCACCCAACCCTCAAGCGATCAACGTCCGGCTGGACCCCGGACTGGCCTTCGGCACCGGCACCCACCCCACCACCGCGCTGTGTCTGGAATGGCTGGATGGCGCGGACCTGTCAGGAAAAACCATGCTGGATTACGGTTGCGGTTCCGGAATCCTGGCCATCGCCGCCGCCAAGCTGGGCGCGCGCCGGGTCTGGGCGGTGGATATCGATTCCCAAGCATTGTTGGCCAGCGATGATAACGCCGCTGAAAACGAGGTCGAGGACCGCATCGAATTGACTAGCCCCGCTGGCCTGCCGGAGGCGTTGCGCGTGGATATCCTGCTGGCCAATATTCTGGCCGGGGTGCTGGTGCGACTGGCGCCAGTTTTTGGCCAATGGGTCAAACCCGGCGGCTGGCTGGTGCTGTCCGGTATTCTCGAATCGCACGCCGACACGGTGCGAACCGCCTTCAATGGCGATTTTACCTTTGGTCCCGACCGGCAACGGGAGGATTGGGTGTTGCTGGCGGGTATCCGGCGGGGAACGGTGGGATAACCGCATCCCATCGTGGTGGGATGAGCGCCGCCGAACGCCGGACGGTCCGGCGAGTTCAAGAACCGCTGGCGAAAGACATCACCAGCGGCGGGTGCATGATCGATCAGAACACGTTGAAACCGCGTAGCAGAGCGACAATCGCCCCCAGCGCGGCAATGATCGCCACAATCAGGGCGACGCCACCTCCTGATCCGCCTCTTTGAGCCGTCAGATTGGTCGAGGCCTGTTGCACGGTGCGCTCGGCGGTTTCCCGGGCGATGGTCTCGATCACGGGTTGGATTCCAGAGCGAACCACCTGGATGATCTGCTGTTTGAACTCCGGCGTTCCGGTGATCATGCCCAGCGTTTCCCGAGTCTTGTTACCGACCTGCTCGTCAATCTGTTTGAGCAGTTCATCCCGATTGATTTCCAGACCGCGGGCAACGTTGCGCTGGGAAACTCCTTCGCTGACTTCGCGGGCGGCTTGTTCGGCCACCGCCCGGGCGCTTTCCTGAGCGGCGGTGCGCGCGGTCTTCTCGGCGGTGCCGCGGGCGATTTCGGTGGCGACCTGCTTGGCGGCCTCCTGCGCGGCCCGCACCGCCGCATGCGCCGCTCGTCGCCCCAAGTCCTCGGCCACGCCACGCGCGGTTTGCAGGGCAATTTCCCGCGTCAGGTTGGGCACCAACTCCTGAATAAGATCGCGGGACACCTTTTCGGCGGCCGCCCAGGCCGCGCGTTCCGCGACTTGCTCGACCGCGCCAGTGGAAACAGCAGCGACCTCGGCGACTGGGGCGGTGATCGGCGCCGCCGTGGGCGGCGGAGCGGGCGGAGCGGGCGGAGGCGGGGGAGGCGCTTTTTCGACCACGGTGGGCTTCATCGGCGTCGGCGGCGCGACAGGCGCTTCCACCGCGATGGCCACGACGCCCTCGTCGACCATGCGCAACACTTCGTCAAGCTGTTCCCGTGTGTAGGGTTTGGACAGAAAGCCGACCGCGCCGCTGTTCTTAGCGTCTCGCTTGTCCTCGTCGGTGGCGTTGGCGGAACACATGACGATGGGCGGTGAACCCTGAAGCTTCTGGCTGGTGACGGTTCGGCTGGTTTCGAAACCGTCCATCCCAGGCATCATGACATCCATGAAGATAATGTCGGGTTTCTTGGTGTCCAGGTATTTGATGCAATCCTCACCCGATCCGACCCAATCGACCTCGACGCCGCGGTCGAGCAACAGCTTGCGCAAGGTTGCATGGGCTACCTTGGAATCGTCCACCACCAGCGCCTTTTTGATATTCATGCAGGCCTCCTACGGCATGATAAGCGTTGTTCCACGCGATGCATCGCGGTTCCAGACCGTTCAACTGATTTTGATCGGCGGCGGTCTCCAACGGACCATGTGAAGACTACGACCAAGCTCGTCGAGCCATCGGCGCGGGATGTGCGAGTCAGGCGCGCGAGCCCCATCCAATCCACAATTAAGAATACTCTAAGCCAAATCCCTCCGGGGAACCATGTCATGAAAAGAACCCGGATCGCGCAGCGTGGAAGATTCGCTATCTCTTCTAGTGGGCCGCCACAAAAATTTTGATAGGTTCTCGTTCCCGCGCTCCAGCGTGGGCGTCCCCGACCTGTCAGAACTTATGCGTCAATCTCCACTTGTTCGCTCAAGGTCGGTCGTCCACCGCATCGCGGGTTCGCGGCGACAGGTCTTCGCGACTGATGCCCAAATACAGGGCGCTGGCGCTGGCGATGTAGATGGACGAATACGTGCCCACCACGATGCCGACGATCATGGCGACCGAAAAACCGTGCATGACCACACCGCCAAAGAAATACAGCACAATCACTGACAGCAGGGTGACGAAACTGGTCATGATGGTGCGCGACAGGGTCTCATTGATCGACAGATTCATGATCTCCATCGCCGAGCCCTTGCGCCGCTTGCGGAAATTCTCACGGATCCGATCCAGCACCACCACGGTGTCGTTAACGGAGTAGCCAATCACCGCCAGCACCGCCGCCAACACCGTCAGGTCGAATTCGATCTGGAACAGCGAAAACCAGCCGACAGTGAAAACCACGTCGTGGACGGTGGCGGCGATGGTGCCGACCGCCAGTCGCCACTCAAAGCGGAACATGACGTAGATCAGGATGCCCGCCAGCGCGCCCAGCGCCGCCAACCCCCCCTGTTCCACCAGTTCCTGGCCCACTTGCGGCCCGACGAACTCCGCCCGCGCCAACGTGGCCCCAGCGCCACCCTCGACGGCTTGCAGGGCGTGCAACACATCGTTACTCAGGGTGGCGGCGTTGCGTTGTCCATCCTGGGGCGGAATGCGGATCAACACGTCCCGCGAGGTGCCGAAGTGCTGGGTTTGGGCATCACCGAAGCCAGCCTTGGCCAGAGTTTCGCGGACCTTGGGGATTTCCACCGGCTGTGGATACTGCACCTCGATCACCGTGCCACCAGTGAAGTCCAGGCCCAGGTTCATTCCCCGGATCAGCAGCGAGCCGACCGCGATCAGCAGCACGATGATGGACCAAGCCATCGCCACCTTGCGCCAGCGCAAAAAATCGATGTTGGTGTTGTAAAGACTGAATCGTCCCATAACCCTGTCCCGCTCCGTTCAGACGGTCAGTTTTTGCAGCTTGCGGCCGCCATAGATGAGATTGACCAGCGCCCGCGAACCGGTGACCGCCGTGAACATTGAGGTCACGATGCCGATGCTGAGCGTGACCGCGAAGCCCTTGATCGGGCCGGTGCCGAAGCCGAACAGCATGATGGCCGCGATCAGGGTGGTCAGGTTGGAGTCGAGGATGGTGTCGAAGGCCCGGTCGAAGCCGGCGTGAATCGCCGCCTGCGGGCTGTTGCCGTTGCGCAATTCTTCACGGATGCGCTCGTAGATCAGCACGTTGGCGTCCACCGCCATGCCCATGGTCAACACGATGCCGGCAATGCCAGGCAGGGTAAGCGTGGCCTGCAGCATCGACAACGCGGCGATCAGCAACACCACGTTGGCGGCCAGCGCGGCGGTGGCGATCAGGCCAAAGTTCTTGTAGCGCCAGGTCATGAACGCGGCGATGACCAACAGGGCGATCACGGCGGCGCGGAAGCCCTGGGCGATGTTTTCCTTGCCGGCGCTGGGACCGACCGTGCGTTCCTCGATGATCTCGATGGGACTGGCCAGCGCCCCGGCCCGCAGCAGCAGCGCCAAATCGCGGGCCTCGCGGGTGCTGTCCAGACCGGTGATCTGGAAACGGCGGCTCAGTCGATCACGGATGGTGGCGACGTTGATCACTTCCTCGACGGCGTAGGCGGTTTTTTTCAATTCACCGTCCACCCGCTTGGTCTCGGTCTTGTTCTCGATGAACACCACGCCCATGCGCTTGCCGATGTTGTCTTTGGTGGCATCTTCCATACGCTTGGCGCCCTTGCCGTCCAGGGTGACGTACACCGCCGGCCCGCCGCTTTGTTGATCGATCCCGGAAGCGGCATCGACGATGGAATCGCCGGTCAGCATCACCCGCTTTTGCAGCAGCACCGGTCGGCCGTTACGGTCCTTGTAAAGCTTTGAGTTTACTGGAGCGCGACCGGCCGTGGCGGCCTGGTTCCAGTCGTTTTCCTCGTCCGCCAGGCGGAATTCCAGGGTAGCGGTGGCGCCGAGGATTTCCTTGGCGCGAGCGGTGTCCTGCACACCGGGCAGTTGCACCACGATGCGGTCGCTGCCCTGCTGCTGGATGATCGGCTCGGCCACGCCCAGTTCGTTGACCCGGTTGCGCAGGGTGGTGATGTTCTGCTGCAAGGCGAAGTCGCGCTTTTCCTTGATCTCGCGCTCGCCAAGGGTCAGCCTCAGGCTTAACGGATCGGGCTCGCTCTGTTGCAGGTTCGGCAGTTGCTTGCGCAGCGCCTGAGCGGCCTTGTTGCGTTCAGCCTCGCCCTTGAATTCCACCTGTACGCCACCGGCCGCGGCGCGGCCCACCGAGGCATATTGCACTTTCTCATTGCGCAACTGGACGCGAATCTCATCGACATAGCCATCCTCGATCTGTTTGAGGGTGGCGTCCATGTCCACCTGCATCAGGAAATGCACGCCGCCGCGCAGGTCAAGGCCCAGATACATCGGATTCAGGCCCATGGCCCGCAGGAAGCCCGGCGCCGACGAGGCCAGGTTCAAGGCGACGATGTAGTCGCGACCCAACCGATCCTTGAGGATGTCGGCGGCCTTGAGTTGCACTTCGGTGTCGGGGAAGCGGATCAGCAGACGGCCGTCCTCCAGTTCCAACCGCTTGGGGGACAGCTTGTCGGCGTCGAGCAGGGCGGCGACCCGGTTTTGGAATGCCGCATCGATGGCGATGTTGGTCCGGGCGCCGGAAATCTGCACGGCGGGATCTTCGCCAAACAGGTTGGGCAACGCGAAGATCAGGCCCCACAGTACCACCAGGCCGATCAGCAGGTACTTCCACCAGGGATATTGATTGAGGGTGTACGGAGTGGACATGACGCAGCGGTTCCCGCCAGGCGCCGGGCGGCGCGCTGGTGCTGGATTAGAGATTGCCCTTGTAGGTGCCCTTGGGCATCAACGATCCCACGGAAGCCTTTTGAATTTTGATCTGCACGCCTTCGGCGATTTCCACCTGCATGAAGTTTTCGCCGATCTCGGTGACGCGGCCCAGCACGCCGCCGCCGGTAACGATTTCGTCGCCCTTTTTGAGCCCCTCGACCATCTGCTTGTGCTCCTTGGCGCGCTTGGTCTGGGGGCGAATCAGCAGGAAGTAGAACGCCGCGATCAGGATGATCGGGAACAGCAGGTTCATCAAACCCATCTCGGCGCCGCCAGGGGCGCCGCCGGTCTGGGCCAAGGCGGCGGGGACCAGGAAATTCAGAATACTTTCCATGCAAGTGCCTCGTTGAGTGTTCGCCACGCTTTGGAGTCATGCGGAGAAGCACCACCGTCCATGTCGACGGTTGGAACAGCGCGGTGCGGGGCGATGGGAGCCATTGTCAAAGGCCGGCATTATACACGGGCGATGAAACTTGCCCGCGTTTTTCATGAAACCCGCCGCGATTCTCCCCGGCGGGGGCGTTCGAATGGCCGGTCTGGAACGACTGCCGCCCAAGTCGGGAAAGGTGATTCGACCTTCATTCGCCCCGATCGATCCAGGCTTCGGCGCTGGCGGTCTGGCCCACCTGATCCAGCACGGTGATTCGGACCAGCCCCACGCCATCGGGCGACCAGAACGCGTCCCGTCGCCACGGGTCCGTCGTCAGCGGCCGACCGTTTACCAGCCAGCGCAGTGGCCTGACCCCGCCCTTCGCCGCTAGCGGCAGTTCGGCCAGCGCGCCGCCGCGTTCCGGCAATTCCACCGTCGAGCCGGCCACGGGGAAGGTGAGGGTCAGCGGCGGGATATTGACCGTTTCCACCGCCGGCCGGGTACGGAAGTAGCGCAACCGCTCCGGCAACTGGTCGCGGCCGACCTGAAGAACGCCCGGGGGCGGGACGGTCGGTCGAGACACCGGTTCCGGTAGCAGGTCGAATACCCGAAACAGCAGCGGCGCGGCGGTGTTGCGGCCATAGTGGCCCGGGCTGGGCGAGCCGTCCGGCCGGCCAACCCAGACGCCTACCGTGTAGTCGGGGTCGAAACCCAGGGCCCAGGCGTCGCGGAACCCGTAGGAGGTACCGGTCTTATGGGCGATGGCGCGCGGCCGGGCGACGCTGGCCGGCCCCACCGCGTTTTGCGGGATCGGTCCATGGCGCAGGATATCCCCCAAATACCAACAGGCCGCTCCCGAAAGCAAGCGCTGACTGGACGCCTCGGAATCGGCGGGACCGAACCGCAACGGCGCCACCCCGCCGCCGTTGGCGAAACCGGCATACAGCGTCACCAGTTCCTCCAGGGTCATGCCGACGCCACCGAGCGCCAACGGCAATCCCGGTCGGGGATGGGCCATGCTCCAGTGTAAGGGCAAACCGACCTCGCGCAGCCGCGCCGCCAGCCGTGCCGGTCCCACCTGCTCCAACACCGCCACCGCCGGGATGTTCAACGACTGTTGCAGGGCTTCGCGCACCGTCAATTGCCCAGCGTAGGTATTGCGGAAATTGGTGGGACTGTAGTCGCCAAAGCGGGCGGGTACATCTTCGATCAAGGTTTCGGGATGAATCAGTAGATCGTCGAAGCCGAGACCGTAGACCAACGGCTTCAGGGTCGAACCCGGCGAGCGTACGGCCCGGATCATGTCCACTTGCCCGGCGCGGCGCGGATCGCGGAAATCGCTGGCGCCGACATAGGCCAGTACCCGTCGGTCGCGGTGCGCGACCACCAGAATCGCCAGGCTGCTTTCCGGCTCCAGTGTGGACTGCTGTTGGCGAGCCAGCGTTTCCAGAATCTGCTGCAAGCCCCGGTCGATGAAAGTGAGGTGTAGGGCCGTGCCTAGTCGGGCAGTTCGCAGCCGGTCGGTGAGATGCGGGGCCAGGAAAGGCAAGGGATGCCATCGGATCGGCAACGGCTCCTGGCGGGCCTCCTCGACCTGCTGTCCGGTCAGCACGCCAAGCTGGCCCATGCGCGTCAGCACCTTGTCGCGCGCCGCCCGCGCCCGGTCGGGAAAGCGATCCGGCCGCAGCCGCGACGGCGCCTGCGGCAACACCACCAGCAGGGCCGCTTCCGCCACCGTCAACCGGGTCGGCTCCTTGCCGAACCAGGCCAGCGCGCCCGCGCGGACTCCTTCCAGATTGCCACCGAACGGCGCCAGCGTCAGGTAGAAACCGAGAATCTCGTCCTTGACGTGGCGCCGTTCCAGTTGCAGAGCGCGCAGCATTTCACCCAGCTTGCCGGTCAGATCGCGCTTGTGGGGCTCCAGCAATCGGGCTGCTTGCATGGTCAGGGTCGAGGCCCCCGACACGACTCGACCCTGGCGCAACCACTGTCCCAGCGCCCGCGCCGCCGCCAGCGGATCCACGCCGGGATGGGAGTCGAACCGCTGGTCCTCGTAAGCCTGCAGCATCCGCAGGTAAATTGGATCAACATCCTCGGGCCGTGCTGGTAATCGCCAGACGCCC
Organism: Candidatus Contendibacter sp.; assembly: GCA_029624675.1. Taxonomy (GTDB): domain Bacteria; phylum Pseudomonadota; class Gammaproteobacteria; order Competibacterales; family Competibacteraceae; genus Contendibacter. The sequence continues at coordinate 29,628 of JARSSP010000021.1, forward strand.
GGCGCCGTGGCGAACGCGCGCAGGATGCGGCCCTGACGGTCCAGCACCAGCGTCGAGACCTGGCGGATGCGATCTAGCGGCGGCGGCAACGCCGCATCCAGCGCCAGCAGCAAACCGATCGCCGGGACCAACACCGCAAACCCGCCGACGATCCGCCGGGAAGGGCGAATGAAGCGACGGAGCCAGCGCACGAACAACCCCCCGAAGCACCCGCGGCCGCCCGCGCCACCCCGCTTTACGAGCACCGCTTAGCGGCGGCGTCCACCCCCCCGCGGGTTGGACGCCCGTTCCTCGTTGACTTTCAAGCGCCGACCGCGCAATTCCTGGCCGTTCAGTCCACCGATCGCGGCGCGTGCCTCATGGCCTTCCATCTTGACGAAGCCGAAGCCGCGGCAAAGACCGGAAAACACATCCCGGGTCAGTCGCAGCCCGTGAACTCGCCCGTAGGCGGCGAATAAATCCGTCACCTCCTGGTCCGTGGCGTCCGGGGGCAGGTTGCCAATGCAGACGGTTTTCATGCGTGGTCTCCTGTGGTTGCAACCCGCCGGGGCGGGCTGGGGTGATGGCGTCGCCGGGATGCATTCTCGGACCCGGCTTCCGGGCGCGTGGGCCGGCGCGGAGCCGACGACGCGGGTCGCTCTCCAGTCGGCGGGCCAGCGCGATGCGTCGAATGACGCCGGGCGCTGGACGCAGCCGGCGCGGTTGGCGTTGGTGGCCGCCGGCCACCGCTGGGCGCGAATCCTTCGACCACCGACGACGGCAATTGTCGGCCCAGCAAGCGCTGGATGTCCCGCAACCGCGGAGTTTCATCGGCGCTGACCAGCGAAATCGCCAATCCGGCGTAACCCGCGCGGCCAGTGCGGCCGATGCGATGGACATAGTCCTCCGGCACATGCGGCAGTTCGTAATTCACCACGCGCGGCAATTGCACGATGTCCAGACCGCGGGCGGCGATGTCGGTGGCCACCAGCACCTGAACCCGGCCTTGCTTGAAATCGTCCAGGGCGCGGGTACGGGCCGACTGGCTCTTGTTGCCGTGCAGGGCGGTGGCACGGATGCCATCGCGTTCGAGTTGGCGGCTCAGCCGGTCGGCGCCGTGCTTGGTGCGGGTAAACACCAGGGTCGCGTCACGCTCGCCGACGCTCAGTAGATGACTGAGCAAAGCGGTTTTCTGCTCCGCATCCACCGGATGCACCTGCTGCTCCACCCGGTCGGCGGGCGCGTTGCGCGGGGCCACGTCGATCACCGCCGGGTCGCGCAGGAAATCGCCCGCCAACTGGCGGATCGGCTCGGCGAAGGTGGCCGAGAACAGCAGGGTCTGCCGCCGCTTGGGCAGCAACGCCAGCAAGCGCCGGATCGCTGGTAGGAAGCCCAGATCCAGCATCCGGTCGGCCTCGTCCAGCACCAGGATCTCGACGCCGGCCAGGCTGACGGTTTTCTGGTCCAGGTGGTCTAGCAACCGTCCTGGCGTGGCAACCAGGACATCGACCCGGCGGCGCAAGGTGTCGAATTGCGGTCTCATGCTGACGCCGCCGACCAGCAGCGCGGTGCGCGGCGCGACATGGCGGCCATAGACGCGCACGCTGTCGGCGATCTGGGCAGCCAGTTCGCGGGTTGGGGTCAACACCAGGGCGCGCGGCCGACCGGCGGGTAGCGCCCCACCCGCGTCAAGTTGCAGGCGCTGCAACAACGGCAGGGTGAAGGCGGCGGTCTTGCCGGTGCCGGTCTGGGCGGCGGCGAGGAGATCGCGCCCCGCCAGAATCATGGGAATGGCTTGGGATTGAATCGGGGTGGGCGCGGTATAGCCTTGGGTGGCGACGGCGCGCGCCAGATCGGCAACTAGGCCGAGAGCAGCAAATGGCATTCACAACTCCTGAATCCGCCCGCCCATGCGTGGCGCAAGGAACCGGTCCAGACGGAATAATTTGAGAATGGAGGGTAATCGGGAAACCCCAACAGGGGCGAACCACGGCGGGTTTGCGGGAGGAACAGGGGGTTGAATGACCCGCTGACGACTATTCCGAGAGGAACGGCGGGAACCTCAGGGCGCGAACCGGACCGCGCCGCGACAAACTCGGCGCCGAATGTATCACGCTTCGCGTGATTTACCTAATCGGGGATAAAGCGATAAAGCGAAAGCCGAAAACGCCGGAGACTGAATCGAACTGTTTCCTCCCCGGCGTCGCGCGTCAGAGCCGGCTAAGCTGCGCGTTGATCGCGCCATTCAGGCGTTGAATCCAGCCGTTGTAGTTGCCGTGGATGTTAACGCCGTCGTAACCGAGGTTTTGGCTGTCCCGGTAGATGATGCTGTAGCTAGTCCGGTTATACGGAATTTCCACCTGAGCCATGTGATCGCGCAAATAGAGTGTGCCAATGATCAGTCCGGGCTGAACGTCTTTCATCTGCCAGCCCAGCGACACTCCGGCCTGCTGGATGGCGTTGCGGACATCTTTCAGATTATAGCCGCTTGTGCTGGTGCTGACCGGCGCGCCCTCAACATTGTAAACCGGATTGCTCTTGCAACCCACCAGCGCCAGGGCCACGATGCCAATGAGCGTGAGCCATGTTCTAGCTTTCATGTTTTCCTCCCGTTGCTTTATGTTGCAAAAAAATTTCCTTGCTAAGTGTAGGTAATGGTAGTAGGTGCAGGGCGCGGAGTAAACCCAGCGGATACAGACCGCGCCTTAACAGCGACCACGCCACCAGATTCACGATGCGCAGCGTATCCCGCCAAGGCCGGTAATGACTGGGGCGGCCTTGGGCGAGGTAAATCGTTTCGATGGCGACCACCCCTGGATAGCGTCGCTGACAACCCGCCTGCATCAACAGCGCGCTTTCAAAGGCGAAACCGCGCCGTCCCGGTTCAGGTCCGTTCGCCTGGCGCAGAAACTCGGCCGGATACAACCGGAAGCCGGACTGGGTGTCGGGGATCGGACAGCCAGCCGCCCAGGATACCCAGAAGTCGGCCATGCCATTGGCGAAGCGCCGCAGCCGGGGAGCGGCCGCGCGGCATTGCAGGCGGGCGGCGACGATGGGGCAACCGGGCCAGCGCGGGCGGGCTTCCAGCAGTTTTGGAATATCCTCGGGCCGATGCTGACCGTCGGCGTCCAGGGTGATGACCGCTTCCGCGCCCCGCGCCAGCGCGGTTTGCATCCCGCGCCACAGGCTGGCGCCCTTGCCCTGATTGACCGGCTGACGCACCACCGCCGCGCCCGCCGCCTCGGCCCGCGCGGCGGTGTCGTCGTGGGAGCCGTCATCGACCACGATCACCCATTCGATCTGTCGCCGGGCGCGCCGAACGATATCGGCGATGGTGGCGGCTTCATTGTAGGCGGGGATGACGACGGCGATGGTCATCGGCGATCTTCAGATGACGCCGCCGTTGAGACCGATGATTTGGCCGGTCAGGTAGGCCGCTTGTTCGGACGCCAGAAATCCGACTAGATCGGCCACTTCGTCCGGCGTTCCCGCGCGTCGCATGGGCACCAGGGTTTTGATGGTCGCCGCGTCGAATACTGTTTCCGTGGCCGATCCGGCGATGATGCCCGGCGCGACGGCATTGACCGTGATCCCGCGCGAGGCCAGTTCCAGCGCCAGCGCCTTGGTGGCGCCGTGCAGGCCGGCCTTGGCGGCGGCGTAATTGGTCTGGCCACGATTGCCGGTCACCCCGGCCAGCGAGGAGATATTGATGATTCGGCCCCAGCGGGTCGCCATCATCGGCAACAGCAGGGGCTGGGTCACGTTGAAGAAGCCATTCAGGCACACCTCGATCACCCGCCGCCATTGCGTCGACGCCATCCCGGCCATGGGTGCGTCGTCGTGAATGCCGGCGTTGTTGACCAGTACCTGAATCGGTCCAGCTTCGAGCAGCCTGTCCAGGGCACGACCTGTTCGATCGGCGTCGGTGGCATCGAAGATCGCCATTTCCGCCGAACCGCCCGCGGCCTGAATGATGTCCACGACCTCTGCCGCCCGCTCGGGGTGCTGGTGGGCGTGAACGATCAGGTGCAAGCCATCACGCGCCAGCCGCTGGCCAATCGCGCGGCCGATGTCGCCGCTGCCGCCGGTGACCAGCGCCCGTTTCACGGCTCGACCTCCACGCGCAGGGTCGCGTCGTCGCCCGCCGGCAACGTCACTCGCTCCACCACCCGGCGGGCGATGGCGCACAGCAACGGCAGACCACGCGCGGCGGGATTGCCGACGCGCAACCATTCCAAACCCGCGTCGTCCAGCCGGTCCGCCGGTTGTCCGCTCGCGTCGGACGCCAGCCGTAACAAAGCCAGCCGGTCGACCGTTGGCACCGGATTCAGCAGCAGCGCCGCCGCGAACGGGGCGACAATCTGGCGGCGCTCGGCCAGCGGAAACGGCATCGGTAGATCGTAGACGACCAGTAGCACTCGCGCCTGATCGGCCCACGCCAGCGCCGCCGCCTCCCGCAGACCAGCGGCGAAGCTGCCATCGTAGGCGGCCAGGCTAAGCGAGGGCTGCATGCAACCGGTGGCGATCGACCAATAGCCGGCCGGCGTGTTGTGGACCGACTGATGAAAATGGGTCGGCGAGACCGGCCGGTCGGGCTGGGTCAGCGCCACGCAGATTTTGTCCAGGATTTCGCTATCCCCGCCCGAGGACGCGAACACCGTGCGTACCGACAACTCCCCTCGCCCGTTGCTGGGAGAGGGGTCGGGGGGGAGGGCTACCTGAGCCATGGCTTCCTGCGCGACCTGGAGCGCCAGCTTGATCGTGGCGGTAACACGCCGCCGTTCATTGGCTGGCAGCAGCGTGGCCATGGCCGCCGGCATCGGCTCGGCGGCATAGGGTCGCTGGCCCGCCAGCACCGCCTGGCTGGCGGGCCAGCCCGCCAGTCCCGGCGCCATGAGGCCCACGGCTTCAATGGCAAGCGGATTCATTATTCCCCCTCACCCCAGCCCTCTCTCACCGGAAACGAGGGAGAGTGCCCGAACAGCAGGCTGCAATTGGTGCCGCCGAAACCGAAAGAGTTGCTCAGCGCCAGCCGCAGCGGTTGCTCCCGGTTCTCCAGCACGATGCCCGCGCCGAGTCTCGGATCGCGCCGATGGGTGTTGAGCGTGCCCGGCATCAGGCCCTGTTCCAGGCATAGGTAAACGAAAACGGCCTCGGTGACGCCCGCCGCGCCCAGGGTGTGGCCGGTCCAGCCCTTGGTGGAGCTGCATGGCGTGGCCGACCCGAACACCTGCGCGACCGCCCGATCCTCGGCGGCGTCATTCAGTGGTGTAGCGGTGCCGTGCAGGTTGATGTAGTCCACCTGCGCCGGGAGAATCTCCGCGCGCGCCAGTGCCTGTTGCATCGCCAGCGCTGCCCCCGCTCCCTCGGGATGCGCGGCGGTCATGTGGTAGGCGTCGCTGCTTTCACCGTAACCGAGCAGCAGGACGCGATCATCATTGGGTTTGGTCCACTCCAGCAACGCGAAACCGGCCCCCTCGCCAATGCTCAAGCCATCGCGGTCGACATCCCAGGGGCGGCAAGGCCGGGTGGACGCCAACCCCAGTGCTTTGAAGCCATACAGGGTGGTCAGGCACAGGCTATCCACCCCGCCGACCACGGCAGCGTCGCAAAACCCCGCCCGCATCTGCCGCCAGGCGGTGGCGAACGCCTTGGCGCTGGAGGAACAGGCGGTGGAAATCGCCATCGCCGCGCCGGTCAAACCCAGCCAGCGCCGGGTGAAATCGGCCACCGAAAATACGTTGTGGGTGTGCTGGTAATCGAAGGTCGCCGGCAAGCTCCCGGTGATGGGGTCGCGCTGGCGATAGGCGTGTTCGGTGGCGCCGATGCCGGAGGTACTGGTGCCGACGAACACACCGATTCGGTCGGGGCCGTAACGGTCGCGGGCGACGCGCACCGCCGCACCGAACCCATCCTGTTCCAGGCCCAGCCGCGCCAGCCGGTTGTTGCGACAATCGAACGGCGCCAGCTCGCCGCGCAACGGCTCTTCCTCCAGCCCAGCGACTTGGCCGATCCAGGTGTCCAGGGGCGCGTCCTCGAAATCGCAAGATTGCAACCCGCTTTCGCCCTCCCGCAACGCGCGCAGCGAGGCTGCGAGACCGCGCCCCAGGGCGTTGGTCAAGGTACAGGCGGCGATTGCCAGCGGCTTGATCGCCATGAGTCAACTCATCTTCGTCAACAAGGGTCGAGCCGCCACCAAGGCGGCGATGAAACTGGCGGCCACCCCCAGGCTCACGGTCAAGCCGATGGCCCGCAGCGCCGGCAGCGCGGAAAGTGACAGCATACCAAAAACGGTCAGAGCTGAACCGCAGCAAACCAACAGCGCATGCAGGGTGCGGCGGCGCGAATCCGGATCGGCGCCGGGTCGGCTAAAGAACAATCCGTAATCGACGCCGACCCCCAACACCAGCAGCAGCGAGACCAGATGGAACAGCGATAACCGCTCGCCTAGCATCAGCAGGGCCGCCACCGTGAAAACCAACGCCAGCCCCACCGGCAAGAGCGCGGCGACCACCCGGCGCCAGGAGCGCAGTCCGAGCCAGACCACCGCCACGATCAGCGTCGCGCCCCAACCGATCCGAACCAGGGTCGCTGCGCGGAAACCGGCCACCAGCCGGTTGGTTTCCGCGCGCAAGTCGAGATAGTACGCTTGGCTGGATTCAGCTTGCGGTAAACCGGCGGCCAGGACACCGGCATCCCGCACGCCGCTCAACGGCAGCAAGGCGGTCCAGCCGCGCCCGCCGGGAAACAGCAAGGCGTTGACCCGCGTCCCCAACAACGTACCGCGCAAGTCTTCGGGCCGTAGCGGCGACGCGGCGCGCGCGGCGGCGACGGCGTCGAGAAACGGCGCGAACAATCCCGGCTTGAACGGCAAACCTTCCAAAGCGGCGTTCAGGTTGGCGGTCAGCGTCGCCGCGTCCGGCAACGACGCCTGGCGCTGTTGTTGGGTCCGCGCGCTGGGCAGAGAGCGCATCGGACCGTCATACCCGGCCAGCAGACCTTCCCGCTGACGATCATCTAGATAAGCCGCGATGGTTTCGCCGTGGCGCAGGGCGGTTTCGGCGTCCAGCGCGGTGACCGCGATCAAATGGCCGACTTCCGGTGCGCCCAGCGCGGTTCGCAGTTCCTGATCGAGTCGCAGCAGTTCGCGCGGCACCGGACTGAGCGCGGCTAGGTCGTTTTCCCACAGCGGCGGCGCCTTGATCAGCAAGGCCAACAACGCCAGCGCCCCGCACCCGCCCAGCGCCAGCGCCAACCGGGGCCGGGGTTGCAATGCCCAGTCCGCCCAGGCACCGATGGCGACCGGTTGCGGCGGCGTCCAGCGCGGCGGCAACAGGGCCGGCAACAACCAACGGGTGGTCGCCACGGCGGCGGCGATGCCGGCGACGGTGAACACGCCCAACTGGCTCAAACCGGGAAAATCGGCGTCGAGCATCGCCAGACAACCGAGCATCGTGGTGGCCACGCACAGCCGCAAGGTCGGCCACAACTGGCGCAGGGTATCCGCCACGGTTTCCGTCGCCCGCCGATGGCTGAACAGGTAGGTCGGATAGTCCAGGGTCTCCCCCAGCAGGGTCATGCTGAACGCCAGGGTGATGAGGTACATCTTGCCGAAGACCAGGTCCACCGCCGCCGCGCCGGCCAGCAACGCCGCCAGCATCGGCAACGCCCCAAGCCAGACCGTGCGCGCCGAGCGGTAGACCAGCAGCAAAATTAGCGCCACCGCCGCCAGCGCCAGCGTGCTGAGAAACTCCGCCTGGGCGTGGATCGTGTCCGCCGCCAGCGTCGCCAGCACGCCGGGACCGCTCATTTCCAGCCGCACGCCGGTTCCGGCGCCAGCGGCGGCGAAAGCCGCGCGAATGGCGGTCACCGCTTTGCGCTGGGCAGCAAGGTCGTAACCGGAGGCGCGGGTCTCGACCAGCAGCAGCGCACGCTCTCCATCCGGCGAAAACCAGACGCCCAGCCGCTTGGCCGGTTCGCGCAAACCACCCCGCCACTGCTTGAGCAGATTCAGCAGCTCGCCGGTCGGATCGCCAGCCAGCCAGCGTTTCTGGAACACCGCCAGCGGTGACTGCAATTCGGCCAGACGTTGTCGCAAACCGGCGCGCAAGCTATCCACCGTGAAGCGTTCCGGGGTAACCATCGGGCTCAGGCGGTAGCGATGGGCGAACAGGGCCTGCAATTCCGCCTCGGGCAGGGCGTCCGCGCCGTTGGCGACCCGGGCGAACTCGTTATGAACCTTCAGCCGTTCGGCCAGCCGCTGGCTGACGGCGGCGCGTTCGGTTTCCGCGCCGCCGGCCAGTCCGAGCAGGATCAGCCGGGTGGTCGGGCCGCTGCGCAACTGATCCAGCAGCAATTCCGCCACTGGATCGGCGCGGGAGGCGAACAAAGTCAAATCGGCGGCGACCGGCGTGGTCAGCACGATCCAGCCGCAGCCCAGCGCGGCCAGCACCCAGAGCAGCGGAATGGACCAGCGGCGCATGATGGACCTTAGCCTCAGCGCCAGGTGATTGTCATCAGGCTGCGATCGCCATCCGGCTCCAGCGTCTCCATGCTGTCGATCCGCCCATTTTGGCCACGCAGTACGATGGCGGTGACGTAGCGTTGCGCGTCCGCGCCACCGGGTGTCAGGTGTAGGCTCCAGTCGGCGGGCGTTCCCTGAAACTCCAACCGGTAATAACGCTCCAGCGCCGCCCGGTCGCCGGCCTGGGTGGCGCGGATCGCCTCGACGAAGGGGCGCAGTTGCGGATAGCCATTGAGATCAAACTGCCGACGCCCGGCCTCCGGCGTTTCGACCGTCAACCAGTGGCCATCCGCTTCATAGTCCTCGGGTTGCGGATGCAGGGTTCGCTTGCGCAGAAAATCGGGCGCGCGGTAATACAACACGCCGGTGGCGACCAGTGGCGCGTCCAGCACCGCCAAGGTTTTTTCCTCCCGAAACGTCGCTTCCACCGCCGGCACCGCCGCCAGCGCCCGCATCACCTGGGATAGCACATCATCGTCGGCCATGCCCGCCAACGGCCAGCACGCCAACGGCAGCCATATCCAATATTTCACCCGTGGACCCCGTTTTTCGGTTGCGGCGCGATGGTGATCCGGGCTTCCGCCAATGTTCGGTCGGCGGCGCTGACCTGGATCGCGTAGATGCAGTAGTCGGCGTCGCCCAGCACCAAGCAGGCGGCGACCTCCAGCGGCGCCTCCACCGCCGCCAGGTCCTCGGCGAACCAGCGCACGTCGCGCAGCGCGGCCAAATAACCGGCCGGGGCGCTTTGCCCCGCCGCCCGGGCGCGCAGACTACCGTGAATCGCCGCCGCCTGCGCCCCATACTCGCAAGCATGCACCATCGCCAGCCGACCTTGCCGACGCAGCGGATTGGCGGGATCGCGATGGGTCTCGGTCAGGCACAGGATGTTATCCTCGTCCCAGGCGATCACCGCCTGCAGCAGGCACATGTCGCCCGCGTGGGGAATCAGGGTTTGAATCCGCGCCTTGTCAAGCCGCACAGTCGCAATCCCATCAGGTGATCCGCGCCAAACTGTGGCGGTTGCCGGTCCAGCGTGACCAGGCCTTGCCCACCTCGTACCAATGCAGGTACCAGGCTTCCAGACCGAGCCGCCACAGCGTCCACGGATCGAGGCGCAGGCGCTCCTCGGCGGCGCACGGCGTCGGCCGCAAACCCAGGCCGCGCGCCAGCGCTTGGCCGCGGGCCAAATGATAACGGCTCGTCACCAGCACGAAGGGCCGCGCGCCATCCCCGCCCAGCAACCGCCGCGCCTGGCGCAGATTGTCGAGCGTGTTCAAGGACTGGTCCTCGATGAACAGACAGTCTGCTGGAAGGCCCAGCGCGCGGAGAAACTCCCGACCGCGCTGGGCTTCGCTGACGCTGCCCCCGGTGTAGCCGCCGACCAGCAGAATCCGCCGCCGGGGATCGGTTTGGTGCAGCGCGGCGGCGCGGCGCAGCCGGCGCGCGTAGCCGGGCGCGACCTGGTCGTGGAGCAGTCGGGCGCCCAGCACCACCACCCAGTCCCCTTCCATTCCGGCAACTGGCGTATCCCGCGCGATGCGCCAGACCCGACGCAGTAACCACAACCCGCTCAAACCCAGAGTCGCCAGCAACAACAGATTCGACAGCGCCAGCATCGCCAGGCCGTCCCAGCCCATGCCCAGTTGCCGGGCGAAGCGCCGGGACGCCGTCGCTTCCGCCTTCATGCGTCCTCCTCCCAGTAATCGTAGAAATTGAACCAGTTGTAGGGCGCCAGACGGGCGTAATGCTCCAGCCGGTCGGCGTAGCGCTGAACCCAGACGGCCAGTTGTTCCTGGCGTCGGCGCCGATCCAGCGCGATCCGTTCCGCCAATCGTTCGAAATGGATTTCGTAGCGATGGCCGCCGCGATATAGACCGAAGAACAGGATCACCGGACAATCCGCCAGTGCCGCCAACAGCAATGGTCCGGCGGGAAACGCCGTCTCTCGGCCGAAAAAGCGGACGCGCACCGTTCTTTCACCCACCGTCACCCGATCGCCCAGTACACCGACCATATAACCCTGCGCCACGTTCTCCTGAACCCGGAGCAGGGTGTCCGGCCCGCCGATGGGAAGGATGGCCTGGGCCAGATCGGGATTCAGCGCGTTGAGAAACCCGGTGATATCCCGGTTATGGCCGGTATTCATCAGGATTTTAATGGGGAAATGCCGCAGGGTGACGCCAATCGCCCGCAGGACCTCGAAGCTGCCCAAATGCGACCCCAGCAGAACGCAACCCTGCCCGGACGCCGCCTGTTCCACAACCCACCGGTCACCGAAAATCTCGATATCGAACGGCCGCAATCGTCCGGTCAGGAAATACACTCGATCCAAAATGGTCGCGGCGAAACAATGGATGTGGCGAAATAACTCCCGCCAACCCGGCTCGCGGCCCAGCACCCGCCCCAGGAACAACCAAGACCCATGCCGCGCCGCCGGGGCGGTCGCCAGGAAATATAGAGTGATGGGATACAGCAAAGCGCGGCCCACCGGCCGGCCGATCCGCAGGGCGATCCACAGAATAAGCCGCAGCACCAGCGGATTACCCCGTTCTGGCAGCCGCGCCCAATCTTGGCTCATGCGGCGCGTCCCGCCCGGGGCGTGGCCGTGGCGGCGCCCCGGTAGTTCATCACTTTGTCCGTGCCGTTTTCGATCAGCAGGACACCCGAGTCCAACGGCGGATTGCGCTCGCTCGATAACACCGCGGGATCCGCCTGCTCCAGCAACCGATCCAGGCGCACGAAATGAAAGCCGCGCGCGCGCAAGCGATCAATCGTCAGTTGCGCGGTCGTGAGCGCCTGCCGAGGTTTTAAACACAGCGTTCCGTAATAAAGCTCGTGCAGCAGGATGATCGAGCCGTTGCGCGCCCGGCGAGCGACCCGCGCCGCGATGCGCTCGGGATGGCGGTAAAAGCCTTCGAGGCCCCGCACGTCCCAGGCAACATTACAAAGCTGCAATCTTTGCAACACATCAGCCAAATGTGGGCGGGATATCCCGGCCGGCATCCGCGCGAAACGTGGCGGCTGCCCCAGGATATCGGCGAGAGTCCGGTTGGCCACCTCGAATTCGGCGAATAATCGCTCGGCGGGCGAAACGGTCCAGCCATACCCGTGTCGGTCGGAATGATTGCCAATCAGGTGACCGTCCGCGGCCGCGCACGCAACCAGATCCGGGTAGCGACGCGCCGCTTCACCCACGAAAAAAAACGCGGCGGATATCCGCTCGCGGCGCAACAACTCCAGCAATAACGGCGTGGTGGTCGGATCGGGGCCATCGTCGAAAGTCAACGCCACCCATGGTCGGCTGGCCGATCCGCGCCGCGCCGCGCGCAGATAGAAATCCAGGCGGGGCATCAGCGAACCCGCAACCAGGACCACGACATAACAGCCGCCCAAACCGATCATGGCATAGGCTTGGCGCCAATCGGGCGTCGCCAGCGCCAAGATCAACCCCAGCGCGACCAACACGCACACGGTACTCCATGCAAACCGGCTCATTAGTTACGTATTGAATACAGTGACGACAAAAATCCCATTTTTCCCGGTCCGGCGCGGAAACGATTCTCCGAATTCCAACCGGTCCTCAGCGGGTACGCTGTTGCGTGATGTGCTGGCTCAGCGCCCGCAACGAAGCGAAAATTCGCCGGTTGTCCTTGTCCTCGGAGCGCAGTTGAAAACCGTAGGTTTTCGAAATCGCCAGTGCCAACTCCAGTGCGTCGATGGAATCCAAGCCCAGGCCCTCGCCGAACAAGGGCCGCTCCGGCCCGATGTCTTCCGGTTGGACATCTTCTAGATGTAGGGTCTCAACCAACAGTCGAGCCACCTCCAACTCGAATGGTGAGAGAGCTTCCATGGGTAACCTCGTGTTTTAAGGATGAGATGGGATGGGATATCAACGCGCGGCGATGCTATCGGCTTCTGCGAATTTGCCTTTAAACTATATCATGTCCCATGGCCAAAGCTCGTAACGCCGAGTTCACCGCGCATGCCCACCGAATCCCCTTCCCCATCGCCTGAACTAGCCGCCCCGTTCCACCGTCCCGCGTTGGATCGATCCAATTCACGCAATCCCACCGCATGACGCCCTTCACCGTTTTTTACCGCGACGCCGCGTCAGCGGACGATTGGCTGAACGATGACCGTTTGCTGGCGCTGCTCCAGTTTGGCTCGCCAGTCGCTCCCTCCGCCGACCCGCGGATTTGCGCCGTTCCCTTGCCGGAGTTGGATGGTGCAACCACCGAGGTTTGGCTCGGCGCGCGCCCGGCGCGGATCGGCGTTCTGGATGGCGTGCATTACGCGGATAGCGGCGACGTCCTGTTCCTGCATCTTTGCCTGGGTGAATCGGCTCCGGGCACCTTGAGTTCCTTGACCATCGCCGCCTACCAACGGTTGCTCGCGGCGGCCCGCGCTCGGGGCTATCCACATCCGCTGCGAATCTGGAATTATTTTCCCGCCATTAACCAGAGGATTGATGGTCTGGAGCGGTATCGGGCGTTCTGCGTGGGCCGACAAGCGGCCTTGCGGGCGGAACGGATGGAACTGGAAACCCATTTGCCGGCGGCATCCGCCATCGGAACCCGCGACCCTGGCCTGCGGCTGTACGCCCTGGCCGCCCAGGAAACCGGCTGGCAAATCGAAAATCCTCGCCAGGTCAGCGCCTTTCATTACCCGACTCAGTATGGCCCACAAAGCCCTTCGTTCTCGCGGGCCATCCTCAAGCACTGGGGGGAGCGGGATGATCATCTCTACATTTCCGGCACCGCCAGCGTGGTCGGCCACGCCAGCCAGCATCTTGATCTGATGGCGCAACTGGACGAAACCCTGCTGAACCTGGAGGCGCTGATCGCCCAGGCCAACCAGCGGACCTCGGCACCACTGCGTCCCGCGCTGCTCCGGGTGTACGTCCGGCCCGACATCGATCCAGGGCCGGCGCGCGGACGAATCGCCCAGATGTTCGGGCCGGATACCCCGCTGCTTTTCCTGCGCGCCGATATCTGCCGCCGGGAACTGCTGATTGAAATCGAAGGGTTGGCGACCAGCGCCACCGCCCGCCACCACCAGGGACCCCCGCCGTGAAACCCGACCAGCCGCTCGAACCGCATCCAGTATTGCCGGACTACTACCCCGATCTGGCGCAACGGCCGGCCTTCGTGCGCGGGCTGTTCGACCGCACCGCCCGCCACTACGATCACGTCAACCGGCTGCTGTCGTTCGGCTCCGGCGGTTGGTATCGCCGCCGGACGCTGCTGCGGGTGGGATTGCGCCCCGGCATGACCGTGCTCGATGTCGCCATCGGCACTGGACTGGTGGCGCGACAGGCGCTGGCCATCACCGGCGACCCACAAGCCGTAATCGGGTTGGATATCAGCGCCGGGATGTTGGCCGAAGTGCGTCGGCTGTTGGGTATTCCGCTGATGCAGGGCCTGATGGAGCAGTTGCCGGTCGCCGACGCCTGTTGCGATCTGGTCAGCATGGGCTACGCCCTGCGCCACGTCGCCGATCTCAATGTCACCTTCCGTGAATTTCATCGGGTGTTGCGGCCAGGCGGCGTGCTGCTGATTCTGGAAATCACCCGGCCCGCCCATCCGGTCAAGCGCGCCCTGCTCAAGTTCTACCTGGGGCGGCTGGTGCCCCTGCTCGGCTGGCTGACCACCGGCCAGCGAGACCTGCGAACCCTGATGCGTTATTACTGGGATACCATCGAGAACTGCGTTCCCCCCGAGGCTATCCTCCAGGCGATTCGTGACGCCGGCTTCGACGAAGCGGGCTGCGATGTGGAGCTTGATCTGTTCCGCGCCTACTTCGGGCGCAAGGGTGCCGCCGAACCGGCGGTCGGCTAGTCCTCGACGTGGGCGACGGTCAAACAACCCTGCGCGAGCGTCTGACCGTCGTCCCGGACGCACTCGAACCGAACGCCGCGGCCGCCGGACTCCACGAACCGGATGGTGAACGGCTGTCCTGGCCGCAACGGCGCCAGAAACTTCACCACCGGCATTCCAACCACCCGGCTCTCCGGCCGCCAATCCTCGAACGCCCGCATCACCTCCTCCAAAATCACCACACCTGGCACAATCGGATTATCGGGGAAATGTCCCGTCAAGCTAGGATGATCGGCGCCGATCATGTGGCGTCCGATAGGATTTGAAAACGGCTGGGAGAGAGCGATGAATCGCGGCGATTCAAAATTCATGGGTGATCAGAGAGGGGTGGGCAGCGGCGATCAAGGCCAGCAGGGCGGCGCGCGTCACCTTGCCGGTCGCGTTGCGCGGCAGCGCGTCCACCTTGACGAGAGGTCGGGGCAGAAACACCGGATCAAGCCGTTCGACCAAGGCGGAAAGCAATTGTCGTTCGTCCAGCCCAGGCGCGACCACCACGGCTAGCAACCGCCGAACTTCGGTTCCCGCCGCGTCCGGCATCACGAAAACACCCTCCACCACACCCTCAATGGCGTTGAGTTGATGGTTCAGATATCCCAGCGAAGTGCGCTTACCGGCGATATTAACCAGGTCTTCCCGGCGACCGAGCAGCTTGAAGTCGGTTGGGCCACATTCCTCGATGACATCGTTCAAGGCAACCGGCTCCGGCAGGTGGGCGCCGGACAGGCAGCCGTCGCGCAATTGAAACCCATCGTACAACCGCCAGCGGTCACCGTCCAAGGTGCGGCGACTGGCAATGGAACCAGCCTCGGTGCAGCCGTAGATTTCCAGCACTGGCGCGGCAAACGCGGTCTCGGCCTGGGCGGCCAGCGTGGAAGACAGAGGAGCGGTCGCCGAGATCAGGAAAGTCAGTCGTGGCCAGCGCAAATCCGCCCTGACACAGGCATGAAGATGAACCGGCGTGGTCACCAGCACGCGCGGCGGTGGCACGGCGTCCAGCGCGACGCGCACATCGTCCGGGAAGAACGGTCGCCCGCCATGAACGCTGGCCCCACTGACCAGTGGGGCCATGATCGAAGTTTCCAGGCCGTACATGTGCTGCGGCGGCACGGTCGCCACGATCGTCATGCCCGACGCGAAGCCAAACCGTTGCCGCGCCTGGGCCGCGCCGCTGATCAATTCACTCCAGGTTTTGACGTTGGGTTTGGCGCGGCCGGTGCTGCCCGAGGTGAAGGCGATGGCCATGGCCTGCTCGGCTGGCAGTTCGGGCGTGGCGGGAACGGATTCGGCGATCCCATCCGGCACGAGCCACGAATCGAGGTCGTCATCCGTGATCCGGGTACTATCGGGATAATCCTCGACCAATTGGCGCAGGTGCAGGCTGGCGCGGCTGGACGGTAGAAGGTTGGTCTGACCATTGACGCCCACGGCGGCGAACGCGACCAGAAACCGATAGCGGTCCTCGCACAGATTAAGGATAAAGCGCGCGGGTGGCAGACGGCGAGCGACCTTGGCGACATGGCGCAAGAAGTTCACGCGGCTGATAGGCTGGCCATGTTGCCAGGCGATGGGCGTATTCGGCGCGGCGCGCGCAAGCAGAGGGAATGGGGCTGGTATCATGGCTTGCAAATTTAGCAGAATTTAGAATCGCTTCACGCCGACCGTCCGCTACCCTAAAGCCTAAAGAAGGGAAATTCGCAGTGAGCCGCATCACCCTAACACCAGAATTGCAACACGAATATCAGCACCTGTTCGCCACCTGCGCGATTCGCTTGGAACGGGTCGCCGAGGTGGAGGAACGGGTAGACGCCATCATGGCCGACCGCGATCGCTACTGGACGGTGGGCCAGCGGCTGAGCATACCCTGGTTTGTGGCGGCGGCGCTGCACGAAGTCGACGCCGGCCGCGATTTTACCGTGCATTTGCATAATGGCGACCCGCTGACCGAGCGCACCCGCCACCTGCCGGATGGTCGGCCGGCTGAAGGCGAACCACCGTTCACCTGGGAGGATAGCGCCACCGACGCGCTGTGTTTGCACCACTTCGATCAGTGGTTGGACTGGAGCATCGCCGGTGTGCTGTTCAAGCTGGAAGGCCATGGCGGCTGGAACTACCGACTGCATCACCCAGAAGTGCCATCGCCTTATTTATGGAACTATTCCACCCATTACCAAAAAGGCAAATACGTCACCGACGACGTTTGGAACGAAACCGCCGTCGCCCAACGTTGCGGCGCGGCGGTGTTGCTGCGACGACTGGCGGAGCGGGATTTGATCGAGTTCGCCGCCCATGGCAAATCCGCTCCCGGACTGCTACGCTACACCGAAACGGAAAGCTCGCCTGGGGTCAAGGCACTACAACGATTCTTGAATACCATGCCTGGAATTTATCTGAAGGTGGACGGCTTGGCCGGTCCACGAACCTCAAGTGCGTTTCACAGGCTGACCGGACTGTATTTGTTGGGTGATCCACGCGATCCCGATCTTCATTGATCCCGTCGACGTCTGGACTAGTCCCAGTTCGGCCCAAAAATCCAAAATCTGGACGACATGGTTTGTGAAATGCTCCGGGTTTGTTGTCATAATCAGAAAAACAACAATTAGTTGTTTTTTTATAACAAAACGAATATTTTGTGTTTTTTTTGAAAATATCAGTTGCGTTTCCGCTTCAGAATGCGTATAAATTTACCCCATGAGTTGCGAATGCCCTTTTGTTGTGTAAATACAACACAAACCTAGGAGTTCAGTCATGAAAAAGTCTGCTCTTGCGCTGGCCGTTGCCGCTGCGCTGGTTGGTTTCGGTTCCGCCGCCCACGCCGACACGACCCTGTATGGTTCCGCCCGGGTGTCGGTCGATTACAGCGATTTCAACTCCGACTATGCTCGGGCACCCGATGGTTCGCTGGTTCGAATCAGAGCCGGCAGCGATTCGTGGGACGTGTTTAACAATGCCTCCCGCCTGGGCGTGCGGGGCGAGGAAGATCTGGGTGGCGGCTTGAGCGCCATCTATCAATACGAGTTTGGCGTGGACGTCACCGAAGGCGGCAACCTGAACAGCAACCGCCCGAAGTGGGTCGGTCTGAAGGGTTCGAGCTGGGGTTCGCTGACCATCGGCACCCAGTGGACTCCCTACTACAACGTGATGGGTATCGCCGATATCTTCAACAGCAGCAAGGTGTTCAGCAGCAACAGCATCTATCTGGGCAATACCTTCGGCACCCGCATGGATAACAGCCTGATCTACACCACGCCCAACTGGAGCGGCTTCAGCGCCCAGGCGATGTTGGTGATGAACGGCCAGTGCCCACCCGCCGATCCGCAGGTGCCCACGGAACTTCGCTACGGTACGGCGTGCGGCAGCACTCGCGTCCAAGGTGAGACCAATCTGGTCCCCGCTAATCTTTCCGACAGCATCGACATGTGGGGCATTTCGGCCTCCTACAAGAATGGGCCGTTCTTCGCGGGTGGCACCTACATGGCGCTTGAGGGTCCCGGCTTTGATGATTTCTTCACCTTGCCCACTTGGGACGGTGAACAATATGGCTTGGCGTTTGGCTATAACGCGGGCCCCTTCGCCGTTACCCTCAACTGGGAACGCGGTGATGTCAACACTCAGTACGTCGGCCAGACCGACAACTTTTATCTGACCGGTCAGTACACCTTTGGCAACAACATCATCCGGGCTGCCTATGGCTACATGAGCCCCGACGATGGGCAGCTCTTCCTTGCCAATGGGAATATCGTCACGCAAAGCGACATCAACAACTGGGTACTGGGCTATCAGTACAACTTCAGCAAGCGCACCCGGGTTTGGGTTGAATACATCGGCCAGGATGTTGACTCTGAGTTGGTTGGCAGCAGGCAAACCGTCTCCATCGGTACTCGCGTCGACTTCTGATTTAGACGCCTGAGTCCGCTTCAAACCAACGGACGCCTTCGGGCGTCCGTTTTCTTTTCGGTTCCGGTTTCCTTGCTTTCGTGCCATGCCGTTGTATCGAAACCAAAAGTTGTATCTTTTATAAAAAATAGTTGCTTTTTTGCCGTAATAAGTATATAAATCATTCCAAAGACTGATTCAAGATTGTTTTCCAATCAATCCATCTATTTGATTTGAAAGCGAATTTTGAGCTTGGTTGGACATGCGCCACAACTTGGGAATCACGCCATGAAAAAGTCCGTTCTTGCCTTGGCGGTTGCTGCCGCCCTCGCCGCCCCCCTGGCCGCACAGGCCGACACCATCCTGTATGGCTCCGCGCGGGTGTCGGTCGATTACAATGACGACGACAACCTTTTCAATCTCTTTGAAGGCGATGCTGCTTGGGATGTGCAAAACAATGCCTCTCGGCTCGGTGTCCAGGGTTCCGAGGATCTGGGTGGCGGGTTGAGCGCCGTCTATCAATACGAGTTTGGCGTCGATGTCACCGATGGCGGCAACCTTCAGGGCAACCGACCCAAGTTCGTTGGCCTGAAGGGTGGTTTTGGTCAGTTGACGGTCGGCACGCAGGTCACACCCTACTACGAAGTCGTGGGCATCAATGATATTTTCAACAGCTCCCTGACTTTTGGCCCGTCTGTGTGGCTGGGCGGCTCCACTAATGGTTTTACCCGTATTTCCGATTCCGAAGTCGGCAAGGCGCAATCCGCGGGAACTTTGGAACGCCTGCCGAGCAGTGTTTACTACTCGACCCCGGAGTTCAGCGGATTCAGCGCCTCGGCCATGCTGGTCATGGCGAGTAGCATCACGGATGCTAGCTTGGGAACTTTTCCTACTGACAGAGTGAATGGGTACTCGGACGGAATTGATGAGTGGACGGTCGCCCTGAAATATACCAATGGGCCGTTCTTCGTCGGCGCCACGTATATCGCCCTGGATGGAGATACGTTCTCTAATATTGACTTGGATCGTGATCAGTGGGCTATTGGCCTGGGCTATCAAACCGGAACGTTCAGCGTCGGCTTTACCTACGAGCAAGGCACATTGAATCAGTGGGGAATCTTTGAGCCTACCTTGCAAGCGTTTGGTGGATTGGACACACCTTGGAGCGCCTATTTGACCGGCTCCTATACCTTCGGCAACAATATGATCAGTGCTGCCTATGGTCAGCTGGACACGGGATTACCAGGCGCCGACCCGATCCAAAACTACGTCTTGGGTTATCAGTACAACTTCAGCAAGCGGACCCGGCTATGGATTGAATATGTTGGCCGTAACGCTGAGCAACCAACCATCACCAACGTAACCGCCGATGGCACTATTTTCATATCTGATCCAGGCACCATTTTCTATGGCGACCAAAACGGCGTTTCCATCGGCACGCGAGTGGATTTCTAACACCAAAGCCTGACATCAGGCGTAAGGGCAACGGCGGGCGCTGGCGACAGCGCCCGTTTTTTATTGCGCCTGTCATGCGCAGCGAACTACGCCATATCAACGACTTCAACATTAAGCTGTTGTTTTACAACGTGTTCTTTCAAAAGATGACGATCAATCGCATCTAGCGTGGTAGCGTGAAAATAACGTTCTCCACACTCCTGACAAACTTCCGCCTCTACATTTTCGACGATGTAAAGGCGATTTCTTAGCCAATGCTGCTTTTTAACCTTTTTTTTCCGCGTTTCGCCGCCACAAAATTCACAGATCATGATTCCTCCGTCAAAGCGTACACCGTGATGATCACCAAGTTGGCATCCTCTCTAAACCGGCAAATCACATGAATGAGCCTGCCATCTTTGGCTGGTCCTTCGATTCGATACCTTACGCCGCGCATGTCCTCGGATAATTTCTTCTGAATCCTACCTTTAAACAGGGCATTTTCGACATCATCACGTTCCAATCGGTCATTGAGCATCTCCTCCTCTGCATGGAAGGAAAGATAATAAGCCCGATCAATAATCTTTATGTCGAATTCTCTGAATGCTGGCCATGGGCGCAGGTGCCTAACCACATTTAAGGCTTCAGCATCCGCACCCCATCCGCCATTCCCAACAGCAAAATATCCGCTGGCCGCAACGCGAACAGCCCCACTGTGACGATGCCAGCGATGTTGTTCAGTTCCGCCTCCAGTTTGGCCGGCTCCAAAATTCGCAGGTTATGGACATCCAGGATCAGGTTGCCGTTGTCGGTCACGACGTTCTCGCGCAATACCGGCTGGCCACCACGCTTGAGTAACTCGCGCCCCACGTGGCTGCGCGCCATCGGAATCACCTCGACTGGCAATGGAAACGCTCCCAGGACATCGACCCGCTTCGATAGATCGGCAATACAAATGAACAACTCACTGGCGGCGGCGATAATCTTCTCGCGGGTCAGCGCTCCACCGCCGCCCTTGATCATTTGCAACTGATGATTGATTTCATCGGCGCCGTCCACATAGAGTGGCAATGGTCCAGCGGCGTTCAAATCCAGCACCGGAATCTTGCAGGCTTTCAACTGTCGCGTGGTTGCCTCGGAGCTCGACACCACCCCGTCAAGCCGGTGCTTGATACGCGCCAAGGCGTCAATAAAATAGCCGACCGTCGAACCGGTGCCGACCCCCAGGACCGTATTGTCTTCGATATACTCCAATGCCGCTTCGGCGGCGCGTTTTTTCATGTCTTCGGTGGACATGGACCGTTCTCCCGCTAATTTCACTTACTCGATCCCCATGCACGACTACATCAGAAAAATTCTGACCGCCCGGGTCTACGATGTCGCCATCGAATCGCCGCTGGAGGTCATGAACCGGCTGTCACGGCGGTTGAATAACCGGGTGCTGCTCAAACGCGAGGATTTGCAACCCGTGTTCTCGTTCAAGTTGCGCGGTGCCTATAACAAAATGGCCGGGTTGCCACGCGAGGTTCTCGAAAAAGGCGTCCTCTGCGCCTCGGCCGGCAACCATGCCCAAGGCGTGGCCCTGGCCGCCCAGAAACTGGGTGCCAAGGCCACCATCGTTATGCCCCGCACCACCCCAGCGATCAAAGTCCAGGCAGTGCGTGACCGAGGGGGCCGGGTTGTGCTGTTTGGCGATACCTATGATGAAGCCTACCAGCATGCCCGCCAACTGGAAGCGGAAAAAGGTCTAGTCTTCATTCATCCCTACGATGACCCCGACGTGATCGCTGGCCAAGGCACCATCGGCATGGAGATCCTGCGTCAGCATCCCGATCCCATCGAAGCAATCTTCATCGCGGTCGGCGGTGGCGGCCTGATTGCTGGAGTGGCGGCCTTCGTCAAGTTTCTGCGGCCCGACATCAAGATCATCGGGGTGGAGCCGGACGATGCCGCCTCCATGCACGAAGCCCTCAAGCAAGGCTATCGGGTGACCCTCGATCAAGTGGGTCTCTTCGCCGATGGCGTGGCGGTGCGGCAGGTGGGCGAGGAAACCTTTCGGCTGGCGCGGGAACTGGTGGACGATATCATCACGGTCTCCACCGACGAAATCTGCGCCGCCACCAAGGATATTTTCGACGATACCCGCTCCATCGCCGAACCGGCCGGCGCGCTGGGAACCGCCGGCCTGAAAAGATACGTGGAACGAACTGGCGTCGTCGACGCGAATCTGATCGCGATCCACTGCGGCGCCAACCTCAATTTCGACCGCCTGCGCCATATCGCCGAACGGGCCGAACTGGGCGAGCGGCGCGAGGCGTTGCTGGCGGCGACCATCCCGGAGCAGCCCGGCAGTTTTCGCAAGTTCTGCCAAGTCATCGGCCGGCGGTCCATCACCGAATTCAATTATCGCTATGCCGATTCCCAGCAGGCCCAGGTATTCGCCGGCGTGCAACTAACCGAGGGCGAGGAGGAAAAGAACCGCATCATCACCACCTTACGCGAGCACGGCTATCCCGTGCTCGACATGAGCGACAACGAAATGGCCAAGCTGCATGTGCGCTACATGGTGGGCGGCCACGCGCCTGGCATTCGCGACGAAATCCTTTACCGTTTCCAGTTTCCCGAACGGCCCGGCGCGTTGCTGAAATTTTTGAACGGAATGGCCCACGGCTGGAACATCAGCCTGTTCCACTACCGCAATCACGGCTCCGATTATGGCCGGGTGCTGATTGGCATTCAGGTGCCGGAAGCAGAACGGCCACGGTTCGTTCGGTACATCCGTGAACTGGGCTATCCCTGGCGCGACGAAACTCAAAATCCGGCTTATCGGATGTTCTTGGATGGGCATCGTTAAGCGGCGGAGAGGCCTTCTACAGCTTCTCGCCCACTGGCGGGAGAGAAGACTTGGGTGCAAAAGCCAAGCCTTCGGTGGCGGAGAACACGGACAGCACCGCTTCCGTGACCGCCGCATCCAGCGGTACATCCCAGGCTTGCCGAACCAATGAGGCGACCCGCTGAAACTCATAACCCAGACCTAGCAACACGGGTCGACCGTCCTGGGCGCGGGGATCGCCCAGGAATGCGAAGGCGCGGTCGTAAAATCCCCCGCCCATGCCCAGGCGTGTTCCTGTCAGGTCGAAAGCCACCAGTGGCGCCAAAACCAAATCCAACCGCCACGGTTCCAACCATTCCGTTGGTGGCGCCTCGGGTTCGGGGATATTGAACCGATTACGGCGCAAAGCCGCGCCAGGTGGATATGGTGCGAAACGGAGTGAATATTCATCGTCGTCTAGCACAGGCAGATAGACCGACCGACCAGCGGCCCAGGCGCGTTCCAGCAACGGCGCGGGGTCTAGCTCGCCGTCGCAAGCCCAGTAGCCAGCGACCCGGGTCGCGCCGACCCACGCTGGCCAATTTTCCAGCCGGTGTGCAACGGCCAATGCCGCTTGGCGCTGCTCGGCGGGCGACAAGGCGCGGCGCAGTTCGCGTAACCGTTGGCGCAATTCGCGCGGATCGTCGTTTATGTCCACGGTTGCGAAGGGCAAAAATAAGGCGACGTTGAGACGTCGCCTGAGTTGCAAGGAGGGGGCGCTCTCCGCCTGTGCCGTTTCGAGCCGTTACCCTTGAACCGTGAGGTTCAAGTGGGGAACAGAGCGACGCTCCAGGCTTTCCGCGGCAAGGCGGACATGCACACTTGCGTCGACAACCGTACACCCTGGGTCAGATTAATTAGGATCAAGGGGTTATCCGGCCCCTTACTCGAACACCGCAGCGAGCGCCCGAACTTAAGATCAAGCCCCACGCGCATTATACCTCACCTAAGGTTAATTGGCTTAGGGCCATGTCGACTTTCCGCGATAAAAGCTGTAGGCGACGGTTAAGGAGGGCTTCCATCTCGGTGGCCTGTCGTTGCTGTCGCAACAATTCGTGGCTGAGATTCAGCGCGGCCATCATTGCGACCGATTCCAGGGCCAAGGACTTGCCGCTGTGATCGCGAATCTCCCGCATCTTCTGGTCGAGATGGTAGGCTGCCTCCAAAAGTTCTTCCCGCTCAGCGGGCGAACAGGCGAAGCGGTAATCACAACCGGCCACATGCACGGCCACACTGATGGTTTTCTGGCTCACAGACTCTGCCCCAATCCTTTCAACCGCACGACCATAGCGTCGATCCGCGCGCGTAGTTGTTCATTTTTCCCGCGCAGGGCATCGCGTTCGACCTGAAGAGTCGCTATCCGCTCGCGCAGGGATTGAGTCTCCCGCGCCAGGCGCTCACACCATTCCGCCAACTGATCCACCCGCTCGGTGAGAATGATCAAGTTGGTTTCGACGGTTTCGGCGGTTTCTGGCATCTCGTCGAAGTCGTCCGCCTCGGCCAGCGGTTCGTTTTCAGTACGATGATTACTTTCCATGCCGATTACTATAGAGCGGCCATTCTACGTTGGTCAATTTCAACCGCTCCTCATTAACCATAATTTCGCCGCTCGGGCGCGGAATGCTACGATGAACGAGCCTCGCGCCGTCCGGGCGCTGGAGTTTACGCATGTCCACGGCTCATCTACCCTTGTTCGAATGCCTGTCTCGCCTGTTAAACCCACTCGGTCCCTCGGAACTGCACGGCCTGCTGTGTGGCCTCCTTTGCGCCGATCCTGCCCTCGATCGAGATCGTTGGTTCGCCCTGGCGCGCGAGGAGTTGGTCGAGAGTGGGGAACTGACCGATTCAGTTCGCGACTTGCTTGCCAAGCTGCTTGAATTTGGCGCTACCCAACTGAACGCCGACGACGGTTCCGTAGCCCCGCTGTTGCCCGACGACGACGCACCCCTGCGCCAGCGGACCGCCGCGCTGGGCGCCTGGTGCCAGGGCTTGCTGTACGGGTTGGGATTGGGTCAGGTCGACCAGCGCGGCCAATTGTCGGCGGAAAGTCAGGAATTCCTGCGCGACGCCACCCAGATCGCCCAAGTCGGGTTCGAGATCGACGAGGCCAGCGAAGCCGATGAGATTGCCTATGCCGAAGTGGTCGAATACCTGCGGGTCGGGCTGCTGATGATCCTGGAGGATCTGTGCCGTTTTGCCCCTTCCCCCCGCCCGCACTGAACTGGAATCCACCGATGCTTGCCCGCGCCATTCCCGCCGCCGTGTTCGCCCGCCGCCGCCGTGCCCTGCTGGAGCGCATGGGGCCAGGTTCGATTGCTCTGCTGCCCGCCGCGCCCTCCACGCCCCGCAACCGCGATGTCCACCACCCCTTCCGCCAAGACAGCGATTTCTATTATCTGACCGGCTTTCCCGAGCCGGAAGCCATCGCCGTGCTGGCGCCGGGCGGCGAACAGGAATTCCTGCTGTTTTGCCGCGAGCGCGATCCCCAGATGGAAATCTGGCATGGCCGCCGCGCCGGCCCGCAAGGCGCGATGGAGCGCTACGGGGCGAATCACGCCCATCCCATCGCCGAGATTGACCGGTGGCTACCGCCGCTGCTGGAAAATCGCGAGCGGGTGTTCTACGCCATCGGCTACAACCCGGATTTCGACCAGCGGGTAATGAACTGGATCAACCAGGTGCGCGGCAAGGCCCGGACCGGGGTGCGAACGCCGGTGACGTTCATCGCGCTGGAACATCTGCTACACGCCATGCGCTTGCGCAAGGAACCGGAGGAAATCGCGGTGATGCGCGAGTCCGCCCGAATCGCCGCCGAAGCGCATCAGCGGGCGATGCGCGCCTGCCGACCAGGAATGATGGAATATGAACTCGAAGCGGAAATCCTGTACACCTTCATTCGGAATGGGGCCGGCTGGGCCTATCCGTCCATCGTCGGCGGCGGCGACAACAGTTGCATCCTGCACTACACCGAGAACAACGCCTCGCTGCGCGACGGCGACATCGTCCTGATCGATGCCGGAGCCGAAGTGGACGGCTACGCTTCCGACATCACCCGCGGCTTCCCGGTCAACGGTTGCTTCTCCGGCGAGCAGCGCGCCCTCTACGAACTGGTGCTGGCCGCGCAGAAAGCCGCCGTCGCCAAAGTTTTACCTGGTTGCCACTTCAACGAACCGCACGACGCGGCGGTGCGGACCCTGACCGAAGGGCTGGTGGCGCTTGGTCTGCTTCAGGGCGATGTCGAGGAACTGATCCAGGCGGAACGGCACAAATCGTTCTACATGCATCGCACCGGCCACTGGCTGGGCATGGATGTGCACGACGTGGGCGATTACAAGACCGGCGATGACTGGCGGCTGTTCGAACCGGGCATGGTCACCACCATCGAACCCGGCCTGTACATCCCCGCCGGCGGCAAGATCCTGGACGCCCATTGGGCGCGGCTGGGGGTTCATCTGGAAACCGAACTGGACGAACGCTGGCAGCGGATCGGCGTCCGCATCGAGGACGACGTGCTGGTCACCACCGAAGGCAACGAGGTGTTGACCGCCGCCGCCCCGAAGGAAATCAGTGACATCGAGGCGCTGATGCGGGAAGGCCGATGACGACGAGCGATTACGATTTGCTCATCATCGGCGGCGGCCTGGTCGGCGCCAGCCTGGCCTGCGCTCTAAGCGGTCGGGACCTTCGCATCGGTCTGGTCGAAGCCGCGCCGCTGACCGTCAGCCAGCATCCCAGCTACGATGACCGCACCCTGGCCCTGGCGCAGGGAACCCGGCGCATTTTCCAGGCTCTGGGCCTGTGGGATCCGCTGGCGGCGACCGCCACGCCAATCCGCCGGATTCACATTTCCGAACGCGGCGGTCCCGGCTTTGCCCATCTGGACAGTGGCGAGGAAGGCGTGGACGCGCTGGGCTACGTGGTCGAGGCCCGCATCATCGGCGCGGCCCTGCTGGCGCAATTGCCGACCCTGCCCAACGTCGAACTGTTATGCCCGGCCCGACTGGAAACCGTCACCGTGGAAACGGAGGCCGCTTGCGCCACCGTCCGCTTCAGCGACAAACGGACTGTCGAACTCCACGCCCGGCTGCTGGTCGCCGCTGACGGCGCCCACTCGCCAGTACGCGAGCAACTCGGCATCGCCGCCCTGCGCTGGGACTACGGCCAGCAGGCGGTTATCGCCAACGTCACGCCGACCCTGCCTCACGACAACGTCGCCTACGAGCGTTTTACCGCCGATGGCCCAGTGGCGTTCCTGCCCATGAGCGAGAATCGCTGCGCGGTGGTCTGCACGGTGAACGAGGCCCAGGCCCCCTCAGTCATGAACCTGGACGACGCCGGCTTTCTGGCCTTGCTGAGCCAGCGGTTTGGCGACCGGCTGGGACCATTGTCGCGGGTGGGCCGCCGGCAAGCGTATCCGCTGTTTCTGCTGAAATCCCGCGAGCATGCCCGCGCCCGTGTGGCCGTCATCGGCAACGCCGCCCACACCTTGCATCCCATCGCCGGCCAGGGTTTCAATCTCGGAATTCGCGACGTGGCGGCGCTGGCCGAGGTGATCGCCGATGCCCAACGAACGGGAGAAGACATCGGCGACCCGCGGGTGTTGAACCGATACGCCGACTGGCGACGCTGGGATCAGCGCCAGACAATCGTGTTCACCGACGCCCTGACCCGGCTGTTCGCCAATCCGCTCTGGCCGGCGCGCGCCGCTCGCAACCTGGGTTTGCTGACCTTCGACCTGCTGCCGCTCGCCAAACACCGGTTTGCCCAACAGGCGATGGGACTGAGCGGGCGCTTGCCCAAGCTGGCGCGAGGGCTAGCGTTATGAAGATGCCTGAGACTGATTACGACCTCATCATCGCCGGCGGCGGCATGGTCGGTTCGGCGCTGGCTTGCGCGCTGGGACAAGGCGATCTGCGCATCGCCCTGCTGGAAGGCGCGCCGCTGGAACGCATTCGTCCGGGCGTGGATCTCGATTCACGGGTGTCCGCCATCAGCCGCGCTTCGCAACGCGTCTTCGCCGCCGTGGGCGCCTGGGACGGCATGACCGCCTGGCGGGTCAGTCCATTCCGGGACATGCGGGTCTGGGACGCAACCGGCTTCGGCGGCATTCATTTCGATAGCGCCGACATTGGCGAACCCTTGCTGGGGTGGATCATCGAAAATCGAGTGATCCAATACGCCCTGCTGGAACGGGCGCGACAACTGCCGGCGGTGGATTTGCTCTGTCCAGCAGTGTTGGAAACCGCCGAGCCTCTAGCCGGAAACGGCTGGCGGGCGCGCTTGAACGACGGGCGCGAATTGACCGCCCGGCTGCTGATCGGCGCGGATGGGGCGCAATCCAGGGTCCGACAACTGGCCGGCATTCAGACCGGCGGCTGGAGCTACGACCAGCACGCGGTGGTCGCCAACGTGCGCACCGCCGAGCCCCATCAGGAGACGGCTTGGCAGCGGTTTCTGCCGACCGGGCCGCTGGCGTTCCTGCCGCTACACGACGGGCGTTGTTCCATCGTCTGGTCCACCACGCCCGAGCAGGCCGATTCGCTGCTGGCCCTGGACGAGCGCGATTTCGGCGCGGCGCTGGCCGAAGCGTTCGACTTGCGGCTGGGCGCTATCGTCGAGGTGGGGCCCAGGGCAGCGTTCCCCCTGCGGTTGCAACACGCCCACGCCTATGTCCAACCCGGCATCGCCCTGATCGGCGACGCCGCCCACGTCGTGCATCCGCTAGCCGGCCAAGGGGTGAATCTGGGACTGCTGGACGCGGCGGCGTTGGCCGAGGTGGTATTGGACGCGCTCGCCGCCGGTCAGGATTTCGCCTCGTTCAAAACGCTGCGTCGCTACGAACGCTGGCGCAAGGGCGACAACCTGCTGATGCTGGGAGTGATGGACGGCTTCAAGCGACTGTTCGGCAACACCCTGCCGCCGGTGCGGTTGCTGCGGAACGTCGGTCTCAACCTGACCGACGCCGCCGGGCCGCTCAAGAACCTGATCGCCCGCCGGGCGATGGGGCTGGAGGGCGATTTGCCGAAGCTGGCGCGAGGCGTGGGCTGAAGTGGCTGAACCGGCCGTTATCGAGGTCGAGAATCTCAGCAAGCACTATGGCCCGGTGCGCGCCGTGGACGGCGTCAGTTTCACCATCGTCCGGGGCGCTACCTGCGCTCTGCTCGGCGGCAACGGCGCTGGCAAGACCACGACCATCGCCATGCTGCTCGGACTGTTGCTGCCGACCGGCGGCCAGATTCGGATTCTCGGCGAGGACGTGCCGCGCCATCGCCAGCGGGTGCTGCCGCGCATGAATTTCTCCTCGCCCTACGTAGATCTGCCCCAACGGCTGACCGTCGCGGAGAACCTGACCGTCTACGCCCGCTTGTATGGGGTGCGCCGCGTGCGGGAACGGCTGGCGGCGCTGGGACGGGATTTGGACATCGACGTTTTTTTCAAGCGTCCCTACGGCAGCCTGTCCGCCGGCCAGAAGACTCGCGTGGCGCTGGCCAAGGCGCTGCTGAACGAGCCGGAAATCCTGCTGCTGGACGAACCGACCGCCTCGCTCGATCCCGACACCGCCGACCGGATGCGCCGCATTTTGACCGATTATCAGCGGCAAAGCGGCGCGACGTTGGTGCTGGCCTCGCACAACATGAGCGAAGTCGAACGGCTCTGCGACCAGGTGATCATGCTGCGGGCGGGGCGAATCGTCGCCACCGGCGCGCCGCGCGAGTTGATCCACCGCTACGGCCGCAAGGATATGGAGGAAGTGTTCCTCGACATCGCCCGTGGCATTCAGAGCGGCGAGGTCGTCGAATGAATGGTATCTCCGCGCGCCGGATCGGGGCGTTGGCGCTGCGTTATCTCTATCTGCTGCGAAGTTCGCGGATTCGCGTCATCGAACTGGCCTACTGGCCGACGGTGCAGATGATCCTGTGGGGCTTCATTACCCGCTATTTGGCCAGTCACAGCGACGTACTGAACCGGGCCACGGGGTTACTGCTGTCAGGCGTGCTGCTGTGGGACATCCTGTTTCGCAGCCAACTGGGCCTGTCGGTGGTTTTTTTCGAGGAACTGCACGCCCGCAATCTGGCGCAATTACTCATCAGCCCGCTGCAACCCATCGAACTGATCATCGCGCTGATGGCCATCAGCCTGGTGCGGACCGTGCTCGGCGTCGGCATCGCGGTCTTGTTGGCGATCCCGTTCTACGGCTTCAACCTGTTCAGTCTCGGCTTGCCGCTGGCGGGATTCTTCCTCAACCTGCTGCTGATGGGCTGGGCCATCGGCCTGCTGGTGTCGGCGCTGGTGCTGCGCTACGGCATGGGCGCGGAAAGCATCGCCTGGGCGGCGATTTTCGCCCTGGCCCCGCTGTGCGGCATTTATTACCCCGTCGCCACCCTGCCCGCCTGGCTGCATCCACTGGCCTGGGCGCTGCCGGCCAGCCACGTGTTCGAGGGGATGCGGGCGGTGTTGCTGGATCATACGTTTCGGCTGGATTACATGCTCCATGCCCTGCTGCTGAACGTCGGCTATCTTGGCCTCGGCATCGGTGTATTTCTGGCCACCGTCCAGCAGGCGCGGGAACGGGGATCGCTGCTGCAATCGGGGGAATAGCCGGGGAAGAGTGGACCTCAGGCGCGATCAGGGCAAGGCATTCGCACCCTTAGTCCAGCGGATTTCGCGGCTCAACCGGCGCGCTACGCCAATGCACATCCCGCTGCGGGAAGGGTATCTCGATGCCACTGTCGCGCAGCGCCCGCAAGATGCCGTTGTGCAAGTCGTGGGTCACCGGCAGGCGGTTGGCCAGGTCCCGCACGAACACCCGCACCTCGAATTCCAGCGCGCTCTCGCCGAACTTGAGGAACAGGACCGCCGGCGCCGGCTCCTTGAGCACCAGCGGATGCGCGGTCGCCGCCGCCAACAGCACCTCGTGGACCCGCGCGGGATCGCTGTCATACCCAACCTCTAAACACACAAGCAAATATCCCGGGTATGCCTTTTCGGTAAAAAACCCTCAGCGGCACGCGCTCGGCACCGTCGTGCGGGGGTGAATGATTCAGCAACATTGACCATGATAAAACAGAAAAGTGTTCG
The DNA here is from genome assembly GCA_029624675.1 of Candidatus Contendibacter sp. Taxonomy (GTDB): domain Bacteria; phylum Pseudomonadota; class Gammaproteobacteria; order Competibacterales; family Competibacteraceae; genus Contendibacter. The sequence goes on from JARSSP010000021.1 coordinate 60,265, forward strand.
ATGGAGGACTACATTGATTAATATTTAGCATGTTTGTAACCATCAACTGGCATCGATGGTTCAACGTCATGCCATGCCCGGTTGATATAAGGACGGTGTCATGGATGCGATAACAGATAGTTCCCTGATTTCCGCCGAACGGAGTCGCGCATTGACCGCCACGCTCTGGTTCCGGCTCATCGCGGTGATGGCGATCCTGGTGGTCGCCGCGTTCCGGCGCTCGCCGTTGGTTTGGATACTAGAAGAATTCGCGCTGGTCGCATTGCCGTTGTTTGGCTACAACTTGGCGGCGCTGCTGGGACGTAACCGACTTGCACTCATCCTAACCCGCCGTCCAGGGTGGCTGGTCGTCGATCTGGCGGTTTCCATCACCCTGTTGACTATCGGGGACGACTGGCGCAATTCCTATCTCTTCTACACCCTGACCACTCTCATTCTATTCACGATTTTCCTCAATCGCCAAGGTGTCTGGACGGCGGCGATCCTGTTCGCAATCGCTACCTTGATCAAGGATCTCAGCGGGGACGCGCCCGCTATGGAAACCTTCGTCATGACTCCCAGGGAAACGCGACTGAGCGTGGTTTTACTTTGTCTTTGCGCGGGCCTGATTCTGGGCTATTTCGATACTTTGCTGTCACGCATCGAGCGCCTGGCGCGGGAGCAGATCATCGAAACCCAGCGTCGGGTCACTATCGAGGAACACCAGCGGCTGGCGCTGGGGTTGCACGACGGCGCGAAGCAGATGGTCCTTGCCCTGCTTCTGCGCTCGCGTGGCCTGTTGCGACGCCAGGAATGGGATGAGGTCAGCGCGCGGCAGGAACTGGAATGGCTGTGGCGGGGGCTGAGCTATCTGCAAATCGAGTTGAATCATCTGGTGAAAACTCTCCTGGACCAGGAATCAGCGCCGGCTTGGGAGGTGGACGCCATCGTGCGGGAGGAAATCCGGCTCGTGACGGCGCTGACCGGAGGCCATTGGACGCTAGATGTCTCCATGACGGAACCGACTTTTCTCTCCACCCGGCACCGCGACGCACTCCGGCATTTTCTGGCCGAGGCGCTGATGAACACCTGGAAACACGCGGGCGTGGCCGCTGGCGAGGTCGAACTGCGCCAAGGGCAGAACGAAATCATGCTCGCCATTGCCGACCGGGGTTGTGGATTCGACCCCGCAACGTCGGGTAACCAAGGGACGGTTGGTCTGCACAGTTTGCGGCATCGCGCCCAGGAGTTGGGTGGGAACCTCGAACTGAAGAGTCAACCGAATGCGGGTTGTCGGCTCGTATTGTGGTTTCCCGTCCACCCACCAGCCGTATGACCCGTTCGGTCAACTCTCGTCGCTGTATGGGTAATTTTACCCAGTCTTTCCTAATGGATTCTTCTCATGGCAAACCCACTTATGACGAGTAGGGTGGTTCTCGTGATCAAAATCTTCGTCTTTGAGGATTCCTGGATGTGCCGGGAGGCATTGGTGGCCGTGCTCGGTCAGGAGACCGATTTGCAAATCGTGGGCGCGGCGGCGACGGTGGCCGAAGGGTTGGCCGCGCTGCCGACCGCCCAGCCCGACGTGGTGGTGATGGACCTGCGCTTTGGTCAGGGGGTAGAGGGCATCGTGGCCACCCGGCGGGTCAAGGCGCTGTTGCCGAATGCCCAGGTCATTATCTTCACCGACTTTCCGCAAGACGCGGACTTGGAGGAAGCGATCCAAGGGGGGGCGACTGGATTTCTGCTCAAGCAGGAAGTGCAAGATCCGGCCGTCATTGTGAGCGCCATTCATGCCGTGTACCTGGGTGAAGCCTATTTGACTCCAGTCTTTGCGACCGAGGTGGTGCAAAAAATAAAAGGCAGACTGCCGCCACATCATTCTCATAACCATTTAACCTTGCGCGAGGTGGAGATCCTGAACTTGATTGCGGATGGTTTGGAAAACAAGGAAATCGCGCGATCTCTTCACATTTCTGAACACACGGTTGCTAATCATGTCAACGCCATTCTATCCAAGTTGAATGCGAGAAATCGCACCGATGCGGTGGCGATAGCACGACGCAAGGAGGTGATTAAATAGCCAAAATTGGACAAAAGGAATGCCGCTCTGCTGATACTCAACTTTCCAGTATAAACAGCACATGTTGAGATAAACTGAAAAATGTTACACCCATTTGACCACACCAATTGGGAGAAAAGCCATGTTTAACAAGCGATTCTACTCTTTAGGGGTGTTGGCTTTATTTGCCCCGAGAAGTTGCCACAGTGGAGATCATTATCTCAAAGTCCTTAATGTCCTCTGTTTAATAGCGACTTTAATGCTCAGCATTATAAGTCCAGCCGAAGCACAGCAATCCCAACCTGATCCTGGCCTTGCAGGAGGGACTATTAGCCAGATGAGCGTGCCGCAGGAAAATGCCGCAACCGCTCCCACCGTCAAGACCATCGGCCTCTACAACCCGGCCACCAGCCTCTTCTACCTGCGCAACAGCAACACTACCGGCATCGCCGACCTGACCTTCGGCTACGGTCTTCCCGGCGCCGGTTGGCTGCCCCTCGCGGGCGACTGGAACGGTGACGGCGCCGCCACCATCAGCCTGTACAACCCGGCCACCAGCCTCTTCTACCTGCGCAACAGCAACACCACCGGCATTGCCGACATCAAATTTGGCTACGGTCCACCGGGCGCCGGTTGGCTGCCCCTCGCGGGCGACTGGAATGGCGACGGCGCCACCACTATCGGTCTGTACGACCCGGCCACCAGCACCTTCCACCTACGCAACAGCAATACCCAGGGCACCGACGATCTAACCTTCAGCTACGGTCCGCCCGACGCGGGCTGGCTTCCCGTCGCGGGCGACTGGAACGGCGACGGTGCCGCTACCATTGGCCTGTATAACCCAGCCACCAGCGTTTTCTACCTGCGCAACAGTAACACCACCGGCATCGCCGACCTCGCCTTCGGCTACGGTCCACCGGGCGCGGGCTGGCTTCCCATCGCCGGCGACTGGAACGGCGACGGCGTCGCCACCATCGGCCTGTACAACCCGGCCACCAGCGTCTTCTACCTGCGCAACAGCAACACCACCGGCATCGCCGACCTCACCTTCGGCTACGGTCCACCGGGCGCGGGCTGGCTTCCCCTTGTAGGCAATTGGGAATGTGGTACTAACTGTGGGGGTGCACGATGGACTGTGTATAATCAGCTATGTTGTAGTAATGGGGCTCCTCTTACGTTCTCGGTTACTATTGATAGCGTAACAAGACGTTCTATATCGAGTAACTGTAGCACAGCCCCCACCCTTGAAAGCTTTGCCACAACGTCGGCAGGTGTGAAGTCTTTTTCAGCAACATTATCAGGGTGTGGCAGCGCCAGCGGTAGTGGGAGTGTGACCTTTGTTAACAATGCTTGCTATCTATTTGTTGCTGATTTGCAAGGTGGGCAACCAGTAATAAAAATTGGCACAGTCAACTGCTCATCTGCCGCCAGTGCGAGTACCTTGATGGAATCCAATGCAACGCCGATGGCAATCTATCCGTGTTATTCTGATGGGGACAGCAGCATTGAGTTTTTAAAAAATTCAACCTTCCCCTAATCCCGAATGACGGCATCGATTCATAGCCTTATATATCGGTGAGATGGTGATTTACTACGAGTAAGCGCATGGGGGCTGGATTGAAGAATGAAATCTCGAGCAGGGGATTTCGCTTCGCTCATCCACCCTACCTTGCTGCTTAAGGTCGGCCACCAGCAAACCACCGCTCGACTTGCGCGCGGCCAGCTGCAAGTCGAAAGTAAATCCCTGTAGGGCGGGCATAGCCCGCCATTGCAGGGGTGCGCTGCACCGAGCGAAGGCTGTGCCACGCCCGCGCTACTGGTATTTTTATTTACGGAAATCGCCTAAATAGCAATAAGTCAGTTGATATGGGAGATAACTATGCAAAAATCCGCCATGCAAGTTTTACTGTATCTTGTCATCCTGATTGGTCTAACCGCTTGCGCATCGTCAGTCAAACGGGCGGATTCAGTGACTACGGAACCTAACTGGCTGATCGGCCAAAAATATGGCGGTATCTCCGTTAGCTTAAGCGAGGAAATGAAAAGCAAACTGAGCGGTAATCTCACATTCAATACCGATGAATTCAAGAATACCATCAAGAACGCCGCTGAGGGAGGTGGCTTGATAAGTCCCACATCGGAATATTCTATCCATATCCTGCTGACTGACATACGTGTGCGCTCCGTCTTCAATGCCGTCATGTTTGGTTTCATGGCGGGTGACGACCATCTTGTTGGCACAGTCACGATAACGGATAAGAACAAAAAGGTTCTTAAATCCTTTGAGGTCTCGGCTTCCTATGCCCTTGGTGGACTGGCTGGCGGTCAGGACAGTATGCGTATGAGTTGGTTATATCAAAAATTCGCCGAGCTAACCGTGGCGGAACTGAAGGGGCAAAAGAGCGCTTAACCTGATATCAAAATAAGGGTGGGGAACAGGGCCATCGAGAATCTCAAGCCGCAAATAACCGCCATCCACACTCTGCTGATCAGGATTTTGCTTTTGTACTAGAAAAACCGTGCAAATCTTCCATGAAAATGATAGATTGCACGGATGAAACCTCGTTTCGCCCAACAACAACTCGTCGATCTGCTCGCCCAGTTCCCGGCGGTGGTCTTGCTGGGGCCCCGCCAGGCGGGCAAGACCACGCTGGCTCTGGCCGAAATGGCCAGGCGGAGCGATGCGCTTTATCTCGACCTGGAACTGCCTTCGGCCCAACGTCAGTTGGACGATCCCGAGGGTTTCCTCCTTGTCCAGCGCCATCGGCTGGTGATCCTGGACGAAGTGCAGCGCCTGCCCGAACTGTTCGCCGTGCTGCGTGGCGTTATCGATATCCGCCGGCGGGATGGTGAAACCGCCGGCCAATTCCTGCTCCTCGGTTCCGCCTCCGGCATCTTGCTGCAACAAGCCAGCGAGAGCCTGGCCGGGCGGGTAGCGCGGCTGGAACTCACCCCCTTCCAGGCGCGCGAAGTGCTGCCGCCCACCGCACTCGGCGCCGACCTCCATCCGCTCTGGGTGCGTGGCGGCTTTCCTCTGTCCTGGCTGGCGCTGGACGATGCGGCCAGCCTGCGCTGGCGCGAAGCCTTCATCGCGACCTACCTGGAGCGGGACATTCCGACTCTCGGACCCCGCATTCCGGCGACTACCCTGCGTCGCCTGTGGACCATGCTGGCCCATGCGCAAGGCGGCCTACTCAACCAGTCGCAACTGGCCGCGTCGCTCGCGGTCAGCGGGCAGACCGTGGCCCGCTACATCGATATCCTGGCCGATCTGATGCTGGTCCGCCGCCTGCCCGCCTGGCACGGCAACGTCGGCAAGCGACTGGTGCGCGCGCCGAAGGTGTATGTGCGCGACAGCGGCATCGTTCATGCCCTGCTGGGCCTGACGAATCTGGAAGCGGTCTTGGGCCACCCGGTGGCCGGCGCGAGTTGGGAAGGTTTCGTGATCGAACAGTTGCTCGCCGCCGCGCCTGATGCCGAAGCCAGCTTCTATCGCACCGCGCACGGGGCGGAAGCCGACCTGGTGCTGGAGTTTCGCAACGGCGAGACCTGGGTAGTGGAAATCAAACGCGCCTCGGCCCCCACGGTATCGAAGGGCTTCCACCAAGCCGCCGCCGACGTGGGGACCAGCCGCAAACTGCTGGTCGCCCCGGTAGCCGAGCCCTACCCGATGCGGGACGGCATCGAAGTGATGAATCCGCTCACCGCCGCCGCGCGAGTGGCGGGGCAACCGTGAACGGCAAAACCTCGCTTGCTACTCAAGACGAAGTATCCGAACCCCTGTCCAGCGGATTTCGCGGCTCAACCGGCGCGCTACGCCAATGCACATCCCGCTGCGGGAAGGGTATCTCGATGCCACTGTCGCGCAGCGCCCGCAAGATGCCGTTGTGCAAGTCGTGGGTCACCGGCAGGCGGTTGGCCAGGTCCCGCACGAACACCCGCACCTCGAATTCCAGCGCGCTCTCGCCGAACTTGAGGAACAGGACCGCCGGCGCCGGCTCCTTGAGCACCAGCGGATGCGCGGTCGCCACCGCCAACAGCACCTCGTGGACCCGCGCGGGATCGCTGTCATATCCAACCCCCACCGGAATCACCATCCGGGTGATGGGGTCGCTCCGGGCCCAGTTGATCAGCGCACTGGTGACGAAGGTGTTGTTGGGGACGATGATTTCCTTGCGATCCCAGTCGGTGATGGTGGTGGCACGGATGTTGATGCGCGACACCGTGCCGCTCAACTGATCGAGCGTCACGGTATCCCCCACCCGGATCGGCCGTTCCAGCAGCAAGATTAAGCCGGAAAAGAAATTGCTGAAAATTTCCTTCAACCCAAACCCCAAGCCCAAACCGAGGGCGGCGACCAGCCACTGCACCTGATCCCAGCCGATGCCGATGATGTCCAGCGCCGCCACCAGTCCAATGGCGGTAATCAGATAGCGGCTGATGGTGATGATGGCGTTACGGTTGCCGGGGTCCACCGCCAACCGCTGCAACACCACCAACTCCAGCGCGCCGGGCAGATTACGGGCCAGGAAGCCGACCAACACCAACAATGCCCCGGCGACCACGATGCTCCCCAAGGTGATGTCCGCGACTTGCGTGCCCGCGGCGGTCCGCACCACTTGCCGCCAAAGGGTGATTTCGTTGAGGATGGAAAAGGCCGGAATCAGTCCCCCCCAGATTTGCCACAGCCCGAAGCCCAGCCCCAACAGAACGGTCAAGTTCATCAGGCTGCGGGTCTGTTCGCTGATGGTGGTCAGGTCCAGGTCCGGCACATTGAGGATTTCCGGCACACCCTCCCCCGATGCCGGCGCGGCATCCTTGGTGGCGCGGGCAGCCAACTGTGCCTCGCGCTTGGCGAGCGCGCGTTGCAGCGCCAGGCGGCGCTGGCTGATATTCAGCCAGCGCAAGAACAGATTGACCAACAGCACCGCGCCCAGCAGCAGCCAGGCTGTCAGCATCATGCGGCCGCGCAATTGCATCGCGGTGTAGTAGTAACCGGCCAATGCCAGCAAAACAATCAACACATACGTTCCGACGATCAAGGGATACCACAGGTAACGAAACCGCCAGGTCGCGCCGGCGCGACCCGCCGCCAGGCCGGCAAGTAACGATTGACGCGGGTCCAGCACCCGCCAAAGCACGCCGGTCAGCGCCAGCGAACTGATGGAGAAAGCCAGCCGTCCCAGGGTATCGCCGTACACCGGATCGGGTTGCGTTTCGCAAAGCCCGACGATGATTGGACCCCATGGGCCAATCCATAAAAACCAGCCAAGGTGGCGGCGCAGCAGCCGGCACCCCGCCTCGCTCCAGCCAAAATGCGCCATCGCCAGTCCCTGGGGACGGCAAAACTGGCGCAGGAAGGTGATATTCACGGTCAGGATCGCGCCGGCGACCAGGCCAAGACCCAACCCCCGTGAGAAGTCGGCGGCGTTACCGGAGACGAACAACAACCAGGCTAGCCAGGCCAACAGCCAGGGCCAAGGTAGCGCCAGCAAAGCGGTGATCACCAAGGCGCGGCCGGTCAGCCCAAAGCGGTCGCGGCGCACGTCGCCGATGGCATCCACCCCATCGCCCAGGCGCTGGATCAGCGACCGGCGGTAATACAGCAGCCCCAGAAAAACCAGCGCGCCGAGAACCGCCAACTCCGGCTGATTGCGCGCTCCGCGCTCCAGGTTTTGCCACACGTCCCCCCAGTTGGCCGGTTCGACCAGCCAGTCCAACGCCCCTCTCAGGGTTTTCAGCCATTCGAAGCCGAGCCGCGGACTGCTGCGAATCCACAATAGATGACGGTCCAGCAGCGTCCCGTAAAGTTCGGCCTGGTCGATCAGCTTGCGCTGGGCCTCGTCGAGCGCGACCAATCCGGTGGTGAGATTGGAGTAGCTCCCGCTGAGTTTTTCCAGTAGTTGCTGGCGTTCGACCAGCAGGGGTCGTAGTTCCGCGATGACCGCTTGCCGTTGCGCGTCCGACCATTGGGGGTCGAATTGGGTCGCCTGTTCCTGGAGGTTCTCTTCGACGGCCCGAATGCGACGAAGCTGTTCCTCGGTCCGGAACTGCTCCAGACGGGCCTGGATGATGCCTTGCTGGCGTTCGCTGGCGTTGCGCTGGTACTGGCGCACGTCGGGCAAGTTGCGCCGCTCTTTCAACAGGATCGGTCCGATGGCGTCGCTGAACCCCGCGATGCCGAGTTGCTGCTTGATCCCACGCATTCGATCGGTCAATTGCGTCAAACGTTCGTTGAAGTCGGTCTGGCGGTCGCTGGCCTGGTCGCTGTATCGAACGATGTCCTCCAGTCGGCGACTGATGGCGGCATTCTCGGCGGCGGCGGCCTGGACCACCGCCGGTTTGGCGGCGGCTTCCTGCCTGGTTTGGTCGGCTTGCTGCACTACCGCGGTCGCCTCGTCGCGGCGGCGCGCGTTCAGCAGGCTTTGCAGTTGCTGCGCTTGAGTCTGGGCCTGCGCGACTTCCCGCGCCGCCACCGCCCGCTGGGCGTTCAGCAGGGCGTAACGAACATCGTAGCTCAGTCGCTCCTGCTCCAGCATGGCGATCTGCTGGTTCAGCGCTTGCCGCTGGGTGGTCAGCGCCAACTGTCGCGCATCGGCCAGCAAGGGGGTGGTGCCGGCTGGGGCGGCGGCTTGCAGCTTGCTTTCGAGATCGGCCAACTGTTGCTTAAGAGCGCTCAATTCGGCGGGAATATTCTTGGGGCGCGCCTGTTGCGTCACCAGTTGCTGGTCCAGGTCGCCCAGGCGCTTCTGGGCATCGCTCAAGCTGACCTGGGCCTGCGCCAGTTGCTGGGTCAGATCCTCGGTGGAAAGCGATGGCGATGGCGGAGCCGGCGGCTCGCTGGCGACGGCCTGCTGTAGGCGGGCGGTGTCCAGCGGGGCCGATTGCTGGAGTTGCTGATAGGAGGCCGCGGTGTCGGCGTAATTTTTCGCCGCCTGCAACTGACTGATCGCCTGCTGGTACAAGTCCCGCGTCTGGGTGCGCTCATTTTCCGGCAAATCACGGAGGGTGGCGAGTGCGGCCAGCTTGGCCTGCGCCTCTTCCAGCGTGGGCGTGGCGGTTGGCGCGGTGGGCGGCGAACTGGATTGAGGAACAGCGCCGCTCGTCCAGAATATCGATAAAATGAACAATAGCGACGCGCAACAGCGCAAAGCGATCTTCATGCTTGAACGTCTCCATGCTCCATAGGTCTTGGCGCGCTTGAGATGGGTTTGATCACAGCAGGGTTTCGATGCGCTCCAACAGCGCCGCCAGCGCCCCGCGATGCCGTTCCACCACTGCCCGGCCACGCTGGCCGGCGGTTTGACGCAACGCGGGATCGGCCAGCAACCGATCCATCGCCGCCGCCAATTCCACCGCATCGACGACCCGCCAAGCCGCTTCCACTGCCAGCAACCGCTCGCCGGCTTCGGTAAAGTTGAACATGTGCGAGCCGAACAGTACCGGCAGACCCAGCAGCGCCGGCTCCAGCACGTTATGGCCGCCGATGGGAACCAGGCTGCCGCCGACGAAGGCTAGATCGGCGGCGGCGTAGAACAGCAGCAACTCGCCCATGCTGTCGCCGAGGAACACGGCGGTATTCGGCGCGCAGGATCGCTGTTCGCTACGCCGGATCATGCTGAAACCCCGCTGTCGACACAGCGCCGCCACCGCGTCGAAACGTTCTGGATGGCGAGGCACGAGGAAGAGCAACAATTCCGGCCAGCGCGCGCGGAGGCGGGCGAAAGCGTCCAGAACAAGTTCGTCCTCACCGGCGTGGGTGCTGGCGGCGATCCAGACCGGTCGATTCTCCCCCAACCATTCCCGCCGCAGTCGCCATCCCCGCTCCGGCAGATCGTCGGGCGGCGTCAGGTCGTACTTGAGGTTGCCCGTGACTTCCACCCGGAGCGCGCCCAGCGCGCGAAACCGTTCGGCGTCGGCCTCGGCCTGGGCGGCGACCAGGGTAATGTCGCGCAGCATAGCGGCGGTCAGCCCGCCCATCCGGGCATAGCCGCGCGCCGAACGCTCCGACAGCCGGGCGTTGGCGACCAGCACCGGGATGCGGGCGACCGCGCATTGGCGCAGCAGATTGGGCCACAACTCGGTTTCCATGATCACCGCCAGCCGGGGCCGGGTTCGACGCAGGAACCGCGCCACCGCGCCGGGCACGTCGTAAGGCGCGTAAACGTGCTGGACCTGATCGCCCAGCGCCGCCCGTACCTGGCGGGAACCGGTCAGGGTGGTGGTGGTCACCAGCAGCGGCAATCCGGGATAACGATTCAGCAGGGCGCGAATCAGCGGCAGGGCGGCGCGGGTTTCGCCCACCGACACGGCGTGCAGCCACAGGCAGCCGGTCGGCCCCGCCGACGGGACAAAGCCGAGCCGCTCGGTCCAGCGCTGGCGGTATCCCGCGTCTCGCCGGCCACGCCAGTACAGCCGCAGTAACGCCAACGGCAGCGCCAGATACAGCAGGCCGGTATACAGCAGGCGCAAGATCAGCCCCCGCCAAGTCTCCGCCCCTCTCATGCGGAATCCGACAACTCTTTGTTCCACAGCAACGTCGCGCCGATCACCGCCGCTGGCATCGCCAGGAAGTTCAGCAGCGGAATCAAGGTGAGCAGCAGCGTCATGCCGCCAAAACCCAAGGCCAGCAGCGGGCGCTGGCGCAGCAGTTGGCGCTGCGCTTTGAGGCCCATTCCTCGATTGCCGAGCGGATAGTCGGCGTACTCCAGCGCCAGCATCCAGGCCGTGGAGATCGCCCACACCACCGGCGCGACCAGGTTGACCGCCGGCACGAACGAGAGCACCAACGGCGGAATCGCCCAGGCCACGAAGTACAGCAGTTTGCGTAACTCCCCCAGCGGACTGAGCAACAACTCGCGCCACGACGGTTCGGTGGAGCGTGGCGGGACACGACCGGCGGGATCGATCATCCTCTCGACCCGCGCGGCCAGCAAGCCATTGAAGGGGGCGGCGATGACATTGGCGATCAAGGAAAAGGTGTAAAAGACCACCACCAGCACGGTCAGAACGAAGAGCGGCCACAACAGCCAGTGCAACCAGGCCAACCAGTCCGGCAACCAGCCCTGAATCGCCTGGTCGAGCCGCTGCAACCGGTTCGCGCCCCACCAGATCCCTCCACCGAACAGAAGGGTGTTGATCAATAGTGGAACCGCCACGAAACCGCGCAGGCCGGCCCTGGGCAACCAGCGCAGGCCAGTCAGGACATAACCGGCGCCTTGGGTAAAGGAATTGCTCATCGCGACAGACATCCCCGCCGGCGAAACCGGCTTTCGTTTCAAAACACGGCAATCTACGTTACTATTTTTCAACTTTAAAGCCAGCCGCCGCGGGCGGTTGGCGTTCCATTATAAAAATTATGGCCACGGCCCCGTCCGTCGCCTGGCAGGTTTCCGCCACCCCATGTTCATCGTCGTCCCACCCAGCTCCAGGAACGTACTTCGACTACGGCCCCGGAGCATTCCCAGCCGTACTGGCATCCTCGCTAACGTCAAAGGAGCACACGCATGAAAGCACCCGTCCGCGTCGTCATCACCGGCGCTGCTGGTAACATCGGTTATGCCATGGCCTTCCGGATCGCCTCGGGCAGCATGTTGGGTCCCGATCAGCCGGTGATCCTGCAACTGCTGGAAATCACCCCGGCGCTGCAAGCCCTGCAAGGCGTGGTGATGGAACTGAACGACTGCGCGTTCCCGCTGCTGGCCGGCATCGTCGCCACCGACAAGCTGGAAACGGCGTTCAAGGACGCCAACTTCGCCATGCTGGTCGGCGCCCGGCCGCGCGGCCCCGGCATGGAACGCAAGGATCTGCTGACCGCCAACGGCGCCATCTTCGGGCCCCAGGGCCGGGCGATCAACGACCATGCCGCCGCCGACATCCGGGTGCTGGTGGTCGGCAACCCCGCCAACACCAACTCGTTGATCGCCGCCAGCAACGCGCCGGACCGGGATCGCCGCCGCTTCCACGCCATGACCCGGCTCGATCACAACCGCGCCCTGAGCCAGTTGGCCGAGAAGACCGGCGCCCACGTCAACGACATCAAGAAGATGACGATCTGGGGCAACCACTCCTCGACCCAGTATCCCGACATCAGCCAGTGCACGGTCAAGGGCCAGGCCGCGACCTCGCTGGTCGATCAGGGTTGGTACCGCAACACCTTCATCCCCGACGTGCAACAGCGCGGCGCGGCGATCATCAAGGCGCGCGGCGCATCCTCCGCCGCTTCCGCCGCCTCGGCCGCCATCGATCACATGCGCGACTGGGCGCTGGGCAGCCCCGATGGCGACTGGGTCAGCATGTCGGTCCCGTCCGACGGCTCCTATGGCGTCGGCGAAGGCGTGATCTACTCTTATCCGTGCGTCTGCAAGAACGGCGATTATCAGATCGTGCAGGGTCTGCCGATCGACGAGTTCAGCCGTGAGAAGATGAAGGCCACCGAGCAGGAGCTGCGCGAGGAGCGCGCCAGCATCGAAGACCTGTTGAAGTAAGCGGCGTCCCGCCGTCCTCGACGATTTCGAGGGCGGCGGACGAGAAATTTCAGTTTCGGCGACTACACTTCACTGCACGACAATCACAACGTCGCCCTTAACCCTTACCATTGGAGGATGTCTCCGAATGAATTACGAAGAATTCCATCGCTGGTCCATCACCGACCCAGAGGGTTTCTGGGGCGAGCAGGCCAAGCTGATCCATTGGAACAAGCCGCCGCAGAAAATCCGTGATTACAGCAAGCCCCCGTTTTGCAAGTGGTTCGTCGGCGGCGAAACCAATCTCTGCTACAACGCCGTGGACCGGCACCTGGCCGACCGCGCCGACCAGCGGGCGGTGATCTACATCTCGACCGAAACCGACGAAACCAAGATTTACACCTACGCCGAGCTGCACCGCGAGGTGAACCGGTTCGCGGCGGTGTTGCAGTCGCTGGGCGTGGGCAAGGGCGACCGGGTCATCATCTACATGCCGATGATCGCCGAGGCCGCCTTCGCCATGCTGGCCTGCGCCCGGATCGGCGCGATTCACTCCGTCGTGTTCGGCGGGTTCGCGGCCTACAACCTGGCGGTGCGCATCGACGACGCCAAGCCCAAGGTCATGGTCACCTCCGACGCCGGCATGCGCGGCGGCAAGGCGGTGCCCTACAAGCATCTGGTGGACGAGTCGTGCAGCCTGGCCAAGTTCCCGCCGGAGAAGGTGGTCATTTGCAATCGCGGCCTCGACAAGGGGCTGACGCTGGTCGAGGGCCGCGATCTGGATTACGCGACCCTGCGCGCCCAGCACATGGACGCCGAGGTGCCGATCACCTGGCTGGAATCCAACGAGCCGAGCTACATCCTCTACACCTCCGGCACGACCGGCATTCCCAAGGGCGTGCAGCGCGATGTCGGCGGCTACGCGGTGGCGCTGGCCTCGACCATGAAGCATCTCTATCACATCAACCCCGGCGAGACCATGTTCGCCACCTCCGACATCGGCTGGGTGGTGGGCCACTCCTACATCGTCTATGCCCCGTTGATGAACGGCTCGCCCACGATTTTCTACGAGGGACTGCCGATCCGCCCGGATCCGGGTATCTGGTGGAAGATCGTCAACGAATATCAGGTACGGTCGATGTTCTCGTCGCCGACGGCGGTGCGGGTGCTGAAGGGACAGGATCAGAAGTACATGACGATGCACGACGTGTCGTGCCTGCGCTACCTGTTCCTGGCCGGCGAGCCGCTGGACGAGCCGACTTCGCGCTGGATCACCGACGCGCTGAAGATTCCGGTCATCGACCACTACTGGCAGACCGAGACCGGCTGGCCGATGCTCTCCTACCTGCCGGGCGTCGATCTCAAGCCCAACCGCTTCGGCTCGCCGGGCTTCCCGGTCTACGGCTACGACATTCGGGTCATCAGCGAAGGCACCGGCGAGGAAGTGCCGCGTGGCGAGAAGGGCGTGCTAGTGGTGGAACCGCCGCTGCCACCGGGCTGCCTGAGCACGGTGTGGGGTGACGACTCGCGCTTCGTCAAGAGCTATTTCTCCAGCTTCAAGGAGATGTTGTACACCTCCTCTGACTGGGCGGTGCGCGACGAGGATGGCTATTTCTTCATCCTGGGCCGCACTGATGACGTGATCAACGTGGCCGGTCACCGGCTGGGTACCCGCGAAATCGAGGAGGCGATCCAGGCCCATCCGGCGGTCGCCGAGGTGGCGGTGGTCGGCCTGGCGGACAAGGTCAAGGGTCAGGTGCCGGTTGGTTTCGCCCGGTTGAAAGACCCGTCCCAGCTCGACGCGCCCGGCGTCGCCGAGAAACTGGAGAAGGAAATCATCAACAAGGTGCAGGATCTGCTGGGCGCGGTGGCCAAGCCGCACAACGTTCACTTCGTCAGCGCCCTGCCCAAGACCCGCTCCGGCAAGCTGCTGCGGCGGTCGATCCAGGCGCTGGCCGAAGGCCGCGATCCGGGCGATCTGTCCACCCTGGACGACCCGAACTCGCTGGAGGAAGTCCGCCGGGCGGTCGGGCAGCACTGAACCACCGGGTTCCATCCCGCCCGTCGCCCAGCGTCATGGGCGGGTGGGAGTAGGCTGACAGTTATAAAATCCCTTCCTTGACACTGAGGAAGGGATTTTTCGTTTGGCGGCCCAAACATGCGATCCGTCTGATCGCGATCAACGCAATCCCATCCCATCCACGCAACGCTGCCTGGGAACTGTTTGTTCACCTGGGGCCGGAGGAATTACACCTGACGCCAGGAGTACAGTCTCCGCCATGGCTCAGCAAGTCCTAGCGCATCGGTAAGTTTCCGGGCAGGTCGGAAAAGCAACGATGTCGGGCACATCCAGTGCCCGACCTACCTGTCTGAACGGTTATACCGTTTCTCGATAACGTGAGTTCCGGATAAACAGAGGGGGTGGCTCCTGGGTCGGAATCGGCTAAGGTTTCCGGTTATCCCTTCCCTTCCAAGAGTCCCCACGATGAGCTTAGAAGACCTGTACTGCGACATCGATGATTTCTGCCGGCTGTTCCTCCCGGCCTGGCATCGCCAGCGCCTGACCAGCGGCGAGCGGAAACGGCAGCGGGCCAGCCGGTTGACGCTCGGGGAGATCATGACGATTTTGATCTACTTCCATCAGTCGCAGTACCGCAACTTCAAGGCATTTTACCTGTTGCATTTGAGCGGGCATTGTCGGGGCGGGTTTCCTAACCTGTTGAGCTACAATCGATTCGTGGCACTCATCCCCACCGCCTTGATGCCGATGTGCATCTACCTGCACACCCGCCGGGGCGAGGACACCGGAATTGCCTTCATCGATGCCACCTCGCTGGTGGTGTGCCACAACCGCCGCATCCATAGCCACAGGGTCTTTAAAAAAGTGGCGCGGCGGGGCAAAACCTCCATGGGGTGGTTCTACGGCTTCAAGCTCCATCTCGTCGTCAACGAGCGCGGGGAACTCCTGGCCTTCCGTATCACCCCCGGCAACGTCGACGACCGCCAGCCGGTACCCGAGCTGACCCGGGCTCTGACCGGCAAGCTGATCGGTGATCGCGGCTACATTTCCCACCAACGGTTCCACGTTCTCTGGGAGCGCGGCTTACAATTGATCACCAAAATCCGCAAAAACATGCACAACAAACTGATGCCGCTGGCGGATAAGCTGTTGTTGCGCAAGCGCGCGATTATCGAAACCATCAACGATCAGATCAAAAACATCCAGCAGGTCGAGCACACCCGGCACCGCAGCCTGGTCAACGCCATGGTCAATGTCCTGGCCGCGTTGGTGGCCTACACTTACCAGCCCCGCAAACCCTCCCTCAACCTGTCCCAAAATGCACTTAAGCTTTTAACCTGTCAGGAATAATTATCCGGAACTCACGTTCCCTTGTTGCAGGACTGCTTGGATGTCTGGCATGACCTGAGCAAGCGCTTGTTGTGCGGCCACACATACAGAATCCTGCTTTTCAGAAGCCGACGCACGCTCCTGAATCTGCTGGTATAGACGGGTTTCTTTCCAGTCCTTCAATGTACCTTGCATAGCGCGACCAATCCTGCTCTTTTACGACCGCCTAAAGCGCTACACCACATCCACCACCTGCCTCAATCCCGGCTGTCCCTGCCAATAGCCATCGCAAGCGCCATACGGCAACCCGGCATTAAGCGCTCGCGCCGCTTCAACCGGATCACGCTCCCCGCGCAGACAGGTGGCGAATGCCTCAATCACCATTTCTGTCCCCTCGGTCTGCGGGCTGATTCGCAGTACATCCACCTTCAATTCCCGCAACTCCGCCAATTCCGGCAACAGGTTGTAAGTCTGTGCCGATTGGGTCTGGATCCCGTTAATCGCCAGGAATGCCTGCCCCTCGCGGGTGCTCAAGGTCAAACCCTCCGGGTAATCGAGACAGCGATACTGGCAGTCGTCCTTGGGCAAATTGTGATGCCGGGCGGTGAAACAGCGGGCGGAATAGGCCAGTGGCAACCGACCGTAAACGAACACCTCGGTTTCCACCTGATCCGGCCGCTCGGCCTGGATCGCGGCCAGCGTCGTCTGTGACAGTTCCACCGGCATCACCCACCGCTTGGCACCCAAGCCAGCCAGAAAACGCAGAGTTCGACCACTGTACACGTTGATGCCGGTCCCCAGCACGAAGGCGTCGCCCTTCTCGGACAACAGCCGCACCGCGCCCATGTCGTTGGCTTCCACGGTGAAGCGGCTGTTCTCGCACAAGCGGCGTAGGGTCTTGAGTTCCGATTCCGCCTCCAGCAACGCCATCGTGGACAAGATGACTTCCTTGCCGGCGGCGGTCAGGCGCTCGGCCAGCGCCAACCACTCCTCGGTATTGAAAGCGCGGCGCTTGGAGCAAACCGTCTCGCCGAGATAAACGATGTCTACCGGCGCGATGCTCATCCGCTCGTAGAAATCGAGCAGCTTTTCCCGCGGCCAGTAGTACAACACTGGTCCCAACGCCAGTTTCGGCTGATGTTTGGTCATGATCGCCGCCCTCACTGCCAGGTCCGGTGATAAGCACCCAAGGTTGTCTGATGACCTTCGGAGACCTTGCCCAATTCCCGCTGCCATTCCGGCTTCGGCGCGTAGGTGGTGGGATTGCGCCGACAGGCATCAATCGCGGCTCGCCAGACCTTGGTGACCTGAGTCACATAAGCTGGGCTGCGTTGGCGACCCTCGATCTTGATGGCCGCGATGCCCATTGCCTGCAATTCTGGCAACAATTCCAGGGTGTTGAGGCTGGTTGGCTCCTCGATGGCGTAATAGGTCTGATCGGCCACCTGGAACCGGCCCTTGCACAGGGTCGGATAGCCGGCCGGCTCGCCCGGCGCGTAGCGGTCGATCAAGAGACCACTCAGCCGGCTTTCCAGTCCGCGCGGGGTTTCCTCCCAGCGCACGGCCTTGGCCGGCGAACAAACGCCGCACATGTTGGGCGACTCGCCGGTCACGTAGGACGACAACAGACAACGCCCCTCCACCATGATGCACAACCCGCCAAAACCGAAGACTTCGATGCCAACCGGGCTGTTTTCCAAAACGTGCTTCACTTGCGGCAAGGACAACACGCGGGGTAACACTACCCGCCGGATACCGAAGTGCTCGTGATAAAAGCGGATCGCCTCGTAATTGGTCGCGGAACCCTGCACCGACAGATGCAGCGGCAAATTCGGATACCGGCCACAGGCGTACTCCAGCACGCTGACGTCGGCGGCGATGACCGCGTCCACGCCGAGCTCCGCCGCTTGATCCACCGCTCGCTGCCAGCGTTCCCAACCTGCCGGCTGCGGAAAGGTGTTGAGCGCAATGAACACCCGCCGGCCCTTGGCGTGGGCGTATTGCAAGCCCTGCGCCGCTGTTTTGGCGTCGAAGTTCAGGCCGGGAAAATGGCGGGCGTTGGTGTCATCGCGGAAGCCGATGTACACCGAATCCGCGCCGTGATCGACGGCGGTTTTCAGCGAGGGTAGATTGCCGGCGGGACAGACCAGTTCCAGGGGTGGCAATGAGGATAGCGGACGCGAAAGAGGCATTTTTAAATCCAGTCAGTGGTCAAATCAGATGCAACACTCTTTATTGTACAGATGGCCCGGCTAACAATACACAGTTACGATATCGGTTCCGTCTTCGTAGGCCGCATGCAAGCAGTCACATAACTCGTAAAGCCAAGCTTCCACATCGGAATCATCCGCATTCGGGATTTTGTGGTTAGCCATACTTTTGATTAGCAGCTGGATCTCGGCTTTTTTTAAGCCCCCCCAACTCGGATAAGTACCATGCGTGACTCCAAATAATGGCCGGCTTAATAGTAGTTTAAGATTAATCGGAGAACTAAGAAGTGTTGGCGATTCTTGGCCAAAAAAATCATCCCGGAAAAATGAGCCGCTGGCAGTGCTGTGTTCCATCTCGCCGATCCCCACGCCCAAGGTGCGAATGATGCCAACCAGGGCCAGGGCCATGCGATCACTTACCTCTTCCTGTATTTTTGGTTCTGGCCCCTGCGCCGCCAGGGCTTGCCCGCGACGACCACAGATCAAGGCTTCTAAAATCTTTTTCCAGAGGAGATGATCTTCCTTATTTTCTAGGCCACGAAAAAAATTATCACCATTCTCTTGTGCGATACGGTCGAGCAAGGCGCGATTTCCCGAACCAAAAACCTTGCCCAACGTCCGCCAGTCCAGACTATAGAACTCAAGGATATAGGGCATAACGGCTTATCGCTGCAAGAGTTCGACAGGTAAATAGCTGCTTTGCGTGGTGTATTTCAAGCCTCGTGCGAGCGCAAGGCGCACGAGCGCTAAACCAGGGATATCAAGCAAGGCTTCCGGCATATCGCGCTCGCTAGGATGCCCATGGGCCCGCTTAAAATCCTGTTGCCGGGCTAGAACAGCTTGATTGAAAGCGTTCTGATCTCGTGCCGCAATGGCTGCAATCAGGCCAATCAGACTTTCAGCGATGAGCCGGTCGTAACGAGTCATCTTTTTTGCAGCCAGTTCTTGCTGGGCAGCCGCCAAGCGCTCTGCAAGCTCTTTAGATGCGAGTAGTAATAGTCCCATGGTCTCGGAAAGCAGGTAAATAATCTCACCCGCTTCCACATCCTCATGACTGTAACGGGTGCGCGGGAACGCAGCTAAGTGCCTTGCTTGAGGCGCATCGGTCAAAATGATCGCCAGTGCGAGATAATCGATGTATTCATAAGGATCCATGATAATTTCAAATGCAATGGCCTTAGTAAAATACAGATTGGCTTGCTGTAATTTTTCAATGACCTTTGACGTCGGTTCGGCGGAGGCGTAGCTATAAATGCCATAGCTCAGCATTTCCTTGCCAAGCATCTTGAAAAACGTGGCATTTTTTTCGAGCTCGGCGCCTGGGGCTTCTGGTGTTAATTGATCAATGAATTCTTCCGCCGCTTGCCGATTTTCGCCCAGGATTTCTTCGTCCACCTTGTGGGGATATGCTCTCATTGACCTTCCTCAATTAATAGGCGTAGCAGAAAAGACCATGCTCACACTGGAATGGTCGTGCCCGTGGTGGTTGAGCGCCAGCTAGTCAATATCTCAGGAGGCTTGACACCACTCTTGTTATAATCCCCTCTGACGCCTGTCTTGCGCAGCTTGCCCACCGCGATTGCTCTTTTAATTTTTTGACCAACTTCCTGGCGGCGTAGGCGCTCGGCGCGTTGGCAATCCTTGCAGGTGGGTACTGATTTGCCTGTGGGTTTATGCGCAGCGCAAGGCGCTCGGCTATGGCGGCCCTTATATTTGGTGTTACTCATCTTGTGGGCGATAGTTTCCACATAAGGTAGGGTGCATTGCTTAACAGGTTTGGTGCCGGACAGGCCCTTGCGCGTCCCATACTGCGATTTGCCGCCCTTGGCTTCCTTGATTTCGACCTCTCCAGTGGCCGGATTTTCGGCAAACAAGTCAACTACATCACGGCCATCAAAAATTTGATAATCACTTTGGGTTTTTTTCTTGTTCTCCCGCAGGCTGTTGGCGCAAATAGCAGCCTCTTCGCCGAGCGCTTCACTGACTTTGCGTTTTTTCGCCTGAGAGGTACTGGCGCTGGTCAACTGCGCATGGAGGGGTCGGGTATCGTTCCGGTAATCCAGCAACATCTGGCTCGCTGTAGGTGGGCATGACGCAACCGTGGTGGGGGCGCTGGTTGAGCTTAAGGTGGTCGAGGTGGCGCCGCCGCTAGTGGTGGTCGAGGTGGCGGCACCGCTAGTGGTCGTAGTGGGAGGCGGCATGGTTAAGCACCGAAGTGGATATTCCAGGCATTAAGATCAGCGCGCGCCTGAACCACGGCCCAATCCTCAGCAAGCGTGCAGTCGTCCAGCAGTTTGATGCGAGCATCCGGCGGTACTTCCGGGTCGGTCAAAATAGCCTGGATCGGCGCATACTCATCAAAATTGGGGGCGTAGTGGAACATTAGGGCGACGAACTCAGCGCTGGAGGCTTCATAAGAAATTCCATAGTGGCGTGCGCGGGAAAGTCCATTGACGACCATGGCTTGCCAGCGCTCTTCTGGATATTTCGCAATATCTTTTGGGAATTCCGTACGCACAAATTCAATCACGCGCCTCACGAAATTTTTTTCCACCACCTGCTCTTGCAGCTGATCCATCTGCGCTTGACGAATTTTTAACATGCCTTGTTCACCCGATCAGTAGAGGAATCCGTGGTTGCGCCGCCACCGTGTGCCGTCATTAAGAGCTGTACTTCCTGGGGTTTGCACCAATGAGAAAATATGGCGGATAAAACGCTTATTGGTTCCGTTCACGGGCAATCGCCCGATAGCCAATGTCAGTGCGGTAATAAACACCGTCCCAGCAGACCCGCTTGGCTAGGTTGTAGGCCAGGCTTTGCGCCTCGGCGACCGTGTCACCCAGCGCGGTGGCGCACAACACCCGACCGCCGTGGGTCACGACATGACCGTCCTTCCCCTCCAAAGTCCCGGCGTGGAACAGCTTCACGTCGTCGCCCAACTCCTCGTTGTGGCGTGGCAAACCGGTGATGACGTCGCCCTTGCGATAAGCGCCTGGATAGCCGGCGGTGGTCATCACCACACCCAGCGCCGGTCGGGGGTCCCAGTCCGCCTTGACTTCATGCAACCGCCCGTCCAGTGCCGCCTCGCACAATTCCACCAGATCGGAGCGCAACCGCATGATGAGCGGCTGGGTTTCGGGGTCGCCAAGTCGACAGTTGTATTCCAGCACCTTGGGACCATCGGCGGTCACCATCACCCCAGCGTACAGGAAACCGACGTAGCGGCAGACCTTCGCCGCCATGCCGCGCACGGTCGGCTCGATGATTTCGGCCATGATGCGGTCGTGCAATTCCGGCGTCACTACGGGCGCGGGGGAATACGCGCCCATGCCGCCGGTGTTCGGGCCTCGGTCGCCGTTGTCGCGGGCCTTGTGATCCTGCGAGGACGCGAACGGCAAAATGTGCTCGCCGTCGGTCATCACGATGAAGCTGGCTTCCTCGCCGTGCAAAAATTCCTCCACCACCACTTGATGACCGGCCTTGCCGAAATCCGCGCCACTCAGCATCCCGCGCATGGCGGCGATGGCCTCGTCCTCGCTTTGCGCCAGAATGACACCCTTGCCCGCCGCTAAACCGTCGGCCTTGACCACCACCGGCGCACCCATCTCGCGGATGAAGGCTTCCGCCGCGTCAGGATCGGTGAAACTCTGGTAGCGGGCGGTTGGAATATGGTGGCGGGCCAGAAAATCCTTGGCGAAGGCTTTGGAGCCTTCCAGTTGCGCGGCCGCCTTGCTCGGCCCGAAACAGCGCAGGCCGGCGTTGGCGAACAGGTCGGTGATCCCCAGCACCAGCGGCACCTCGGGACCGATGATGGTCAAGTCCACCTGATGGCCCTGAGCGAACTTGAGCAGGTCCGGCGGATCGTCGGCGGTGATGGCGATGTTGGTGACCTTGGGTTCGCGGGCGGTGCCGGCGTTGCCCGGCGCGACGTAGACGTTGTTCACCCGACTGGATTGCGCCACTTTCCAGGCCAGGGCATGTTCGCGGCCACCGCCGCCGACGATTAGGATGTTCATAAAATAACCCTCACCCCTACCCCTCTTTCAGAGGGAGAAGGGAGGTATTGTTAGTGGCGAAAATGCCGCATTCCAGTGAATACCATCGCCATGCCGTGTTCATCGGCGGCGGCGATCACCTCGCTGTCGCGCATGGAGCCGCCTGGCTCGATGACGGCGGTGATGCCCTGCTCGGCGGCCAAGTCGATACCGTCGCGGAACGGGAAAAAGGCGTCGGACGCCATCGCCGCGCCTTTCAGGTCAAGCTTCTCTTCCCGCGCTTTCATGATGGCGATGTTCGCCGAGAACACCCGGCTCATCTGTCCCGCGCCGACTCCAAGAATCATGCCGTCCTTGCCGTAGACGATGGCGTTGGACTTGACGAATTTCACCACCTGCCACGCGAACAGCAGGTCGATCATTTCCTGGTCGGTCGGCTGCCGTTTGGTCACCACTTTCAATTCCGACCTGGTGACTCGGCCCAAATCGCGGTCTTGTACCAGCAGGCCGCCGGTGACCCGCTTGAAATCCCAGCCCGGCGCGCGAGCATCGCCCCAGTGGCCGCAGGCCAATACCCGCACGTTCTGCTTGCTGGCGGTCGCGGCTAGCGCCTCCGGCGTGACTTCCGGGGCGATGATGACCTCGACAAACTGCCGCTCCATGATCGCCTTGGCGGTCGCGCCATCCAATAGCCGGTTGAAGGCGATGATGCCGCCGAAGGCCGAGGTCGGGTCGGTTTTGTAGGCCCGGTCGTAAGCTTCCAAAAGGCTCGAACCGATGGCCACACCGCAAGGATTGGCGTGCTTGACGATCACGCAGGCCGGCGCATCGAAGCCCTTGACGCATTCCAGCGCGGCGTCGGTATCGGCGACGTTGTTGTAGGACAGTTCCTTGCCCTGCAACTGGCGGGCGGTGGCGATGCAGGCTTCCGCCGGTTTCGGCTCGACGTAGAACGCCGCGCCCTGATGCGGATTTTCGCCGTAGCGCATGTCCTGCGCCTTGCGGAACTGGGCGCTGTAAGTGCGGGGAAACGGGTCGCGCTCGCCCTCGACCTTGATGGAACCGAGATAATTGGCGATGGCCCCGTCGTAGCGGCCGGTGTGCTCGAACACCTTGACCGCCAGATCGAAGCGGGTGGCGGCGCTCACCGCCCCCGCGTTATCAGCCATCTCGGCCAGAACCCGTTGGTAGTCGCCAGCGTCCACCACCACGGTCACCGCCGCGTGGTTTTTGGCCGCCGCCCGCAGCATCGCCGGCCCGCCGATGTCGATGTTTTCGATGGCGTCCGCCAAGGCGCAATTTGGCTTGGCGACCGTGGCTTCAAACGGGTAGAGATTGACCACCAGCAGGTCGATGGGCGGAATGCCGTGCTCGGCCATTGCCCTGTCGTCCTCGCCGCGCCGTCCCAGCAGGCCACCGTGAATTTTCGGGTGCAGGGTCTTGAGGCGACCATCCATCATTTCCGGGAAGCCGGTGTAATCGGCGACTTCGACGGCGGCAATGCCGTTGCTGGCCAGCAGCTTGGCGGTGCCGCCGGTGGAGAGAATCTCCACGCCCCGCTCGATCAGGGCGTGGGCGAAGTCCACGATGCCGGTCTTGTCGGAAACGCTGATCAGGGCGCGGCGGATGGGATGAGCGGTTGCTGAATTCATGCGAAAAGTCCGTTGGGTCCAATGGGGTTAATGGGCAGCATTGGCGTCCCGCAGCGCCGCGCGCAAGGCGCGCACCGCCTGGGTCTGGCTCGATTCGCCCATGCAGCGGGCGATCAACGCGGGATCGAGATCGGGCAGGAGGCGGCTCCTCGTGCTGGCGAGATACTCCTGATCCTGGAGAACGAAAAACCGGAGCGCGCCTTCCTGCCAGAACCACACCTCCGGCACATGCAAACCCCGGTAGACTTCCAATTTGTCGATGCCGCCCGAGGTCCAAACCACTTCGATGGCGATATCCGGAATCGTTGGCTCGGCATCCCGCAACCCCACGACATAGCATTCATCCGCTTCGACGCCCAGCTTGCCCTTGGCGGACTTGACCGTCCACGAACCGTAGCCGTTCAATTCGATGCCCCTCTCCTCTGTATAGGCTTCCAGCAGGCGGGCCAAGGTTTTTTTAAAAATCTCGTGGTTGATCGAGGGCGACATCAGTTCGAGTTCTCCGTTCCAGTACGTCACCCGCGTACCGCTTTGCTCGCCGCGCAGGGCCAAAAAGGATTCGTAGCCTTCCCAGCTAATGCCGTGCAAACGAACGCGCTGGTCGACGTGCTCAATCGGAATCGTCGGGGGGTGGTTCAGTGCTGGAATCATGGCGGGAGTTCCAAACTGGGATACACGCTCAGACCGCATCCGTCGGCATCAGGCCAAAATACAGGTCGTAGAATCGATCCTTGTCGGGGTCGTACTGCATCAGTTCGCCGTTTTCCAGATCGTAGTACCAGCCGTACAGCTTCAACTCGCCCTGCTCGACCCGCTGGCGAATGAACGGGAAGGTCATCAGATTGGTCAGCGAAGCGCGGATGCCCGCCCGCTCGCAAGCCCGCTGCTTGAACTCGTTGCTGGCGTCCGGCCAGCGTTGCAACACCTCGTCGCGGGCCGACGCGGCGATTTTCACCCACGGCGCGATGAAGCCCTCGCCTTCGTCGTTCTCGCCGTAGCCTTCCAGCAACGCCCGGATACCGCCGCAGCGCGAATGGCCCAGAATGATGATGTTGGCGACTTTCAGGTTGCAGACGGCGAACTCCAGCGCGGCGCTGGTGCCGTGATAGCGCCCGCCGGTCTCGTGGGGCGGCACCAGATTGGCGACGTTACGGATCACGAACAAATCGCCGGGCGCGGAATCGGTCAGGATGGCGGGGTCTACCCGCGAATCGCTGCAACCGATCAGCAGTGTGCGCGGTGTTTGCCCTTGCATCGCCAGTCGGTTGAACAAATCCCGGTTTGGCTCGAAGTGCTTGACGCGAAAACGCTGGAAGCCTTGCAATAGCGCGCTGATCGTGGTCATGGAGTACCATCCGTTAACCTGGGTCGGTTTCGCATTATACCCTGTCGCTCCCCAACCTTCCGCCCGGAGAGGCCCCATGCAGTGCACGATCTACAAAAGCCGCAAAAAACAGGATACCTATCTCTACCTGGCCGCCAAGGACGACTTCTCCCACGTTCCCGAAACCCTGCTGACACTGATCGGCGAACCGATTCACGTCATGGACTTCGATCTCTCGCCGGAGCGTAGGCTGGCGCAGGAGGACACGGCCGAAGTGCTGCGCAACCTCCAGGAACGGGGCTGGCACTTGCAGATGCCGCGTCAGGACGAGTGGCTGGGCATCAAACATTGAACCGCGCGAAATTCGACCCATGTTCTCCGAACGCATCGACCGTCTGACCAGCTCCCTGATCCGGGAACTGCTCGCCCTGACCCAGAAACCCGACATCATCTCTTTCGCCGGTGGCCTGCCAGCCCGCGAAGCGATGCCGCCACTGGATTTGGTCGATCTACCGCCCGACCTGAGCCAGTACGGCACCACCGACGGCGAGCCGGAACTGCGGGCGGTCATCGCCGCGCAGTTGACCGATCTCGGTCTGCGCTGCCGGCCGGAACAGGTGTTGGTCACCACTGGCTCCCAGCAAGGCATCGACTTGGTTTCCAAGCTCTACATCGACCCCGGTACGCCGGTCGCGGTGGAAGCGCCGAGCTATCTGGCCGCCCTGCAATCGTTCCGCCTTTTCGGCGCCCGCTTCGAAGAACTACCGCTCGGGTCGGGCGGCATCGACCCGGAGCAGTTGCGCCAAGTCGTTCACCGCCAGCGACCGGCGTTCGTTTACCTCATTCCAACCTTCCAGAACCCGGCCGGCGTCTGCTACGACGAAGCGACCCGCGCCGCGGTCGCGGCGGTGCTGCGCGAGACTGGCACGCCGTTGCTGGAGGACGAGCCGTACCGAGAGCTGGTCTACGAACCGGTGGATCGCACCCCGCTCTGCGCCCGCTTGGGGGAGAAGGATACCTGGATGTACATGGGCACGTTCTCCAAGACCGGCATTCCCGGCCTGCGGGTCGGCTATATCGCCGCGTCCGAAAACGTGCATCCCTACCTGGTGCGGCTCAAGCAGTCCACCGACCTGCACACCAACCGCATCGGCCAGTGGTGGTGCGCCCGCTTTGTGAGTTCCCGCAACTATCCGGCGCACTTGGAGCGACTGCGAGCGTTTTACCGGGAACGGCGCGACGCCATGCAGGCCGCGTTGACCCGCCACCTCGGCGAACTGGCGCAGTGGACCATGCCTAACGGCGGACTGTTCTTCTGGGCGCGCTTGCGGAACGGCGGCGACACCCGGGCCCTGCTGGTGCGGGCGCTGGAACGCAAGGTGGCGTTCATGCCTGGCGAAGCGTTCTTCGCCAGCGCCAGCTCGCAACACGGCGCCTTCATGCGCCTCAATTTCAGTCACGCCACGCCCGAACAACTGGAACGCGGCATGACGGTGCTGGCGGAAGTGATTCGGGAGCAGCGAGGAACAGCCGGGGCGGAGAACGCCGCCGGCGTGGTGGCGATTTAGGCGTTCTTGAAACGCGCGATCAGAGGCTGTCAGGATCATGACCGCACCGCCGCCCGCTCCATGAAGCGCGCCGCCTCCGCGCGCAGCCAGTCCTCTCCCTCGCCGTCGAGAAACGCAGCCGGCCCCGTCAAGGCCACGACGCCTTGGATTTCGGCCGCCCGAAGATCGAAGCGAAGATCGAGCATTATTGGTTCATCCACGGTCCCTTCCCGACTCAGGGGATACAGCGCCACCCGTACATCGAGCGCGGCCGTGGCCGCTTCCAGTTCCACCGTTGCCTCGGCCCGTTCGTAACCCACCGCCCGACACCGTTCCGTCAAAGCGAAAAGCAGTTCACGGGTCACGAATGCCCGAAGAGACTCCAACATCTCGCCCAAACGTGCCTCGGCCTGGCGTAAACGTTGGGAATAGGGCCGTTCGTACTTGTTTTCCAGGCCGATCACCTCTCGAAGCTCGGCGAACGCCGATGGTAGCGCGCCCGAATGAAAGCCGGGCCGCAGCAAGGTATACAGCGTTTCCCCGTGGAGCCCGAAGTGCGCCGGTTGCGTGCGGTCAGGATGGTTGGCGCGATACAGCTTCCAATTTTCGTTCAGTTCCCAGGCCAGGAATCCGAACAAACCGGGCGACAACAGTACGGTCACGGTGGCCAGCGGCAACCCGATGAATCGTGGCAGAATCGGGTCCAGCAACGCCAGCAGCGTGGTCGTCAACGCGGGAAAAAATGGCATCATAAGTTTGTCGGCCACCATGACGACCGGGAAGTGCTTGACCGGATTGATCTGAGGTTCGACCAGAACCGCCGCGTAGAAATGAATGAGATAGCTGAACGCGCGCCATGCCGGACCGACGAGGGCCTTGGTCGTCGTAACGCCCCACCCCTCGTCGCGGTGATGACTGACCGACTCGTCCACCCGGTGGAGAGCTTGTTCGATGCCCTGCATCAGCCAGCCGAACAGATCGATCACCCAACGGAATAGACTTACAAGCAGGGCATGACGCACCCGCCGCCAGAAGGCGATGAACCTGGTGATGGCGCTGTCCAGCAACCGGCGTCCGGACTGGCTGTTGCGCAAAAGACCGCCCAGGATGAAACCCAGCACGAGCAGGAGCGTGGGAAGTCCGTCGGGGTTGAAACCGAGACCGCCCGCAATGCCGATCAGCGGCAGCGCGAACACCAAGCCGATGAGCAACGGTTCCAGCAAGTAGCGGGAACCTTGTCGAACCACGGGATAGCGAAACCAGCGGGCCGCATGTCCCCAGCGCGCCCAACGCGCCAACCGCCGATACAGAAATTCGGCGAACAACCAGCGGCAACCACGGCTAAAAGCGGTAGCCGCCTTCCGTCCCCGCTCGGTATGAATCAGGACGTTCAGTCCAGCGCCGACCGCCAGCACCGACTCCAGATTGACCAGCCGTATCGGATCCCGCGCCACCAAGTTCAGCAAGAATCCCAACGATTCCAACCCGATGAAGGCGACACCGAACGGAAACAGCAAAAAGCGGGTGATCCACCGGCCGACGGATGCGCCAAACAAGGGGGCGCTCAACTGCTGCAAGCCTTTCAGGTAGAACTCACCGGCTTGATAAACACCCGGCAGCGCGCCGCGAGCTTGACGATCGAAGCGCGCCAGTCGATCCCCCAGCAGCAACTCGCGCCAGCCCGGGTCCGGCAAGCGCCATTCGCTGCGGGCTACGGCATCCCGCAAATCGGTGAAGCGCAGATGCCAGCGGTGGAGGATGATTTGGAACAGATCTTCCTGGAGCACGTTCCGCGCCACTCGCTGGCGGGGTCCGTCCGGGACGAAGCCAGCGTCGTCAAGCAATCCTCCCAAGCGCGGCTGCAACTGCTGGCGGAGTCGTTGACCGATCAAATCGCCCAAGGTCCGCAAGGGTGCGCTGAAGTAGGCAACCTCGGCTCCAGACCACGGCAACTGGTCAAGACGGATTTTCGCGGCGTTCAGCGCGCGCAGGGCCTTGAGCAGCCCCTGAAACGGCAAGCTTAGCCGCAATCGCCGACCACCGTTCCACAACCAGGCAACCGGCTGCAAGCGGTAATAATCGGTTCGTCCCTCCAGCAGTATGCGCTCCAGATCGTGCAACAGCCGAGAATACGGACTGAAAAATCGCGCGGCGGCCGGTTCATCCAACAAACGCTCAATCAAGTGCTCCAGTACCTGGGTAGAGCGGGAATCCAGCTTCCAGGTCGCGGCAAGATTGTGGGCCAGCGCTTCGACGGTTTCGTGCTGGCAATCTCCCAAAGCTCCAACGACGGTGTCGGGGATTTGTAAAGCTTGAGGTTTCAGTTCCCGATAATGGTGGCCAGCCATACACAGATACCGAAGCGCCACACCATAGCGCCCGGCCATTTCGGCCCTGAAGGCGGTCTGAACTCCGTGCTTGAAAAGATCCAAGCGCACCGCGCGAACCCATGCTGACGGCGCGTGGTCGCCACGCGCGGACCGGCGATCCAGCAGCGAGATCAGCCAATCCCCGACCGGCGTCAGGCGCCCGATCAAATCGCGCCAAGCCGAGGCGAACCAACCCGATTTCCGGGTCAGGGCGGAAGCCTGCCGCAACGCTTCACCACAGCGGGCTTCGATCCACACCGCTACCCGGTCGTTTTCCACCGCCTGGCTTGGACTTGCCCCTGCTTGGGTTTCCCTGTCAAAAGCTGGAGCAGACTTGGCCAGCAGGGGAAGGATTGTATTCGCGCCATCGACCAAATCGGGATCGCTTCGACCGAACGGCAGGCCGAGTGGCAATTCCGGCTCGTAATCGGGCGCACCGTTAAAGCCGGCCGGGCGACTTCGGGTCAGGAGTTGCGGCCAGCGCTGACCGTGCCGGGGCGGTGGTAGGTCCAGCCCGCCATCCTTCAGCCAGCGATCCAGCCCGCGCCAGTCCCGGATGGCGGGAAAAAAGTAGGCGCGCGCGCCGGGGACAAAATAGCGGAGATACGTGATGAAGCCGACGAACTGACGGCACAGCGTTTCGTCGTCCAAACCCAGCACCACCCGCCGGTCCTGTTCGAGCAGCGCTCGCGCCTCGCGCAATGCCCGTTCGCCAATCACGCCGACCAATCCTCGGGCGCCAAACGAGTCATGATCCTGATTATCGTGGCGAGTCATCCGCCAGGTCCGCGCCACCTCGGCCTCGAACCGGCGTCCCCAGTATCCCCGGAGCCAGCGTTCGGGGGAATCGGTGGCCAATTCCTGGGCCGACGGCATGGGTAAGAGAATCACCCAATCCGGCAGGTTGAGCCCTTCGATGATGGCCAGGGCATCGGGATTCTCGTCCTCCAAACCGCTCAAAAGAACCGTGCGTGGAATCAGATAGTAGCGGAGTGTCGAAATGGCCAGATTCCGCAAGTCGCCACCCATGTGACGGCGGATCAGGCGTTCCAGCACGCGGGGATGAAACAGAAACACACCCTCCGTTGGCCGGAGCACGCGCCGTCGAAAGTTCTTCGTCGTCAGTTTGGAAGTTCTGCGTCGATCCATGTCCCAATAGGTATCGGCTATAGGTTTTTTTATTCCATTCAATTAGTAATGAACCTTGCTTTACAAGATACTGTGACGCCATCGCCGCCGCCCCGTTGCCGGCGATATCGCTTGTCGTAACGCACCAATCCACAACCGAGCCAGGAGTGCAACATGAGTGACCAAAAGAAACTGACCACCGCCGCCGGCTGTCCCGTCGCCCACAACCAGAACGTGATGACCGCCGGACCGCGCGGGCCGCAACTATTACAGGACGTCTGGTTCCTGGAAAAGCTCGCCCATTTCGACCGCGAAGTCATCCCCGAACGGCGGATGCACGCGAAAGGCTCCGGCGCCTACGGCACTTTCACGGTGACCCATGACATCACCCAATACACGCGAGCGAAAATCTTTTCCCAAGTCGGCAAAAAAACCGAGTTGTTCGCCCGCTTCACCACCGTGGCCGGCGAGCGCGGCGCCGCCGACGCCGAGCGCGACATTCGCGGTTTCGCGGTGAAGTTCTACACCGAGGAAGGCAACTGGGACATGGTCGGCAACAACACGCCGGTGTTCTTCCTGCGCGACCCGCTCAAGTTCCCGGACCTCAACCACGCCGTCAAGCGCGACCCGCGCACCAACCTGCGCAGCGCCAAGAACAACTGGGATTTCTGGACCTCGCTGCCGGAGGCCCTGCACCAGATCACCATCGTCATGTCGGATCGCGGCATTCCGGCAACTTACCGCCACATGCACGGCTTCGGCAGCCACACCTTCAGCTTCATCAACGCCAGGAACGAACGCCACTGGGTCAAGTTCCACTTCAAGTCGCACCAGGGCATCAAGAACCTGACCGACGCGGAAGCCGAGGCCATCATCGGCAAGGACCGCGAGAGCCACCAGCGCGACTTGTACGACAGCATCGAACGGGGCGATTTCCCGAAATGGACGCTCAAGGTGCAGATCATGCCGGAAGCCGATGCCGCGAAAGTGCCCTACAACCCCTTCGATCTGACCAAGATCTGGCCGCACCAGGATTATCCGCTGATCGAAGTCGGCGTGATGGAGTTGAACCACAACCCGGAAAACTTCTTCGCGGAAGTGGAGCAGTCGGCCTTCAATCCGGCCAACGTGGTGCCCGGCATCGGCTTCTCGCCGGACAAGATGTTGCAGGGACGGTTGTTCTCCTACGGCGACGCGCAACGCTACCGGCTGGGCGTAAACCATAACCTGATTCCTGTCAACGCGCCGCGCTGCCCGGTCCACAGCTATCACCGAGACGGCCTGATGCGGGTCGACGGCAATCACGGCGGCACGCTGGGCTACGAGCCGAACGACCAGGGCGAATGGGCCGAGCAGCCGGATTTCGCCGAGCCGCCATTGAGTTTGGAAGGCGCGGCCGACCACTGGAACCACCGCGAGGACGCGGATTACTACTCGCAGCCAGGCGCACTGTTTCGCCTGATGAATCCGGCTCAACAGCAGGAACTGTTCGATAACACCGCGCGTTCCATGGCGGGCGTGCCGCGCGAGATCCAGATCCGCCATATCGGTCACTGCCTCAAGGCCGATCCCGCTTACGGCACGGGTATCGCCAAGGCGTTGGGGATCGCTTTGAGCGAGGTTCCCACCTGAGCGAAACCGCCTCCAGTTGCGGCGATGCCTTTGCGTCATCGCCGCAGTCGGGATGAGCGAATTCCGCTGGCCGACCTTGCAACTCTGGGCTGGCCCATGCGCGTCGCGAGCAAGGGTAGTACCATTGGCGCCCTTGACTGGGAGACCGATGGAGGCTTGAAGCAGGATGAAGGCGGCCAGTTTGCCCCCTGAGCGGATGAGCGCCGGCGAACGTCAAGCGGCGTTCTGGCTGGCGAGCGTCTTTTCGCTGCGGATGTTGGGTCTGTTCATGATCTTGCCGGTGTTCGTCCTGTACGCTGAACACCTGCGCGGCAATACCCCGGCGCTGGCCGGCTTGGCTATCGGCATCTACGGTTTTAGCCAGGCGCTGTTTCAGATCCCCTTCGGCTTCCTGTCGGACCGCTATGGCCGCAAGCGGATGATTTACATCGGCTTGCTGGTCTTCGCCGCGGGCAGCGTCGTCGCGGCGCTGGCCGATTCCATCTGGGGCGTGATTCTCGGCCGCGCCCTGCAAGGGGGTGGCGCGGTGTCGGCGGCGGTGATGGCGCTGGCCGCCGATCTGACCCGAGAAGAACATCGGATCAAGGTCATGGCGACCATCGGCATCACCATCGGCTTGTCGTTCGCCGCCTCGATGATTGTGGGGCCGATGCTGAACGGCTGGGTCGGCGTGCCGGGTATCTTCTGGCTGACTGGCCTGTTCGCCCTGCTCGGCATCGCTGTGGTGCGATTTCGGGTGCCCGATCCGGTATCCAGCCGCGTCCACCGCGACGCCGAACCCGTCGCCTCCCAGTTCGGACGAGTGTTGTTCGACGGTCAGTTGCTGCGGCTGAATTTCGGCATTTTCATCTTGCACCTGCTGCTGACCGCCACGTTTGTCGCGGTGCCGCTGGCCTTGCGCGCCGCCGGCTTGCCCGGCGATCAGCACTGGGAGGTTTATTTACCGATATTGGCGTTCTCGATCGCGGCGACGATCCCGCTCGTCGTCGTCGCCGAAAAGTATCGACGGTTGAAACCCATCTTTCTCGGGGCGATCCTGACGCTGGCGCTAACGGAATTTGGTCTGTTGAATCTGCACGACACCGTGCTGGAAACGAGCGTCCTGCTGTTGGTTTTTTTCGTCGGCTTCAATCTGCTGGAAGCCACCCTGCCCTCCCTGATCGCCAAAATGGCGCCGCCCGACGCTAAAGGCACCGCGATGGGCGTCTACTCCAGCAGCCAGTTTCTCGGCGCGTTCGCCGGGGGGGCGCTGGGTGGTTGGCTGCACGGAGCGTTCGGCTTGAAAAGCGTGTTCGTTTTCGCCACCTTCGGGGCGCTGGCGTGGCTGCTGGTGGCTTGGAGCATGAAAAACCCCCGGTATCTGAGCAGCTATCTCCTAAACGTCGGTGCCCTCGACGAAGTGGAGGCGCGACTGCTGGCCCTGCGACTGGGCGAGGTCCGGGGGGTGGCGGAAGCGGTGGTGGTCGCCGCCGAGGGTGTGGCCTATCTCAAGGTGGACCGGCACGCGCTGGACGAGGCGGCGCTGCGGGCGTGCGCGGCGGTGGCCTGAGCAGGCGAGCACTGTCAGCGGTGGGAAGCAACAGGGGTCGTTACCACTGAGAACCAAGTTATCCATTAAACCGACCGTGTTAGCCCCGCTGAAAAATTATGATGCTATACTTGGCTTGAGTTTAAAGGGGGGGATGACGCGATTCCATCGAGCCGCGACTTCCGAACAGGGCCAAGGCACCTGTGCTGTCATGCCTTAAGCGTGGGGCTTCCTTATGAAATCAAGAAACAGGCTTTTTTCCACGTCTTTTCTCGTATCTTTTCTATTGATCTTCATCGGATTTATTCTGTCGGCCTACCCGCAGATCAGTTCGGCGGCGAATGTTGGCGTCCCGAATGTGGTCGGGCAGACCCAAGCAGCCGCCACAACCGCGATCACAACAACATGTGGTGACGATGATGACGATCCCCTTACTCCAAACAAATGCTTGAGTGTCACCGTCACCTATGCCTTCAGCGACACCGTTACCGCCGGTAACGTCATCAGCCAGAACCCAACAGGCGGCGCGAGCGTTCCCCCCACCAGTACCGTCACTATCGTCGTCGCTTACCGACTGACGGTTCCCAATGTGGTTGGCCAGCCTCAGAACACCGCCACGCTCACCATCAACAATACCTGCGTGGCCGGCAACCCTGCCTTGTGCTTGACGACTGGAACCATTACCCAACAGGCCAGCGCCACCGTTCCCGCTGGTAGCGTCATCAGTCAAGACCCGGCCGCCGGTTTTGTGACCTCGGCTGGCTCCAAGGTCAACCTGGTCGTTTCCTCGGGTCCACCTCTCCTGACCGTTCCGAACGTGGTCGGTAAGACGCAATTTGACGCCGAGACCCTGATTAAGACCACCTGCGTGCCCAACACCACCCAGTGCTTGGTGGTTGGCACCGTCACCTTCCAAACCAGCGAAACCGTCGCTGCCGGCAGCGTCATCAGTCAGGCTCCTCCCTCTGGCACGCAGGTGGGCGTCGGCACCGCCGTCAATCTGATCATCTCCTCGGGACGGTCGCCCATCGCGGTTCCCAATGTCATTAGTTTGACCCTGGCGGCCGCCAGATCCGCCATCGAAGGCACGTGTAGCGTTAATCCGGCCGTCTGCCTCAAGGTCGGCACCGTCACCCTGGCCGCCAGTGATACCGTTCCCGCCGGTAATGTCATCAGCCAAAATCCGGGTGGCGGTACCCTGGTCGCCCCCGGCACCGCCGTCAACCTCGTCGTCTCCTCGGGCAAGGAGGCACCGGTCAATCCGCCCTATCCCCCAGGCGCCATCGAGGTTCCGAACGTGATCGGGCTGACCCAGGCCGCCGCCACTAATACCATTCGCAGCGTGGGTCTGAGCGTCGGCGCGGTTCTCAAGCAGTACAGCGCCACCGTCCCCGCTGGCATCGTCCTCGCCCAAAGCCCGGCGGCCGGCGCCAAGGTGGCCGTGGGCACCCCTGTCACCGTGACCGTCTCGCTGGGTCCCGCCGGGGTCGTCAAGGTTCCCGACGTAAGAGGTTTGCCCGAGGAGGTGGCTAAATCCGTCCTGCAAGACGCTGGGCTCACCATCGGCAGCGTTTTGAGGCAGCCGGATCCCACCATGCCAGCCGGCGACGCCATCGGCACCGACCCAGTGGCGGGCACGCAGGTCAAACTCGGTAGCGCCGTCACCCTGATTATTTCCGAAGGCTTCTCCCAGCCCCAGGAAGTCGCCGTGCCCGGCGAGGTGATCGGCATGACGGTCGAGGACGCACGGGAAAGCCTGTTCGCGGTCGGCCTGTTCCACGTCGGCGCCATCACCGTGCAACCCCACGACACGATTCCCGCTGGTCGGGTCTCTGGTCTGAGCCCCACCCCCGGCACGCTGGTTGCTTACGGCACCACCATCAATCTGTTCGTGTCCTCGGGTTCGCAATTGCCGGTCGCGACGCCCAACGTGGTCGGGCAGACCCTGGCTAACGCCACCGCCATCCTCCAAGCGGCCGGCCTGCAACTGGGCTTCGTGTCCCGCCAGACCAGTAACACGGTCGAGGCGGGTCGCGTCATCAGCCAAAACCCGCTGATGACCGCCCTGGTTCCAGTGGGCTGGAAGATCAACCTCGTGGTGTCGCTCGGCCCTGTCCCCGATGATCCGGGCGCCCGGCCGACCACCCAGGTTCCGGACGTTGCCGGGCTGTCGCTGGCCGCCGCCACCGCCAAGCTGATCGGTGCTGGCTTGCAGGTGGGGCTGGTGGCCAACCAACGCAGCCAGGATGTGCCGGTGGGCCAGGTGATCCGGCAAAATCCGCCGCCGGATGTGACCTTGCCAGTTAGTAGCAAGGTCAACCTGATCGTTTCCTTCGGGCCGTATGCCTACGGCTTGCTCAGCGGGCCGGCTTACATCACCAACTACGCGGGCGGTACGGTGTCGATTATCAATCCCGACATTAACCAAACCGTCGACAATATCCCGACTGGCATCAACAACGCCGGTCCCAGCGGCATCGCGGTCAGCCCGGACGGCACCCGCCTCTATGTCGCCAATCGCCCCAAGTTTGGCCGGACGAACGGTACGCTAACGGTCATCGACCTGACCGAACGCAAGGTGATCGCCGTCATTCCGGTCGGTGCCGCGCCGTTGGGTGTCGCCATCAATCCCACGGGCGAGCGAGTGTTCGTGGCCAACGAGGGTAGCTTCAGCCTGTCGGTCATCGACACTAGCACCAACCGGCCGTTCATCGATCTGAACGTGCCCAACCTGGCGGCGAATCCCTATCCGCGCGGCGTGGCGGCGCATCCCAACCCGTTGATCCCACTGGTCTACGTCACTAACCGCACGGTCAACTCGTTCTCGGACGACGCAGCCAATCCCTACGTGGATCAATGCGACGCGTTGGTGGCGCGGCCGCCGATCAATGTCAATCCCGATCAGTGCGTCGGCTCGCTGTCGATCTTCGATGTGGACCTGAAGACCCAGGTCGGCTCGGTCGCGGTTGGCTGGGCGCCGGAAGGCGTGGCGGTCCATCCCAATGGACAATATGTCTATGTCGCCAATTCCGGTGACCGAACCGTCTCGGTCATGGAAACCGTCTTCAATCGAGTCATCGGCATCATTACCCTGGATGAGTTCGGCGGCGCGCCGCAACCACTGGTGCCGCGTGGCGTCGCGGTCAGCCCGGATGGCCAGCGGGTGTATGTCACCGATGGCGCCGGTGATCGGCTGTTCGTGATCGACACCACCGCCAATCATGCCGTGGTTGGCATCGTTCAATTGCGGCTGGACGACAACGCCAGAGTCCCCTACGGAGTATCGGTCAGCCCGGACAACCGGCGGGTCTATGTCGCCAACACCGCCACCAATACGGTGTCGGTGGTGGGTGGCTGGAACGCTCAGGCCAATCAAGTCAACCAGGTCATCGCCGAAATACCGGTCGGGTTGGGACCGTGGGCCTTCGGGCAGTTCATGGGGCCGTTAGCAACGGTGGCGGCGCCGTCCTTTGATCCGCCGAGCGGTTTCTATCAGGGCAGCCTGAAGGTGACCATCACCAGCTCGACGGCCGGCGCTTCGATCCGCTACACGATGGATGGCAGCATCCCAACATCGACATCGGGTACGCTACTCGCCAATGGTCAGTCCATTACCCTGGCTTGCCCCAGCGCCAAGACCAGCATCATTTATAAGCTGAAAGCCATTGCCTTCAAGGAAGGCTGGGCGGATTCGGAGGTGACGGAGACTGCCTATACGCTCATCGGGCAATAGCGCATCCCGCGCCATAAGGGTATTTAAATTCTGGGCCGCGATTCGCGGCCCTTTTTGTTGCCCAACAACATCCTCATTTTTCAATGGTCAATACCTGGCGACAAAGGCTGTCGTTTAGGGTTGATCGACGCCATCGCCAGCGGCTACCCAGCGTCGTTCGTGGTATGTTATGAAAAGTGGATCGTGCGCTTTCACCTTGCCAGCCCAACGCCATGACTACTGCCCACCCCATCATCCTCGGCATGACCGGCGCGTCCGGAGCCGATTACGGTCTGCGGCTATTGCAATGTCTACTGGAAACTGGTCATCCGGTGCAACTGCTGCTTTCGAAAGCCGCCCAGATCGTCATCCACATGGAGACCGAACTGCGATTACCGGGCCGGCCGCGCGACATCCAGCAAACCTTGACCGAACATTACCGCTGTGACCCGAAACAATTGCGGGTTTACGGCCAGGACGAATGGACCGCGCCGCCAGCCAGCGGCTCGGCCCTGGCGCGGGCGATGGTGGTCTGTCCCTGCACCACCGGGGCGCTGGCCGCCATCGCCAACGGCAACAGCGACAACTTGCTCGAGCGGGCCGCCGACGTGACGCTCAAGGAAAAGCGCAAGCTGATTCTGGCGGTGCGGGAAACTCCGCTCTCGGTGATTCATCTGGAAAATATGCTCAGACTGGCCCGCGCCGGCGCGGTGATCCTGCCGGCCAACCCCGGTTTTTATTACCGGCCCACCACGGTCGCGGAACTGGTGGATTTCATCGTCGCCCGAATTCTCGACCAGTTGGAAATTCCCCATGCGTTGCTACCGCGCTGGGGCCAGGAACCGGAACCAAGGTGAATCCATGACCGCGACCGCCATGCAGGAACTGCCGCTGTTCCCGCTCAAGACCGTGCTGTTCCCCGGCGGGATTCTGCCCCTGCGGATTTTCGAAACCCGTTATCTGGACATGGTCAGCCGCTGCATGAAGACCGACAGCGGTTTCGGCGTGGTGACCATTCACGAAGGCAACGAGGCCGGCGACCAGCCGGTCAGCATCCACCCGGTCGGCACCCTGGCCCGGATCGTGGACTTCGACCAGACCGACGATGGGCTGCTCGGCATCACCTGCCTGGGCGTGCAACGCCTGCGGGTGGTCGCTCACCGGATTCAACCCGACCATCTGTTGCTGGGTCAGGTGTTTGGGTTGCCGGACGATCCGGCGCAACCGCCCCTCCCCAGTCACGAACCGCTGGCGCGCGTCCTGCGCGACCTGCTGGAAGCCATGGAAAACGGAGAGCCGAAACGCCACGCCCGATTTCTCGCCCCGGACTGGGAGAACGCCGCGTGGGTCGGCAACCGGCTGGCGGAAATCCTGCCCCTGCCATTGCACGTCCGCCAGGCGCTGCTGGAAATGACCGCGCCCTGGGAACGGCTGGATATCCTGCTGGCCCTGTTTCAGGAACAACACACCGCCTGAGAATCGCCATGACCGCGCCCGTTCATCGCCACCGCTTCGATCCGCGCGCCGCTGGTCACCGCCTGCATGCCGAACGGTTGTCTCCCCCCCACGCCGTCGCCGGCCCCAACCTGGTGTTTCTGCACGAGGGTCTGGGCAGCATCGGGCAATGGCGCCACTTTCCGGCGGAACTGTGCGCCCGAACCGGCCTGCCGGGGCTGGTGTACGAGCGCTGGGGCCACGGTCAATCCGCACCGTTGACCGGGCCGCGTCCCGACGACTATCTGGAACGGGAGGCGCGCGACAGCCTGCCGGAAGTGCTGGCGGCCTGCGGCATCGTCGAGCCATCGATTCTGTTCGGCCACAGCGACGGCGCTTCCATC
The DNA here is from genome assembly GCA_029624675.1 of Candidatus Contendibacter sp. GTDB lineage: Bacteria > Pseudomonadota > Gammaproteobacteria > Competibacterales > Competibacteraceae > Contendibacter. Next base: position 99,056 of record JARSSP010000021.1, read on the forward strand.
GCCCTGTTGTTCGCCGCCGCTCACCCAGAACAGGTTCACGCCGTGATCAGCGAAGCGGCGCATGTCTTTATCGAAGAAGTCTGTCTGGACGGCATCCGCCAGGCTATCGCCGCCTACGAGCAGGGCCCGGTGCGGGACGGGTTGCGACGCTATCACGGCGCGCACACCGAAATCCTGTTCCGGGGCTGGTGCGACACCTGGCTGCGCGCCAGCCGCCGCGACTGGAATGTGGAAACGGAATTGTCTCGCATCGTCTGCCCCACTCTGGTCATCCAGGGTGTGGACGACGAATACGCCACTCGCGCCCAGGTGGACGCCATCGCCGCCGGCGTATCCGGGCCCGCTGAAATCCTGTGGCTGCCGGCTTGCGGTCATGTGCCCCACCATCAGGCGCGGGAAGCCGTGCTGGATGCCGCCACCTGCTTCATCGGCGGGGTATGCGCTAATATGTGCCCATAGACCTGTCCGAAACCCTCGAACCCAGGCAAGGAAACCGTCATGCCCGAACTCGAACTGACTCCAACCGAACCGGCCCCAACCCAAACCAGCCTGCTGCGGCGGCTGTTCCGCCCCAAGGATATTGGTTTCTATCTCATGATCGTGCTGGCCTGGATCGGTGCCGTCTACACGACTTACGACCTGGACACCAGTCGCTGGTACTGGCACTGGCTGATTCCGGCCTTTGGTCTGATCTGCATCCTCACCCAGTGGAACAACGTCGGGCCGACCCTGAAAGCCCGGCTGAGCCTGGTCGGGCATCAGGTTCTGCACTGGGGCGCGGTGAGCGCGATGGCGGTTCTGCTCTACATGCTGTCCGAGGGCCACAACAACATTTATGATCTGATCGATGACCGGCAGGGCAGTTTCATGATGACCTACACCATCGCCCTGAGCACCTTTCTGGCCGGCATTTACTACGACTGGCGACTGTGCGTGGTCGCTGTCTTCATCATCATGGGCGGGATCGCCAACGTGGCCTTGTCCAACACCGCGCCCCTGCTGATGTGGATGGGCTTCGGAGTTGTCACCGTCTATCTGGTCGGGCTCTGGATTTATAATCGCTGGCAGGAACGCAAAGCGGCTCGAGTCAGCCCATAACAGGACTTCTTTTCCGAACCCATCCCACCCTCCAAGGAGGATTTCCATGCGGACAAAACGTCGTTTCACCACAACGCTGCTCTCGCTGGGTCTGGCCGCCGGCCTGGCTGGCGGGTCCATGGCTCAGGCCGCCGAAACCGCGCCGCCCGCCGCCAAGCCCGCTGAATCCCAACCGGCCCAATCCGCGACGCCGGCCAAGCAGGAATGGCGGATACCCACCGGCGAGCACTGGTCAAAAGCCACCGATACCGAGCGACGGGCCTACTTGCTCGGCATCCTGAACATGGCGATGGTTGAATATCAACTGACCGGTCCCAATCCCAAGCACCGCACCACCGTCCCCAGGCTGGTCAAGGCCCTGGACGGTATGGCCGTGCCCCAGATCGTGGAAACCGTGGACGCTTATTACAAGGCTAACCCCGACAAGCAGCAGCAGCCGATCATCGAAGTCATCTGGTTCCAGATGGTCGTGCCAAAAACCGGCCCGGCCAAGATAAAATAAGGGGACGCATCATGATAAAGATCAGTTACTTGGTTACGATTTCAGCCCTTGCTTTCAGCGTCGGCTGTACCAACATGACGCCCACCGAGCAAAGCACACTAAGCGGCGCGGCCATCGGTGCGTTGGGCGGGGCGGCCATTGGAGGCTTGACCGGCGGCAGCGCCGGGACGGGCGCGATCATTGGCGGCGCGGCGGGCGCCGTCGTCGGCAACATCTATGGCCGGAACCAGCAACAACAGCGATATCGCTATTAAAATCAGGCCGACCGCCAAGTCGCCAACAAGCCTTTCCCGCCAGTATAAGCGCTGGCGGGAAAGGCTTTCACGGGCTCGGGGCCGAACCGAGATCGCGGCGCAATTCGGCGGCGGCGTCCCGCAACAGACCGAACAGCCGCTTCACGCCGACACAGGGATAATCGCGGCGTGGCCATTTGAAGTAGCCGCCGCAACTCGCCAGAAACTCGCAGCCTTGACACTCGCCAGCCGTGGTCAGCAGCCGGGCGATCCATTCGCCAAGATCAGCATCGGCCGCGACCGTGGCCGCGACGCCCACCAATCGGCCCGGCAACGATTCCGTGCCATCATCGGCGACGACCCGCAGATAACGGGGATCAGCATCCAGCACCACCCACAAGGGCGCCGGATCGTCGTGATAAAAGCCCAGCAGCGCGCTGTGAAAAAATTCGACCGGCTGAGCGACGGTCGGCTGGCGCAGATAGAACGCCATGACCTCGACCAGTTCCTCGACCAGCGCCGGTTCGGGCTGGCCCGGCTCCAGCCATACCGCGAAATTCAGGGAAATCGCAACCTTGACCGCCTTGGCGAAGCCGGGCCGCACCGGGACGATCACTCGCGTTGGATGGTGATCGAGCAATTCGACGTGCCGATATAACAGGGGAAACTCGGTGTCGGGATCGGTCATGACCAAATCCACCGGCAACCCCGCCGCCCAGCCGTGCAACGGCTCGGAATCGGCGGCCAGGGACAGCAGTCGCGCGCCGACGACGCGTTCGAGCTGCTCGTCCGTCAGGGCGGTTGTCAGCGCCGCCGGCTCGCGGGTACGCACGATCAGCCGTTGGCCGTGGTGGGCCGCAGCCCGCTCCACGGAAACCTCATAAATCAAGTCGCTCATGGAAGGATTATCGATTGTACCAGCCATTGTACCAGCCCCCGCCGTTGTGCCAGGGCCGGTTGTACCAGGGCCGGTCGTACCAGTCGTAGTCGCGCCAGTAGGGACGGTTGTACCAGCGCGGGCGGTTATACCAGTTCCACGGGCCTTCGACCCACCCACCCCAGCCGCGGCCGGAGTTGTACCAAACGCCGGCGCCACCCTGCGCCTTGGCGTCCTGCCCGGGAACCAGCGCTCCCCCTAGCAGGACGCCGCCGATGACCGCCTTCGACCATTTGCCCAGGCTCCGCAAAAACTCCCGTCGCTCGCGCACTTCAAGATCCGCCGTCGCCAAGTCGCCGGGCAAGCATTCGGATTGTTTGTCGCTCATGAAACCACCCCACCATCTCGGCCGCTCTAAAAATTTTCCTTCACATTTTGTTGATCATCCTGACATAAACTTTCTGAATTGCCGCTGAATACTCCCGATTCCCATTGACAACCACCTTCGGTCCCATTCCATGTGCAACCACCGAACGCGCCTGCTATCCCGTTTGCTTTTTGTTCCATGCCTGCTCGCTTTGATCGGTTCCCCGGCTGTTGGCGCCGCCACCGACGCACCGGGCCGCCCCCGCGTCGGCTTGGTGCTGGGTGGCGGTGGCGCGCGTGGCATCGCCCATGTTGGCGTACTGAAGATGCTGCAGGAGTTGCACGTTCCGGTCGACTGCATCGCCGGCACCAGCATGGGATCGATCATCGGCGGGTTGTACGCGGCCGGCATGACCCCCGAGCAAATGACCGAAACGGTACAGCGCATCGATTGGCCGGCGGCGTTCACCGACGGGCCACCGCGCGCCGATTTACCCTTCCGCACCAAGCAGGAACAGCGCGTTCTGCTGACCAACAACGGAGTTGGCATCAAGGATGGCCGCGTGCAGCTTCCCCAAGGATTGTTGCAAGGGCAAAACCTGCTGCTGCTGTTGCAGGAACTGTCACTCCCGGCCGCCGAAATCCGCGACTTCGACAAGCTGAAGGTACCCTATCGGGCCGTGGCGACCGATCTGGCCACCGGCACGCCGGTGGTGCTGAAGTCCGGCGAGCTGGCCATGGCGATGCGCGCCAGCATGTCCATCCCCAGCGCCCTGGCGCCGGTTACCCTGGATGGCAAGCTGCTGGTGGACGGCGGCGTGTCGGACAATGTTCCGGTGGATGTGGTTCGGCAACTCTGTCGCCCGGACGTTATCATCGCCGTCGACGTGGGCTCGCCGCTGGCGCCCGCCAGCGAACTGAATTCGCTGCTTTCCATCACCGGGCAGCTCACCTCCATCCTAACCGTGCGCAACGCCCAGCAACAGATCAAAACCCTGGGGCGCCGGGACATCCTGATCACGCCGGATCTGGGGGATATTTCCAGTATTGACTTCGCCCGCTCCCGGGAAGCAGTCACCATCGGTTATGACGCGGCCCAGGGCAAGCGCGGCGAACTGAGCCGGCTGTCGTTATCGCTGGCCGCTTATCAAGCGCATCTGGCCGCACGGCCGGATCTGCCCCAAAATCACCAGCCGGTCATCGACTTCATCCGGATCAAGAACAATACCCGGTTGTCGGATCAAGTCATCGAGAAGCAACTGCACGTCAAGCTAGGCGAACCGCTTGATCCCCAGGAACTCAATCGCAATCTCAACATTATCTACGGCATGGGTGATTTCCAGCAGGTTACCTACTCGCTGGTCGAGGAGGATAGCAAAACCGGACTGGTGGTCGAAGCCACGCAGCAGCATATTGGCACCAACACCCTCAATTTCGGGCTCTTTCTCGGCGCCAACATGAAGGGAGATTCCCTGTTCGACCTCAGTGTCGCCTACACCATGTCCCAGCTCAACTCCCTCGGTGGAGAATGGCGCACCTTCGTCCAGATTGGCGGCAATATCAAACTGGAAACCGATTTCTACCAGCCGCTCGACGCGGCCCAGGAATACTTCATCAACCCCTACTTGAGTTACCAACAATACAACCTGGATTTGTTCAACGATTCCAATGAGGGCAACGCCAGCTTCCGAATCTATCGAGCCAATATCGGCTTGGAAGTGGGGCGCAATCTGGAGCGCTGGGGCCGGCTGTCGCTGGGTTTGCGGTATGGTCCTGGCAAGAACGATCTTCGCTTTGGCCAAATCTCCACTAATGAGAATACAACCACTAATGAGAATACAATCCAAGAAGGCAGCTTCGACGATGGCGGTTATTCGATTCGCTGGGCGGCGGATACGCTGGATAACCTCAATTTCCCAACCTCGGGTTACCGCGGCAATCTGACTTTCTATGACTCCCTGACCGCGCTGGGTGCCAGCAATAATTTCAGTACGCTCAGCCTGAACGCCGCCGTGCCCTACACCTGGGGCAAGCAGACGCTCATCCCGCGCGTGATTCTGTCCGGCAGGCTGTCAGGGGAGCTGGGCGTGCAGGATCTGTTTCTACTGGGGGGATTCCTGAACCTGTCGGGTTACCAGATAGGCCAAGTCTCGGGCCAGTACGCCGCCCTTGGCGAACTGATCTACATGTATCGACTCGATGACGCCTCGGCGGCATTCACCATCCCGCTATACGCGGGCGGCTCGCTGGAAGTCGGCGGAGCCTGGAACGATCTCGACGATGTGACCCTCGATTCGCTGATTCCAGCGGGCAGCTTGTTCCTGGGCGCGGATACGCCGCTGGGACCGCTGTACCTGGCCGGCGGTGTGGCCAAGGGCGACGCTTCGCTGTATTTGATGCTGGGCCGGCTGTTCTGAATGGCGCGGTTGATCCTGTTCAACAAGCCTTATGGGGTGCTGAGCCAGTTCACCGACTCCGGCGGCCGGCCCACGCTGGCGGCGTATCTCGCCATTCCCGGTGTGTACGTCGCTGGTCGGCTGGACCGGGACAGCGAGGGGTTGCTGGCGCTGACCGACGACGGCGCGTTGCAGGCCCGCCTCAGTCACCCGCGCCACCAGCGACCCAAGACTTACTGGGCGCAGGTGGAAGGCATCCCCGATACCGCGAATCTGGAACGGCTGCGCCGGGGCATCGAGTTGAACGATGGGCCTACCTTGCCCGCCATCGTTCGGCGCATCGCGGAACCGGCCGGTTTATGGCCACGCGATCCGCCGATTCGGTATCGGGCGGCGATTCCCACCGCCTGGCTGGAACTCACCTTGCGCGAGGGCCGCAACCGCCAGGTTCGGCGGATGACCGCCGCCGTCGGCCATCCGACCCTGCGCCTGATCCGCTGCCGGATCGGCGACTGGACGCTGGCGGGGCTGGCGCCCGGCCAGTGGCGGGAATTGACCATCACCATGCCGATGCGTCTTCGCCGGCTCCCCCGTGCCGACGGTCATCCTTGGCCACCCCACGCCCAGTAGCAATCCCAGCAGTAGTCATTCAAGTCCGTTCATTCAAGTCCGTTCATCCTACGACGCGCATCGGACCGAGATCGAGACGCACATCGCCGCCGAGAGCATTTTGGCCGGGCAACATGTCTGAACCCCGATTGCACCTGGAAGCTAGATCAAGCCAACTTCTCGTTCCCACGCTCCAGCGTGGGAACGCCGTTGGAGCCGCTCCAGCGGTAAGAGAAGCGTCCGAGGGTATGACGGAAGACGCTGGAGCGTCTGGACCTGCTCCCACGCCGGAGCGTGGGAGCCAGATCAAGGTGATTCCTCTCGTTCTTGCACCGGCGCAAGAGAACCACCCCAAAAAGCTGCATCTTTGGCACCAGCAGTATTGCCGGCGGCCTTGCGGGCTGAGGCGACCACCTTCCAGTTGCGGGACTGTAAACTCCAGTTGCCGCCCGCCAGGCTGTTAGACTTGATGGCCAGCGACTCGGCCTGGTGATACTGACCCTGGTGCAAGCGAATCTGAGCCAGATCATGCAAGATGCCGGCGTTGCGCGGCTCGATCTGCAGCGCCCGCTCCAGGACGGCACCAGCTTTGTCCAACTGGTTACTCTTGACGTACTTAGCGGCGCTATCGAGCAGCGCCGCTACAGCCTGATTACTGTCGCTAACGGTTTCAGCACTGGCAGGTTGGGTAAGAGGTTCTGTGGCCGCTTTCAGCCGCGCCTTTGCCATCCGCGCGTACCGACCCTTCGGGTACTCCTCCAGATACGCCTCAAAACACGCCGCCGTTCCACATTTCTCCGCCGATTGCCAAGCTTCGCGGTCGTGGTCCACCCTTGGCGCGGGCTTCGGCTGCGGTTTGGGCGCCGGGGCCGGTTTTGGCTGGAGTTTGGGCGCGGGCGCTTTCTTCGCCGCCTCTTCCGCTGCTTCCCGCTCGTACTTTTCCGCCCGTCGGCGTACCTCCTCCATATCCACGTTCTGACCCACCATCAGTCCCGGCCATCCCACGCCGAGCAATACCCACCCCATCAGCCAGTGACATCCGCGCATCGCGCATCCCCCTTGATTTTTCTGTTGCCTCATCGTTTACCCCACCAGCCGGTCCAGGCCGATGCCCACCACCGCGTGGGTGCGCAGCTTCAGCGCAGGGTTGGCGGTGCGTTCCAGTGCCGCCCGGTAGGCGGCCAGTTGGGTTTCCGCCTCCTGAAGTTTCTCCGCCACCGCCGGCAGCGCCCGTAATTCCTCCCGGCTCTTCCCCGCCAGTTCGGCGCTGCTCAGGCCCACCGCCTTGAGACTCACCGCCTTGAATTCCAGCAGGTGATCGAGCAGCGCGTACTGGCGCATGTCCGGCCGTACCCGCAGCAGCAAGTCGCCGTAGCCCCGCCCCAGCGCCGGTTCCGAGTCCATGACGTAGAAGGCGTCGTTGAACAGCACGGCCAGAAACGCCGTCTTGATCACTAACTCGTTGCTCCAGCGCAAGTCCCGGTTGTCGAAGACCTTAAAACAGGTCTGTTCGAGCAGCTCGCACAAGGGGCCGAGGTCGCCGGTGGCGTAGAACCGCTCGACTAGCGCCTGCCGCTGTTCCTGGTCTTCGTAGCGCGGCAGCAGTTGTTCCTGGAGCCGCTCGACGTACAGCTTGCGGATCACCTGGTTCGGGATGGCCAGGCGCAGCTTGCCAATGGCGTCCCGCCCGGCCAGGGTGAGCACGCCAAAGTAGTACAGCAGCGTGGCGAGAAAGTCCGGGGTTTTCGGGGCGGTCAGCATGTCCTGCACCCCGAACCGGTTGACCAGTTGCGCCACCGCCAGCGGTTCGCGCTCGTTCAGCGCCTGATTCACCAACTTCTCACCGTGCGGCAACCGGGCCACGTACTGTATCCGGTTCCGGTCCATCGCCAGGTTGTCGTCGAGCATCTGGCGCGGGTAGCGCCCGTAGCGATTGAAATAATCCAGAAAATACAGCGCCAGCGTGGGGTTGTAGAGCGGTGGATTTTCTGTTTCGCCAAACCGGTAGCCGTTGTAGTAGCTCTGGAGCAGATCGAGAATGCTCGGCGCACGGTCGGCAGGCAGCGACCGCGCCGCCAGCACCCCCGCCACCGCTTCGGCCAGTTCGGCGGCGGTGAATCCGCACAGATCGTGATATTCGTCCAGGTGGGTCACGTCCTTGGCCACGTTGTAGCCGCTGGTGATGTCGCTGAGCACCACCGGCGACACCCCGGTCAGAAACACCCGGTCAATCCCCCGCCCTTCCGCGCCGGCCTTGAGCGCCTTGAAAAAGGTCTTGATCGTGCCTTCGCCTTGCACCAGTTCTTCGTAGCGATGCGTCCCGCGCAGCGGGCTGATCATCACTTCATTAGCGAAATTGTCGTATTCGTCGATCAGCACATAAAGCTTGTGCGGCGTCCGGGACACCGCGCTGGTCAGGGATTGCAACGAGGCGATGCCGTCATCCGCCTGGACCTCCACGCCCCCCTCCAGCCAGTCACCGTAGCGGGCGACCGTCTCCTTGATCTGGATGTTGAGATGATGAAACAGAGAACTCCGAATCGCGGGGTAATCACCCTGCGGGTCCACCATCGAAAAATTCAGCTTGAGGATGAAATAGCGGTTGCGCAACGGCGTCGGATTCTGGCCGACCTTCAGCCCGCCAAACAGCCGCTCGAAGTCATCCGCCCGCGCCAGGTCGTAGTAGTTTTCCAGGGTGGACAGCCACAGGCTCTTGCCGAACCGGCGCGGCCGCAGGAACAGCAGTTGACTGCCAGCCTCTTCGATCAGCGGAATCCGGTCGGTGCGATCCACGTAGAAATAGCCTTCCTCCCGCAGCTTGCAAAAGTCGGCAATGCCATAGGGAAAGCGCATGAACATCACCTCGCGGAATGAGCGGAGTGACCCGCAGTTCGTGAAACAGCCTTGTTTTGCAAGCTGATTCAAGAGATATTGACAGTTTGCCCTGGTTGGATATCGGCTAGAGCTTGCAGGATCTGGGGAACCAGCGGCAATAAATACTGTAGCTTGTTCCAACGAACGATCAGCGTCATTAAGGCGATGTTTTTACTCTCCAGTGAATTTTGATACTGAACGCCTCTATCAACCGTAATCAGTACATCAAAAACATTTTCTGCCCGTTTCAACAGTTCTCCATTCCCAACGCCAGCCCATCCCATTTCTCCCACCGTTGCAACGATAAAATTGGGGAACGCCTGTTTCAGCTTTCGGGGTACGTTTTCGTCCAATAAAATACGCATGGTTTTATGCGGCTAGCGTCTGTTTGCAATAATCAAGCGTCATCTCAACGCATGGTTTGGGCACCGTCGGGAAATCATCCAGAAACTCGTCAATACTGCTGCCGGTCGCCAAATAATCAAACAAGGTTTCTATCGGGACGCGGGTGCCTTTGAAGACGGGAACGCCGTGCATGATATCTGCATCAATGGTGACAAAATCGTGCTTATTCATCGCTGGATCTCCAGAACGCTCACCGATGGACGGTCTTGCTGGGTTTGGACAAAAAATACAGCGATTTAGCTATCCTTGTGGATAACTTTCTCAAAAAAAATCGCCCCGCGCTGCGCGCGGGGATAAAGGGTAAAAGATTAAAGATCAAAGACTTATAATGATCTGGCGAGACGGAACCCCCGGGTGTCGCCGCGGTAGGCCGGGCCGTACCCGAGGCGGGCGGCGGAACGCACCCTGACGGGTACGCTGTACCAGGCGCCGCCCCGCACCGCCAGGGGGCCAGTTGTACCTTTATCGGTGCATTTCTGCTCCGCGCCACCGTAATCCTGATCATAGGCCGAGCAGGTCCATTCCCAGACATTGCCCGACATGTCGTATAACCCAAAGCCGTTAGCGGCTTTTCGACCCACCGAATGGGTTTTATCACCACTGTTGCCGTCATACCAGGCCAGCCGGTCAAGGTCATCACCACCACAGTACCGCTGTCCCGCTACGCCTCCCCGGCAGGCGTATTCCCATTCGGCTTCCGTCGGTAGCCGGTACGTCTTCCCCGTCCGCTGGTTCAGTTGGCCCAGGTAGTCTTGAATGTCGTTCCAGGAGACGCTCTCCACCGGGCAGTCAGCGCAGTTTTGAAAAGAGGAAGGATTGCTCCCCATCACCGCTTGCCATTGCCCTTGCGTCACTTCGGTTTTCCCCATTTCAAACCGCTCCACACACACCCGGTGCTGGCGTTCGTCGCTTTCCCGACCCGCCTCCGATTCCGGACTGCCCATCTGGAAGCAGCCACCCGTGATCGAAACCATGTCCGGCTCCAACGACGAACGGGACACCACCACGGCGGGCGCGGTCACTGGGACTGCTGGCGATGGGCGTTCCGAAGCCGGCTTCAACCGCGCCTTGGCCATCCGCGCGTACCGACCCTTCGGGTACTCCTCCAGATACGCCTCGAAACACGCCGCCGTTCCGCATTCCGCCGCTGCTTTCCACGCCTCATGGTCATGATCCACCACGGGCGCGGGCTTCGGCACAGGCTTGGGTTTGGGCGCCGGTTCCACTTTCGGGTGGGGTTTGGGCGCGGGTGCTTTCTTCGCCGCTTCTTCCGCCGCCTCTCGCTCGTACTTTTCCGCCCGTCGGCGTACCTCCTCCATATCCACGTTCTGACCTACCACCATCCCCGGCCATCCCACGCCGAGCAATACCCACCCCATCAGCCAGTGACATCCGCGCATCGCGCATCCCCCTTGATTTTTCTGTTGCCTCATCGTTTACCCCACCAGCCGCATCCAGGCCGATGCCCACCACCGTGTGCGTGCGCAGTTTGAGCGCATTGCCGCATTGACCGCTGTCAGGGTGCCGGCGATACTGCGTTGGTCTCATCCGGCCATTTGACCTCACCATGTCTGTTCCTCATCCTCACGACGTCTTCGTGCGCGACTTTCTGGCCGATCTCGACCAGGCGCGGGACTTCTTCCGCCTGCTCCTGCCGCCCGCCTTCCAGGCCGCGTTCGACCTGGACGCCCTGCGGGCCGAACCCACCAGCCTGATCGACGAGACCCTCAACGAGTTGCAATCCGATCTGCTGTTCTCGCTGACCACCCACGCCGGCGAGCCGCGCCAGTTGTACCTGCTATTCGAGCACAAGTCCTATCTGGACGCTGGCTTGCTCACCCAACTGCTCGGTTATCTGGGCCGCCTGTACGGCAAGCAACCTCACCGGACGCCGATCCTCCCGCTGGTGCTCTATCATGGCGCTGCGCCCTTCACGCTCGCGCGCCGCTTCGGCGACGAGTTCGCCCTGACCGCCGAACAACAGGCCCTGCTGCGGCCCTATCTGCCGGACTTCACTTATCTGCTTTACGATCTGAGCGACTGAACGCCACCATGCTCACCGCTGCGCAACAACTCTATGAACGTGGCCATCGCGAAGGCGAAGCCCAATTGTTACGGGAGCTACTGGAACACAAATTCGGGGCGCTGCCGAAACGGATTCAGCAACGTCTGGCCGAGGCCGATGAAGCAGACTTGCGGACGTGGAGCCTGCGACTGTTGACGGCGACTGCTCTCGACGAAGTATTCCCCAAGACCCCCCGGCGGCGCTCACCCGCCTGATTCCGCAGAATGCTCCTTGCTGGTTCCCATGCTCTGGCGTGGGAATGCCGTCAAGCCGCTCCAGCGGTAAGAGTCCGAGGGTATGACGGAAGACGCTGGAGCGTCTGGACCTGCTCCAACACTGGAGCTTGGGGGCCAGATGAGAAAACCCAATCACTGTCCGCCGCGCACCATCCGTACGGCGTAGTAGGATCCCTCGCTGACGGTGTAGTCGTTGCCACTGTAGAAGTCCACGACCCACGCGTTATAGGGGGCATACGGAGACGCCGACCAGTACCATATTGGCTGCGTATTCGGGAAGGCCGATTGGTCAATGGTCGGGCGTTCGTAATCACCTTCGCATGACTTCCCCGTGTCGTTCCAAGTCTTGGGTTGGCTGCTGGAGCAATAGACCAAGGTACGCAATCCTTCTATCGCCGGTACCCGCCAATCACGGTAACCGGCATAGCCCCCTTGGCGATTCAGAGCTTTGGCAGCATGCAGCGCGGCTCGCCAATCATACTTCTTAGCCTCGCCGACACAGGTTCCACCCTGCCACGTCTGCCCCAGAGAACAGCGCATCCATTGCAGGCCGGTTTTCATGTCCGTCACCGTTCCATCGCCGTTATCCTTATAGCGATCCGCCAATAACCTTTGATTTGGGCGAGATGGCAGCTTTGGACGTTCCGCCGCTGGTGGCCGGGACTCCGTTTCCGATCCCAGCCGCGCCCGCGCCATTTTCGCGTACCGGCCCTTCGGGTACTCCTCCAGATACGCCTCAATACACGCCGTCGTCCCGCATTTCTCCGCCGACTTCCAGGCTTCGTGGTCATAATTCACCGTTGGCGCGGGTTTGGGCGTAGGCTTTGAGACTGGGGCCGGTTTCTCCTCCCGCATATATATTTCCATCCGCCGGCGTACTTCTTCCGGGTCCGGTTCCGCGCCCCAAGCTCCCCAGCCTATCAGCCCCAGCGCCATCCCTAAGCTGACCCAACCCCGCCTGCTTCGCATCATCGTTACCCTCACCTTCTTCAACGGTATTTTATCGCCCGCGCGCCAGCCGTTCGCGCAACGCCTGGTATTCGGGACTTTGTGGGTCCCACTGCTTCAGATCGTTCAACACCCGCTCGGCCAGCGTCCGTTGGCCCTGTTCCAAAAACAGCAGCGCCGTTGCTTGCATGACTGTGGTTTGTTCGCGCCGGAATGTTTCCACTCGGCCTTCCCGATCCAAGGATTTGGCATCGTCCAGCGCCCGCCGCGCCGCCGGGATCCTGCGCGCTTCCAGCAGCTTCTTGACCACCGCCAGTTGAAGATCGAGTTCCTTCTGGCGGGCGATGTCCGCAGCAGTCGGCGGCGGCGCGACGGGCGCAACGGGTAAAGAAACCGGGGTATTCGGTTGCAGCACGATCGCCACTTCCTGCACGCCGGCTGCCAGCGTGCGCCACCCACGGTAGGTTTGATAACCGGGGGCGCTCACTTCCAGATCGAAGTCGCCGGGCGTCAGTTCGATCCCGTCCCGATAAGAGGGGCCGATGTTCATAATCCGGATTTGGGCGGTCGCTGGCGTCGGCTTGATCGTCAGATAAGCGCGCGGCTCCACGACGGGCGGCGCGACGGTTGGCGGCGATTGCACGACCGGCGGCGTGACCACGGGCGGGGCTATTACCACTGGCGGGACTGGCGGCGGGGAAACTCCAGATTTCCACCAGAACCACCCGCCCAGCCCGGCCAACCCGATCACCGCAAGCGCCACCCGCGCGGTCCGTCGCTTTGGCGGGGTAGACCGTTCTGGAACCGCGTTGGGTTTGGGCGGTGCTTTTGGCGGTTCGGGCGCCGGTTTCGGCTTCGGCGGTTCGGGCGCCGGTTTCGGCTTCGGTGGTTCGGGCGCCGGTTTCGGCTTCGGTGGTTCAGGCGCAACTTTGGGCTTGGGCGGCGGGGTCGGCGGCGGCTTGATCGGCGGTTCGGACGCCGCTTTGGGCTGGGGCGGCGGCGGGCGGGTGGGCTCCTCCGCCGTCAGCACCGCTTCCAGTGGCTGTTTGAATTCCGCCATGGATTGAAAACGCTGGTCCGGTTCCACCGCCAAGGCCCGCCGTAGCGCCGCGTCCAGCGCCGGCGGCAGGTCGGGAATCCAATGCCGGGCCGGTTGCAGCGGATCCGGCTGCCGGAGCAATTCGTTCTGTTTACGCTCCAGCGCCGACGGCAACCGCCGCGCGGTCAGCATGAAATACAGCGTCGCCGCCGCGCCGTAGATATCGGTCCACGGTCCCTGCCGGTTCAAGTGGCCTTGCAGGTATTGTTCGTAGGGGGCGTAGCCTTCGGAAAAGATCAGCAGACTGCGGGTGTGGGTGCCGGTCACCTGCCGCGCCGAGCCGAAGTCCAACACGATCAGTTCGTCGTCGTTGGTCAGGTATAAATTGCCCGGCTTGAGATCGCGGTGCATGAACCCGGCCTGATGCACTTTCCGCAAGCCGTCCAGCACCGGCAACAGCAGCTTGAGCGCCCGCCGCCACGGGGTCTGAACGCCGGCCTGGCCCTTGGGCGGTTTCAGATGCCGCCCCAGGTCCTCGCCTTCGTAGTAGTCCATCACCAGATAAGCGGTGTCGTTCAGTTCGAAGTAGTTGAGCACCCGTACCAGATGGGGATGGCGCAACTGCGCCACCGTTTGCGCTTCCTGCAGGAAGGTGCGTAGCCCGTAGCGGAACAGGTCTTCATGATCGTGGGCATTGAGCACCACCGTCTTGCGGTCGGTGGACCGCCCGACCAGTTCGCTCGGGTAATACTCCTTGATCGCCACCTTCATCTTCAGGGTCACGTCGAAGCCGCGATAGGTGATGCCGAACCCGCCTTGGCCCAGCTTTTCCCCGACCACGTAGCCCTTCAGTTGGGTCCCGACCGGTAGCAGCGCCGCCGAACGCCCCTCCATGCCGGCGCGGTAATGGCAAATCGGGCATACCCCGGCCACGTCCCACTCGCGCGGGTGAAAACAGCCCGGACAGGTCACCTCGACTGGTTGGGCGCGGGTTTCTTCCGATGGCGCGGTCATGCAGGACGATCTCCCTCGGCAAATATGGTGATACGGTTATCGCGTCGGGGAGATAGGATAGCGCCGTTTTAGGCGATGCTCGATGAGGGCGTTGCTGTAACTGGCTCCCACGCTCCGGCGTGGGAGCGAGCAGGGTGATGACTGTTACTTGAGCCAATCATTCAACCAGCGGACTTGACCGGGCCAGTCCGCCATGTCGGTTTCGGCAAGCAGTCGGTCGAGCGCGTGAATCTGCTGGCCGAGGCTCAAGGCGGTTTGCGCCGCCAGGATGATCTCGCCATGCCGGGGAATCTGGCGGGCCAGCGGCATGAAATCGCGAATGTTGTAGGTGAACAGGCAACGCTGCCGTGCGGTTGCGCCTTGCAATTGCCTCTCATCCATCGCATCCAGTGGCATCCATTCATTCGGGGTGCGCGTGACGTCATGTCCGCGTTCGAGCAACGCCCGATGCAGCGCTTTTTTGGATGTGTCGGCATCCAGGTGCAGGCGGGGTTTAGGCATGTTGCTCAGCGAGAGCGTTCTCAGCGGCAATGTGGGCGTCAATCTCGGCCCGATGCGCCTTGTGGAAGGCCAGAGCCTCGACCACGCGCGCCTCGGGCAAGTCATATTCCGCCGCCGCCTGAGTCGGCGTCATTCCCTGATGGCGCACGTCAATCACGAAGGTTTGTACCCGAAGGCCAGTACCCCGAAGCACCGGCGTGGGAACCCCGGATGCGCCGTATCGGTAAACGATGCCCGGAAACCGGGGAGCGTCCGCCTTCTGTTTGAGCGCGCCTACTTTTTCAGCGACCGACCACAGGATGAACTGATTGAGCGAGACCCCTTGACGGGCTGCCAACTGTTCCGCGTCGTGTTTCAGCTCGCCAGGCAAGTTCAAGGCATATCGCGCCATATTACCTCCGTATCATGCTGGAATTTGCGTTTTCCATATTTCATAAGACATCGTATAGCATATCTAACCGACAACCGGGATTTGCGCTGGAGCAATGAACTGGTGATCAAGACTGCGTGACCTGGCCCCCACGCTCCAGCGTGGGAATGCCGTCTCGCCGCTCCAGCGGCTCGGATCAGCTCAGCAAGACCAGGACGCTGGAGCGTCTGGACGTGCTCCCACGCCGGAGCGTGGGAGCCAGACCAGAAGGGCTTAACCTCCTGGTTTGAAAAGGAGGTTGAAAGCAAGGAATTTGGCCAGAATCTGGGGATCAGCGGGGATCGGCAACGGTGAGGCTTGTTGCGCGGCGAGGACGGCAGAATCATCAAATGCCACATCGCCGCTGCTCTCGGCGATTTTAACGCTGGTAACCGTGCCGGATAGAGTCGCAGTGATTCGTAATGTGCAGGAAAGGTTACCACTGCTATCTGGCGGTAAAGACCAATAACGTTCAACACGCTGTTTGATCAGGGCTGCATGCCGTACTACAGATAGTCTCAGTTGCTCCTCCATCACGGGTGCCTTAGACGGTTTCGCCACCAAGGCGGTTGCCGCAGGCGTTTGAGATTCCGACTCCGCTTTCAGCCGCGCCCGTGCCATCCTCGCGTACCGACCCTTCGGGTAATCCTCCAGATATGCTTCAAAACACGCCGCCGTTCCGCATTTCTCCGCCGATTGCCAAGCTTCGCGGTCGTGGTCGACCGCTGGCGCGGGCTTCGGCTGCGGTTTGGGCGCCGGGGCCGGTTTTGGCTGGAGTTTGGGCGCGGGCGCTTTCTTCGCCGCCTCTTCCGCTGCTTCCCGCTCGTACTTTTCCGCCCGTCGGCGTACCTCCTCCATATCCACGTTCTGACCCACCATCAGTCCCGGCCATCCCGCGCCGAGCAATACCCACCCCATCAGCCAGTTACATCCCCGCATCGCGCATCCCCCTTGATTTCTCCGTAGATTTATCCACCTTCACCCCGCCAGCCGTTCCAAGCTGATATTTTCTACAAATCCAACCGTTCACTCCCCCTCCCAGCGGAAGAGTGCCGAAGGGAAAAACCTGAACACTGCGGGCGCCGACCTGCTCCTTGCCTGGCGCCCCCCCAATGGCGATGCTATAGTTTTCCACCTTTATTATTGCTCAAGAATTACCGATGGCACGCAAACTGTACATCAAGACTCACGGTTGCCAGATGAACGAATACGATTCCGCCCGGATGGCGGATGGGCTGCGCGCGGCCTGCGGTCTGGAGCGCACCGATGATCCCGCGCAGGCGGACGTGCTGCTGCTCAATACCTGCTCAATCCGCGAAAAGGCCCAGGAAAAGGTGTTCTCGCAACTGGGGGTCTGGAAAACCCTGAAAACACACCGACCCGGTGTGGTCATCGGCGTCGGCGGCTGTGTCGCCAGCCAGGAAGGCGAGGCGCTGCGCGAGCGGGCGCCGCAGGTGGACCTGGTGTTCGGGCCGCAAACCCTGCACCGGTTGCCGGAGATGCTGGCGGCGGTGTGGGCCGACCGGCGGCCCGTGGTGGATGTCTCCTTCCCGGAAATCGAAAAATTCGACCGGCTGCCGGAACCGCGCGCCGAGGGTCCCACCGCCTTCGTCTCCATCATGGAAGGCTGCGATAAATACTGCACCTTCTGCGTGGTGCCCTACACCCGTGGCAACGAGGTCAGCCGGCCGTTCGACGCCGTGCTGGCCGAGGTCGCGGCGCTGGCGGCCCAGGGCGTGCGCGAGGTCACCCTGCTCGGCCAGAACGTCAACGCCTACCGGGGACCGATGGACGACGGCGAAACCGCCGATCTGGCGTTGCTGATCGAGCACGTCGCCGCCATTCCCGGCATCGCCCGCATCCGCTACACCACGTCGCATCCGGTGGAATTCTCCGACCGGCTGATCGAGGTTTACGCCCGCGTCCCGCAACTGGTCAGCCATTTGCACCTGCCGGTGCAAAGTGGCTCCGACCGCATCCTGGCGCTGATGAAACGCGGCCATACGGCGCTGGAATACCAGGCCAAGGTCCGCAAGCTGCGCGCCGCGCGGCCCGACCTCAGCCTGTCCTCGGATTTCATCGTCGGTTTTCCCGGCGAGACTGAGCGCGATTTCGAGGCGACGATGGCGTTGATCGAAGAGATCGGCTTCGACCACAGCTTCAGTTTCCTCTACAGCGCCCGGCCCGGCACACCCGCCGCCAGCCTGCCCGACGCCACCCCGCTCGCGATCAAGAAGGAGCGGCTGGCTCGTTTGCAAGCGCGTATCGAAGAGGGCGCGCACGCCCTCAGCCGCAAGATGGTCGGCACGACCCAGCGGGTGCTGGTGGACCGCCCCGCGCGCAAGGACGGGCGGCAACTGGCCGGCCGCACCGAGAACAACCGGGTGGTCAATTTCGACGGCCCGTCCTATTTGCTCGGCCAGTTCGCCGATGTCGTCATCACCGAGGCGTTGCCCAATTCCCTGCGCGGTCGCTTGGTCGCCTGCCCGGAACCGCCGGCCTTGCCACAGGCCCGTTGATGAACGCGCCCGCCACTGTTTCCGCCCTGAATTCCAACACCGCCCCCAAATTTCAGGACTTGCTGCTGGAACCGGCCGACAACGCCCGGTTGGCTACCCTGTGTGGCAATCTGGACGAACATCTGCGCCAGATCGAGCGTCGGTTGGGCGTCGAAATCAACAATCGCGGCCATCAGTTCCGGGTGATCGGCGAACCGCACGCGGTCGCGGTCGCGGTCGCGGTGCTGGAAGCGATGTACCGAACCACTCAGGACGAGACGCTTACCCCGGCGCAAGTCCACCTGTTCTTGCAGGAAGCGGGCGCCGACGCCCTGATCGAGGCGGAGCCGGACACCGATGAGGTCACCATCCGCACCCGGCGCGGATTGATTCGCGGGCGCGGCCCCAACCAGCAGCGTTATCTGTGGAGCATCCAGCACCACGACCTCAATTTTGGGGTCGGTCCCGCCGGCACCGGCAAAACCTATCTCGCGGTCGCCTGCGCGGTGGATGCGCTGGAAAGCAACGCGGCGCGGCGGTTGGTGTTGGTCCGGCCGGCGGTGGAAGCCGGCGAGCGATTGGGTTTCCTGCCCGGTGACATGGCCCAGAAAATCGATCCCTATCTCCGTCCGCTCTACGACGCCCTGTATGAAATGCTGGGCTTCGAGCGGGTCGCCAAGCTGATCGAACGCAACATCATCGAGGTCGCGCCGTTGGCCTTCATGCGTGGACGGAGCTTGAACGATTCCTTCATCATCCTCGACGAAGCCCAGAACACCACGGTGGAGCAAATGAAGATGTTTCTGACCCGCATCGGTTTCGGCTCGACAGCGGTGGTCACCGGCGACGTGACGCAGGTGGATCTGCCGCGCAATGTCCAATCCGGCTTGCGCCAGGTCTTGCAAGTCCTCAAGGACGTGGAGGGCATCAGCATGACCTTCTTCAACGCCCGCGACGTGGTGCGGCATCCGCTCGTGCAGCGAATCGTCAACGCCTACGCCCGCTACGAACAGGACAACCCCTCATGACCCTGGACCTGGACCTGCAAATCGCGCTGGACCTGCCCGGACTGCCCACCGAATCTGACTTCCGCCGCTGGGTCGAGGTGGCACTGGCCGGCGCCGGTCACGCCAAGGATGCCGAACTGACCCTCCGCGTGGTCAACGAAGCCGAAAGCGCCGCGCTCAACGAAACGTACCGCCACAAGCCGGGGCCGACCAACGTGCTGTCCTTTCCGTTCGCGGCGCCACCGGAGGTCGAAAGCTCCCTGCTGGGCGACATCGTGATCTGCGCGCCGGTGGTGTTGCGCGAGGCCGTCGTCCAGGATAAAACCCCGGAGGCGCATTGGGCGCACCTGGTCGCCCATGGCGTTCTGCACCTGCTGGGCTATGATCATGATGAAGCCCATGCCGAGGCCATGGAATCCCTGGAAATCCGCATCCTGGCGGGACTGGGTTACCCTGATCCCTATGGAGATCCGCGCGACCGATGAGCGAAGAACGATCCGAATCTAGCCATAAACCTTCGTGGCTGGAACGGTTGGGCCTGGCCCTGATGGGTGAACCCAAGGACCGGGATGAATTGATGGATCTGCTGCGCGACGCCCAGCAACGGGAACTGTTGGACACCGACGCCCTGACGATGATGGAAGGCGTCATGCAAGTGTCGGAAACTCAGGTGCGCGATGTCATGATTCCGCGCGCTCAGATGATGGTGCTGGAACGTGACTGGAATCTGGAGCGCCTCATCGCCGAAATCGTCGAATCGGGCCATTCCCGCTTTCCGGTGATCGACGCGAGCAAGGACAATGTCATCGGCATCCTGATCGTCAAGGACCTGCTGGCCCACGCCTTCGACCCGCGCGAGGATTTCGATCTGCGCGCCCTGCTGCGACCGGCCAAGTTCATCCCCGAAAGCAAGCGCCTCAACGTCCTGCTGAAGGAATTTCGCGGCAACCGCCTGCACATGGCCATCGTGGTGGACGAATACGGCGGCGTGGCCGGCCTGATCACCATCGAGGACGTGTTGGAAGAGATCGTCGGCGAAATCGACGACGAGCACGATACCGACGACGGCGCGTTCATCCGACCGCAGGGCGACACGTTCATCCTCAAGGCGCTTACTCCGGTCGAGCATTTCAACGAATATTTCAAGGCCACGTTAAGCGACGAACGGGCCGACACCATCGGTGGCCTGGTGATGATGGAATTGGGTCGGCTGCCCAAGGAGGGCGAGGCAGTGGAATTAGGTCAATTTCATTTCCAAGTTATTCGCGCCGACAATCGACGGATTCATCTGCTGAATATGACGTTACCCTTTAATAGTGAGGAAAATACTTAATGAGCTTTGGTGGCGATTTCTACGCTCTCTCTGATAAACAATTACGGGATTTGTTGGATGGAGAAGTGAACTATTGGGAGTTTTTAGATAACCAGATGGATGAAAAACCAAGAGAGTGTTTTAGCAAAGGCGAGCATATTTGGTTTGAGATTTCACAGATGCTCGAACCAGAATACGCTTGTGGCATGGAAAATACCAATGCGATTCCTGAAATGTCCGGCTATTCTTTTTCCGACGATGTAAAAGCGATTGTTGATGAATTGATCCCGCTTAGCGAGGAAGAGTTGCGAGAGCGCCATGGTGGCGCCAATATCGAACAAGATTTCGAGCTGTTGTATCAAATCATTAAAGAATTAATAGAATTTTATCAGCGCGCCGCTAAAAATAATGATGCGGTCTTGTTCCGGCTCACCTAGCTTTAGCCATCGGGGCCTTGGATGAGCGTTAAGAAAAGGCGGGAATTCGTTCCACCCGTCCGGATCGAAACCATCCGGCAGGAATTATTGCACTTGCTCGATGGGAGAAAGCTCCCAGTCAGCGTGCTTTCCCGGATAATCCGAAAATCAGAGCGGGAAATCCACGATCATCTCGAACAGATGCGGTTGTCCGGTCTTTTGCGGATCACCCCCGCGCGATGCGCCCGTTGCGGTTATGCGTTCGATTCGCGCCAGAGGACGAAAAAGCCAGGCAAATGTCCAGAGTGCAAGGGTACATTCATCGAGGAACCCTTGTTTACAATCAAGTCGTCGTAGGATCGCGGCGATGCTGATTCCAATATTGGGTTACCGTCAGCCACTGGAAGCCGTTGGCCAAAAACTGGAGTCGCGATCGGTGAATTTCGCGCTGGCCATCGACGAACTTTACCGCGGCCTCGATTGAACCCGCGTGCTTCTTTCCCCCGCGCGTCATCCTCTGTTCGTCGACCTGCTGGCCTTCATCGCCGGCGCCCTTCTGCCGCTCGCCTTCGCGCCGTTCGACATTTGGCTGCTGGCCATCTTGTTACCCGCCATCCTGTTATGGACTTGGGACGGTGCCTCACCGCGCCGCGCCGCCGTTCGCGGTGGGCTGTTCGGATTGGGCTTGTACGGTTTCGGCATCCACTGGATCTTCATCAGCCTGCACGATTACGGTAACGCCCCGGCTCCGTTCGCGGCGTTGGCCACCGCGCTCGTGGTGCTGGCGATGGCGTTGTATCCGGTCGCGCTCGGCGGGTTGATCGCCCGCTGGGGACCGCCGCCGGGGCCGGCGCGCTGGCTGCTGGTCTTCCCAGCGCTGTGGACGCTGCTGGACTGGGTGCGAAGCTGGCTGTTGACCGGCTTTCCCTGGCTGGCCATCGGCTACAGCCAGACCGATGCGCCGCTCGGTCAACTTGCGCCTTACGCGGGTGTGTTCGGGGTTGGCTGGGCAGTGGCGCTCAGTGCCGGCCTGCTCCGAACGGTGCTGAGCAACGCCCACTGGCGGGCGCGGCTGAGCGGGCTGGGACTACTGGCGGTCTTATGGCTGGGCGCGTGGGGGCTGGGGGGAGTGGAATGGGTCGAGCCGGCGGGAGCGCCGTTGCGGGTCGCCATCGTGCAAGGCAACGTCACCCAGGACCGGAAGTGGGACCCGGACGCGCTGGACGAGACCCTGACCCGCTATGTCCAGTTGAGCCTGCCCGAGCAAAGCCGGAGCGAGGTGATCGTCTGGCCGGAGACCGCGATCCCAGCCCTGCTGGACGAGGTTCGTCCCTTCGTCGCCGCGCTGGCCGGCGTGGCCCAGCAAACAGGGGTGGATTACGTCACCGGCATCCCGACCGGATCGCGAGAGAGCGGCGTTTTTCACAACAGCATCATCGGCCTCGGCCGCTCGCCGGGGTTGTACCACAAGCGCCGGTTGTTGCCGTTTGGCGAGTATCTGCCCCTGCGTGGGTTTCTCCTGTTCTTCCGCGACTGGGTCGACATCCCGATGGCCGATTTCACGCCGGGCAATCGCGAGCAACCGCTGTTTCACGCCGGCGGCCAGCCAGTGGGGCTGTCCATTTGCTTCGAGGCGGTGTTCGGTAGTGAGATTCGGCGGGCGCTGCCGGATGCCACCTGGCTGATCAACCTCAGCAACGACGCCTGGTTCAAGGATTCCGCCGCCCCGCACCAGCATTTGCAGATCGCTCGGATGCGCGCCCTGGAAGTGGCTCGCTACCTGGCCCGCGCCACCAACACCGGCGTTTCGGCGATCGTCGACGAGCGGGGGCAAATTCGGGCGCGCGGCCCGCAGTTTCAGGCCGAGGTGATTCGCGGCGAGGTTCGCCCCTTGCGGGGGTTGACGCCCTATGCCCGATTCGGGGATTGGCCGGCGATGGCGATGATGGTAGGGTTGCTTATCCTGGGATTGTTCCTGGGCCGACGCACCCTCGCGACCACGGCATGAGCCAAGACTCGATCCAACCCCATTCCGCGCCGCGCGCCCGATTCTCTGGGCTCGTTGGCCAGCCATGGCTTGACTTGGCGCACGCCTGGAACCGCCACTGGCCCGGGTGGATCGCCTTGCTCAGCGGTGGTTTGTTGCTGCTGATCTCCTGCGCCACCGCGCCGCCGCGCAACGTCAACGACGCCTGCGCCATCTTTGCCGAGTACGGCGACTGGTTGACCGACGCCAAGGCCGCCAGCCAGCGCTGGGGCGTGCCGCTGCCGGTGTTGCTAGCGATCCTGCACCAGGAATCGGCCTTTCAAGCTGACGCCCAGCCGCCGCGCCGCTGGTATCTCGGCTTCATTCCCGGCCCGCGCCCCTCGTCCGCCTATGGCTACAGCCAGGCGTTGGACGGCACCTGGGAACGCTATATCGCCGCCACCGGCAACCGAGGCGCCGACCGCGACGATTTCGGCGACGCGGTGGATTTCATTGGCTGGTACGTCAACGAAACCGCCCAGCGCAACCGAATCGCCAAGAGCGACGCCTACAACCAGTATCTGGCCTATCACGAGGGGCAGGAAGGGTTCGCCAAGGGGAGCTACCAGCAAAAGCCCTGGTTGATGCAACGAGCGCGGCGCGTGCGCCAGCAGGCCGACCGCTACCGCGCGCAACTGAACCGCTGCGGGCCGGGCTTGGCCGCCTGGCATCACGTTCCTTCACCCGCCAGGGAATTCCGCCATGCGTGACGAGGATCGTGACGACGAGGATCGATACGACCCGGCGGCGCCCCCACCGCCCAGCAAAAGCCAGCGCAAGCGGGAGGCCACCGCATTGCAGGAACTGGGCGAGCGTGTGGTCAAGCTCACTCCGGCACAATTGAGCTGCGTCCCGCTGCCGGACGAATTATTGGCGGCGGTGCGGGTGGCGCAAGGCATTGCGCAACGCGGCGGGCGCAAGCGCCAGTTGCAATACATCGGCAAGCTGATGCGCCAGTTGGACGAGGCGGAAACGGAGGCGATCCGCGCCGCCCTGACCACCCTGCTGCCGGGCGGGCGCCTTTGACCGAACCCCACTTGCGTCATCGCCCCTTCTGGAGTTTTCCCTGACTCATCCACCCCTGTCCTGGCTGCTGGTTCTCGGCGCGCTGATGGCGTTCGCGCCCATGTCCATCGACATGTATCTGCCCGGCCTGCCAACCATCGCCGCCGAGTTCGGCGTGGAAACCGCAGCGGCGCAATACACCTTGGCCAGCTTTTTCATCGGCCTGGCGCTGGGGCAAGCAGTTCACGGTCCACTGGCCGACCGCTACGGACGCAAGCCGCCGCTGTATGCCGGGCTGATGCTGTACACCATCGCCTCCGTCGGCTGCGCGCTCGCCTCCGACATCGTCACGCTGACGGCGCTGCGCTTCGCCCAGGCGGTGGGCGGCTGCGCCGGGTTGGTGATCGCCCGCGCGGTGGTGCGCGACTGTTTCGACGCGCATACCTCGGCGCGGGTGTTTTCCCTGCTGATGCTGGTGATGGGGTTGGCGCCGATTCTGGCGCCGCTGGCCGGCGGCTGGATTTTGACGTTGGCGGGCTGGCGCGCGATTTTCGTGGTGCTGGCGCTGTTTGGGCTGACCTGCCTGGTCGCCGCCTGGCGTTGCCTGCCGGAAACCCGCCCAGCGGACACCGTCGCCAGCGCCAGCATCGGCGCGGCGTTGCGGGTTTACCTGAACTTAATGCGCGACGGGCGCTTCATGGGCTACGTCCTGAGCGGCGGCCTGGCCCATGCCGGAATGTTCGCCTACATCACGGGTTCTCCACACGTGTTCATCGAGGTGTACGGGGTAGCGGCGCGGAACTTTGGCTGGCTGTTCGGCCTCAACGCGCTGGGTTTGATCGCCAGTTCCCAGATCAATCGCCGGCTGTTGCTGCATCGTTCCGCTGATACGATCCTGCGGCGGGCGAATCGCTCGACGGCGCTGCTGGGGCTGGGACTGCTGGCGGTCGCCGCTGGCGGCTGGGGAGGATTGCCCATGCTGCTGGTTCCGCTGTTCGGCTACAGCGTCAGCCTCGGTTTCACCGCCCCGAACGCCATGGCCAACGCCCTGGCCCGTCAGGGAACGCGGGCCGGCAGCGCCTCGGCCCTAATCGGCGCCTTGCACTTCGGCATCGCCACGATTTCCAGCACGCTGGTCGGACTGATCGGTCACGGTTCGGCGCTGCCCATGGCGACGGTCATCGCTGGTTGCGGATTGCTGGCCTATGGCGCGCACCGCATCCTGGTCGGCGATGGAACGAGCTGAAACCTCGGCGAGCGGCGCTTTCATGTCCCCCCACCATCGTCGCGCCCTGACCCTGAGCATCGGCCTGGCTACCCTGCTCTATCTCGCCTTTGTGCTGCTGACCGACCGCGCGGCGCTGCTGGCGGCGCTGCGACGGGTCGGTTCGCCCATACTCGTGGCGATTTTCGCGTTATCGCTGCTGAACTACCTGCTGCGGTTCTGGCGGTGGCAGCGCTATATCGCCGCGTTCGGCCACGTTTTGCCGTGGCGGCGGCATCTTCTCTATTACTTGGCGGGCTTTACCCTGACCGTGACCCCCGGCAAGGCCGGCGAGGCGGTACGATCGCTCTATCTGCGCGGGCACGGCGTGAGCTATGCCCAAAGCCTGGCGGTGCTGTTCGTGGAGCGGTTGCTGGACGTGCTGGCGATGAGCCTGCTGGCGTTGCTGATCCTGCTGGCCCGGCCCGATTACGCCTGGCTGGTGGCGGTGGCCTGGGTGCTGGTGCTCGCCCTGGGCTGGCTGGTCACCCGCCGCTGGTTGCCCGACCGGTTGCGGGGCTGGGGAGACGGCCACCGTTACGGTCATCGGTTCGACCGGCTGGCGCGGCTGTTCGATTCGGCGGCGATGCTGCTGCGGCCTGGCCATTTTTTGTTCGGGCTTGGGCTGGGTGTGTTGTCCTGGGGGCTGGAGGGGCTTTCCTTGTCTCTGATCGCCCGCGACATCGGCGTCGAACTCAGCCTCGCCGCCGGCATCGGCATCTACGCCATCGCGGTGTTGGCCGGCGCGCTGTCGTTCCTGCCCGGCGGCTTGGGAGGAACCGAAGCGGTGATGGGAGTTCTCCTGGTCGCCTTCGGCTCGGACGGCGCGGCGGCGGTCGCCATCACGTTGCTGTGCCGGATCGCCACCCTGTGGTTCGCGGTCACGCTGGGCGGGATGGCGGTGGCGGCGCTGGGCCTCGATGGTCGGCGAGTGGATGTCTGCAAGAAAGATTGACATTGCCCCAACGACCCGCTGGGAATGGATTCCGCTTCCCCGACCCACCTTGAACGATCCTCGATATCACGCGAAACTGTCACGGCTCGAAGCGCGTTCGCGCCATTTCCCGGTGGCTCACCATCTACCTTCACTCCGCAAGCTCCAAGCCCCCATGCCCGCCATGCCTAAATTCCGGTCTTTTACCGCTCGTCTGATCGCGCTGACGCTGGCCGCGCTGCTCGCGACCGCTTGCGCCACCAAGGGCGACTCACCCCCACCGCCACCCGCCGGCGTGCGCGAGGATGGATCGTTGATCCTCACTCGCGCCGACAACAATCGAAGCACCGAACTTCGGGTGGGCGAACGCTTGATCGTGCGGTTGCCGGAGAATCCCACGACCGGTTACACTTGGGCCATTGACGAGACCGACAGCCGCTTGTTAGCGCTCGATAGCACCGACTACGTTCCCCCCGAGACTGGATCCATCGGGGCGCGTGGCCAGCGCACTTTCGTTTTCACCGCCCGCCAATCCGGCGAGGTCGCGCTCAAGTTCAAGTACTGGCGGTTTTGGGAAGGCGATGCCTCAGTGACCGAACGATTCGTCGTCAATCTGCGCGTTCTGCCCTAGAGACATCCGCGAGATTTGATTAGGATATTCAATTCCGGCGTTTTCCCGATGCCGGCGACTATTGAACCAGACCTTCCATCCCAACCAATCGCAAGCTAATCCTTGAATTAAGGAGAAAACAGTAATGAAAATTCGTATGTTGATCGCCATGAGCGCAGTAGGCCTGCTGCTAACGACGGGCTGCGCGACTGCGCCGGATAAGTCGCCGGCGAAGGAAGAAAAAGCCGCGGCTGCGTCGCAACAGGCGCCGACCCCCGATCTGAGTAACCGTGAAACGATAACCGGGACCGCAACAGTGCAGGCGATTGACCTCCAGACGCGCGAAGTCACGCTCAAGGATCAGAAAGACCGGGTTTTCACGATCAAGGTGAGCGATGAAGTTCGCAACCTGCCGCAGGTCAAGGTGGGTGACCGGGTGGTGGTGACTTACCAGCAGGATCTGGCCATCTATAGCGCTCCTATACCGGTTGTGGAATTTCCAAATACCATCTTATTTTGTCA
>JARSSP010000022.1 GCA_029624675.1 Candidatus Contendibacter sp.
GCAGCGCCAGCCACAGGCGAAGGGGACGCGCCGAAGGCATGGCGTTACTCGATCACCACGAACTGGCCGTCGCGCACGACCGTGATGACGCTGTCTCGTTGGGTTTCGCCGAATGCATCGAAGCCGATGGGTTGCTGGAGGCCCTCGAAGTGACCCAAGGCCAGGATGGTTTCCTTGAGATTGCGCCCCGCGGGCTGCTTGGCCAGCGCTTCCAGCACGACGTTGGTGGCATCGAACGCGGCCACGCCGCCAAACCCCGGCTCCCGGCGAAAGCGATCGAGGTAGAGTTGGCGAAAGGCCCGATAGCGCGGCGCGGCGTTGTTGCGATCGAAGATTTGCGCCACCGTCAGACCTTCCACCGCCTTGCCGCCCAGCTCCGTCAGCCGCTCGGTGGCTCCCCATTCGGAACCGACGAGCGGTATCCGGGCGTCCAGCTTGCGGATTTGCTGGCAGAACATCGCCGTATCGACCGAGTTGGCGACGATGACCACGCCGTCGGGCTGGGGCGCGAGCAAGTCATTGGCGATGCGCAGGAACGCCGGGTCGCCGCCCGATTCGAAACCGATCGTCTGGAGGATTTCGCCGCCGTCCTCGGCAAAGGCGGCGCGAAAGTCGTCGAGCCAACCTTCGGTGTAGGCCCGGTTGTCGAGATCGTAAACCGCCGTCACGCGTCGCAGGCCCCGCGCGGTTCGCGCGTGCAGCGCGATCTTGCGCACGTATTCTCGCGTGGGCGCGCTGACCCGGAGAAAAAAATCGTCCTTGCCGGTCAATTCGTTCGTGACGACCGTGGGGCTGAGCAACGGAACGCGCGCTTCGTCGACGACCGGCGTCATGGCGACGGCCATGGCGCTGGTCATGGGACCGATGAGGGCGACGACGCCTTGCGCGATCAAGTCGCGGGTCACCCGCTGGGCGACCTCCGGGTTTTGCTCGTCGTCCCGGATCAGAAGCTCCACCTTGCGCCCGGCCACACCGCCGGCCTGGTTACGCAGTTCGACGGCCAGCAGGACGGCGTCGCGCCCGGCGATGCCGAGATCGGCCACCCGGCCGGAGGTGCCGCCCACGAAACCGATACGGATCGGCTCCGGTGGTTGGCAGCCGAGCAATACGGCGATGCCCAAAAGGCCGAAAAACCAGACCAGCCTACTTGAGGACGCCACCCAGACCCGTCGATCACTGTCCACGCTAGGCCTCCAAACGGTTCAAAATTTGCCGTCACAACTGCATGAGGTGGGGGCTTTCTTCAACCGCACCTGGCGTCTTGCGCGCGGCTACCCGCGCGGGTCGAGCGCGCGTGTCGCCGTCGCGCTTTGTTCCGCGACTTTTGTCGCGGCCGGGTTGGGAAAGGCGACCACGAATTCGGTCCCCGCTTCCGTGCGCAACTCGATGCTGCCCTTCAGTTGCTTGACCAGCGTCATCACAATCGCCAGTCCGAGCGAGGGGGTGTGACGGAAATCCACCGTGGGTGGGAAGCCGATCCCGTCGTCCCGGACGCGCAGCGTCCGTTGTCCGTCCGCCACGCCGAGCGAAATGACGATTTCGCCCGCGCGGCGGGTGGCGAACGCATGTTTCAAGGCATTGGTGACCAGTTCGTTGATGATGAGGCCGCAAGGCACCGCGCTTTCCACGCCCAGCACCGGCTCCCCCGTCGGGACCGCCACCCGCGCCGTGATCGCTCGCTCTGGCGTGGCATAGGCGTGAATCAAATGCGTGACCAGGTCGTGGGCGTAGTCGGCCAGGTTGATCTGGGCCAGGTTCGGAATCTGGTACAGCCGCTCGTGAATGAGCGCCATGGATTTGACCCGGTTGCGACTCTCCCGCAACTGGTTCCGGACGCTCTGATCCTCGACGTATCCCGCCTGCAAATCGAGCAGGCTCGAAATCAATTGCAGGTTGTTCTTGACTCGATGATGGATTTCCTTGAGCAGCGCCTCTTTCTCGCGCAGCGAGGTTTTGATTTGTTCCTCCAGCAGCTTGTGCTCGGTGATGTCGGAGATGATCCCCTCGATGGCCCGGGGCTGGCCCTGGTCGTCGCGCACCAGAACGTTGCGCTGGCGCAGCCATTTGCTCGGGCCGGATGGGTGGACGATTTGGTATTCGAAGGTGGGCAAGGCCTGGCCGACCATCAATTGAGCCCATTCCTCGGCGAAACGAGCCCGCCAGTCGGGGTGAATGATCCGCTGGATCAGGTGGGGCGATTGATAGAATTCCTCGGGGGCGTGGCCCGTGAGTTGCTGGCAAACTGGACTGACGTATTCGTAGCGGCCTTCCGGCAGGCTCAGGCGATAAATCATGTCCGGGGCGTTCTCGGCCAAGCGGCGAAAGCGCGCTTCCGACTCGCGCAGTTGCGCCTCGGCTTGCTTGCGCTCGGTGATGTCGGTATTGACTCCGATCACCTGTTCGACTTCGCCGGCTTCGTTCTTGATGGGGGCATTGACGGTATAGAGCCAGCGGGTCCGTCCCGTGGAATCGACGAACTTCACCTCCCGTTCGATTCTATCCCGCGCTTGGGTCAGGATGGCCGTGTCGTCGTCGAGCGATGCCCGCGCCCATTCGGGATCGGTGATCAAACCGGAGAACGGGCGTCCGACCATTTGCTCGGGAGTCAGGCCGAAGTTTTCGGCCAGCCCCCGATTGACCAGCAGGATCTGGCCGTGCCGGTTCTTGACGCAGATGAAGTGGGGATCGGCGTCGATGACCGTCCTGAGGAACGCGCGTTGCCGCTCGATTTCCCGTCGGGCGCGCAGCAGGTTTTCGACCAGGTTGACGTTGCGCAGGCAGGCGGCGACATGGGTGATGAACACCTCCAGCAGGGAGCGATCTCGCGCGGCGAGCACCTGACCGGAATCGAGAAAAATGGCCGCTTCCTGGGGTGGGGTGGCCTTCAGATACAACACGGTGTGATCGGCGCCGAAGATGTGCTGGCGATGGGTCACGCTGTTCAAGATGGCCGGCGCGATTCGTTGGTCCGACAATGCGCCCAACGGTTGGGCGACATAGGGCGCGTAGCGGCCAGCAGCGGCGACCACGTCGAAGCGCTCGGTATCGCTGGGGGACGAACCGCGCTGGGCGCAGACCAGACCATCCAGCAGCGGTTGCCCCAGCAGCGCGCTCAAATGAATGAGTGCATCCTCGGCCAAACTGGCGATGGCGCGTTGCTCCATCAACTGCGCGGTAGCCTGAATGATCAGTTCCAGACCGCGCCGGTTCTCGGCCAGGGCGCGCAACTGCTCGTAGGCGCGCAGGGCGGCGCTGACCGTGGTGATCAGCCGGGTGTGGGTCAGTTCGGCCTTGGTGCGGTAGTCGTTGATGTCGTACTGGTGGATGACGGTCAGTTCCGGCGCGTAGCCGGGTTGGCCGGTGCGCAGGATGATGCGGCATTCCCTCAGGCCCAATTGGTCGCGGATGTACTCGACCAGGTCGAGGCCGGCCTGGTCGGTTTCCATGACCACGTCCACCAGGGCCACGGCGATGTCGGGGTGCTGGCGCAACCGCTCGCGGGCTTCCTGGGCGCTGTGGGCGTGCAGCAGGCGCAAGGGGCGGTCGAAGATGCGCAGATCTTGGAGGACGAAGCGGGTGACGCTGTGCACCTCGGGGTCGTCGTCGACCACCAGCAGCTTCCACGGCGGAGTATCATCCGGTTGGTACTCCTCGG
The DNA here is from genome assembly GCA_029624675.1 of Candidatus Contendibacter sp. Taxonomy (GTDB): domain Bacteria; phylum Pseudomonadota; class Gammaproteobacteria; order Competibacterales; family Competibacteraceae; genus Contendibacter. Next base: position 3,656 of record JARSSP010000022.1, read on the forward strand.
CCGGCTCGTCGGCGTTGTCCCAATCGAGCAGCTCATTAATCATGCGGGCGGTTCCAGGACAGGCCGGTTGGAGGCGCTGGGGACGGGGTCAGGGTGAGGGTAGTCTCCGCCGGGGGCGCCATGAATCCGAATAATCCCACCGGGCACCCCCATGACTGGATTATAGACAATGTAAAAACCCAGCCTGAAGTTTCGCCAGGGCCACGCGCGACAGCCAGGGCGACAATTCTCATTTTGGCTATTTTGTCAATTCGTTGCGGGTTCAGGAGGGGAAGCCCCAATCCATCGGAGGTAAGAGGCGCCAGAACGAGAATCATTGTGGCCAAGGGCTCAACAGGGTGGTGATGGAAAATAGCGGTTTCATTCGCTCGATAAATCGGGTGATGGCGATTTGATCCCGCGCGTCAACCGGTTCCCTGTGTCGATCGCGCCAGCGGTTTTAGAGAAGGGTGGTCGGGAGCGCGGCGGGGCAGGGTCAGGATGAAGGTGGTTCCCGTCTTGGGGGTGCCATGGACCTGAATGGTTCCACCAAGCACTACTGTAACTAAGTTATATACAATGTATAAGCCCAAGCCACTACCACCACCGCCTAGCCGGGTGGTGAAGAAGGGGTCGAAGATGCGGTGCCGGATCGCGTCCGGGATGCCAGCGCCGTCGTCGCTGTAGCGCAGCTGGATGTGGTCGGCGTCCAAGGGGGCGGCTTCGATCCGGATCCAGCCGGCCCCCACACCCGCGAAACCGTGGATGAGGGAGTTGCTGACCAGATTGGCGATGACCTGCTCCAGCGGGCCGGGGTAGCTGTCCAGCTCCAGGCCGGGGGCGATGTTCAGTTCAAGGCGGTGGGCGGTGCGCTTGAACTGAGGTTTCAGGGTAATCAGTAGTTCCTCGACGGTCCGGCGCAGGTCGAAGCGGCGGCGGCGGGCGCTGGTCTGGTCGACGGCGACCTGCTTGAAGTGGCCGATCAGGTCGGCGGCGCGGGCGGCGTTGCGCTCCAGCAGGTCCACCGCTTCCCGGCTCCGGTTCAAAAACCCTTCCACCTGGGAACGGCGCAGAACGCCAGACTCGACGGCGGCGGCGAACTTGTGGAGATGTTCGCCCAAGGCACCCGCGATCACCCGAGCGTTGCCCAGCGGGGTGTTAAGTTCGTGGGCGACACCAGCGACCAGGCTACCCAGCGCCGCTAATTTTTCGGACTGCACCAATTGGTCCATCGCCTGGCGCAGCTCGGCGGTGCGCTCGGCGACCAGTTCCTCCAGGTGCTCCCGGTGCCGCTGTAATTCTTGCTCCGCCCGCCTGCGCTCGGTGACGTCTTCGAAAACAACACAGATTCGATCCGGTGTATCCCAAGGCCGATAGGCGTTGCACGCATAAAGCCCTCGGGTCGGTACGTGATACATTTCAAAATATTTAGGATTACCGGTTATCGCGACCTCGCCATAGACATCAAACCAGCTTTGCTCTGTTTCAGGCCAGACTTCCAAGACGGTCTTCCCTTGAACCTCTTCCAGCTTCAAGCCCGAAGCCTTTTCATAGGCATCGTTGAAATACGCAAAGCGAAAATTGATAAATTGACCGTCCGCATCAAGGACCGACTCCCACATGACGAAAGCGTTTGCCATGCTTTTCATGAGCCACTGCATTTCATTCGCATTCTTTTGGAGCGCCTCCTCCGCCCGTTGGCGCTCGGTGATGTCCCGAACGCTGGAAAGGATGCAGTTCTCGCCCCCGAAGCGAATGGCTCTAAGCATCACTTCGACGGGGAAACACGTTCCATCCTTGGGCCTTCTCGCATTCCATTCGAAGTGCAGAATCTCCCCCCGCGCGATGCGTGGCCAATGCTCGTCCGCTGGATTCGATAAGTTGCCCGGCCCGGACAGATCGGCGATGGTGGCTTTCAGCGCTTCTTTGTGTTCCAGGCCATACAGGGTCAGCATGGTTTGGTTGACCGCCCGAATGACGCCCTGGAAATTGTGCACGATGATGGCGTCGTGCGCGTTCTCGAACACCGTCCGATACCGTTCCTCGCTTTCCTGGAGTTGCTTGAGCAGCAGATGACCGGACAGGGCATCGCTCGCCCGCTCGGCGATGGCCTGGAACAACCGCTGCTCCGCATCGGACCAGCGCCGGTCGTAAGCGCACTGGTGGACGCCCAACACCCATGGCGGACCCAATTGCGGCCGAAGCGCGATCGTCATTTGGCTCCGGATGCCAGAGCGGCGGGCGAGATCCGGCGCTTCGGACATCCCGGCGAAATCGGAAAGCTCGGGGCCATGGTGGCGCAACGTCCGGCGGAGATCGTCCCTGAAAGCATTGTCCGGGACGATTTCGACGCCGTCCGGAGTGATTTCGGCGCCGGACGCGAACACGCCGGGCCACTCGGGCCGGGTCGCCTCGATCCGGATGTGGAAGGTAGCGGCATCGGGATCGCCGGGATGGAGGAAAAAGGCGCGGTCGGCCCGGAAAATTTCCAGAAGCGCGGCGGTTAACTCGGCCAGGAGATCGGCGTCCCGTTCCGGTCGCGCGAGGATGCGCGAAATCCGATCCAGGTTCTCGAAAAAACGCGCGTTGTCGCGCAGGATTCCTTCGGATTCGATGTGTTGCAGGGTATGGGCGACGATCTCCGCCACCATGCGCAACAAACGGACGTCCTCTTCCCGCCACGTTCGTTCGGCGGTCACGGCGTCGAGGCCGACGAAACCGCGCAGGGTTCCGCTCCAACTCATGGGGACGCAGAGCAGCGAGCGCACATCACCCGCGCGTAGGATCGCCTTGAGGGCGGTGCCGTCTGGCAACGCGACGGTTTGCACGGAAACCGCCTCGTCGCGCCGCAGCCAGTCGTAGAACGGCTGATAGTCCGCAAGCGACAAATTTTGCGCGTCCTGGATTTGGGGATGGATACCCTGGGCGCACCACTCATGGGTGTTGGTCGCGGTCAGGCCATCCGGCGTGATCGCAAAGAGATAGCTGCGGTCGGCCCCGGTCAGGCGGCCGATGCGCTCCAGCGTCCAGTTGGCGCGGGCGTCGAAATCGTCCCAGCCAGGCTTGATCATCAGCGCCGAGATTTCGGCCAGCGCCTGCTCCAAATCCAGGTGATAGCGCAGTCGGGTTTCGGCGGCCTTGCGTTCGGTGATATCGAGGTGATACGTGACGGCGTGGGTCACCTGGCCGTCGGCGTCCTTGACCGGAAAGGTGGTGGAATCCAAGTCCAAATAACGCGGTGGGAGCGCCGAGGAGGGAAATTGTACGCGCGTCATGTCGTAGCGACTGACAAACCGGACCGTTTCCCCCGCGCGAACTACCCGTTCGAGCAGCGTCGCATAGCCTTGCGCGCGTAATTGTTCGTCCTGAAACAGGTTGTACCGCTCGAAAAAAGCGCTCTCGTCGAAATCGTGCTCGGCCGTGGGACCAAGCAGTGCGCGGCTGGCCGGATTACCCCGAACGATCTTGCCGGTGGTATCGAAAATCACGATCGGGAGCGGACTCTGCGTGATGATGCTGTCCAGGAACGCCTCGGATGCCCGCAAGGCCTCGTCGGCGCGTTTTTTCTCGGTGATGTCGTAAACGAGAGACAACAGGACCTTCTGCTCGCCTAGCCGGAGGATTTCCGCCGAATACAGCGCCTGTCGAATCTCGCCCGTTCTGGTTCTAAAGCAGGTCGGCGTTTCCCGGAAAAACCCCTCCGCGTGGAGTTGCGCAATCATCCGTTCGCGCGCTCCTGGATCGGTCCAAGCGCCCAGTTCCACGGACGTGTGGCCGATCATCTGTTCGCGGGTGTAGTCCAACATGCGCAGCAACCGCGCATTGACGTCAAGGAAGCGGCCGGTTTCGATATCGCTGATGCACATCGGGGCCGGGCTGGCGTGGAAAGCCTTGGCGAAGCGCTCCTCGCTTTCTCGTAGCGCCTCCTCCGCACGTTTGCGCTCGGTGATATTCAGGTGAGTCCCGATCATGCGCGCGGGCCGACCGGTGGCATCCCACTCCACAACCTTGCCGACGGAGCGCACCCAGATCCACTCGCCGCAGCGGGTGCGCAGGCGAAACTCAGCCTGGTAGTCGGATTGCTTGCCGGTCACGCAATCCTCAAAAAGCCGCCAGACCCGTTCGCGCTCTTCCGGATGCAGCCAACTCGCCCAAGTCGCCGGCGTCAGTTCCAGCTTGGACGGTTCGTAGCCCAGCATCCGGGCGTATTCGGCGCTGAAGACGGCCTGGCCGGTAACAAGGTTGATGTCGTACAGACCCTGGCCGGAAACCGATAGCGCGAGAGCCAGCCGCTCCTCGCTCTTGCGCAGGTCAGTTTCGGGTTGCCGCTGCGGCGTCATCTCGCGGGCTAGGGCGCAGTTGTATTCCCGGCCATCCAGCTCAACGTGGTGGGCCGTTACCTCGACCGGAACCAGCGAGCCGTCTCGGCGGCGGTGGGTGGTTTGAAAATGGAGCGTTTTGGCTTGGCGCAATTCCCGCCAGTGGTCGGGCCAGCGGTCGCTGGGAAACTCGGGATCGACATCCCGCACCGACAGGGTCAGCAGCGTCTTCCGGTCGTAGCCGAGCGCGTGGCACGCCCCGTCGCTGGCGTCGAGAATCCGACCGTCTGGATCGATCCAGAAGATGGTGTTCATGATCGGGTCGGTGGGGAACGGGTCTGCCAAGAGAGTCATGGGGTGACCTCGTCGGTTGCTTGGGGCCGGGAGCCTGGCGCGACCGCCGGCAGGATGAGTTCGAACCTGCTGCCGCGACCGGGGGCGCTCTTCGCCTGAATCTGGCCCCCCAGCACGCCCGTGACCAGGTTGTAGACGATGTACAGACCCAGCCCACTGCCACCGCTGCCCAGCTTGGTGGTGAAAAAGGGCTCAAAGATCCGGTCGAGCGCCGCATCCGAGATGCCGACTCCGTCGTCGGCGTAGTCGATTTGCACCCGGTCGGGGTCGAGCGGCACGGCGCCGACCCGGATCGTTCCGGCCTCTCTCCCAACGAAACCGTGGGCCAGGGAATTGCTGACCAGGTTGGCGAACACCTGCTCCAAAGGACCGGGGTAGCTGTCCAACTCGATGTCGGGCGGGATGTCCACCTCGACGCGGTGGGCGGTGCGCTTGAACTGGGGTTGCAGGGCAATCAGCAATTCCTCGACGGTCTGGCGCAGGAGAAAACGGCGACGACGCATGCTGGTCTGATCCACCGCTACCTCTTTAAAGTGGCCGATCAGGTCGGCGGCGCGGGCGGCGTTGCGTTCCAACAAATCCACCGCCTCGCGGCTCCGGCTCAAGAACCCCTCCACCTGGGAGCGACGCAGGGCGCCGGACTCGACGGCAGCGGCGAACTTGCGTAAAGCCTCGCCCAGGCTGCCGGCGACTACCCGAGCATTGCCCAACGGGGTGTTGAGTTCGTGGGCGACGCTGGCCACCAGGTGGCCCAACGCCGCCAGCTTCTCTGACTGTACCAGTTGGGTCATGGCCTGGCGCAGCTTGGCGGTGCGCTCGGCGACCAGTTCCTCCAAATGCTCCCGGTGTCGCTCCAGTTCCGCTTCAGCCCGCTTGCGTTCGGTGATGTCGATGTTCAACCCGACGATGCCGATGATGGCATCGCGGTCTTTGATGGGCGCGATGACGTTATAGATGTATCGCTCGCCGTCGCCGACGGTAAAGTGCAATTCTTCCTCGACGACTTCCCCAGCGAAAGCTCTCCGATTGTTGCCGTTCCAATGGGCCAGCGTTTCCGGGTCGCGGGCGATATCTTCGGGGCATTTGCCGACGACATCGCCCCACTTCTTTTTGGAAACCGTGTTCTGTAGAACGTAGCGACCGTCGGGGCCGATCAGGAAAAAATCGAAAGGGACGCTTTCGATGGCGGCGCGAAGCCGCGCCTCACTTTCCCGCAGCGCCGTCTCCGCTCGCTTGCGTTCGGTGATATCGCGGGCGAAAGCGAAATCGTATTCCTGGCCGTCGTACTCGATATAGTTGGCCGTGATCTCCACCGGGAAAATCGTGCCATCTTTCCGTCGATGCTGGGTTTCGAAACGGCGTTTTTTCAATTGCCGCGTTCGTTCCCAGTGCGGCGGCCACCGTTCCGGGGAAAAATCGGGATCGATGTCCCAAACCGCCATGGTTAACAACTCGGCGCGCGCGTAGCCGAGGGAATCGCAAGCCTGATCGTTGACATTGATGAAACGCCCATCCGGGACGATCCAGAACACGGCGTCCGCAGATCGCAGGATGGAAAGCTGCGCGAGCCGCAGTTCTTGTTCCGCCCGCTTGCGGTCGGCGATGTCCACGTTCGTGCCGACGAGCCGGATCGGCTGGCCGCCCTTATCCCACTCGATCACTTTCCCCCGACTGTTGATCCACTTCCAGTCGCCGCCCTTGGTCCGCATCCGGTATTCGAGGTTGCATTCGGCCAGCCGGCCCTCCAAATGCGCGCGCACGACCGCTTCCGCCGCCGTGAAATCGTCGGGATGCACTCGGTCGCGCCAGGCGGCGTAATTGGCCGCGAACTCGCCGGGCGCGTAGTCCAGCAGCGTGTACCAGCGGTCGTTGAAGAACATTTGGTCGGTGCGCAGGTTCCAGTCCCACACGCCGTCGCGGGTGGCTTCCATGACCAGTCGCAACCGTTCCTCGCTCTCCCGCAAGGCGCGATTGGCCTCGGCTAGCTCGGCGGTGCGAGCCGCCACGCGCCGTTCCAGGTGCTGTTGCAAGCGCCGCAGCTCCAGGTGGGTTTGAACCCGCGCCAGCACTTCGGCCGAGTCGAAGGGCTTGGCGAGGTAGTCCACGCCGCCGGCGGCGAACCCCTCGACTTTGTCGGTCACCTCGTGCAGGGCGCTGACGAAAATCACCGGGATGGCGCGGAGGTTCGGGTCCGGATCGGTTTTGAGCCGCCGACAGACTGCGTAACCGTCCAAGTCCGGCATCCGCACGTCCAGCAGAATCAGGTCCGGCGCCTTGGCTGCCACGGACCGCAACGCCAGCACGCCGCTCGACGCCGGTCGGACCCGGTATCCTTGCTCGGTAAGGATATCAGCGAGTAGCTTGAGGTTGGCGGGCGTGTCGTCGACGACCAGGATTTCGGCCGGGGTTTCGTCCAGCATCTTGGCGAGTTCGGGTGAGGGGGTCATGGAGCTGGGTCTGCCGTGCGGGGGGAGATTGAAACGCACAGTGGATGGGCTATGGGATGCTTGCACGGGTATTCTCCCAATTCGCCAGTGGGTTTAGATCGGGACCGACCGGTCCGGAGCAGTGCGTGGCAAGGTCAGGATGAAGGTTGTGCCGTGGTCGGGCGTGCTGTCGACCTGAATCTGGCCCCCCAGAACGCCCGTGACCAGGTTGTAGACGATATACAGCCCCAGGCCGCCGCCGCCGCCGCCCAGCCGGGTGGTGAAGAAGGGGTCGAAGATGCGGTGCCGGATCGCGTCCGGGATGCCAGCGCCGTCGTCGCTGTAGCGCAGCTGGATGTGGTCGGCGTCCAAGGGGGCGGCTTCGATCCGGATCCAGCCGGCCCCCACACCCGCGAAACCGTGGATGAGGGAGTTGCTGACCAGATTGGCGATGACCTGCTCCAGCGGGCCGGGGTAACTGTCCAACTCCAGCGCGGGCGGTAGGTCCAGTTCGACGCGATGGGCGGTGCGCTTGAACTGGGGTTGCACGGTGACCAGCATCTCCTCGACGATTTGGCGCAGGTCGAAGCGGCGGCGGTGGGCGCTGGTCTGGTCGACCGCCACCTGCTTGAAGTGGCCGATCAGGTCAGCGGCGCGGGCGGTGTTGCGCTCCAGCAGATCGACCGCCTCCCGGCTTCGGTCGAGGAAAGCGTCCACTTGGGAGCGGCGCAGGGCGCCGGTGTCGACGGCGGCGGCGAATTGGCGCAGGTGCTCGCCCAGGCTGCCGGCGACCACGCGGGCGTTGCCCAGGGGCGTATTGAGTTCGTGGGCAACGCCCGCCACCAGGTGGCCCAGAGCCGCCAACTTTTCGGCTTGCACCAGTTGATCCATGGCCTGGCGCAATTCGGTGTTGGTTCGCTGGAGCGCGGCGGTAACCATTTCCGCGATCCGATACTGTTGGCGCAACTCGGTGTTGGTCCGCTGAAGCTCCGCGGTGCGTTCGGTCACCAGTTCCTCCAGGCGTTCCCGGTGTTGCCGTAGTTCCGTTTCCGCCCGTTTGCGGTCGGTGATGTCGAGGACCACTCCGGTGAAAATCAGCTTGTGCCCGTATTGCTTGGGACTGGCGAAACTTTTGAACCAAATCGTTTCTCCGGTCGGCCTAGTGAACCGGCCTTCGAAATCCCAGGGGCTCGCCGTGGCGATGGCTTGTCGAATCGAAGCGAGGAACAATTCACGGTCGACGGAGGCGACGCGAGCCGTGAAGCGCGCAAAGGCGTCCTTCCCTTGATGACCCATGCCGAACAGCTCGTTCGCGTGCTCGCTGATGTAATGAAACCCCAGCTCGCCCGTCGGGTGGGCGTAGAACTGGTAGACGACACCCGGAATGTTGTTGGCGATGTTTCGCAACTGTTCCTTGCTCGCCCGCAACGCTGCCTCGGCCTGTTTTTGCTCGGTAATGTCCTGCGTGGCTAGGACCACGCCCATCGCCCGGTCTTGGAGTTGCAAGGGCGCCGCATGCAAGGAAACCTCGCGCGGGGAACCGTCGGAGCGGCGATAGCGCGTTTCGCAATGACTGGCGCCCTGTTGCCAAAGCGTGTCGTAAAGGGCGTGTCCGACGCGTTGGTATTCCTCGTCGGATTCATAAAGCCAGCGGGTGTCGCGACCGATCAACTCGGCGCTGGAGTAACCGACGATTTCGCAGAATCGCTCGTTGACCGAGCGCAGGACGCGCTCTTGAATGACGGCCAAGCCCACGGGGGCGGCGCTGAACAGGCTGCGGAGCGTGGCTTCGCCTTGCTTTAGGGCCTCTTCCGCCCGCTTGCGCTCGGTGATATCCATCAGGACGCCGGTGATGGTGGCCGTTCCGCCCCGTTCCGACAACGGACGGCTGTGGATGCGCGCGTGCAAGACCGCTTGGTCTTTCGCCACCAGGCGCAATTCCAGCGGTTCGGGGATTCCGGCCAAGGTCCGCTCCAGGTTGGAGAGCAGAGCCGAAACATCGTCGGGATGGACGAACTGGGTGAAAGGCTGGCCGATCATCTCGCCGTCGGTGTAAGCGATAAAACGTTCGATCACCGGGCTGATGTAGGAAAAGCGGTATTGGGTATCCAGGGCGAAAATGACGTCGTTGATGTTCTCAACCAGAACGCGGTATTTTTCGTCGGAAGCTTTTTCGAGCGTTTCGAGCATCTTGTTGATGACAAGACCCAGGCGCGCCAATTCGTCCCCGCCCCGCACGGGCAGGCGCTGCGATGGATTGCCATGGGCCTGAATCCAACTGATTTGCTGACCCAAGGTTGTCAGCGGCGCCAAAACCAGCCAGCGTAGCAATAGCGTGGTCAAAATGATGAAGCCTAGCCCCGCTATCGTGGCCATGATCAGAAAATGATGCAGGCTGGTTAATCCCTGGGTATAAATGTGACGTGGCAATACGATCTTGAGTATGAATGCCGGTCGCCCTTCCAATGTCTTGATATAGGTGTAGCCCGCGATAGTTTTCTCATCGAGGTTCTTAATGTAAATGGATGGCGTGGCCAATGAAGATCCAAGCGCTAGGTAAGCTTGATGGACGTCGGCCGGCATTTTGGGGTCGTCCAACCAGTAGGCGAATACCGGGAATCGCATCGCCTCGGCCAAATTGGCGATGATCTCCTCATCCACGAAGCGCCCCAGAATCACCACGCCATGTGGATCACCCGAGGAATTGGCGCACGAACTGTCCAACGAGGCGATGAGCAAGGGGCGACCGTCCAGCAGGATGATGTCGGTTTTCCCGGCTTGATCTCGACAGTGTTTCAGCAACGGGCTTCCGGGTTGTAAATAGGCTAGAAGATCTGGAGAGGTTTTGATCGGCTCCAGCGTGCGAGTGTCGTATATCCCAAGAAAGACCGGCTGGTGGTTTGCGTCGAGAATCGCGATCAAATTGACTTTCTGGGTGGCGTGGAGATTGGGCCCGATTTTTGGGGAGTCCAGGGAGGTTTGTCCGGGTTCCTGAATAAATTGATATAGTTCATTCCAAACCACATGGGCCCACGCGGTCGGAACGATACTTCGCGATTGGTCGCGGAAGACGCTGATGGCTCTTAGGATATTGACGCGGGTTTCATTGTCCTCGATTTTTTGATAATCACCCAGCAGGATGAATCGCAGGGCTAGATAAAAAATGACCACTGACGCCGTGATCGTGCTGATGACGATGAGTAGTGCCTTGCCTAGAAGCGACATAACTTCTCCAGAAACCTCGCAAGGATCCGCGCGTCCGGGGAATTCATCGGATCATCGTTCGTGATCCCTTAATTTTAGTGCTTTGGTCGCCTTGCGTTGACGGGCAAACCGTTTATTTTCCTCGCCCGTCTGTCACAGAAGGGTTTGGATGGACGAGCGGCGGTTTCGGGTGGGTTATGGGATTGGGCTGATTTCAGGATGGATTGAAGAGGGTAGGGTGAATGAGTGGAGCACATTCCACACTTCCGTGGCGATCCGCTATCAATCCGGTCCATTCTAGTGATCCGGCGCGGTGCGGGGCAGGACGAGCGTGAAGGTCGTACCCTGGCCGGGCCAGCTTTGCGCCTGGATAGTCCCACCGAGCATTGCGGTCACCAGGTTGTAGACGATGTACAGCCCCAGCCCGCTGCCGCCTTGCCCCAGCCGGGTGGTGAAGAACGGCTCGAAAATGCGGTTGAGGATAGCGGTTGGGATACCGGTTCCGTCGTCGGCGTAACGCAGGGCTACTCGAGTCGGATCGACCACTTGGGCCTGAAGCTGGATGCGGCCGGTCTCCACCCCGGCGAAGCCGTGGGTGAGGGAATTGTCGATCAGGTTGGCGAACACCTGCTCCAGCGGACCGGGGTAGCTGTCCAGCTCGATGCCGGGCGGGATGTCCAGCTCGACCCGATGGGCGGTGTGCTTGAACTGGGGTTGCAGGGTGAGCAGCAGCTCCTCGACGGTCTGGCGCAGGTCGAAGCGGCGGCGGCGGGCGCTGGTCTGGTCCACCGCCACCTGCTTGAAATGGCCGATCAGGTCGGCGGCGCGGGCGGTGTTGCGCTCCAGCAGATCGACCGCTTCCTGGCTTCGGCCGAGGAAGGCATCCAGGTGAGAGCGGCGCAGGGTGCCGGACTCGACGGCGGCGGCGAATTCGCGCAGGTGCTCGCCCAGGCTGCCGGCGACCACGCGGGCGTTGCCCAGGGGGGTGTTGAGTTCGTGGGCGACGCCGGCCACCAGGCTGCCCAGGGCGGCGAGCTTTTCGGTCTGAACCAGTTGGGCCATGGCCTGGCGCAACTCGGCGGTGCGTTCGGCCACTAATTCCTCCAGGTGTTCCCGGTGCCGTTGCAACTCCTCTTCCACTCGCTTGCGGTCGGTGATGTCGAGAATGACGCCGATTAATCCACGAACGTGGTGGTTGGAATCGACGAACGCGGCCCTGTGGAAAACCACGTCGTGAGCGACACCACGAGCGTCGATTACGCGCGATTCATAAACCTGTGGAACCGGATGTTGGAAGACTTCGAGATCTTTCGCGTGATAGATTTCGGCCAGCTCTTTGGGAGCAAGGTCGAACACGCTCTTACCGACCAGTTCCTGGCGCTTTTTGCCATAAAACTCCGTAAAGGCTTCGTTGAAGCCGATATAGCGACCCACGGCGTCCTTGTAGAAAACCGGTACGGGGATAGCGTTAAGCAACGTGTTCAAAAAATTGCTGTTTTCCCGTAGTTGCGCTTCTGCTCGCTTGCGCTCGGTGATGTCCCGTCCCTCCGGCACCAGCACCACGACCTTACCCGTTTCGTCTCTCACGGGCTTGAGCGTGAAATCCACAGCGTGCAACTCCCCACCCTGGGCCGGATGAGTGGTTTCAAAATGGATCAGCTCGCCCTGGGCCACTCGCCGGATCGCGTTCCGCAATCGCTCTTGCTCCTCTTGGGAATGCTGCCACCAAGGTGTCTCCCAAAACGGCTTGCCGTAAACGTCTTCGGGTCGGATCCGCGCGAAGTCCGTGGCCGTCACGTTCACCTTCAGGACGTTTCCTTCCAGGTCGAGAATGCCAATGAAATGGGGCGCCTGTTCGAACACCGCGCGGAACAACCGCTCGCTCTCTCGCAATGCTGCTTCCACCTGTTTGCGGTCGGTGATGTCGCGGCCGGTTCCGCGATAGCCGATAAACCGTCCGGCATCGTCGAACAGCGGCTTGCCGTTGATGTTGAACCATCGGTCCGCGCTGGATTTTACCCGCATCTGGTATTCGAAATCTCGGAACGGCTGGTGCGCTTCGAGCAAGGCGCGGTGCGCCGCCCACTGGGCCGGCGTCAAATTGATCGGCAATTCCCAGCGGGCCTTGCCCAGCAGTTCGGTGTAACTAACTCCCAACTGTGCCAGGGTCGACATCGTTTCGGTCACGGAAATATAGGTGAACCGGAACTGGTCATCCTGCTCCCAAAACCAGTCCGATGCCATGGCCGAAAGATCACGGAAGCGGGTTTCGCTGGCTTGCAATGCTTTTCCCGCCTCCTTGCGCTCGGTGATATCGCGCACGATGGCCCACATGCCGGTCGGCCGGTTAGCTGCGTCGCGCAGTAAAAATGTACGCAATTCGACGGGAAAAACGGTCCCGTCTTTCCGGCGATATTCTTTCTCGTAGACGTCCGAATAGCCCAGACCCAAGACCTGTTTTTCGATAATGCTCGCCTCAAAGGCATGCCATTTTTCGGGGGTCAGATCTCGATAACTCAATTGGCGCAGCTCTTCCGCCGAGTAGCCAACCATCGCTTGAAAGGCGTGGTTGAACTCCTGAAGATAGCCGGCCATGCTGCAGCTAGAGAACGCATCCCGCATGGATTCGTAAAGGTGGCGGTACTTGATCTCGCTTTGCTGCAACGCTTCTTCCGCCCGTACGCGCTCGGAGATATCCCGAGCGACGAGCATTCCCGTTGGCTGATCGTCCGTCGTGACCACTTTGGCCCAGCCATCCAGGGTTCGCACCGTATCATCGGGGCGCGTAACCTCGGCACGAACTGGAATCGAATGTCCCGGCTCGGCGATGGCCTTCAGCACTGTTTCGCCAAATACGGAATGAAGTTCCGAAAGGTCGGTTTCCAGCAGGTTTTTTCGGTCGCGCCCCAGAATCTCGCACGCTGTGTCGTTGGCATCCACCACCCGCAGGTTGGTCACATCGAAAACGAGGATCAGTTCGCTGCTTTGATCGAGCAGTTGGCGAAACCGGTTCAGTTCGGCGTATCGATGCAGTAGCTCCGGATAATAGCTTTTACGAACCGAACGTTCGCCAAGACCAATGATTTTCTCGCGCAACACATCCCAGTCTTCGGAGGGTTCAGAGTGCTTCTTCATACACGGCCCGAATATCCGCCGCCTTGGCTCGACGCGGATTGGTTACCATGCATGGGTCAGTCACCGCCTTGTTCGCCAACTCCAGCACGTCGTCGGCTCCGACCCGACGGTCGCCGAGGGTACCGACCACGCCTGCCGCGCGACGGAATTCGGCGACGGTATCCAGAATTTTCTGGCGTCGCCTTTCCAAGGTCATGCCGCGCAGATCGACGCCCATGACTTCCCCGATCTTGGTGAAGCGCTCGGGCTCGGCATCGAAATTGAATGCCATCACATGGTCGAGCAGCAAGGCGTTGCACTCTCCGTGCGGCAGATCCTTGTAGCCGCCGAGGCTGTGCGCCATGGCGTGCACCGCGCCCAGGCTGGCGTTGGAGAAGGCGAGACCGGCGTGAAGGCTGGCCAGCATCACTTGTCCACGTAGTTCGACATCGTGGGGTCGGGCGATGGAAGCGTGGAGGTTCTCGCGAAGAAGGCGAATGGCCTCCAGCGCATGCAGGTCGGTGACCGGCGCATGGGCGGCCGACACGAAGGCTTCGATGGCGTGAACCAGTGCATCCATGCCGGTGCATGCCGTCAGGTAGGTCTCCTTCGTGACCAGCGTCTCCGGATCGATCAGCGCGATGTCCGGCACGACGGCTTTGCTGATGATGGCGATCTTCACTCGTTCCTCGGTATCGGTGATGATCGCGAACTGCGAAACGTCGGCGGCGGTTCCGGCCGTGGTGGGAATGCAGATGAGGGGCGGCGCTGGTTTGACGACTTGGTCTATCCCTTCGAAGTCGAGGATATGCTGGCCGCTGGCGCTGACTATGCCGATCCCCTTGCCGCAATCCATGGGACTGCCACCGCCGACGCAAACGATGGCGTCGCAGCCGTTTTCGCGGAAGAACGCGGCGCCCCGCATCACCTCGTGGTCGCGCGGATTGGAGGAAACCTCGGCGAAGCGGACGTATTGAACGCCTTCCCGGTCGAGAACGGCTTCCACCTCCTCGACCCAACCGGCCGCGACCAGACCGGGATCGGTGACTAGCAGTACCCGGCGTGCGCCGTAGAGTTTTGCGTAACGAGCCGCGAGCTTGCGGCTACCGACGCCAAAGACGAATTCCGGTGCAACGAACTTGCGTAACGCCATTATCCCGTCAGTCATGGCGATCTCCCGCTCAAATGCATGTCGTTACAACTCTTTGGTCTCCGGACGATTTCCACTGCTGTTTGTTCGAGATACCGTTGCCATTGGCCGGAGATACCCTTGCCCGATGCAGCGCGTTAACTTGGATTAAGACTTCTACGGATGTCCTCTAAAAGTTGGGCGAACTTTGCCGGAGAAAACGGCGCTTGGTCGGTGGAGCAATTGTTCTCCTAAGATGGCGCGGTTGCTTTGAGGACGAGTGTGAAGTGGACTCCTTGACCCACCGAGCTATGGCTTCGAATGGTTCCCCCCAAAACCCCGGTGACCAGATTATAGACAATGTATAGTCCCAAGCCACTGCCACCACTGCCGAGCCTGGTCGTGAAGAACGGTTCGAAGATGCGATTGATGGTTCCTTCCGGGATGCCGACTCCATCGTCAGCGTAGTCGATTTGCACTCGGTCGGGGTCGAGCGGCGCGGCGCGGATACGGATCGTTCCGGCCTCGATCCCGGCGAAACCGTGCGTCAGGGAATTGGTGATCAGATTGGTGACGACCTGCTCCAGCGGACCGGGGTAGCTGTCCAGCTCGATGGCGGGCGGGATGTCCAGATCAACCCGATGGGCGGTGTGCTTGAGCTGGGGTCGCAGGGCGGCGAGCAGCTCCTCAACGGTTTGGCGCAGGTCGAAGCGGCGGCGGCGCACGCTGGTCTGATCCACCGCCACCTCCTTAAACTGGCTGATCAGGTCGGCGGCGCGGGCGGTATTGCGTTCCAGCAAATCCACCGCTTCGCGGCTCCGGCCCAGAAATCTTTCTACTTGAGAGCGGCGCAGGGCGCCCGATGCGACGGCGGCGGCGAACTCGCGCAGGTGCTCGCCCAGGGCAGTGGCGACCATGCGGGCATTGCCCAGCGGAGTGTTGAGTTCGTGGGCCACGCCGGCCACCAGGTTGCCCAGCGCCGCCAGCTTCTCCGACTGCACCAATTGGGTCATGGCTTGGCGCAATTCGGCGGTGCGCTCGGCCACCAATTCCTCCAGGTGTTCCCGGTGCCGCTCCAGTTCTTCCTCGGCCCATTTGCGGTCGGTGATATCCGAACCCACACTGAAAATTTCGATGATCTGGCCATGCTCGTCCAACACGGCCTTGTTGGTCCAGTCGATCCAGAGCCGCGCGCCATCACGACGAGTGTTTTCGTTGGTGTTGTGCATGAATCGTTCGGGATAAAGACAAATATCTTCCATCAGTGGGCGTAAGTTTCTACCAGTGCTTTCATCCAAGGGCACGATAGTCCCGACCACATGCTGGCCCATCAATTCCTCCTTTGAAAAGCCAAAGAGTTTTAGGCCAAATTCGTTCATAAAGGTAATTTCACCGTGAGGGCTCCAACGGAGAATGATGCTGTTGGCGTTTTCGACCAGTTCACGGTATTTGCGCTCGCTTTCCCTGAGTGCTATCTCGGCCCGCTCGCGCTCAAGCTGGGTGCGCAATACGGTGATGCCGAACGCCAGATCGCTGGCCAGCTCACTGAGGAACTTGATTTCCTCGGTATCAAAAGCATTCGGCGCCGACGAGTAGATGCTCAGCGCCCCGAAAATCCGGTCGCCGATTTGCAGTGGCAAGGCGCACACGGCTGCATAGCCATGCTTGATCGCTTCCGCGCGCCGGGATGACATCCGCGGATCCTGGGCAATGTTTTGGACGACGCAGGGATGCCCGGTGCGGATAGCGGTGCCGATGGGACCGCGACCGCGTTCGTCGTCGGCCCAGGTAATGTTCGCGCTCCGTAGATAACTCTCTTCAAAACCGGCGTGCGCTATCGGCCGCACTGTCTTAAGCTCGTCGCGTTTCGCGTAACCCACCCAGGCCATTCGGTAACCGCCCTCCTGCACGGTGATCGTGCAGACCGTGGTCAGCAACTCGATTTCGTCGGTGATGCGAATCAGCGCCTGATTGCAGTCGCTCAGCATCCGAAGCTGCCGATTAGTGCGCTGGATTGCTTCTTCCGCCTGCTTGTGCTCGGTGATGTCTTGGTACGTGCCCAGAATTCCGAAGACGACTCCATCCGCGTCTCGCAGCGCGACCTTGGAGATTCGCAGCCAAACGCGGCGACCGTCGGGCGTCGTTTGCGGCTCCTCATAGTCGATCTTTGGGGTACCGGATTCCAGGACCTGCCTGTCGTCGCTTCGATAAAGGTCCGCCTGTTCCCGCCAAGCTAGCTGGTAATCATCCCGCCCGATCAGCTCGCTCGTCGAATTCGCGCCGGCGTCGCGCGCGAACGCCTGATTGCATCCCAGGTACCTTAGGTCGTGATCTTTCCAGAAGACACAGGCGGGAATAGTGTCGAGGACGGTTTGCAGAAGGTTGCGGGATTGCCGCAAGGCCTCCTCGGCTCGCTTGCGCTCGGTGATGTCGCGCACGATGGCCCACATGCCGATGGGTTGGTTAGTCGAATCCCGCAGCAAGAATTTTCGCAGTTCGACGGGGAAAAAGGTTCCATCCTTCCTGCGATATTCCTTTTCGTAGACTTCGGAATATCCCTGCGCAAGGATTTGGTCTTCCAAGATCTTCATGTCGCGGGCGCGCCATTGCTCAGGGGTCAGGTCTACATAGGTCAGGGTCCGAAGCTCGTCTTCCGAATAGCCGAGCATGGCTTGATAAACGTGGTTGAATTCCTGGATCTTGCCAACCATGTCGATGCTAACGAAAGCGTCCATCATGGATTCATGTAGACGCTGGTACTTCGCCTCGCTTTGCCGCAACGCCAGGGCGGCTCGCTTGCGCTCGGTGATGTCGATGTTCAACCCCACAATGCCCCTGACCTCATCGCGGTCCTTGATGGGCGCGATGATGTTGTAGGTGTATCTCTCTTCGTCGCCGACGGTGGCACGCACCTCTTCCTCGACGATTTGGCCGGCAAGGGCTTTACGGTTATTGCTCCTCCAATGCGCCAGCGTCGCGGCATGGTTGGTGACATCTTCGGGACTTAGGCCAACCACGTTCCCCCAGTGCGCTTTACTCGCTGAGTTTTGTAGAACGTAGCGTCCATTGGCGCCGATGAGGAAGAAGTCGAAGGGAACGCTTTCGATGGCGGCACGAAGTCGCGCGTCGCTTTCCTGAAGCGCCTCTTGGGCCTGTTGGCGCTCGGTAATATCCATCGCTATGCCGGTCACGTTGATATGACCATCGCGATCCCGCACGGCATTGTAGGAAATCTCGAAAAAGATATCCCCGGTCCTTGAGACACATTGAAATGCCTCGCCGCCGATGGCGCGGCGGGCATATTCGCAGATTTCGGGATGGTCACGGTAAAGCTCGAATACGGATCGGCCGACCACTTCGCCGGCCGCCAGGCCGATCCGCGCCAAACCCTTGCCTTCACTAAGCGTAAAGACGCCGTGCTCGTCGAACTGGAAGATAACCACGGGAGCGTTGGCGATCACCGACCGATAGCGCGCCTCGCTGGTGGCGAGGTCTTGCTCGCGCTGGCGGATGGCCACC
>JARSSP010000023.1 GCA_029624675.1 Candidatus Contendibacter sp.
TTCGGTAGGCGCTTGGGGTGGGTTGCGGCGGGGGTTGTTACTGGCCATGGCTGGCGCTCCTATCGTTTTCTGAAGTTGAAGCGATGCCCCAGAAAAGGGCGGCTTGGAGGTTCAGAACCGCATAGGAACGGCGGCAGGTATTAGATATTCCCTGCCCCTCCAAGCCATAGATGGAATCCGGGCGTGGGGGTACAAAAAAACCGCAAGTCTGTCGGGTGCGGGGTCCGCCTATGAGGTTTCTGACGCCTCGCCGATGATTATAGGCCAGCGCCGGGCCGTTGCAATGGGCGGCGTTCATGCCGCTTCCCCCTGGACGGCGCGGCTGGCGGTGATGCGGGCGGAAATCCAGCCGTTGACTTCGGACTCAATCCAAGCGGTCGTTCGGGGGGTCAACGCGATGGGTTTTGGAAATTCCCCCGCCTTCACCATTCCGTACAACTTGGACTTGCGCAACCCGGTACGGGCCTCGACCGCCCGCAGCCGCAACAGTGTTTCTTGAGTTTGTTCCATTGACGGTTTCTCGCGTTCATTGAACCGTCGTGGAATTTATAACTGATTTTGGCTCTTTGCCATGGGTTGAAATCGCTATTTCAACCCATGGCGAGCGCGCCAACTTTCGGGGAAAGATGCCAGAAACTTCGATAACTCATCAGGCTTTTCTCTATGTATTGTTATATATGGGTCGTTTTCATCAAAGCGTTTCTTCCATTTCTTACGATACTGTTCTTCTAACCAACTAGCATCCGGTACCGGTCTTCCCGCAACTGTCTCACGTTCATATAAACCTTCAGCAGCGGCAGTAATCGTTATAGGGAAAAAATAAAGAAGCATACGCATTACCGATTCATGAAGAGATGCTAATCCCTCTTTATTTCTCTTTTCTAATGGATTCTTTTTTCCGGGCCCTGGCGATTTAATACCAAGCAGCTTTGCTATATCTTCATGGCCCTCGGATTTCATAAATTGAATCAGCGCGCTTCCTATCCAGTCCATGACTTCGGTAGGTGGATAAATGCGGTTTTCATGGCACACTCTGAATAAGTCTAGCAAGTGCATAGGATTGCCTGTCTCTTTGTACCATTTCAAATAAGGCGCACACCACACGGCAAACTCCGCTTGTTCTTCTTCGGTTCCAACCAAATCAGACTCCAAAGAATCAGATCGCTCTATTGGAGCGTCAGGCAAATAAAACACAAACCAAACTTTGTTATATTTCGACATAAGCGCGCCCTCTCTGCGCTTTCCTCTTGAAGAAAGGAGCCGCGCCAGATGGGACAAGAGGGAATCCCGCTTTTCGCGGGCCGGGCTAGGCGCGGCTTAATAGATTGGTCAGCCAGACTTGCGCCGAATCGTCGCCACCGTCGCCCCGCTGGCCAGTCCATCCAAATAATCCGCCCACGCCTGCATCATGCGGCGGCGTTCGGGCAAATGTTCGGCGCGATTGTAGGCCGCTCGTACCGCGTTGCGTTCGGCATGGGCAAGCTGGCGCTCGATCACGTCGGCATTCCAACCCATTTCGTTCAGCAACGTGCTCGCCATCGCCCGGAAGCCGTGCCCGGTCAGGGTGTCCGTGTCGTAACCCAGCGCCCGCAAGGCGGCGTTGATCGTGTTTCCCGACATGGGTCGGTTCCGACCCCGAACGCTGGGAAACAAGTACGGGCCGCGTCCCGTCAACGGCCGCAGTTCCTCCAGGATCGCCAGGCATTGCCGGGCCAGCGGCACGAGGTGTTCTCTCCCGCCTTTCATCTTGCGGGCGGGGATGCGCCACGCGGCGGCGTCCAGATCGAATTCCGCCCATTCCGCTTGCCGCAATTCGCCGGGCCGGACCATCAGCCGGGGGGCCAGCCGCAAGGCGCAGCGCACGGGGAACGAACCCGGATAGTCGTCCAGGGCGCGCAACAACGCGCCGATGGCCTTCGGGTCGGTGATCGTCGCGAAATGGGCGCGAACCGGACTCGGTAGCCAACCCTTCAAGTCGGCGGCGGGATTGCGCTCGGCATGACCGCCGGCCATGGCGTAGCGGAACACTTGCCCGATGATTTGCAAGATGCGGTGTGCGCTATCCACCGCGCCCCGGTCCCGAATCCGGGCCAACACGGGTTTCAACTGCAAGGCGGTGATCGCGGCGACCGGCTGGTTACCGATCCACGGGAACACGTCGCGCTCCAAATCCCGCGTCACGCGGGCCGCGTGGACGGCGGACCACCGCGAGGCGCGGGCGTCCAGCCATTGCCGGGCTTGGCTCTCGAAAGTCTCCCGCAACGCGCCGGGGTCTTGGCGCTGGCGCGCCTCGGCCGGATTGATGCCCTCGCGTAGTTGCTGGCGGATGCCGTCCCGTCCCATGCGCGCCTGCTTGAGACTCACGGCCGGGTAGGTGCCCAGCGAGAGGGTTTGTTCTCTCCCGTCCCAGCGGTAGCGACAGCGCCACCACTTACCTCCTTCCGGGGTGACGATCAGGAACAGGCCGGTTTCATCGAACAGCTTGTAGCGCCGCTCGCGCGGCTTGGCGGTGCGAACCTTGGCGTCACTCAGGGGCATGGCGTGGATTCTCCAGGCGTTTCGCCCGTGGATAGGGGTCACTCTCGACAGCGAGGGGTCAATGTGAAGGAGGATTTTAGGGGTCACTGGATTCTGAAGGGGTCAGTGACCCCACTTTGTGACCACTATCCTAGCCCGGATGGATGCGGAACGCCATGGACGTTCATGGACAGAAAGGCATGAAAAAACCCGCGCTTGGCGGGTTCTATTTTCGACCATGGAAGGCTATGGATCAGAATGTGGCGGAGAGAGAGGGATTCGAACCCTCGTTAGAGTTACCCCTAAACAGCATTTCCAGTGCTGCGCCTTCGACCGCTCGGCCATCTCTCCAGGTATTGCCCCGCCTCACGCGGCAGGGTTGATAAGGCTATCCGAAGCGACCCTGCCAAGGCAAGTCATCCTTGGCTAGTCGCTTCAAAACTCAGTTCAGACCCTTCATGGTCAGGCGGATGCGGCCCTGCTTGTCGATTTCCATCACCCGGACCTTGACCACGTCGCCAACCGCCAGCTTGTCGCTGACGCTCTGCACCCGTTCCTCGCAAATCTGCGAGATATGCACCATGCCATCGCGGCCCGGCAGAATTGCCACGAACGCGCCGAAGTCCATGATCCGGACCACCTTGCCCTCGTAAACCTGGCCCGCCTCCACATCAGCGGTAATCTGCTCGATACGGCGCCGGGCCTCATCGCCGGCGGCCTTGTCCACGGCGGCGATCTTGACCACGCCATCGTCGGTGATATCGATGGTAGCGCCGGTTTCCTCGGTGATGGAACGAATGGTGACCCCACCCTTACCGATCACGTCGCGGATCTTCTCCGGGTTGATGCGCAGGGTCGTGTAGCGTGGCGCGTATTCGGACAATTCCTGGCGCGGCTTGACGATGGCTTGGCTCATCTTGCCGAGAATATGCAGCCGCCCCTCGCGAGCTTGGGCCAGCGCCTGCTCCATGATCTCGCGGGTGATGCCATCGATCTTGATGTCCATTTGCAGGGCGGTGACGCCGTCGGTAGTGCCAGCCACCTTGAAATCCATGTCGCCCAGATGGTCCTCATCACCAATGATATCAGTCAGCACCGCGAAGCGGTTTTCCTCCTTGATCAAGCCCATGGCGATACCAGCCACCGGCGCTTTGATCGGCACGCCGGCGTCCATCAGCGCCAGGCTGGCGCCGCAAACCGACGCCATCGAACTGGAACCGTTGGATTCCGTGATTTCCGACACTACCCGTATTGTGTACGGAAACTGGCTGGGCTTGGGAATCACCGCCTGCACGCCGCGCTTGGCCAATCGACCATGGCCGATCTCCCGACGCTTGGGGCTGCCGACCTGACCGATCTCGCCGACCGAATAAGGCGGAAAATTGTAGTGCAGCAGGAAGGGTTGACGGTACTCGCCCTCGATGGCGTCGATGATCTGAGCATCCCGGTCGGTACCGAGCGTCGTGACCACTAGCGCCTGGGTTTCGCCCCGGGTGAACAACGCCGAACCGTGGGTGCGCGGCAACACGCCGATCCGGACGGTGATCGGCCGCACGGTGCGGGTGTCGCGGCCGTCGATGCGCGGTTGGCCCGACAGGATGCGTCCACGCACGATTTCGCTTTCCAGCGCCGTGAACGCGCTTTCAATCGCCTGCGTGGTCCAACGTTCCGGTTCCTGGGCCAACAGTTGGGCAATCAGTTGATTACGAACCTCGCTGACTCGTTGCTGACGGGTCAGCTTCTCGGCGATCTGATACGCCTCGGTCAGGGCATGCTCGGCGGCGGCGCGGGCCGCCTTGGCCAGCATTGCGTCGCCGGCCGGCGGCTGCCAGTTCCACGGTTGGACGCCCGCCTCGGCCACCAGGTTGTTGATGGCGCGAATCGCCACCTGCATCTGCTCGTGGCCGAACACCACCGCGCCGAGCATTACCTCTTCCGGCAATTCCTGCGCCTCGGACTCCACCATCAACACCGCTCGCTCGGTGCCGGCCACCACCAGATCGAGCTGGGAGGTTTTTAACTCCTTGCGGGTTGGATTCAGCAGGTATTGGCCGTTGTGGTAACCGACCCGAGCCGCGCCGATCGGGCCATTGAACGGCACGCCGGACAGCGCCACCGCCGCCGAGGCGCCCAGCATCGCCGGAATTTCCGGGTCCACCTGATTGTTCAATGACAGCACGGTGGCGATGATCTGCAACTCGTGGGTGAAGCCGTCGGGAAACAAGGGGCGCAGCGGCCGGTCGATCAGCCGGGCGGTCAGGGTTTCGCTTTCGGACGGACGCCCCTCGCGCCGGAAAAAGCCGCCGGGAATGCGGCCGGCCGCGTAGCTACGTTCCTGGTAATCCACCCGCAGCGGCAGAAAATCCCGACCTTCCTCGGTTTCCCGGGCGGCGACCACGGTGACCAGCACCACAGTGTCGGCCATGTTGACCATCACCGCGCCACTGGCCTGCCGGGCGATTTCGCCTGTTTCCAGGGTCACGGCGTGCTGGCCGTACTGAAATGTCTTCTTGATGGGCGTCACGAAAGCGTCCTATGCGGCGAAAGAGCGATGGAAAGCCTCAGCGACGCAGGCCGAGGCGGCTGATCAGACCCTGATAGCGTTGCAGGTCTTTCTTCTTAAGGTAATCCAACAGCTTGCGGCGCTGGTTGACCATCTTCAGCAATCCGCGTCGGGAATGATGGTCCTTCTTGTGCTCGCCGAAGTGCGGCTGCAAGCCATTGATGCGATTCGTCAGCAACGCGACCTGGACTTCCGGCGAGCCGGTATCGGCGGGGTCGCGCTGATAATCCCGCACGATCTGGGACTTCTGTTCGGTGTTGAGGGGCATGAAAAACTCCAGTTCAAATTCGATCAGTCAAGCAAACTCAATGAAAAATATTAACCCCGGCGGCGACAATCAACAAGCAAACCCCAAGGTTCAACGGCTTAGAGCAACAGTCGGCGCGGTGCGACCCGGCCATCGTCGAGAATCTCGCCGATGCCCAGGAACCGTTCCTCGCCTTCGTACAATCGCACCCAGCCCTGGGTCGGAGCGCGCGGGACCAGAACCGGCTGGCCCTGACACAGGTAAAAAGCGGCGTCGCCGCGCACCCGCACTACCGGCCAATCCGGCAGCGCGCTGTCCGCTGGCAACAATACTGCATCCAGCGCCGTCAAACCCTGTTCGGCCCGCGTGCGCAACGCTTCCAGCGTCACCATCCGCCTGGCGTCATAAGGCTCCACCGCGATGCGGCGCAACGTGGTCACGTGAGCGCCGCAGCCCAGCGCCTCGCCGAGATCGGCGGCCAGAACCCGCACGTAGGTGCCCTTGGAACAGCGTAACTCGCATTCCAGTTCCCCGCCGCCCAATTCCAACAACCGCAGGTCGCGAACCGTCACCTCGCGCGGGACGCGTTCAACCTCGATGCCCTTGCGCGCCAGTTTGTACAGCGGCTGGCCATCGCGCTTGAGCGCCGAGTACATTGGCGGTGTCTGCTGGATCGCGCCGGTGAAGCGCCGCAACGCGATCTCGACCTGTTCCCGGCTCAGCGGCCCGACCGGCCGGGTCACGAGAATCTCGCCCTCGGCATCGCCGGTGGTGGTGGTCACCCCCAGCCGACAAGTAAAGCGGTACGTCTTATCGGCGTTCAGTAACAACCCGGACAGCTTGGTGGCCTCGCCCAGGCAGAGCGGTAACAACCCGCTGGCCAGCGGATCCAGGCTCCCCGTATGGCCAGCCTTTCGCGCCCGATACAACCGCTTGACCGCTTGCAGGGCGGCGTTGGACGTCCAGCCAACTGGCTTGTCCAGCAACAATACACCACTTACCGAGCGGCGATTTGGCGCCGTCACTCCCGATCCTCCGGCCCCGTCCCAGCCGGCGGTGGCTCTTCCTCGCGATGCCGTTGGGCATCGGCGGCCACGGCCGCGTCGATCAAGGCCGACAGTCGCGCGCCGCGCTCCACCGTCTCATCGTAGCGAAATTCCAACTTCGGCACGGTGCGGGTGCGCAACCGTTGTCCCAATCCCCGGCGCAGCAATGGCGCGGCTTGGTTGAGCTCGGCCACCAGTTCGGCCCGTTCGCCCGGCTCGCACACGGCGGTGACGTAAATCCGCGCATACGCCAGATCACGGCTGACCTCGACGCTGGTGGTGGAGACCAGGGTCAGGCGTGGGTCGCGCAGTTCGGCGCGGATCAACTCCGCCAGATCGCGGCGAATCTGCTCGCCGATTCGGCGGGGGCGTGGGGCGGCGCTATTGGCCATTGTTCAGCTTCGCTCTATTCACGCGCTTATAGCGTGCGCTGCACCTGCACCCGCTCGAACACCTCGATCTGATCGTTCTCGCGGATATCGTTGTAATTCTTCACCCCCATCCCGCAATCCATGCCGGCGCGCACCTCACTGACGTCGTCCTTGAACCGCCGCAACGAATCTAGCACGCCCTCGAAGATCACGACATGGTTGCGCAACACCCGAATCGGGTTGCTGCGGCGCACAACCCCGTCCACGACCATGCAGCCGGCCACCACCCCGAACCTAGGCGAGCGAAACACGCCTCGCACCTCGGCCAAGCCGATGATTTGCTCCTTGAATTCCGGCTTGAGCATACCGATCATGGCGCGCTTCACATCGTCGATCAGTTCGTAGATCACGCTGTAGTAGTGCAGCTTCAGCCCTTCCTCGTCGGCTTGTTTCTTGGCGACGCTGTCGGCGCGCACGTTGAACCCCATCAGAATGGCGCCCGAGGTCTTGGCCAAATTCACATCGGACTCGTTGATGCCTCCGACGCCGCTGGCGACGATCTTGACCTGCACTTCCGGCGTGGACAGTCGGGTCAGCGCATCGACGATAGCCTCGGCGGAACCCTGCACGTCGGCTTTCAGCACCACGTTGAGAACGCTGATTTCCCCCGCCTCGAATTGCTTGGAGATACCATCGATATCCAGCACCGGCTTGCGGGTTTGCTCCTCGCGAGCCTTACCCTGACGGAACAGGGCGATTTCGCGGGCCTTGCGTTCGTCGGCGACCACGATCACGTCGTCGCCCGCCTTGGGCGTGCCGGATAGGCCAAGAATTTCCACTGGAATGGAGGGGCCAGCTTCGCTGACGTTCTGACCGGTTTCGTTAAGCATGGCGCGCACCCGCCCATATTCCAGGCCACTCAGGATCACGTCGCCCTTGCGCAGGGTGCCGCTCTGCACCAGCACGGTCGCCACCGGGCCACGGCCCTTGTCCAGCCGCGACTCGATCACCACGCCCTTGGCCAGGCCATCCACCGGTGCGTTCAGTTCCAGCACCTCGGCCTGCACCAGAATCTTGTCCAGCAACTCGTCCACGCCCATGCCGCTCTTGGCGGACACATAAGTGAACAGAGTTTCGCCGCCCCACTCCTCGGAAATGACGCCCTGCGCCGACAGTTCGCTCTTGACCCGCTCCGGATCGGCGCCGGACTTGTCCATCTTATTGACCGCCACCACGATCGGTACCCCAGCAGCGCGGGCGTGCTGAATCGCCTCGATCGTTTGCGGCATCACGCCGTCATCGGCTGCCACCACCAGCACCACGACGTCGGTCGCCTTGGCGCCGCGGGCGCGCATGGCGGTGAACGCGGCGTGACCCGGCGTGTCGAGGAAGGTGACCACCCCCTTTGGCGTACTCACATGGTACGCACCGATGTGTTGGGTGATGCCGCCCGCCTCGCCAGCCGCGACCCGGGTCCGGCGGATGTAATCGAGTAGCGAGGTTTTGCCATGATCCACGTGACCCATGATCGTCACCACCGGCGGGCGCGGCATCGCCTCGCCGCCGGTCCCGGCGGTCAGTTCCTGCTCCAACGCATTTTCGTTGAGCAGCTTGTAGGTATGCCCCATTTCCTCGACGACCAGCGCGGCGGTTTCCTGGTCGACCACCTGGTTGATGGTGACCATCATCCCCATCTTGAACAGAGCCTTGATGACCTCGGTGGCCTTGACCGACATCTTTTGGGCCAGGTCGGCGACGCTGATGGTTTCGGGCAGGGTCACCTCGCGCACCACCGGGGCGGTGGGTTTGGCGAAACCATGGCGCGGTGTGGGGACAGCAGTTTTGGGGCCCTTGGCCTTGCGAGGCCGGCGGCGATCGGACCGGTCGAAGACGGCCTGATCGCTGCGTCCCGGCCGGGACAGACGCTCCATCTCGGTTTCCACCTCTCGTCGCCGCGGCGATTCGGCTTCTCCGCGGCGCTTGGCTGGAGCGCCCTCGGGACGCTTCCTGGTCTTGGCGTCCACCACGGCCACTGACGGCGGCTTGATCCCGGAAACCGGCCCAGCGCCACTCGCGTCGGCCCGGCGTGGAGCCGGGTGCGGTGCCGGTCCGGGTTCGGCCGGCTTGCGCCCCCGGGCCTCGGTGGACCGGGCAATCACCGGACGATCCGTGGGTTTGCGGCGTTCGTCGGGCGCGTCCGACCGGCGGCGCGCGCCCAACTCGGTCGGACGCCGGGTCTGGTCCTCCGGTCGGCGGCGAGGCGCTCCGCTCTCGATGGGGCGGGGTGGCTCTTCCGCTGGGGCGCGACGGACCACCACCGCCTCAAGTGGGTGAGGGGCGGGTTCCTCGCTTTCCATTCGGGCGGGAGGCGTTTCCTCGGCCGACCGGGAGACCATGCTCACTTCCGCGTCTGGCGCGCGGGAATCGGTGGCCTCCACAACCGGCGAACCAATCGCCTCCTTGAAGGGGGGTTGCTCCATCTGAACAGAAGGAATTTGCTCGGTCACTTCCGAAGCGCGTATCGGTTCACCGACTTCCATGGTGACGACAACCGGCGCCTCGATCGGCATCCCTGGCTCGGGTCGACGGGGGAGTTCGTCCTCGACCAAGCTGCGCTTGACATACGTGCGCCTCTTGCGCACCTCGATGCTGACGGTCTTGACTTGTCCCGCCACGCCGCCGGCCATCTTGATTTCACTGTGGGTCTTGCGCTTGAGCGTGATTTTTCTGGGCTCCGCCGCGCCCGGCGTCGATCGGTTGCCGTGGCTCTTGCGCAGGTGCGCCAACAGATCCAGTTTCTGCTTCTCCGTGATCGCGGCATCCGCCCCGGCGACCGGAATGCCGGCCTCGGTAAACTGTTCCAACAGGCGATCCACCGGTATGCCGACGACCGTCGCAAACTGCCTGACCGTTACATCCGTCATTCAACACCCCCGGGATAAGCCCGCCCTACCGCTCGTTCTTCGAAAACCAAGGCGCGCGGGCCGTCATGATCAACTTCGCGGCCCGCTCGTCATCCAATCCGGCGATCTCGTTGAGATCGTCCACCGACAATTCCGCCAGATCCTCCATCGTCACGATACCGCCGCTCGCCAGCGTAAAAGCCAGATCCTCGTCCATCCCCTCCATCCGCAACAAGGCCTCGGACGGCTGGGCGCCGCCAAGCTGTTCCTCGGCGGCGATCGCGCGCGTCAGCAACACGTCGCGCGCGCGCCCTCGCAACTCCTCAACGATCTCGGCGTCGAATTCGGGAATCTCCAGCATCTCGTGCGCGGGTACGTAAGCGACTTCGTCCAGGCCCGCGAAGCCCTCGCGCACCAGGATCGCGGCGGTTTCGTCGTCCACGCCCAGTTGTTCCATGAACATCCGTTGCAGACCCGCATCCTCCTGACCGCGCTGGGCCTGCGCCTGGGTCCGCGTCATCACGTTCAGGGTCCAGCCGGTCAGGCGACTGGCCAGATGCACGTTCTGGCCACCCTTGCCGATGGCCTGAGCCAATTGTTTTTCGTCGGCAACGATGATGTCCATGCCATGCGCATCCTCATCCACGATGATCGACTCCACCTCGGCTGGTGACATCGCGTTCATGACAAAGCGGATCGGGTCGTCATGCCACTGCACAATATCCACTCGCTCGCCGGCCAGTTCGTTGGTCACGCTTTGCACGCGGGCGCCGCGCATGCCCACGCAGGCGCCGATGGGATCGATGCGGGCATCCTTACTTTTGACCGCGATCTTGGCGCGCGAACCGGGATCGCGGGCGGCGCCCTTGATCTCGATGATGCCCTGGTTGATCTCGGGTACTTCCAACGTAAACAAGGCGATCAAAAATTCCGGTGCCACCCGGCTGACGAACAATTGTGGACCGCGACTTTCGGTACGCACATCCTTGAGGTAGCCCCGCACCCGCTCGCCGATCCGGAACGACTCACGAGGGATCAATTCGTCGCGGGGTATTTTGGCCTCAACGTTACCGCCGATGTCGAGAATGACGTCGCCTCGTTCCAGGCGCCGAACTACGCCGCCGATCAACTCACCCTTGCGATGCAGGTAAGCCTCCACGATCTGAGCGCGCTCGGCGTCTCGAACCCGCTGGACGATGACCTGCTTGGCGGTCTGGGCCGCGATGCGTCCCCCGAAATCGGCGTTCTCTTGGGGCGTTTCGACCTGTGCGCCGACCTGCGCATCAGCTCGCAATTGGCGTGCCTGATCCAGGGCCATCTGCCGGTCCGGATTTTCGATTTGCGCGGCGTCGGCCACCACCAACCAGCGCCGGAAGGTTTCATAGCCGCCGGTGCGCCGATTGATGGCTACCCGCAGATCGGGATCGCCGGCATAGCGTTTTTTGGCCGCCGACGCCAGCGCCAACTCAAGCGCGCCAAAAATGATTTCCTTGTTGACGCCTTTTTCGTTGGAAACGGCATCCACGACCAGCAGAATTTCTTTGTTGCCTTCTTTGCTCTCTTTACCACGCATGGCGTTCTGCCTCCTCGCCGGATCCGCACGCTCTCATCCCGTCCTAAAGTTCGGGCGCCAGTCGGGCCTTTGCGATCCACTCGAGCGGCACCCGCCACTCCCGACCTTCGCCATCCAAGATCACTACGTCACCGTCGCGCATCCCGACCAGCCGCCCGACCAGTTTCCGTCGTCCGTCCAGTAAGTCCCGCAGGTGAAGGCGCACCTTGGAACCGGCGAAGCGGTCGAAATGCGCAGCCTCGAACAGAGGGCGATCCAGTCCGGGCGACGAGATTTCCAGGGTATATCGCCCGGCGATCGGATCCTCGACCTCCAGCACGCCACTTAGCTGATGGCTGACGCGCTGGCAGTCATCCAGGCTAATACCGTTCTCACCATCGATATAAATCCGCAACAGGGCACTATCGCGGCCGGGATGAAATTCCACGCCCACCACTTCATAACCCATGGCCTCCACCACGGCGGTTAACATCCGTCTGAGCGTCTTCAGGTCTTGACGCACTTTGACCACCACAAAAAAAAATGGGCCGGTGGCCCACTCGCTCGTCAACCCGACTGGCTCACCGCAGCGCCCGCCTCTGGCGGGCGAAACCGGGAGCCATTCCTGGCGAAACCCCACAAACGCTCGCTAGCCAGGATGGCACTGGAACCGGCCGCATAAAAAAAGCCCTTGACGGGCTTCCTTAAGAAGAAGGTATGGTAGCGGGGGCAGGATTTGAACCTACGACCTTCGGGTTATGAGCCCGACGAGCTACCGGACTGCTCCACCCCGCATCAGAGAAAAATAATATAACACCAATAATGAATACTTGGCAAGCGGCAAATATCTGATTCGCTGCCGCCCACCTTTCGGTCAATTACCTTCCGTAGGGCCAACGATCGACGAATCCGGGCCAGGACCATCCGCCCGCGCACTGGACCGTCCACCGGTGCGAACATAAAAAACCACGCCCAGAAACAGCAGCGCGCTGAACCCGATGTCTAGCCAAGCCAGCCAAGGCCGCATCATCGGCCCGGCAGCGTGGAAAACCCCAAACACCAAGTAGAACAGGGCTAGAAAACTGGTCCAAGCATGAGTATAGCGCCGGCCATCGAGCAAACCGCGCGTTGGAAACAACAATGGCCCCACCCACAGAATCAGAGCCAAGGCAACCGGCAATTGAGTTGGCGGTTCCAGCCACGCCAGCCAGAGCAACAACAGCCCGAACAGCCCAAAATAGCCGATTAACGCGACCGCTCGCCAAAGCTGGATCATGTCGATGCCAGCCGCCGCGCGATGTCGGCCAGCCGCCGCCCCAGCAGCCGGGCAATTCGCTTCTCTTCGCCATCCAGTGCCGCCCGGGATTCCGAGCCCGACCAGTGGCTCGGTCCGTAGGGTGTGCCACCACCACGGGTCAAGCTCAACGCCGTCCCGGTAAAGGGCACTCCCACCAGCACCATCCCATGATGCAGCAGTGGCACCATCATGGTCAGCAAGGTGGATTCATGGCCGCCATGCAGGGTCGAGGCCGAGGTGAATACCGCCGCCGGCCTGCCGGACAGCGTCCCCTTCAGCCAAAGCTCGCCCGTGGAATCCAGAAAATATTTGAGGGGCGCCGCCATGTTGCCGAAGCGGGTGGGGCTACCCAGGGCCAAGCCGACGCATTCTCGTAAATCGTCCAGGCTGGCGTAGGGCGGACCCGTGGAGGGAACCTCGTCCTCGACCGCCTCGCACACGGTCGAGACCGGCGGCACGGTGCGCAGCCGGGCCACCATGCCTTCAACCTCCTCCACGCCCCGGGCCACTTGGCGCGCCATTTCAGCGGTATCTCCAGTGCGGCTGTAGTACAGAACGAGAATCTCCGCCACTGTTTCGTGCTCCAACGCGTTCCTCGATTTCGACCGCAACCGGTTACCCAGTCACCCACGTTAATCCTAGCTTCATTACTCCCGATGGAGAATGCCTGCCATAAGACCCCTTTGATGCTATATAATTTTTTTGATGGCAACTCCGCACCTGATCGAGCGCCGATGTTAACCGTGGTTCCCTGGACCGCCACGCGATTGATGACCAAGCTGATTCCATCCGCTTTCAGCCTGCTGGCGCTGACGGCCTGCGCCACCGCGCCGGTGCAGGAGATGAGCGATGCCCGTCAAGCGATCCATTCGGCTGAGGCGTCCGGGGCGGCGCAACGCTCGCCCAACACCCTGCTGGCGGCTCGGCGTTTGCTGCGGGAAGCGCAGGAGCGGCTGGAAGCCGGCGCCTACGGCGAGGCCCGCCGCTACGCGCTGGATGCCCGCGACACCGCCATCAAGGCGCGCGAGCAGGCGACTCCAAGTACCGAGCCCTGACCAGGAACTTCGCGTCTCCACTTCAACTAGCCCCACGATCCGCCATGCTCGCCCCCGCCTCATCCTCCTCGTTCAACCTTGGTTGTCGACCGCTACTTTTGATGCTGATGTTGGCATTGATTCCCTCCGCCGGAGGATCCGCGGGACTGAATTTTACCCTGCCCGGCCTTGATGGCCGGCCGGTGCGGCTGGCTGATTTTCGCGGCCAGTGGGTGATCGTGAATTTCTGGGCCAGTTGGTGTGCACCCTGCCTGCTGGAAATGCCCGAACTGGAATCCTTCCACCAAACCCAGCATGATCGCGCCGTGGTCATCGGCGTCAATTTTGAGGATCTCGCCCTTGGCGAAATTCGCTCCTTCGTGAAGCGACTGGGCGTGACCTTTCCCATCGTGCTGAGCGCCGGCCAACCAATGCCAGGTTTTCCGCTCAAGGGATTGCCGACTACTTTTTTGGTATCCCCTAGCGGAACCCTCGCCCATACCCACCTGGGTGCGGTGAACGCCGCCTTGCTGGCCGAACGATTGACCGAACTGGAACGCACCGGCGGTTGGCCTGGACCCAAGGCAGCGACCTCAAGCCATCTCCAACCCTGAGGAGGTTTCGTGAAAACCCTTTGCCTGCGTTGTCAAGTCAGCGGCCGTGTCCAAGGCGTTGGTTTCCGCTATGCCACCGTCGAACAAGCCTTGAGGTTGGGCGTCACGGGTTATGTTCGCAACCTGCCGGATCGGCGGGTGGAGGTACTGGCTTGCGGCGAGGAAAGAGCCGTCAACGCGCTGCGCAATTGGCTGTGGCAAGGTCCGCAACTCGCTCGGGTAAGCGATGTTCACTATGAAGCGCTGCCTTACCAGGATCACTACGATTTTCGAATCGATTGAAGGCCGCATTATTTTCATTGCCGGCCTTGACTTATCCACAGGCTTGTGCACGGCTCGGCACCGAGCGGTCTCCCGCGCCAGTCTGACAAAAAATCTTCGCCAGATTCCAAGGCTTACATGTAAGCTACTGAAAAAAATAACAAATATGGATTGATCAAATAATAATCAAGCCATCGTTCCCCTAGCGGCAACACCCATTTATACACGCTGCGTCAAAGTTATCCACAGAGTTATCCACAGAACCTGTGGATAACTCCACAGGGTTAGCCATGTTCCGCCGCCAATCGCTCTCGTAACTCGTCAAGCAACCGTTCCCGCGCGATCAAGGTGCTGTCGGTGTCGCGCCGGCCGCGATACTCCACCTGCCCCGCCGCCAGATTGCGTTCGCTGATCACCACCCGATGCGGAATACCGATCAGTTCCAGATCAGCGAACATCACGCCAGGCCGGACCTCGCGATCATCCAGAAGGGTGTCGATATCGGCCGCCCGCAATTCCCGGTACAGTGCCTCGGCCGCCTCGCGCACGGTGGCGGAACGGCCAGCGCCAATCGGGGCCACCGCGACCTGGAACGGTGCCATCGCCGCCGGCCAAATGATGCCGCGCTCGTCGTGGTTCTGCTCGATGGCGGCAGCCACCACCCGCGACACACCAATACCGTAGCAGCCCATGGTTACGGTCTCCGCCTGACCGTGTTCGTTCAATACTTCAGCCTGTATAGCGGCGCTATACTTGGTTCCGAGCTGGAAAATGTGGCCCACCTCGATCCCACGCGCGATACGCAGCACCCCCTGGCCATCCGGGCTGGGATCGCCCTCGACGACTTGACGCAGGTCGAACGCTTGGGCCGGTTCCGGCAGATCGCGCCGGAAAGTCACGCCAGTCCAGTGAAATCCCGGTTCGTTCGCACCGCACACAAAATCGTTCATCACCAACACCGCACGGTCCGCCACAACACTGATTTCAGATGGAATGCCGGCCGGGCCAATATAACCGGGTCGGCATCGCAGATGGCGTTCGATCTCTTCATCGGTGGCGAACCGAAAATCAGCCAAGCCGGGAATCTTGCGCGCCTTGATTTCATTCAGTTCGTGATCGCCGCGCAGCAAGAGCAAACTCATGGCGTCATCGTGGACGATCGCAATGGTCTTGAGGATCTGTCGGGGTGGGATACCGAGATAGTCGCTCACCTCGGCGATGGTGCGCTTGCCGGGCGTCGCGACCTTCCGCATCACCTCGGCGCGCGCGGGCCGTGTTTCCTGGGGCGCGACCGCCTCGGCTAATTCAACATTGGCTGCATAGTCGCTTTCGGTGGAAAACGCGATGGCGTCTTCGCCGGAGTCGGCCAGCACGTGGAATTCCTGCGAGCGCGCCCCGCCGATGCTGCCGGAATCGGCCAGCACCGCGCGGAATTTCAGACCCAACCGGGTGAAAATACGCACGTAAGCCGCGTGCATGGCATCGTAGGTTTCCTGCAACGAAGCCTGATCAAGATGGAAGGAATAGGCATCCTTCATCAGGAATTCCCGCGCCCGCATCACGCCGAAGCGTGGCCGGATCTCATCGCGAAACTTGGTCTGGATTTGATAGAAATTGACTGGCAGTTGCTTGTAGCTCTTGATCTCGCGGCGGAACAGGTCGGTGATCACTTCCTCGTGGGTCGGGCCGAAGCAAAACTCGCGCTCGTGCCGATCCCTGATCCGCAATAACTCCGGACCGTATTGTTGCCAACGCCCCGATTCCTGCCACAGCTCGGCCGGTTGCACGGCGGGCATGAACAGCTCCAGGGCGCCAGCGCGGTTCATTTCCTCGCGCACCACCGCCTCGACCTTGCGTAGCACGCGCAAGCCCAGCGGCAGCCAAGTGTAAACGCCGGCGGCGAGCTTGCGAATCAGGCCGGCGCGCAGCATAAGCTGATGGCTGACCACCTCGGCGTCGGCCGGGGTTTCCTTCACGGTGAACAATGGAAAGTGAGAAACGCGCATGGATCCCGCCTCGCGAAACGTGGGAAGCGATCAGGGGTTACAGTAATACTCTTGTTCTGACTGGGCCTTTTTCAATTCCACCGCGCGCTGCTCGGCGTCAAGGGTAATCTTCTTGCCCTGGGCGTCGGTTCTGACCACTCGGCCTTGACCCTGTAACACCTCAATGTTTTTCTTGGCAATTTCGCAGTTCTTGGCGCGCCCTTCCTCGGCCTCCTTCTGCGTCTGCTCGGTTTTCTCCTTCTGCTTGGCTTGCTCCCGGGCCAACGCTTCCCGTTCCTTGGCCTGCTGGGCGCTCACGTCCACTTCAGTGCCGGCGGGCACGCTGGATTTCTGCACTGTTTCGTATTTCACTCCAACAGGCGGCGCCATCTCGGAGTATTTAATCATCCCCTGCTCGTCGGTCCACTTGTAGATGAATTGCTGGGCCTGGGTCGTGACCACCGCTCCACCGCAACTCGCCGCCAGGATCAGCCACAGCGCTCGTTTCGACATGATTTACCTCCAAATTGCCTGGATGTTCGCGGAAAGTATGCCACGCGGTGTATTTTCCACGATATCACGGCGGGATTTTGCTGGAAAACGAAGTTGTGTAGTATAACCGGCCCGCAAGACCCGCGCCCAGCGCGTACCGGTGGTTTTCAGATGGGTAGCGCCCGCCGGGGTCCACCCCCGCCGCGCGGCGGCCACCCCGCCCAGCCGCGGCCCCGGCCATGCCATTTCCTGGACCCGTCCGGATACCCCCGTACTTCGACGACGGTTCATCTTGCCGGTTCACAATCCATCCAACCCTGCCTACCATGAGGAGCCAACACCGTGGAACCCATCACTGGCGCTGAAATTTTGGTTCGCTGCCTGAAGGAAGAAGGCGTCGAGTATCTTTTCGGTTATCCGGGCGGCGCTGTGCTGCACATCTACGACGCGCTATACAACCAGGACGACGTCAAGCATGTGCTGGTCCGCCACGAGCAGGCCGCCGCGCACGCTGCCGACGGCTATTCCCGCGCCTGCGGCAAGCCCGGCGTGGTCCTGGTCACTTCCGGTCCCGGCGTCACCAACGCGGTCACCGGCATCGCCAACGCCTACATGGATTCCATCCCGATGGTCATCATCTCCGGCCAGGTGCCCACCGCCCTGATCGGCAACGACGCCTTTCAGGAAGTGGATTCGGTCGGCATCACCCGACCCTGCGTCAAGCACAATTTCCTGGTCAAGGATGTCAACAAGCTGGCTGAAACCATCAAGAAAGCGTTCTACATCGCCACCACCGGCCGGCCCGGTCCGGTGCTGGTGGATTTGCCCAAGGACGTGACCATCGCCAAGACCGAATACCACTATCCCAAGAAGGTCAAGCTGCGTTCCTACAACCCGACCGTCAAGGGTCACGCCGGCCAGATCCGCAAGGCGGTCGACATGATCCTGTCGGCCAAGCGACCGATGATCTACACCGGCGGCGGCGTGATCTTGAGCGAAGGCTCGACGGAACTGGTCGAACTGACCCAGTTGCTCGGCTACCCCATCACCAACACCCTGATGGGCTTGGGCGCTTATCCGGCCACCGACAAGCAGTTCATCGGCATGCTCGGCATGCATGGGACGTATGAAGCCAACATGGCGATGCACCATTGCGACGTGCTGATCGCCATCGGCGCCCGCTTCGACGACCGGGTCACCGGCAAGATCGACAAATTCTGCCCGACCGCCAGGATCGTCCATGTGGATATCGACCCGTCCTCGATTTCCAAGAATGTCAAGGTGGACATTCCGATCGTCGGTTCGGTGCCGAACGTGCTGCGGGCGATGATCAACGTGATCCGGGACGAAAAGCTGCGGTCCGATACCGAGGCTCTGGCGCGTTGGTGGCGGCAGATCGAGGAATGGCGGGCCATGAAGTCACTGAGCTATCGACCCAGCGACGAAGTCATCAAGCCGCAGTACGTGATCGAGAAGCTGTACCGGGTCACCGAAGGCAAGGCCATCATCACCTCCGACGTCGGTCAGCATCAGATGTGGGCCGCCCAGTATTATCATTTCGACCGGCCGCGCCAATGGATCAATTCCGGCGGTCTCGGCACCATGGGTTTCGGCCTGCCGGCGGCGATGGGCGCCAAGCTAGCCTTCCCCGATCAGGACGTGGCCTGCGTCACCGGTGATGGCAGCATCCAGATGATGCTGCAAGAGTTGGCGACCATGAAGCAGTACCATACACCGGTCAAGATCGTGAACTTGAACAATGGCTACCTCGGCATGGTGCGGCAGTGGCAGGAGTTTTTTTATCAGAAGCGCTACTGCATGACCTATTTTGAGGCACTGCCGGACTTTGTGATGCTGGCTGAGGCCTACGGCCATGTCGGGATGCGGATCGAAAAGCCGGGCGACGTGGAAGGCGCGCTGCGCGAGGCGTTCGCGATGAAGGACCGTACCGTGTTCCTTGACTTCCTCACCGATCAAACCGAGAACGTCTTCCCGATGATTCCTTCCGGCGGCGGCCAGAACGAGATGTTGTTGGCCGAGCGCGACGAGATGGTTTCGACTCACGATGAAGGGATGGTGCTGCTATGAACAACAACGATCGTCATTTGATTTCGATCCTGATGGAGAACGAGGCGGGCGCCCTGTCGCGAGTGGCCAACCTGTTCTCGGCGCGCGGCTACAATATCGAAAGCCTGACGGTGGCTCCCACTGACGATCCGACCCTGTCGCGGCTAACCCTGGCGACCAGTGGAAACGAGCAGATCATCGAGCAGATCGTCAAGCAGCTCAATAAACTGATCGACGTGGTCAAGCTGATCGACCTGAGCGAAACCGAGGCTATCGAGCGCGAATTGATGTTGGTCAAGACCAAGGCCAGCGGCGAACAGCGCGCCGAGATGATGCGGCTGGCGGAAATTTTTGGTGGCCGCATTCTCGACGTGACCGAAGCGACCTATACCATCGAACTGACCGGTTCCGGCAACAAGTTGGACAACTTCCTGCGCGCGGTCGAGAAGGACGCCATCCTTGAAGTCGTGCGCTCCGGCGCGACCGGTATTGCCCGCGGCCAGAAGGCGCTGCGCGCTTGAACCTCTTACGGTAAATCCTCGCCCGTCCCCGTCGGGTATTCCGATCGGGGACGGTTCGTTCGTCATCCTTCAGGAAATTCCCCATGAACATCTATTACGACAAAGACGCCGATCTATCCCTGATCAAGGGCAAGACCGTCGCCATTATCGGCTATGGCTCCCAAGGTCACGCCCACGCCCTCAACCTAAGCGATTCCGGCGTCCAGGTCATCGTCGGTTTGCGCGCCGGCTCCGCCTCGGCGGTCAAGGCCGAAAAGGCCGGCCTGACGGTCAAGCCGGTCGAGGAAGCGGCCGCCGCCGCCGATGTGGTCATGATCCTCGCGCCCGACGAGCATCAGAGTCAGATTTACCGGCAAATTGAACCCCGGCTGAAGCAGGGCGCGGCCTTGGCCTTCGCCCACGGATTCAACATTCACTTCGGCGGCGTTGTGCCGCGCGCCGACCTGGACGTGATCATGATCGCGCCCAAGGGGCCGGGCCATCTGGTGCGCTCCACCTATACCCAGGGCGGCGGCGTGCCCTGCCTGATCGCGGTGGCGCAGGATGCCTCCGGCCAGGCCAAGGAACTGGCCCTGTCCTACGCCTCCGCCAATGGTGGGGGTCGGGCCGGCGTCATCGAAACCACCTTCCGCGAGGAGTGCGAAACCGATTTGTTCGGGGAGCAGGTGGTGCTGTGCGGCGGGTTGACCGCGCTGATCCAGGCCGGGTTCGAGACGCTGGTGGAAGCCGGTTACGCGCCGGAAATGGCCTATTTCGAGTGCTTGCACGAGGTGAAGCTGATCGTGGATCTGATCTACGAGGGCGGCATCGCCAACATGCGCTACTCGATTTCCAACACCGCCGAGTACGGCGATTTCACCCGTGGGCCGCGCATCATCACGGATCAGACCAAGACCGAGATGCGCAAGATTCTCAAGGAAATCCAGACCGGCCAGTTCGCCCGCGAATTTATCCTGGAGAATCAGGCGGGAGCGCCGGTGCTGCGGGCCAACCGCCGCATCAGTCGCGAGCATCCAGTCGAGCAGGTTGGCGAGAAGCTGCGCGGTATGATGCCGTGGATCAAGGCCAACCGGTTGGTGGATACCAGCAAGAATTGAAGCACGCGCCAGGAGGCGGGGTTGGCATCGCTTGACGCCAATCTCCCGCCTCTCGCGTTCGATGGCGGATCCGATGACTCCCGACACCCCCGAAGTCCGCCGCCCCCCGCGCGGCGTTTACCTGCTACCCAACCTGTTCACCACCGCCGCGCTGTTCTGCGGTTTCTACGCCATCATCGCCGCCCTGCAAAACCGCTTCGAGCCGGCCGCCATCGCGGTGTTCGTGGCGATGGTGCTGGACGGACTGGATGGGCGGGTCGCCCGGCTGACTCACACTGAAAGTGAGTTCGGCGCCCAATACGACAGCATGGCGGATTTGGTGTCCTTTGGTCTGGCGCCGGCCCTGATCATGTACGAATGGGCGTTGGGTTCCATGATCAGCATGGGGCCGTTCCTGTCCAAGCTCGGCTGGCTGGCGGCGTTCTTCTATACGGTGATGGCGGCGTTGCGGCTGGCTCGTTTCAACGTCCAGATCGGCAGCACCGACAAGCGTTATTTCATCGGACTGCCCAGCCCCTCGGCCGCCGCCATCGTGGCTGGGCTGGTCTGGTTCAGCGTCGATCTGGGCCTGACCGGCGTCCAGATGCTGTGGCCGGCCCTGGTCGTCACCGTCGGCGCCGGCGCGCTGATGTTCA
>JARSSP010000024.1 GCA_029624675.1 Candidatus Contendibacter sp.
GGTCGGTTTCCTGGAACTTGCGGTCGGTTTCCTGGAACTTGCGGTCGGTTTCCTGAGACTGCTCCCGCAGCAGGCGGTCGGTTTCCTGGAACAATGCCCAGATGTCGTCAAGTGTTGCTGTCGTATTCATGGGGTTGGACCTTTCCAAGGTAGCCATGTTACGGGACATTATATGCCGCTCGGCTTCATCGCCCACGAATACCATCGCTTAGCGGGATGCCTATCTGTAACCGCCCAAATCTCCTGGTGGTTTTACCCTGTATCGATGGGTTTCGTTCCGCAACCCATCCTACAGCCCATTGGTTTTTCGTAGGATGGGTTGAGCGTAGCGAAACCCATCATTGTGTTATCCTTTCTTTCAGATATCTTTTTTATCGTATAGCAAAGTTGCGACTGAGGTTTTGATATGTTATAAATCAGATATCTCTTTTGGAGTATAGGATTGAAACCATGACGCTCGTCCCCTTCTATGGCAATGCTGTGTCTGGTAACCAACGCTTTGACCGGCCCGCGCTACAGAACAAGCTGCTGCGCACGCTGGCGAGCAGCGGCGGCGTCAAGATGTTCGGCCTGCGCCGCATCGGCAAATCGACCCTGCGCTGCTACGTCATCGAGCAGATGGAACAAGCGAAAAAGCCTGTGGCGTTTGTCGATGCCCAGGGCCTGAAATCGATTCAGGATTTGCTTGGCGAACTGCTCGGCGCGCTGCCCAGGGAGTCGGACCTGAAAGGTCGCGTGCTCAGTTTCATCGCCAAGGACAGCCCGATCCGAAAGGCGCTGGAGGCGTTGGCGAGCGGCACCAAAACCGGTGAGGCGCTCGTATCGGCGTATTGGCGGGAGGCGTACAACGGTATCCGCGACGCCTTGCGCGCGACCAAGACGCCGCCGCTGCTGGTCATCGACGAATTCTCGTTCTTGTTGAAGAACATCCTGGAACAAAACCTGAAGGAGGGGCGAGAGGAAATCGATCAACTGCTGGCCGCGATGCGCGAATGGCGCGAAGCGGGCATGAAGATGCTGCTGACCGGCTCCATCGGCGTCACCGCCCTGTCGCGCCGCTATGGGCTCGGCCGCGAGCACCTCAACGACTTGCTGCCCTTCGAGGTGCCGGAACTCACCGAGGACGAAGCGCGCGAGTTCATCCACCAAGCGACGGCGCAACCCTCCCAAGGCCGCTGGACCGAGGAGCATACGGGCGAATTTCTCCGGCAGTCCGGCGTGCTCTATCCGAGTTTTCTGGTCAAGGGTCTGCTGGAAATCGGCGTCGCATCGCCCCCGCCACCGGACGCCTTCGCCAAGATCTTCGCCAGCAGCGTGCGTCCGGTCCTGCACGAGGATTTCTATAACCAGTTCAACAAGCGATTCAAGTTTTACGGCGAGATCGACAAGGAGGGGCAAAGAAAGCTGGTGGTGCCGGTCCTGAAACGGATCATGGAGGCGGCGGACGGAACCCGGCTGGACGACCTGGAGTTGGCCGACGGCTACTCCCGCGTCGATCTGGCCGAGTTCCTGGATATGCTGGTCGAGGATGGCTTCATCCACTTCACCGAGGACGCCGACGCGAACCGGACCTGGGTGCCGGCTTCAAGGCTGGCCTCGCTGTGGTGGAAGCGGTCGCGGCTAGCCTGATGAACGCACCCGCTGATCCCCTCGTCCAGACCTTCATGACCCATCGGATGAGCGACGCGGTCATCCGCGCGCTCGCCACCGACCGCGAACAGGAGACCGGGCGGATCATGGACGCCGTCCGGCGCAGCCTCGCCGCCGCGCCGGGCGCCTTGCAGCACATCGTGATCTATGGCCCCCGCGGCTTCGGCAAATCCTTCGTCGCCCGTCTGGTGCAGATCGAGACCGCAGAGCTCGCCGCCGCGCGGGGCCTGCCCCTGCCCTTCGTGCTGCTGCCGGAGGAGCAGCACAACCTGACGCGCAATCCGCACGCGCTCCCGGCCTATATCGCCCACAAGGTCGCCGACCTGCGCACCGGCGAGGATCGAAGCTGGGCGGGGGCGATGTTCCAGTGGCCCGATCCCGAGAAAGAGGCCCGCCAGTGGGACGAGGCCGTCGATCAACTCGAACGCGAACTCGATCTGTCCTTGTCGGCGGGCCAAGGCATGGCCGTGGTGGTGATCGAGAACTTCGATGTTCTCCTCGCCAACGTCTTCAAGGAGGATGCCGCCGAACAGCGCCTGCGCAAGTGGCTGGATCGTCCGCGCAACCGCGTCATGCTGATCGCCACGGCCACCGGCTCGGTGGATATGGACTACGACCGTCCCCTGTTCCAGGCCTTTCAGTCGATCCGTCTGGAACCCTGGTCGCAGGAGAGCTGCATCCACTATTTCAACCGCCGCCGCGCGGCGGAGGCGCTGGCGCCCCTGGATGGGGCGGCGGAGGCCAAGGCGCGGGCGGTGGCCGACTTCATCGGCGGCAACCCGCGCCTGGCGCAACTCCTGGCCGAGGTGCTGGAGACCCAGGACGCCTTGTCGGTCGCCGCCACCATGAACGCCCTGGCGGACAAGCTGGCGGACTATTACCGGCGCCGCATCGAGGATCTGCCCGCCCTGGCCCAGGGCCTGTTCGATGCGCTGCTGCGGGGCGGCGAGCCGGCGTCGCAAACCGAGTTGGCCCAGCGGGTCGGCGCGGGGGGGCAGAACGCCATCGCTCGGGTGATGCAGGATTTACAGCGCGCCGACATCATCCGGGGTGTGCCCGCGCTGGACGGCCGCGAAACCCTCTACCGGGTCACCGACCGGGT
Source organism: Candidatus Contendibacter sp. (assembly GCA_029624675.1). GTDB lineage: Bacteria > Pseudomonadota > Gammaproteobacteria > Competibacterales > Competibacteraceae > Contendibacter. The sequence goes on from JARSSP010000024.1 coordinate 2,753, forward strand.
GTTCGCCCACTTCTACCGCCTGCGCCAGGGCCAGCAGCTCGCGCTGCACACACCGCTCGCCACCATTCTGGATTTCCTGCGCGCCTTCTACTCGCGGGACGAACAACGGGCGCAGGCGATGCGGCACCTGAACGCGGGCCAGCCCGCCGAGGCGCGAATCTTCGCCGACTTGGCCCGGGAAGGCGCGCCGACGGGCCATGGGTTCAAGGGCTACTTTGGGTATTTCGACCGGCGACTGCGGCGGATCGCAAGCTGCTGCGCCGAGGCGCTTCCTGTGCCGCTCGACGCGATCTTGCGGGAGGTGCAGGAATATCCGGAGAACATCGCCGATCAAGTTCACCAGTGGGAGCCAGCGACGCCCATCGCCAAGGCCGCCGCCGCCAGCATCGCCGCCCAGGCCCTGGCCCGCATGGGCTTAGTGGACCAGGCCGAGGCGCGGCTGGGCGGGGCTATCGACGAGAACCCGGACCCGGCGGCGCGACTGCTGCTCCAGTGCGAGCGGGGTAGTTTGCTGGACCACCTGAGGGGAGACAGGGCCGCCGCGATCCGCTGTTGGGCCACGGCCGGCGCAACCAACCCGGACGAACTGCCCGCATCCTTGGGCGCCCTGGCCCTGCGCTGTCGCGCCTATGCGCTCGGCGCGTCGGGCCAGCACCAGGAGGCCATCGCGACGGCGCGGCAGGCCGCCGCCCTGGCGGCCCAGGCGGGGGCTGTGGGCGCACAGGCCGAGGCCCTGCGCCTGGCCGCCTGGTCCCTCGGCGAGGCGGGCCAGCACGGGGAGGCCATCGGGATGGCGCGGCAGGCCGCCGCCCTGGCGGCCCAGGCGGGGGATGTGCGCGAACAGGCCGAGGCCCTGCGCCATGCCGCCTGGTCCCTCGGCCAGTCGGACCAGCACCAGGAGGCGATCGCGACGGCGCGGCAGGCCGCCGCCCTGGCGGCCCAGGCGGGGGATGTGGGCGCACAGGCCCAGGCCCTGCGCCTGGCCGCCTTTTCCCTCGGCAAGGCGGGCCAGCACGGGGAGGCCATCGGGATGGCGCGGCAGGCCGCCGCCCTGGCGGCCCAGGCGGGGGATGTGGGCGAACAGGCCTGGGCCCTGGGCCTGGCCGCCTTTTCCCTCGGCGAGGCGGGCCAGCACGGGGAGGCTATTGCCCTCGCCCTGGAGGCGTTCGCCCTCGCTCGATCCATAGGGGAGCGCTTCACCATGGGGTATGCGGCCATTACCGCCATCCGGGCGGCGGCGCAAGTACCCGCGCCCGGAGCCGGCGACGCCTTTGCCACTTGGGTGGCGGAGGATGAAAAAACGCCGCAAGACGAAAAAGAACCCGATTGGAGACAATGGCTTGAAGAGTTTTTTGTAGCCGCCACCCGAGCGTGCGCTTGGGAAACCTTGGACAAGCTACTCGAAACTTATTTGGATCGCTTGCCCAGCAGATACTTCTTCTGGCCTAACGTCGGTGCGGCCATCGCTAGGGTGGCGACGGCAGAAGGCCGGGCAGCGGGCTTCGAATCCGCCCGGAGCGTATTGCCGCGCGTGGTTCGCCTTTGTAGCCTGCGCCGGAATCGCAACCTTTCTCTGAATTCCGCGCTTTCCGATATCGTGTCCGCCTTTGCGCGGGATTGCCGGGATGCGGGGTTGATCCGTGACGTGGCGGGATTGTTGACCCCGGAATTGGCCCTGGATGCGCCCAAGCTGGCATTCCTGCTGCGGGTGCTCGCGCAAGTGGACGAAGCGAAGAACCCGCAGGCGGTGCTAGCGCGGATGGACCCGGACATCGCGCTGTGGGTGCGGCGCATCCGCGACCTGCCCGAACCGACCGAAAAGCCGCGCCGTCGCCGAACGCGAAACGGGTGACGACACGGCAACCAGGAGGCTTCCTCACCGGGCCAGAAAGGGTTCCATCGCTGTCATGGACGCCTGCCAGAGCGCCTCGGCCAGGCGCGCGTCGCGGGCGATGGCCATAGGTCGGGCCGGCCGGCTGTCGATGAAATACTGGCCAGTCACGGCGCGAACGGCGTCCGCCGTCGCCAGATAGACCGAAGTTCGGGCGCCATCGGTGATGGACGCGCCACCTCGGGAAAACCCACTGCGCAGCAACTTGGTCTCGATCACTCCCGGATGCAGGCAGTTGGCGGTCGTCGCCGTGCCGGCCAACCGCTTAGCCAGCGCCTGGGTGAACAGGATATTCGCCAGTTTCGAGGTGGCGTAGGCGGTGTAGCCGTCGAACCGGCGGGCGAAGGTCAGGTCGTTCAAGTCCAGCCGGCCGCCCTGATGGGCGACGGAGCTGACCGTAACGATCCGACCCTGGGGGCTGGCCTGGACCGTCGCCAGCAGCGCCTGGGTCAGCAGAAAGGGCGCGAAGTGATTGACCGCCAGGGTCATCTCAAATCCATCCGGGGTCAGGCGGCGCTGATGCTCGTACACCCCGGCGTTGTGGATCAGAACGTCGAGCGCCGGAACCTGCTGGCGGACCTGGTCGGCCAGCGCCAACACCTGGCGCATCTCGGCCAGGTCGCCCCAGACCGGCACGGCGGTTAGCGTATCGAGGGCCTGGATCGTCTGTTGCGCCCGCTCCAGGGTGCGCCCGTGCAGCAACACCCGATGGCCTTGCGCCAGCAACTGCCGCGCGGTTTCCCGACCGATGCCGTCGGTCGCGCCGGTGATGAGGATGGTTTTCATGGTGGTGTCGCCCGCTCGTTCGTTCGCGAAAAGGGAAAAAAGCTCCCGCCTACCCGGCCTCTTGCAGCAGCCTTAGCAGATCATCCGCCGAAATCCGGCCACCCGTGCCGGTTCCCTCCAACAACTGCTCCGCCAAGTCCCGCTTCTGGTGGTGCAGGGCGACGATCTTCTCCTCGATGGTGCCCTGGGCCACCAGCCGGTAGATGGTCACCGGCCGCTGCTGGCCGATGCGGTGCGCCCGATCCGACGCCTGATCCTCCACCGCCGGATTCCACCACGGGTCCATGTGGATGACGAAATCGGCGGCGGTCAAGTTCAGCCCCAGGCCGCCCGCCTTCAGGCTGATCAGGAACACGTCGCCCCGACCGGCCTGGAAAGCGTCCACGCTTCGCTTACGTTCATTAGCCGGCGTGCTCCCGTCCAGATACTGATAAGCCACCTTCTTGCGGTCCAGCAACTCGCGGAGGATGGCCAGATGATCGACGAACTGGCTGAACACCAAAGCCTTGTGCCGGTTTTCCAGCAACTCGTCGAGAATCTCCTCGAACGCCGCCAGCTTGGCCCCTGGCAGGTCGGTCTCCGGCAGCGCCAGCTTGGGATGGCAACAGGCCCGGCGCAGCTTCATGATCTCGGCGAGAATCCAGAACGACTTCTGGCTGTCGGTGTCGGCCATCTTGGCCAGTCGCTCCAAGGATTGCTGGCGCAACGCCTCGTACAGGGCCGCTTCCTCCGGCCCCAATTCCACCCGCCGCAGAATTTCGGTGCGCGCCGGCAGCGCCTCCAACACCTCGGATTTCAGTCGGCGCAGGATGAAGGGTTGAATCAGTTGCTTGAGCCGGTGGCGGGCTTGGACGTCCTGATCCCGCTCGATGGGCGTGGCGAAGCGCTGGTTGAAACGGTCCAGGGAACCCAACAAGCCCGGATTGATGAAGCGGAACAGGTTCCACAACTCGCCCAGGTGGTTTTCAATGGGGGTGCCGGTGGTCATCATCCGAAAATCGCCGCGCAGTTCCATGGCCGCCTGGGAGCGCTTGGTGGTCATGTTCTTGATGGCCTGCGCCTCGTCGAGCACGATGGTCCGCCATTCCCGGCTCGCCAGCCGTTCCACTTCCTGCTGCAACAGGCCATAGCTGCAAATCAGCAGGTCGAACGGTCCCAGCCGCGCCAGGGTCTGCTCGCGGTCGCCGCCGCCGAACAGGATCGGATTCAGGGTCGGCGTGAACCGGCGGATTTCATCCACCCAGTTCAGGCAGACCGAGGTCGGCGCGACTACCAGAGCCGGCCCCTCCTGCGCCCGGCTCAGGATCAGCGTCAGCGCCTGCACCGTCTTGCCCAGCCCCATGTCGTCGGCCAGACAGGCGCCCACGCCCCAGTGCGCCAGCCGCGCCAGCCACTCGAAACCTTGCGACTGGTAGTCCCGCAGCTCGGCTTGCAAGGTCGAGGGAATCGCCGGTTGCAGCGCCTCGGCCTCGCGTAGCCGCTGAATCTGGGCTTTCCATTCGGCGTCGGCGCGCACCGATCCCGCCTCGGCGGTGAGTGGTTCCAGCATTTGGGCCGTCAGCGGGTGAAACCGTACCCCCTTGGCACCCAGCTCGCCGAAGCCGCGCAATTCCTCCAGCCGGCGCCGAAACTCGTCAGTCAGGGCCAGAAACTGGCCCTGACCCAGTGGCAGGAACCGGCCCGGCGCCCGCTCGAGCAGTTCCAGCAACTGACGCATGTTGAACACCTGCTCGTCCAGGCGCAGTTCGCCGTCGAGGTCGAACCAGTCCCGGTGACGCTTGATGCTCAGGCGAAGCTGGCCGAGGGTCGCGGGATGGCTGACCTTGAATTTCTCGCCCTCCGGCCATTCCAGCACCACCTGATCGCCCAGGGCTTGCAGTTCCAGCAACGCCTCCAGGCAGGCTTCCGGATCGGGCAAAATCCATTCGCCGCCAACGGTGGGCTGACGGGACAGGCTGGGCACGCCGGTCACGACTTGCGCCACCCGCCGCCGCTCCAGTTTCAGATCGCGTCGGGCCTGCACCCGCTTACCGTCAATCTCGGCGATCACCCACTCGCCGCCGGCGCCGGGCCGGTATGAGGGACCACCGGTGGCGAACGGCCGCACCCGCAGTTCGAGCTTCAAGCCCTCGCCGAAGGGCAGCAGATGAACGTGGGGCAGGGAATCGGCGGCCACTTCCTCCAGATTCTCCACGCCGCCGCCGATACTCGACTGCACGGTCACCAGGTTCGCCAGGGCCGCCACCGTTTCCAGCACGCGGGCCTTGGCCGCGCCGGGCACCAGCAGACCGTCGCCCAGAATCGTCATCACCTGCTTGTGCGCCTCGTTGAATACGATGACCTTGAGCCGGGTCGGCGTCTCCTTGACCACCTTCACCGACTCGATGGCGGTTGCCTGGGGCGACAGTTCCAGCCGCCACTGCGAACCCTGCGGGGTGATCAGCAACTCCGGCTCACCCTTGACCAGGTCCACCCGTACGCCCGGCGTATCCTCCCAGAAAACCAGGGGATGCCCCACCAGCAGCTGCAACGCCCGGTCGGTATCGATTGCGTAGCTGGTCTGGCCGTAATAGCCGCTGTAGTCCACGCGCACCGTGGAACAGATTTCGCGGTCCTGAGGGGTGAGAAAATCCAGTTTTTCCGCGTGGTGCAGCCGCTTGAGCGCCACCGGCCGGCCCTGGGTCCATTGGCCTCGGGCATCGCGTTTCTGCTCGCGTGGGCTGATCGTGCAGCTTCCGCTCTTGTGCCAACTGATCCACCACACCAGCCGCGTCGCCGACGCCGCCGTGGGTTCCGCTCCGGTCTGGGTCAGTTCCAGCAGCGCGTTCAGCGCGTGCTCCCAGGGTTCCCTGAGTTGGAACAGGCGGGCGAGACGTCGACCGCCATCCCCCGCCGCCGACGCGTTGTCTTGCTGATTGCCCAGCCACCGCAGCAATTCACCCAGTTCCGCCGCGAACCAGCGATAGCCATGCTCCTGGGCGACGTTCAGCAACGGCGTCGCCAAATTGCGCAAGGCTTGCGAGTCAGCGGCCTTCAGCCAGAACAGCACCAGCAGTTGGAACAAGCGGTCGAGCGCCGGCAGCGGAGCGCTCAGGTCCGGGGCCGCGATTTTCTGAAGCTGGCCCTGCTGGACTTCCACCACCTGCCACAGATTCCGATAGAGACCGGGATAGGCATAGCGCGCGCCCTTGTCGAACACCGGCGCCATCATGTCCAAAGACTGACGCAGGCGGGCGGGCGTGTTGCTGGCCAGCAGCGCCAGAATGAAAAACACCCCGGCCAGATGATCGAAGAAAATCTTGCGCTTGCCGGTCCGCTTGCGGAGCAGCTTCAGCGCGGCCTCGTAATGCTGGATGGCGTCCTCATTCTTCCCATCCAGAAACGCCAGCCAGCCACGCAAGGCTTCGCTGTAGTCCGTCGGCTGCGGAGCCAGATATTGCCGAGCTTTCGCCGGCTCGCCGCGCAACAGCGCCTGTTCCGCCAGATAATAACGCAGCGCGTCGGCGCAACGATTCGCGGCCAGCAGGTTCTCTGCCAAGGCGATGAGTTCGTCCGCCGGTTCGAAGCGCCGCGCCGCCGCCGCGAAGATAGCGGCCAGCGCCTCGCCCAGCAACTCATCCGACAGCGCGCGTAGACCGTCGGCGTCGAACGGGTTATTGAAGATCAACAACCAAGGTGGGTATTGCGCCACATCAGCGGGGTAGCTTTTGGCGCAAGCTTCCAGAATCCGTTGCATGCGCGCCATGTCGCCCCGGTAAAAAGCGATGCGTAACTCGCGCAGCGCCTGTCGGTAGCCGCGAAAATAAAAATAATCGTCCCAGCCGGAGATCTTGATCACTTCCTGCACCGCCTTGGCCATGCTCTCGAAGCGGCCTTCCCGCACCGCCCGGCGCGTGATGTCCTCGACGATCAGGCGATGGCAAAGCCACTGGCTGTTGGCCTTGACCACTAGTTTGCTGCTGACCAGCCGGTCCAGCAGGGGCATCAGGCCCGGTTGTGGAAAACCCTTGGATTTGATTTGCGGCGCGTCGCAGCGGCGCGCGCAGTCGGCCAGCGCGGTTTTCCCCACTTCCTCGTAAATCACCGACAGCAATTGCAGGACCGCTTGTTCGAGCGGAAGCAGGGCTTCGTAGGCGTCGAGCAGGGACTGGCGCAGGGTTTGGTCGTCGGCCGTGGACATGGCAAATGGATGCGTGGTATTGAAATCGTGGCGTCAAGCGGATCAGCGCGGGTACGCCGGGGGAATTGGAAAGGCTACACTTTAGGTAAAATTGTGGGAAGTTTAGTGTAAAACCCCATGTCCGACCCGATGACCGAAGCGATTCACCCCATTCCCGTCGTGCTGATGGTGGACGACACCCCGGCTAATCTCGGCGTCCTGTACGAGCTGTTGAGCGAGGTCGGCTACGATGTGCTGGTCGCCGAGGACGGCGAGAGCGCACTGGAACGGGCCGCCTATGCCCGACCCGATCTGATCCTGCTGGACGTGATGATGCCGGGCATCGACGGCTTCGAGACCTGCCGGATTCTCAAGGAACGGCTGGAGACTCGGGATATTCCGGTCATCTTCATGAGCGCCCTGAGCGACACCGTGGACAAGGTCAAGGGCTTGCGGATGGGCGCGGTGGATTACGTGACCAAACCCTTCCAGCACGAGGAAGTGCTGGCCCGCGTTCACACCCACCTCACGGTGCAGCGGCTCCAGCGCGAGCTGGCCGAACGGGAGGCGCGATTGGCCGCCATCGTGACCGGCGCGATGGACGCGATCGTGACCTTCGGCGCGGACGGTCGCGTCACCCTGTGCAATCCCGCCGCCGAGTGCATGTTCGGCCGCGCCGCCGCCGAAGTGCTGGGCCAGCCGCTGGATGCCTTGTTGTCGGAGCCGCTGCGGCAGGTGGTGCGGGACTACCAGCAGCGGGGCCAGCCCAGCTTGTGGGTGCCGGAAGGTTTGCACGCGCTGCGGGCCAGCGGCAAGCCGTTTCCGGTCGAGGCGACGCTGTCGCGGGCGACGGCCGCCGGGCAACCTTTGTACACGATGATTCTGCATGACATCGAGGCCCGCAAGCAGGCGGAGGCGGAGTTCAACCGCTTGCACGGCTTGAACCTGTATTTGCGGGACGAAATTCAGGCCGAGCACGATTTCGAGGAAATGGTCGGCGCCTCAACGGCGTTGCGCGCCGTGCTTCGGGAAGTGGAGACCGTGGCGAGCACCCAGGCCACCGTGCTGGTGACCGGCGAAACCGGTACCGGCAAGGAGTTGATCGCGCGGGCGATCCACAATCGCGGCGCCCGCCAGGCCAAGCCGTTGATCAAGCTGAATTGCGCGACGATCCCGGCGAATCTGGCCGAAAGCGAGCTGTTCGGCCACGAAAAAGGCGCGTTCACCGGGGCGCTGGCGCGCAAGCCCGGCCGGTTCGAGCTGGCCAACGGCGGCACGCTGTTTCTCGACGAGGTGGGGGAATTGCCGCTGGACCTGCAAGCCAAGCTGCTGCGGGTGTTGCAGGAAGGCGAGTTCGAGCGGGTCGGGGGATCGCAGACGCTCAAGACCGACGTGCGGGTGATCGCCGCCACCAATCGGGATTTGGAGCAACGCTGCCGGGAAGGACAGTTCCGTCCCGATCTTTATTACCGCCTGAACGTGTTTCCGATCCACTCGCCGGCGCTGCGGGACCGGCGCGAGGACATTCCGCTGCTGGTGCGCCACTTCGTGCAGAAATACGCGGCCAGCCTGGGCAGGACCATCGAAACGGTGCCGCTGGCGACGCTGGCCCGGCTGCAAGCCTATTCCTGGCCGGGCAACGTGCGGGAGTTGCAACATGTCATCGAGCGGGCGGTGATCGTAAGCCGGGGACGGACGCTGGAGTTCGGCGATTGGTTGCGGGAACCGACCGCTGAAACCGGCGCCGGCAAGGCGTCGGTCACGACCCTGGAAGCGATGGAGCGCGAGCACATCCTCAAGACGCTGGAGATCACCGGCTGGCGGGTCAGCGGAGAGAATGGCGCGGCCCGCTTGCTGGGCCTGAAACCGACCACGCTGGAGGCGCGGATGAAAAAACTCGGCATCGAGCGGAAGCGCGGCGGTTCGGAAGTTTGAGAGCGGGATTTTGGGTTATCCGCTTCGCGTTGCGCGATCAGCGACCGTGAGAACCGCTCCAACAGCGAGATCGATCAAGTCGGCGGTTTGAAAAAGACCGGGCCGGAGCGCGCATGGTCACGCTATGACGGCCCGGCAAATGAGGACTACGCATGGCGTAGCCTGATTGGTCGACCTGTCGACGGTCGGAAGTGATGTGGTGCGCTTGCCCCGCCTGAAACCGACCACGCTGGAGGTGCGGTGATTCGAAAGAAAAGCGATTATGTCATAGCCGTTATGGCTTCCCATTTCTGGATTTGTATCTCAACTCTCCTTTCCCTCGCAATGGCTCCCTTCTGAGTAGAGCTTTTATCTCCTTGAGGCAATCGAACAAATTTGATGTTTTTGCTTTTAAATAAATCGGTTTTGAGTGCTTCCTCCACTGAGGTAATTCGATCCTTGCTCAGATTCTTGTTATTCGCTTCTTTTCCAGTCGTGCTCGCGTAACCCGAGAGCCAAATTTGACATTTGCCACTCTTGATCGCGTTATACAGCTTGGGAGACTGACGAAATAGTGGATCGTGCCACTTATCTTCCAACCGCCTCAACTCTTCGGCGCTTAGATCTTTCTGATTTTCGGCCTCAAAATACACGCTATGAGTCAGCAAATCCTCGGGAACTTCCAAAGGTCTGGGAGTGGCCACCACGTTAGGTCGACCTATGACCGAGAGATAAACTAGAAGTTCATAATTGAAGGATCGAGATTCTGGGGAACTGCCTCCCACGTCCGTGGAAACAGGCCCTATATTAAACGTTACGCCACCTCCGCCAGATTGGGATATCGCCACATTAGTATCAATCGCTATGAACGACCCTTTAAACCCTTGAGGGTTTTCACTTGCGACATGAGAAACCACAAGTGCAAGATCTCCTTTACTTTCTATTACACCATTGCCAGGGTTGCTTTTTAACTTGGAAATATTCAACCCTTCTTGTGGATATTGGATGGTCCATTCTTGGAACGAACGTAGTCGTCCAGATCCTTCACCGAAAAAAGCTTTAGGAATAGAGCGGTAGTCAGAAAAAGGATCTAAACTCGGAAGCTCATGCTTTAGATTGTATATGGTTTCAATTTCTATTCTTATTCTGTCAGTTTTTCCCCAATTAACACCGATTTCCAACGGAAGAAATTTATTCGTTTTCGAGTCAAAACCAATAAAATATTTTCGAGGAAGTCCTCCGCCATCATCAAATATATGCACTTGGGGACTAATATCGATATAGCTATCAAATTTGGAGCCTTGATAGGCCATAACTTTAAACGGGTCAACGATCCGCATGGTGATTTCCTCCGATTCAATTGATTGGTGATTGGACTACACGCCAACATAAGCAAGCCTTTTGCCAAATCTGGCAAAATAAGCTGGTTAAATCACAGGCAATTGTTTTTTATGGATTTATTTAATATTGAAGCGAAAATCGATATGAAAAAACAGAGATGGAATTCCCAACATATTGGGAAAAACCCAATGTGTTGGGAGTTTCTCGGATGGACTGAAAAGGGGGTTTGCGTACTTGAAGGACGGTGGTCGAGCCACTCAAACCGGCGCTCGGTTCGAGTGTTGCGGATCGTCGGTCAAGGCCGAAGCCGAGGATCGCTCAACAGCCGCACGATTTGGTTGACTTGGAAAGATTGGGCCAGAACGCGAAGTTGCTCCAGAAACGGCCGGTAATCGGCGTCGCACTTCTCCAACTCCTCAGCCTGGGCCAGCAGGTTCTTGAGGTCACCGCGCTGAGCCAATTCTCGCAGCGCGGCGATTTTCGAGGCGGGCGGCAAAAAGCATTGATCCAGCGCGAAAGCGGACGCTGTGTCGTCCGCCGCCGCCCGAGCCGTGCGCCGCGCCACGAACGCTTCAACGTCCGGCGCTTCGAGCTTGGAAAGATCGAGCAACTCGTTGATCAGACCCGACAAGTGCTCGCCGGACTCGCGGATGGTTTCGAGACCCGCGCGCTGTTTGGCGGTCAGGCCGGGGTTGCGCAGCAAGATTTGCGCGTAACCCAGAATGCTGTTGAGCGGGGTGCGCAACTCGTGGCTCATATTGGCCAAAAACACGCTCTTGGCCTGGTTGGCAAGCTCCAGTTCCGCCTTGGCGACGTGCAGCGCGTCCTGGGCGCGCTGGCGCACCGCCATTTCCAGCCGCAGTTCCCGGTTAGCGTTTTGCAACTGCTCGGTCCGTTCCTCGACCCGACGTTCGAGGTCGGCGTTGAGGTTCTCGATGGTGCGCAAATAGGCGCGGTTGTCCCGAAAGGTGGTCGTGACCACGTCGAACCAGGGTTGCCACGGCGCGGGAACGGCGGGCAGGGCGGGCGGCGGGTGGCCAGCCGCTTCGTCGCGCAGATAATCGACCAGCGCCAGGGCCGGCTTGATGAAGCGCCGGCGCAGCAAGGCGTGGACGGCGACCAGCGTCAGAGCCAGGCCGGCCAGCACGATCAGGGCGGGATAAAGGCGAGGTAACAGGCGGGCGGTGATCGCGGTGGACGGGATGGCGTGCAAGAGATACCAAGGCGCCGACTTGATGCGCTGCGCGTGAACGTACTGATCGGCGATGCGCCGAAACTCGCTGGAAGGTTGCAGCAACTGGTCGACGGGCACGGATCGCAGCGATTCGGGCAGAACGTCCGCCAAAGTCCTGACCCGTTGGTCGGCGGCGGTGTACGGGTGATCGGGGTCGGCCAGCACCTGGCCGGTTTCGTTGACGATCCAGACCGGCCCCCAGCGTTCGGTGAAGGCTTGCAACAGCTCGGTAAGAAAACCCAGCAACACGTCGGCTCCCACCATGCCCATGTAGCGGCCTTGCCAGTACACCGGCGCGGCGTGCGAGACCATCAAACCGGCGCCAGCAGTATCCAGGTAGGCTTCCGTCCAATAGCTGCGTCCGTCCGGATTGCGTTCCGGGGTCGCCAGCCGATACACGTCAAACCCGAACCAGTACGCGAGCACGCCCTCCATCGTGGCGGCGTTCGCGGATCTGACGTTCACGGTATTGTCTTGCCAGGGAAAGGCGACCACGAAATCTTCCCGCCCGGAAAAGTAGTAGCTCCAGCGAAAGAAAGAGGTGGCCGCATGGGCCGACCGCTGGAGAGGGAACAAGGAAAACGCCATGTCCAGTTCGGCTTGGCGCTCGGCGCCCGCCTGTAACAGCTCGACCCGGCCCATGATGGTGCCGGTCAAGTCCTTGAAAGCAGTCTGTTGCGCGAGATTGAGGCTGAGGGTCGCCAAAACCCCACCGTCCACCTCGACCTGATTCGGCGCCAACCAGGCACGCCACTCGCTGGGATGGCGCTCGGCGGCGGTGGCGAGATAATCCTCGGCCTGGCGCCGCATGGCGCCGACATGCAGGTTGGCGATTCTGACGAAGGCGTTCAACATCACGCGCTGTTCGGTGACGATGTTGTGCAATCGGCCGAGTTCGGTTTCTCGCTGCTTGAAGAATTGTTGCGCGGCCAGCACGGCGATGATGAGGGTCAACGGCACGGCGCTCCAGGCGATCAGCCGATTGTAATGCCGCGCCAAGCGTGCTTGCCGAGTCGTGGATTCGTTCATGACGGCGGACCCGCGCCGGCCAGCAACTCGTTGATCTTCTTGAGCTGAAACCGCTCGGCCAGACCGCGCAACCGGGCCGCGAAAGGCGTGTAACGCTCGTCGGCGCGCTCCAGCCGCTCGATTTGCGCCAACAGGTTGCGCAGATCGCCGCGCTGGGCCAACTCCCGCAGGATCGCCAATTCAGCGCCGGGTGGAACGACGATTGCCCCGTCCGGCGTTTTGTCGGATGCCGGCGAACCGGGGTCGCTGGCGTAAACCAACTCCAAGCCCAACCGAGCGCGCAGCAACTCCAACAACTCCTCCTGTCGGAACGGCTTGGACAGGAAATCGTCGGCGCCGGCGGCCAGATATTGCTCGCGGTGGTGGCCGTAGGCGCTGGCCGATACCGCGATCACGATCACGTCGCGCAACGTCTCGGACTGGCGCAACCGGCGAGTGGCCTCCAGCCCGTCCAACACCGGCATCCGCATGTCCATCAGCACAACGTGCGGCTGGAATCGAGCCGCCACGTCCAGCGCCTCCTGGCCGTTGCCGGCTTCGGCGATCTCGAAGCCGAGCGGTGCCAGCATGTCCACCAGCACCGCGCGATTCTCGCGCTTGTCGTCGGCGATCAGCGCCCGGCGGCGCGGCCCGCGATAGCCGACGACCAGCGCGACCGGCATGTTCGGCGCGCGTTCCGGCGCATCGACCGCCGGCAAGGACAGCGCGAACCAGAACCGGCTGCCCTGGCCAAAGACGCTTTCGACGCTCAGCGCGCCGCCGAGCAACTCAACCAGCCGGCGGCTGATCACCAGGCCCAAGCCGGCGCCTTCCGTGGCTTGATCGTGGTCGTCCATCCGTCGGAACGGCTGGAACAATTGGTCCAAATCCTCCGTCCGGATGCCGCGGCCGGTGTCCGCGACGACGAAGCGAATCCGCTCGCCATCCCGGTCGATGGCGAACGCGACTTCGCCCGCGTCGGTGAATTTGATGGCGTTGCCGATCAAGTTGAACAGGATTTGCCGCAGCTTGCGTTCGTCGCCCTGGACCTGGACCGGCAGGTGGGAATCGGCGTCCATGCGGAAATGCAGGTTCTTCTGTTTGGCCCGAACCGCGAAGGCGCCGGCAATACCTTGCAGAAACTCTCGCAGATCAAAGGGCTGGATGTGGATCTCCAGTTTGTCCGATTCGATCTTGGCCAGGTCCAGAATGTCGTTGATCAGACCCAACAGATGATCGCCGGACTGCTGGATGATGGCGATCCCGTCGCGGGCCCTGCCCGTCAGCGCGGCGTCGCGCAACAGGATCTGGGCGTAACCCAGAATGGCGTTCAAGGGCGTGCGCAGTTCATGGCTGATGTCGGCCAGAAACCGACTCTTGGCCCGATTGGCTTTGTCCGCTTCTTCCTTGGCCTCGCGTAGCGCCTGTTCGGCGCGCTTGCGCTCGCTGATGTCCTTCATGGCGCCGAGCATTCGGCGAGGCCGGCCCGCCGGGTCGGTCAAGAAGACTCCTTCATCCTCCATGTACACATAGCCGCCGTCCGCGCGCCGGAATCCGTACTCGGTCTGGTACTTGCCCGATTCCGCCCGCGCTTGCCGCAAGGTCCGCAAGGCCCGAGCGCGATCCCCCGGATGAATCCGCTCCTCCCACCCCTGAATGCCGCCCAAGGCGAACTCCTCGGGGGTGTAGCCGGTCACCTGGGCGATGGGACCGGCCCAATCGATCCGGCCGCTGGCGAGATCGTAGTCGTACATCAAATGGCCGGTCTGCTCCACCACGACCCGATAACGGGTTTCGCTGGCCTGCAACGCTTCGTAGATTTGGAGGCGGCCGGAGCTTTCCTGTTGCAATTCCCAGTCGCGCCGGCGGATTTCCTCGGCGACCGACCGCGCGGTGGCGGCGAAGGCGACGGCCAGTTGACCGATCTCGTCCTGGCGCGCGGTGTCCAGCGGCGCCAACACGCGCCGTTCGCCCATCTGCCGAACGGCCGACAGCAGTTGGCGGAGCGGCGCCGCGATCCGCCGTTCCAGTAACATCGCCAATACGCCCAGCACCAGGGCGAGCGAGGCAAGACCGGTCCACAGCACCCATTGCGCGGCCTGGAACGCTTCCGTCCGGATCGCGCCGCCCGGCAGGGTCGAGGCGAAATACCAGCCTGGTCCTTGCAGTCGACTGATGGCGTAGTACTGGTCGGTGTCGGCGTCGTAGCCGTAACGCGGCAGCGTCGACGCTTGGATGGCCAGCGCCCACAATGCGCGCAGACAGGTATCGCCGGTCTGGTTGACGAAGAAAACCCCCTCGTGATCGACCAGCTTGGCCTTGTAGGTTCGGTCGGCGATCAGCCGGCCGTCGCTCCGAAAAACGGTATGGACCGCGCCCGGAATGTCGGCGTGCAGGATGCTGGTCTCCAGGTCATCGAGCAGGGTGTCGCTGGCGACGGTGGCGACGTGGGCGCCGTCGAGATCGATGGGCGTCACCGCCGGCACCAGTAATTGACGGTAAGCGGGTTCGTATTCCGGGCCGGCCCAGACCGTTTCCCGCCCCGGATTGCGGGCGGGCGTGGCGACGAGGAAGGACTCCCGCTCGTTCAGCGCCCAGTCCGCCGCCGTGTCGGCGGCCCATTGCACATGATTCGAGCGTATCGGATCGTCGTAGCCCATGTTGGCGGCCTTGGTGGGATGCAGGAAATACAGGTTGACGAACCGAGTGGTGGTCAACCTGGCGAACTGCTCGGAAAGGTCGAAGAACAGCATCCACAGGCGCTTGAATTCTCGGTCGGGTTGAACGTCCCTGCGAATCCAGCCGGTCGAATAACGGACGATATCGGCGTATTCCGGCCGGTTGCGGATGGCGCCGTCGGGATAGCGCATCATCAACTGATCGAAACGTCGTTCGAAATCGGGAGAGGGTTCTCGGTAGCGTCGCAGAAACTCCTGCTTGATGACCTGATGAAATTGCCGTGCCAACGCGAAATGTGCTTCGTGAAACCTGGCGCGCTGGACGGCGTATTCGCGCAACCGATCAAGCGCGCGTCCTTCGACTTCCCGAAAGATCAGTACGTAGCTGACCCCGCTGGCCAGGGCGACGATCAGGGTGACGCCAACCGCGATCTTGAGCAGGGTCTTGCCGACGAGGGTTTGCCGATAGGACCGGATGCGCATGGCGCGAACATCAATCGGTCACGGATGGGGCGGTCATGGATATGGTTTTCCCTTGCTGAATTGTCCGAGAGCGAACGCAAATATACCTCATCCAGACCAATCCCAACATATCGTGTCGTTCCCAATATGTTGGGAGCGTCGACTTCCCCTTTCCGCATTGGGTCGATTTTCGGCAGCGGCCGTTCCAATTCGATAAGTCAATATAAAACAGTGGCTTTTGATCTGATTTAATCGCTTCATGGGTTTTGGCAAAGTCTTTGCTAATGTCCACCTCAGTGATTTGTGATGGCCTTTGGGTTTAATCATCCACAAGTCATGGACGGTCGCTTGAGGTAAACCCGACCGCAACTTGCAAACCGAGATTAACGAGGATTCGATAATGGCCGATGCATTTTTGAAGATTGGCGACGTAAAGGGTGAATGCAAGGATTTCGAATATAAGGAATGGATCGAGGTGCTGAGTTGGTCCTGGGGCGCCAGTCAGTATGGCACCGCCGGCCACGGCGTCGGTTTGGGCAGCAGCAAGGTGAACATGAGCGATTTCAGCTACACCATGCACTTTTGCGCGGCCTCGCCGGAGCTGTTGTTGTCGTGCTGCTCAGGCCACCACTACCCCGAGGCCACGCTGGTCATGCGCAAGCCGACCGGTAAGGAAGGCGGCCAAGCGAAATTTCTGGAGTTTAAATTTAAGGAGGTCATGGTCAGCAGTTACAAGACGGGTGGCAGCGATGGCGCGGGACTACCGATTGAGAGTTTGTCGCTGAATTTCACCAGTGTGACCCAGGAATACTTTACCCAGGACCACAAGGGCGCGACCAAGTCGGCGGGCAAGTCGGGCTGGGATGTCAAGGCGAACAAGAAGCTCTGATCGCGAGACCGGAATCTTCGAGTTGCCCGGCGGATCGGTTGTCGTTCCCCTGACCTGCTGGCATCGCGCCGGCAGGAGGGGAATGGGCAAGATGGGATTAACCAGGGATCGCGCGTCCACACGGCGGCCGTTTCGTGGGTCCGCGGAATTCGATTTGCCGTAATGGTTCAACCAACGCCCTTCCCCTCTGGCGGAGGAAAGGGCAATTCCATGGAGAATTCAGCATGATCGTTTTGAGTCGGATTTTGAGTCGGAATTTGAATGCCCCCGAACCCGAACGCCGCGGCGGGATTGGCTGGATCGGCGCCATTCTCGCTCTTGTATTGTCTGCGGCGGGATTCTGGATCGGCGCCAAGATTTACCTCAATGAACAACACGGCGAGTGGTTTCGCGGCGCTGTGCTGGGAGCGTTCACGCTCGTGAATTCTTTGCGTATCCTGGCGTATGTGCCGCAGATGCTGACGGCCGCCAGGGACGCCAATGGCGCATCCGGGGTGTCCTACACCACCTGGAGCCTCTTTTTGGTATCGCATCTCACCACGATTGCCTATGCTGCCGTGTATCTTGGTGATGCGATCATGGCCTTCATATTCTTCGGCAACGCGCTGGCTTGTCTAGCGGTTATCGCGATTACCTTCGCCAAACGCAGGCAGTATGCCGCCCGTCTCATGCAAAGGTTATAATGAACCACTGCCAGTCGTTCGCAAGCTGCCAATCCAAGCGCGGCCAACATGACTTATACTGTCGGCTCTTCTACTCCACCCAATACCCCAATCCTGATTGGGCCTTACAATCGCGTCGCCAAACCGGGGCCGTTCGTGAGCATCGGAAGCACGACCGGCCTCGATCCCCTTACCGGCCTTGCCGGATCGGGCGTATACCCACAAATGACATGGATTCTGGAGTCGTTTCAAGTGATGTTGCAGTCCGCAGGCTTGAATCTGAGCCACGTAGCCCACCTCGCGCAAAAGAAGGTCGTTCATGGTCAATTCAGGATACATCCACACGTTTTCAAAAAAGGAGCAGGACCGACTTTTGAGGCAGGGGCAGTTTCTTGAACCTTATTTTTATTCAAGAATTGATTTTGGCGCTTGTCGTCGCATATTGGAAATTGGTTGTGGAGTTGGCGCGCAAATCTCCATTGTCGCAAGAAAGTTTCCTGATTTGACAATTGATGGCGTCGATTTGGTGGAGTCACAAATCAACCGCGCGAGAACAGTTCTTGAGAGTTTAATCGCCAGTGAAAGGGTAAGCCTGACGATTGCTTCCGCTTATGAATTGCCATTTCCGAGTAATTATTATGATGGGGTATGTATTTTTTGTGTATTGGAACATATCGACGATCCTCTTGCCGCGTTGAAAGAAGCTCGCCGAGTATTGAAACCCGCAGGCGTTTTCTACTGTACCGAAGTATTTAATTCGGGTCTTTATATCTATCCGGACTGTCCGACAATAAGTGAATATTGGGCGGCGTTCAATCAATGCCAGATCGGGATGGGCGGAGATCCAGATATTGGAATGAAACTCGTGAACCTAGCTTCGAGAGCGGGGTTCGAACACATCAATTTCCATGATGTATCGTCGACTTTCGACAGAAGAATAGCATCGAAATCACGGAGGATTGAATTTCTGGACTTCTGGAAATCGCTTTTTCTCAGCGCTTCGGATAAGTTAATTTCCCAAGGAAAAGTCACGCCGGAGATTGTGCTGAAACTACACGAAGAATTCGACGATCTGACCGAAAACCGGGATGCGGTTTTCTCGTATGCTGGCAAGCAGATCGAGTGCTATAAATAGCCTAAAAATTTATCATGATTAGCAAGATTCTTCAGCCTGCCGAAGCCAACGGGCAGGACGCGATCCGATGGCGGCTGCCGCGCTACGCCGACCAGGAACAGCGGCCGGCGGTGGTGGAACGGTTCCACGCTATCGGCGACCTGTGGCCGCTGTACGACTTGCTTGAATGGACCTGGCTCAAGGTCTTCGACAACCGCGACCTGTGCTGGAACAACGAGTTGATGGTCAAGACCGCCTTCCTGGCGACCCTGTTCAACGACACACTTACCGGATGGAATCGGCGCTAGGGCGAGGCTATGGCGATCTCCTGTTGCGGGTACAAGCTGCGCACTCATGCCGTTGTGGGCATCGGGCTAGAACGGCTGATATGGTGATATCAGGATGATTTTCGGAAATGGGATGAATGTTCTTGGCATCAGTGGTTGGAGCGGCTGTGGCAAGACCACCCTGATCGTGGCCCTGATTCCCCGGCTACGGGCGCGAGGATTGACCGTGTCCACGCTCAAGCACGCGCACCACGATGTGGATCTCGACACGCCCGGCAAGGACACCTGGCGCCACCGTGAGGCCGGCGCTTGCGAGGTGATCCTGGCCACCGGTCGCCGCTGGGCGCTGCTGCACGAATTGCGCGACGAACCGGAACCGCCGTTGATCGACCTGCTGGGCCATCTGCAACCGGTGGATCTGGTGCTGGTGGAAGGCTGGAAAAGCGGCGCTTTCCCCAAACTGGAAGTCTGGCGACCGCTGGGCGAGGACAAGCCGCCGCGATTTCCGAATGACCCGACCATCGTGGCCGTCGCTTGCGATCCTTTGCTGGACCCGGCTTATTATGGCCAGCCCGGACTGCCGGCGCTGTCGCTGAACGACCCGGACCGGATCGCGGGATTCATCGTCGAGGAGATTATCCAGCGGTCCCATTGAGCATCGCGCGATGGCTCGCTCCGGCACGCCTGCTGGATTCATCGCGAAAGCCAATAGCCTCGCAGTTGGGCGATGAGCATGCAGACCGCCACGCCGGCCATGACCATGGCGAACAGCTTCTGTAACCGGGGACCGGCCAGGCGGCGGCTCACGCGGGAGCCCAAACCCATGCCTACCAACCCACCGAGCACGAACCAGGCGGTCACCGCCAGGGCCAAGGGACGCTCCGCCAGCAGATGGGAAGCGACGCCGGCCGCGCTGACGATGGCGATCACCAGCAGCGAGGTCGCCACCGCGCGCTGTATCGGCAGCGACGCCACTAGCACCAGGGCGGGGACGATCAGGAAGCCGCCGCCCACGCCGAACAGACCAGACAGCAACCCAGTCAACACGCCGCTGAGCGCCAGCACCAGAGCGCAGCGGGATGTCAGGACCAAGCCACCGGTTGGGTTGACCCGGCAAGCCGGGCCGAAGTCCTCGGCGGCGTTGATGGTGTTGTCTTCGGCGCGCACGATCCGGGTCTCGGCGGGACGGCGGACCGCCTGCCGCCACAAGCGCGCCGCGACCAGCAACATCAACAGGGCAAATCCGCCCAGCAAAAGGTCGGCGGGCAGTTTCGCGCCCAGAATCGAGCCCAGCGGCGCTCCAACGATGCCCGCTGTCCCGAACAACAGCGCAGCCTTGAGTTCCACCTCGCGCTTTCGCAGACGAACGATGGCTCCGCCCAGGGCCGTGGCGCCCACCGCCGCCAGCGAGACGCCCACCGCCTCGTGCGCCGGCATCGCCAGGCCGTAGACCAGCAGTGGTACGGCGAAGATGGAACCGCCGCCGCCCGTCAGCCCCAGCGAGAAGCCGACGACTAGCCCGAACAACAAGCTTGTCATCCTGGCGACCTAGCCCTGATCCCGCTGCTCGCACGGTCCCCGCAGCGCCTCCGGCACGTTGGGCGGGCACTGGCCGCAGTGCTGGTTGCCGGGTACGGCGAAGTCCATCTTGCGGGGATAAGGCAGCTTCAAATCGTTCATGAGGGCCACGAACGCTTCCAGGGACTGGTTATCCTTCAGACGCGGGTTGCGGGCCTTCTCCTGAGCGATGGAGGAGACGAAACGTCCTTCATAATCGTGGCCGGGGTAGACCAGGGTTTCGTCAGGCAAGGTAAACAATTGGTCGTGGATGCTGCGATACAGGGCGGCGGCGTCCCCGCCTTGAAAATCGGTGCGGCCGCAAGCGTCGATCAACAGCGCATCCCCGGAAAACAGCAGGACATGCGTTCCATCGTTCACCCGGTAGCAATGATGGCTGGCGGTGTGGCCCGGGGTGAACAGCGGCCACAGTTCGATGGAGCCGAGGCGCAGGGGTTCTCCCTCCCGCAGGCCGATGTCGGTGCAAGGCAACCGGTCCAGGGCTGGCCCGCAGATCCGACTGCCGGTGAGGTGCCTGAGCTTGAGCGCGCCGGTCAAATGATCGGCGTGAATATGAGTATCGACAGTATGGCTGAGCGTCAGCCCCAGACTGTGCAGAACCTGGAGATCACGCTCGACGGTATCGATCACCGGATCGATGATCGCGCACGCGCCGGTGTCCGCGCAGGCCAGCAGATAGCTGTAGGTACACGAGTTAGGTTCGAAAAGTTGTCTGAAAATCATGGTTCACTCCAGTGACGTCGCGGATGTCGCCGAACACGGTGGCGGTGTCGAACCAGCCGGTTTCGGAGACGCAGCGGATCTTCAGCCGTTGCAGGGCGCCGATATCGAACATGGGAGAAACTGTGATCATGACGGTTACCTCGCGAAGTGGGATGGCAGGATTCAACCGAAAGGATTCACCCTCCCGATTAAACGCCATGCAACATTAGACGCCATGCGACGTATCCAGGTCTTGTAAACTAATGTTTGCTTAACGAGCGAAAAGCGCAAGCATAAACATACGATAAAACCCACTTATCACCAGCGTCGGTAGCGGCCAAGCGCCGCGCCCGCGAGGAATCGATTCATGTTTCCAACCGATTGCGGTTCCAGCGACCGGCTACTGACGCTGGGTGAGGCCATCACCGCCGCTTTGAAGGCGGTTCAGCCGATCCGCGAGAGCGAACCGGTCCCATTGATGGAGGCCTTTAACCGGGTGCTGGCCAGCGACCTGCCGGCCCGGCTCGATGTTCCGCCTCACGACAATTCGGCGATGGACGGCTTCGCCCTGTATCTGGCCGATGCGCGCTCGGACGAGCCGACCCGGTTGCCGGTGGTGGGACAGGCGCTGGCGGGGCATCCGTATCGCGGTGTGGTTCCGCGCGGCGCGGCGGCGCGAATCACCACCGGCGGCGTGATACCGGATGGGCCGGACGTGGTGGTCATGCAGGAACAGTGTCTGATCGCTTCGGACGAAAGCTGGATCGAGATCGAACCCCAGATCGCCGCCCGGCTCAAATCGGGCGAAAACATCCGCCGGCGGGGCGAGGACGTGCGGGCCGGGACCGTGTTGCTGCCGCGCGGCTTGCGGCTGCGCCCGCAGGATGTCGCGCTGGCGGCGGGGCAGGGGATCGCCGCGCTGGATGTGATCCGTCGGCCCCGGGTGGCGGTAGCCTCCACCGGCGACGAGTTGCGCGAGCCCGGCATGGAATTGTCGCCGGGGGCAATTTACGAAACCAACCGCTATGTCCTGATCGGCCTGCTGCGGCGGTTGGGCTGCGCGGTGACCGATCTGGGAATTCTGCGCGACGACCGGGATATAGTGCTGCCGGCGCTGCGGGAAGCGGCGACGAGTCATGACGTGTTGCTGACCTCGGGTGGGGTATCGGTGGGGACGGCGGACCTGGTCAAGGACGTGATCGCCGAACTGGGCCGGATCGAGTTCTGGCGGCTGGCGGTCAAGCCGGGCAAGCCGGTGACCTTCGGACGGATTCAAGACTGCGTGGTGCTCGGTCTGCCGGGCAATCCGGTGTCGGTAATGGTGTCCTTCCTGCTGTTCGCCCGGCCCCTACTACTAAAGCTGATGGGGACCGAACCCGCCGAGCCGTCGCGGCTGCGGGTCATGGCGGATTTCGCGTTCCGGCGCAAGCCGGGCCGGCGCGAGTGGTTGCGGGCGCGGTTGCGGCTCGATCCCGCGCGGGGACCGCTGGCGAGCATTTACCCCAACAACAGTTCCGGGGCGGTGTCGTCGCTGTCCTGGGCCGACGGACTGGTGGAACTGCCGGAAGATTGCGCCGGGGTCGCGCCCGGTGACGCCGTGGACTATCTGCCATTCAGCGGGCTGGGGGTGGAGTAACGGCGATTCCAGCAGGCGGCATGGTTTCATGCCGCCGCTGGCACGGGTTTCACTGGCTTTTAAGATGACCGATGTATTGCACTTGGTGGGAACCGGGGATATCGCCGGGAGCGCTCATGGTCGCTGGCTTGAAGGTGATGCGCGCATCGGCGTGTTCGAACGCCCGCAGAACCAGTTCCGAGCAGAAGAACGAGGATTCGGGGGAAATCATGTTGATGGCTTCGCCGATATCCTGAATCACACCCAACGGTATGGATATCGCGTGCATCACCATCCCGCCGACCGTGTGTTTTGACGCGCCCACCACGCCGGCGTAGTCATAGCTTTTGCCGACTTGACTGGAGGCGTAGCGGATGACCAGTCTTGCCTGAGTGGCGCTCAGATTCTTGCGTCGATAGACGACGGCGAGCGTGTCGTCGCTTAGGGCGAATTCGAGTTTTTGCCGGACCACGCCCTCGCCGATTGCCTCAATCACCTCACCCTCGCCGATATAGAGGGCAGCGTGACTGTAGGGAGACGCCGAACCAGTTCGAATGACGGTCGAGACCTTGCCTGACCCGGTGGAGACGATGATGTCGGCGGGTTGCATGTCCGCCTGGGTGATTTTTGCCATGACAGCGCTCCTGCCTGGGAATGAGGAGGATTATTTTCCCGTCCAGCAATACCAATCGATTTTTTTAGCCATGATGGGTTTGCTGCTGCGCATACGCAACTCGGTGAACTGGCGGCTTTTGCGGAATCCGGCCCCTTCCTCGGGATTAACCAGGCCAAAGCCGATCAGAGCGCCCAGGCTGACGGGCGCGAGCAAAAAACGCTCACCGCCTTGATCGCGCAATTCGACCTGGATATCCAGTTGTGAGCCGTCGCGCAGGAGCAACGGCCCCTCGGGTTTCACCCAACCGTCGATCTCTGGAAGTTGCATCCGAATCTTCTGGCCGGTTCTTTGAACTTCCAAGGGTGGAGTAATAGCCAGGGTCGTCCATTCCGGCCCCAGCATCGCCGATTCGGCCACGGCGCGGACCACGGCGTTATCGATGCCACCGAATCCTAGCAGCCAGAAGCTTGAAAGAGTGAGCAACCGCTTGGCCTGTTTATCGAAGAACATGTTGTTTCTCCCATGAATGAGTGAATCAACCAGCCGAGACGCTACGTTCCACACGAATAACTGTAGCCGCTGACGGGGAAGATCGGAATGGAAATCGGCTTATTCCACCCGCAAGAGTGAGTTGCCGTGGATTTTCCTGAAAGGATTGGCTTGACGGCTCGAAACGGGGTTTAATCCTTGCTCGATATCCATGCACCACGGTAGCGCCGGCCATGAGTACGACCCAATCGAATTCCACTCCCAATCCCAAGCGACCCTGGTCGCAAGGGGTCCGACCCTCGATGCCTGCCCACCTGGGGCGGCTCGGCGCTTGGGTTCTCGGCGTCGGCCTGGTGCTGGGCCTGGCGATCTTCGTCTGGTTTTTCTGCCGCATCGAACCCGGCCCCGGCCAGATTGCCGTCCTGATCCGCAAGACCGGCGACGATTTGCCGCCCGGCGCGATCATTGCCCTGGAGCCGGGGCAGAAGGGCATCCAGTTGGAGGTGCTGCCGGAGGGGCGCTATTTCCGCGACCCCTATACCTGGGGCTGGACCATCGCCAAGATCACCGACATCCCCGCCGGCAAGCTCGGCGTGCTGACCCGTCTGTACGGCAAGGAGCCGCCGCCGGGCCGGATCATCGCCGGAGGCGACTGTAGCCAGGCCGGTCCGAACGACGAGAAAGGCATCCTCGCGGCTGTGTTGCGGCCGGGCAAATATCGCATCAATCCTTATGCTTGCCAGGTCGCGCTGTTCGACGCCCTGTCGATTCGCCCCGGCGCGGTCGGCGTGGTGACCTCGCTGGTGGGCCAGGATGTATTGAACGATCCCCTGCCGCCGCAGGCCCGCAACACCTATCTGGTCAGCGAGGGCCTCAAGGGCGTGGTGCCGCAAGTGCTCGATCCCGGCACCTATTATCTGAACCCCTATGTCTATAACGTGGTCGAGGTGACCCTGCAAAGCCAGCGTTTTGTGCTGGGCGGCGAGGACGCCATCAGCTTTCTGACCCTGGACGGCTTCAACGTCGATGTCGAGGGCACCATCGAGTTCGGCATCGAACGCGACCGGGCGGCGTTGATCACTCATCAGGTCGGCGATATGGAGGATGTGCTGAGAAAACTCATCCTCCCGCCCGCGCGCGGTTTCAGTCGAACCGAGGGCAGCAAGCATCCGGCGATCAATTTCATCGTCGGCGAGACCCGCCAGAAATTTCAGGATAACCTGGAGCAGCACTTGCGCGAGAAGGCGCGGCGCTGGGGCGTGGCGATCAAGTCGGTGCTGATTCGCAACATCGTCACCCCGGACGCCATCGCCAGCATCATCCGCGACCGCGAGGTGAGCGTGCAGAACGCCCGCAAGTTCGAACAGCAGATCGAACAGGCCCGCTCGCTGGCGGAGCTGACCCGGCAGGAAATGCTGGCCAAGCAAAACCAGGAAAAGGTGGCGGCGGAAACCAGCCGGATTCAGGCGGTGATCCGGGCGGAGCAGGATTTGGCCGTGCGAATCACCGCCGCTAATCGGGAACTGGAGGTGGCCCGGTTGGAGAACGAGGCCGCCGCCGCCCAGGCCGAGGCGATTCTCGCCAAGGCGCGGGCCGACCGCGACGTGATCGCCCTCGATAACCAGGCGCGAGCGGAGGTGATCGCCTCGCAGGTGCGCGCCTTCAAGACGGGGATGAATCTGGCCCGTCACGCCTTCCATCAAAAAGTCGGCCCGCGCATCGTCTCGCTGCTCGGCAGCGACGCCCCGACCAGCTTCGGGGGGCTGTTCCAACCCTATCTGTCCAAGGAGACCAAGCCATGAACAAGGTGGGCATTGCGATCGGCGCGGTCGCGCTGGTGGTCGGGGGATGGTTGGTCTGGCAATGGGGATTCTGCCGGTTCTACGTCGAGCCGGGCGCCATGGCTGTCGTCACCGCCAAGACTGGCGCGGCGCTGCCGCCAGGGCAGATTCTGGCCCAGCCGGGGCAGAAGGGTATTCAGGAAGCAGTGCTCGGCGAAGGCCGGCATTTTCTCAATCCCTGGCTGTACGAACACAAGATCATGCCGCTGGTCACCATTCCCGCCGGCAAGGTGGGCGTGGTCACCTCCATGGTCGGCGCCGAGTTGCCGGCGGGCGAGTTTCTGGCGGAACCCGGCCAGAAGGGCATCTGGCGCCGGGTGCTGGGTCCTGGCAAGCACCGCCTGAATCCCTACGGCTACCGGATCGACATCGTGGACGCCGTCAGCATTCCGGTGGGCTACGTCGGCGTGGTGACCAGCCTGTCGGGCCGGCAGACCACGCCCGACGCCTTCGCCGGTCCGGGCGAAAAGGGCGTGCGCCAGGACATCCTGCAACCCGGTCTGTATTACGTGAACCCCAAGGAATTGCAAGTGGACTTGCTGGAAATCGGCGTCAATCAGGTGTCGCTGCTCGGCAAGACCGGCGGCGAGGTGGTGACCAAGGCGCAGATGGCCTCGCGCAATGTGGCGATGGAGGGTTTGCAGAAGCGGGCGCTGGCCGAGCAGAAGGAAAAGCGGCTGGATTATCTGGCGCAACAACGGGCGCAGGAACCGGCGGTGGAGCAGGGCAAGGTGGAAAGCAGCCTGCGCCGGGCGGCTCCGGCCAAGCCCGCCGTTCCCGCCACGCCGACAGTCCCGGCGACATCCGTACCGCCGGATTCCAGCAATCTGCTGAGCCTGAATCAGTTCGTCGAATTTCCCTCCCGCGATGGCTTCGAGATCAGCCTGGACATGACGGTGGAATTCGAGTTCCTGCCGGAACACATCGCCTGGATTTATCAAAGCTACGGCGATTTACCGGCGGTGGTGGACAAGATCATCATGCCGCAGATTCTGTCGGTGTCGCGGCTGAAGGGATCGGCGTACCGGGCCAAGGATTTCATCGTCGGCGAGGGGCGGGAAAAATTTCAGAACGACCTGACCGATGCGCTGGGCCGAACCATCGAGGAGAAGCGCATCGTCGTCCACGACGCTCTGATTCGCCACGTCAACGTGCCCATGCAGATTCTCGATCCGATCCAGCAGGCGAGCATCGCCGTCGAGCAGGATTTGACCAACAAGGAAAAGCAGAACACCGCCCGCAAGCAGGCGGAACTCAATACCGAACTGGGGCTGGTCGACCAACGCCGTCAGCAGGTCGCCCAGGAAACCGAGAAGCTCAAGGCGGAAATTCAGGCCGACCAGGAAAAACAGGTGGCCCGACTTCGAGCGGAAGCCCAGCGGCAAGCCGCCGAAATCGACAAACAGACCGCGTTGGTCCGCGCCGACAAGACCCGGAAACTGGGTCAGGCGCAGGCCAATACCGTGGCTTGGGTGGAGGGGGAAAAGGCCAAGGGCTTCGAGCTGAAGGCGGCGGCGTTCGGCGATCCGGCGGCGTTGACCCTGTGGGAGTTCGCCCACAATCTGAACCCGGACGTGCGAGTCAACATCTTGTACGCCGGACCGGGCACGCTGTGGACGGATTTGGAGAAAGCGACCCTGGGCGAACTGGGCGGGGCGGCGGTGCTGAAACAGGGCCGCTAGCGTGGGACGTGTTGACTGTTTTCACTGGTGGCATCATCGACTCCCGATCCGCGCCGAACCCGAGCAGCACGCCGCCCGCTTTTCCCGGCTGTAGGCGGCTTCGACCAAGGATTCCAATAACCGCAACAGACCGTTTTCCAGTCGTTCGCCCAGGGTGAACCGCCGGGCGCGGGGAACAAATCCAGTTGCGGAATCAGCCAAGCCAGCAGTTCATGGCAGGCTTGCACCGCCCGGGGCGCCGCATCACGCGCATTTTCATCGGCCATCTGTGGATAACTCCCCCCAAAAAATCGCGCGGAAAAGAAGCGCGCTTCGCGCGCATAAAAGGGAAAAAGAAAAAAGATCAAAGGGTTACAATGTCCTGGCGAGACGGAACCCGGCGTTGTCGTTCCCAGTGCGCGGGATGTACAAGTTGCGAGCGGCCGACCGCAACCACTCCGGTCCGCTGCCCCACGAGCCGCCCCGCAGCACCCGGGAACCATCTGTATCTTTTTCAGCGCATTTTAACTCCGGGCCGTCGTAGTCTTTGGCATACTGTGAGCAGGTCCATTCCCACACGTTCCCCATCGTGCCATAGAGTTTCCACGGGTTGGGCTGGAGCGAATCCACCGGTAGGGTCTTTTGGCGGTAGACGCCCGTTTTCGCCCCGCAGTCCGGCGAGCCATAGCCATAGTTCCCATCGTAATTGGCTTGGTCGGTGGTCACGCAGCGGCCCGTCCAGAACGGCGTGGTCATCCCCGCTCGCGCCGCGTACTCCCATTCCGCTTCCGTCGGCAGGCGGTATTGCTTACCCGTTTGCTGGGAGAGCCATTCAGCGTAGGCCATGGCGTCATTCCAATTCACATTGATGACTGGCCGCCGGTCCCGGCCCCAGCCTCTGTCGTCACTGGGTTTCTCCCGCCCCGTCGCCGCGCAAAATCGATCATATTCCTCAAACGTCACTTCGTATTGGCCCATGGCAAAACTGGCAACCCGCACGCCGTGCTGACGCTCGTCGGAGTTACGCTCCGGCTCGTTCGCGGGCGAACCCATCTGGAACTCCCCCCCTGGAATCACCACCATCGCCGGCCCCCGCGTCCCATCGCTCAGCCGGTCCCGAAACACTTCGAACGCCGGGTGCTCGGGCGCCGCCGGTTGCAGCGTGATCGCCACTTCCCGCGTCCCCGCCGCCAGCGTGTGCCAGGCCCGGTAGGTCTGATAGCCGGGGGCGCTCACCTGGAGGTCGAAGTCCCCCGGCGCCAGTTCGATCCCGTCCCGGTAGGCGGGGCCGATGTTCATGATTCGGATTTGCGCGCTCGCCGGCGTCGCTCGTACCGTCAAATAGGTGCGCGGTTCCGCCGGCGGCGTGACCACCACCGGCGCGGGCGGCGGGGCCGGTTCGGGTCGAGGCGCGGGCGGCGGGTGTTGCCCTTCCTTCCACACCGCGTAGGCTCCCGCGCCTAGTGCGGCTCCCACAATCAGCACGAGCAGCCAGGCGCTCCCCCCTTTCAAAAAGGGGGGCCGGGGGGGATTTTTGGCTCCCTCGTCCGTGCGAAATCCCCCCTCACCCCCCTTTTTCAAAGGGGGGGATGGCGGTGGCGATGCGGGCGCGGGTTTGGGCGGCGGCACGGGCGAGGGGGCGACCGGCGCGGGCGACCGAGCAGCGCCGCGCCGCCTCAGCGCCGGCACCGTCGGCGGCGTCCGCACGCTCGCGTCTTGCGGCCGCCAGTTCGCGTCGCGCGCGATTTTCCACTCGCCCGCCAGACTGGCGGCCAGATCGTCTTCGCCCAGCAGGCGATCCAGTAACTCGATCAGCGCTCCGTGCGGTCGCTCGGTCGGCGCGGGACGCTCCCATCCCCGGTCCCACCCTTGCAGGCTGTCGAGCAATTGCCGCCCCTGGTCGCGCCGCTTTTCCGTCCAGCCCCAGTTGCCGTCTTCGGGCAGGCAGCGCTTTTCCACTTCCCTCAAAACCTGTCCCAGCACGAACCCCAGGCTGTACAGGTCCACCCGCCAGTCCAGCTTGCGCATCAGATCCAAGTCTGGCGCGGGGGGTGAATGTTTCGTCCCCAGCGCGGCCAGCAATTGCTCGGATTGGTAGCGAAACGCGGATCGCCCGATCGGCAGCGGATTGTCCTCGTCCAGCGGCAGGCGTTTTTCCCACAGGCTAAACGCGAAGTCGATCAGCTTCAGTTCGTCCCATTGCAGCCGGATCCGGTCGGGATAGCCGTCTCCGGCCGTGCCTAAACTTTGCGTCGGCAGGCAGAAGTTATCCGCCTTCAGGTCCACATGCACGAATCCCAGGGCATGCATTTCGTCCAGCGCCGCCAGCAGCCACCGCCCCAGCCCGAACCAGTGCCCGCACTCCATGAACGGGTGCGCCAGCCGGTGCCCGTCCCGCGCCACCGGCACTTGCTGCCACTGGTCTCCGTCCGGCCCCGCGTCCCACGTCTCCAGTTGCTGCCCTTCCGGGCCGAGATCCCGGATGCCGCGATACTGTTGCACATGGCCTAGCCGCCGGCTCTTCAACTCGTTGAGCAGCGTGAATTCCCGGTGGGTCCAGAAGCTCAGGTCGATGTCTCCATAGCGCAGGTATTGCTTGCGGAAATACCGCGCACTCCCCTCCGCGCACCGCCACACCTTCACGTGCGGCTCGTCTTTCACCAGCCGCCCTCCCGTCCCGAACATCAGGTCCAGGTGGTCGGCGAACGCGCGCGAAGCGGGAGTCGCGCTCGGACTCAGGGGGGTGTCCATCTTGACCTGTTCTCCCAATGGCGGTTGGAGTTCGAACGATGACCCGACGGTGATGGCGTTGCGGGCGGCAATTTCGAAACCGGCGGCGGTACTCGTCCAAGGGGCGGCATTTCCACCGGCATCGGGAGGGGTAGTCCAGCCGGCAGCGTTTCCACCGGCCAATGCGGGAGCGGTGACTCCGGCACGGGTATTTCCCCAGCCGGCGGCGTTTCCACCGGCCAATGCGGGAGGGACGACTCCGGCACGCTCGGACGCGGTTTCGGGGCCTTGGCGGGCGCCGAAGGCCGCGCCTGGGTTGGCGTTTCGTCCCGTACCGGCGCGCGGT
Source organism: Candidatus Contendibacter sp. (assembly GCA_029624675.1). Classification (GTDB taxonomy): domain Bacteria; phylum Pseudomonadota; class Gammaproteobacteria; order Competibacterales; family Competibacteraceae; genus Contendibacter. Next base: position 32,756 of record JARSSP010000024.1, read on the forward strand.
CGAAATGACCGAGGCCAGCCCCGGCGAACAGCGCGACGATCGCCAGCGCCCAGACCGCATCGCCCAACCCGAACCAGCGATGCCGCTGCGCGGCGACCACCGTCGCGTCGTCGGTCCCGCCGTTGGCGTGAGCGGCGGCGGCGAGCTTGCGGCAGCGGGTGTTCAGGGAGCCCGCGCCGCGCAAGATTTCCGCCATCTGCTCGGCGGGAACCATCTTGTGAACGCCGTCCGAGCAAAGCAACAGGATTTCGCCGCAGCGCAAGGCCGCTACAACGCGGTTGGCCTCCTCCACGGCGCCGTTGCCCACCATCCGGGCCGGATCGTCGGCCTCGGCGTTGGGCGGGGGCGTTTCGTTCAGATGGCCGTAGGTGTCGTCGCGGGTGAGAAGCCGCGGCTCGCCGCGCCCGCGCAGCCGGTAGGCGCGGCAATCGCCGGCCCAGGTGATCCGCCAGCGTCGCCAGCCCCATTGCGGCAGCGCGGCCACGAAAGTCGAAGCGCCGGGGCGGTCGGTATAGCGGGCGATCTCGGCGGCCACCGCGTCGTCGGCGTCGAACAGCCATTGACGCAGGCGGGCGGGCCGCGCCAGGAGGGCGGGCGTCAGTTGCCGGATGCGCTCGATCAGCGCCTGGCTGGCCACCCGTCCCCGCGCTCCCCCGCCGACGCCATCCGCCACCGCCAGCCGCGACGGCGCCGGCAGCGCCGGGATAAAGCTGTCCTCGTTCTCCTCGTGATAGCTGCCGGGCAAACTGGCGGCCCCAAACTCGATACCGCCGCGCCACCAGGGGCGGGGTGGCTCCGCCGCTCTCACCATGATCGGCGTTATTGGCGCGTTGGGCGATGCGGCGACGGGCTCTCGAACGGCACTGAGAACGGGGGTGTTCATCGCGCTCGCTCCGTGCCGGCGGCGCGCTGTAAAATCAATCGGCACACGGGTTCGCCCTCCAGCGGATTTTCCACCAAAACGAGCGCCTCGCCCCAGCGCCAGATCGCCTCGTCGCCTTTTTTCATCGGCTTGCCCGCGAGGCTGGCGTCGTTTCTTCCCAGCACCCGCACGCGCAGCCCGCCCTCCTCAAATTTCCGAACTTCCAGATGGTCGCCGGAAACCGATGCGTGCTCGTCGGCAATCGGTACGGGATGCCGGGGCGAGCGCCCCACCTTGAACGGTAACCCGTCAACGCCGACCGGGATGGTTCGGGTTCCCTTCACATCCTCGATCCGGATGACAGCGACCGGATGGCCACCCGTTGGGTGGATGTTTCCGGAAGCGACCGGCGTGCGCGGAGTCGCCGCCCCCGCGCCGACGTTGATCGGCGTTCCCCGCCGGCCACCGCTCCCCGGCACGATCAGCTTCGGATAATCGGCCCGCGAATCGTTGTTCAGTTCGGCCGCAAAGAGGAGTTCGGCGCCGGGCGTCAGCTCCACCGGCTCGGCCGGCCTGCCGCCGGATCGGCCCGGCGAAATCCAGTCGCGTTGCCCCGGCCGGCGAACTCGGCTGCCGTTGGTGGACCCGGCGTCCTGATACCACCAGCGGGCCTCGTGATCCAGCCAGAGCCAGCCATGCGCGCCGCTGGTGTAGTTCCCATCCACGGCGATGTCGGCGGCATCGCCGTCTTTGCCCAGCACCAGCTTTTGCCCCGGAAAAGGCAGCGACTTGAGAGGGATCGGGTTGTCGCCCCTGGCGTCGTGCAAGCGCCAGCCTTTGATGCCCGCGACATCGCCGCTCGGCGCGGGGAGGGCAACACCCTCCCAATCGAACGCGACCATGCAGTCGTCGTCCTGGGTGGCGGCCGGGCCGATCAGTTCTTCGAGCAGCGGATCCTTGGCGGGTGATTGACCGCCACCCTCATATTTCGGGGATATGCCGACCTCCGAAAGATCGAAGCAATGGCCCGGTATTTTCGGCAAGATTTCGCGCCGGATCGTCCCCGCGATAGCGTCGGACTGGATGTATTTGAAAAGCTCTTGCAACACCTCCTTGGTCGCTTCGTTAAGCGGGCGAATCTCGATCCGCGACATCTTGCAGCCAAAGCGCGGATCCATGGCTTTAAGCCCTTTGATCTTTTCTTGATGAAGGCCCGCGAGCGCTTTGTGCAGCGCCTCCACAACCGCGGTGAACTGGTGAAAATGACCAAATCCACCGCCGGACGAGCCGCCGCCGCCGGCCGCCGACGTCGGTGGAGCCGCTGGGGCCGATGGCGTTCTTCTGCCGCTGGCCGGGTCTCGTTCGCGCCGCGCCCCGAGCGAGACGGCGATGACTGTTATGATGCCCATGCTTCATCACCTCCAGCAGAAAAATTCAACCCGGTGGGGACCGCTGTCGTGCAGGCCCTCCAGCTTAATGTCGAGCGCGAAATCCGCCTTCACCTTTCGGCGAAAGTTATCGAACTGGGGCTGTAGCGTCTTTCCCCGCGCTTTGGCTTCGTTGAGCAGCGCCCGCGACAGGTTGAGGCGGACTTCCATGCGCCGGGCGCTACCCGCCAGCGCCGCCTGGTGCTGTATCCAGTCGCGGATGTCGATCAACACTCCCGGCCAAGGCTGGCCGAATTCGCCGCTCATCGTCAATTTGTCGTTTGGCATTGCCGAATGATCCTCCCCTATGGCATCGATCACTGGTCGAGATCGCCGCGCAAGCGCCCCGCGATCTGCAAGGCGATTTCAGCGGCCGGGTTGGGTCCGTGGTCGCCCGCGCCATACACCTTGCCGGTCTCCCGGACCCAGTTGCGCTCGGTGAGCACGGCAATAGCCTTGTCCCAGCGGGTTTGCTTCGCGCTGCCGCGGAAAACGGCGACGTACCACTTATAAGGCCGCAGCTCGCCGCACCCTGGGCTCGATCGGGCCTGCGCCGTGCCCGTTTTGCACCGCTTGGCAATATCGTTCAACGTCCGCTCGTCGTTGCTGAACGTGGGCGTGCCCGTCTTGCCGGCGATCCAGTCGATATCGGCGCATCCCTTGGCGCCGAAGATTTGGTTGCAAGCCGCGCTGGCCGTGCCGTCCTTCCGGTGGCTGTAGTTGAGGCCACCGAGGATGACTTGCGCGACCTCCGGGGCGAACGCGATGGGCCACGAGCGCCTGAATGCGTAGCGTTGCAGGGCCAGCCTCGGGGTCGCTTGCGACGGATCGCCCGCGCCGCGAACACCGGCCACCAGAAACGGTGGAAAAAATTCCTTGGCGCCATTGGCGGCGGCGCCCAGCGCGGCCATCATGCCCGCCGCGCCCACCGCCGTGACGCGGGCGTTTCCCTGCCCCCAGCCTTCCGCCACGATTTCGAGCGGGCACTTTCTCCAGTCATCCTTGGACGGTTGCTCGTCCTCGCCCCACGCACAATCTTTGATGTCGGCGGGGTCCAGCGGTATTTTCGGCTGCGGCGCGAGGCCGAATCGCGCGTGCCCCAAGCGACTGTCCGGTCGCGCCAGCCAGCGCCCGAACAGGATTGGATGGTCGAGCGGCGTCACCAGGCCGTCTTCCGCGACTTGATCGGGCGCGCGCCCGAACAGCACGCCCCGTTTGCCGCAAGCGCCGGTCGGCGGATCGCAGGCCGCGTTCCAGCCGAAACCGCTCGCCGCCGCCTGCACGGCCCACGGACGCTGGCAATCGGCGAATCCCCGCTCGGCGCAGAACATGCGGTTGAGAAAAGCGGCGGAATTGGATGTCATCAATTCTCGGCGCAGACCGGCGGCCGGCGGGGGAGCCTTGACGGTTTGGGTCGCGGCGCCGTCGATTTTCTTTTGGGCCGCCGCCCACTTGTTTTGGGCGCTTTGGATTTTCCGCTGGGCGTCCGCCAGGCGCTTTTGCTGCTGGGCCGCCGCGTTCCGGGTAGTCGGTTTTTCCTGCCTGGCGGCCTCGTGTTCGCGCTCGGCTGCCGCTTTTTCGCGCTCGGCTTCCGCCTTTTCCCGTTCGGCGGTCTCGACTCTCTGCCGGGCTGCCACCTTTTGGCTTTGGAGAGACGCCAATTCCGCCGCCAGTAGATGCTGGCCATAGTCGCCGTCGCTCAGAAACGCCGCCGCCATGATCGGCTTGACGGTGGAGGCCGGCATGGCGTCGAAGAACAGCGCCTGATTTTCGAGCGCGTCGGGCCGGAAGGCCGGTTTCCACGGCAGGCGATCATCGCAGCGCTTCGGGTCGCGGCCCGGACCGTCGTAATCCTGTCGGGCGCAGGGGGAAAGCGCGCCGGCCAGCGCCTCGATGCGCCCGCTGTCAATGTCGATGATGGCGATGCCCGCCATGCGCACCATCGCGTTTTCCAGAAGCTGGTGGCCGATGGGTTGCGGCTGGCCATCCTTGCCCTTGCCCTTGCTGTCTTCATCGCGGTCGATCCGCAGCGCCTGGCAGAGCGCCTGAGCGCCGGTGTAGCAGGCCGCGACTTGCTGGGCGAGTGTCTGGGCGCGGGCGTCGATGGTCAGGTCCACGGAGAAACCCACGTCCTGCTTTTCGCCGTTGTCGGTCATCCGGTTGGGGCCGGAGCCATATTGGTCGGGCGGATCGGCGGGGTCGCTTTTGCGCTCGGTCAGCTCTTGGTACAGGGTGCCGCCGGGTTGGCGCAAGGTGTCGAGCGGGCGCAAGATCATGCCGAGCGAAGGCGGGGCCGACCAGCGCGGGTCGTCGGCGGGCAGTTCGAAATCCAGGCGGCTGGCGACGGGCGAGGCGGTCGGCCGCTGGGTTCCCGACGCCGTTCGGGCGGGCCAGCCCGCCACGTCGGCGTTCTCGCAGACGGCGTTGCGGTTCCCCTTGGCGTCGGCGAGGTAGTGACGCCCGTTTCGCCCGTCGCTCCAGTAGATACAGCCCGGAACGCCCTGCCACGGATCGCGCTCGGCGACCAGGCTGCTCGGCACCCGGACGATTTGCTCGGGAGACCAGGTTTTGATTTGCTGCTTCGGCGTGGTCCCGCGCCACGATAGACTTTCCAGGGCGCCGCAGCTTTGCCGCGCTTGGGCGAGGCGCGGGTCCGTGACCCCGTTCTGGCGCACCGCGTCCAAATCTTGGCGGCAGGACTTTGGTATCAACGTCCGCAGGGCGTCGCGCAGGTCGGCGCATTGGACCTGCAACCGGACGTTGCCGCGCTGGCCTTCGGGCGACAGCGGTTTGGCGAGGGCGATCTTGACCGCCTCGAACCAGCGCTCCCGATCCAGCGCCACCGGCCCCGCGGCGCGTCCGTCGTTGGCCTTGCCCACCTGGGCGAGATAGGCGTCGAGGGCGTCGAGTTGCGCCGCCATTCGCTGCGCGGTCGTTTCCGTCGGCAGCGCCTGCGGGCGAGCCCAAAAGCGGATGAGATTACGGACCTCGTTTCGCCAGATCGCAAAGCGGCCCGGGGGGTCGTTCCACGCTTTCTCGCAAGCCGGAACGCCAGCGAGCAGCGCCCGGTCGGTCCAGGGCGCGGCGGGCGCGGCGGGCGCAGTCGGCAAAATGCCGCTTTCGAAGGTTTGCAGCGCGGCGAGCAGGCGCACGCTGTAATACCGGGCGGTTCCTTTGCGGTCATCGCCGGGACCGTTTTCGCGAGCGATGTCGGGATCGCTGCGCGGGGCCATGAAGAGGGCAGCGAGAACGGCAATCGCGAGCAACACGACAAAGGCATTGACCGCGAACGCCAGCAGGCTACTGGAGCCGGAATCGGGCGCGGACGGACTGGCCATGGTCATGCCCTCCAAGGCGTTTTCAGATTGAGGTTGAGGCAAAGTCCGAGAAACAGGGCGTTGACGTACAGCGACCACTTGCCGTAGCTCATGAAGGGGTAGGTCACGCCGGTCAGCGGCAAGATCCGCAGGTTGCCCGCGACCGTGACTCCCAGTTGGCAGGCGGTCAAGGCGAGCCAAACGACGCAGAGCCAGCTCAAAAACGCCTGGTTATCCACCACTCTGTTGCCGCTCGGCAAGACGATCATGGCGGGCTTGCCGTCCGTCGCGCCGGGGTGAGGCCGCGCCAGCAGGTACAGCCAGACCAGCATTCCTCCGGCGAGTGCCCACGTCATCGCCGGCCCGAACAGCCCCCACAGGCCGGTGAAGATGTAATCGCTCTGGATTTGCAGAGGGACGCCATGACAGGCACCGGAAACCGCTTGCCCGCACCACGGGACTTTGCCCACGCCGTGGCCCAGGAGGGGCGTGTGCTGGCGAAACCAGCCGATGAGGGCCATTTGATCGTTGTTGGCCACCAGCGGGGCCGCCATGCTTTCGAGGCGTCCCGCCGTCGTCGAGTGCCACGAGCCGGCGACGAACACTGCTCCGGTGACCAGCGCCAGCCACAGCAGCACGACCATCGCCGTCCCCGCCGAGACGGCGAGCAGCGAGCTTCCGCGGCGATGCAGGGCGAAAGCGACGGCGGCGGCCAGAAAGACGCCGCCGCCATAGACGCTGATGAGCAACGGCCCCATGTCGTCGGTCACGATCATGGCCAACAACAGCACCAGCAGCACGACCAGCAGCGGCGACAAGAAGCGCAGGAACCAGCGCCAGCCGCTGTCTTTCACGTTGTCCGGGTCAAACGCCAGATTGCCGCGCATGTAGAAGAACCACGCGGATCCCAGAATGAGCCACATGCGCCCCAGTTCCGAGGTGAGTTGCGGCGAATTTCCGAAAACGGCGAACGCGATGATCGCCAACGCGAACAGCACGAACAGCGCGAGCGACGCCATCGCCGGATAGCGGTCAAAGCCGCTTCTAAGAAGCGGCAGGCCACGGGTGAAGAACGCGCCGAGCGAGCAGCGCCAAACGCTGGCGAGCGACACGATGCACAGCGCCAGAAAGAGATAGTCGTGCTGATAAAGCCCCAGATAGCGGTTGCGGGGATGGCCGGTGGCGGAAAGGTCCAGCAGCAGCAGCCAGCCCAGCCCGGCGAACAGGATCAGGCCGGGATAGGCGAGGGGCGCGGCGCGGCGCTGTGGGATGTCCTCCGGGGGCCGCGCCGGCGGCCGGAGCGAGCGCCACAAACAGAGGACCGCACCCACGCCGCCGATGAGCGGGAAAGCCCACACCGGCAACCACGGCTGCGGTTCGCCGGCGGACCATCCCCGCACCGCCGTTATCCACCCCAGCGCGGCCCAACCGACCAGCGCGAATCCGGTGGTGAACAGCGGATCGGGGTTGCGCCGCGAAACGGCGACCAGCAGTACGGCGAACAGCGCCCACAGCGGCCAGTGCCACCAGGCGTTTTCGAGCAGATCCCGCATGGCCGCCGCTTTGTCGGTTTGGTTGGCTTCGTCCCGCGCTTTTTGGACGATGCCGGCGGTGGCTTCGGCCGCTTCCCGCGGCGAGGCGTAGCCGGCGCAGGCCCGGCGGGTGGATGGGTCCAGCCCGGCGCGGTCCTGCCCTCTGGCCCCGGCGGCCGGGCCGTGCCAGGCGCGGTCCAGCGCGAGAGGGGCGGCCGCGCCCAAATCCTTCTTGATGCGCTCGTCGCCATCGAGCGCCGCCGCCAGCCAGAGCGCGAGCGCGGCGCGGGCGTCCGGCTCGCGGGCGTCGCGCCAGGCTTGCGCGGTCAGCCCGTGCAGGCATTGCACGGGCAGCGGGCCTCGCTCCACGGCGTCGTCGGCGATTTGGTAGGCGCTCAGGTACGGTTTTAGCGCCGCTTCGGCGGACTGGATGGCTTCGAGCCGATCTGGCAGTGTTTGGCCTTTCTCCGCCAGGCCCTCTTGCAGCAGTTGCCGCGCCCGTTTCAACTCTCGCAGCGGGTCTTGCAGCGGTTCGGCGAAGGCGTTGCGCAGATCGTCCAGCGCCGTTTCGAGCGAGACCGGCAGCCGTTCGCCGGGCGTCTCGACGCCGCGAGCGCGATCGCCGCAAAAGGCGTCGGCGATTTCGGGCGCGGCGTGGCCGCCGAATTGGCGGCAGAGGCTGGGGACGTTCTTGAGCGGCAGCCGAACTTGCCAGAGGTAGCTGGGCGCGAAGCGGCCGTCGCCGTCGGCGGCCAGCCCGCGCAGTTGCAGGAACAGCGGCGTCAGCATCACCAGGACCAGCAGGAGGAGGAGGAATTCGAGCGTCTCGGGGCGGTCGAGAAGCGCGGTGGCGGTCGAGGCGCGCGGGCGAGCGGAGCGGGAATTCACCGGCGTTGGGCGCGGGTTGATGGGCGTTGCGGGTGTTGCGGCCACGGCTTTTTCCTGGTGCGAGCGAAAATGGCAAAAATCACCGAAGCGGTCGGCGGATCGGTTCGCGCCTAGCGCCCGAGTCTGCGGAGGTTCTGTTGGGCGTCGGCGTACCCCTGCTCGGCGGCCTTGCGGTACCACTTCACCGCCCTGGCCAGGCTTTTTGTGCAGACCCCGCGACCTTCTTCGTACATCCGGCCGAGGTTGTTCTGGGCGTCGGCGTTCCCCTGTTCGGCGGCCTGGCGGTACCACTTCACCGCCTCGGCGTCGTCTTGCTGGACCCCGCGACCGTCTTGGTACATCCAGCCGAGGCTGAACTGGGCGTCGGCGTACCCCTGCTCGGCGGCCTTTCGGTACCACTTCCCGAGGTGGGGCTGGGGGGCGGCACCGTACCCCTGCTCGGCGGCATGGCGGTACCACTTCACCGCCTCGGCCTCGTCTTGCTGGACCCCACGACCGTTGGCGTACATCCGACCGAGCTTGAACTGGGCGAAGGCATTCCCCTGCTCGGCGGCCTTACGGAACCACTTCACCGCCTCAGCGTCGTCTTGCTTCGCCCCGCGACCGTTGGCGTACATCAAGCCGAGGTTGCACTGGGCGTCGGCGTCCCCCTGTTCGGCGGCTGCCCGACACCGATCAGCTTCCGTCCGGGGGATCAGGGCGGATAACGTTTTCTTAGCAATCGCCTTGAGTTTTTGCATGCCGCTCAAAGCGTCTGGGGGTAAAGCGTCGTTCCGCTCGCGCCGCCTCGGCGCCGGCACCGTCGGCGGCGTCCGCACGCCGGGGTCTTGCGGACGCCACTTCGGGTCGCGCACGATCTCCCAGCCGTTCGCCAGGCTACCCGCCAGATCGCCCTCGCCCAGCAGGCGATCCAGGTCCGCGATCAGCGCCCCGTGCGGCCGCTCGACTGGCGCGGCCCGTTTGCGTCGTTCCCATTCCTGGTCCCAGCCTTGCAGGTCGTCGATTAACCGTCGCGCTCGCTTGGCCCGCTCTGCTGTCCACCCCCAGTTGCTGTCTTCAGGGAAACAGCGCCTCTCCACTTCGCTCAGGATCTGTTTCAGCACAAAGCCCAAGCCGAATAAATCCACTCGCCAGTCCAGCCCCCGCGTCGGTCCCAGATCCGGCGCGGGCGAGCTCCCCGCCGCCAGCGCCGCCAGCAGTTGCCGGGACTGGTAGCGCAACGTGGATTCGCCGATCGGCAGGGGTTTATCTGGCGACAGCCGGGCGCAGTCTTCCCATACGCTGAATGCAAAATCGATCAGCCTCAGTTCCTCCCAGCGCGGTTGAATCCACGCCGGATAGCCGTCGGCGGCCTCCCTCAAACGGTGCGCCGGCAGGCAGAAGTTGTCCCCTTTCAGGTCCACATGCACGAATCCCAAGGCATGCACTTCCTCCAGCGCCGCCAGCAGCCACCGCGCCAGCCCGAACCAGTGCGCGCAATCCATGAACAGGTGCGGCAGGCGGGCGCCGTTGCGCGCCACCGGCACCTGCTGCCACTGGTCTCCGTCCGGCCCCGCGTCCCACGTCTCCAGTTGCTTTCCTTCCAAGCGGAGATCCCGGATGCCACGATACTGCTGCACATGGCGCAACTCCCGGCTTTGCAGTTCGTTGAGCAGCGTGAATTCCCGGTGGGTCCAATAGCGAAAGTCCACCCCCAACTTCTTGCTCTGTAAGAAACGCTTGCGGAAATAGCGCTGGTTGCCGTCGATGTGGCGCCAGACTTCCACATGATCCTGGCCTTTATCGGGATCGGGATCGGGCGTCTTGATCGCACGCTCCCCCGTCCCGAACATCAGGTCGAGGTGGTCGGCGAAGGGGGGCAGGGCGCGGGCGGCGGGCGGGCTAACAGGGGTCTTTCTCATAGCGGCAAGCCCCATTGCTGTTGCGTCAATCTGGCGAGCGAGTATAGATAAAAAGCAGATACCCGTCAGAGTGTCGCGGCTTGCGCCCGATTTTTCTTACAGCACCTCAACTGCGTCAAAGAGGAAAGCCGCCCCAGGCGAGTGTTTACCCGCCAGTGTGATTCATGGCGCGCAAGATCGTCACCGGACCGCCGGGCTGGAAAGCGTGGCCATGCGGCTTGATCGTCATGGCGGCGACGATGGCCTGTTTCAGCCGCTCGCGGTCGCCGGGATGGGCGCGCAGGACATGGCGCAAGTCCACCGAATGCTCCTGCCCCAGACACAGCAGCAACCGGCCCTCGGCCGAGACCCGCACCCGATTACATGTGTCGCAGAAATTGTGACTGTGAGGGGAGATGAAACCGATGCGGCTGTCAGTTCCCGGAACGCGGTAATAGCGAGCCGGACCGCCGGTGCTCTCGGTCGTGGGGGTCAACGTGAAAATCCGCTCCAGATCGGCGCGAATGGCGTCGCTGGAATAGTACACCTCCGCCCGGTCGTGGTCGGCGACAACGCCGAGCGGCATTTCCTCGATGTAGCTGATGTCCAGTCCGTTTTCGATGGCGAAGCGCGCCAGATCGACCACTTCGTCGTGATTGCGGCCCTTGAGGATCACGGCGTTCAGCTTGAGCCGCTCAAAGCCCGCCGCTCGCGCCGCTCGAATGCCCCGCAACACCGCGTCCAGTTCGCCCGTTCGGGTCATCCGGCGAAATCGCACCGGGTCGAGAGTGTCCAGGCTAATATTGATCCGCGCCACGCCCGCGGCTTTCAGGTCGGCGGCCATCCGCTCCAGTTGCGAGCCGTTGGTGGTCAGTACCAGTTCCGCCAGGCCGCGCTCCCGTAATTGACCCAGTTCCTGAAACAGCCAAAGGATATTGCGCCGCACCAGCGGCTCGCCGCCCGTGACACGAAGCTTGCTCGCCCCCAACTCCACGAAGGTCCGACCCAGCAGCGCCAGTTCCTCCAGGGTCAGCACCCGGGCGCGCGGCAGGAAGGTCATGCGCTCGCTCATGCAGTAGACGCAGCGCAAATCGCAGCGGTCGGTCACGGAAAGGCGAACGTAACGGATTTGGCGACCGAAGCGGTCGGTCAACGGACTGGCGGTGGGCTTGTCGTCACGGAACGGAACCTGCACGCGACATACCTCGGGGCGGGTGGAGAACGAGCCGAAACCCTATCAGAAGGTGGGTCGGCGGGTGACTTGTTTGACGGAATACCTCCTTGGGGATAGCGTACATTGGATGTACGCGCGTCAGGGTGAAAAACCAGAATAATCGACACGGAGGCACGTCTCGCGTCGCCGACGCCAAAACATCCTTGGTTATCCGAATTGAGTCAGGAAGCGTCTTTGCTAGACTTGTCGGTATGACACATCGCAAGGAGAAGCATGACAGTATATGAAGCGTTCCGACAAATGGCCTTGACGAACTCGGACGGCCGAAACCCCAAGCAGCCCATCGCCGCGATCCGCGACCGCGACCGGCCCACGTTCACCCGGCGCGGTTGGCGGGGAATCCAATGGGTGGTGCTATGGCTGACGGGATTCTGGATCGGCACCGCGCCGCTCCCGGCGAACGCTGGCGCGGCGCCGGTCACCGTCGAGTTCAAGGCCGCCGATCTTGACCAGAACCGACTCGGATTCTGGCTCGGCGGCGGATTGGTCGCGTTGGGCCTGGCCGGAGGCATGGCCGCCTTGTTCCTCGATCAACGCCGCCGTCTGTGGCGCGCGCAACGGCAGATTGTCAGTTTGAGCGATGAAGCGCGCCGGCTGGCCGCTCTGGAAACGGAGAACAAACGCCAGCGACAAGCGGTGGATAGCCTGCGCGAGAGCGAACGGCGGTTCCGCGTCCTAGCCGAGCAGCTTCCGGTCGGCGCCTCTCTGATCGACGTCCAGGGTCAATGCCGCTACGTCAACGAGTGCTGGTGCCAAATGGCCGGCCTGGCTGTCGAGCAGGCGATTGAATTGGGGTGGATCAACGCCTTGCATCCCGAGGATCGGGAATCGGTACTCGTGGCGTGGCGGCAGGCCGTCAAGAACGGTTCCGAATTGCTGATCGAACACCGGTTTCGCACGCCCACGGGTCAGGAAACCTGGCTCAGCACCCACGCCACGCCGTTGCGCGATTCCGCCGGTCGCATCACCGGCTATCTGGGCGCTCACACCGACATCACCGAACGGAAGCGGATCGAGGAGACGGTGCGCGCCAGCGAGATGCGCTTCCGCAGCTATTTTGAGCTGCCGCTGATCGGCATCGCCCTGACCGGTCCCGATAAACGCTGGTTTGAAATCAACGGCCGACTGAGCGAGATGCTGGGTTATCCACGCGCGCAACTCCAGCGGTTGACCTGGGCCGAGTTGACCTATCGGGAGGATCTCGCCGCCGAGCTGGCGCAGTTCGAGCGAGTGATGAATCGCCGGATCGAGGGCTACTCGCTCGACAAGCGCTTTATCCGCTCAAATGGCGAACTGCTTTACGCCCATGTATCAAGCCGTTGCTTGCGACGGGCGAACGGCGCGGTGGAGCATTTCGTGACCGTGGTGCAGGACATCACCGAACGCAAGCAGGCGGAGGAGCGCCTCCAAAATCTGGCCCAATACGACGCGCTGACCAGCTTGCCCAACCGAGCGCTGTTGACCGACCGGTTGTGGCAGGCGGTGCGGCGGGCGGGGCGCGACCATACCCTGGTGGGGGTAATGCTGGTGGATCTGGACCGCTTCAAGCGATTCAACGACACCCTCGGCCACACCATCGGCGATCAGTTGCTGCGGGACATGGCGGCGCGCTTGCAGCAATGCGTTCGTGAATGCGACACCATCTCCCGGCAGGGCGGCGATGAGTTCGCCGTATTGCTGCCCGATCTGGCCACTAGCGACGACGCAGCCTGGATCGCGCAGCGCATGCTGGATGTCGTGGCGCAGCCCTGCCGGCTGGGCGATCACGAACTGCACGCCACTTGCAGCATCGGCATCAGCCTTTACCCTCGCGATGGCAATAATACCGAGATGCTGCTACGTAACGCCGACATTGCCCTGTATCGAGCCAAGGACATGGGACGCAACAACTACCAGTTCTACCTATCCGGCGCCACGGTGCTGTCGCGCGAGCGCCTAAATCTGGAAACCCACTTGCGCCACGCCGTTGAACAGGGGGAATTGGAACTGTACTACCAGCCGAAATGGGATTTCCGCGCCGGCGCCATCCGGGGTGCCGAGGCGCTGATCCGCTGGAACCACCCCAAACTCGGTTTACTGTCGCCGATCCGGTTTATTCCCATTGCCGAGGACAGCGGACTAATCCTGCAAGTGGGCGAATGGGTGCTGCGCACCGCGGTGCGCGAGATCGGCCAGTTGCATCGCGATGGATTCCCCGGACTGCGCGTGGCGATCAATTTGTCGGCCCGACAGTTCCGGCAGGCCAATTTGGCCGATCTGGTGCGCGGTGTGTTGGCGGAAGCGGCGTTCGAGCCAGCTTGCCTGGAACTGGAATTGACCGAGACCATCCTGATGAACCCCACCGACGATAATCTCGCGACCCTGAAAGCCTTCAAGACCCTGGGCGCGCGGGTGGCGATCGATGACTTCGGCACGGGCTACTCCTCGCTGGGCTACTTGCAGCGTTTTCCGCTGGACGTGCTCAAGATCGACCGCACCTTTGTAATGGATTTGCCCACCAACACCAGCAGTATCGCCATCGCGAACGCCATCCTGACGCTGGCGCACGGCCTGAGACTGGAGGTGGTGGCGGAAGGGGTGGAAACGGTCGAGCAACTGACGTTTCTACGCGATCATGGTTGCGACGAGGGCCAGGGCTACTATTTCGGCCGGCCGATGCCGCTGACAGAGTTCAAAGATTTGCTGGAGCGGGATTGGGCCAGGGCGGCGGCCATCTTGCCACTGGTATCGCAAGGCCCGGAGCCGACCGGGGAAGCTTCGTCATGCCGGTAGCCGAGGAAACCGTTTTTTTCGATTCCAGCCCGTTCCAGCTGGAAGGCCGCCTGTATCGAGCGTCCGGGCCGGACGCGGTGGTTATCACCCACCCGCACCCGCTGTACGGCGGCGAGATGGACAATCCGGTGGTGATCGCTCTAGCCAAAGTCTACCAGCGGCTGGGCTACAGTACGTTGCGCTTCAATTTTCGCGGCGTCGGCGCGAGCGGGGGCGATTACGACGACGGCATCGGTGAGCGGGACGACGCGCGGGCGGCGGCGGCGTACTTGAGTCGGCTAGGCAAAACCGTGACCGATCTGGCCGGCTACTCCTTCGGCGCCTGGGTCAACCTGGGCCTGCATCCGCCGCTGACCACGGTGCGTCGGCAGGTGGTGGTGGCACCGCCGGTGCTGTTCATGGATTTCGAGCCGGTCGCCGCGCCGCCGGCCGAATTGGCGGTGATCGTCGGCGACCAGGACCGCATGGCGCCACTGGCCACGCTGCGGGCACTATTGCCCCACTGGCATCCGGCCGCCCAGTTGTGCGTCGTGACCGGGGCGGACCATTTCTTCGGCGCCGCCCTGGACCGGTTGACGGCCCAGGTTGAGGCGGTATTGACGGAACGATCCTGACGACAGCGGACACGGAACCGCTCGCGCCGGGCCGCGCGGCCTCGGTCACGGCCCGGACAGCGCCTCGCGCAGCTTGGTGGCCAGCGCCTTTCGCGAGAAGGGCTTTTGCAGGAAGTGGACGCCGTCGTCGAGAACGCCGTGATGAGCGATCACGTTGGCGGTGTAGCCGGACATGAACAGGCATTTGATGCCCGGCCGCAGGTCGCGGAGTCGTTGCCAGAGGTCGCGGCCGCTCATGTCCGGCATGATCACGTCGGTGAGCAACAGATGAATCACGCTGGCGTGCGTCTCGGCCAACTGGAGCGCCTGGTTCGGACCGGCCGCGGCCAGCACGGTGTAGCCCAACCGCTCCAGCAAGACCTTGCCGAGGTTGAGCAGCGCCGCCTCGTCCTCGACCAGCAGCACGGTTTCGGCGCCGGCCGGAGTCGCCGCGAGCGACTGCGCGAGACGGGCGCCCGGCGGCTCCGGCTCGTGCCGGGGTAGGTAGATCTTGAAGGTCGTGCCTTGCCTCAGTTCGCTGTAGACGTTGATGAAGCCCCGGTTCTGCTTGACGATGCCGTACACCATGGCCAGGCCGAGGCCGGTGCCCTTGCCGGGCGGCTTGGTGGTGAAGAACGGGTCGAACAGTTGCGCCAAAACCGCCTTGTCCATGCCGCAACCGGTGTCGCTGACCGCCAACAGGACGTAGGAGCCGGGGCTGGTGTCGGCGTGGGTCTCGCAATAGCTTTCGTCGAACACCGCCTGACCGGTCTCGATGGTGATCCTGCCCACGCCGGCGATCGCGTCGCGAGCGTTGACCACCAGGTTGGCCATGATCTGGTCGATTTGGGTGGGGTCCATGTTCACCGGCCACAGGGTGCTGGCTGGCTTCCAGAGCAGTTCGACATCCTCGCCGATCAGCCGCCCGAGCATCTTGAGCATCCCGGCGAGAGTGTTATTGAGGTCAAGCACCTGGGGGGCGATGGGCTGCTTGCGGGCGAAGGCCAGCAACTGGCGAACAAGCTCGGCCGAACGCCGGGTGGCTTCCCGAACCTCCAGGATGTCCGCGCGCAAGGGACTGTCGAGCGCGGCCTGTTCCAGCGCCATGTCGGCATGACCGGCGATCACTGCCAGCATGTTGTTGAAATCGTGGGCGATCCCCCCAGCCAGCCGTCCCACCGCCTCCATTTTCTGGGCCTGGTAAAGCTGGGCCTCCAGGGCATCGCTCTTGCGGGCCGCCTGTTCGCCAGCCGCCTTGATCCGCAGCACGCGCAAGGCGTAGGCCAGATTGTCGGCCAGCCGGCGCAGCAGTTCCACCTCGGCTGGAACCAGGGCATCCGGCTCCGGGGCGTAGAGGACGAGCGCGCCGAACACGCTGGTTTCATTCTTCAGCGGCAGCGCGATGGCGGCGGCGAAACCGCGCAGGATCGCTTCCTCGCGCCAGGGCGCGAAGTTGGGATCGATCAGCAGGTTCTGGCAAACCACCGGCTGGCCGGTGCGAATGGCCGTGCCGGCGGGACCTCGCCCAGTCGGGGATTCATCCCAGGTGACCTCGATCCTTTCAAGGTAACCGTCCTCGAAGCCAGCCTGGGCCACCGGCCGCACCCGCTTGCCCGGTCCCGGTTCGGCCACCCCCACCCAGGCCATCCGCCATCCTCCCTCCGTGACCAGAATGTGACAAACATCCCGCATTAGCGGGATATCCTCCTCCGCCAGGGCGATGACCTTGTTGCAGTGGCTGAGCATTCGATAGGAACGCACGGCCTGGTATTCCTTGCTTTCCGCCTCCCGCCGTTCCACCACCTTCCACACCGCCTCCATCAGTAGGGTGAGCTGGAAGATGTCGGTTTCCTGGTAATCGGTTTCCTTGTTGGCGACACCGACCACGCCGACGATCCTGCCCCTGCTGAAAACCGGCACGGTCAGGTATTTCAACAGCTTGGCGTGACCCTCGGGGTAGCCCTTTTTCAGGGGATGGTCGGCGGTAAAATCGTTGAGGAGGATCGGCCGGCGTTGTCGGACCGCCTCGCCCCAGATGCCGGTCTTGTCCAGTTCGTAGCAGGTCTGGGGATTGACGATGGTGCAGTCCCGCATCACCTCGCGGGACCAGGAATTCAGCACGAACTCTCGCTGATCCTCATGGTAGTGATAGAGATAACCGATCTTGCTGCCGGTCAGTTGGATGGCCTCGTTCAGCGCGTAATCCAGGAATTCCTGCACCGAATCGCCCGGATGTTGCAGAATGCTGGTCAGGCTGCGCAGCCGCGCCTCGCTGCGACGCACTTCCGCTTCCGCCGCGCGCTCCTCGGTCTGGTCGCGAAACACCAGCACCACGCCGATGATGACGCCGCTGCCGTCGCGGATGGGTGCGCCGCTGTCGGCGATCGGACGCTCGGTCCCGTCCCGCGCGATGAGCAAGGTATGATTGGCCAGTCCCACCACCATCCCCTCGCGCAGCACGCGCTGGACCGGGTTTTCCACCACGGCGTGGGTCTCTTCGCTGACGATGCGGAAAACCGCTTCGAGCGGCCGGTCGCGGGCCTCGGTCTCCAACCAACCGGTGAGCTGTTCCGCCACCGGGTTCATTTGCCGGACCCGCCCCGCGTTGTCGGTCGTGATGACCGCATCACCGATGCTGTAAAGAATGATGCGGAATTCTTCCTGCTCTTCCCGCCGCCGCCGCTCAGACCGGTACAGGTTGTGGTAGAGGCCCGCTTGCCGCCGTCGGTAAGCCCAAGCGGTCAGCGCCGCGGCGAGCAGGATACCGAGGAGAACAAATAGGGCGACCATCCCGGCGCGGTAGCGTACCTCGGCCAGGATTTCATCGGTGTCCACCTTGGTCACCAGGAACCAGGGCGATCCTGGAACAGGGCGCAGGTCGGCCAAGACCTCCACACCGCGATAGTCCTTGCCCTGGAACAAGCCTTGCTGGCCGAGCGCCGCCCGCGCCGCCGGCAGATCGCTCCGGGCCAGTGGAACGCGCAGGGACAGGGCGGTGTTGGTCTGGTGGCGCAGTTCGTTCAAGTAAACGACCGAGTCGCCTTCCGAGCGGACCAGAAGCGTCTCGGCGCTGTGGCTGGGCGCGGGCCAGGACTGGATCAGGGGATACAGGTAGGCGGCCGCGTCGCTGCGCAAGACCAGCACGGCCAGCGGATGCTCCTCGGCATCGGGTACCGGTACGACCGTGTCCAGGTAGACGCGGCCAGCGGGAGAGCGATAAAAGTCGGAGAATACCGCGTCGCGATGGGTGAGGGCCGCCGCGATGGCTTTCTGGGTGGCGGGATCGGTTGGATCGGGATCATCGGTGGCGGCGAGCAAAATATGCCCATCTGGATCGAGCAGCAGAGCGTCAGCGTAGCCATAGGCTTCCCGCTCAAGCTTCAACCGCCGCCGCCAGTCCGCCCGCAAGCCTGGGGTTTCGGGGGCCCTTCGCCATTCCGCCAGCGCCCGTTGAAAGAACGGACTCCTGCTTGCCTTGCGGGCGTTGGCCAGGCGCTCCTGCCGCCATTCCCGGATCTGGCTGACTTTCAGTTCGCCGATGGCGGCGATATCCTGATATTTCTCCTGGCGGATGCGCTCCGCTTCGTTTTGATAATACCCGTAGCCTCCGGCCAGCAGCGCCAAAGTCATCAAGACGAAAACCGCCATCCAGGTTCGGAGACGGGGGCCGGTGCGCGGGTCGTGGTGGATCATTCGGGTTTAATTTAAATAACCTGTTGATTTTAGGTTGGCGTCATTCGACGGATTTAAGTCGTGCGGATTTGGATTGGGTTTAGTATAGCTGGCGTTGCCATTGGAGCTTTCCCATGTCTTCTTGTTCCATCCATCACCCGCGGCTGTTCGACCCGCTGCGCCGGGATTTTTCTGGTCTCGACACTGGTTATCGTCTCGCCGACGGTCGGGTGACCCGTCGTCATTATCTCGATTCCGCCGCCTCGACCCTGGCGCTGGATTGCGCCCGCGCCGTCAAGGACGAACTGTTGCATCACTATGCCAACACCCACAGTACATTACACTTTTCCGCGCGAATCGCGAGCCATGCCTACGATTGGGCGCATGAGCAGGTGTTAAGGTTCGTTCGGGCCGATCCTGGCCGCCATACGGTCTTTTTCGCGGGCAGCGGCTGCACCGCCCCCCTCAACCGGTTGGCGCGGGTTCTGGCGGCGCGACGGCCGGAGCGGAATGTGGTGCTGGTATCGCTGATGGAGCATCACGCCAACGACCTGCCCCATCGCAAACACGCCGGCAGAGCCGTGCCCATCCCGCTGACCGGCGAAGGGCAGACCCTGGGCGCGGTTGATCCGGCGGCACTGGAACGGTTGCTGGAGCAGCATCGCGACCAGGTCAACTACGTCGCGGTGACAGCGGCCAGCAACGTCACCGGCATCGTCAACCCGGTTTACGACCTCGCGGCGCTGGCTCACGCGCACGGCGCCTGGGTGATCGTGGACGCTTCCCAGCATCTCGCCCATGCCCCGTTGCCGATCAGCGACACGGGAGCGGTGGAGCGCGAACTGGATGCCGTGGTGTTTTCCGGTCACAAGCTGTACGCGCCAGGGTCGCCGGGTGGGGCCATTGTGCGGCGGACGCTGCTGGAGGGGTGCGAGCCGGACGAGGTCGGAGGCGGCATGGTGGAGGATGTGCGGCTGAGCGACTACCAGGTGACCACGCGCTTTCCCGACCGGGAGGAAGCTGGCACGCCCGACCTGCTCGGCGCGGTGCAACTGGGCGCGGTGCTGAATGCGCTGCAACGCGCGGGCATGGAACGGATTCACGCCGCCGAGCAACGGTTGTTGCGGCGCCTGCTCGCCGAACTGGCGGCCGTGCCGGGCGCGCGGATTTACGGCGATCCCGACCCCGACCGCACGCCACGCCTGGGCGTGGTTTCCTTCAACCTGGCTGGACTGGAACACGGACTGGTTGCCGCCGTGCTGAACGACTATCACAACGTCGCGGTTCGCAACGGCTGCTTCTGCGCCCATCCCTATGTCCGCGAGTTGTTGAAGCCGGAATTGTGGGCATTGGATGTCGACCCCGACACCGGGGACGCGGCGACCCTGCTCAAGCCCTGGCAAGGCATGATACGGGCCAGCCTGGGGCTATACACCACGGACGAGGATATCGAGGCGCTGCTGGTCGGCATCCGCGACCTGCTGGCGCGGTCCGACGATTACCGTGCCCTGTACGTCGTCGATGCCGACGGCGATTTCCACCATCGAACTTTCCATGCCCCCGCCGAAGCGCTGTTCGACCCCGAGAGAGCGCTCGACCGGGCGTTGGCGCGACTGAGCGCGACGAACGCCGCGCCATGGTAAAGCCAACCCGAGCGCCAACTTGATCGAGTCTCTCCAAACCAGCCGATCCCGGGTTGATTGATTTGACCTCGGTCGCGGTCTATGATGCACCGCATCATCGCTCGTTCCGGCGATGAACGCGGAACCGGCCGAAATTCGAACAACAACAACCCGGGAGGACAACACGATGTCGGCGCATCAAAGCAAGAGCCGCTCGTCGGCACTGATCATTGGCGCCATAGGGGTGGTTTTCGGCGATATCGGCACCAGCCCCCTTTACGCGCTCAAGGAAACCTTCGCCGGGCACCACCCCATGGCGGTGGCGCCGGAGAGCATTCTCGGCGTCCTATCGCTGATCTTCTGGACCATCATGGCGCTGGTCACGCTCAAGTACGTGGCCATCATCATGCGCGCCGACAATCGTGGCGAGGGCGGCAGTTTAGCTCTGTTGGCCCGGGTCGCCGAACTGACCAAGGATTCGAAAGCCACCTGGTTCGTGACCATGCTCGGTATCTTCGCCGCCGCGCTGTTCTATGGCGACAGCATGATCACGCCGGCCATCTCGGTGCTTAGCGCGGTCGAGGGCCTGAACGTGGTCGCGCCGGGGCTGAAGGACTACATCGTCCCGATTGCCGCCATTGTCCTGACCGCCCTGTTCGCGATCCAAAAGCATGGCACCGGCGCGGTCGGCCGCTTCTTCGGCCCGATCATGTGCGTCTGGTTCGGCGTGCTCGGCATTCTGGGGGTGATCAGCATCCTGAGCGCGCCGGCCGTGCTGGTGGCGCTCAATCCAGTCCACGCAGTCGAATTCCTGCTCCGTCATCCATGGGAAAGCTTCCTCGCGCTCGGGGCCATCGTCTTGTCGGTCACCGGCGGCGAGGCGTTGTATACCGACATGGGGCATTTTGGCAAATTCCCGATTCGCGCTTCCTGGTTTGGTTTCGTGTTGCCGGCGCTGGTCCTGAATTACTACGGACAAGGGGCCTTGCTGCTTAAAAACCCCGAGGCGATTGAGAATCCGTTCTACCTGCTGGCGCCCGGCTGGGCGTTAATCCCGATGGTGTTGCTGGCCACGGCGGCGACGGTGATCGCCTCGCAAGCAGTGATTTCGGGCGCGTTCTCGGTCGCCCGACAGGCCGTCCAACTCGGCTACCTGCCCCGGATGCGGATCATCCACACCTCCCACATGGCAGAGGGGCAGATTTACGTGCCGTTGACCAACTGGACGCTCTATCTCGCGGTCATCGCCCTGGTGCTGCATTTCCAGACCTCCAGCAACCTGGCGGCGGCCTACGGCATCGCGGTGACCGGGACGATGATGATCGACACGGTTCTCGTGGCGTTCGTCGCGATCCTCGCCTGGCGCTGGCATCCATGGTTGGCCCTGCCCCTGCTCGGCACGTTGCTGTTGATCGATTTCGCCTTCTTCTCCGCCAACGCCATCAAGCTCCTGCAAGGCGGTTGGTTCCCCATCGTCATCGCCATCGCCTCCTTCACCACGTTGACCACCTGGCGGCGGGGCCGGCAATTGCTGTTTCAGGAGATGGGCAACCTGACCATGCCTCTCGACCAGTTCATTCTCTCGACCGACAAGGTGGCGCTGAAGCGGGTCAGCGGCACCGCTGTCTACCTGACCAGCCGGCCCGAGGGCGCGCCGTCGGCGCTGTTGCACAACATCAAGCACAACGAGGTGCTGCACGCTCGCAACATCCTGGTGACTATTCAAACCGCGGAAGTTCCCTATGTCGAGGACGCGGATCGGATCGAGATCGTCGATCTCGGCCATACGTTTTATCGCGTGTTCGCGCGCTATGGCTTCATGGAGCAACCGAACCTGCCCGAGGCGCTGAAGGGCTGCGGCGAGAAGGGCCTCCCGTTCGATCTTGATAAAACCTCGTTCTTCGTCAGCCGGGAAGTGGTGGTGCCCAAGATGACGCCGCCGATGATGTTGTGGCGCGAGTTTTACTTCATCTGGATGCTGCGCAACGCCCAGAGCGCCACCGATTTCTTCCGCATTCCGGCCAACCGCGTCGTCGAACTGGGCACGCTGGTCGAAATCTGAACCGGCGAATCTACTGCTCGGCCCGAATCCGCACGGCGGCGCCTTCGCGCAGGGCGTCGTCGGGATGGGTGACGACTTGTTCGCCCTCGGTCAGACCGGAGCGAATTTCCACGGCCAGCCCGCCGCGCTGGCCGATTTCCACCGGGCGGCGGCGGGCCTGGCCGTTCTCGATCACGAACACGGCCCACCCCTCGCCCTGGCGGAACAACGCGCTGGCGGGAATTTGCAGAACCCGGTCCCCCTGCCAGACGATGAAGCTCGCCTCGACCCGATAACCGTCGCCCAGCCGCGACCACGCCTCGGCGGGCGAGCGCAGGTCAACGATGACCCAGACCCGCTGTTCCTCCACGCCCAGCGCCGACAGCTTGGTGAAGCCCACCGGCTCCACGGTCCGGGTAGTCCCTTCCAGCGGTTGCTCGCCGCCCCAGCGATCTAAAATCACTGGCGTACCCGGCCGGATGCGCACCGCGTCGGCGGACAGCACATCCACCGCGATTTCCAGGGCGTGGGGATCGCCGATATCCAGTAACGCCGCGCCCGGCTCGACGATACCCTCGCTTTGGCGCGGGCGGGCGAGGACCTGACCGTCCGCCGGCGCGCGGACGACGACGGTTTCCCGCGCCGCGCCATCCGATTGCGCCGCTGAATGGCGCAATGCGGTCTTGGCCGCCTCAACCTCGTGCCGCGCCACCTCCACGGCGAACTGGACGGATCGCAGTTGGGCCTGGGTCTGGCGGACGCGGGATTCGGCGCGGTCGCGCTCGGCTTCGGTGACCACGCACCGCTGTTTGCAAAGCGCCGCGATGCGGTCGAAGTCCAGCTTGGCGTAATCGGCCTCGGCCCGCGCGGCGGTCACGGTTTGCTGGGCGGCTTGCAAGGAGGCTTCGCTGGCGGCCACCCGCGCCTCGGCCTGGGCGCGGCGGCGCGGATCGAGCACTTCCGAGGGCAAGGGATCAATCGATACCAGCGGTTGGCCTTTTCGGATGCTGTCGCCAATGTCCCAGTCAATGCGATGCAGGTAACCAGCCACTGGCGCCGAGAGGACGTAGCGGTCGATGAGCCGGGTTTTACCTTCCGCTTCGACCGTCACCCGCAGCGGCCGAGGGGCGACGGTCGCCGCTTCCACCCACAGCGGTTGGGGCCAGAAACCGTAGCCCAGCGCCGCCATGATCGCCACCATCAGTAAAATCAATCCGAAGCGTCGGCGCGTGGTCATGGTTCAATCTCGGGTCTTGAGCACGGCGATCAGATCCAGCCGATCCAGCTTGCGCCGCACCAGCCAGCCCGACAACAGCGCCGAGGCCAGCACCACCGTGGCCGCGAAGGCATAGGTCGAGGGGTGGATGATCAGCGGAATGCGGTACAGCTCCGACCGGGCGCCATCCACGAACAGGGTGCAGATGCCCCGGCCGACGATGAAGCCGAGCGGGATGGCGACCAGCGTCAACAGGCCCAGTTCGCCCAGCAGAATGTAGCTGATTTCGGCGCGGGTGAATCCCAGCACCCGCAGACTGGCTAGTTCCCGACTGCGCTCGGTCAGGGCGATGCGGGCGCTGTTGTAGATGATTCCGAAGGCGATGACCACCGCGAAGACGGTGGCGATGAAGGTGAAAAACAGCATGGTCTGTTCCATGGTTCGGTGAAAGTTGCGGATTTCCTGCTCGCGGATGGCGGTGCCGGCGATGCGGGGAATGTCGCCCAGGCGGCGGTAAAGCTCGGATCGTTCGCGGTCGTCGACCGCCAGATAGGCACCGGAAATGGCCGGTCCCTCGCGCAGCAGCCGGTTGAGGCCGGCGAGGTCCATGTAGGCCGCCACGCCGAGATATTCCTTGACCAAGCCCACCACCGGGACTTCCCGCACCGGCCGACTGCCTTCCAGGACCTCGACAGTCAGCCGATCACCAGCCTGGACGCCCAGCAGTTCGCCGAGGTAATCGGTCAACAGCACCCCCTCCGACGGGAGGTCGAGCAAGCGCAAATCGGCATCCAGCAGGCGTTGCAAATCGCCGCCGGGGGGAACGCCCTTGAGCGTGGTGCGCCGGGAATGGTGCCGAAAGCGCAGTCGGACCGGCGCGGCGCGGTAAACCTCGACCCGCTCCACGCCCGGCAGGCTGTCCAGGGAGCCGATGGCCCGCCAGGAGGTCGGCTCCGTGAAGGTCACGGCGAGATCTTCCCGCTGCGAGAGCTTGTAATGCACCTCGACCATGTGGGTGATGGTGGCTTCCTGAAACCGGCCCGCCATGGTGACGCCGCAGGCCAGCGCGATGCCCAGTACCGACAGCAGGGATTTCAGCGGCCGGCGCTCGATGTGGCGCAGGATCATCCGGTTGGGTTGCGACAGCAGCCGTTGCAGACCAAGCCGTTCGATCACGGTGGCGCGGTAGCGGGCGGGCTGTTCGGGCCGCATCGCCTCGGCGGGCCGCAGGGCGAAAGCGGCGCGCAGGGCGAAGGCGGTCCCGGCCATCGCGCCGCCGAGGTTGAGCAGCATCGCGCCGAACACCAGTTGAAAGGTCAAGCGGTAGTCCAGGAACGGAAAGCGGAAAAACATCGTGTACAGTTCGGCCAGGCGTCGGCCCAGCCCAGCGCCGGCGAACACCCCGACCGCCACCCCGACGAGGACGACGACCAGCACCAGCTTCAAATAGTGCAGGGCAATCGCGCCATTGCCGTAGCCGAACGCCTTGAGCGTGCCGATCTGCTCGCGCTGCATCCCGATGAGCCGATTCATCACCACGTTCAGCAAAAATATCGCCACCCCCAGGAACAGAACCGGGAACAGCGTCGCCGACAGGGTGATATTGCGAAATTCCTCGGACAGAAATCGGTGCGATGCTTGGTCTTCGCGGTCGTGGGCGCCCAGTCCGCCGTAGGGCGTCAACAGCCGGTCGAGTTCGTCGATCACGTCCGGCGCGGCGCGGGCGTCGGTCAGACCCACGATCACATCGTTGAACGCCCCTTCCATGCCGTAGGCGATGCCCAGCGCCCGCCGCCCCATCCACAGCACGCCGTAGCGTTGATAGTCGGGGAACATCGAACCGGGACGCAACTGGTGGATGTACTCCGGCGATAGCGCGGTGCCGACTAGAGTCAACGCCTGGCGGCGGCCGTTGATCACGACGCGCAATTTGGCGCCCGGTTCCAGCCGATGCGCCTGGGCGAACGCTTCGCTGACGACGACTTCGTCGTTGCGGTCCGCCGCCGGCAGGCGACCCTGGCGCAGATAAAGGCGGTTCAACCGAGGCTCACGGTTGTCGGGAATGGAAACCAGCCGCCCGGTAATCGGCTCCGCAAACCCGGCCACGTCCAGATGAACGGCGGCGACCACGCGGGTCTCGACCTCGGCGACGCCGGGAAGGGCCGCGATGCGTTCCCGCAGTGATTCCGGCGCGCGCTTCAAGGCCGCGAACACGTCGGCGAAACGGTATTCCTGGTAGTAGCGGGCGCGGGTCTGGCCCAGCGCGTCCAGGGTGGCGCCGAACATGACGTGGATGGCGACGCCGCACACGATCACCAGCATGATGGCGACGGCTTGGCCTTTCATTTGCCAAAGTTCGCGCCAGAGTTTGCGATCCAGGGCTTTCATGGCGTTGCCAGCCTACCAGACGATTGCCTCGGGCGCCTGCCGCTGAGCATTATGGTCGATGCGGGCGATCAGGCCGTTGCTGAGGTGGATAACCCGGTCGGCCATGGCGGCGATGGCGGCATTGTGGGTGATGACGACGGTGGTGGTGCCCAGTTCCCGGTTGACGCGGTCGATGACCGCCAGCACCCGGACGCCGGTCTGCACGTCGAGCGCGCCGGTGGGTTCGTCGCACAACAGCACCTCGGGGCGTTTGGCGACCGCGCGGGCGATGGCGACCCGTTGCTGCTCGCCGCCGGAGAGTTGGGCGGGGAAATGGTCCAGGCGGTCGGCCAGCCCGACCAGGGTCAACGCCTCTTCGGGCGGGAGCGGATTGCGGGCGATTTCGGTGACCAGGGCGACGTTCTCGCGCGCCGTCAGGCTGGGGATGAGGTTGTAGAACTGGAACACGAAGCCGACGTGCTCGCGCCGGTAGCGGGTCAGTTCGGCGTCGTCGTACACGCCGAGATCGCGCCCGCCGTATTGCATGGCGCCGCTGCTGGGCGAGTCCAGCCCGCCCAGGATGTTGAGCAGGGTGGATTTGCCGCTGCCCGAGGGTCCCAGCAGCACCACGAATTCGCCGGCAAACAGTGCCAGATCGACCCCGCGCAGGGCTTGCACCTCGATCTCGCCCATCGGGTAAATCTTGGTCAGGTCACGGGCAAGAAAAACCCGGTCGCGGTGGTCGGTCATGGGGGCGCGTCACTCGGCAAGGGGCGTTGTTTCTTTATTTTCATGGTTAAGTGCCTGTCAAGCTTCGGGCCTTGTAACCGAGCCTCTTAGGTCAAACCCTTTGTGGTCCAATCAATCATCCGGGCGCGGCGAAGATTCATGAATGAATCGTTCTCATGGCCTGTTTTGCGGGTAGAAATGACGCGATGCGCTCAGCCAGCGCACGATCCGGGTTTCCGGCTCCGGTTGCAAGGTAGCGTGCTGGATGCCGAAACGTTCGGCCAGCAGGGCATGGCAGGCGTCGAGCACTGTTTCCCACTGGCGCAGGTCCCGCACCACCAGATGCGCCGAAAGCATGATCTGTTCCGGAGCCACGCTCCAGATGTGCAAGTCATGCACCGAGGCCACGCCGGGTACGGTCGCCAGCGCCTGCCCGACCGCTTCCGGCGCGAGCGTGAACGGAACGCCTTCCATCAGGCCGTGCAGGGCCTCGCGCAACAGGCGCAGGCTGGAGGTTAACACCAGCGCGCCGATGCCCAGCGACAACAGTGGGTCGATGGGCATCCAACCGGTGAACGCGATCACGATGCCAGAGAGCAGGGCGGCGACAGAACCCAGAAGGTCGCCGAGGACATGCAGCAGCGCCGCGCGGGTGTTGAGATTGCGCTCCCCGCGACTGAGTAGCCACGCCACGCCGACGTTGAGCGCCAGTCCGACGGCGGCGGCTAGCGACACCGCCTCGCCGATGACCGGTTGCGGGTCGCGTAGGCGCTGGACGGCGGACACCGCGATCCAGGCCACCAGGACCAGCAGACCCAGACTGTTGACCAGGGCCGCCAGAAACTCGGCCCGCCCGAAGCCATAGCTGTGCCGCGCCGAGGCCGGTCGGTGGGCCAACCAGGCCGCGACCGCCGCCAACGCCAGCGCGGCGGCGTCGTTGACCATATGGCCCGCGTCGGCCACCAGCGCCAGCGAGCCGGCCCACCACCCAACTCCGGCTTCCACCCCGGCGTAGCCCAAGGTAAGCCCGGTGGCCAGCCACAGGGGGTGTCCAGTGGTTTCGCCATCATGATGATGGTGATGATGATGCTCGTGGACGTGGCTCATGATCCTGACTGGACCGGCGGCGTCAGGCGGTCAATAGCCATGGATGGAATGCGCGGCAGGAGGTCGGAGCGGCGCGAACGGATATGCTCATCTTTCAAGTTTTTCGCGATGATCATCGGTAAATGGAAAAGCGCGTTGGTTGGATACTCGTGTGGTGATGGGCCGAGTTTGTAGAATACAGACCTTGCCGTCGGCGATTCCGAATTCGATATCCTGTGGCAAGGCATAATGTTCTTCCAGCGCCATGGCGATTTTGATCTTGATGTCTTCCCTTTTTAAGCAAGGAACATTGCGCAGATCATTGTCAACCGGTTCTATCAAAGTTCCCCTTCCGGAGGGATGCGGGATAACCCTGAACGCTTTTTTCCCAATATGCAGATCGATGATCGAGCCATCGAACTTGTTAACATAGTATCGGTCCACATCTACCAATCCAGAAACGACCCCTTCTCCTAGTCCATAACCGGCTTCGATGACGATGACATCCCTGCCACTGACTGGATCGGTCGTAAACATGACTCCGGAGATTTGAGAATCGAACATTTTCTGCACCACAACCGCCGGTTTAATTGGCCCTTGCCGAACAATCCGATTTTGTCGGTACAGTAGGCCTCTAATCAGCCAAAACGACATCCATACCGATTTTATCCGTTCCAACAGATCATCGGAACTGACGTACAGATATGTCTCCGCCGCCCCGGCAAAAGTAGCTTCCTCGGTATCCTCCTGAAGACCGGAGGAGCGCACGCTCAAGCGAGTGTTTTTTAATCCACAAGCATCGACCGCCTCCATGATTTCCATTCCCACGCCCGTCGTGGCGTCCAGACTACCCTGAAGGATCAAATTACGAATTTGCTCCGACAATTCCACAACCCGCCCGCGTTGATTTTCATCCAGAATCGATTCGGCTATAAGAATAGCATCGATAGCCGTCGAAAGCTTGACATGAGTATCTTGTATATCATTTTCCTCAAGAAACCGTTGGAAAGCGAATGTCGTCACCATAAGGGCTTGTGGGACTTGAGCACCATGCTGTTCAACAATATAGGCGATTTCACCAAGGTTGGCTCCTTTTCCACCCACCAGATCAACGGTATCGGCGTCAACTTCATCGAGAAGAAGCACGATCCTACCGGATTTGGCGATTCTTTCCCTTTTGGCTTTCGCCAATTCGCTAGCCTTGACCTGTAAATGGGCGGTCATCGCTTTTGCCAAAAGCCCTTCTTCTCTCATCCGGTTGAGAACCCCATTGATGGATAACTCCATTTCTCGCTTCATCCGGTAGTGGGCTTCTTCCGATTGGCCCGCCGGGTCCTTGATATCCCCCAACTCGCGTAAACCTCCATAATCACTTAGCAAGTGAATCCTTTCTGTCGCGAACGGAAATTTCTCCTTCAAGAATTGTACATGAAACTGTTCCATCGCCAAGATGGTATTAGCCTCTCGAACATCCGCTTCATCGATCTTTTTGCTGCGATGAGTTTCGGCATGTACTCCATCCTCAGTAAGCAGGAGAGCTTGGCCTATCTTGGATATGGGATTATTATCGGTCGCGGCAACGCCACGTGACACAACTTCGACGCCATTGATTCTTCTATCGTGAAGCATCTTTTTTAAGAGAAACTCGGCCATGGGGCTACGGTCAACATTGGCGGTGCAAACAAACAGGATTTTGGGGGCAACGATTTTCCTTTTCATATAGCCCAGCCGGCGTAAAGTCTGGCGTATGAGCGGCAAATTCTCTTCGGTCAAGCGCCTTCCTGACAGATTTTCCACATCGTGCAAAACGGATGCTTTGAGCAAGGCTAGCCGGGGATGACGGCGCAGTTGATCAATGCGATATTCAAACGATTGCAGTTGCTCGTTCGATAAACTCAAACTCGTCATCAAAGTTATGGCTTGCATCCATTGGCGCTCGACCATCGCGATAATGTTCGCTGCTCTCCATAAGACCTTGACTCTGGATAAATTGCTTTCTATTTCCGACAACAATCCTTCCAATTCGTTAAAAATATGCTCCAGAAGTCGTTTCAAGATCACATTGATGTAGGCGATGCTTTTGTCCGGCAACTTGATTGGAGAGCCATCAGCGCGCGTTCCAGAGCGAACATGCTGCAAGACATCGACAAACTGCTTGCGAATGGTGGAACTAATATCCTTATTCCATAGCAACTCGGCCATCACCAAACCAAGAATATCCGCTATCATCCGTTCTCGACGGTCTTTCGAATCGATTTCCGACGAGATTTTTTCTAGCCATCCTTCAATATCATTGAAGGTGTTCTTACTAGACAGAACACCCTGGATCAAATCGTATGCTTGTTCGCGATAGTCTCCGCTCATGGAGATAACCGACACCATGCCCTGCGATGCCAAAACCAAAACCATGTCCCCCTCATGCACTTCGATCATTTCTGAAATCATCGAATCGCTGACCCAGAAACCCTCCACTGATTTTATCATCTGTCCAGGATGTCTTTCTTCGAGGCGAACCACGGTTTCTTCGGGCGACTGTATCCATTCGGCGTGGGGAATGATCAGGGCAGGGATAGCGAATTCCCTAGTCGTAACTCCAGCATGGCTCAACAGTCCCCCACTGGTTACCAGGACTGCCTCGGCGGTTCGGATCGCTTCAATATCCTCGGGGGTTGTGAATGGAACCAACAAAATACGCCCGGTACGAGTTTCAGGATTAAAACAATAATTGCGATCAAAGGTAATGCGCCCAATACGCACGGATCCATCTCCAACCGAAGCCGATAAACCCCTGATGGAAGTACCGACGATCCTGTTTTGTTGGTGCGGTTGTCCGATTAACATGCGGTGAGAGATGGCCTTTTGGAATCCAGAAACATGAATTTTTGTTGGCACGGCAAAGCCCGCCTTGCGCAATATTTTTCTGAGCTTGGCGAGGGAAAGCCAATTTCCATCTCTTCGTGCCGTCAAGTGCTGACCGAATGCGTACAAAAGCGTCCGATTATCTTCATCAACCAAGCCATATATCGCCAGCCATTCGTTGGGAGCTATTTCTTGTTCGGCTCTTACCAGCGTGAGCTGGTCGATGCCACCAATCGTGCTAAAGTCTAAAAAAAGATCGGTCATCCTCAGCAGGACGGCCATTCGCAGTGCCTGACTTTCATGGGTGACAACCGTACCAATGATTTCCTTGGATGGCTGATAGATTAGATTCTTTTCAATAAATCCCCGAGCGTTAAAACGCAATTCCCCGCGCCCCAAAGCAGCACGCAGAGGATAACTGAAATATTCATCGATGACCGCTTGCCCAACGCCACCCTTGCCCGGCTTTATTATGGCCAGTCCAACTTCTTGCAACAAAGCATTGATTGTGAAAAACAGACGATGGCGAACCATCCGCTGTTCCTTGGAATGATACATTTGATATTCCCGCAAAACCTTGGGACCGATATATTCGCAGTAGCTAGCAAGCGGCATGCCATCGCTTCGGTACGAGAATGGGATCAAGCCCTCGACTAAAAAAAGGGTGGCAAACGAAGCCGCAAATCGATTGATTTCGTTGGGATCTATTTTATTTCGGTCGCGCTTGGACAGAACTTCCTGCGAAAAAATATATACCATGGCGTAGTCCAAATCACGGAGAGACCATATTAAACGCAATATCAGTATCACGGCATACTCAATCTGCCTAGCCGTCCGCGCGCCGTGATCCTTGTCAAAAATTCCGCTGACTAACCAATCCACGAGGCCGTCCTGCTTGGCTTGAACCGCCATTCCCGTCTCTTTAAGAACTTTTTCGACAAAAGCGCCCCGCAACTGTTGCTCGATTTCGATACCGCCCTGATAGCTCTGCAGCCGAACAAATCCTTCATGATCCGGATGTTCAATATTGGCGGAAAACTCCACGCGATGTTCGCCAAGCCTGACGCTATAAATAATGTAATTATTGGTTACCACAAAGGTTCCGGGTATGGATTCTGACATTCGGCGAGCCGCTCGGACGATTTCCGCAACCGCGCGATGTCGGATCAAGCCGTTGACGATGATTGGAGCATCATCCAGCTTGGCGAGCCGGATTTCTCTGGTCTCAGTCGCCCGGATACGGCCGACGGTTATGGCGATGTTGGCGCGGGCCGAAATCATACGCTCTTCAAGGGCCTTGTTTCCCGCCTCGTGCAAGTACCGTATCATGGAGTGAACGGTATCGATTTTAGCGAGTGAAGACCCGGTCAGCCTGGTAATTCTATTTCTTAAAAAGGCTGGCAATTCTTCGTTTTGAGCTAATTCCATCCAGGATTGATCCAATTCTTGCGTAAGGGCATTGTATTGCCTGAGGACCGCGTCCCCCTTGGTGGGAGTCGCGACTTGCCGATATGCATTCACCATTGCGGCTAGCAGGGAAACGATGGTCAGCGCCGTCCTCTTGGTCATTTTATCGGAATGCGCGACAATTAATTCAAGAGCGTCATAATTCGGCTTGATCAGGTTAATTTGAACATGAGCGTATTGCTCGCGTAATTTTTTCTTGATTCCATCGCTGATTGACACATCCGCCGGGCTATCCAACAACAGGATATAAGTTCCTGTATCGCTATCACCATCGATTTTTAATTGGCCCGATGTGTCGTCTTGCATCCAAATCGGCATCCGTGATTCGGAATATTCCACTGGATAAGTCAACTGATATCCACCCAAATTGAACCCTGGGATATGGAGATTCTGGACGGCGATCAGCTTTATTTTGTTCAACGAATCCCATGAAGCGGTGATTCTTGCAAGTTCCTGTTTGCCGATGGCCTTGCGGATGGTAGTTAAATTATCGACTAGAGCTATCAGCGCGGCCTCGGTTTGGATCATGGATTTCAAGAACCCTTGGCTGCTCATTTTCTTCAGGTCGATCAACCGATTAAGCTTAATAAGCTGCCGGTGTTCGTAGAATACCGCAAGATAATCGTATGCAATCGGATAGCGCGCTTGTAATTCTTCAACAATGATAGTTTTGACGTATCGATTGGTTTCTCGCGAGAGCACCGCGACCAGATCGCCGGTTTCGACCGGCTCGAATTCGCCTCGGAAAGATACCTTGGCGGGAAGTTTTAGAAGGATTCGGATAATGCGATTATTCTCGCTCCTCAAACCCATAATGCTTGCCGATTGAGCGGCGGCTTCGGTGATCGGTCTTGGGGCGGTTTGCATGATTTTTTGTTGTTGCCACAACTGATAAAGTAATGCCGGATCGTCCTCGGCAATATCCGTTGGCCAGTGATGTGTTCTGAAATGCTCATCGATCTCTTGAATATATTGTTCGAGAATTTCCCACCCGGCGGAGTTTGGATCCTTAGCCAGCGAGTCCTGTAGCAGCGATCTGGCGCGAGTGAGCAAAAAGGCATGTAATGCGATCCGCTCTTTGTCGGTCTCATTCCAATAAATAAGGTCTATTTCGTGCAGCATAATATCAGTAATAACTTCTTCCCTGATGTCTTTTTCAACACCACGCTTTTCCAGCGCCGCAGCCAATGGCAGGAATTTTTCTTTCTTGTCCATGTCGCAAGCTACCTCAATTTTGATCGATCCTGGAATGTTGGGCGGGTTTGCCTTTGTCTGGGAGTCGGTTCAACAGCGCCTCGAACCCCACGATGACATCCAACAACTCAGTGGTGATGGCCTCCTGCCGTTGTTGGTGATAAAGCGTGCGCAGCGTTACCAACTTGTCCTCGATGTTGCGTTCGGCGTTTTGCATGGCCAACAGGCGGCTGGCGTGTTCGCTGACCAGGGATTCGGCGCAAGCGCGGAAGAAGGCGATGAAGAGCCACTCGCTCAACAGGCTGGACAGCAGGGTTGCCCGGTTGCCGTAATGACCGGGCCGGGAGCGTTCCGGCCACGATCCCGGACCTTGCAAGGCGTCTGGATTAAGCGGCAGCAGCGCCAGCGTGCGCGGCGTCGGGCGCGTGCCGGCCTGGGGATGCTGCTGGCACAACAACAATCTTTCGACACCCGCGTTCCGCCATTGCTCCAACGCCGGCAACATCTGGCGCAGGGTGGACACGATGCCGGTCGCGGCGGCGGGGGTATAGAACGTTTGCTCCGGAATCAAATCCAGGCTTTCCAGGGCCGCCGCCAGCCGAACACCCACCACCAGGATGCGATGACCGTGCGTCGGGAATTCGGCCAGCGTCGCGCGGACCTGCGCGGCCAGGTCTTCGTTGAACCGCCCGCACAGACCATGATCGGAACCGAACGCCACTACGCCGACGACGAATTTCTCCCCTCTGGATACGGCAAGATTGGATGAGAGATGGGCGGGGACTGCTTCGCCGTTTCGAAGCGCTGCTAGTCCCAGCCGCACCGCCCGCTCGTAGTCGGCGACCGCCGCGACCGCTTGTTCGTACTGGCGGATACTGACCGCCGCCAGGGTTTTCATGGTGCGGACGATGCCTTGCAGGTTTTCCACGGTGGCGACGGTGCGGCGCAGGCTGTCCAGGGTCGACATGGCGCTTACCCCCTCACCCCGACCCTCTCTCCCTTGGCAGGGGGAGAGGGAGATTGAATGCTGGCGTTGGCGGTGAAGCTGGCGACCGCCACCCGTACCGCCGCTAGCAGAACCTCCCGATCCTCCTCGTTCAGGTTGGAGCCGGCTGCGATCCGTTGGCCGATCTCCGCGCAGCGAGTGGTCACCGCCGCTCGCGCCGCCCGCGCCGCCTCGCCGATCTGCTCCAGCGGTACGGCGTCGAACAGGTCCTGGGTGACGGCCAGCAACACCGCGATTTGTTCCGCCGCCGGCAATGGTTGACATTGCGGCTGCTTCAGAACCTCCCGCAACCGCTGACCTCGGTCGATGACGCGGCGGGTGGCGTCGTCGAGCCGAGTGCCAAAGCGGGCGAAGGCTTCCATCTCTTCGAACTGGGCGTAGGCCAACCGCAATTCCCCGGCCACCGTCCGGTAGGCCGGCAACTGCGCCTTGCCGCCGACCCGCGACACCGATTTGCCGATGTCCACCGCCGGCCAGATACCTTTGCGGGCCAGGGTCGGCGCCAGATAAATCTGTCCGTCGGTGATCGAGATCAGATTGGTGGGAATGTAGGCGGCGAGATTTTGCGCCTCGGTTTCGACGATCGGCAGCGCCGCCAGCGAGCCGCCGCCGTGCTCCGGGCGCAGGCGAGCGGCGCGCTCCAGCAGGCGGGAGTGCAGATAGAAAATATCGCCGGGAAACGCTTCTCGACCCGGTGGCCGGCGCAGCAGCAGGCACAGTTCCCGGTAGGCCTGGGCATGACGAGTCAGATCGTCGTACACGATCAGCACGTCGCGCCCCTGGGCCATGAACCACTCGGCGATGCTGGTCGCGGCGTAGGGCGTGAACGCCTGCAAACCCGGTGGATCTTCGCCGGCGGCGACCACGACCACGCTGTAGGCCAACGCCCCCCGCTCGCGCAAGGCGGCGATCACCTGCGCCACCGCCGCGCCACGCTGGCCGATGGCGCAGTAGACGCAGATGACGTTCTGATCGGCCTGATTGAGGATGGTGTCCACCGCCAGGGCGGTTTTGCCGGTCTGGCGGTCCCCCAAAATCAATTCGCGCTGGCCGCGTCCAATCGGGATCGTCGCATCCACGGCCTTGATCCCGGTCGCCAACGGCACGCTGACCGGCGCGCGGGCCAGAATCGGCGGCGCGGGCCGCTCCACCGGCCAGCGTTCACCGGTCGTGATTGGACCACCGCCGTCCAGCGGCTCGCCGAGCGCGTTCACGACCCGTCCCAGCAGGGCTGTGCCGACTGGTGTATCCAGCACCCGCCCGGTACGTTCCACGGTCGCGCCCGCCCGCAAGCCACCCTGATCGCGCAACAGCACGATCCCTACTTCGGTCATGTCCAGGTCGAAGGCAATGCCAGTGGAATTGTCGGCAAAGCGGACCCGTTCCATCGCCGCGACGCCCGGCAGGCCACGCACCCGCGCCACGCCCTGACCGACCGTGGTGACGGTCCCAATCTCCACCGGGCGGACGGGAGGACGATAGCCGCTCAAAGCGGCGTCGAAATGGGCAAACCAGTCTGGCAGGATCATGGGCTATTGCCGTCGGCGGGCGGAATCGATGCCTGTAATTCGGTGGCGAACCCATCCAGATAGCTGTCCAACGTCCAGGCCAGCCGCTGGCTGGGCGTTTCCAGGGTGATGCCGACGGATGCGGCGGGATCGGTTCGGAAATCTGGGTTCAATTCGGGGCCGAAAAACCGCCGCAACCCGGCGATCAGGGTCCGCTGCTGGGATTCGGACAGTGGAAAGGCGGTAAGGACCGCGCACCCGTCCCGCGCGGCCTGGGTCAGCGTTTGCCGGGTTGCGTCGTCCAGCGCGCGCAGTCGCGCCAACAGAGCCGAAGCCATGTGCGCTTCCAGTTCGGTGTCGCCCAGGTCGCGCAGCGCCCGCCGGGCCAGCGCCAGCAACCGCTGACTGGCCTCGCGTTGCAGCGCTTGCCGATGCTCCCGTTGTTTCCATTCCAGTTCAGCCCGCCAGCGTTCCCGCAGCTCGTCCACTTCGGTCCGTGCCTGCGCCAGCCAGGCTTGCCGTTGCGCGGCAACCTCTTCCCGCGCCTGCGTCAGCCAGGTTTCACGACTCGTCGCCAGTTCCTGTTGGCGCGCGAGGTACTCGCGTTGCAGCGCTTCGGCCGCCGCCGCCTGGGCTTGGGCCGTAACCAGAGCATCGGCGATTCGTTGCTGGCGGGCGGCCATCGCGGCGAGGATGGGGCGATACAGGAACCGTTTGAGCAGCCACAACAGCAGCAGAAAATTGCCGATCTGGGCGGCGACGGTGAACCAGTCCAGTTTCATGACGAGCGCTTTAACCGCCTTTATTTGCCCGTCGGCACGATTTTCAGCAACGCCCCGTCGTCCTCGTCCGTCAGCACGTACAGATACCCGTCCGGCCCCTGGCGCACATCCCGCACCCGTCTGCCAAAGGTCAATTTCTCCTCGCCGACGATCCGGTCGCCGTCCAGATCGATGCGGCGAATCTGACCGAATTTGAGCGCGCCACTGAAGAGATCACCTTTCCATCGCGGATAAATGTCGCCGGTGTAAAAGGTCAAACCACTGGGGGCCTTGGATGGCGTCCACACCAACCAGGGATCGGCGATGCCCGGACGGTGGGTCTCGTCGGAGATCTTTGGCCCCCAATATTCGAAGCTATAGGTTACGACCGGCCAGCCGTAGTTGCGGCCGCGTTCGAGAACATTGAGTTCGTCGCCGCCCCGCGAGCCGTGTTCGTTGGCCCAGATGCGCCCATTCAGCGGATCGCGGGTCAGGCCCTGAATATTGCGATGGCCGAGAGTCCAAATCTCGGGTTTCGCGCCTGGTCGATCGACGAACGGATTATCGGGAGGCGGCGTGCCGTCGTCCTTCAGCCGCAGCACCTTGCCAAAATGCGTGCCCAGATTTTGCGCCTGATCGCGGATATTTCCGTCGCCGAAGCGGATCGGCGGATTGCCACCATCGCCGATGCTCATCAGCAGGCTCTTGTCCGGCAACCAGACCAGGCGGGAACCGAAATGTTGCCCTCCGGATTTGGCATCGGCATTCTGGAAAATGGTCTTGGCGTCTCGCAGCGCATGGTCCTCCAAGCGTCCCCGGACCAGCGCCGTGCGATTGGCCTCGGGACTGCCAACGGCCATCGTCAGGTAGACCAGCCGGTTGTCGGCAAAATCGGGGTGCAGGGCGATATCGAGCAGTCCGCCTTGCCCGGTAGCCGAGGCTTGTGGCAAACCGGCAATGGGTTTTGGGTCGAGCCGTCCATCGCGAATCAACCGCAGACGTCCGGGACGTTCGGTGACCAGCGCCGAACCGTCCGGGAGCCAGACAATGGCCCAGGGGTGACTCAACCCTTCGACGACGACTTCGGCCCGCCAGCCCTCGGCTTCCGGAACATCCCCACTGATGAGCGCTGGCCCGACCTGCTCCGCGCAACTCGCGCCGAACAGGCCCAGCAGCCCGTAAATGACGAGTGGTTTCATAATTTTCATCGAAGCTCTCTGCCCCGGATCGTTAAGGGTTCGGTCGTTGCTCGTAGTTTGATGCGATTCCACAAGTCAGATAAATCGCTATGTCCGTCAATCCAACCCGGTTCGAATGCTAACGGGTAGTCGTGGCGATGAAATGATTCCAGAACGGATTGGCGAAAATCAGGATCAGCGACACCACGAAACAATAAATCGCAGTGGATTCGATCATCGCCAGGCCGACGAACAGGGTGCGGCTGAGAGTAGCGGCTTCGTCCGGTTGCTGGGCGATGGCCAGCAGGGCTTGAGTGACGGCGCGACCCTCGGCCAGGGCCGGGGCGACGATGCCGAGACAAATCGTCAGGCCGGCGGTGACGATGGAAACGATGCCGATCACGAGGGTGGGGTCCATAAGCGTCGGTCTCACGCGCGGGGTTGGGAAGGGTTGGCGGTCTGTTCCTGGGCGGCCGTGGCGGCGGCGATGAACACGGTCGCCAGCACCGCGAAAATATACGCCTGAATCAGGCCGGTCAGCAGTTCCAGCGCGTGCATCAGCGCCGGAAACGCCAGGGGCGTCACCAGCAGCAGGATCGCCGCCGCCAGGCTGCCGCTCATCACGTTACCGTACAGCCGCACCGCCAGCGCCACCGTGCGAGCGAGTTCGCCGATGAGGTTGAGCGGCAACATCAACGGCGTCGGCTCCAGATACAGATGCAGGAAGCCGCGTAAACCGTGGCGACGGACGCCATAGAATGGGACCGCCAAAAACACGCAGAGCGCCAGCGCGGTGGTGGTGGACAGCGAGCCGGTGGGGGGTTCGTAACCGGGGACGATGGCCAGCAGGTTGCAGGCGGCGATAAAGATGAACAGAGTGGCGATGAAGGGCAGGAACGGGCCGGGGTCTTGGCGGGCGATGTCCCGAATCTGGTTTTGGACGCCCTCGACCAGCACTTCCAGCAGATTTTGCCAGGGCGACAGTTCGCCAGCGGTGGACAGTTGACGGGTGATCCAGCGCGCCAGCCCGGCCAGCAGGGCGATGGTCAGCCAAGTGTAGGCCAAGGTGGCGTTGATCTTCACGACACCCAGATCGAGCAGGATCGTCTGGTCGGGGCTGATGTTCATGATGTTCGTTCAGGCGATTGCCTGCTGGTAAGGGATCCATGGATTACACGGAAAATCTATGCAATCCGCGTCATCCGTGGCAATCCGCGATTCAGATGGTGGAAGGGGGCGTCCTCGGGTTCCCGGATTCGATTACGGGAAAATTTACAGGAGGAACGATATCACCTAAAGATGAGGACGCCGCCGGCCCATCATCTCAACGAATCGCCTGCATGAAAAAAACCAGGCCCAACAAGGCCACGGTTTCGATGATGCCCACGACCATGATGAAGATGCCGAAGCCCTTGCCGGTCTCGCCCATCGCATCGGCGGCCAGCGCGCCAACTTTCCCCTGCAGCCAGGCGGAAGCGCCAATCGCCAGGCCGCCCAGCAGCCCCATCGCCAGCAGCGTTGTCGGCTCGGTCGTTCCCGCCGCGCCCTTGATCGCATTCATCAGAATCATGCCGTAGATGATTTGCGAGAGCGGTGCGCCGACAAACGCGACCAGCATGAACGGCGCGGAGCGATTTTCCTGGAAACATTTTTTCCAGGCGCCCAGCGCGGCCATGGCCGCCGCCGTTGCCCCGAAGGCGGATCCGAAAACGGGCAGCATCAGGGCGAATACAAAGCCTAGGTCAGCGAGAAGTTTAGTGGCGTTCATAGTTGAGATCGCTGGCGGTCAGGAGGCGAAAGGGTTCGTAGGGAATGCCGGACCAGGTCACGTTCAGGTGGCGGGAAAACTCCAGGAGGTTCAGGCGCAGGCCATGCACGATGACGCCGAGCGCGCCGAGCAGGAGGTTGACCGAATGGCCGAGCACCACGAGCAGGGCAGCGCCCAGGGCGGCAACAACGCCGTCAAAACCGACCTCGAGGGCGAGCTGGTTGAAAGCGACGGCGACTTCCTTGGTGGCCAGGCCGATGGCGAACAGCCGCAGGTAGGACACCATGTCCGAGAAGCTGCCGATGGCGGTGAGGAGATTCAGCGGGAGGTTCAACAGGCCGCGCCCGACGCCGCGCGCAAAGTTGTCGCCGGTTTGTTCGCCAAACAGTACGACGCATAACAGTCCGCCCACCGCCAGCATGATGGCCACCGACAACCGGCCGTCGCCCACGAGAACCCATACCGCCGCGACGTAGGCGGCCCAGACCACCAGCATCCAGCCCAGATCCGCCAGCGATTGCAACGACCGATGGCGCCAGGCCGCCCAGAGATGCGCGAGGGTGAGGTGAACCGCCCCGAGCGTCAGGCAGAGCCGGATGACGGCGGCTTCGTTGTCCACCGCGAAGGCATTGAGGGCAGGCACGACGAGACCGCGCAATCCCGGCAGCTCGGCGAGTTGGGGAACGCCGAACCATAGGCCGTTCATGGCGCCCCAGACCATGGTTGCGGCGGAGAGCAGATAGAACAGCGGAATGGCGCCTCGAGGGATGGCCGGGAAATGCCTGGATGCCGCCCACGTCGCGGCGAACAGGAGCAGGCCATAACCCGCGTCACCCAGAATCATCGCAAAGAATAGGGTGAAGAAAATCAGGAAGATGCCGTTGGTGTCGAACTCGTGGTAACCGGGCAGCACCCGGAGAAAGTCCATCGCTGGCTGAAACAGCGCGGTGAAGCGCGAGTTCCGCAGCAGGGTCGGCGTCGGGTCATCGTCGTCAGGTTCGGCCACGACCAGACCCCAGCCGTTCTCCGCGGCCCGCCGGTTGAGTTCGGCCAAACGAGCGGCGGGACAGAAGCCTTGCAAACAGGCGATCCGTTCGTCGCCGCTCAAAGCCGCGCGCGCCCGCGCAAGCCGTCGCGCATTCAGGAAATGGAGCTGGCTCGCCCGCAACAGCGGGGCCTGGGCGACCCGTTGTTCGATTCGGTCCCGGGTTTCGGCCAGCGCCTGTTCGCTGGCGGCGATACGGGCTTCCAGTTCGTCCAGACTTGAAGTCGGCGGTTCCACTTCGCGCAGCGGCAGTCGGTCCTGTTCGTCGCGGCTGACGTGGGCGAGGTAAATTGTCGAACCTTGCACGGCGATACGTTCGATGCCAGGGTGCTGCGAATAGGTTTTCCAGTCGCGGCGGGAACAGGCGTAAAGTCGCACGAACACT
Source organism: Candidatus Contendibacter sp. (assembly GCA_029624675.1). GTDB lineage: Bacteria > Pseudomonadota > Gammaproteobacteria > Competibacterales > Competibacteraceae > Contendibacter. Next base: position 73,165 of record JARSSP010000024.1, read on the forward strand.
CCGGCTTCGTGCAGCTTCAAAATATCCTGCGGATCGAAGCGCCCCATTACGGTCTGGCTGTCCCGCTGCCGGCGCAACGCAGCCAGTTCGCTTTGGCGACGCAGCAACTCGCGCCGCAGCGCTAGCAGTTCGCCGGCAAGGGCGAGACCTTCAGCCGCCGATTGCGCTGATAATGGTTCAGTCCCCCCCTTTGAAAAAGGGGGGTCGGGGGGGATTTCCGAACCGAGAGGCGCCAGCGCCAGCGCCAGCGCATCGCGCAATATGGCCAACTGCTCCTCAAGGCGCAATGGTGTGCTCCCCTCGCCCGCTGGCGGGAGAGGGGCTGGGGGTGAGGGTGGTTGATGGAGATGCACCACGCCCAATCGGCGCAAGTCCTCCAGGGATTGGTCGCGGCTGGCGGCGCTCATCAGCACCGCGACTTTTTTCATCGGCTCGATCATGGGGATTCGACCCCCCGTCCGGACGAACAGATCGTAAGGCTCGGCACGCGGATGCGCCCGGACGAAGACCGGAACCGGCACGTCGGCGATGTTATCCCAACGGACCTCGACGCGCTCCAGCGCGATCAGCGTTTCCAGACCAACCTCCTCCGCCAGCAGCGCCACCCAGCCGTTCACCGCTTCCCGCTGGCGCTGCACTGCGGCCAACACCCGCGCTTGCTCGCGGCGCACGCGCTCGATTTCGGTCTGGAGTTGCTGCTTCTTCAGTTGCAGCAGCGGCAGATAACGCTGGAACCGCTGGAGCGCGTCGCGCTGCCTTTTCAGTTCAGTCTTGTTCAGGCTGATGCGCAGCATGGTCTTGATTCCTGGCGGGCCAGTATTTTTCCATCAAGTCGCGGCGCAGTCCGGCTTCCTCGGGCTGGAAACAGTCGGCCAGAATCGTCCAGCCCCGGTCGAGCGCGTCGAACAGCGGGATGTTGACCGACAGATCCATGAGTTCCTGCTCGAAGCGGGCACCGTAGTTCAACAGTTTCTCGTCCCAGCGCGACAGGCTGAAGCCCATCGCCCGTTTCTCCAGCGTTTCCTGATAGGCGGCGTAGAGGCGAATCATGCCGTCCATCAGCGCGCGATGGTCGTCGCGGGTGCGGGCGTTGACCTGCTGCTTGAGGCGGCTGAGCGAGCCGAAGGGTTCGATGCGGCCCTGGTAGAGATAGTACTGCCCCTCGGTGATGTAACCCGTGTTGTCGGGCACCGGATGCGTCACGTCGTTGCCCGGCATGGTGGTGACCGAGAGCACGGTGACCGAACCGGCGCCCTCGAACGCCACCGCTTTCTCGTAACGCGCGGCGAGCTGGCTGTAGAGGTCGCCCGGGTAGCCCCGGTTCGACGGCACCTGCTCCATGCTGATCGCCATCTCCTTGAGCGCATCGCAGAAGTTGGTCATGTCGGTCAGCAGCACGAGGACCGTGCGGCCGGCCAGCGCGAACTGTTCGGCGACCGCGAGCGCGAGGTCGGGTGCCATCAGGCATTCCACCAGCGGGTCGGCGGCGGTGTGAACGAACAGCGCCGCGCGGCCCAGCGCCCCGCCGGCTTCCAGCCGGTCGCGGAGATACAGGAAGTCATCGTAGCGCAGGCCCATGCCGCCGAGCAGGATGACATCCACCCGCGCCTGCAACGCCACCCGCGCCAGCAGCTCGTGATACGGCTCGCCGGCCACGGTGAAAATCGAAATTTTCTGCGACTCGACCAGCGAGTTGAAGACATCGATCATCGGAATGCCGGTGTGAATCATCGTCGTGGGCTTGAGGCGGCGGGCGGGGTTCACCGCCGGCCCGTTGAGGGGGACGAGGTTCTCCTGGAGCGCCGGGCCGTGATCGCGGGGCGCGCCCTTGCCGTCGAAAACCCGGCCCAGCAAATGATCCGAAACGCTGACCGCCATCTGCCGGCCCAGGAAGCGCACCTCATCGCCGGTGGAGACGCCCGCCGTGCCGGCGAACACCTGGAGAAACACCCGCTCGCGCTCCAGCCGGATGACCTGCGCCAGCGATTCCCCCCGCCGCGCCGCCACCACCGCCAGCTCCCCGGCGCGCACGCCGGTCGCTGCCACGGCGATGACGTTGCCGGTCATTTGCAGGATGTTATGGGTGATCCGTCTCATCGGGCGGTCTCATGGTCAGATCGGCTTTGGTGGCGGGCTTGATGCGTGGGGCGCGGTAAATTTCCGCTTCCAGGGGAGTTTCCACCAGGGCCAGCCGCAGTGGACAGACGGAGGCCGACGCCCCTTCGCCCTCGCACTGGCCCGCCGCGAATTCGCGGACGCGGCGGAACTGTTCGGCAAAGGCTTCGGACTCCCACGGCGCGCGGTTCAGTTCGAGAACGTGGAGGCGCAACCGCTGGAAGAACTCGCGCGCCTCGTCGCGGCTCCCGAGGACGAAGCGGGCGCCGAGAATGTCCTCGAGCAGCGCGAACACGCACTGCTGGCGGGCGGCGGGCGTGGCCGCGTCCACCGGGTCAAAAGCATTCTGCTGGAGATAGACCGCGTCGAAGCATTCGCCCTTGAGGTACAGGATGAAATCCGCCAGCGGCGTGCCCTCTTCGCCCACCACCTTCATCATCTGGCCGATTTCGTGGGCCTTGGTCAGCAGGCGGCGCAGATGCCGAAGCTGGTCCGCCGGGATGACGCCGGGGTAGCGACTCCAACTTTCCAGCGGGTCCACCGCCGGGTAACAGCGCGCGTCGGCCCGTTCGCGGGACAGGGCGTGGAACGCGCCGACCGCTTTGAGGGTGGCCCGGGTGACCGGCTCGTCGAAGTTGCCGCCGGCGGGACTGATCGTGCCGCCGATGGTCAGCGAACCGATACGCCCGTCCCGCAGGCGCACGCAGCCGGCCCGCTCGTAGAAATCGGCGATGACCGATTCCAGGTAGGCGGGGAAGGCTTCCTCGCCGGGAATTTCCTCCAGCCGGCCCGAACGTTCGCGCATGGCCTGCGCCCAGCGCGACGTCGAATCGGCCAGCAGCAGCACGTGCAAGCCCATTTGCCGGTAATACTCGGCCATGGTCACGGCGGTATAGACCGACGCCTCGCGCGCCGCCACCGGCATGGAGCTGGTGTTGGCGACGACGATGGTGCGTTCCATCAGGGTGCGGCCGGTGAGCGGATCGGTCAGTCGCGGAAAGTCGCGGATGGTTTCCACGACTTCGCCGGCCCGCTCGCCGCAAGCCGCGATGATGACGATATCCGCCTGGGCGAAGCGGCTGGTGAGTTGCTGGAGCAGGGTCTTGCCCGCGCCGAACGGCCCGGGAATGCAATAGGTCCCGCCGCGCGCCACCGGGAACAGCGAGTCGATGATGCGGATTTGGGTGATGAGCGGATCGGTCGGCGCGAGGCGTTCCCGATAGAGGCGAATCGCCTGCTTGACTGGCCAGCGAAACGACAGACTCAGCGTCAACTCGTGGCCATCGTCGTCATGCACGACGGCGATGGGGTCGCGCACGCGGAACTCGCCCGGAGTAGCCATTTCGGCGATGCGCCAGCGGCCGCGCAGATGGAAAGGCAGCATGATGCGGTGCCGAAAACCGCCCTCCGGGACCGTGCCCAGGGTGTCGCCGGCCGCCACCACCGTCCCCGGCTTCACGGCTGGCGCGAACGGCCAGCGCCGGGTCTCGTCGAGCGCCGGGAGAACCGCGCCGCGTCGCAGAAAAAAGCCGTCGCGCTCGGCCAGCGCGTGCAGCGGGTTCTGCAAGCCTTCGTAAAGCTGGCCGAGCAGTCCGGGACCGAGCTCCACCGACAGCAGTTCGCCGGTGAATTCCACCGGGTCGCCCACGCGCAACCCGGAACTGTCTTCGAACACCTGCAAGTCGGCGCGTCGGCCCCGCACGCGCACGACTTCGGCCTTCAGCCGCAAGGTATCGAGGAGCGCGTAGGCCACTTCGTTCTGCGTCACCGCGCCGGCGAATTCCACCGCGAGGTGGTTGCCGTTCACGCCGACGATGGTTCCGGTGCGCGGCACGGCGTCAGTTCCCGGAATGGGCCATCGCCTCGCCCCGGCCGCCGATTTGGAACCCAGCGCGAATATCGGGATGGGGTTGCACCGACACGCCCGCGTCGAGTTCGGCCTGCAACCGGGCGAGGAAGCTGTCGTCGAGCGCCCTGGCATCCTGCTCGTTCAGCAACAATTCGAGATCTTTCGCGCCGCCGTGCCGCATCCACTCGACGGCCACGCCGCAGATCAGTTCCCCCAGCGCCGGGCCGGCGAGGGCGGCGCTGCATTCGCGCTGGATGAGGCGCCGCAAGAGACCGTTCAACTCCGCGCGCACCGCGAGCAACCAGTCGCGCGCCGCCCGTTCCTGCGCCTGCTGCAGCGCCGTCGCCTCCTGTTGGCGGCGCTCCTCCGCCTCGCGAATGAGCTGCGCCGCGCGTTGCTCCGCCGCCTGGACGATTTCCGCCGCCCGCTGCCTCGCCGCCGCGATGAGCGCGTCGGCCTCCCGCTGAGCGCGCTCGACGCCTTCCTGGCGGATTTTCTGGATCAGGCCGTCGAGGTTTTCGACGGAGGGCGGGGTGTTCATGAAGAAGAGTGCCGGTCGGCTGGCGCGACGAGAGCGGTCGACCCGAAGGGAGCGGCGGTCATGAGCCTCGACTCGACCGTTCCCGGGTTTCGGGGGTCAATCGGGCCGCCAGGGCGGTCACCCCTACGGCAACCGCCAGCAGCGCCGCCGACACCCACAGGTTGCTAAGCAGCGCCGGCGCGATCACCAGCAGAAGACCCAGTTCGAGCATCATGACGCCGGACAGCAGCTTGAGCAGGCGCCCTTCCCGTTCCGAGAGCTTGCGCGCGCCCAGCGTGCGCACGAAGGCGAACACGATCAGCGCCAGCGGCAACACGTAGATCAGGTTGTAGAAGGCCAGATAGGCGTAGCGGGCGCCGGGGGACAGATCGCTCAGGGTCAGCAGGCGCGTGTACACCATCGGGAACCCGGCGGTGCAGAGCAGTTCGTAGAAATTGGCCGCCGTGGCGAGCAGGACAGTCGCGCCCACCATGGCCGGCAGGTTCTCGGCGTTGAGAATCGCCCGCGCCCGCCGATAGAGGTCCGGCTTGCGCGATTCGGGAATCGACAGGGTGATGCCCTGCTCGAAGGCGAAAAAATCCTTGATGTTGATGAGGCCCACCGCGATGGCCAGCAGGCCGGCGGCCAGGGTGATCCACGCCAGCGCGCCCAGCAGTTCAAACACGTTTAGCCACGCCGCCATGAAGGCGAAGTACATCAGTCCCGAGGTCAGGACGAAGATGCCGCCGATCACCGCCATGCGCCGGCGGTTCTTCTGGTGAGCGAGCAGGCTCAGCAGAAACAGCAGGACGAAGAAGGCGCAGGGATTGAAGGCGTCCAGTCCGGCCAGCACCACCGTGAAGGCCGGCAAGGAAAGACTGTCGGCCGCCACCTCGCCGAACAGGGGCATGCGCACCTGGAGTGGTTCGGCGGGCGCCGCGGCGTCGGGGGTCGCAGTCCCCTGGAGCGCTTGCGTCCGGCATTCGTCCAGCCGCCGCAACAGCGCCGCCCCGGTGCTGGCCGCATCGTCCCACCCGACTTCCATCACCCCGCAGGCGATCAGGGTCGGCACCGCTTCGGCGGTTTGCCCGAGCGATTCGGCCAGGGCGATGAAACGCCGGGCGTTGTCCCGCTGGTGGGAAACCTCGAGCGAGTGCACGATCACCCAGGGCCGCTCGTTGGGGATCGCCTTGATGAAGGGATGCGCCTTCAGGCAGTGCGGGCAGGTTTCGGACCAGAAGAAGTAGAGATGCACCCGGACGGCGCCGTCGGCGCCGGTCTCGACCCAGGGGGCTTGCGCGACGGCGGCGCTGGCGATCAGCAACCAGGCTGCCAGCGCGCCCAGCCAGGTTTTGCCACGCCAGACCGCAGGCGTTCCGAACTCCGATTCGAGCATCTGAAACCTCCGTCGTGCGCGCGATTTCCCGGTGAGCGGTCGGGCGGCGGTCTCAGGCCGCCGCCAGCAAGTAGCCACCGCCCATCAGCAGCAGCCCCCCGCAAGCGAACCGCCCGTAGCGCAGACCACTCCGGCGCTCGAACCGGTCGAGCCAGCGCTGCACGCGGTCCAGTGAATCGGCGGCCAGCCAGACCCCGGCGCAATGCCCGGCAGCGAACAGGGCCAGCAGCAGGACCGGCGCCAGCAGTCCCTCGGTCACGCCCAGCCACGCGGCGCCCAACACCGGTGCGATCCAGGCGAAGGCGCAGGGTCCCGAGGCAAAACCAAAGACTGCGCCCAGCAGCGGGTCGATGGGCATCCAGCCGGTGAAGGCGATCACGACGCCGGCGAGCAGGGCGGCAACCGAGCCCAGCAGGTCACCGAGCACGTGCAGCAGGGCGGCGCGGGTATTGAGATTGCGCTCCCCGCGACTGAGCAGCCACGCAACGCCGATATTGAGGATCAACCCGACCGCGGCAGCCACGGACACCGCTTCGCCCATGACGGGTTGGGGTTGGTGCAAACGCTGGACAGCAGACACCGCAATCCAGGCCACCAGGATCAGCAACCCCAGGCTGTTAATCAGGGCCGCGATAAATTCAGCGCGCCCGAACCCGTAGCTGTGCCGCGCCGTGGCGGTCCGCCCCGCCAGCCAGGCGGCGACTGCCGCCAGCGCCAGCGCGGCGGCGTCGTTGACCATGTGGCCGGCATCGGCGACCAGCGCCAGCGACCCCGCCCACCAGCCCACGCCGGCCTCGACGGCGGCATAGGCCAGGGTCAGCGCGGTGGCCAGCCACAGGACGCGGCCAGTGGTTTCGCCGTGGTGGTGAGGGGCGTGATCGCGGGACGGGTTCATGGCGGCTGGAGCGCTCGCTCAGGCGCTCAACAGCGTCTTGATCTCCTCCACCGACAACACCTTGCCGGTGCTCTTGATCTCACCGTTCACCGCCAGCGCCGGGGTGCGCGTCACGCCGGCGTCGATGATGGCGTTCATGTCGGTGACTTTCTCCAACTCGTACTCCAGCCCCAGCGCTTGCGCGGCGGCTTCCGCGTGTTGGCCGAGCGCCTTGCACTTCGCGCAACCGCTCCCGAGAACTTGAAACTTCATCATGGTCTTCGCTCCTCGATCAGGGATAGAACATACCGAACACCATGCCGGTGAGGGTCGCCATGACCACCACCAGCGAACAATAAACCACGGTCTTTTGCGTGCCGAGAATGCCGCGAATCACCAACATGTTCGGCAACGACAGCGCCGGTCCCGCCAACAACAACGCCAGCGCCGGGCCTTTGCCCATGCCCGCGCCGATCAAACCTTGCACGATCGGCACTTCCGTTAGGGTGGCGAAGTACATGAACGCGCCGACCAAGGCGGACAGGAAATTGGCGGCCAGCGAGTTACCGCCGACCGCCGCGCCGACCCATTCGGATGGAATGATGCCCTCGTGACCGGGACGGCCCAGCAGGAACCCGGCCAGCAACACGCCGCCCAGCAGCAGCGGCATGATCAGCTTGGCGAAACCCCAGGTCTGGCTCAGCCACTCCTCGCCGTCGCCCGGCTGGCTGGCGGCGGCCAAGGCCAAGCCGATCAAACCGGCGCTGAATGCCAGTTCGGGGTGATGCGGAACCAGTACGGCCAGAACGGCGACGACCGCAGCAGTTGCGGCCAGCGGTCGCCAGCACCACCGCCAGCGCCAGACCAGCAGCCCGGCCAGGCCGACGCCCGTCAGCGCGGTCAGCGGCCATTTCCAGGCGAAGATCGCGTGCCACACCGCGCTGTCCTCGGCGCGGGTCGGCGCCCAGTTGGCGAAAACCAGGATAGCGATTTGCAGGGCGAAGAACGCCGCCGTGTCACCCAGGGGGCGGCCCTGGTCGGCGCCGGTTACGAAACCCTTCTGCGATGTCGCCCGCGTTTGCTCCTCGCGGCGGTAAATCCAGTACATGAGCAGTCCGATGACCAGCGAGAAGCTCACCGCGCCCATCGCCCGCGCCACGCCCAGTTCGACGCCGAGAATCTTGGCGGTCAGCACGATGGCCAGCACGTTGATCGCCGGACCGGAGTAGAGAAACGCAATCGCCGGTCCCAGCCCCGCGCCGCGCCGGTAGATGCCGCCGAACAGCGGCAGCACGGTACAGGAACACACTGCCAGGATCGAGCCGGACACCGAGGCGACACCATAGGCGGCGGCCTTGTGGGCGGCGGGACCGAGATACTTCATCACCGCGTCCTGGCTGATGAACACCGCAATTGCCCCGGCGATGAAGAAGGCGGGGACCAGGCAGAGCATCACATGCTCGCGGGCATACCAGTTCAGCAGCGCCAACCCTTCCAGGATGGCATTGTCGAAGCGCGCCGCGCCCACCGGCATGAAAAAGACCAGCAGGAACACGGCGACGATGCCGCCCAGCCATTTAAATTCGGTCGGGTAATCCTGCGCCGCCGCGCGCAGCCGGTTCAGCAAGCCGGCGGGATGTTCCGAGTCTGTCATGGTGGTGGTCGTGACCATGGAAAGTACTCCTTTAGCAGCATTGAGCCACACCGCACGCCGCCTGCCGGATCAAGGCGGCGGGGATCGCCTCGAACGTGTGGCCCCCGACCGTAACGGTGCGGCAAAAGCTCGGCTGGCCGCACAAATCGCCGCAGGACTGACACTCATTTTCCGAGGTGGAGGCGCCCGGCAACACCGCTTCCAGCGGGACGCCGTTGAACAGGATCAGATTGGATTGCGATAACTGTTCGATCGGTAGCTTGGTTTCGCGATAGATGATCTCCACACCCCGCGGCGCGCATTCCGCCGCCAGTTGGTGGATGACCTGTCGCAGGGATTGCAAGGTATCGGAACAACGCAGGCAGGTACGCCCGTCCTTGTCGAGATGACGCCATTCGATTTCGAGAGTCTTCATGGAAACCTCCGTGGAAATTCAGGTCGTCAGGTGTGACGCCAGATTTTGAACGCCGAGAGAAAGAGAATTCCGGCCAACAGAGGCAGCAACACGGTGTCGGGAACGACTCCGAGCAACTGTCCGCCCAAGAAAGCTCCCGCGATGGAGCCGACCGCCATGACCAGCGCAAACCCGCGATTCTGGCCCAGCACGGCAAAGCTCCTGTCGCGGCTGTAGCGGGCGAAGCCGGTCAGCATGGTGGGTAAACTGATCGCCAGCGCCAAACTGCCCGCCAGTTTGATGTCGATTCCGAACAGGAGCATGAGAGTCGGAATCAACAACTCACCGCCGGCGACGCCCAGCAGCGAGGCCACGACGCCAATACCAAAGCCGGCGAGAATTCCAGCGACCGTTTGCATGGCGCCCATCAGTAGTACGTCGCTCTGACTCTCACGATGACCAAAGAGCAGCACGAACGCCATGACGACGAGCAGCGCGGCGATGATTCGATACAGCGTTTCCGACTTCAGCCGAGTGGCCCATTCCGCACCCAGCCAGGCCCCCAGAAGGCTGCCGGCCAACAGATTCGCGATGACGGGCCAATGCGAACCGAGTGTTGCAAAGGGCACCGTCCACGCCCGAAACGGCAGAGCAACAGCGACAACCAGGAGGCTCATGGCCTTGTTGAGAATCACGGCCTCCAAGGCTGCGAAGTGAAACACCCCAATCAACAGCGGCAGCCGAAACTCGGCTCCACCCAGGCCGATGAGACCGCCGAGCATCCCAACCATCGCGCCACCGCCGAAGGCGGCGAGCCGGTTTTCGCGCATGGTGTGCCTTCCGCTTTACCGGGTAGACAGGCCGGCTTCATACCAGCCCCGGGTTGAATTGACCACTTTCACGACCAGCAGCATGACCGGCACTTCGATCAACACACCGACCACCGTCGCCAGGGCCGCCCCAGACTCGAAGCCGAACAGGCTGATGGCGGCGGCGACGGCCAACTCGAAGAAATTGGAAGCGCCAATCAAAGCGGAGGGACAGGCAATGTTGTGTTTCTCGCCCACCACCCGATTGAGCCAGTAGGCGAGCGAGGCGTTGAAAAACACCTGGATCAGGATCGGCACAGCCAACAAAGCGATGATCAGGGGTTGCCTGAGGATGGCCTCGCCCTGGAATGCGAATAGGAGAACTAGGGTCACCAGCAAAGCGGCAATGGACCACGGGCCGATTTTTTCCATCGCCGCATCAAAAGCGGCCTGCCCCCCGGCCAGCAGCGCCTTGCGCCAGATTTGGGCGAGAATGACCGGAATGACGATGTACAGCACCACCGAGGTGAACAGCGTCGCCCAGGGCACGGTGATCGCGGAGATACCCAGCAGCAGCCCGACCAAGGGCGCAAAGGCAAACACCATGATGGTGTCGTTCAGCGCCACCTGTGACAACGTAAAGAGGGGGTCGCCATCGGATAGGCGGCTCCAGACAAACACCATGGCGGTACACGGCGCGGCGGCCAGGAGAATCAGACCGGCGACGTAGCTATCGATCTGCTCGGCCGGCAACAGCGGGGCAAACAGATGGCGCACGAACAACCAGCCCAGGAACGCCATGGAAAACGGCTTGACCAGCCAGTTGACGAACAGCGTGACGCCAATCCCGCGCATGTGTTTTTTGACTTCGTGCAGCGCGCCGAAATCGACCTTCACCAGCATCGGGATAATCATGACCCAGATCAGCAAGCCGACTGGTAGATTGACTTGGGCGATCTCCAAACGCCCGATAGCCTGAAACAGGCCGGGAGCGATTTGGCCCGCCAGGATGCCAGCCACGATGCACAGAAAGACCCAGACGGTCAGGTAACGCTCGAAGACGCTCATCGGCGCGCCGACGGTGGCCTTGGCGGTGATTTCACATTGGGTGGACATTAGGATGCCTTACAAGCCCAGCGCTTCACGCACCGCCGGAATGAGGCGGGCGCGAATATCGTCGCGTACGGCGATGAAACTTTCCAACGGCTCGCCATGCGGATCATGGAAAGGCAGGTGGAGGCGCGGCGCCGGCTTGGGGAACATGGGGCAGCTTTCCCTGGCGTTGTCGCAGACCGTTACCACGAGGTCGATGGATTCGTTCAGTACTGCATCCACGTCTTTCGGGTAAAGCCCGTCAGTCGGCAAACCGGCCAGTTTCAATGCTTCAATGGCGCCGTCGGCCACCTTGGGCTGCGGCCGGGTGCCGGCGGACAGGGCGCGCACTCGCCCCGCCAAATCATGATTCAGGATCACTTCGGCCATCTGCGAGCGGCAGGAGTTACCGGTGCAAAGCACGAGAACGGTCTTAAGAGAATTCATGACGACTACAGTGCTCCTCATCGATCAGGTTGCGGTTTTAGCAAGCCGGCTTCGGCGTTTCTCCGTGGTGTCGCACGTTGCCGTCCTGGGCAAGCAGGCCTGACCTTGACAACAGTTCTGGGTCAGAAAGGCGATCAACTCATCCATCGTGGCGAACTCGGCGGAGTAGCGGATGAAACGGCTTTCCCGTTGCCCCCGGATGAGTCCCACCCGGCTGAGGTGGGCCAAATGGAAGGACAGCGTGGCCGGTGGCAAGGCCAGTTGCTCGCCGATGGCGCTGGCGTTCATACCGTCAGGGCCAGCCTGCACCAGCAGGCGAAAGACCGCCAAGCGGGATTCATGGCCAAGAGCGGCGAGCAGTTCAGCAGCGTTTAGTGTTTCCATATTTAAAGTATTATCGAAATATAAAAGTTTGTCAACGCTAACCGACTCCGCGAACCGCCAGATCCATGATGATCACGAGCGTGGTTCTGGCGGCGGTACCGGTTTTAATCGGCGGGTCAACAGCACCCGCGCCACGATAAAGGCCAGCAGCGCCACCCCTAAGCGCGGCAAGTTGCGATCCGGGCCAAGGATAAAGTAGAAGCCGGCCATGCTGACCGCCAGCCGCAGGGCGAAGCTGCCGAACACCCACAACGCGGGATGCGCCTGTTCCGGCAGCCGTCGCAGGGTGAACCACAGGCCAGCGTAGTAGAACAAGCCCAGCGCCGCGCCGCCCAGAACGGCCAGTAGCCAACCCAACCACTCAGTCATGCGGCGGTCCCATCCGGTCCACCCACTGCCAGGCGGCGATGCAACCCAGCACGAGCCCACCCAGCAGCAGGCTCAAGGTCCAGGAAAAGCGGCCGGGATGGGCGTGATCCAGCCAAAGGCCGAGCAGCGCGCCCAGCACCGCCGGTAAGGCCACGCTCCAGCCAATGATTCCGAACACGCCCAGCCCGAACCACGGCCCCGGCGATCCGGCGGCGCGCGCCCGCAGCTTGCGGTCGGCCTTGCGCGCGACTTGTACCGGGAGATGGTTGGGAACCCGGGGCGGTTTCATCGCATTCGTTCCTGTAATTCCAGAAAACGGCGGATCACTCCAGCTTCCAGCCGGGCGATGGCGTCTCGCGCCGCTTTTTCCTGATCGTCGTAACGCCGGAAGCGGGTTTCGACCACCTCCCGTAGCGTCGCCAGATCGCCGTCGCGCACCGCCCGCCGTACTGAAATCAATACCTCGTCCTCGCATTTGACCAGCACGCCCCGATCCACCGCCACGAAGGTCTCACCGCCGTCCAGGGTAGCAAAACCGACGATGCCAGGAACCAGCGTCGCCACCCAGTCGCGGTGGCGGGGCAGCAAGCAGAACGCACCGTCCGGCCCTTCGGCGTTCAGCTTGGCAACGGGTTGGTCCACCAGCACTTCAGTGGGTGTAAGCAGTTTCAGCCGCATCGCCGCGCCTCGTCCAGCCGGCCGATCATATACAACGCCTGTTCCGGCCAGTCGGCGCATTCGTCGTTCAACAATCGCTCGCAATCGTCCAGCGTTTGCGCGAGCGGCACGCTCACTCCGGCCCGGCCGGTGAAATGCTCGGTGGTGAAGAACGGCTGGGTTAGATAGCGTTCCAGCCGCCGCGCCCGGTACACCGTGGCCCGGTCGGCGGGCGATAGTTCTTCCAGCCCCAGCATGGCGATGATGTCCTTCAGCTCCTCGTATTCGGCCAGGGTGCGGCGCACCGCCTGGGCGATTCGGTAATGGCGCTCGCCGACCACGGTCGGCGTCAACAGCTTGGAATCCGAGGCCAAAGGGTCCACCGCCGGATAAAGACCCTGACTGGCCCGCTGTCGCGACAGGGCCAGCACCGCCGACAAATGCGCGAAGGTGTGGGCGGCGGCGGGATCGGTGAAATCGTCGGCGGGCACATACACCGCCTGGACCGAGGTCATCGCGCCGTTGACCGTGCTGCAAATCCGCTCCTCCAGTTCCGCCAGTTCGCTGCCCAGCGTCGGCTGATAACCCACTCGCGACGGCAACCGGCCCATCAACCCGGAGACTTCCGCGCCCGCCTGGACGAAGCGGAAGATATTGTCGATCAGCAACAGCACGTCGCGGTGGGCCACGTCGCGGAAATACTCGGCGATGGTCAGCGCCGCGTGGCCGACTCGAAACCGCGCGCCCGGCGGCTCGTCCATCTGGCCGAACACCAGCACCGCCTGGTCGAGCACGCCGGCGTCGCGCATCTCCCGGTGCAATTCCTCGGCCTCGCGGCAACGTTCGCCAATGCCGCAGAACAGGCTGACGCCCTGATAGCGCCCGACCATGTTGTGAATCAGTTCGGTGATGATGACCGTCTTGCCGACGCCCGCGCCGCCGAACAGGCCAGCCTTGCCGCCGCGTTCCAGCGGGCAGAGCAGGTCGATGACCTTGATCCCGGTCTCGAACCGTTCGCGCCCGATCTGTTGTTGGCGCAACGGCGGCGGCGGCCGATGAATCGCCCGGTATTCGACCTCGACCAGCGGCGACCCGTCGTCGATCGTCGCGCCGAATACGTTGACCATCCGCCCCAGCAGCGCCGGTCCGACCGGCGCGGTCAACGGCGTGCCGCTATCCCACACCGGCTCGCCGCGCGCCAGCCCCTGGGTGGCGGTCAGGGCGATGTTGCGCACGGTGTCGGCGCCGAGGTGCTCGTTGACTTCCAGCACGATTTCCGACCGCCGGCCGGCCAGCAGGCGTTGGCGCAAGGGCGGCAGGCGACTGGGAAACCTCGCGTCCACTACGCTGCCGCGCACGGCGATGACCGCGCCGGCATTTTCGGCGGCGATGGGGGGTTGGGCGGAGAGGGGAACGGTGGACGACATAAGCCCGCTAAGATTGATCCTTACGAGAGTTGGAAGCAATATGTCGGATCAGTGAGACTCTCATCATTCACCTTTCGGAGAAAAACCGTGCCACTCATTTTGACCGAAACCCAAGACGCGATCGGAACGATCGTGATGAACCACGCCCAAAAGCGCAACGCCCTCAGCGAAGCGTTGATCGGCGAGATCACCACCGCGCTGGAGTGCTTTCGGGAACAAAACATCCGCGTCGCCGTGTTGCGCGCCCCCGCCGGCGTCAAGGTCTGGTCCGCCGGCCACGATGTCAGCGAGTTGCCCGATCGCGGTCGCGACCCGCTCGGCTGGAGCGATTCACTGCGCGTGCTGGTCCGCGCCATTCAGGAATTTCCGGCGCCCGTCATCGCCCTGATCGAGGGCGGCGTCTGGGGCGGTGGCTGCGAAGTGGCCATGGCCTGCGACATCCTGGTCGCCACGCCCGAGGCGACCTTCGCCATTACTCCGGCCAAGCTGGGCGTTCCCTACAACCTGGGCGGTCTGCTGACGCTGATCAACATGGTTCCACTGCCGGTGGCCAAGGAAATGCTGTTCACGGCGCAACCGATCCCGACGGCGCAGGCGCTGAATCTCGGCATCATCAACTACATCAAGCCCGCCGCCGAGATCGAAGCCTTCGTGTACGGCCTGGCCAGCCAGATCGTCGCCAACTCGCCCTTGAGCATCTCGGTGATGAAGGAGGAACTGCGGCTGCTGGCCAGCGCCCGCACCCTGAGTCCGGAACTGTTCGAGCGGATTCAGGGCCTGCGCCGCGTCGTGTACGACAGCCACGACTATCAGGAAGGCTTGAATGCGTTCCGCGAGAAACGAAAACCCCGGTTCCAGGGGGAATAGATCAACCCAGCGATTGGAGGAGTCATGGAAACCGTCGATACCGTCGTCGTCGGCGCGGGGGTGATCGGTCTGGCGGTCGCTCGCCAATTGGCGCTGGCTGGCCACGAAGTGTTGATCCTGGAGGCGGAGGCCCGCTTCGGCACGCAAACCTCGGCGCGCAATTCCGAGGTTATCCACGCCGGCATCTACTACCCGACCGGCTCGCTCAAGGCCCGCTGGTGCGTGCGGGGCAAGGAACTGCTCTATCGGTACTGCGCCGAGCGCGGCGTCGCCCATCGCCGGATCGGCAAGCTGTTGATCGCCGTCGACGCCGAGGAACTGCCCATGCTTGCCAGCTACGCGAAGCGAGCGGCCACCAACGGCGTGCCGCTCCAGTCACTGGGGGCCGTCGAGATTCACCGGCGCGAACCGGCGGTGCGCGCGGTCGCCGGTCTGTATTCCGAATCGACCGGCATCCTCGACAGCCACGGCCTGATGCTGGCGTTGCTGGGCGACGCCGAACGGGCCGGCGCGACGTTGGTGACCCACACGTCAGTCACTGGCGCACGCATCGAGCCGGATGGAATTATTTTATCCGTCGGCGGTGATGCGCCGCTCGAATTGCGTTGCCGCCGGCTGGTCAACGCGGCCGGCTTGCGGGCGCAGGAACTAGCCCGGCGCATTGTCGGCTTTCCGGTCGAACGCATTCCACCCACGTTCTACGCCAAGGGTCACTATTTCCTGCTGAGCGGTCGCGCGCCGTTCCAAAATCTGGTCTATCCGATGCCCGACCCTGCCGGACTGGGCATTCACGTGACGCTCGACTTGGGCGGCCAGTGCCGGTTCGGACCGGATGTCAGCGGCTGGCCGGCCACGCCGGACCATGCGTTCGAATCTGGCCTGGAGGGCAAGTTTTACCGGGCGATCCGCCGCTACTATCCCGACCTGCCGGACGGCGCGCTGCGACCGGGCTACACCGGGATTCGGCCCAAGATCACCGGTCCGCGCGAGATCGCCGGCGACTTCATCATCCAAGGACCCGCCGCGCATGGGGTGGCGGGACTGGTGAACCTGTTCGGGATCGAATCGCCGGGCCTGACCGCCTGCCTGGCGATCGCCGAACAGGTGTTGGCCGAACTGACCGTGGAACCGCGCCGTCACACGCCGTGATGGCGCCGGTGATAACGCTCCAGAAAGCGGCCGAGGCGCCCAATCGCGTCCATCAGGTCGTCCTCGTGGGGCAGGAACACGATCCGTAGATGGTCGGGCTGGGGCCAGTTGAAGCCGGTGCCCTGCACCAACAGCACCTTTTCCTCCAGCAACAGTTCCAACACAAACTGCTGGTCGTCGGCGATGGGATAAAGCTTGGGATCGAGCCGCGGAAACAGGTACAGCGCCGCCTGGGGCTTGACGCAACTGACGCCGGGAATGGCCGTGAGCAACTGGAACGCCAGGTCACGTTGCTTGCCCAGCCGGCCGGTGGGCAATACCAGGTCGCCGATGCTTTGATAGCCGCCGAGCGCGGTCTGGATCGCGTATTGGGCCGGGACATTGGCGCACAACCGCATCGAGGCCAGGATGGTCAGGCCCTCGATGTAGTCCTGGGCATGGCTCCGTTCGCCCGACACCACCACCCAGCCGGCGCGGTAGCCGCAGGCCCGGTAATTTTTCGACAGGCCGTTGAAGGTCAGACACAGCACGTCGTCCGCCAGGGACGCGATGGACGTGTGCTGGGCGCCGTCGTAGAGCACCTTGTCGTAAATCTCGTCGGCGTACACGATGAGCTGGTGCTGGCGGGCGATCTCCAGGATTTCCCGCAGCAGGTCGGCCGGATACAGCGCGCCGGTCGGATTGTTCGGATTGATGACGACGATGGCGCGGGTGTTCGGGGTGATCTTGCCGCGGATGTCGTCCAGATCGGGCAGCCAGCCGGCCTGCTCGTCGCACAGATAGTGGCGCGGGGTGCCGCCCGACAGGCTGACCACCGCCGTCCACAGCGGATAGTCCGGCGCCGGAATCAACACCTCGTCGCCGTTGTTGAGCAGAGCTTGCAGGGCGATCGTGATCAATTCGGACACGCCGTTGCCGATGTAGATGTCATCGACCTGCACCCCGCGAATCTGCTTTTGCTGGGTGTAGTGCATGATCGCCTTGCGCGCGGCGAACAGCCCTTTCGAGTCGCAATAGCCGGAGGCATCCGGCAGATTGTGGATCACATCCTGGACGATCTCGTCCGGCGCCAGAAAGCCGAACGGCGCCGGGTTGCCGATGTTGAGCTTGGTGATCCGCTGGCCTTCATCTTCCATCTGCTTGGCGCGCGCCAGCACTGGACCGCGAATGTCGTAGCAAACGTTGGCGAGCTTGGCGGATTTGAGTATCGGTTGCATCGGAGGGTCATCCTGCGGTTGGGTCAATTCCGTGGTCAGGTGAAAGGATCGAGCGGGAGCGCGAAACCGTCGGGGTGATGGAAATCCGGCGGCCCCGGTGGGTGCCGCAACGCCCAATACGAGCATTGACCGCTCTGTTGCTCGATGACGGCGGACAGCGCCAGCCACAATGCGCCGTCGCCCGGTTCCGCCGTCAGTTCGGCTAGCTCCACCACGGCTTCCAGTTCGAGCCGATCCGCGCCAACGCGCAAGGTGATGGTCGGTGGCGGGATTGGATCGACGGCCGTCATTCCCGTTCGATACGCCGTGAAGCGATAAACGGCCCATTCGGCCGATGGCGCGAAATTGAACTCATGATAACCCGCGCGCGCGCCTCCCGCCAGGAACGCCTCGAAGCAGGTATGCCGCCAAAGCTCGTCCGCGCGACGCGACGGGCCCGGGTCGGGCAGGCGCACGCTGGCCGGGTCGCCCTCGATCACGTAGCGCAACGCGAGCAATCCGATGGGAGTCCGGTGAGCCTCGACCGTGAAGCGCCGGATGGCTGGGCAAGGCGTGGCGGAATGACAACCCAGGGCAACGGTCGGCATGGGGGATCAGGTCGAATCCGGCTGTTGGTCGCGCTTGGCAAACAGGGCCGTGGCCTTGTTGACGCCAGCCAGCGCGAGCCCGCCCGCGCCGATGCCGACCAGCAGGTTGAGCAACATCGGAGTGAGGGCCGCCAACGCCCCGCCGACGCCGGGTATGCCGCCAACGGCGGCTTCCGCGTGGTGCAACACCTCATGGGAATAGGGCAGGCCATGCAGCAGAATTCCACCACCGACCATGAACATGGCCGCCGTGCCGACCACGGACAGCGTTTTCATCAGATACGGCGTGACGCGCAACAAGCCCCGACCCAGGATACGCTTGAAACCGGCCCAGGCGTGGGCCGCGTCATCCTTGATGAGGTGCAATCCCGCGTCGTCCAGCTTGACGATGCCGGCCACCAGGCCGTACACACCCACCGTCATGAGGACGGCGATGCCGGCGATCACAGCTACCTGGACGGCGAAGGGGACATTTTGCACGGTGCCCAGAGCGATCACGACGATTTCCGCCGAGAGCACGAAGTCGGTGCGGATCGCGCCCCGGATTTTTTCCCGCTCGAACGCCACCAGATCCACGGCGGGGTCGCTGATCGCCTGGACGGTCGCGGCGTGCTCGGCCTCGACGTCGGTCTTGCCGTGCAGGAATTTATGCGCCAGCTTTTCGAAGCCCTCGAAGCACAGATAGGCGCCGCCCACCATCAACAATGGGGTAATCGCCCATGGCGCGACCGCGCTGATCAACAACGCCGCCGGAACCAGGATCAGCTTGTTTTTCATCGAACCCTTGGCGACCGCCCACACCACCGGCAATTCGCGCTCGGCGCGCACGCCCGAGACCTGCTCGGCGTTCAGCGCCAGATCGTCGCCCAGGACGCCGGCGGTCTTTCTTGCCGCCACCTTGGTCATCAGCGCCACGTCGTCCAATACGGTGGCGATATCATCGATCAGAGCTAACAGACTGGTGCCAGCCATGCGGTAACTCCTGGGATAGAGGTGAGAATAAAAGCGGTTTTTCAGCAAGTATTTCTTAGAATATGCCACGTGGAATAATTTTGCGGAGCATTCACTCATGAGCGAGAAAACCGTCAAATCGATAACCGGCCTTGATGGAGCGGTCGCGGCGCTGCGCCAGCACCTGCTGGAGAAAGGCAACCGCTTCGAGTACGGCCCCGACTACAAAGGCAACGGTAAGGTGCTGGCCAACGTCAGGCAGACCGCGCGAATGTACGAGGAGATGGGTTATACCAAGCTGGTCGAGCTGGGCGACCCGCCGGTTTACGCCCTGCTACAACGCGGCCATCGGGAGCTGCATGTCTTTCAGCCGCAAGACCCGAAGGTCCGGCAATGGCTGGAAAATGAAAAAGCCGATCCGAACGATCCGGCCATCCGCGCCTACATGCTCGGTCAATCCGGTTTGAGCGAGGCGGATCTCGCGGTCGCCGCCAAGCCCCGGCGCTATCACATCAACGAGGTGGACGAGGTGTTCATCGTCACCAGCGATGATGGTTGAATCGTGAATCTCCAACCGAGCCGGGAAACGAACCATCCGGCTCCATGGTGGCGGAAGCGGATGGAAAATTCGACAACGCCCGTTCCCAATACACCACGCCCGGTAGCGGATTGGCGTAGTAGGGAGCGCGGCGCTGAAAACCCATTGAGGTGTAAAGGCGCATCGCGCCTTCCAGCCCCTCCAAGGTGTCCAGCCGCATCGCGGCATAGCCCAGGGCCGCCGCTTCGTCCACGATCCGGGTCGCCAGGACGCGCCCCAGCCCCTGACCGCGATACGCCGGCCGAACGAACAGTCGTTTCATCTCGCAGACCTTGTCGTCCAGCGGGCGCAGGGCCACGCAGCCCGCCGCGCCTGGCCCATCCAGCGCGAGCAGCAACCGGCCCCTCGGTGGCGCGTAGCGCCCCGGCAGGGTCGCGAGTTCCTCCTCGAACCCCTGGAAGCATAGATCGACGCCCAGGAAACGCTGGTACTCGCGGAACAGCGTCCGCGCGGTATCGATGTCGCTGGCGGTTTGCGCTTGCACGAGGTTCATTGGAGGCCTCCTGTCTGGTGGTCTCGGTAAAGTAGAATCGGATCCGTTCGCGAGCTTATGGGGTCAGTGTGGTGCCAACAGTAAACGATCCTCGGGCGCTCCTCCAGGCGGCGGTAAAATTCCACCAGGCAGGGGAATTGGCGCGCGCGGCACAACTCTATGAACGGGTATTGCGATTGTCGCCGGCGGACCCCGACGCCCTCCATCTGTTTGGGTTGGTCCGCCACCAGCAGGGCGCTCACGCCGAGGGAGCGGCCTATATCCGGCGCGCGGTGGACCTGGTCCCTGACAATCCGGTGCTGCGCAGTAACCTGGGGGATGCCTTACGCCGGGCTGGGGAGCCCCAAGCCGCGATCGAACAGTTACAGGTCGCTCTCGCCTTGCGTCCCGATCATGTCGGCGCCCATCTCAATCTTGGCGCCGCCTACGGGGATATCCACGCCCATGAGGCGGCGCTGCGCCATGCCGAAGAGGCCGCGCGGTTGGCCCCGGGGCTGGCGGAAGCGCATTACAACCTCGGGCGCGCGTTATTCGACCAGTTGCGACTGGAGGACGCCGTCGTCGCCTTTCGCGCGGCGCTCCGCCGCCGCCCCAACTATCCAGCCGCGGCGGACAATCTGCTTTATCTGCTGAATCTGATTCCAGGACTGGACTCTTGGGAGGTCGCCGCCGAACACCGGCGGGTCTGTAGCCATCTGGACAACCTTGCCAGGCCGCCTCGAACAGATCCGAGCCGCAGACTCGATCGGGTGCTGCGAATTGGCTACGCTTCCCGGGATTTTCGCGCCCACGCGGTGAATTACTTTTTCGAGCCGGTGCTGGCTCACCACGATCACCAGCGCTTTCGTATCTACTGTTATTCCGACGTGGAGAGCCCAGATGCGGTGACGGTGCGGCTAAAAGGTCTTGCTGACCAATGGCGCGACACCGCCGGTTGGTCCGACCATCGTCTCGATCAGCAGGTTCGCGCGGACCGCGTGGACATTCTGGTGGATCTGGGCGGCCACACCGAAAAGAACCGCCTCATGCTCTTTGCCCGCAAGCCAGCACCGTTGCAAATCAGTTGGCTGGGTTACCCGAACACCACCGGGCTCGCGGCGATGGATTATCGGATCGTCGATGCGTTCACCGCGCCGGAGGGAGAGGCTTTTCCCGGCTGCGAAGCGCCACTGCGATTGCCACGGCTATTCGCCTGTTTTCGCCCTCCTGGCCACGCCCCCTCGGTCAGTCCGGCGCCGGCGGCGAAGACCGGCCAAGTCACTTTCGGCGCCTTGCACAAGCTGGAGAAAACCAATCCCGCGGTGATTCGCCTTTGGAGCCGACTGCTCCAAGCACTCCCGGATGCGCGTCTACTCATTGCCCGCGACCAGATCGACTCTTGGCAGCGACAGCGGTTGGAGGGGGCATTCACGGCCTTGGGAATCGATCCTGGACGGCTTCTGTTGCGGTCGCTGGACAATCCCACCCGCGGCTTCCTTGAACAGTTCGAGGATATCGACATCTTTCTCGATGTGTTTCCGTGGAGCGGTCATACCCTCGCCTGCTGCGCCCTCTGGCAGGGAGTACCGGTCATCACCCTGGAAGGGAGCAGCCACGCGGGGAGAATGGTATCCAGCCTGCTTCATGCCGTTGGACTGGAGCAACTGATCGCCAGGGACGAGACCCAGTACCTGCGCATCGCGGCCGAATTGGCGGCGGATATCCCCGCCCTGGCCGCTTTGCGCGCCAACCTCCGTCATCGGGTGGCCGCCTCGCCGCTGCGCGACGAACCGGGATTCACCCAGGCGCTGGAGAAGCTATATACCAAGGCGTGGGCCGAAAGGTCGTGAAATCGGTTTGACTCCGTAGGATTCCCCCGTGATCGGTCGGGCGCGCACCGCCACGTAGTGGCCATGGCCCTTGAGCGGCGCCACCTCATCGATCCCCAAAGTCTCCAACGTGGAAAACGCCGTCCAGTCCACCCTCGGCGCCAGACGAGCGTCCGCATTCATAGGTCTGCAATCCGTAATCGGCTTGGCCTTGTTGAGGACGGATAATTGGTCTGGGTCTGGGCGGGCGTCGGCGGATTTACCGTTCACGGCTTGGTCGCTTTTTCGGGAGGCTCCCGCCAGATTCTAAGCAGGATCTGGGCCCGGTCCCACCAGGTCAGCCGCTTGTCCGCCAGGGCTTCCATGAAATCCGAGAGGACCTTGGAGTGGGCGACCGCGTAGTTGACCAGCAGCGAGCTGGGAATGAGCACCGCGAATAAAATGAGGAGCTTGACCCAGGGTGGATTGTCGGCTTCGTCGAAGATGTTCATCCCCAGAAAACCGGTCGCGACGGTCGCGACCAGCCCCAGCGTGGTCACCACCGTCAGGCGCGTCACGGTGTTCGCCTGCCGCCGCTGACTGTCACTGTCCAAGAAATGATTCATTTCCTTGACCGATACGCTGACATCCTGATAAATCCGGTCGGTGTTGAGATGACCGGTCAGCAGTCGGAACAAATCCCGAATCTGCGCCTGGTCGGAAACTTCGTGAAACCAGTAGCGTTCGGTGAAGCGCAGGAATGTAGCCATGATCCGGCGGATTTCGCGCTTGAAGGCTCTGACCGAATCCAGGTCGTGGACATCGAGCTGGCTGATCGCCACCACCAACCATTCCGAAAACAGCATCAGGGCCGCTTTCTGGAAATGAGCGATCAGATTGACGACGAAATACTGATGGCGGAACTGACCCAGCAGGCCAGTTTCGGGATCGACGAAAAAGGGCTGGCTGGCCTTGCCGACCACCACGAAGGCATGGCCGCAGCACAGGTAGCGACTGGACAGCGCCGGGTTGTCCGGGTCCCAGAACTTGTCGTAACAGTAGCGTTCCTCGAAATGGGCCAACTCCTTGGCGGAGTACGGCAGGGTGTTGGAGGGTCCGGCCTTGGTCACTAGCGCCAGCCGGGCGAAATCGCCTCGGGTCAGGTTTTGCGGATCGCTAAAGCTTAGATAGGCCAGCAGCGGCATGCGGTGGTATTCGATCTGCCGGTAGCGGATCGCGGCCTCGCGGTCGGAATGGTACAGAGCCAACGGTCGAAGCAGATACTCCCAATGGGCGGAGACGTTGGGGGAGCGGTGCTGGCAAGTGAACTGGAGATATTTGTCGCGATTCTCGTAGTCGGACACCGCCAGTATCTCGCCCGTCGCCGACAGCCACTCCACCCGGTACGGACACTGTCCGCCCTGGCCGTTGGGTTCCCAGAACCCCGGATAGGCCCGACCCACCTTGAACAAAACGTCCTCGACCAGCAACAGCGGTAAATCGTTGGCGGAAAATTCCACCACCAGGATGATGATGTCGATGTCGTAGTAGAAATAGAGATCGACATGGGCGATCTGGAACAGCAACGGCGGTGTTGAGGGGTCGAGAACGACTCGCATCTGGGCGATATCGCCGCGGCGGAATACCCGGATCGGGGATTTGCCGTAGCCGATTTGTCCTTCGCGGCCTTCGCTTTCGCCATACAGAAAGCGCTGCACGTAAGGCAGAAAGGTGATGAATTCCTTGTAATGCCGCTCTCGAAAATTCCTGGGGTCGCCAAATCCTCCCTTGACCTCTCGCCAGGGACAGCCCTCCTCCAAGGTCTTCAAAAGTTCCCAACAATTCGAGATGTGCTTTCCTTCCGCTTGGCCTGGCATGACTCGCAACGGCCACAGCAGGATTTGGCGAAAGTGCCGGACCAGCGGCAATATGGGCGCGGCCGGGATGCTGGTGGCGCCAGTGGCTATTCCCTGGGCAGGTTCGGTCAACGCGTTCATGGTTTTCGTTCGAATGGTAACGGGTCGAGGGCGAGATTGAGTTCGAGCACGTTGACGCGTGATTCGCCAAAAATTCCCCACTGGCGATCCTCGGTGTGCTGAGCCACTAAGTTTCGCACGATTTCGGGCGCCAGTTCGCGCGCCCGAGCGACCCGCGCCACCTGATACTCGGCGGCGGCCGGACTGATGTGGGGATCGAGGCCACTGGCGGACGCCGTGACCAAATCCACCGGCACCGGCGCGGTGTTGCCTGGATCGGCCTCGCGCAGCGCCTTGATGCGAGATTCCACGGCGGCCTTCAGGGCGGGATTGAGCGGGCCGAGATTGGAGCCACCGGATGCGGCGGCATTGTAGGGTTGCGGCGCGGTGGCCGACAGCCGGCCCCAGAAGTATTTGGGATCGGTGAAATTCTGACCGACCAGCCGGGAGCCGACTGGCTTGCCGTCGTGCTCGATCAGGCTACCGGCGGCTTGTTTCGGGAACAGAGCTTGTCCGATCCCGGTCACCAACAGCGGATAGATCAGGCCGGTGATGAGGGATAGCAGGATGAATAGCGTCACGGCGGGACGAATCAGGGTTTTCATGGTGTATTTCTCCTGCGAATCCTTACGCCCAGCCCGCGAGCGCGATCAACAGATCGATCAGCTTGATGCCGACGAATGGGACGATCACGCCGCCCAGACCGTAGACCAGCAGATTGCGCCGCAGCAGCACCGCCGCGCCAAGCGGCCGGTACTTGACACCCTTCAGCGCCAACGGGATGAGGAAGATGATGATCAGGGCGTTGAAAATCACCGCCGACAGGATCGCCGAGGCCGGGCTGGCCAGGTCCATGACGTTGAGCGCCGCCAGTTGCGGATAGGTGGTGACGAAAGCGGCCGGGATGATGGCGAAAAATTTGGCGATATCGTTGGCGACGCTGAAGGTCGTGAGCGAGCCGCGCGTCATCAGCATCTGCTTGCCGGTCTCGACGATCTCGATCAACTTGGTCGGATTGGAATCCAGATCCACCATGTTGCCGGCTTCCTTGGCCGCCTGGGTACCGGTGTTCATGGCGACCGCCACGTCGGCCTGCGCCAGCGCGGGCGCGTCGTTGGTGCCATCGCCGGTCATCGCCACCAGCCGGCCCTCGGCTTGATGCTGGCGGATCAGAGCGAGTTTCGCCTCCGGCGTGGCTTCGGCCAGGAAATCGTCCACCCCCGCTTCAGCGGCGATGGCGGCGGCGGTCAGCCGGTTGTCGCCGGTGATCATCACCGTCTTGATGCCCATGCGCCGCAGTTCGGCGAAGCGTTCCTTGATGCCGCCCTTGACGATGTCCTTGAGTTCGATCACGCCCAGCACTTTCGCGCCGTCGGCGACCACCAGGGGCGTACTGCCCCGGCTGGCCACCTCGTTCACGGTATGGGTAACCGGACTCGGGAAACCACCACCGAGCGCTTCAACGTGCTTGCGGATGGCGTCCGCCGAACCCTTGCGGATCTGCCGTACCGCCCTCACCCCTAACCCCTCTCCCGAAGGGCGAGGGGAATGTGGCAGGTCCACGCCGCTCATCCGGGTCTGAGCCGAGAAGTGGACGAAGGTGGCGCCAAGACCGTGAATGTCGCGCTCGCGCAGGTTGAATTTTTGTTTCGCCAGCACCACGATGGAACGGCCTTCCGGCGTTTCGTCGGCCAGGGACGCGAGCTGCGCGGCGTCGGCCAAAGCCTGCTCCGTAAAACCGGGCGCCGGCAGAAACGCCGCCGCCTGCCGGTTGCCGAGGGTGATGGTGCCGGTCTTGTCGAGCAGCAGCACATCCACGTCGCCCGCCGCCTCCACCGCCCGGCCCGAGGTGGCGATCACGTTGGCCTGCATCATCCGGCTCATCCCGGCCACGCCGATGGCCGACAGCAACCCGGCGATGGTAGTCGGAATCAGGCAGACCAGCAGGGCGACGAGCACCGTGATCGTCACCGGCGCACCGGCCTTCGCGACCGCCACGCTGAACAGCGAGTACGGCAGCAGCGTCACCGTCACACCCAGGAAGATGATCGTCAGCGCCACCAGCAGGATGGTGAGCGCGATCTCGTTGGGAGTCTTCTGGCGCTTGGCGCCCTCCACCATGGCGATCATGCGATCGATGAACGCCTCGCCGGGATTGACCGACACGCGGACCACGATCCAGTCGGACAGCACGGTGGTTCCGCCGGTGACGGCGCTGAAATCGCCGCCGGACTCCCGGATCACCGGCGCGGATTCGCCGGTGATGGCGCTTTCGTTGACCGACGCGACCCCCTCGATCACCTCGCCGTCGGCCGGGATCATGTCGCCGGCCTCCACCAACACCACGTCGCCGCGTCGTAGTTCCGTGCCAGGCAACAAGTCCAGCGGAGCACCGTAATGGGGCTCCCGCAGTTTTTTGGCCATAACGGTCTTCTTGGCGCCGCGCAGGAACGCCGCCTGGGCCTTGCTGCGGCCCTCGGCCAGCGCTTCGGCGAAATTGGCGAACAGCACCGTGAACCACAGCCACAAGGCGATGGCGAGGATGAAGCCGGCCGGAGCCTCGCCCTGGCCGCCGAGCGCTTGCGCCCACAGCACCATGGTCAGAATGCTGCCGACGTAAACCACGAACATCACCGGGTTGCGCCATTGCAGTCGCGGATCCAGTTTCTTGAAGGAATCGACGATGGCGGGCTTCACCAGCGTCGGGTCGAATAGAGTCAGCGTCTTACGAGACATAGATCCTTATCCTTTTCGTAGGGCGGGTTAGCAAAGCGTAACCCGCCGCAAAACGGTGGGTTACGGCGTTTCACGCCTAACCCACCCTACTTTTCGATCAATGGCCAGCCCACAGCATGAAATGCTCGACCACCGGCCCCAAGGCCAGCGCGGGCACATAATTGAGCAGGCCGATCAGCAGCACCGTCCCGATCAGCAGGGTCACGAACAACGGCCCGTGAGTCGGTAGGGTGCCAGCGGTCGCGGCGATACGCTTCTTCGCCGCCAGCGAGCCGGCGATGGCCAGCACCGGCACGATGATCGCGAAGCGGCCGAACCACATGGCGATGACCAGCATGACGTTGTAGAAGGGCGTGTTGGCCGAGAGTCCGGCGAAGGCGCTGCCGTTGTTGTTGGCGGCCGAGGTGAAGGCGTACAACACTTCCGAAAAGCCGTGCGGTCCCGGATTGAAGATGCCCGCTTGGCCGGCGGCGGTCATGACGGCGATGGCGGTTCCGCCGAGCACCAGCAGCGGTGTCACCAGAATCGCGATGGCGGTCATCTTCATTTCGTAGGCTTCGATCTTCTTGCCCAGGTATTCGGGCGTGCGGCCGATCATCAGGCCGGCGATGAAGACCGCCAGGATGGCGAACACCAACATGCCGTAGAGACCGGAGCCGACGCCGCCGAACACCACCTCGCCGAGCTGCATCATGACCAGCGGAATCATTCCGCCGAGCGGCGTGAACGAGTCGTGCATGGCGATGACCGCGCCGCAGGAGGCTGCGGTGGTGATGGTGGCGAACAGGCCTGAGTCGGCGATGCCGAAGCGGGTTTCCTTGCCTTCCATGTTGCCGCCCGCCTGAATGGCGCTGGCGGTTTGATCGACGCCAGCGGCGGCGAACAGCGGATTGCCCTGTTGTTCGAAAGAGATTGTCGCGACAGCCGCCACCGCGAAAATGATCGTCATCGCGGCGAGCACGGCCCAGCCCTGCCGGGTATCGCCGACCATGCGGCCGAAGGTGTAGCACAACGCGCCCGGTATCAGGAAAATCGACAGCATCTGGAAAAAGTTGCTCAGCGGTGTCGGGTTTTCGTAGGGATGCGCCGAATTGGCGTTGAAGAAACCGCCGCCGTTGGTGCCAATCATCTTGATCGCTTCCTGCGAGGCGACCGGCCCCATCGCCAGGGTTTGCGTTTGGGTGGTAGCCGGTTCGGTTACTGGATTGCCCTGGTCGTCCTTGAGCGGCTGACCAGCGGCGTCCAGCTTCGGACTGTCGTAATGAGTCACTTCCAGGGTCGTCACGTCCCGATAGGGGGCGAAATTCTGGATCACGCCCTGGCCGATCAGGAACACCGCGAACACCAGCGCCAGCGGCAGCAGCACATAAAGCGTGACGCGAGTCAGATCGACCCAGGCGTTACCGACATCTTGCGCCGTGTGGCGAGCAAAACCGCGAATCAAGGCGATGACCACGACGATGCCAGTCGCCGCCGACAGGAAATTCTGCACCGTCAGGGCCAGCATCTGGGTCAGGTAGCTCATCGTCGATTCGCCGGCGTAGCCCTGCCAGTTGGTGTTGGTGACGAAACTGACGGCGGTGTTGAACGCCGAATCGGGGCTGACATTGGCCATCTGTTGCGGATTGAGCGGCAGCCAGAGCTGGAGTCGTTGCAGGGCATAGACGGCGAACACGCCCAGCGCGTTGAACAGCAAGAGAGCGAGCGCGTACTGCAACCACCCCATCTTGCTTTCTTTGCGGACGCCGCCGAGGCGATAGATGACCGCTTCGATGGGACTTCCAAGGCGCAGCGCCCACGAACGCCCCTCCATAACGTTCGCGATATAAATCCCAAGCGGCTTGACCAGAACCAACAAGACGAGCAGATACAGCCCGAGCAACAACCAGGCGTGCGGGGTCATCATAAATCCTCCGCCATGAGCAGAGCGGCAACGAGATAGATCAGCAACCCGACCGAAACGAGACCGCCGAGAACGTAGAGCCAAGTCATGGGGTACCTCCCAGTTTGGCGCAGCCGACTGCAAGACCGGCAGCCAGCATGAAAAATACAGATATTCCAGCGAGATAGACGATATCCATGCGGCGCCTCCACATAGCGGTTCCGATGTTGCGGAGCATAGGCCGATGGTTGAAAAAATGGGGTAAAAACAAGACGCCACCGCGTAAAGAAGCTGTAAATATCAGGATCGGGGAACGCGAAACCGAACCTGCTAGACTCCCGATAAACCGCTTTAGAGGAACTCCACGCCATGCAGCAAGAACCTGAAACGCCCTCCGCCGCCGGCAACTCCGAACCTCGCCGCTTCCCCTGCGCGCAATGCGGCGCCTCGCTGGAATACGCGCCCGGTACCGACGTGTTGCGCTGCGGGCACTGCGGCCACGAGAACCGGATCGCCGGCTCCAACGCGCCGATCCTGGAGCAGGATTTTCGGGAGACGCTCCAATCGCTGGCCAAGAACACCGCCACTCGCGACAACATCGCAATCCACTGCGATTCCTGCGGTGCGTCCTACAGCTTCGACGCGGCCACCCACGCCGGACAATGTCCGTTCTGTGGCGCGCCGGTGGTGGCGAAAACCGAACGGCACCGCCAATTGCAGGTGCAGGCGTTGTTACCCTTCCAGATCGGCCGCGATCAAGCTCGCGTGGCTTTCCGCCGATGGCTCGGCGGTTTGTGGTTCGCGCCGGGCGGACTGAAGGATTACGCCCGCAACGACGCCCGCCTGGCCGGCATGTACGTGCCGTACTGGACTTACGACGCCGACACCACCACGCGCTACCAAGGAGAACGCGGCGACGATTATCAGGTCCAGGAACGCTATCGCGCCATCGAAAACGGCGAAGAGGTCGAACGCGTCCGCGTCGTCACCAAAACCCGCTGGACACCGACCGCCGGCACGGTTTCGCGTTTCTTCGACGACGTGCTGGTGTTGGCCAGCCGCTCGTTGCCGCGAGACGTGACCGAACGACTGGAACCTTGGGATTTGGCGAATCTGACGCCGTATCAAGAGGAATACCTGAGCGGTTTTCAGAGCGAAATGTACGGGGTAGAACTGGAACAGGGCTTCGAACGCGCCCGCGAACTGATGGCACCCGTCATTCGCCGCGACGTTGAGCAAGATATCGGTGGCGACCACCAGCGTATTCATGCCCAGGATACCCGCTACGGCGAGATCCGCTTCAAGCACGTATTGCTGCCGGTGTGGCTGTCGGCATTCCGGTTCCACGACAAGACGTATCGCTTCGTGGTCAACGGCCGCACGGGGGAAGTGCAGGGCGAGCGACCGTACAGCGCGTGGAAAATCGCGTTGGCCATCCTGCTGGCGGCGCTACTGGCTGGCGGTGGCTTCGCCCTGTGGCAACGTTACGCGGCGGTTCAGCATCACCCGCCGACACCAGGGGCGCGGATTTACCACGGCTCTTCTCTTCCGAAACCGACGCTCAAAATCGAGCGCGCCAACTCAATCAGCGCGCTGGATCCAGCCACACCCTTTCCGATAAAGAGGCAAGGCCAAGATTGGCCTATCACAAATTGACCAGTGCTCAATCATGGTATCTCGTTGGGGTGTGGCTCGGCCCGCCGGCGCGACAGACCCAGTCCCTGCCGGTCTTCCTGTAGCGCCATCGCCTGATCCTCGGCGTCGAGCACCGAGTCCTTCACCGCCAGTTCCAAATGGTGCAGATACCGCTGCATCACCGCCTTGCGTTCGGCCTCGGTCACGGAATCCATCAGGCCCACGAGGGCCGAGCGCAGCCGGCGCATCACCTGAACCGAACTGGTGCCATATTGGCGGATTTCGTCGAAGGCGAGCGCCAGATAGTCCTCCCAGGTGGGGGTGGGGAAGACCAGACGCAGATGGCCCTGCTCGTCCGTGACGCAGCCGGCGTCGAGCGCGCGCCGGCCGAGGCGGCGCAACAAATCCTCGATCTGGTCGATGGCCTGGACCGCCGTGGTCGGATCGTTGATGGCCGGGGAGAGGGCCTTGATGGCGATGTCTACCAGCAGTCGCAGCGGATACTTGGGGTCTTGCTCGAAGGTGCGTTCCCGCGCCGCCCGAATCGCCTGTCGGAGCGGGGCTTCCGCCAGTGGTTCCCGGCCGCCGTGCACGCGCAATAGCAGGGTGTCATCGACCAGAGTATCGCCGACGGCGCACTCCATCACGATCACGACATCCGCCGCCTGAGCCTGCCGGACCAGGGCGCCGATCTGGAATCGGGCGAGGGTCGCGGGTTCGCCGGAGTAGCGCAGCATCTGAGTGACCGGACGCTGCTGGACCTCCTCGACCGCTGCTCTCCACGACTCCGGCGTCGCGCCCGCCGGTGCGTCCAGACGCGGGAACATCGCTCGGATGATCTCCCGCCCTTGCTGACCGACGAAATAAAGCACGTTGGTAATCTGAATATCATTGAGCCGCTGCACCAGCTTGGCGAAAACCATCATGCTGAGGATCAGCAGAACCCCTACGAGCAACATCGAGAACAGGGGCACCTTGCCATTCCCCCCGCGATCCGTCCACGCCAGGGTGGCGATGGCATAAAAAAACGTGGCGGTGAACAGGCCGAGCGCATGAAACAGCACCGGGTCGCGGCCAAACCAGGCGACCAGACGTGGGGAATAGGCGACGGCGCTGAACTGCACCATCACAAAGGCCAGCGCGAACACGATGCCGGTCAGCGCTATCATGCCGGAAGCGATGGCGGACAGCGTCGCCTGGGCTGACGCGACCGACATGCCATGGCTGAAAGCGGCGATATGTTCCTGCTCCAGGCGGGGCAAAATCAGGCTGCAAACCACGGTCACGCCCACATACACCAGCGGAATCAGCCAGGGCGGCATCGTCGATGCGCGCGGTTTCA
This sequence comes from Candidatus Contendibacter sp., assembly GCA_029624675.1. Taxonomy (GTDB): domain Bacteria; phylum Pseudomonadota; class Gammaproteobacteria; order Competibacterales; family Competibacteraceae; genus Contendibacter. Next base: position 104,372 of record JARSSP010000024.1, read on the forward strand.
GGAATTTCGGCATATTCGCCACCCAATTGACGAAAAGTAATTTATTGCTTGGCTGCTTCGTTCAGCGCCGTCCGCCGCGAAAACCGCCACCACCCCGACCGCCAAAACCACCGCCGCCCCGGCTGAACCCACCCCCGCCGCTAGCCCGCTGGAAATTCTGGGTTCTCTCGGCGCCCCGAGCGCGGGCGCCGTAATCCCGGTCTAGAGTGGGTTGCTGGCTGGCAAAACTGGGTTGCGAGCGGGTTTCCGGCCGCGACCAGTTGTTTCGGTCGCGCTGCTCCCAACCCTGGTTAGTCCGGCGGTGAACATTGCCGTCCCGGTCGGCGAAGACGTTGTTCCGGCCCAAGTCGGCGGGCTTGGCGCGTTGCGCGGGTCTGGCCGACCCCGCGCCCGCCGGGCGCTGTTGGCGCGCTCCTTCGCGGCTCGCTTGGCGTTGTTGTTGGCGTTGCGTCGCTTGGCTGTCCCGCCGCTCGCCGGCGCGCGTTTGCCGATCCTGCAAGCGGTCGGATCGCACTCCCTGGCCGCTCGCCAGTCGCTCGCCGCGCTGGTTGAGTTGGGTGCGGCGGTTGTTCTGGAGTTGCTGGGACCAGTTCGGGTTCTTGTAGACGTTGTTGCGGAAGTCCTGGCGGTTGGCGCGCAGGCTCTGGTAGTTCCGCCGGTTGAAGTTGGCGTTCTGGAGCTTCGCCCGATCGAGATTCAGGTGCTGGACATAGTCCCGGCTGATGTTGATGTTGCGGTTGATGTCGATGTTCGTCTCCCCGTGCCAGCCACAGCAACCACCCCACCAGTTCGAGGCGGCCGCGCCAGCGATTAAGCCGAAGGTGGCGCCGGCCAGAAAGTTCCAGGCGCCGTAACCGGGGTCGTAGATCGGCGCATAGCCATAGGTGACCGGCGCGGGATAGTAATAGGCGGGCGCGACATAAGGTGGATAGACGTAACCGGTACCGTAAACCACCGTGCCGCCGGAGACGTAGGTTCCGGTGTAGCCCGGCGTGTAGCCCACGTACACGACCTCTGGCGTCGTCTGGTAGACCCGCACGTAGGTGACGTTGTAGACCGGGCTGTTCGGCGGTATTTGGTAAATCTCCGGGGGTACCGAGGTGGCGACCTGGTAGCTGCCGTCCGGCTGGGCGGACTGATACCACACCGCCCGGTCCACGGCATAGTACTGGTCATTCGCCTTGATCACCGGCGTGCGGGTATTGACGGCGTACTGCAATGAGGTGCCTTCGATGGGGCGGAACTCCGGTGCGCCGTCGTAGCGGATCTTGATGGCAGCCTTCCGGGGGATGGCCGCGGTGACCGGAATCTGGGCGTCGGCGACCGCTTCCCTGGCCTGGGGGGTATCCGGCACGAAGGCCAGCACGTGTCCTTTCACCGAAGCCGGCGGGATGCGGTAAAAGCCCGCCGGCAGCTTGTCGGGGGGAACGTAGACCCACGGCCCGTTTTCCAGCGAGGGCGCGGTGAACCAGCGGCCGGACAGCAGCACGTAATATTGCTGGGAGGCTACCGTCTGGAAGACGTCGCGCCCGCTGTTGCTGAGATAGAGCAGGTCGGTGCCCTCCAGCGGCGCGAACTGGGGCGTTCCATCGGCGACGATGAGTTCGGTGGGTTCGGTCGCCACCACGATTTGTGGGACGGTCTCGGCCTTCAGCGTCGCGGGCTTGACCTGGGTGGGTACTTCGGCCTCTGCGATTTTCTTCGCGGCCGCCGCCACTGGCGCGGGCGGGGACTCCAATGTCTGCCATGGACCTTTGAAATCCGCCGCCACGAACCAGAGCGCATCGCCGGTGAGGTAATACTTGTTGTCGGCCGGGTCGTTCAGCAACACGAAGGGGGTATTCACCACCCGCTTGACCGGAAAGCCCTCGACATCGCGCAGGATGGGCTGGCCGTCGATGAGCACGAGCACCGAAGGGACGGTGGCAAAGATGATCGCCGGCGGCGCGTTGTTGTAATTGCCGCCGGCCTTGACTTTCTCCACCTCGGCCAAGGCGGCCAGCAGCCGATCCAGCGCTATCGTCGGTTTCGGCCAGCCGGCGATCTCCCGATCCAGGATTGCGGCAAGCCGGCGTTCCTGCTCCGGCTGGGCGTTGGGAAACTTGGTCTTGGTGACCTTGATCTCCTGAAATTCAGCTATCCGCCGGTCGCGGTCGGTGGTGATCCGGCTTTCGAACCACACGACGCCGAACACCGGGGCTTTCATGTCGGGTTTTTGCACCGACACGGCGGCCAGAACGGTCACCTTGCACCCTGGAACGACTCCAACTGGGGTTGATAGATGACCAGTTTGCCTTCCCTGGCCTTGATTTCCCGGGGCCACTTATCCTGGGCGCTCGCAACCTGACCGAGCAGGAGCGCGGCGATCAGTAACAGCAGCTTGAACAACCCTGGCGGTAGCCAAACGGTGAGCGAACGCTCGCAAGCTGAAGGTTTCATGGTGGTTACCTTAAAGTATTAAAGATTATTAAAGATGATGTCGCTCCGGTGGGGCATCCTCGTTGGTGATGACGAACACGTCATCCACTTCAGCGACGCGGAAGATTTGCGGCTTGCGGGCGGCTTGCAGTTCGCTCTCGCTCATGCCGGAGGCTTGCAGCAGGTACTGGCGCATGGCCGGATCGTTCAACGCCTTCTGATCATCCTCCAACCATTCCCGAACCTTCGGGTCTTGCGGCTGGAAAATGTGTACCTCCTGATGGCTACGCCCCAGCATCGCGTAGACCGGTGGAGTTCCAACCTGCATGTACTTGGTATAACCCCTCCCTTCGTACCGTCGCACGATTTCGGCGACACTGGCTGGGGTCTTGCCTTGACCCTCGTAGGAAGGGCCACGCTCGATTCGGTTGCCCTTTTCCAGCAGGTAACCCTTCAGAGATTTGATGATAGCGGCAAGATCGGTTGGCTTGGTTTGAACGCTCATCGGAAACCCTCCAAGAAAATGATTCCACGCAACAATGTTGGAATGAATTTGAAGATGGTTCGGCAGCTATCCTCGGTGGGAAATCTGGCTTACCGCACCGATTGCAGCAACCGATTGGCCTCCTTGAAAAAGTCGGGTTGCGGCAGCAGTTCGCCGCTGGGGAATCGGACGAACAGCGCGGTGACCCGACGGTCTTTGCCCATTACGATGTCCTGAAAAGTCATCGAATTGGCGACCCGGGGCGAATCGGCGGGGACCTTGGTGTTGGTGTGATCCAGGGTCAGCGAAACCGATTCCAGTCGCAGATATTTTTCCGGCTCGCTCAGGGTGGCGGCGACCTTGGCGAGATGCTTGTCGAGTGTGGCGGTGTCCGCGCGCAGTTGGCTCAGTTCGGTTTCGATCCCTTCAAGCTGCTGTTCGAGGGCCGCTAAATCGACCGGTTCCGAGGTGGCCGATTCCGCCAGGGATTCGAAACCCACCTGGGCCTTTTTCAGCAGATTGGCCTTTTGCAAGAGCAACTTGCGCTGTTGCTGTTCCAGTTGAGTTTTCTGGACACGGCTGGCGGTCAGGCGTTGCAAGGCGGTTTCGATCAGGTAATCGGCCGCGCGCCGCATCAATTCCCGGCGGGTGTCCTGCTCGTTGTCGTTCAGGAAGACCAGCCGGTGGTCGGAGAAATTGACCACAGTTTGCGGCACATCCCGCCGGAGGATTTCCCCATCCATCTCGATCCCGAGCACGTTCTTTTCGATCCGAACCGCGCCGAGGCCGCCGTACAGTTCCACCGGCAGAGGATTGGGCGCCTGTTTCAGGTAATTGCGGGTGCCGTCGCTGAAACTCAGCGTTTCCCGCAAGCTGTCGGGCGAGGCGAACAGGGCGCGCAAGCGGGGATCGGTCATGTAGCCCTGGCGGTCGGCCACGATGGCGGGCGGCAGAGCGTTGACGAACTTCACCACGAAGTCGATGGCGCGCTCCACCGGGTCCCACAGCTTGCGCCGGTAGTGGCTCACCGCCCGCAGGCGGGGATCGGTGCCGTCCACCACCCGCTCGATGCCTCTCAGCATCAACTCCCTGTCGAATTTACCGGGTTGGCTGGCGCCAGAAAAAATGGATTGCAGAAGACGAAACGCCATGATCGTTCTCCTTCCAAGCGGGTTCGACAGGATCAAATTCCCTTTCCCTTCGGGAGAGAGTTTGAGGGGGCTAAGCCATTGACAATAAACCCTCACCCCCGCTTTTCCTCCCGACGGAAGAAGGGAGTTCAAGCCATGATGTTCACGCCACCGTCCACGTACACCGTGCTGCCGGTCAGGCGGCGGGCGTAGGGCGTGGCCAGGAAGGCGCAGGTGAAACCCACGTCCATGATGTCCACCAGTTCGCCGAGCGGCGCCCGCGCCACCGCTTCGTTCAGCATCAGATCGAAGTCCTTGAGTCCCGAAGCCGCCCGGGTCTTGAGCGGGCCGGGCGAGATGGCGTGAACCCGAATCTTCCGATGCCCCAGTTCGTAGGCCAGGTAGCGGCAGGCCGCTTCCAGCGCCGCTTTCACCGGCCCCATCACGTTGTAGTTCGGCGCCACCTCGTTGGCGCCGTGGTAGCTCATGGCGAACATCGCCCCACCTTCGGTCATGAGCGGCGCCGCCAGCTTGGCCATGCGGATGAAGGAGTGGCAGGAAATGTCCATCGCCTTGGCGAAACCCGCCGCCGAGCAGTCCAGCAGACCACCCTGCAAATCTTCCTTCGGCGCGAAGGCGATGGAATGGACCAGGATGTCGAGCCGACCCCATTTTTGGGTGATGGCTTCGAACAGCACTTCGAGTTGGCCGGGCTGGCTTACGTCGAGCGGCATGAAGATCGGCGCTTCCAATTGCTCCGCCAGGGGTTCGACATACGACTTCGACTTTTCGTTGAGATAGGTAATCGCCAAGTCCGCTTCCAGTTCGTGGAACGCCTTGGCACAACCGTAGGCGATGGAATGTTCGTTGGCGATACCGACAACCAGCGCTTTCTTGCCCTTGAGCGGGGGACGGGGGATTTCGACGGCCATGGTGTTCGTGCTCCTTAGGGAACGGAGTTGAGGATGCGTCGGGTATGCCGGGCGATCATCAGTTCTTCGTTGGTCGGGATGACCCAGACTGGAACCCGGCTGTTCTGGGCACTGATGCGCGGACCGCCAGCCGCGTTGGCGGCGGGATCGAGTTCCACGCCGAGCCAGGCGGCGGCGCGGCAGACCCGCTCCCGGATCGGCGCCGCGTGTTCGCCGATGCCGCCGGTGAACACGATGGCGTCGAGTCCGCCCAGCGCGGCGGCCAGCGAGCCCAGTTCCCGGCCGATGCGGTAAACGAACAGCTCCACCGCGAATTTCGCCATCGGCTCGGCGGAACCGAGCAGGGTGCGCATGTCGCTGGAGATGCCCGAGACGCCCAGCAGACCCGACTGCTGGTAGAGCAGCTTTTCGATGGCGCGGGCGTCCATCTTCAACTCGTCCATGAGATAGAGGACGACGCCGGGGTCGAGATTGCCGCTGCGGGTGCCCATCGGCAATCCGTCCACGGCGGTGAAGCCCATGGTGCTGGCCACGCTTTTGCCGGCGCGGATCGCGGCCATGCTGGCGCCGTTGCCCAGATGCAGCACCACGGTGCGTCCCGCCGCCGCCCGAGCGTCGTATTCGGGCAAAACGGACGCGATGTATTCGTAGGAAAGCCCGTGGAAGCCATAGCGCCGCACGCCCCGCCCGGTGATTTCGGGCGGCAGGGCGAACGCTTGCGCCACTTCCGGCTGGTTGCGATGGAAGGCGGTGTCGAAGCAGGCCACCTGGAACAATTGCGGCTGGTTGGCCAACAACAAACGGATCGGCTTGAGGTTGTGGGGCTGGTGCAAGGGCGCCAGCGGGATGAATTGCTCCAGATGGCTAACGATCTCGGCGGTCAGCCGGACCGGCGCCGTGTAGTCGAGACCGCCATGCACCACCCGGTGCCCCACGGCGACGAGCCGGTGCCCGCCGAGCTGCTCGCGCAGAAAATCGGCCAGAAAGCCGACGGCGCCGTCGTGGCCGAGCGGTTCGCCCGCCGGCCACTGTTTTTCGCCGACGATGCCGCCCGCCGCGTCCTTGGCTTTGAACCGGGGCGCGGTGTACAAGCCCTCGATTTGCCCGCCCAGCAGCAGATCCAAGGCTTCGCCTTGTGCCAGGAACACCGAGAACTTGATGCTGGACGAGCCGGCATTGACCACCAGAATGGCATCGCTCATGGCGCCACCGCCTTGCTCGCGCTTGCCCGCCGGGCTTGGGCGACCAGCGCGGCCACCGCGCAGGAGGCCAGCCGGGTCGTCACCGAATCGGCCCGGCTGGTGAGGATGATCGGCACCCGGGCGCCGAGCACGATGCCGGCCGCGTCGGCATCGGCCATGAAGGTCAGGCTCTTGGCCAGCATGTTGCCCGCTTCCAGATCGGGCACCACCAGAATGTCCGCCATCCCCGCCACCGGCGAGTCGATCTTTTTGATCTGGGCCGCCGTCAGGTCGATGGCGTTGTCCAGCGCCAGCGGCCCGTCCAGGATGCCGCCGGTGATTTGCTTGCGGTCGGCCATCTTGCACAGGGCGGCGGCTTCGATCGTGGATTGCACCTTCGGATTGACCGTTTCCATGGCGGACAGAACCGCCACCTTCGGTTGCTCGAAACCCAGGGCCTGGGCGAGGTCGATGGCGTTCTGGACGATATGGACCTTGTCTTCCAGGGTCGGAAAGATGTTGATCGCCGCGTCGGTGACGATGATCGCCCGGTCCAGGCTCGGCACGTCCATGATGAAGGCGTGACTGATGCGGCGTTCGGTGCGCAAGCCGGTCGCGGTCCGCACCACCGCGCCCATCAGTTCGTCGGTGTGCAGGCTGCCCTTCATCAGCATCTCGGCCTTGCCTTCGCGGGCCAGTTGCACCGCCAGATCGGCGGCGGCGTGGCTGTGCGGCGCGTCCACGATTTCGTAGCCGGACAGGTCGAGCTGGAATTGCGCCGCCACGGCTTCGATCTTGGCGCGCGGGCCGACTAGAATCGGCCGCAAGATGCCGAGTTCGGCGGCTTCCACCGCGCCCTTGAGCGAGGTCTCATCGCAGGGGTGGGCCACGGCGGTTGGCACCGGGGTCAATGCCTTACAACGGGCGATGAGCCCTTCGTATTTTTCGTGCTTGCGTTCCATGAATTCGGTCCTCATTTTCGGTATCGATCGGCCGGTCTCTTGCGCTCCCCTCTCCCGCAAGCGGGAGAGGGGTTAGGGGTGAGGGTCTCAAACGGCCTGGAACAGCTTCTCGATCTCAGCCAACCGCTCGACCCGCTCGCCGGTGACCTCGCCGGCCGCCGATGCGACCAAGCGAATCTTGGCGAGCGCATCCGCCCGAATGGCCGGGTCAGCGGGCAGCATCTTCGGGATCGCGGCTAGCGCGCCGTCGCGGTCAAGCAGGAGGGCGAAGAACTGCTCGCGCAGCACTCGCTTGAACTCCTCCAAGGTCAGGCTGCCGTGCTCGGCGCGCATTTGGCGCAGTTCGTTGAACGCTCGCTCGTCCACCCCCGGTCCGGCCATGCCGATGTAGACCAGACCGCGAATCATCGCCTCGCGCACGCCGCCTTCGGCGAGACGCGCCTTGAGTTCGGCGATCCGTTGCTGGACGAAGGCGATTTGTTCCGGTTCCACGCCGGGATGCCGGCGCGGCGGTTCGTCCGAGGCTTGCAATCCCACCAGCGCTTGCAGCAACGGGGTGCTGTACACCGCCAGGAAGATTTGCTCCAGGCTCCGGTCCCGCAAATCGCGCCAGCCGTCGAGCGCGGCGATCATCCCCGCCGAGAACATGGCTTGCCACTGGACGAGAGGGTTGTCCGGCGCGACGGTTTGCCGCTGCTCGCGCACCTGCTCGGCCAGTTGGGCGATCTGCTGCATCAGCGGATTGCGGTCCGAGAACAGCATGTTAGGCAACTCGGCCGGCTTGATCTGATTCGGCGGCTCGAAGGCGGCCTGGCCGTTGGCGAAGGCCCGGACGAACGGCTGGAACAGGGTCCGATACAGGCCCAGATTGATTTCCGACACCCGCCGCGCGGTGGCGAAGCGGAGTTCGTTTTCGGGGCTGGGCCGGACGACCGCCCGCAGATCGGCCAGCGTGCGCGGCTCGAAGCGAACGATCCAGTCGCCGACGATCAGGTCGAGGTTGGCGGCGTCCGCCGTCTTGGGCGTCATCACCGCCTCGTACAGGCCGGGCGGCAGGACGTCGATCAGGTCGATGTTGGAAGCGAACTCCTGATGCTCTTTTTTGGCGACGCCGCCCGAAACGAAGATGCCGAGATGGCCGATGGTTTCGTGGATGGCGTAGACGAGGGTCTGGCCGCAGGCGCGGAGGTCGTCGTCGTTTTCGTAGAGATCGACGATCCAGCCCAGCGCCTGCTGCGGCGGGGTGATATTGTCGCCCTTGGAGCAGAAGCAAACGATGGGCGAGCGGATGTTGCGCAAGTCGATGCGCACGCCGTCGCTGGTGACGATTTCGGCGGTGGCCAGCCGGTTGCCGATGAACAGTTGATCGACGATCCACTGCATTTCTTCGGCGTTCAGGTTGACGTGGCCGCCCCACCAGGCCTCGAATTCCAGAAAGCGCTCGCTCTCGGTATCCACCTTCGACCAGAGATCGTAGTTCTTGGCCCAGTAGGTGTTGGCGGGATTGAGGTTCTCGAAGTTGCCAACCAGGTTGGCGCCGTCGAACTGGCCGTGTCCTAGGTCGCTGGTGAGCGCGGTCAGCCAACTGCCGCCCAGCAGGCCGCCGGTGTAGCGCATGGGATTCTGACCTTCCACCCCGGCCCAGTAGGACAGGGGCGAACCGGGGATGATGAGCGGCCCGAATAGTTCCGGTCGGGTCGCGGCCAGCATCAGCACCGCCCAGCCGGCCTGGCAGTTGCCGATGACGCAGGGCTTGCCGTCGGCGTTGGGGTGCAGGGCGATCACGTTCTCCAGGAACACCGCCTCCGCCCGCATGATGTCCTCGATGGTCTGGCCCGGCATCGGGTCGGGCGTGAAACCGACGAAATAGCAGGGATGGCCGGCGCGCAGCGCCACGCCCAGCTCGCTGTCGGCCTTGAAGCCGCCGATCCCCGGGCCGTGGCCGGCGCGCGGGTCGACCACCACGAACGGGCGCTTTTTCGGATCGATCACCACGCCTTCCGGCGGCTTGATCCGCACCAGCCCGTAGTTGACCGGCCGCTCGAAGGTGCGCCCGTCCAGCACCAGTTCGGCGTCGAAGTGGAGGACGTGCGGCACCTTCATGGCCTTGTGCTCGAAATACTGGTTGCCACGCCGGCGCAGCGTGTCCCAGAACAGGATGGTGCGCTGCCAGGAGTCCACCCAGTAATCGGCGACTTGCTGGGCGGGCGCGGGCAGGCTTTGGAAAGGGGAGAAAGCGTTGGGATCGGTCATCGGTGAATCTCCTCAAGCAAATCTTCTGGGAGCGGTGGAAAGCGAAGCGCGAAGGCGCTCTCGCCTTATGTGGACTCCAGGGAAGTCTGGCCGCATCGCGCTTGCCAGGCGAATTCGAGGCCCCGGATTTCGGAGATGATCCGAAAATCGAGCGAGGGCGGTTTGGTCGCCGTCTCCATTAATTCCGCCAGACGGGTAAAACGTTCCGAGCGGAGCATCGAACACAGATTCTTCTCGGTATCCCACACCTCGATGTAACAGAGACTTCGAGGATTTTGACTTTCCGTGAAAAGATGGGCCTCCAGACAGCCGCGCTCCAACCGCGCCTGTCGCCCCAGCGACCGCAGCGCGACCGCCAGCGACCGGGTTCGCTGGGGAAAGGCTCGAAGACAAAGACGCAGCTCGATCATGCGCTTGAACGGAGCAGGTAGCGTGCCAGCCGAATCGAAACGCGGACTGGAATTGAATCGCTATCTAAAACAATGAACCGCGTGAATGGTCCGAGGTTCGCGGCCATACCGAACTTGCGGGGATCATCCGAAATATCGTGGAACTCCGAAATATCGGAGTCTAGTGGGATGGATGGCGACGCAGGCCGAGCTTGGCCATGCGGCTTTCGAGCGTGGTGGGCGGCAGACCGAGGATCTCCGCCGCGCCGCCCGCGCCCCGAACGCGCCAATGGGTGAATTCCAGCACCCGCTGGATATGTTCGCGCTCGACCTCCGCCAGAGTGGCCAGGCCCCGAGCGGCTGGGGTGGCGGCAACGCCCGGCGGGTCGATCCGGAGCGTGGGACCGCTCGCTAGAATCATCGCCCGCTCGACGACGTTGCGCAATTCGCGCACGTTGCCAGGCCAATCATTCTGTTGCAGCGCCCGCAGGCTGGCTTTGGCGATGGCCTGGATCGGTTTGCCCATGGCTTTCGAGAATTCCTCGATGAAGGCCCACACCAGCAGCGAAATGTCCTCCCGGCGCTCGCGCAACGGCGGGGCCGTGATCGGGAAGACGTTGAGGCGATAATATAGATCTTCTCGAAACCGACCTTCGGCGACTGTCTTGGCCAAATCCCGGTTGGTGGCGGCGATGACGCGAACGTCTACTTTGACCGACTTCGGACTACCCAGCCGCTCGATTTCTCTTTCCTCCAACACCCGAAGCAGCTTGGCCTGGGACTCGGGCGGCAGTTCGCTGATTTCATCGAGGAAAATCGTCGATCCATTCGCCATCTCAAAGCGGCCGATCTGCCGGGCTAGCGCGCCGGTATAGGCGCCCTTCTCGCGTCCGAACAATTCGCTCTCGATCAGCGCCGCTGGAATCGCCGCGCAGTTCACCCGCACCATGGCGCGATCGCGGCGCGAACTCAGTTCGTGAATCGCCGTCGCGAGCAACTCCTTGCCGGTGCCGGTTTCGCCCAGCAGCAACACCGAGGAGGCGGTGGGGGCCACCTGTTCCACCTGCGCCAGGACCCGACGGATAGCCGGACTTTGACCAACGATGCGGCCATGGCCCTGGCTGGACTTCACTTCCTGTTGGAGGTAGAGGTTTTCCTGTTGGAGTTGCGCCCGCAAGCGCTGTACCTCCTCCAGGGCGTTTCGAAGACGGGCTTCATCGTCCCGGCGCTGGGTAATGTCGAGGGAGGCGCCCACCATCCGTGCCGGCTGGCCACCAGCGTCCAAATGACAGGAACCGACGACATGGAGCCAGCGGATGACGCCATCGGGATGCACGACCCGATATTCTTCGCGGAACTCGCCACCATGGTGGAAGGTGTTCCTTATTGCATCACCCACTCGGGTCCGGTCATCGGGATGCACGCAGGCGATGAGCCGCTGGAAGTTCGCCAGTTCGTCGGGTTGGGCGCCATACAGAGTACGGGCCTGATCCGAAGCCCAGATGACGTTGCGGGGAATATCCCAGTCCCATAGGCCGATATTGGCCGCCGCCGCCGCCAACCGCATCCGTTCCTCGCTTTCCCGCAACGTCCGGTCAGCATCCTGGCGGGCCAAGGCGTTGGCGAACACGTCGGCGATCAGGCGCATGCCGCGCGCCACCGATTCCGGCCACTCGCGCTCGCCATGCGCCAGGCTACAACCGACTCCACCGATGACGCGGCCGCCCACCATCAAGGGAACCACCATGCCCGATAAGATCTGGCGGTTGGCAAAAAGCTTTCGCTCCTTTTCGGCCTCCGGGGGCAGGTCGGCAAGGCGGGCCATCACGAACGGTCGGCCGCCCAACAGCGTCCGGGATAGTAGCGGCGCCTCGGTGGCCAGAGAAGGGACGAGGGGGAACGTCTCCACTCCGGGTACGGCGAACGCGTGGGTGACGATGAGATCCCGACCGTCTTCGGTCAAGCGTCCCAGAGTCGCCCGATCCGCCCGCAACGTTTCGACCAAGCAGCGCAAGGCGTTAGAGATTTCCCGATCAACTTCGTCGGGAGAGAGGTTGGCGAAGCGCGCCGAGAGTTCGGCCAACAGGGTCTCGAATCGCAGCCGATCTTCAAGTTCGGCCTGAATGTCGGTATTCAAGGCTTGCATGGAATAGGAAGGTGATTCATTGAAATCCAGTGGCTATATTGGATGGGATAAATCCATCGGGAACGACCATGACGCTCCTACACAGGTTGTCAAATTTCCATGTCCTCCTGCTTTGCAAATCTTTGCGAGAATTTTAAGAATAGGGCATCTTCGTCGACTTATGGAGACATCATCATGAATCGAACCGGAACCGTGTTGCTGGAATTCGACCCCAACCTGAACCAGTTGCGCAAGGATAAGAAGCTGTGGGATGGGCTATCCGCCGTGGCGCAAGTCGGCGACACGCTCTGGATCGCCAACGACGAAGCCTTGAGCCTGGAACAGCTCTTCCGGCGGGATGAAACCAGCAACGGCGCAATTCGCTACGCCAACCATCGGCAATTCCCGTTGAGTGATTTTCTTGAACTGCCGGCGCCGCCCGAGGCGGACGGCAAGATCGAGGAAGCCGACATCGAGGGACTCGACTATAACGGCGGCTATCTCTGGCTGGTCGGCTCGCATAGCCTGAAACGCGACAAGCCGAAGCAGGAAAACTCCATCGAAAAGAACGCCGAACGTCTGGCCAAGGTCAGCCGCGACGGCAACCGTTTTTTGCTGGCGCGCATTCCCCTGGACCCCAGCACGCAATCGCCGAAAAAGATGGTCGAACAGAACGGCCATTCACGCACCGCCGCGCGCTTGGCCGGCAGCCAGAAAAGCAACGCGCTGACCAGGGCATTGGCGGGCGACGAACACCTGGGACCGTTCCTTGCTATTCCCAGCAAGGACAACGGTTTCGATATCGAAGGGCTGGCCGTCGTCGGCGACCGCGTTTTCGTCGGACTGCGCGGTCCGGTGCTGCGCGGCTGGGCGGTCATTCTGGAACTGGCCTTGAAGGAGCAGGATGCTGCCACGCTGACTTTGAAGGACATCGGACCGGATGGCCGGCCCTACCGCAAGCACTTTCTGGACCTGGGGGGCCTGGGCGTTCGGGACTTGTGCGCGCAAGGCGACGATTTGCTGGTTCTGGCGGGTCCGACCATGACGGTGGCCGGACCGCAAAAGGTCTTTCGCTGGTCGGGCGGGGCGCGTCCGCCTCGGGAATCGCTGGTTTTCGGCAAAGATTTACCGACCGTGCTGGAACTTCCCGGCGGCGCGGACTCGCCAGCGGGCCAAGACCAGGCCGAGGGGATCACGCTGTTCGCTCCGACCAGCGGCGCGGCCCGCCAGATTCTGGTGGTTCACGACTCCATCGCTCGAAGCCGGCGACGGGAACCCAGCGGCGTGGAAGCCGACCTTTTCGCGCTGCCTTGAACGTAACCGCCCGGATTTCCTGGTGGTTTCGCTCCGTATCGATGGGTTTCGCTACGCTCTACCCATCCTACAACTTACGTAATCGTTGCCTCGTATCGATGGGTTTCGCTGCGTTCAACCCATCCTACAACTTACGTAACCGCCGCCCCGTATCGATGGGTTTCGCTACGCTCTATCCATCCTACAACTGACGGAACCGTTCGGTTTCCTCCGATCCGACAATGCACAAAATTTTCTTTGCGCAATAAAAATTTTGCGCTATGATTTCTTAGCGCAAACCTGGAGGGGGATTCGTGGACAACATCGCGGGGCCGCCGGTCGAAGGCGACAATTTCTTTGGCCGCGAGGCTGACATCAACACCTTGCGGGAACTGCTCGAACATCACGACCTGCTGCTGCTCGGGCCGCGCCGCATCGGCAAGACTTCAATCGCCCGCGCCCTGATGCGGGTCATGCGCGAGGCTGGGTGGCGGGTCGTCGAGATCAACGTCGCCACATGCGACGACGAACGCGCCTTTGTCGAGAAGCTGGAAACCGCCTTGCGCCAAGAGACCGCCTCGCTCGGCGACAAGCTTTGGGACTCGGTCGGCACCTCACTCAATGCGATCCGCGCGCGAATCCAGGTGATCCGAATCCCGGTTCCCGGCGCCGGTTCGCTCGGCGTCGAACTGCGCGCCGCGCCGACCAAGGATTGGGCGACCGTCGCCAGCGAACTGGTCGCGCTGATCGCGGGGCTCGATCAGCGCTGGCTGATCTACGTCGATGAGCTGCCGATCATGCTCCTGACCCGCATCATTCGCGGCGACCCGACGACCGGCGTGGAGCGCGTGCGCCGCTTCCTCGACTGGTTTCGCAACGACGTGCGGGGGCTGCCGGGCGCGGCGCGGGTGCGCTGGCTCGTTTCGGGTTCGATCGGTCTGGACACGCTGGTGCAGCAGCACGCCATGGCCGACACCATCAACACGCTCCGCCAGGTCACCTTGCCGCCCTTCAGCGAACCGGAGGTGATCGCGATGCTCGATCGGCTGGGCGCGCGCTACGGGCTGGCGCTGGCCGCCGCCGACGCCACGGCGCTCCTCGCCGGGATTCAGTGGCTGCAACCGTACTACGTCCAACTCGCGTTCAGTGAGCTGCGCGGTCTGCTCGCCGCGCAACCCGGAGCCGCGCCGGGCACGCTGATCGACGCCACCATCGAGCAAGTCGCACAATCGGCGGCCTACAACGATTTCCACCATTGGGAAAAGCGCCTGGCTGACCAGCTTGCGCCGGCGACAGCGGGACATGCCCGCGCCCTGCTCGGCCAAGCGGCGGCGACCCGCGAGGGGGCCAGGGTTGAGTTGCTGCTGGCGACGCTGGCCGAGCGCCTGCCGAACGCCACCGCCGAGGAAGTGCAGCGACTCTTTGTCGATCTGCGCGACATCCTGCTGCGCGACGGCTACTGGGGCGCCAACGAGGACGCCGAAGGACGGCGCTACCGCTTCCTGCTCGAACCGCTGCGGCGCTGGTGGCTGCGACGGAACACGCCATGAACACGTCGACCACGGGTCCGCGCCATTACAACCCCGACTGGCTCGACGACGACGCCCTGGTCGCCGGTTTCGTCGCCCGGCAAAGCGAATTCGCCTTCCTGCGCGACGAACTCGCCCGCGCGCCACGCGTCGGCAGTGTCCAGCACCATCTGCTGGTCGGGCCGCGCGGCAGCGGCAAGACCACCTTGCTGAAGCGCCTCGCGGTCGCCATCCGGCGCGACGAGGATTTGCGCGATCATCTAGTCGCGCTGTCGTTTCCCGAGGAGTTGTATCAGGTCAAGCACCTCGCCGATTTCTGGTGGGCCGCTTGCGAAGCCTTGGCCGACGAACTCGACCGGCTCGGGCAGCAGGCCGCGTCGGCACGACTGTACGCGGCGGTCGATGGCGGTCGCGCCGGAGTCGCCGACGCCCGTTCCGAGGGAATTTCCGACGCTGGCCTGGCGCGGCTGCAAGCCGCTTGCGGCGAACTGGGCCGGCGACCGGTGCTGCTGGTCGACAATCTCGACCTGGTCTTCCAGCGCATCGACAAATCCGGCCGCAGGCTCAAGGATCCGCACGCGGCCGCCTACTGGGCCCTGCGCGAAGCCCTGTCCACTACCACCGCGCCCATCGTCATCGGTGGCTCGATCCGCCTTTCGGAGCCGTTCACCGATTACGACAAAGCCTTCTACGACTTTTTCCTGCCCAAGCGACTCGGCAAGCTGCCACGCGCCGAGGTGTTTCGCGTTCTCGAAACGCTCGCCGAACAGCAGGGCGTACCACAAGTCAAGGAACGACTACTAACTCGCCCGAGCCGAATCGACGCCCTTTACGAGCTGACGGGCGGCAATCCGCGCGCGCTCGGCCTGATTTTCGAGCTGCTGCGCGAAGGACCCACCAGCCGCGCGGTGGAAGACTTCGAGCGCCTGATGGACATCACCACGCCCTACTACAAGGCGCGCTTCGAGGATCTTTCGGAGCAGGCGCAAGTGGTGATGCACGCCCTGGCCGTGCGCCGGCCCAGCGGCGACGGCCTGCGCTTCGGCCACACCGCCGCCGAAATCGGCGCGCACGCCGGTTTGGCGACCAATACCGTCTCGGCGCAGATCGACGTACTCGAACGCGAGGGCCTGGTCGAAAAAAACGCCGCGCACGGCCGCACCCAGTACCGCATCGCCGAGCAACTGTTTCGCCTCTGGTTGCAGATGCGCGCCACCCGCCGCATCCGCCAGAGCGTCACCGGGCTGAGCGAATTCCTTGAGGCGATGTTCGACCTGGACGAACTGAAAGCCTGCCTGAGCCGGGAATCGGGAGCCGGACCGCTCGCCGCCGCGCGTTTGAGTTTCGCCGTCGCCGGCGGCAACGACGCGGCGCCCTTGCGGCGGGGGCTCGAAGCGCGCGGCGCCGACTACGTCCTGCAACAGGTCCACGCGGACGGTTCCCGGCTCGACGACTACCTGCCGGCGGGCGATCTGTCAGCCGAACTCGACGCCATCGTCGACCTGCGCCAGCGTCTGCACGGTTGCGGAGGGGGCGGCCTGACCTCCGCCGAGCAGGACGCGCTCATCGGTTCGCTGGACCTCACGCTGGCCGCCAAGCAGGCCAGCGTCGAGATGCTTTGCGACCCGGCGCGCGCGCCCGAGGAAGTCGCGCGCCTGCGCGGGCTCTTGGCCGCCGAACGCCGGCGCCTGCGTAGTCGCGGCCTGGGGGACGACGACCTCGCGCGGCTGTTCCGCCTGCGCGCCAAGGGCTTACTGCCCTTGCCCTGGCTGACCGTCGGCGACACCGTGGTGCCGTTGCTGGAACCTGACCGCGCCGCCATCGCCGCCCTGATCTGGCGACTGCTCGGCGCGCGGGAGTGGGTAAAATTCGCCGACGACGCCGAGGCGCGGGACTGGCTGGAGTGGGGCAAGCGGGAGGCGCGCGCCGCCACTTCGACCGAGTGGGCCAACGTCGCCGGTGCGATGCGCCGCGGCGGACGGCTGGCTCCAGCAGCCGAGGCGCTCAATCGGGCCTTCCAGATAGGTGAGAGTGCGCGCGCCTGGTTCGAGCGGGGCGCCTTGTTGGATGCCAACAAGGGCGATGCGGCCGACGCCGAGGCGGCCTACCGCCGGGCGATCGCACTCGATCCGGCGGATGCCTGGCCGTGGAACAACCTAGGCAACCTGCTCGCCAACAAGCTTCAGCGCTTCGACGAAGCCGAGGCGGCCTACCGCCGGGCGATCGAACTCGATCCGGCGGATGCCATGCCGTGGAACAACCTGGGCAACCTGCTCGCCAGTAAGCTCCAGCGCTTCGACGAAGCCGAGGCGACCTACCGCCGGGCGATCGAACTCGATCCGGCGCTTGGCTTGCCATGGAACAACCTGGGCTTCCTGCTCGCTAGCAAGCTCCAGCGCTTCGACGAAGCCGAGGCTGCCTACCGCCGGGCGACCGAACTCGATCCGTGGTTTGCCTGGCCGTGGAACAACCTGGGCAACCTGCTCGCCGACCCGCTCCAGCGCTTC
>JARSSP010000025.1 GCA_029624675.1 Candidatus Contendibacter sp.
TTCCCTTCCCGCCTTATTCAGAACGGTGGCTTACCAATGGTTTGAGCCCAGTGCCGGATGAAGAAAAGCGCGATTTATTGGATGCTTGCAACCCTGTTTGCGCTGGCGGGCGCGGCGTCGGCGCGGGCCGCTTCCGAAGTGGACAACGTGGTACGACTGCTGACCGAGCGGTTGACCACCTCGGGCGAGGGCAAGGTGATCCGGGTGGGGGAAACCGGGCTGTTGTTTCTCCAATTTGACCGACAGGGTGGTCTGGCGGAAGGCGGTCCAGTCGAATTGAAGCGCATGGGAGCGCCGATCCGGGTGGGCAACGAGACGGTCGGTTACGAAGAAGAAACCGTGGGCATGGCGACCATCACCAAGCTGATGAAGGACAAGGCGCTGGCGCAGATGGCCGGGGGCGCCAAGGGCATCGCCAAGGCCGGCGACAAGGTCTACGCCGCCGGCGATCAAAAGGGACGGTTGGTGGTGACGCCGTTCACCTACAACAACAATCCGACCGAATTCAGCATCAACCTGCAGGAGAAACTGATCACGGCGCTGGTTAATAAAGGCATCAAGGTGGTCGAGCGCAGCCAGTTGGAAAGAGTGCTGAAGGAGCAGCAGTTGAGCTATTCGGGATTGGTCGACTTAAGCTCCGCGCAACAGATTGGCAAGCTGCTGGGCGCGGGCGGCATCGTGTTGGGCACGATCACCGATCAAGGCAATGCGGTGGCGGTCAATTCGCGCCTGGTTGAAGTGGGGACCGCCGACATCGTGGCCGCCGCCGAAGCGGAGTTGGCGAAAACACCGCTGGTGGCTCAGGGATTGGAGAAAATCGTTGCGGAATCGGGAGTAGCGGGCGGTTCCCCAAAATTAGGGGCAGGGGCAGGGAAAAAAGCGGATAAGAATCCCCTGTTTTTTGAAAACGATGTCGTGAGAATAGAAGTCGTTTCGTTTGTACAACAGCCAGAAGGGTTGCTGCTGAAATTGAGATATTGGAACAGGACAAAACTTGATAATCAGTTAGGTTTGGCCCATCCCGAGGAAAACACGTATCTTGTCGATAATGAGGGAAACCAATACTCGTTTAAAGAAGCCGAAATGGATGGCAGACACCGTAGTCTTCCGGTTGGCGCACCCCGCATCTCCGATATTCTTTTCCGAAATGGCGGCCTGGCGGGTAAGGAATTCATCTTTACAGCCAAATATTTTTCCCGTCATGGTATCAGGGATTTCTCCGTCAGTATTGCGGGGTTGAAGTTATAATGAAACTGATATTCCAGAAAATACAAGGGAGATGGAAATGACACGATTGATCGTTTTTTTCTTTGCGGGAATCATAGAGCTTCTGGCGTGGTTGTTTTTGGTTGCGGGGATGTATGCAGCCTATCATTTCATTCCAGATGGCGTCTTTCAACATGAATTCTATCAAAATAGAGAAATATTAAAGTTAGCCATTGGGTTGTTCGGAACTTTTTTCTTGGAGGTTATTTTGTTTGGGCCAGTACTGGTTCTCTGGGATATTCGAAAATCATTAAAAGTGATTGAGATAAAATGAGCTTTAATCCATCCAATTAAATGGAATTCCATATCGGAATTCTGTCCCTGTCCCCCGGAGCCACGCCATGCGTTTTTTCAACACCGAAGGCCCGGTTCGGTCTGAAGACCACTACAGCCTGCCGCCGCTACAGCGATGGAATCTGGACGAAGTGCTGACGCTCATCGACCAGAAGAAATACTTCCTGCTGCACGCCCCGCGCCAAACCGGCAAGACCACCTGCCTACTGGCGCTGATGAACCATCTTAACCGCGAAGGCCGCTACCGGGCGTTGTACGTCAATATCGAAGCCGCCCAGGCGGCGCGTGAACGGGTTGAGGCCGGCATGGCCGCCGTGGTGCAGGCGATAGCCAACAGCGCCACCTGGCGGCTGGGAGACAGCCACGCCGACGCGCTGGCTCGCGAGGTTCTCCAAAGCCCATCGCTCCTGGTGGGCGTGGAAGCTTTTCTCACCCGCTGGTGCGCCCAATCGCCGCGCCCGCTGGTGTTGCTGCTCGACGAGGTGGATGCCCTGATCGGCGACACGCTGATTTCGTTGCTGCGCCAGTTGCGGGCCGGCTACGAGCAGCGCCCCCACCATTTCCCGCAGACGGTGATTCTGTGTGGGGTGCGTGATCTGCGCGATTATCGGATTCATTCCCACGCTGGGGCCACGATCATCACCGGGGGTAGTGCGTTCAACATCCGGGCGAAATCGTTGCGCCTGGGCGATTTCACCCCGAACGAGGTGGCGACCCTGCTTGAGGAACACACCACCGAGACCGGACAGGTGTTTACGGCCGAAGCCTTGGCGCGGGTCTGGCATCTGACTCAGGGCCAACCCTGGCTGGTCAATGCCCTGGCTTACGAGGCCTGCTTCGAGATGCCGGCGGGGCGCAATCGAAGCCGACCGATCACGGTGGACCGGATCGACCAGGCCAAAGAGCGGCTGATCCTTAATCGGGTGACCCACCTGGATCAACTCGCTGACAAGCTGCGCGAAGACCGGGTGCGACGGGTCATCGAGCCGATGCTGGCCGGCGCCACGCTGGGCAGCGTTCCCGAGGATGACATTCAGTATCTGCTCGATCTAGGTCTCTGCCGAATGGCGCCCGGTCAGGGTCTGACCATCGCCAATCCGATCTACCGCGAAGTGCTGCCTCGCGCCCTGGCGTTTACCCCACAGGCTTCGCTGCCGCGGATCGCTCCGACCTGGTTGAACGCGGACGGCAGCCTTAACCCCGAGAACCTGCTGGACGCCTTTCTCGCCTTCTGGCGTCAGCACGGCCAGCCCTTGCTAAGCAGCGCGCCCTATCACGAGATCGCTCCCCATCTGGTGCTGATGGCCTTCCTGCACCGGGTCGTCAACGGTGATGGGACCCTGGAACGCGAATACGCCATCGGGTCGGGACGGATGGACCTTTGTCTGCGGTACGGGACGGTCACGCTGGCCATGGAACTCAAGGTGTGGCGCGACGGCGCCCCGGACCCACTTAAGGAAGGGCTGACGCAGTTGGACGGTTATCTGATCGGGCTGGGTCTGGACACGGGCTGGCTGGTGATCTTCGACCGGCGCACCGGACAGCCGCCGCTGGCCGAGCGCACGGCCGCCATCGAGCAGGTCAGCCCCCAAGGTCGGCGCATCCAGGTGGTGCGCGCCTGAGCGATCCATCGCGGATAGAAGGGACGAATGAACGGTTACGATTTGTTGATCTTTCAAGGCCAATGAACGGGCAGATTCTCCGCTGGGCATTTCTTGGAATACTGACGATGGTAAGCATTGCGCCGATGCCGGCACAACCGGCTTCGGAAGTTGATCAGGGCTGTTCAATGCTTATCAACTAGTTCATTCTATTTGCTTTTCAGCCAATAG
>JARSSP010000026.1:0-48403 GCA_029624675.1 Candidatus Contendibacter sp.
TGACAAAATAAGATGGTATTTGGAAATTCCACAACCGGTATAGGAGCGCTATATATAAGCCGTTGATTTAATTATCTATCACCAATTTTAAGTGATCTTCATGCGAGTCAACTGCCGGCCTCCACAAGAACCCTCGAAGAACCAATTCCACAAACGGTATAGGAGCGTTATATTTTATAGCGCAATAATAATTCGCTTTGCCCTTCCACGATAAAATCGTCGAGTTGCCCGATATGAATGAATCCCTGCGACTGATAGAAGCAGATCGCAGCGGTATTAAATGCCGAAGTCAACGTCTACAGGTTACGTTGTTTTTTACGCTGTATGTTTTCCACCAAACGTTGTATTAGCCATGTTCCTAGACTTTGCTGCTGGAAGTTGGGTAGCACGGCCAATAATTCCAACAGTGTACCTCGCAACCACGGCGAACGTAGCGCGATGACTTCGGCGGGAATTCCGTCCACATGCAGACATAAGCATTCAAAATCTTGTTGCACGCCAAGCAGATAATTACGCAAGGTGCCAACCTGATAGCCAAGCTGCCGCCAAGGGATCATACCGATCAGTTCGGCAGTCAGCAGGTTTGCCTCCATAGGTTGTATGGGAGAAAGGCTGCGCTGGATCATTCCGTGCCTTTCCCAACTTTCTTGTCATAAGACTGGTTGTCTCCCACCCGAAGTTCATAGCAGGAATCGGCAGCCTCGACGGCTTTTCCCTCGGCCAGCAGATGGGTAACCGTAACAAATCGGTAGCCTCTGGCTCGAAGGGCTGGAATCAGCTTCGGTAAAGCTTCACTAGTTTTCCAGCCGCGGCCATTGGCATGGGCGATGATAATGGAACCGGGTTTAATACCTTCCAAAATGATCTTGACGATGCCATCGGCTGTCTGCCTGCGCCACGGATCTGCGGTAACGATATTCCATTGGATGGAAGGCAGGCCATAATCGCCCATAAAATCCAGCACCTCTCGACTGCACGTTCCATAAGGGTAACGGAAAGTTAATGGGACGGGGGGGATTCTGTTAATCTCCTCTGGTCGAATACCACGCTGGCGTAAATCTTCTGCCAAACTATCCCGTAGCAATTCATATTGCGCCTGGGTCCATAGGATCTGTTCCTTCATTTCCTGGCCAGTCAGTAGTCGCATGTTACCATGTGTCCATGCATGGTTGCCGATCTCAAACAGAGGGTCCGCCATTAATTGTTTGGTTTGGTCAGGGTGACTCCGCATCCATTTTCCTCCCGCATAAAAAGTGGCTGGCACTTGCTGAGCACGCAAATAATTGACCAGTTCAGCATCATAACCTGTGATTTCGCTAGCGCGTTCGCACAGATCAAAAGTCAGAGCAACCAGTTTCTTATCAGGGTCAGGTATTTGCACTGCGCGAATGGATCCCCGCAAATGGCTAGGCAAGGGTTTGAGGCTATAGCGAGGATATTGCCTTAGAGGGGGGGAATAGTCCGGATGATCTTTCAGGGATATGATTTTCTTGTCGGAAGGATTACCATGCAATTGTTCCAACGTCCAACAGGCCTCAAGAATTTTCTCCGAGCCGAAAGACCGGAAGGTGGTAACATTAACCGGCTGGCCTGCTCCAGTAAGCGGGATGGTTTCTATTTTAGGGTTCTGACCTAATAGTTTATTCTGCGACACCACCGATCTGCTTTCCAGCTCAGATTTGGAGGATGTTATTACAACTGCATCAATGGGGGTTTCTTCTGGTTTAATCATTTGCTGATCTAGCGGAATATTGATTGGTTCTGAATCTTCTTGAAAATAACTGGTCACTGGATTTAGCTTCATGCCGGCGAAATCAATTATAAATTCATCGGATGACATCTTGTCTGCTGAGGCCAGATTTTTAATCAGCCAGAACCCGCTTTCCATCCGTTCCAACGAGATATAACCATTAAATCTTTCTTCAGGCTTATCCTTTTTCTTAAAAAGGACATCCACCTGTACAGCGGCTTTGTCTACATCAATTTGTAGGGGACTGACCTGTACAGAAGACACCTTTTCGATTGTATCACAGCCTTTGTAGCCGGGGCGCATCCTGGCAGCATCCTGGCAGTGCTTTTTTTTCAATAAATCATAAAAATCATATATGGTGTTAACTGGATCAGGAATAAAATGCTTGACGGTCACTCCACCGGTGTGGGTGAGAGAATCCCCGCTATTATCCTGTAACGCTATGATTTTCCAAGCACCAGTTTTATTAACCCCGAGATGAAAGACCGCCTGGTAAGGCTGGCTATCTACCGAATCATGACATTGAAGTACAACAGATAGGGCAGCACCAGATGGATTTGTGGAAGCTGCTAATTCGATTTGACTAGGCTGGCACCGATCGCTCACAGGGGATTCCCGCACGGCTTGCGCTGCATAACGAGCTGGGTGGGAGTTTGGTAATTCCCATGCGGACTGAACCTGACTGGCATGACCATCACGAATAGCTTGGTAATAAGAGGTTATGAAATTAAGCGGTGCGTCGCCCTGCCAATTTGTTTTTTCCGTGGCCAAAACTTTCTGGGCAGGCGCTGCTGTTTTGGCCGCCATATCTATTTCTTGCATGAAAATCTTCCAGAATATGGCAACTAAAAGAACCCCAATGATGACTACCAGTCCACCCAGGACATATATCCAGAATTTACGG
The DNA here is from genome assembly GCA_029624675.1 of Candidatus Contendibacter sp. Lineage (GTDB taxonomy): Bacteria > Pseudomonadota > Gammaproteobacteria > Competibacterales > Competibacteraceae > Contendibacter. The sequence goes on from JARSSP010000026.1 coordinate 2,655, forward strand.
GCAGACGTGGCTACCTCTTCATCAGTAGCCCTCATCATCTAACCCCTTGAAAATCAGTGATGCGCCATGCACTAGATTCATTCTTCTCGAACGTAATATCCACAGTGTATTCTTGATAACCCCTCTTTTGGCGGCTTTCGTTGCATCCCACTGTCATGCGAATATTGGCTTGTGTAAATGAGCTATCGAATTTAAAGTCGGTAGTATTTTCTTTTTTTGGTTCGCAATCACCACCGCCACCTTTTTTCACATTCTTATAGGCTTTTTGAGCTTTACTGGACTCTGGGTTTTTCCATAGCATTTGAACTCGATTAGCATCGCCTACCGCGATAGCGGCGTAATAATCGGCGACAAACCTGATCAAGTTATCAGATTCATTTTTTTTGCGCGTTGCATCCAAGGTTTCAGATCTGTCTGCAACAGGCGTACGTTTAGCTTTGTCAAGCTCTTTTTGAGCATCAGCACGTATGCGTTGCGCTTGTATTTCAGCATCCCGTTTGATTGCCTCAGCCTGGAGTTGTGCTTCCTTTAGCACCTCCTGGTTTTGCGAGTTTTGTTTTCCTGAATTTTCTTGGTCCATTTGGGGCATGTTTATCAGAACAACCAGCAATAGCAAGGCGATAATTCCACCTATACTGGCAACGATTGGCATCCAGTTGGTGCCGCTCCGCGGATTATCTGGTGGATCGTCTTTCAGTTTAGGCGGGTCGCTAACGGGTGGTATATCTATGCCAACGGATGGTTTTGAATGTGATGTTGGAGTAAACAGGCGTTGCTGAAGTTCCCTGACGGATTGCGGGCGATTCGCAATGCGCATACTTAGGGCGGAGTCAACCGCTTGTAGAAAAGTAGGGGGGAAATCCTTCCCAGCTAGATAACTGACCGATTTCAATGGGTCATCATGACCTTCAATCATGGCATTGGCCCGAATTGGGGCATCGGCCGGCACTCGAAGCGTAATACTGTAATAGATAGCCGCACCTATTGCATATATGTCTGTGGATGGCTGTAGCTGGCTGCCACTGTACTGCTCATTGGGTGCATAGCCATCCGATGCCACCAGAAAACTAACCAAGCGCGATGCTTGTCCCAACTGATGGCGTGCGCCGCCAAAGTCGATGAGTAATGGGGTACTATCGCTGCGCAGGAAAATATTGGAAGGCTTGATATCTAAATGGAGTAGATTGCGGTCGTGAACAGCACGTAAACCATCCAGCAACGGATTAAAAATGGCTTCGGATTCGTAGTAATTTAGGGGTTTTCCTAACTGCTGCAAGTAGGAATCGAGCGTCTCTCCATTTTCGTAATCCATCACCAGATATGCTGTGCCATTGGCTGTCAGTTGACGCCGCACCCGGACGATATTTGGATGATTGAATTGGGCAAGTATTTGTCCTTCCTTGTAAAAGCGTTGCAGGCCAACCTGATAGATTTGTTCCGCTTCTCCTGCATAGCAGCAGACCGTGCGGGTATTTTGATCGCGCCATGCGGTACGTGGAAAATATTCCTTCATCGCTACATCAACATTCAGGCTGGTATCAGTCGCCAGATAAGTGATGCCAAACCCCCCTGATCCTAATACCCGCTTAATGCGAAATATATCAACCATTTCACTGGCCGCCAAAGGCCGTTGGGAGGTCGTCTCAGTCATAATTCCACCCTGTTTATCTAGAGTTATTTATCAGTTTTGTTCCAGTTCATGAAGGCTCCCTCCCTTCTTCTAGCCATCGATTGCACATGCATTGTTATGTTGTTGAATTATATGATATTTGCAAAACCCAGTGGCTTTAACAAATTTCATTCGATTCAATTACCTACAATGTTGTGACGCAATATATGCATAAGATAGCCTTTTGTGGGGAGGGTGGGGGTGGATGGGCACAACCCGTTCCACCCCTGTTCATCATTTGTTGCAGCGACGCTACAATTTGCAACCCTATAATTTCCATAATATCTTAATACAACTACATGATGCTACGCCAGTTGGATAAGCGAACCAGGATTGCTATGCTTACCCTCAGTAGACACAGCATCATCAACGCGCCTTCCCTCAGCGGGTTAACCACCTGCGTAAGGTGCTTCATGGGCGCCCCTGCCTGCCTTCTCTTGGGGTCAAAGCTTGAAAATGGCTAAAATAAAGTATTCTCCCGCATCATTTTTCGCTTCCGTGATCAGACTTATTCCTTTTAAAACCAATGGCAAAACCATGTCTTTCTTACCAGGGTACGCGCAAGATGTTGGGTCTCGGGATCGCCAGGAGGATTATCTTGCGGAAAAGCAGATTGGCAATATGCATGTTGCCATTCTGGCGGATGGCATGGGTGGCTATGAGGGGGGCGATCAAGCCAGTGATATTGTGACGCAGGGCTTCATTCGCTTTGTGGAACAGCAGGCGCAGAGATACCCGCAAATCCCGGACTTGTTGGTGGACGCCACTTTCAGTGCCAATGCTCGGTTGGCGCAGATCAAAAAGAATGCCAACTCTAATATGGGATCTACTCTGGTGGCCTCGCTGGTGCGTGGGAACCATGCCTGGTGGGTCAGTGTTGGCGATAGCCTGTTGTATCTGTGGCGTAATGACCAACTGCAAAAACTGAATGCGAAACATAGCCACTATCAAGATTTACGCCAAAAAGTGTTTTTGGGGGAGATGTCCAGCGCGCAGGTCGCCAGCGACCCGCAGCGGGACGGTCTGACCAGTGCATTGACTGGGCGGGAGATAAAGTATGTGGATGTTTCCCGGTTTGGCATAGACCTACAGCAAGGGGATATCTTTATCCTGGCTAGTGACGGATTGGAGACTCTATCGACCGAACAGATCATAGCCATCCTGCAAAAAAACTCTACTCCACAACAAATTGCCGATATATTAGTGCGGCATGTCAAACTCGCCGGAAATCCCCACCAGGATAACGTGTCTGTGTTAGTCGTTGGAGCAAATATCCAGCAAGGTGTGGACCCAAGAAATAGAATAGTAACCCGTGTTAAAAAGAATAGGTTTGCTTCTCCATTTATATTGCCAATAGGTGGTCTACTGGTTGGAGGAATGCTCGGCTTTGCTGCAGCCAAAATTCAATCCAAGCCAATGGAACAACAAGATACTCCTAGCATTCCGAGAAATCTTCCCGCATCTTCTGATCTTCCCAAGCGGTGTATTGATGAAGTAAAAAGGGCAGGAGAAGTATGCCAACAGGTATTTGCTAAATATAAGAGGAGCTTAGATTTCTGCCCAAAAATCGAAGAAGAAACCAAAAAACGCTGCGAAAGCTCCCAAGTACAGCCACTCCTAGGCCAAAAGAGCCCAGCCCAGCAGCCCCCGGCTCTACAGCCCCCGGCTCCGCAGCCCCCGGCTCCACAGCCCCCGGCTCCACAGCCCCCGGTTCCACAGCCCCCGGCTCCACAGCCCCCGGCTCCGCAGCCCCCGGCTCCGCAGCCTCAAACCCAACTGGTTCCAAATCCAGAACCTTCCCACCCAATCCAGCAGACGACAACCCAGCAACCCCTTAGCCCAGTAACTCCCCAACCCAGTAACCGAACTGGGAACTATCAAGGAAGATTTGAGTAGCAGGGAGGGGAAGTAATTATGAAGCGACATAACAGAATAGCTGTAATTGGGCGGCGGATGCAGGCCATGGTGTTGTTATTGGCGCTTTGGGTTCTAGCGGCGGACGTGGCGGCGGACGGACTGGTGGCGCCGAACGAACCGCGCACGGCGCTGGTGGTGGGCAACACAGCGTATACCAGTTTTCGGCCTCTCACTGGGCCAATCAATGATGCCCGGGATATGGCGACAGCGCTAAAAAATCTGGGTTTTGAGGTAGTATCAGCAGATAACAATATTAACTTTACCAAGCGCGTATTCAGGGAGAAGGTCAACCAATTTGTTGATCGCTTGAAGATCAAGGGTGGGGTAGGATTGTTTTACTTCTCTGGGCATGGCGCTCAGGTAGATGGAAAGAACTTCTTGATTCCGATTGATCTGGTGGCCTCGGGTGAGACGGTCTCTGCGGCGGATGTGACGGATGGTGCCATATCGGCGGATTGGGTTCTGGGCAAAATGAACGAGCGGCATCACCCATTTAACCTGATTATACTGGATGCGTGTCGGAACGAGCCGAAGACTAAAACCATATGGGGAGGTGGCGATGGTCTGGCGCCGATGATAGCGCCGGCTGGAACCTTAATTGCCTATGCCACAGCGCCGGGGACGAAATCGGCGGATGGAAATCCTAATAGCATTTATACAGCTCGCCTGCTGGAAGCCTTGCGAACACGGCCACATCTGGAAATCAAGGCTCTTTTTCAGTCGATTAGAAACTCGGTGATCGAGGATTCCAGTTCCTACAAGCAGGAACTTGGTGCGTTGCAGACGCCATGGGAAGCCGTTTCGATGACCATCGACTTCTATTTTACTCCAAGTGATTCAAAGGATATAGATATAAAGCCAAGTCCTAGTTCTTTGAAAAATTTTCAGAATGAAATAATCAATATTACCGAATCTATAATAACCTCTTTCTACAACCGGATATTCACCATTGCTGGACTGATTGCCCTGTTGGTCATGATGGGCTTTGCCCTAATGTACCGCCATTTCCGAGTCACCAACCAGGCTCCATTCAATTCTCGCATACTGAGCCGCATGATCCGAGAGCGAATGTCGCGATCCTGTTATAAATTATCGCACGTACTTACCTTTCGGCGGAAGGAGCAAGCCCTGCAACCAACCGTTGATGTTCCGCCACCAATACCTAAAATTTTTTACCGTCTAGTGCCTCAGCGGAACGACCGTGGTTTGCCCACTTTGATATTGTCCAAGCCCGGGAATTATCGGCTAGGTCGGATGCAAGCTGACAATATCCAACTGGTCGTTCCCAGTCAATATGTATCCAGTGAACACCTGGTGATTACAGTGAACCCTGATTACAGTGTCGCTGTGGAGAATTTAAAACCCACCAATAAAACCCATATTTCTGGTGAAGAAATTCCATCTGGGCAAATACGCTTGATCCAGCCGGGTCAAACCCTACGTCTTGGGCATGACGAGGTTATCTACAGTTTGAAAAAAGGATAATAGCGAAAGCCCATGGAATATAGCATTCAGGGAAAATAACTTTTTTTTGTAAAGTTAAGTTTTTCACGCGGCATGCTCTAATTAAAGCGTTACCCAGCAAAACTGCAATGGATTCTGATCTACCTCCACATGCAAAATCTCTAAAGTTGAGAAGTATATGATATTTAATATGTTACCCTTTTACCTGCGCGCCGCGCGCATTTTTCCGCGCGATTTTTTGGGGAGTGATCTACCTTGAATTACCTTGCGCTAGCGCCTTATTGCACAAACATGGGAGACTGAACGTATGGCTTTTCGACGTTGTGATGCTGGAGAACATACCTACGATGATTCCCAGCACAGTAGTTGCCCGTTTTGCCGTAAAACCCGGTTGACCTCTCCACCCCGTGGGCCAGCGGGAATCCCTACTGACATCCCCCCTCCCCAATCCCCGCCACCCATGCCGGGAAAAACAACCCCGGCGAATGACTCTATCGATGAGTCAAGCAGTAGTGACGCTAAAAAAACCCGTATCATTCTCGACGGTAGCGACGGCAAAGCCTTTAGCGATGCCATGCCGGTGGTGGGCTGGCTGGTTGTCGTTAATGGTAAAGGTTGTGGACGCGATCTGCGTATTTTGCCCGGCATGAATCATATCGGGCGCGAGAAAGGCGAGATTCTGCTGAATTTTGGCGATGCCTCGATTTCCCGCGAAAGACATGCCCGACTAGCCTATGACCCTGACGAAAACACGTTCTCGCTGGCACATTTGGAGGGTCGCAATCTGACCAAGGTCAATGGCAAAACTGTGATGACCACCTATGAACTCACGGCTTATGACCACATCCGCATGGGTGAAACCGAAATGATTTTTGTACCTCTGTGCGGACCACAGTTTTCGTGGAGGACATCGGGAGACTGATTTCGGAGGCCATTGCATCAACCATGACATTGGTTCTCGTTCCCACGCTCCAGCGTCGCTGCCATTAGCTTAATCAGTACGCCTGCGTGCCCCACGGTCGGATAATCTTTGCGGGGTGCGTGCGTACCTTTCGTAGCGCTGAATGATTACAAGAGAAATAGGCATGAACTACACACTACAACCTGGTAACCGTATTAACGATTATGAAATTCAGGATATCCTTGGAGCCGGTGGTTTCGGCGTGACTTACCAAGCGATGGATTTAAATCTTAGACATGAAGTGGCCATCAAGGAATATTTCCCTACTATTGCAATCAGGTCGAAAGGAAGCCGTACAGTCCGTACCACCGAAATTAACCAACAGGAATATGCCATTGGCTTGGATCGCTTCTACAAGGAAGCGCAACTGCTCGCGCAGTTCAGCCATATCAATATTGTGCGGATATTGAATGCTTTTGAAGGCAATGGTACTGCCTACATGGTCATGGAATATGAGCACGGACAAGACTTAAGCAAGTTTATCGAAAAAATTGGCCGCCCTCTCTGCTATGGTGAAATTATCGGCTTTTTCGTACCCATCCTGGATGGCTTGCGCGCCATGCACAAAAAAAACGTGCTGCATCTCGACCTGAAGCCGAACAATATCTTGATCCGCACCAATTCGACGCCCTGTTTGATTGATTTTGGCGGCGCTCGCTACCAGGCCGCGCAGGCAAGCCGACTGGTGACGGCCAAGGTCAGTTTCATGGTGGCGACCGACGGTTACTCCCCGCCGGAACAGTATTCCAACGACAAGGAATCCAAGGGGGCCTGGTCAGATATTTACGCCTTGGGAGCAACGCTCTATGCCTGCATGGACAGTGGGAAAATCCCGCCCAGCAGCACGATGCGTTCTGGCAAAATCATGAATACTGATCGCGACCCGCTACAGCCCGCGACAGAGCGTTTCAAAGGAAAATACCCCCAAGCTCTGCTGGAACTGGTCGATCGTTGCCTTTCCCTCCAACGTTCCCGTCGTCCGCAAAATGCCCAAGACATGCAGGATATTTTGATTCAGATTGCCAACCAGGAAACGATCCAGTCGAAGGGACATGAAGAGCAATCGGTTGACTCTGGCTCACGATCCACTGGTTCAACATCGAAACCTCAAAATCCTCGTCCGAAGTTCTGGCTACGTGCGGCGGCGTTTCTGCTGCTGTTGCTCGCCCTGGTCGCCTTGCTGGTTGTGGCAAAGGCGGCGCACGCCGTGGAGAAACCAGCGATTTTCCTGCAACCTACTGGACTGGAAGGCAATAGCCTGACCCTGCAATGGTGGGTGGAAGGGCTGCGCGGGCAAACCGTGACCCGTGCCGAACTACTGGTGGATGGGGCAACAGTCAACGCCCGGTCGCAACTTGAACCCGCCCGTGGCCAGGCAGTCTGTTACCTGCTGATGGTGGACACCAGCAAATCCATGGTGACCAAAAGCGCGAAAGGTCCTACAAGTACGAATAGTGAAATCATCGGCTTGTTGAAAGCGATTGTGGAAGGCAAACCTGCTCATCATGCGCTTGGCCTGATGAGTTTCTCCAAACAAGCCACCATTCTGGTGAAACCGACCCAGGATAAGACGGCGCTGTTGCAGGCACTGACGGACATTAAGTTCGATCAGTCGCGCACCGAACTGTTCCGCTTTGTCGAGAATGGAGTCCGTTCACTGGAACAATGCCCACCAGCCTACCGAAAAGTTGTTTTGCTAGTTTCCGATGGTCTGGCGGAAGACCAGTCCTTCAATAAGGAAGAAGCGTCTCAGTTTGCCCGGCAACGACAAGTCAGCCTCTACAGTTTCTTGGTCAAGGATACCGACTCCCTGCAAAACCTGGTCTATCTGGCGGAAAAAACCGGGGGGTGGGGTTCTGAACCTGCCGATCATGGTCCGTCAAACCGCGCCAAAATTGTTGCCAGTTTGTACCAGGACAGCAACAGCGGTGGAAATTTACAGGCGGTATTGCCGCAAGGGCGGCCCACTCAAGGCGTGCAACTGCGGATCACGTTATCCAATGGCGGGCATCTGACGGCGGACGTACCGTTGAGGTTTGCCTCTCTCAATCCGGCGCCGTCGAATTCCGTACCCTCACCTGTCCTGCCGGAGTGGAAAAAGAAACTGTTGGCATGGGTCCCTGGACTGACCCCCAACCAGCTTGACTATATCTCGTGGGGATTGGGGGGGCTGCTGCTGCTGTTACTGGGCGGGCTAGCTTATCGCGTTTTACGCCGACGCCTGGCCCCGCCGAAAGTATCCCGCGACCCCATTGGTTTTCTGGTCGGTCACGAGCAGTCTTACCCGATTTTCGCCGGGGTGAACAGCATCGGCTTTTTACCCACCAACGACATCGTCATCGATGATGATACCGTAGGCCGAACTCACGCGACGCTGCACTACCAGGGGGATGGGGATGTAGTGCTGACCGACCTGAACTCCCTGAACGGCTGCTGGGTAAATGGCAACCGTATTCAGCGCCCGACCTGTATTCAGGATGGGGATCTCATTGCCTTGGGCGAGTGGCGGGCGTCGTTTCAAAGGGTGCGATGAATGCATTTTCATATCGGGTCGATCCCGATGAGCGCGCATGACGGCGAATCAAGTGAGTGAGTGATCAACCTCACTCGTCGGTAATCCATCGAGGCTCGGACCAGCGCGGGCATTCTACTTCGCCTCGAATTCTACCCGACGGTTGGCCGCGTGCTGGGTTTCATCGGCGGCGTTGGGGATGCGTGGTTCCCTTTTTCCACGACCTTCCGGGTGCAGGCGCTGCCCCAGTCTCGGTTGCAACCGGTTCAATTCCGCCACGGCAGCCTGGGCTCGACGCTTCGACAGATCTTGATTATATTCAGGCGTCCCACGCTCGTCGGTATGGCCGATCACCTGAAATGAAAACGTTCGAGCGGCTTCATCGTTCATGGCCTGGGCGACTTCCCGCAACTGCGCTTGACCCTGCGGGGTCAGGGTGGCTTTGTCGTAGTCGAACTCCACTCGCAGGGCAATGCGCGGCACGGCGCCCGTCGACCGCATGGAACGGAAAACGCCGGCGATCTCGCTCGCCTTGAGTCCGCCCCGGTCCGCCAGCGCGGTTTCAAAGGCGGCGTAAGCGGTATTGAACCAGGGCGGCGCGATTGGTGCTGGCCCCTTGGGCGGTCGCAACAGCGCCCGCGCGTTTACATCGTAAGTGGTCTTGGCCTCCGCCCAGCGCCCCTGGCCACGCTGGGCTTCGGCAACCAGCACCCAGCTCGCCAGCCGCTTCTCCCAGTCGTTGGGATCGGCGGTGGCGATAGCCTCTCCCGCAGCCGATTCGGCATCGGCGTAACGCTTCAGTTGGAGCAAGGTATCGGCCAGAGTGTAGCGGCTTTGAAAGACGCCCGGACACAGCGCAATGGATTCCTGCAACCGCTGTGCCGCCTCGGCGGTTCCCGGTTGTTGTTGCGCCTGCTGGTAGAGTTGTTCGGCGCGTGGCTGATCGCCGGGGTTTCCGCACAGCGTCCGCGCGTGGGCGGCGGCGCTGCCCAGCAGGCCGACCAGCAGCAGCGCGCCGATCCGCGCCCATCGTCCGACGGTGGATGAACGGCGTTTCGGTGTCATTTACAGGTCTCCCGTGGCCAGCTTTGCAGTTCGCCGGGTTGGGGCTGGTAAATCTCCAGAACCAGCCGATGCGCGCCCAGCACCCGAACCTTGGCCAGCGCGTCCAGCAGCAGATCGAAACGGGCACCGTCGGTCGGTTTGGTTTCGTAGGTGCTGGCGATGACCTCTGGTGGCAGTGGTTGATCGAGCAGCAAGGTGTAGACGGTGTCCACGCCCGCCGGCGGCATGGTCCGGGTGGCCCACAGCGTTTGCGCCTGTCCGGCCGGCGCGGGTTGTTGCCATTGTCCCTCCCGCCGACGGGCGTCCGCGTCGGCCAGTGGATACAACCATTGGACGGCGCCATCGCTGAAGCGGTCGATGACCAGCGGATAGCCTTTCTGATCGGCCTTATAGGCTAGAACGACCTTGATGCAGTGTTCCGAATCGCCGATGGGTAGCCGGCTAGTCGCGTAGGGGTGGTTGAGTTCCAACCCGACCGTGGCCCGGCCGGCCTGCTGGGCGGTGCTGGCGATCCGGTCCAATAACTGCTGGCGGCGTTGGGGTTCCGGGAGGGTGGGTGATACCGGCGGCGGCGCGGGAGGATCGGGCTTCACCGCTGGGGCCGGGGCCGGCGCGGGGGTTTGAAGCCGTTGGTCGACCACGAACAGCGGCTGGCTACGCGCCCGTTTGCGATCCTCCGCGCTCAGCGGTTGCAGCTTGGGCTGATGGCCATACGCACGGCCGCTCATGAAACTGGTGACGCTGGTGGTGAATTCCTCAACCGACACGGTGCTATCGCCGTTTTTATCGAGCGGTCCATATCCCGGCAGGCGGCGGTCGTTCAACGCCCGCAACAGGGCGTCGGTGAAGGCGCCATGATGGCGGCCATCCCGAGTGGGGAATTGCTGGATACTACCTTGGTCGATGTCCACCGCGGTCTGATTGGCGGCGCTGGCGGCGAACGTCACGGCATTCTGATAGGGATAGGGTTGATATCCCACCGAGCTGGAACCGAAGCTGCCGGGATCGAAGCCGGGCACGGCGCGGGGAGTGAATCCGTTTAGAGAGCGGGTGCTGTTTTCCGAAAAACAGGCATCGATCCAGGCGGTCAGGTGGACGCCCTTGTCGTCGAGTTGCTTGAACCGGGGGCGCAAGTCCTCGCGGCCAATGAGGAGCGATTTGCGCTTCGCCGCCGCATCGCCATCTCGCTTGGCGTCATAGGGGACCAGCGCGCCAGTGGTGTGCGGTAGCGCCAGGTTCGCGCCAAATTTGGGATCGATCGGACTGGTGCCGTGGCCGCTGAAATAGAACAACACATGGCTACCCGGTTCGGCATTCTTGACCAGGGCGTCCAACGCCTTGAGGATCGAGGCGCGGGTGGCCTGGGCGTCCTGGAGCACGGTGATTCGGTCAAATCCCCATGGTTTCAGCGCCTGCTGCATGGCTTGCACATCGTTGGGCGGTCCCTTCAATTCCAGCTTGGGGGTCTGCGTATCGGCATATGTACCGACCCCGACCAACAAGGCGTAACGCTGACTGGCCGCATCCGCCGTCGCTGTCAAGCCGCTGGCGGCCAGCGCCAGCGCAATGGCTCGATACCGGGTTTTGGGGTTGATCGGCTTCAAGGGCGTGACCATGTGGGATTTTCCTTATTTTTTGCTGGGACAGCGGGACACTGCCTTCATGAAGAGTTGACGGACACGCGCCGTTTTTCCGACAAGCCGGCGGTATGCGATAGGAAACCAGACCCTGATCTATCAGCGTCGCTTTTCAATTCCCCCCTTTGAAAAAGGGGGGTGAGGGGGGATTTTGATCCCGTGACCCCCGCGAAATCCGCCCCAGCCTGTGGATAACTTGGGCAAAAAAATCGCCCGCGCTGCGCGCGGGGATAAATGGAAAAAGAAAAAAATCAAATAGTTATAATGTCCTGGCGAGACGGAACCCGGCGTCGTTGTTCCAACCGCGCGGGTTGGTCCAGTCGCGAGCGGCCGACCGCAACACCAGCGGTCCGTCGGCCCACGAGCCGCCCCGCAGCACCCGGGGACCGGATGTATCTTCTATAGAACACTCCTGCTCCGCGCCGCCGTACTTCTGGTCATACCCCGAGCAGGTCCATTCCCAAACGTTGCCCATCGTGTCATAGAGCCCCCATGGGTTGGGCTTGAAGGAACCCACCGGCTGGGTCTTTTGGCGGTAGACGCCCGTTTTCGCCCCACAATCCGGCGAACCATAGTAGCCATAGTTCCCATTGTAATTGGCTTGGTCGGTGGTCACGCAGCGGCCCGTCCAAAACGGCGTGGTCGTTCCCGCCCGCGCCGCGTATTCCCACTCGGCTTCCGTCGGCAGCCGATATTGCTTGCCGGTCTGCTGCGACAGCCACTCGGCGTAGGCCACCACGCCCCGCCAATCCACGTTGATCACCGGCCGCTGGCCCCGGCCCCAGCCCGCGTCACCGGGTTTCTCCCGCCCCGTCGTGGCGCAGAATCGGTCGTATTCCTCAAACGTCACTTCGTATTGACCCATGGCAAACCGGGCCACCCGCACCGAATGCTGATCCTCGTTGCCTCTGTGGCCCGGCTCGTCCGCAGGCGAACCCATCTGGAACTCCCCTGCTGGAATTACCACCAGCGCCGGTCCCCGCGTCCCGTCACTCAACGTGTCCCGGAACACTTGGCCCGGTTGTGGGCGACTGCCTTCCGCCGGCGCTTCCTGCGGCACCGATGGACGGAAGGGTGACGGCACGCTGGCGCTGGCCACCGGCGGTGGAGTCGGCTGGGTCGGCGCTGGCGCCACAAAGAAGAAATCTCCCATCAACGAGGATGATTCCCACGGCACCTGTCGATTGCCGGTGACTTTGGCAACCTGAATTCGCACCTGCTTGAACAACTGCTCGATTCCCAACCCCGGCGTGCGCATCGCTTGCAGCAACCCGGCGGTGTAGGGGCTGTTGCGGCCCGTGCCGTCCGCCGCCACCATGCCTGGCGCGGTGGCGTAGGCGACGATGCTCCCGGTCGGCGCGTCCATCCGCGCCAATCCCTTGGTTTCGCTCCGATACCAACTCCGATAGGGGTTGTTGCGGCAGGCGTCCAACACCACGATGTTCAATCCGTTACCGGCCTGCTCCATGTTGCGCAGCACCCGCCCGGCGTTGACCGCTTCGTACTCTACATCGGCCTCGCTGGCGATGGCGGCGTTCACCGGGATCAGGAAGTTTTCGCCCTTCACCTGCGCACCGTGCCCGGAATAGTAAAACAGCCCGACCCCGCCCCGTTCCTTGAGTCGGCGGGCGAAATCGCTCACCACCACGTCGAACCCGCGCTTGTCCAGGTTTTCCCGCTGGACGACCTCGAAACCCATCGCCCGCAACGCCTCGGCCAAGTCCCGCGCGTCGTTGACCGGATTGTTCAACGGACTGTCGCGGTAGCCGGCGTTACCCACCACCAGCGCCGTGCGCGGCTCGCCCAGCGCCAGCACCGGCCACAGCAGCAACACCCACAGCCAGCGTCGCCAAAAAAGCCTGTCGATCCTCATGAGTCCACCCCCTCGAATTGAACCCCCATCGCCCGCCATGATCGGCGCGATAAATTTTGGAGCTTTGTCGCACCGGTGCTCATTCTCTCCCAAGACGGAACTCGTTAGCATTTGTCAGGTTCTTCTCGGCCCGCAACCCCAAAAATATTTTCGCGGCGAACCTGACAGCGCGCCGAAACCACCGTCTTTAGCGATCATGGAAACCGCGCTCCATCCTCGCCCCGCGCGATCCCATCACAACCCAAAGTGCTGGACCGACCGATGACCGACCCACTTCCACCCGAACCCGACCGGGACGCCGACGACTGGCTCAATCTGCTGGCGGGTCGCGCCGCGCCGGACGCCGACCCCCGCACCCGCCAGGAAGCGGAAATGCTGCGTCAAGTCACGCTGGAGCGGCGGGATCGACCGCTCGACGAGTTGTCCGACGCCGATCTGAGCCGAGGCCGAGAGCGATTGTTGTTCCAGCTCCGGCGCGAGGCGCCGCCCGCGCCGGCTCGACCCTGGTGGCGACAACCGGCCCTGCTGGCGGGACTCGCGGCGGGGCTGGCGGGTATCACCATCGCTCCGTTGCTGTGGTCACCGGACCGCCCCGCGCCGGAAACCGTGCCGGGGATGGAACCGCCGCCTCGCAGCAAACCATTCCGGCTACCCGTTGTCGTTCGCGCCGACCCGCCGGCCGCCGCCGCTCGCGCCTTGGCCGAAGCCCTGGCCGGCTTGGGGATTGCGGCCCAACCGGTTCAGCAGGCCGAAAGCTGGTTCATCGACGTTCAGTTGCCCGATCCACCCCCGGTGGGACTGGCGGCGTTGCTGGCCCGCCACGGATTGCGCCCGCCCCTGGACCGGCGACTGCTGGTGGAATTTGTCCCGAAACCCGCTGAATCACCCCGATAAGAACGGAGAAGTCCGATGCTGATCCGAATATTGCCACTGCTAGGCATGCTGGGCCTGGCTCTCGCCGATCCGGCCTGGTCCGACTGCCAAGCGATCCATCAGCGGGTGAAAGATGCCGACCTCGCCACCCTGGAAACCCTTTATCGGCAAGCCCGCGAAACCCCGGATTGTAACGATGCGTTCCGGGCGAAGCTGGGCCAGCGGGTCAGCAACGAACTCTTGCGCCAGACCCAGGCCCAGCTCCGGCAAGACCCCAAGGCCGATGTCGCCGAAGCGCTCAACCGCGCCCTGAGCTACGCTCGTCCGTGGCAAGGTCTGGCCATGCGCGGCGACCTGCGCTACGACCGCCACGACTATTACCGAGCGACGCAGGACTATCAGGAAGCGCTGGAAATCATCGCGGATCGGAACCTGACCCCTGATCCGCCCGACCCGGCTCAGATCGGCGCTATCTACAAAAAGGCCGAGCGCGGCCGCCTGCTGGCCGACCGTTACCCCCCGACCCCGACCAGTCGCTCCACCGGCGAGCCGGCGGGACTGGCCGCCACGAGTATTCGCGGCTTTGTGCCGGAGCGGGTGGCCTTGCCGATCACCTTCGAATACGACTCCACCGTGTTCGACGCCAAGGGCCAGGCCGCCGCCGCCGATCTGCTGGATTTCCTCACCCGTCAGGGCCAGGGGGAAATCACCCTGATCGGCCACACCGATCCTCGGGGCGACGACGCCTACAACCTCGCGCTGTCGCAGCGCCGAGCCGAGGCGGTCAAGCGGTTTCTGCAAGCCAAAAACTATGCGGGCACCATCCATACCGAAGGGCGCGGCGAATCGGAGCCCATGGCGCTGGACGATCCCCAGGCGTATTCGGAGGAAGAGCGCTATCGCCTGGATCGGCGGGTGGAACTGCGTCGGAATGACCCATCGGAAACCAAGCCATGACCGCAAAAACCTGGCTACGTCGCACCCTGTTGGCCGTGTTGCTAACCGCGCTACTGGCTCCGCCGGTGCCGGCGACGACGCTGGCGCTGGTGGTCGGCATCGACCAATACCGCTACAAGCCTTCCCTGAAAGGCGCGGTCAACGACGCCCGCGACATTCGGGCGGCGTTGGAAACGGCGGGGGTCAGAGACATCGTGCTACTGCTGAACGAACAAGCGACCCGCGAAGCGATCCGGGACGCCTGGAACCGGCAGGTCGCCAAGGCCAAGCCCGGCGATACCTTGATCTTCACTTACGCCGGTCACGGCGGCCGGGAGCCGGAACGGATTCCCGGTAACGAAGCCGACGGCAAGGACGAAACCCTGGTGCTTGGCGGCTTCCAGGAAACCCGGCCAGGCAACGGCCAGCGCATCGTGGACGACGAACTCGACCAGTGGTTTCGCGCCGCCAGCCAACTCAACATCCTCTTCGTCGCCGACGCCTGCTACTCGGGCACGCTGACCCGCTCCATCGATCCCCGGGCCGCCTTTCTGGGTAGCCGCGCCATCGGCGACTACGGCCCGATCAAGGACGACGAATTGCCGCCCCCGGTCGCCCGAACTCAACCCGACGAACCGCAGCGACCCAACGTCACTTTTCTGGCCGCCAGTCGGGAAAACGAAACCACGCCGGAAGTGGTCATCGATGGCCAACCCCATGGTGCCCTGAGCTGGTCTTTCGCTCAGGCCCTGCGCGGTGCGGCGGACGCCAACCACGATCATATCCTGACCCGGCAGGAACTGCGGAACTACGTTGAGGAGACGGTGCGAATGTACGCCGAATCGCGCCAGCACCCGACCCTGCAACCGCTGGAAAGCTCGCACCGGGCGATTCTGCCGGCGGCCGAACCACCGGCGGCGCGGCTGCCCGCCCCATCGGCGCTGCGCCTGCGGGTGCGAGGGTTGGCGGAATCCGACAGTCGCGCACTGTTTGGCCAGGTTCCGGGCGTCGAACCCGCGTCGGGCGACCAAATCCCCGACCTGGTGTGGGACGCCAGCCAACGGCAGGTGCTCAGCGGCCAGGGTGATGTGGTCGCCCACGACATCAAGGACGCGGCGACACTGGGGCAAGTGGTAGCCAAGTGGCGGTTGCTAACCACGATCAAGGCGCTGAGCGCCCCCCACAGCCTGCGCCTGCGGCTGGAACCAAACGACGGCCTGCATCGGGAAGGGACGGTGATCTCCGTCGTCCTCGACGGTCACCGGCACGGCACTATCACCCTGTTCAATCTGGCGGCGAACGGCACGGTGCAGTTTCTCTACCCGATGCCCAAGGATTCCAGGACCGTGCCGACCGACCAGCCCTTCAATCTCGCGGACAAGATCAAGATCATCCCTCCGTTCGGCGCCGATCACCTGGTTGCGGTTGTCACTCCCACGGAGCCGACTCAACTCCAAACCCAGTTGCGCGGCCTGCACGGCCGACCCGAGGCGGACGCGCTGGATCGCATCCTGCGGGAAACCGACTGGGGGACTTACCAAATGGGCGTGCTGGGTCTGTACACCGCGCCGGGCGGCGGGTCTTGAGAGTATCGAATCATGAATCCAAATGCTTACCGACCGCTGCTCCTGCCTCTGCTGCTGGGGCTGTTCGTCACCCCCATCGCCAGCGGTGCGGACCGCGCCCTGTTGGTCGGCATCGATCAATACCCAAAGGTCAAACCGCTGGAAGGTTCCGTTAACGACGTGCGGAACATGCACCAGTTCGCTCTCGACACGCTGGGCTACCGCCCGGACCAGATTCAAGTCCTGCTCGACGGCGACGCCACCCACGCTGGCATCTTGACCGCCATCGAACGCTGGCTGATCGAGGGCAGCCAGCCCGGCGACCGGGTACTGTTTTACTACAGCGGCCACGGCTACCAGATGCCGGACACCGACGGCGATGAGGCGGACGGACTCGATGAGACCCTGGTCAGCGTGGACACCGAGCCGGACGGCCAGGGCGGATATCGCAATATGATCAGCGACGACGAATTGAAAAATCGCTTCGACCGATTGGCCGACCGACAAACGACGGCGATCATCGACTCCTGTCACTCGGGCACCGTCACCCGAGGTTTGCTCGATCCCGGCGATACTCGCGCCCGCAAAACCCTCGATCCCGGTTCCGCTGAGGCGACCCGCGATTTCAGCAAGTCGCTGGCGGATCACCGCCGCGAGGAAAGCCTGCTCAAAAGCGACCGTCAGCGGGTGGTGTGGAGCGCTGTTTCCGCCGCCCAGGTTGCCCTGGTGGATCAGGAAGCCACGCCGCGTGGCGGAGTGTTCACCCGGCGTTTCCTGACTGGTCTGCGCGACCGGAAGGCGGATCGCAACGGCAATGGCGAGGTGAGCTACGCGGAGCTGCTGGACTATATCCGCCAGGAATCGGCGGATTATTGCCGGCGACGAGGCCCGGCTTGCGCGTTGGGGCTAACCCCGACCCTGGAGATCGACGCTGCTTACCAAGGACAGCCGGTATTTTCCTTCGCTATGAAGCCGATGCCGGTTCCCGAACTGGCCACGGAACTGCTGGCCCACGATAACCCGGTGCAAGCCAAGCTGGAAATTTTGCCCAGCGCTGCTTTTCGTCTGGGGGAGGTGATGCAAATCCGGGTGACCAGTCCCCGTGACGGTTATCTAGTGGTGCTGGACCTCGACGCCCGGGGCCAGGTTACCCAGATTTTCCCCAACCAGTTCAGCGATAAGGCAGGCAAGCAGAACCGGATTGTCGCGAATCGGCCGATCACGATTCCGGATGCCTATTACGGCTTTCAGTTTCGCGCCCGCGAGCCCGTCGGTCGAGGTCAACTGCTGGCCATCGTCAGCGAAGATCCGGTGCCGCTGGATAGCTTGCTGAACCAGCACAAGGATTTGCAGGTCATCGCCCGGCCGGAAACGTATCTGACCGCCCTGGTCCAGCCATTGCGGCAACCCTGGACCGGCGACCGCTTCAACCGGCAGGTCGCGTGGTCGTTGGTGAAGGTCGAGTATGAGATCAGGCGGTAGAAGGCCACCACCCGCACCACCGTCGAACGCGGCGCGCACGGTCAGGCCAGCGATGGGAGGAAATCGCGACGACTTTGAGGTAGACTGAGACATATGCGACTTCGTTGAGCTTCTCCGAAGCATTATTGTTATAACACTCATCATGAGACTGCGAATTATGTTTCGTAACAGCAATCCAGTGAGGCATTTCTCATCTCTGATCATCCTGTTCCTGGCGGGCTGCGCCACCCCAGTCACCGAAAAAATCCTGATGCCCCCCAAGGACGTACCGGAACTGATCAAATCGGTTCAGATCAACACGTTTTCCGCCAATTCCGGGGATTACGGCAGGCGAGTCACCGAGGCGATCAGAAGCTTGTTGGTGAAGGAGGGTTATATCCAAGTGGTCAATCAAGGCGGTCAGGCCGTACTTAAAGGCGATGTCAACATTGGCAGGATCAACCGCGTTACTGACAGCAACAGCTATCAGGTCAAGGTCAAGGATCGCGGTGGCAGTAAACGGACCGAGACCCGCTACATCTATACCATCACCACCGGTGTAGCCTCCAACATCACCTATACCGTGAGCAAAGGCGGCAAGGCTATCGGCGGCAACAGCTACAACATCACCTACAACAAGCAAGTGACAGGCTCATCAAGCGACGAGGCCCGGTCCAACGCGGAAAGTGACGACTCGATCATTCTCGGCCAGATTCAGGAACTCGCCCAAAAAGTCGTCGCCGGCATTTCCCCACATTCAGAAAACTGGGAATTCAAACCCCAGGGGGGTAGCGGGGATCTGGATGCTGGTGTCGAGTACTATCGCAAGGGCCTATACCCGCAAGCCGAAAGTTACTGGTCGCGGGTTGCCCAGCAAGCCGTGCGCCCAGAAGAAAAAGCCGCCGCCCATTACAATCTGGGCATGCTCAATATGCGTAACGGCCAATACCCGCAGGCTTTCGCTAATTTCCGGGAAGCCGATAAACTGCAACCCGCCAACGCGGTTTACATGGACGCGCTCCGCAAGGTGGAAGATGCGGGGCTGGGCCAGAAGAAACTGGAGGAAATGAATCCCAACCGCAAGAGAGGCGGTTCCGGCAGCCGTAACCGGTCCAAAAGGAGCAACAAACCTGGTGGCTAAGCTGATACCGTCATATTGATAGGGTGACACCCGATGAGGACCCACACAATAGTGATCTCGATCAGAGCCATCGGCTTGGTGCTGTTCTGCCTAACGGCGGGTTGCGCAGTGACTCCCAGTGGACCTCACCCGGAAGCGCGAAGTGAGGTCTTCAGTGGCCCCCGTACTGTACAAACAACCCCCTCCACCTTGGAACAAAAACCGGATAAGACCTCGGCAGCGACCCCTAAACCCCCCCCGCCCAGGGTCCCGCCGGTGCCCCCACCCAAGCCGGCACCGGCGCCGGTGCAAGCGCCTGAACCCGCCGTGGCTCCGGTAGTTTCATCCGGACCCCGTTACGCCTTGGTGGTTGGTAACAGCAGATATCCTAAAAGTTCGTTACCGAATGCTAAAAATGACGCCGATGATATGGCAGTTACCTTAAATGACTTGAAGTTTGAGGTCACCAAGGTGTTAGATGCCGACCATGAAAAATTGGAGAAATCGATTCAGGAACTTGGAAATAAACTGCGCCAACACGCGGTTGGAGTTTTTTATTACTCTGGACATGCCGTTCAGCACAACGGCGAGAACTATATGATCCCAATAGATGCCATAGAGTCGGTAACAGTACCGGAGCATTTGAAATACAAAACAGTGAATATTAATTATGTCTTGGGAGTCATGAAAGATGCTGGAAACAGCGTCAATATCGTATTTCTCGATGCTTGTCGAGACAATCCGTTTCCTAGCTTCACCCGAGGCGGCGTCAGTCGTGGCCTTGCCCCGATAATAAATGCCCCTCAAGGTAGCTTGGTTGCCTATGCCACAGCCCCCGGTCAAACCGCCGAAGAGGGTGAAGGGCATAATAGCCCATATACTAAACATTTACTGAAAAACCTGAAAGAACCCCGATCACCAATTACGGATATCCTCACAAAAGTGAATGCCGGTGTCCTCAAGGAAACCGGTGGTCGGCAACAACCCTCCTTTTTAAGTTCTTTGACAGAAAATTTCTACTTTTAAACAAAATATAGCTCTTCATCCTCATCCCGTCTCCAGCACGTATCCGCCCACCACCAGCCACGCGCCAGGTTCGATGACCGACTCTCGGCCGCGCTCCTCGACTTTCACGGCCCGGCCCGATTCGCCGGACCGAATCAACTGATAGGCGGGCCACGTTTCGCTTTCCAGTCTGAGCGTCCACCGATTTCCGTCCGCATCCAGCCGTAACCCCAAATGCCGCCGCGACAGCCCGAGTTGCTCTGGTCGAACATCCCGGGCCTCGTCCCAGACCAAGGCATCGGGATCGTTCAACAAGCCGGGCGCCAACTCGACTTCCGCGCCACGACCGAAACAAAGCCATCGACCGGCCGGCGCGGGTAACGGTATTGGCCGGGGCAATCGCACCCAGCCACGGTAATGCGGGCTCATGATCTCCGGGGCGACGCCCAGTTCCAGGGCCAATTCCTCGTGGGGACGCCAGACCGCGCCAGGCTCCAGGGGCGCCACACCGTCCGCCGCCTCGCCCCAGAGCCGATCCTCGTCATCGATCCGCAGCCAGGCCACAGCGCTTGGACTCCGGCAACCCACCAGCGCGCCGCGTCGATCGAACCCCAGCCGCCAGCTTCGCAGGCCCGCCTTGGCGTGCAGCGACGGCCGTTGCAAGGCGATGCCGATCACCCGCAGGCGGGATCCCGCGCGCGAAGGTTCGCCACCCGGAGTCCAGGTCAGGGGTTCGTTAAGTTGATCGGCATCGCCCAACGGTTGGGGTTCCAGCCGCAGGTACAGACAAGCCGTGGCGAAATCGCCGATCCAGAAGAGGCGCTCTTCACTGCTCCCGACCGGCAAGCAACCGTCCGGCTCGGCGCAAACGACCGGGGCCTGATTCGGTTTGACGATCAATAGCACCGACGACTGGTTGCCGAAGGGCCAATTCGGCACCGGGAACGTGCTGGCATAGGGATCGCCGTTCATCAAGGTCAGGCGCTGGCCGGGATAGATGACGCCCAGTTCCGTCCTTCGACGCTCGTCTTGTTGATAAAGCCAGTATTTTGGCTGCTCTTCATCGCCCGGCAGGTAAATGGCGCGCCCGAAGAGAAAACAGACCTGACCTGTGGGCAATGCCCGATCCGCCTCCACGCGATAGCGAACAGCCTCGCCTTCCGGAACGAGGTTACCGAATTTTTCGGTATGCAACCTAATTAAATCCTGGATCAGCGCCGCGCGATTGAAGCCATCGTCCACCCGTTCGTCGCGGGCATAATCGGACGCCGGAATCCGCACGATCACATGATGGAAAAAGGTTTCCAGGCGGTGGCGGCTTTTTCGAGTGCGCGGATGATGGATTAGCGCCTCCATCAGAAACTGGTTTTGTCGGCCTCGCCGTCTGGCCCGCCCCCACAGATTTTCCACGTTGAATACGTCCGGTACATCGCTCAGGGTGGCACAGACCACGTAGTCGGTCGGGATGGCGGAGTCAGCCTTCATCGCAACGTCCTTCCTCCACGGCAAGCGCGAGCGCGATGAGCGGCGCGATCAGAAAAGTCAGGTGGCTGCCGGCGGCCGACAGCAACGGCATGGGCTGTCCCATCACCGGCAGGAAACCCAGGTTGGTTCCCCAGGATACCAGCAGGTGGGCGGCCAACAGGCCACTCCCACCGGCGAGGGTAAAATAGGCAAACCCGCCCAAGGCTTGCAAGCGGTAGTCTCGCTGGGGGTCCAGGTGGTCCAGGGCGCGTCGGCCGATGCGCCACAGGGTCAGCACCAGCAAGATTTGGGCGATCAGTAAAGTCAGCGCGGTCACGCCACCGTAACGGTTGAGGAAAAAGGCCGGGGCAAAGTCGTCCTGGACGGCTGGGATGGCCATCGCCTTGCCGTTGCGGCCGGACTGGGCATTGCCGGGCAGCGCGCCGGCATTGACTCCCCACCAGCCGCCGGCGCGGATAGCCGCCAGCGCCTGGCGCAGTTGATAGCCGGCGTGCGGAAATCGTTCGGGAGTCGCCCACACCTGGATGCGGTCGCTCTGCAAGCCAGCGGGAAACCAAGCCGGCTGCTGGCGCAGTTGCGTCACACCCAGCGTCAAGGCTATCCCCGCCGCCGCCAGTGCCGCTTGTCCAACGAGCCGCCAGTAGCGGTCCGGATGGGCTCGCAAGTAGGCCCAGGCCAGTACCAGTCCCCAGAGGATCAACAACACGAGGGGAGAGAAATCGCGCAGAAAGGCCAGGGCGACCACCACCAGCGTCACCAAGACGATCACGGGGCTCAGGTAGCGCACCCAAAGAGTCAGCTTTGGAAGAGTCAGATCCCAGCCGCGCAGATTGCTGCGCTGAGCCAGGGCCATTGCCGTCGCCACGACCAGGGCCAGCTTGCTCAGCTCGACCGGTTGCAATCCCCACAAGCCGCCCTCGTCACCGAAGAGAACCTGTAGGCTGAGCAGCACCATTGATATCACCAACAGCAACGCGATCAATCCATCGGCGATCAATCCATCGGCCGGTAGCACTCGAAGTTTCCATCCCGACCGGAACGAAGCCGGAAGCGGACGGAAGCATGTCGCGAGCGCGTCGTGGAGTGGCCCGCTTGCTCGCCCCCTCCGCCAGAAGATCAGTCCAGCCAATAGCAACCCGCCGAACGTCGCGGCCAGCGCCGCCGTGCGATGGCCGTACCGTAACCAGGCGGACTCGTCCGCGCCGACGCCCAATTGCAATTGGGCCACCAGCCCCCAGCCCAGTAGCCAGGTCAGCGATCCCATCAGCAGGGCGCTCCACGCCGTTCCGCGCGCCGCCCACAGCAATCCTCCCAGGGCCAGCCACGCCAGACCATAGGACCAGAGGATCGCGCCGGCATCGCTCCAAAAGCAAAGCGCCAGCGCCCCGCTGGCCAGCGACAGGCATGGGAACAGACCCAGCCGCGCCGGCCAGGACCCTTCCGCCGAAAACCGGCCTCGAAGCCAGGGCAGCCCCAGCCAGGGCGCCAGCAGGGCCAGGATCACCGGCCATTTCGGTCCCTGCAAGAAATCCAGCGGCGCCAGAGTGACCTGAACGGCGGGCAGGCTGGCGGGACGCGGCTCGGCGGCGGGCCAGCGCTGGCCACGGGCGATCACCGCCAGCGTCAGCGCGTCGTTAGCGCGGGTCACCCGGTAATGGGTATAGCCAACGATCAACTGGTCACCCACGGCCAAGGGCACCGTCAGCTCTCG
Source organism: Candidatus Contendibacter sp. (assembly GCA_029624675.1). Lineage (GTDB taxonomy): Bacteria > Pseudomonadota > Gammaproteobacteria > Competibacterales > Competibacteraceae > Contendibacter. Next base: position 25,909 of record JARSSP010000026.1, read on the forward strand.
CAACGGAGTACCCCCCCCGGAATCGCCGCTTACGAGCACCGGCGGCCCATCCGGGCGCGCGGCCGGACCCAGCCGCAGCATGTAGCCAACCTCGGTGGGCGCGATCGATACACTGTCGGCGGTCACCCCCGCCAAGCCGAGCCGGGTGGCGCACTGTACCCCTCCCCCCAGGCTTAGCGGACGGGCCCGGCGCAGGCTCGCCGGCAGCTTGCTCAAAAGGGCTTCGAATCCGCCAGGGTCACAGAGCGGCAACGCCCGCCCATTTAGGGTCAGATAAACCCCGTCGTACCGCCAAGTCTGGGATCCCGACTGGAGCGTCAGCCCGTCCGCCGCGACCGCTGCCACGACCAACCGGTGCTCGCCCACCGAGAACCACCCGCCCGGCGTCAGCCGCCATTCCCGGACCCGGTGATCGTCCGCCGCCCCGCGCGGTTTCCAGAGCACTTGCTTAGCGGCGGCCACGTTTTCCAGCCGCCAGCCACCGGCGGCCGTTCGCAGGACCCGGACGTGCTCGGCATCGGCGTAAGGCGACCACAGATCGTCGCGCCGCCGCGCGCGGTCGTGGCCCAGGATGACGCTCTGGCCGGGCGCCAGGTCGATTTGAATCTGGCGCGGTTCCAGCCAGTGGGGGGCGCGTTGCAGCGTCCAGAGCACGCCGAGCAAGGGGATCGACCAGGCCAGGGCTAGCAGCAGGGTTCGATTGGCGGTGGGCGAAAGGTCGCTCCACAAGAACGCCAGGAATCCCCGAAACAAAACGCGGCGCGCGGCTTCTGGCATGACTTTACCGTGGTGTTGCAAAGTGTATGAATTTTGATTGAAGGTTTATGCGTAACAATGCTAGTTTCTTCAAAAAACGACAGACAATCCACAAATGAGCATCCGATGGACGATCACGCGTGCCTTGAACGAATCAGGCAGGGGGGTAAGCCGGCCCAGACGGCCATCACGATCTTGTACGAACGGTATGCGCGCAAGTTTCATCGGTACCTCCAGCGCCGTTCCTTTTCCTACCAGGAAAGCGAGGACATTTTGCAGGACGCCTTTGTCCGGCTGGCTCGCCTCCGGGGGCGAACGTTTACCGTGCCGGACTTGCCACTGCCTTGGTTGTACAGGATTCTTTTTAATTGCGCCCAGGATTACCACCGAAAGCGACCGGCGGAACTGCGGGCCTCCGACTTGGCGGGCCACGACGACGACGATCCCGCGCCGGCACCCTGGGAAACGCGCGCCTCCGAACCGCTCCTGGCGGAAACGGTCTGGGTCGGTGTCGATGCGGCCCTGCTCGCTTTCCAAACCGATTATCCCGAACCCGGTACCGCTCTGGAATTGGTGATCATGGAGGGCTGGAGCGTCCGGGAACTGGCCGGTTTTCTGGAGAAATCGGAAGGCGCGACCCGCGAATATCTGTCCTACTGGCGCAAGCGCTTGCAAGATTATCTAGCGCGGTTCTGCCCGGCCTGCTTCGCCACCGACTCGGCGGGGGATCGAATCGGCCGCTGATGCTCGTCGCCCTACCCACGCCTTGCGCTACTCCCCTCACTTCCCGCTCTTGGCCGCGTCCGCCAGCGCCGCCAGGAAGCCGGCGACCACCGAACCACATTCCAAACCGCCAGTATCGGCGGCGTGGCTGATCAGGCAGGCGAAGGCCAGTCGTCGGGTTTCGCCCGGAATGCCGCCGGGCTCCACCCAGCCCACTAGCCAGGCGTTGTTGATGTCCTCCCGCACGCTGAGATCGGCGGTGCCGGTCTTGGCGTAGAGCGCGGGGCGCAGGGTATCGAAACGCCGATCCTTGAACGCTTGCTGGGCGGTGCCGTCCACCGGCACCCGCTTCATGCCTTGGCGGATGCGCTGGGTCGAAATGTCCAGCTTCGCGAACGCCGATTTTTCGGCTGACCGACCGTTCAGTTCCAGCAGCAGGCGCGGAAGAACCCGCCGCTCGGTGGCGATGGAGGCCGCCACCTGGGCCATTTGCAGCGGAGTGACCTGCATCCGAAAGCCGCGCGCCGCCAGGCGAACCTGGTTGCGATCCTGGATCGGATCGAGCTGGGAAGGGGTCGCGAGCAGGAGATCGCCGGCGCGCGGCAGGTCGGGCGGCAGCAGGCCACCGTCCAGTCGCGTTTCCACGCCGAAGCCGAGCGCGTTCGTGGTGGCCGCCAGCGGCCGGACCCGATCCAGTGCCGCCGGGGTCAGGGCGCGGACGCGGGCTAAGCCAGCCGACCGGGGATCGTCGAGCAGGGTAGCGTCGCTGGCTTCCACCAACCAGGCAAACCAGGTATTCAGGGAATCGCGCAGCGCCTGGGCCAAGCCGTAGCGCCCGTCCCGATAGGCGCCGGCTTGGTTGGCTAAGGTTTCGTAGTGGCCGCCCACGGCGAAATTATGGACTACCCCGCCTTGGTTATATTGTTGCGTGGGCGGGTAACGACTGTGCTTGCAGTGCGATTCGTGGGCGGGATAGCAGGCGTCTTGCGTGCCGAAGTCATGGCGGCTGGCCAGGGGATGACGGGCGATGGCGTTCGGCTCCAGCCCATCGAGCAGGGCCTCCAGTTCGGGGCGTTTCTGGGCGGCGTGTTCCAGGGCGAGCGCCGAGACCAGCTTGAAAGTGGAGCCGGGGATGTGGAGGCCGCTGCCGTCGTGCTGCCAGGCCCACCAGCGCAGGGGACCGCGCCGGGGCTGGGCGGCGGCGAAGCGGGACAGGTCGGACCAGTCGGCGTCCCGCGGTGGTTCCGGCAGGCTGACGGCGGCCAGGATGTCGCCCTGATCGGCGTCCAACACCACCAGGCCGGCGAAGCGTTGGGTCCGATAGGGATCGCGGGGGCCAAAGCGAGCGCTGGCCGCCGGCAGTTGCGCCAGCAACGCGGTCCGCGCCAGCCCTTGCAGCTTGCCGGCCACGGTCAGGCGCGCGTCGACGGCGCTGATGTCGCGCGCCCCCAACCGGGCCAGCACGCCGGCCACGGCGGTTTGGTGTTGGGGATGCAGGCCCACCAGAGCGCCCAGGCCCAGCGTCCAAGCCGCCTCGGTGGGACCGACGGCGTCCCAGAGCGGGGCGCCGTCGCGGTCGCGCAACGTGACGGGGGCACGGCGGTCGCCGCGTTGTTGGCGGGCGGCGGGGGTCAGGGCCTGCCAGCGCGGTTGACCGTTCTCTAGATGGATGTGAGCGAAGTCGTGGCGGAACAGGACGGGGGTGGCCTCGGCCGGCAGCGGCTGGAATTGAACCGTCAGGCGCGCGGTGTTCGGCGGGATCTGCACGCGCAGCTCGCGCGCCAGCACCGCCGCGCCCTGGCAGGATGACGCGCTCAGGCAGCGCGGTTCGTCGCTCAGGATTGTGGCGCCCTCGATGCGAATCTCGCGCCCCACCACCAGCAGTTGCAACCGCTGGCTGGCGCGGCGCGCGACCAGCGGCAAGCTGAAACGGACTGGCGTGGTGGCGTCGGCGCTGGCCGGCCAGCGTTCCACCCGCTGCCAGGGTTCCCAGCGCAAGGGTAGTTCGGCGAACAGGCCGCCGGCCAGCAGCGGCATGGCGTCGGTCAGCGGTAGGCGAACGCCTTGCCGGTCGGCTTGCCAGGGACCGGCGCCGGCGGGCTGGTTTGGGTCCTCGGGGCGCAGCCGCACGGCGGCCAGCAGGCGCCGGGCGTTGAAAGCATCGATTTGTTCGTGCAGGTAGTGGCCGGGCGGGGAACGGTACAGCAGGCGGTGCACGGCCTGGCTGGCATCGTCCCAGGGTAGGGTCAGCCAGGATGCGCCGGCTTCGGGAATCAGCCATTCCGGGTCATCGTGGGCGAAGCGCAACCGCCGGGACAGGTCGGCGGGTGCGACCGCGATTCGGCCGTCGGCGCCGGATCGGATCAGGCCGGCGGCCGTGGCGGCGGCGAACAGTTCAGCGTCTTCCTGCGCCGCTGTCGGTCCAGCGGGAACGACGTAGTCGCCCGGCGCCAGCGCGAAGGCGAGCACGGGGCCTTGCGGCGGGTAGAAGCGCAGTCGCCGGGAGGTTGGGTTCGAAATCGTTTCGGCGGGGGGACCGTGGACCGTGACCTGGATGGCGCCGACTGGGCAACCGCTCTCGGGCAGACGTTGCACCCGCAGGGCTTGCCGCCAATGGCCGGGCGTGGTTCCGGCGTCCCAAAGCAGCCAGGCGTCTCGCCGGAAACTCAGGGTGGACGCGGCGCCCTGGCCGAGGTCGGGGGCGGCGTCGGACAGCCCGGCGAGCGGACGGCGGCTGTCGTGCAGGGTGAGCCGCAACCGAGCTTCAGGAGCGTCGGTGGCTGCCAAGGGGGTGCCGGGTGGCTCGGTGTCCAGCACCACGGCGGGCGCATCCACCCCGCCGGGACCGTCGTCCAGCAAGGGGTTTTTCAGGCCGGAGGCCGCTTCGCGGGGCGGGGTGCTGGCGAGATTGGCGGCGACCACTTCGCGAATCCGGTCCCAGTCCCAGCCGATATAGAGCCGAATCAGGGGGCTGTTGGGGTCGTCACGCCGAGCGCGCTGGTCGCAGAGCGAGACGCGGGCCTGGCCCACGAGGCGATGCGGTCCTTCCACCAGCAGTGTGCCGCCGTTCAACGGGATGCGGTGGAAACCGGCGTCCGCCGGCACACTGAACCGTTCGCCGGCCAGCGCGGGCGGAAACCGGGCCGGTTCGGCGGCACTGGCCGAGGGTTCCCGATAGATCGCGGCCAGTTGGCGGCCCAGCAACAAGACGCCGGCGGCGGCGATCAGGCCGAACAGGAGGGAGCGGGAAAGCGGGCGCATCGGGAGGTTCCTGGTGGTTCAGGCACTCTTGAACAGGAGATTGGTAAACGGGTGTTGGTTCCGCCAGCGATAGATGTCGAAATCGCGCCGGTCGGTGGAGAGAATTCGCCCGTGGCCCAAAGTCTCGGCCAGCACGACGAGAGAGGCATCGGCGAAATCCATCGGTAGATTGGCGTATTGGCGCATCAGATCTTCTATTCGAGGAAAGTGAGCTTCACCCACATCGAACAGTTGGAAACGCCTCGCTGGTGACCGCGCATAAAGGCCAGCGCCTTTTCGTTGCCGACCCGTTTTTGCAGCAGATGGCAAACCTCGGTGATGACCGGCAGGGTGGTCAGTAGTGGCTCGTCCAACTCTCCCAAACGCCGATACGCCAATTGATGGAAAGCGTCTTTCCGATCAAACAGCGCCACCCAAAACCCGGTGTCCGCGATGATCACCATTCGCTACCCCAAAGGTGGTTTTTATAATCCACGGATAGGTGGCCATCGCCTTCCATGCAACCGATCAAACCCTCTTGTTCAAGAATCCGGCGAATGCGTGTGCCGTGAGTTTCCGTTTGTGGCAGAGTCACATCGCTCAACGCATCAATCGCTTCGGCCACCACCTCCGCCAGCGGCTTTTGCAGCTTTTCTTGCAAGCGCAACAGGCGCTCGGTGTGAATTTCGTCCAGATCGGCTTCGATGTGCATGGTGGATTCCCGGTTGAATCTGCGATCCTGTGGATAACTTTGGCAAAAAAATCGCCCGCGCTGCGCGCGGGGATAAAGGGTAAAATAATAAAGATCAAATGGTTATAAGGATCTGGCGAGGCGAAAACCCAGGTCGTCGCTGCGGGTGGCCGGGTTGACCCAGCCGCGGACCGACGCGGAGTCGGCCCAAGAACCGCCCCGCACCGTCCGGGGATCGAATGTATCTTCGGTACCGCAAGGTTCCACCGGGCCATCGTATTCGTACAGGATTACTGCCGCATCGTGGCGCACCGAGCAGGTCCATTCCCGGACGTTGCCGCTCATGTCGTACAAGTCAAACTTGTTAGCCGTTTTCCGGCCCACCGGGTGAGTCTCGCCGTTGCTGTTCTTGCTATACCACGCCACCCGGTCCACATCATCGCTACCACAGTACCGCTTTCCCACCACGCCACCCAGGCAGGCATATTTCCATTCCTCTTCACTCGGCAATCGGTAGTTTTTATCCATCCTTTTGTTGAGTTTCTTCAGATACGTTTGAATGTCGTACCACGAAACGTTTTCCACGGGGTAGTCGTCACCCTTCTTGAAATGTGAAGGATTACTACCCATCACCGCTCGCCATTGCCCTTGCGTCACTTCGTATACCCCGATCTCGAAATCCTCCACGCAAACCTCGTCCTGATGTTCGTCATGCCGCTCTAGATCCGTTTCCCGGCTGATCATCCGGAAGCACCCGCCCCCGATCCGCACCATCTTCGGTTCATAAGGCTGGCGGGAATTGACGCGGATGTCCTTGGCGAAATAAAAAGGCTCGGGCATCGAGCTGGAAACCCACGGCACCTGCACCGTTCTAAGCACGGTGCCGACATAGGGTTGAGAGTCGCCCATCACCGGGCGGATAACGGATCGAAAGAGTTCGTTAATCTCTTGGCCGGGGCGGCTCCGCAGCGCCTCCAGCAGCCGGGCGGTGTATAACCCGTTGCGCCCTCCGTCGGCCGATTTTGTCCCCGGCGCGGTGGCGTAGGCAATCAGCGTCCCCGCCGGCCCCGTCATCGGCGCCAAACCTCCATCCCCGGTCAGCGCCTTGCTTTTCGGCTCGTTGCGGCAGGCGTCCAAAATGATCAGGTTGATCCCGCCCTTTCGCTCCGTCATCTTGTCCAGCACCCAGTCCGCCGAGATCGCCCGGTGTCTCACGTCTGCTCTCGACACCGTGTCTCCCGATACCGGCAGATCGACAGGAATCAGGTAATTTTGCCCATCGACCTGCGCGCCGTGCCCGGAGAAGTAAAACAGTCCCACCCCGCCTCGCTGATTCAGGGCGGCGACAAATTCGTTGACGCGCCGCTCGAACGCCTCCTTGCCCATGTCGGTATCCTGGATCACCACGTCGAAACCCAGCCTCCCCAATTCCGCCGCGATGTCTCGGGCATCGTTGGCCGGGCCGGTCAATTTCAGGAGCGACTTATAGTCCCCGTTCCCGATCACCAACGCCGTGCGCGGCTCACCCCACGCGGGCTCGATCCCACCCGCCACCACCAGCCATACCCATAGCCCCAACATCCACCACCACCGGGGGGCCGCGATGATTTCACACCATTCACGCATGACACGCACCTTCCAGAATATTCCCGCAATCGTTCACAAGACGGTCCGATAGCCTACTTGCCAGAGTACGGACTGAAAATATTGTTGTAACGGCAATCCGCTCCGTTCACGCCAGAACGACCAGGTGTCGGGACTGCGCGCCGCGCACCGCCGCCAAGGGCACACCCCGATCCAGAGTGACCAGCCGCCCGCCTCGTTCGACCGCCAGCGCCAGCAGGTAGGCGTCCGTCACTTGCCGGGAACTCAGGATCCGCTCCCACGCCAGCCGATTCGGCTCCAGCAGGCTGATGGCGTCCGGCCAAAACTCGTGCGCGGGGTGGCGCGCGGCTTCCGCTAGCCGTTCGGCGATCTGCGCGGCAGGCATGGTATTGGGGTAGGCCGGGTTCGAGAAAATCCGCACGCAGCCGTTCTGCGTCAGCGGACACGAGGCCCAGCCGTCCCCAAGGTGAGCGACCAGCCAGTCCGTGGCCAAGCGGTGATGGACGTGGCCCGCGTCGAGCAGCGCGATCAGGACATTGACGTCCAACAGCCCGCGCATCAGAGCCCCTCGGTTTCGCGCAGCACGTCGACCTGGTCGTTGGTGACCAGCCGACCGGCCGGGAACGGGCGAAATCCGGTCACTGGAGCGGACTCGGCCTCCGGCTGGCCCGAAGATGCCGCTGGCAGACCCTGGCCGGTTAACCCCTGGCGCAGCAAGCGAGAGACCACTTGGCCGGTCGATAGCCGCTGCCGCCGCGCTAGTTCCTTGGCGGCCGCAAGAACGTCCTCGTCGATATCCAGCGTGGTTCGCATGGCAACCTGACCCTTTGCAAGATGACTTGATGTTTTGATGATAACACATCAAGCATTTCCATCGCATCAATCGATCTTTTCATCATCCCGCGCGGGTCCAAATCCCCCCTCACCCCTCTTTGGCAAAGGGGCGAATCGTCGGCCAAAAAATATTTTTCGCCGCGGCCTGACATTCCCCCTCCCGGTCCGTCATGAACCCTTGAAGCCGGGGTTAATCGCCCTGTCTCATCCTCCAACCTTATGGGAACCATCGTCATGCGCAACATTCTAGATCGCACCCAGCGGACTCTGACCACGCTGCTCCTGGCCAGCGGCATCGCCCTTGCGGTTTCCTCGGCCAACGCCCAGGAACTCACCACCAAGGACCTGACCCCGGTGCAGCGCCCGGTCGCCGAGCTGGCACCGCCACCGCCGCCGCCCAGCAGCCGACCCGATCATCGGCCCAGCGGCCTGCAAATCACCGCCTGGGTCGATCACCAGGACAATACCTATGCTTTCGGCGAAAACGTGGTGCTCAACGTCAAGACCAACCGGGATGCTTACCTCACCATCGTCGACGTCGGCACCTCCGGCCGGGTCCATATCATCTTTCCCAACCGCTTCCAGACCGACAACCGCATCCAGGCCGGCGAAACGATCCAGGTGCCCGACCCCCGGGCCAATTTCGACTTCCAGGTTAACGGTCCGGCCGGTACCGAATTGATCAAGGTGATCGCCAGCCTGGACCCGGCCCCCCTGTTCCGGGCCGGCGACACCGAGCCAGCGGGTCCCTTCAAGGCCCTGAAAGCCCCGGCGCCCGCCGTGGCCAAGGATTTAGCGGTGGTCCTGCGCGAGCCGCGCCACCGCGAATGGGACACCTACAACAAGATCATCCGGATCGTGCCCCGCTAAGGCCCGATCCCGTCACTTGGAGCGACTCGACATGGCCCGATGCTCGTCACTTTCGATACCGGCCAGCCTGGCGGCGCTGCTGTTGCTAGCCGGTTGCGCCGTGCCCGGTCCCGGCCCGGCTCCGTATTCCGGCCCAGAATCGGTCGGGATACCGACCGATTTGCAGAACCGCACGGCCGATTTCTCCGCCCAACTCTGGTCGGATCGACCGCCACCCCGGATCGGTGACTTTCTGAACCTGAAGCTGCGCGTCTCCGCCGACGCTTATCTCAGCCTGTACGCCATCCACAGCTCGGGCCGGACCAGCCAGTTGCTGGACAACGAGGCGGCGCGCGGCGGGCGCACCCTGACCTTTCCCGGTCCGCGCAGCCCGGTGGATTATCGGGTGAGCCCGCCTCCCGGCACCGAGACCTATCTGCTGGTGGCCACCGAGCAACCGCTGCGCTGGCTGGCGCCGGCCGACATTCGCCAGCGCGGGGCGCTGGCCGAGTTGAACCTGACCGGCGGCGAGCTGCAACAACGGTTGCGCGCGGTGCTGGAACGGCAGAATCCCTACAGTTGGAACGGCGCGGTGTTGAACCTGCCCGTGGATTATTGAGGAGCTTCCCCGATGACTCGTTCTTTCCCGGTCTTGCTGATTTTCGCCCTGCTGGCGGGGCTAGCGGCCGCGACCCCGGGCCGGGCCGACTTGCTGGTTCCCCCCGAGGCCACCCCGCCCAGCCCGGCGCAACTCCAGCAGCCGCCGGCCAAGCAACCCGCGCCGGGTGAATCCACCCCAGTGGCCCTGACCACCGAAGCGCCGGCCACGCCAGCCACGCCAGCCGCCCCGGCTGCTCCGGCGGCCCAGCGAACCCGCGTCGAAGTCCTGCTGCGGGCGCTGCTGGCCGGCGGCACCGCCGTCCTGCTGGCGGACGCCGCTCCCCAGCCCGCCGCCTTGCCGGAAGGCTACGCCAAAAACCTGGCGCTGGAACCGGTAACGCCGCGCTACACCGTCCGGCTCGGCATCGGTGCGGTCCAGTCGGCCACCCTCGGCGCGGATTACCTGCCGGTGACGCTGACCGTCAGCGACGCCAAGGGCAAGACGGTGGCCACCGAACAGTTCCGCTACCGGGAAGCCGAGGAAGAGGCGTTCGGCAAGGCCGCGCGCGCGTTCCTGGGCAAGCACTTGCCGCTGGCCGCCATACCCGCCGCCGGCCCGGAAGCTCCCCGGCTGCACGCCTGGATCGAGTCAAGCGACGGCGAAACGGTCCGCATCGGCAGCCGCATCGCCTTCTACTTCCAGGCCAGTGCCAAGGGCTACGTCAGCCTCTATCACTTCGCCTCCAGCGGCGCGGTGCAACGGATCTACCCGACCGAGCGCGAGCCGTACAACTTCGTGGAAGCGGGCCGGATCTATCGCTACCCCCAAAGCGGCTACCTGGAACTGCAAGGACCGGCCGGCGAGGAAACCATCAAGGGGATCCTGACGGTGCTACCCAGCAACACCCCCCGCATCCAGCCCGGCGGGCTGAGCTACAAGAGCGATCCCTTGCAGGTGATTCCCACCCATTACCCGGTGCTGTTCGCCAGCGGCGACCTGAGCCGGTTCTTCGCCCTGCCGCCGCATCTCTACACCGAAACCCACATTCGCTATACCCTCAAGCCCCGCTAGGCGCCGACCCCAGGAGACTGTCATGAATGATTCGAAATCGCTGCTCTGGACGCTGGCCACCCTTGCTTGGCTGGCGGCGGCCCCGCCGGCCATCGCCCAGGGCAAGAACATCGAGGTGGTGCCCGCCAACCCGAACGCGCCGGTCCTGCTCCACATCCGTATCGACAAGCCGACCGTGGGGATTGGAGACGAGGTGCGCTTCGATTTCGTCAGCGACACCGATGGTTACGTCACCTTGTGGGATATCGGCACTTCGGGGAAGGTCAGCCGCATCTACCCCAACGACCTTGGCGGCGACATGCGAGTCGAGGCCGGGGTCGGTTATGGCGCGGGCGGTCCCGACGACCGCTTCGCCTTTCGGGTCGACGGCCCTGTCGGCATGGAGGACGTCTATCTGGTGTGGACCCGTACCGCCGAGGCCCAGCCCAAGCAATTCCGCTACGGCGACGCGGACGCTTTGAGCAAGGATCTGGCGGTGGTGGAGCGGTTGGCCACCAAGGACTGGGCCACGGCCAAGGTCACGTTCGAGATCAGTGATGACGGTCGGCCGCGCACCGCGTCGCTGGCGCCGCCGGTGGCCACGGTTCCGACCGGCGACAGTCGGGTATTCATCCTGGCCATGGGCGCCAACGTGGGCGAACTGACCAAGACCAACGCCGACGCGCGCAATTTCGCCGACGTAATGCAACGGCTGTTCGCGGCGCCGACCAACCAGGTCCGAATGATAACCAACGCGCATGTGGCGGAGTTCGCCGCCGGCATGGAGTGGTTGCGCCAAAATGCCCGGCCCGGCGACCTGGTGTTGATTTTCTTCTCCGGCCACGGTTCCACCCTCGAGGACGACAACGGCGACGAGGCGGATGAATTGGACGAGGTGTTCGTCATGTACGACGCTCAGGAAACCAGCTATCCCTCGGCCAAACAGGTGGTGCGCGACGACCAATTTTCCACCTGGGTCAAACAACTACCGACGAATCGGGTGATCACCTTCATCGATGCCTGTCACAGCGGCGGGTTGAGCAAGTCGCTGACCAACGGCCGCACCAAGTTCTTCGTGAGCGGCGCGCTGGGGCGGTCGCCACAGCGCGGCTGGCAACAAAAGAGCTTCGGGCTGAACAAGAGTCCGGCCGATTCCGTGGACGGGGTCAAGGGTTTGGTCTACGCCGCCGCCCAGGAAAACGAATTCGCGCTGGAAGCCTCCGATGGCGGGCTGTTCGTCACCCGCTTCTTGCAGCAGATCGGCCAGGCTCGGAACGCGCGGTTGGCGGACGTGTTCTCCAAAACCCAGGGCGTGGTGCGCCAGGAAACCGGCGGCCGGCAAACGCCGGCCGCCGTGGGCGATACCCGGCTGGGCGAAACCCTCAGCCTGACCGCCGACGCCCGCTGAGATTTTGCCCGGATTTCCCTCAATTCCCTCTCCCGAACGGGAGAGGGTGCATTCTCACCATCGACTCGATCAATCGATTCAATCACAGGAAGCCTCGTCATGAACGCATCGCTTACTTTCTCCGTTCGTGCTCTGTGCGCCGCGCTGGCGCTGGCCAGTTTCGCCGCCCGGGCCGATTTGTCCCCGCCGGCCAGCGCGCCACCTCCACCGGCCGCGACCGAGCAGGCCGACGGCAAGGATCTCACGCCGGTCCAACGGCCGCTGGCGGACCTGGCCGCGCCGCAAAGCGGACTGAAAGTCACCGCCTGGGTGGACCATCCCGACAAAACCTACGTTTTCGGCGAGCATGTGATGCTCAACGTCAAGACCGATCAGGACGCCTACGTCACCGTGCTGGACGTCGGCACCTCCGGCAAGGTGCATATCATCTTTCCCAATCGTTACCAGCGGGACAACCGGGTAGCGGCCGGTCAGGTCGTCCAAATCCCCGACCCCCGGGCCAACTTCGCGTTCCAGGTGCAAGGTCCGGCCGGCGCCGAACTGATCAAGGTGATCGCCACCCAGGGTCAGCAACCGCTGTTCGCGGACGATGACGCCGAACCGGCCGGCCCTTACAAGGCGCTGAAAGCGCCGTCCCAGGCCGTGGCCAAGGATCTGGCGGTGACGCTGCGCGAGCGCCACGGCAACCGGTGGGCCGAATACGAAGAGGTGATTCGCGTGGTGCCGCCGGCGCTATCCGGCCAAACCCCACCGCCGGCCTCCCCCGCTGTGGCGACCGGCGGCGGCTTCGGTCCCAGCGGCGTGCAGCCGGCGGGCGACTCCCAAGCCGAGCCCTTCGATCTGCATCTGCGCACCGAGAAACGAGTCTATCCGCTGGGCGCCAAGGTCCGGGTTCTGGCCACCGCCGAGCGAGACTGCCGGCTGACCCTGCTGGACGTGGGTACCTCCGGCAAGGTGTACGTGCTGTTTCCCAACCGCTACCAGCAGGACAACCGGCTCCGCGCCGGGGAGACGGTCACCATTCCCGGCGATGCCGCGCCGGTGGATTATCAACTGAGCGGGCCGGCTGGCGTGGAGGCCCTGATCGGCATCTGCCGCAGCGATGGCCAACCGGTTTACACGGGTGGTTATAATTTCCAGCAACACGTTTATCAGCCGTGGGGCGACGCCAAGACCATCGCCAAGGACCTGGCGGTAGTGCTGCGCGAGCCGTCGCCGACGCTGGCGCATACGGCAACCACCTTCGTGGTGGTGGAGCCCTGAGCGACCGGGCATTGACATCCCTCTCTCGCGGGAAAGGAGAGAGGGAAGGGGGAATAATTTGGAGGGTGATCATGCAACGCGCGCTGCGAGTTGGACTGCTGCTGCTGTCGATGGGGTTCGCGCTGGCGGGATGGAGCGCTGAGCGAATGGCGCTGGTGATCGGCAACGCGCGTTATCTGAACGAACGGCCGTTGGTCAACACCCTCAACGACGCGCGGGCGGTGGCCGACCAGCTTCGCGCCCTGGGGTTCCAGGTCGCGTTGCACGAGGATCTCGCGGCGATTCCGATGCGGCGGGAGATCAACCGTTTCCTGGAAGAGGTCAAGGGGCGTGAGGGCACGGTGCTGTTCTACTACTCCGGGCACGGGATGCAGGACCGCTACCGCGCCAGCTACCTGATTCCCGTCGATGCCAAGGTGACCGGGCAGGAAGACGTCGTGGCCTATGGCGTCGGCTTGAACGACGTTCTGGAAAAGCTGGGGGAACGGCCGCGCGAGGCGGTGAGCTTGGTGATCGTGGACGCCTGCCGCGACAATCCGTTCGCCACCCAGAAAGGCGGCAAGGGTTTGGGGCGAGTGGAGGCCGGGCGGGGCACGCTGGTGCTGTACGCGGCCGGTCCCGGCCAGACGGCCGATGATCGGCCGGGAGAGCCGAACGGGCTGTTCACCCAACATCTGCTGAAAGTGCTGCCCCAGCCGGGGTTGGATCTGGAGGACGCCTTCGACCGGATCGCGGAGGCGGTGGAGCGCGCCAGCAACGGCCATCAGGTGCCGTACAAGGAGGGTGACTTGCGGGGCAAGTATTATCTGGCGGGAGCGCCCGCGCCAGCTTCAACCCCCACCCCCGCTCCAATCCCTGCTCCAACTCCAACCTCCACGCCAACGCCAACGCCAACGCCAACGCCAACGCCAACGCCAACCTCAACTCCAAGTGATGAGCACGTCCTCTGGCAATCGGCGGAGCGGTGCGGCACGGCGGCGTGCTTTCAGGCGTATTTGAACCAGTATCCCAAGGGCCGATTTGCGGAAATGGCTCGGGCGCGGATGCAACCACTGTTAGCCGTACCGGAAGTGCCCACGCTAAGCGGCCGATCATCAGAAAAGCCAGTGTCCCGGAATGTTGGTTATGTCTGCAACCTTAATCCAATGGGTGATAATTTTCTTTCGTTAAGAACAGGTCCAGGTAGTACCTACCCTGAAATCTTACGGATGGATGAAAACACAATTATTAAGATATTAGAGGCGCAAGGCTCGTGGTACCGTACGCAAATACACAACGGTACAATTGGTTGGGCGCATAGGCGTTGGATTTGTTTAGGTTCACCATAATAGAATGAAAAATTCATTATGATTAATAAACAAAAAGACACGAGTTTGAATCAATTTTCAACTAAATCGCTAGCTATTTTGGCGACCATTTCAATCATTTTCTTATTAGGATATACGATAAAAATTCATGGCGCAGAATATAATTCTGCAATTACTTTTCCCATCAAGGGAACTCAGAATAAATTTACTGGTAACACAAAGAATACAGCTCCAAATACCCCCGGAATTTATCTTATTGCTAAGCAAGTTGACTGGTATTATGAATGGCCTACACCAAAACCAATTTTTTCCTACGCTGCATATAATGATAAAGAAAAAATTAATAAAAACCAGGAGCCGGGCTATTATGCTTGTCGCCCCACAATTAATTTACCCAAAGGTTGTGGACGGCCACATCAAGGTATTGATATTTATGCTCATTATGGCACACCAATTGTTGCTCCAGAGAGCGGTATTATCGTTAGTTATAGTGGAATAGATGTTTTTTCTTTAGCAGGCATGGAGAGTAAGAATGGCGGTGCTGGCCGAGTTATTAAATTGCACGGAGATAGTGGTTATACCTACACATTTATGCATACAATGGGCTTATCAGAAGCAGTAGCCAAGGCCGCTGGAACTCGTAAAGACTTTGGCAACACTGATGAGAAGTTAATTAGGGTACCGGTTCAAACTGGTGAGGTTATCGGCTATGTCGGCCGAACTGGTGGGGTTATAAATCCTCATCTTCATTTTGAGGTTGAGAAGAATGGTATAAGTGTTGATCCAAGCGATTTATTACGACAATAATTTTACCGTGACTACCCATCCATAATAGAGTGTCCCCAAATTGACCCCATGAACTACGATACTGCAACTCACATTTACCATCAAATCAAGCTGTCTTCCTTTGAAAATCTTCGGGACGCCTTGTTCCGTGCGGCTATTGAATATGCTCAAATCCGCGCTCGCTATCGCCTAGCCACGCTGGAAGAATGCCTCGAAATGGAGCAGAGCCGGACACTAGCGCACAACGCACTGATTAGCTGCTGCAACAGCTTGAGCCGAAACATGGCCCAACGAGACGAAAATGTCGAATGGCGGTCGTTGCTTGGCGACGACCGCAAACAGATCGGTGATTTTGCCTGTTACCTTCATTGTATTTTTGGGATCGAGGTCCGATAAAGGCAACTTCCCCTTCCAACCCGGCGATAAAGCATCAGTATCCATCCAAACTTGAACTCATGAAGCCCGGCGACACCCTGACCTTCAACAAACGCCGCTACCGGCTGGACGAACGCATTGCCTCTGGCGCCTACGGCGAAGTGTGGGCGGCCACCGACCCCGACGGTCGTCCGGTGGCGATCAAGTTCGTCAACGTCGACCAGATGACGGGGGTCGATCCTTCGGTCGGCCCGCGCTGGCGCGAGCACCTGGAACGGGAGATCGACTTCCTCAAAAAGTTGAGCGACGACGAGACCGCTCATATCGTCAAGTTGCTGGGCCACGGCGAGGTGAACGGTCAGCCAGCGCTGGTGTTGGAACGGATGGAGACAAATCTGAGCCGATGGTTGGAACGGTCGCCGCAAACCCCTTCCCCGCGTCAAACGCTGGACTGGGCGCGTCAGATCGTGACCGGGCTGGAGATCGTCCACGCACACCGTCTCGTCTACCGCGATCTCAAATTGAGCAACGTGCTGGTCGGCGACAACGGCCGGCGCCTGAAACTGGCCGATTTCGGCACCCTCAAACCACAACGGGACGAAGGCACCCTTTCGTATGCCGGCACCCCGATGGCCATGGCCCCGGAACAGCGTTTGCCAGCCCGCTATCAGGATGGACGGCCGGTGTACGACGTCGATTGGCGCGCCGACTATTACGCGCTCGGGCTGATATTGTTCGCCCTATTCACCGGCGGACGGACCATCGCCTCCCAGGTCGGCCACGAAGGCGCCCACCGAGAGGGTCAAGGCCTGGGCGGGCTGAACGACGCGGAAAAGGGGCAATTGAAACGCGAGGTTCGGGCACGAATCGTGGGTAAAACGACCTTCGGAGGACCCCGGCAAGACAGTTTGGAATCGCTAGCGCTGGCGCTGTATGAACAGATTACGAAGCTGCTGGAGCCGCGCAAGGAAGATCGTCCCGAATCCACCGACCGAATCCGCGAGACTTTGGACGCCGCGCTAGCGGCGCTGCCGGCGGAAAGCACGCCAGCGTGTCCTTCCCCTCCCCTACCGGAAAAAAGATTGGCAGCGAAAAGCCCTGCCCCCTCTTTCCCATCCGCCGAAGAGCATCTGGGGAAGGAGACCGCGAACCTGACCCGGCGTCGCTGGATTATTCCGCTGATCGGAATGGTGATGTTGGCTAGCGCCGTGTTGGGGCTGGGCTACTACTGGTGGACCCGGCCGGACACATCCCCGCCTGTCGACACCTCATCTCCCCTGGTTGGACTTGCTACCCCGAAAACCGAACCTCTACCTGCGCCCGCGCCCGAACCGACGCCGTCACCCGCCGAGCCCGCGCCGTCACCCGCCGAGCCGACGCCGTCACCCGCCGAGCCCGCGCCGTCACCCGCCCAACCGACGCCGCCAACCGCCCAACCGACGCCGCCAACCGCCCAACCGACGCCGCCAACCGCCGAGCCCACGCCATCACCGACCGTGGACCGCCCCTTGCCCAAACCCGTGCCGCCACCAGTCAAACCTTCCCCCGCGCCAGGACCCGTCGCCACGAAGCCCGCGCCGGCGCTCCCAGAACCTGCGCCAACGCCAACCCAACCTTCCTCCGCGTTAGTACCCGCCGCCACGAAGCCCGCGCCGTCGACTGTCGTGGATCGCCCACCACCTCCCGCGCCGTCGACGTTGACCGATCCGCTGGGTGGAGGACGGTCCGCGCCGACCCTGGCGCGGGTAGCTGGCGGAACGCTGGTGCTCCCCGGCGTGGATGGCCAATCGGGACGCTCGATCACGATCCAGCCGTTCGCGCTGGCTCTTCAACCGGTGACTTTCGCCGACTACGACCTGTTTGCCCGCCAGACCGACCGCTCGCCGCCCTACGACGGCGGTCTTCGCCCCGAGGAACGGGCCATCCACCCAGTGACTTCCATCACTTGGTATGAGGCGCAGGCTTATGTCGAATGGTTGTCCCAGCGGACCGGCCAGCGTTACCGCCTGCCCAGCGAAGCCGAGTGGCTCTACGCCAGGCAAAAGGGCGTTGGCAACCGCGACGGCATCGGTCGGGAATGGGTGGCGGATTGCGCCAGCAACGGCCCGACAGCCCTACCCCGTCATCAAGCGCCCCGAGGTCAAGAGGACGGCGGCGACTGCGGCCGGCGCGTGCTGCGCGGCGAATCCGCCAGCAACGGCGAACCTCAATCCACCGACCGGGGTGGTTTGGACATTGGCTTTCGGGTGGCGCGCGAGCTGAATCCGGCCGAAACGAGGCCCTGAGAAGACCGAACACCGGGCGCGAGGGAACAAGCCTGTGGATAACTTTGGCAAAAAAAATCGCCCCGCGCAAAGCGCGGGGGTAAAGGGAAAAAGAAAAAAGATCAAAGGGTTATAAGGATCTGGCGAGGCGGAACCCCCGGGAGCTGTGGCGGTCGGCCGGGGCGTCCCTGTCGCGGAGGGCGGAACGCACCCACGCGGGAATGCTGTTCCAGGAGCCGCCCCGCACCGCCAGGGGGCCGGATGTATCTTTTTTGGAGCATTTTGACTCCGAGCCGTCGTACTCCTTGGCAAAGGCCGAACACGTCCATTCCCACACGTTCCCTAGCATGTCGTTCAACTTCCAGGCGTTCGGCTGAAATGAGCCCACCGGGGCCGTGAATTCGTAGCCGTCACTACAGGGAAAAGCTGATGACCAACCATGCTCCTTATTCGCTACGTTGGCATAACCGCACGCCGAAGTATCCCCTCCATCACCCCAATACCGCGCGCCCGTCGTCCCCGCTCGCGCCGCGTATTCCCACTCGGCTTCACTCGGCAGCCGGTAGTTCCGACCCGTCTCCTTCGTCAACCACCCCAAATATTGGTTAGCGTCGTTCCAACTGACGCACACCACCGGGTGGCTGTCCGCCTGCTCGTAACCCGGTTTGCGCCAGTTCAAGCCCGCCCGCCAGTCCCACTGATCACTCTTGGCGTCGTACGCGTAGCAGCCCTTCGCGCCCACATCGCGTTCGGCATCCGTCCGGTAGCCAGCCGCCTCCACGAACCGCCGGAATTCTCCCACCGTCACTTCCGTCTGCCCCAGCGCGAACGCGCGCTCGATCCTGACCCGATGCCGCCGTTCCCTCCCGGCCTCTTTATCCGGTTCCCGTCCCGTTTCGCTTTCCGGGCTGCCCATCCAAAACTCTCCCGCCCCGATCACCACCAGCGCCGGGCCTCGCGTCCCATCACTCAGCGTGTCCCGGAAGATTTGGCCTGGTTGCGGACGACTGCCTTCCGGCGGCGCTTCCTGCGAAGCCGGTGGCCGGGACGGGGACGGCACGCTGGCGACGGCCACCGGCGCTGGGGTCGGCGTGGGGGTCGGCGTGGGGGTCGGCGCGGCGTCGATCAAATAGATCGGCTTGCGTCCAAACGCGCCATACAACCACGGCTCCTGAGTTCTGGTGGTGGCTTCCAGCACGTCTTCCCGCACCGCGCCAAACAAATTCGATAACGGCAGCGGGTCCTGGCGGTAATTCCGCAGATAGTTCAGCAGCGCCGTCGTGAACAGGCTGTTGGGGCCGCGCCCTTCCTGCGCCTTCGTTCCGCCTTTCGCCGCGTAGGCGACGTAGACCTGGCCGCTCGGCTCCACCGGCTTCAGGCCCTTTCCCACCCAGTCCTTGGTCCGGCCGTCCGCCAGGCGCATTTGATTGGCCAGGGGATTGTCCCGGCAGGCGTCCAGGATCACCAGTCCATAGTTCCGCGCGCCGCCGACCTGGGTCAACACCACCTCCAGCGGCACCGCTTCCAACGGCGCCCGGCTCTCGTGCTGGAGCTTGGCGGTCACCGGAATCAGATAGTTCGTCCCTCCCACTTCCATGCCGTGCCCGGAAAAGTACACCACCGCCGCCGCCGCCCCTCGCGCCTGTTCGCCGAAGTCCCCCAGCGCCGTTTCCATCTCGGTCTTGCCCTGGTCCAGCAGCGGCCCCGTCACGCGAAAACCCAGTTCGGTCAAAGCCTTGGCCATTTCCTTCGCATCGCGTTCCGTGGCGTTCAGGCGGGGCGCATGGGCATAGTTGCCGTTGCCGATCACCAGCGCCACCCGTTCCGCCGCGTCCGCCGCCGGCAATCCGCCCAACGCCGCCAGCGCCACGATCAGCAACCCGATTCCCCAACCTCGCCCGCTCATCACCGCCGTCCCCCTGTTGCTTCGCATGGAAAATGATTGTAACTAAAGTGCAATGTAACCGCTGACTCCCCCCCTTTGAAAAAGGGGAACTGAGCGGTTATTTCAGTCCCGCACGGCGATGGGTTTCGCTACGCTCAACCCATCCTACAACCCATTGTTCTTTCGTAGGATGGGTTGAGGAACGAAACCCATCAATACGAGGCAAAACCACCAATGGGTCTGAACGGCTACCCCGCAACGGGAATCACGGGTGAAACTCGACGATTACCTTGGCCGCCGCCGCCTTGCCGCCCGCGCCGACGGCGGGCTTGGCTTCCGCCGCCGTGGAACGCACGCTTTTCGCCGCCCAGAGGCCCGCCGGCGACAAACGGGCAAAAACCTTTTGCTTGGGATCGAGGCGGCTCTCGCGAATGCCCTTTTCATGCAACCCCAGCGGTTCGGGCGTGACCAGCGCGACGATCAGGGTGGTCGAGGCTGGCGCCTTGGCCTTCAACCCCCAGTTGGCGGTATCCGAGGGCGGCAGCTTCACCGCAGCGCCCGCTTCAAGCCGAGTTTCCGCCATCCAATCGTTGGGAAACAGCACGGTGGCCTCCTCGCTGCCGCTGTCCACGGCAACCACACTGAGATAACCGCCTCGATCCGGCGGCAGTTGCAGTTGCAGGGTGTACCACTGGCCGATCTTGACGCGCTCGCCCCGGTCGGTGGCCAGGGTCATCCCGGAATCGCCATACGGGGCTAGCAATTCCTCGAACTGCGTCCACAACTCCCCGCGTGGATTCTCGCGGGTGTTGGAAACCAGCGCGAGGTCCTTCTTGAACAGTTCCGGATTGCCTTGCAGTTGCGGGGTGAACTGATTCTCCTTGGGTTTGACGTTGGTCTGGATGAACGCGGCCGCTCGATCGCGCAATGCCTGGGGCGTGATGTTGGACGGCGATTGGGCGGCCTTGAACGCTTCGTTCAGGCCCAGGGTGAAATAGCTGCCGTTGCTGGACGCGCGCGAGCGTTGGTCGTCCCGGGCCGCGTTGATGGCCACGTAGCGGGCGCCGGCGGGCGGATCGCGATGGTTGGGATCGTGCTCGACCGCGCCGACAGTTTTGGCCGGAATGTCGAAGTAGCCCAGACCTTTCACTTCGCCGGTCGTCGCCGGGGCGTAATTCGACGCGGCCAAGGGAACGAGGCCCCGGTTCGAGATCGATTTGTCCACCGTGCCGCTGTGGCAGGCATCCACCAGCATCAGCAATTCGCCGCCTTTCATCGCACCGATCAGCGCGCCGATTTCGTCGTCCAGCAACACGTTGCGGGCTTCGTCCCCTTGCCACGTGGAGTCGTGCAGGATCAGGGCTTCGTCCTTGCCGTCCGCTTCGTCGCCGTTGGTGTCCTTGAACTGCGCGCCGTGACCGCTGAAATAGAACAGGGCGCGGTCACCGTCGCCGAGGTTGCCGACCAATCGTTGCAGCGCGGCGTGGACGTTGGCGTAGGTCGCTTGCCGATCTTGCAAGACCTCGACCTCGGTGAAGCCCAGCAGCGGCGCCCATTGCCGCATGATATTGATGTCGATATCGATTCCCGGCAGGGAATTGGCGTGTTGGTATGCGCCCACGCCGACCAGCAGCGCCCGGTTGGCGGCCTGGGCGGTTCCCGCCAGCAGCAGCGCGGCACCCAACACGCCGACCCTGAGAGATTTGGCTCCGTACATCGTGGCGTCTCCCTGGCGTGAAGATCAGCGGCGGGCCACGAAGGCACGGTCGGCGGGTGGCTGCCGGCCAGTTTCGGCGACGACGAGCGGCGGTTGCGGCGTGGCGGTCATGGGTGGGCTCTCCTTTCGGGATTTATGGATGATGAGACGATGGAACGTTGTTTTTATAAAGGCTTGACGGACACGCGGAGTCTTTCCGACTGGGTGGCGATGCGGGCTTCCGAGCCGTGCGTTGACCGTCTCTTCCCGCGTGCGCCATACTGCATTGCCCCGTTTGCTCGATCTCCCTCCGCCATGCCCACCCCGCACCCTCATGACGTTTTCGTACGCGACTTCCTGGCCGATCTCGACCAGGCGCGAGCGTTCCTTGGTCTGGTTCTGCCGTCCGCTTTTCAGGCTGAATTCGATCTGGATACGCTGGTGGCCGAACCGACCAGCCTGATTGACGAGACCCTGAACGAACTGCAATCCGACCTGCTGTTCTCGCTGACCACGGCTGGAGGGGAATCGCGCCAGGTGTATCTGCTGTTCGAACACAAATCGTATCTGGACCGTGGGTTGCTCGTCCAACTGCTGGGCTATTTGGGCCGGCTGTACGGCAAGCAGCTTCAGCGAGCCCCTATTCTGCCGCTGGTGCTGTACCACGGCGTGGCGCGATTCACGCTCTCGCGCCGCTTTGGTGAGGAGTTCGACCTGACCGCCGCGCAACGGGCGTTGCTAGAGCCTTACTTGCCGGATTTCGGCTATCTGCTCTATGACCTGAGTGACTGGCGGCCGACTGCCGAACCACCGCTGGCGATACAGGTCTTTCTCGAAGCCTTGCGCGGCGCGGCCAGCGGCAACCTGGAGCGCACTCGGCGCTTGCTGGAGCTGGCGGCGCGCCTGTTCGGAGAACGCAACGGCGCCCGCATCGTCCATGCCTTGTTAGCTTACCTGTTCCGCGTCACCCCGCTGCCCCCCGACACCGTGCGTGATCTGCTGTCCAACCCCCGACCTGAACTGGAGAACGCCATGCTCACCGCTGCCCAGCAGCTTTATCAACGCGGCCATCGCGAAGGCAAAATCGAAGGCAAAATCGAAGGCAAGATCGAAGGCAAGATCGAAGGCAAGATCGAAGGCAAGATCGAAGGCAAGATCGAAG
>JARSSP010000026.1:48503-120075 GCA_029624675.1 Candidatus Contendibacter sp.
GCGAAGCCGAATTGTTACGGCAACTGCTGGAACACAAATTCGGTCCGCTACCCAAGCGGGTTCGGCAGCTCATGGCCCGCGCCGACGAGGCGGCTTTGCGGGCCTGGAGCTTGCGGCTGTTGACGGCGGTTACTCTCGACGAAGTGTTCCCCAAGACGCCCCGGCGGCGCTCGCCCGTCTGATTCCGCAAATGCTCCTTGCTCGTTCCCATGTCGGAGCGGGGGAATCCAGTGTTGTAGGTAGTCCCGCCGATCAAATGATGGGAATCCCCCCTTTTCAAAGGGAGGCGCAAAAAAATCGCCCGCGCTTCGCGCGGGGATAAAGGGTAAAAGATTAAAGATCAAATGGTTATAATGATCTGGCGAGGCGAAAACCCCGGTTGTGGGCGCGGACGGTCGGGTCGACCCCGCCGCGGTTGGCGGAACGCACCCAGTCCGGGTTGAAGTTCCAGGCGCCGCCCCGCACCGCCAGGGGGTTTATTATATCTTCTTTATAGCATTTCTGCTCCGCGTCGCCATAATCCTTGTCGTACACCGAGCAGGTCCACTCCCACACGTTCCCGCTCATGTCGTATAGCCCGAACCCGTTGGCGGCCTTCTTCCCAACCGGGTGAGTTTGGTGACCACTGTTTCCTTCATACCACGCCAGCCGGTCAAGGTCATTGCCACCACAGTACACTTCGCCCGCTACCCCGCCCCGGCAGGCGTATTCCCACTCCGCTTCCGTCGGCAGGCGGTAGCTCTGGCCGGTCCTCCGGTTGAGCGTTTTCAGGTAGGTCTGGACGTCGTGCCACGAGACTAGCTCCACCGGGTAGTCGTCGCCTTGCTGGAAACGAGAAGGATTACTGCCCATCACCGCTCGCCATTGCCCTTGCATTACCTCGTGCACCCCGATCTCGAATGCCTTCACGCAAACTTCGTGCTGGCGCTCTTCATCACTTCGATCCGGCTCCGATGCCGGACTGCCCATCTGGAAGCACCCGCCCGGTATTCGCACCATCTCCGGTTCAAACGACTGCCGGGGCCGTTCCATTGACACAGGCGCGGTGGATGCTGTCACTGGAGGCCGTTCCTCCGGCGCGGGCGCGGTGGACGCCGTCGCCGGCGGTCGAGGCGACGGTTCCGGCTTCAACCGCGCCTTTGCCATCCGTGCGTACCGGCCGCTGGGGTAGTCGTCCAGATACGCCTGAAAACAGGCCGCCGTCCCGCATTTCTCCGCCGATTGCCAAGCGATCAGGTCGTGATCCACCGCCGGGGGCGACGGGGTGGAAGCTGGCGCCGCTGGAGCCAACCCGGCCAGATAAATCGGCTCCGCGCCGAATTCGCCGTACAGGAGCGGCGTCTGTTCGCCGCTGGTCGTCCGTTTCACCTCGTCGGACACCGCGCCAAACAACCGTTCCAGCGGCAAACCCGTTCGCGGTAGATGCTTCAGCAGCGCCGCCGCATAGGGACTGTGCCCGCCCCCCGCGCCGTCCTGCGCCCGCTGCCCGGCCCGCGCCGCATACGCCACGTAAGTTTGCCCCCCCGGCTCCACCGGCGCCAGCCCCCGATACGCTGCTTTCTCGCCCTTGGCCCGCGCCATGTTGTTGGCCAGCGGGTTGTCCCGACAGGCGTCCAGAATCACCAGCCGGTAGCGGCTCGCTCCACCGATTTGATCAAGCACCACGTCCAGCGCCACCGTTTCCAGCGAGGCGTCGCCCTCCCGCTCCAGCACCGCGTCTTTCGGAATCAGGTAATTCTTCCCGCCCACTTCCACCCCGTGCCCGGAAAAGTACACCACCGCCGCTTCGGCGCTCCGCGCCCGCCGCCCAAACTGTCTGAGCACGTTGTCCATCTTGCTTTTATCCTGGTTCAACAGCGGCCCGGTCACTTGAAAGCCCAATCCGGACAACGCCTCCGCGATGGCTTGCGCGTCCCGTTCCGGGTTGTTCAAATACGGCGCGTGGTCGTAGCGACTGTTGCCGATCACCAAAGCCACCCGCTCCGCCGCGTCCGCCACCGACAGCCGGCCCAACGCTGCCAGCGCCACGATCAGCAATCCGATCCCCCAACCTCGCCCGCTCATCACCACGATCTCCCCCATTGCTTCGCTTGGTCAATAATTGTAACCAATATGCGAGTCTCTCGCGTGCGTGACCCGGCTTCTCGTTCGGTAAAAAATGTCCGGGCCGCCGTGTTTCAACGAACCCCCGCGTCCGTCTTCCAATTCATGACGGACCGTAGGCATTCGCCCCCCTTTGCCAAAGGGGGGACTGAATGGTTACGACGGACTTTTCATCCAATCCCGACTGGAGAAATCCCCATGTTGTGGCCTCCACCCTGTTGCAAATCCCGCCCCTGGCGTAATCTGGCGCGCGGCGGTGCTTTGGCCCTACTGCTTACCGCGCCACTGCTGGCGCGGGGCGGCGATGCCCCGCCCAACTTCGACCGTTTTAGCGGCGTTCTCGGCGCCGCGCCGGAAACCACCCTGAGCTTTTCCGCCCTGTACGAGGAAAACCGCGAGTTAGCCATCGGCGATCTGATCACCGTCGATCTGCTGGCCCACGCCGTGACTCGACTGTGGCAGGACACCCTGCCGGTCCACGAGACCGAAACCATCGCGCCCCGGCTGAACGCGACGGCGGCGGCGCTGCTCAAGGCCCTGGCGAGCGAACCTGATACTCCCGCCACCGCCGCCAACCGCGATTTCCTGCAACTGTTGCAAGCCCTGCTGGCGAACAAGCCGGATGGCCTGAGCGAGCGGGCCAAGGCGGAATATCAGCTAATCCAGGGCGCGGCCGGCGAAGCGCCCTCGCCGCTGTTCGGCTACCGGATGGACTATTCGCAGTTCCTGCCCCGCGCCGCGTATGCCGAAAGCGAGGATCGCCAGCGTTTCTTCCGCGCCTATCGCTACGCCGCTACCGCGCTGTTTCCGCTGGTCCCCAGCGCCGCGCTGGGGCTGGATGCCGCCACCGGCCAACGGTTGCTGGAACAACTGGCGCAACTGGCGCGGTTGACCCACGCACCGGACCAGGAACCGGCCAAGGCGGTGAGCGCATTGCAGGCGAGCATTGCCGATCTACTGCCCGGCCAGCCGGCCAGCGTGGATCTGCGGTTCGTGGCCGGGGTTGCGGCGCCGCCGAACGATCCGCTGGCCTGGGGACGGACATTGTTGAAGAAGGCGCAACAGGAGGGCCGGCAACCGCAGGTGCTGTCCGCCAGCGTCGACGTCGGCAAGCTGGAGCCGGGCCTGACCGCCCGCGACGCGCTGACCGGCTACCGTTTCGCGCCCTTGCTGGAAGTGGCCGACAGTCGGGTGTTTCAGCGGCTGGTCTATAACGCGACCGGGGCCTGGCAGGGCAAGGAAGCCACGGTGAAGCCGCTGGGACTGGGCGTGATCGAGGGTTTCGGGCCGGCCAAGGTGCGCCCGCTGGTGGATGAGTGGGTAGCGGCGCTGGGCGTCCCGCCGTTGCGGGAGCAATTGACCCAGCACGGCGAAACCGCGTTCGGGAACTATCCATCCTGGAACGATCTGCAAAAACTGGCCACCGGCGGTGAGGGTCTGGAGGGCTGGCGGGTCAAGGCGTTCACCGCGTACCTGAGCGGCTCCAGCCCGGACTGGCCGCAGCGGGCCGAGACCGTGAAGGGGCTGTGGACCGAGTTCAAGCACGCCGAATTGCTGTATCAGGCCCAGTCCTACACCGCGACCGGCAAGGGCCTGGAGATGCCGGCCACCGATCCGGCCGGACGCGGCGCGGTGATCGAACCCGCGCCTCAGGCGATTCACGCGCTGCAAGCGTTCAGCGCCGAGCTAGCCCGGCGCGCGCCGAAACCGGTGCAGCCACGTTGGGCGGAGTTGAATCAGCTCTTGCAGCGGGCGGCGACGCTGGCGGGAAGCCGCAAACCGCCGTCACCGGACGAGCAAGCGTTCTTGCGCGGCCTGCCCAAGCGGCTGGATCAACTGGCGGGGCGGCCCTCCTTGCCGGTGGTGGTGGACGTGCATACCGGCGTGGACGGTCGGACCCCGGACATTCTCCACGCCGCGACCGGCTTCGCCCGCGAGGCGGCGCTGACGGTCGATAACAAAACCTATCGCGGCGCCCGCTATCGCTTTTTCAGCTTCGGCGACGCGCGCCGCTGGACCGACGAACGGTGGCGGGAGACGCTGGCGGACCCGATCACCAGCGAACGGCAAGCCTGGCGGCTGAAGGCGGCGCCCGCATTGGTGCGCGAAGTGGTACTGGCGCGGGCGAGCGGGGATCAGAAACCTCAGCCAGTGGCCGTGACACTGACCGAAGCCGCCGCCGGTGAGCAACTGGAGGCTTGGGCCGGCGAACGGAAATGGCCCGTGCAGCGCGCCGAGGCTCAGGCGACGGTTACGTTGCCGCTCGCGCAGGCGCCGGAACTGGCCGGGCAGGCGTGGGTGGCGCGCATCGCCCCGCCCCCGACGCCCACGGAGCCGTTGCAGCCGGCGGGGCGATAGCGAATGGAAGTTTTCAAAGCACCTCTGGCGTCTCCGCCAGTTCCCGCAACACTTCGGGATGACGTTCGGCGATTTTGAGCAGGGTCCGGGCGGCGCCGGTCGGTTGTCGGCGTCCCTGCTCCCATTCCTGCAAGGTGCGTTTGGACACGCCGAGCAGCGCGGCGAATTGCGCCTGACTGAGATCGATGCGATGGCGGGCCTCCGCCACCGGCGATACTGGAACCGGATAGACCGCCCCATAGCGACCGGCTTTGATGTCGAGGATCGCGTCGAGCGCTTCCTGCCAGATGTCCCGCTTCGCGTCCCGTTCGAGCAGTTCTTTCAGGGGCTTTTTAGCCATCAAGTGCTTCCCTCAGTCGTCGAATCATGTGTGCTGGAGCATTTTCCTGTCGGGCCTTGGCATATAGCGTCAGTAACAGGATGGCTCCAGCATCAAGATGGTTCACATACAGCACCCGAATTCCGCCGCGTTTACCGACGCCTTGGCGGAAAAGAAGCGCGCTTCGCGCGCGTAAAAGGGAAAAAGACTAAACAACCACCGGCTAAAGCCGGTGGGTTCTGCGCCGGGTGCAGAGGACTAAAAGTCCACCCATCAATGCACCCGGCGCTTTAAAAACATGACGATTGCAACAATAGCATCCGGCACTCAATTAAGACCAATTTAGAGCGCATCGGAATCTGCTTGGAGAGTCGTAGCTGAAAGCTGACCGGCTAAAGCCGGTGGTTTTAACCTTGGATATTGAAATAAAGATCAAAGAGTTATAATGATCTGGCGAGGCGGAAACCCTGGTTGTTGCCGCGGTGGGCCGGGACGTTCCCGTTGCGGAAGGCGGAACGCACCCACGCGGGTTTGTAGAACCAGGAGCCGCCCCGCACCGCCAGGGGGCCGGTTGTATTTTTTTCGGTACATTTTTGCTCCGATCTATCATAGTCTTTGGCATAGGCCGAGCAGGTCCATTCCCACACGTTTCCCATCATGTCGTACAGCTTCCAAGCATTGGGCTGATACGAACCCACTGGCGCGGGATACCAGTAGCCATCGGTGCAGGCATGTTGTTCAGTCCAGGTGTTTCCCGCCGGGGACTTACTTTGGTCAGCCACATTGGCATACCGGCAGGCTTGGTTCGGATCATCGCCCCAAAACCGCGCACTCGTCGTTCCCGCCCGCGCCGCGTATTCCCATTCGGCCTCCGTCGGCAGGCGGTAAGCCTGCCCCGTTTGCTGCGTTAGCCACTCGGCGTATCGGTTGGCGTCGTTCCAACTCACGCACACCACCGGATAGTTGTCCTTCTGCTCGTAACCGGGGTTGCGCCAGCTCAACTCCGCCCGCCAGTCCCATTTGCCGTCCGTGGCGTTCCACGCATAGCAGCCCTCTTTTCCACCTGCGTTCTTCTCGGCGTCCGTTCGATAATTCATCGCCGCCACAAACCGTGTAAAGCGTCGCATGATTTGATTATCATCGGGCGATTGGTGTGATTATCAAACCATGCGTCATTTCCATCGCAAGGCAAAAAAAAGCGCTCCATATCAGGAGCGCTGAATCGGGCCTCAAGCAACCGCTTTCAGGGGTGGAGTTTTGAGGGCTTCGGCGCGCAACCGATCCATCAGGATTTCGCGCTGGCGGTTGAAGCCTAGCAGCAGGCTGAGGTGGTCCATCTGTTGGGCTTGCAGGTTCGGCTCCGGGCAGAGCAGGTCGGAAACGGCTTCGAAGCAGGCTTGCAGCTCTTCCAGTTCGTACAGAATCTCGTCGATCATGGCCGGGCGATCCGCTTTTTCCCTTTCAGATGGGCTTCCAGCGCGGCGATATAGCGATCTTGTAGGGCGATAGTCTGCTGCGGGGTAGGCGCTCCTGACGGCCGTAGACCGTCCGGGTCCTTACGGATACCCGACGCCTCCCCATGGTGGACAAGGCTATGGTACAGAAACAACAAAACCGCCTGACCGGGCGGAGGGAACGGCTACGGAAATCAGGAGATTCCTGCTTACGCCCGGTCGGCGGTGGGGGTCAAGCTAGTTGAACGCCTTGATCTCGTCGAGGTCACCCCCCGCCTTGTATCTACAATAAGCCGGCTTGGCTCCCGCGTATGCGCCGTAGGAATTCTTGCCATTTAGGCTAAACATGACTTCCTTGCGACCGCTGGGATAAATGCTGGCGACAGCAAGCCCCTCTACTCTCAGGCTATCAGGATCTTTGTAGGCGTAGGCAATTTTTATCAGGCTCAGGCACCCCGCCACCTCATCGTCGGTCGCAACGCGGGCTTCCGACGGACTGCCGGTTTCAATCTTCATGTCCGCCCCTTTGCCGTCTCCGCACTCATTCTGCTGATAGATGAGCTTTCCGTCTGGCCCAGGACATTTGTAGACCGTCTGCCCGGCCTCGGCCGCGAACAGCGGCAGCAGAGCCAGGCCAACCACTGCACAAATTGCAACGCGCGATTTCATTTTGAAACGCCTCCGCTGGGTTTTAAGGGGATTTTAAGCCGATATCCAGGGAGAAGCAGGGATTATGCCGAGCGGCGCCTAGCATCCCACCGGTTCAGCGCCGCCACCCTTCGGGCGCAACCGCACGGCTTTCCGGTGACGCGGGCCAGCGTAGCGGCGAGGCGCTTCCCGCCCAGCCGGGTCAACACCCGCTCCACCCGGTCGCCGAGCAGCGCCGGCTGCTTGGGCCGGGTCATACGGGCGGGGGCGGGGGCGGGGGCGGGGGCGGGGGCGGGGGCGGGATCGGGAGGGTGATCTTGATTTCCCGACCTGGCACGGGCACGGGCTTGATGCGGGTCATAGGGTGATTTCAGTGGTCACGGCGGTGCGGCCGTCAGCCTCAACGCGAACCACATGCCGACCCGGCGTGGCGGCGAAGCGCACGGTCGCGGCGGCGTCGGCGACGATGGGGCCGCGCCCGTCAATCCAGATCCGCGCGCCGGGGAGTGGGGTTCCGGCCTCGTCGGTCACGGTCAGGGCGACCACATCGCCGCCCAGTTGGAGCCGGTATTCGGTGGCAATCGGATCAAACGCGGCGGATTGCCGGAGGATCGTCACGGCGGGCGCAGGGCCAGCGGGCGCTTGCGCGGTGATCTTCGTCTCGCCCGTGCCGTAGCCAGGGTCGATGTCCACCACCACGTAGTCCCCGCGCAGCGGGAACCGCGGGTGATCGAGCGCGATCCACGCGCCGGGCGGGATGCGGCGCGCGGCAGGGCCAGCGGTGAATTGCACCGTCCAGAGCGGACGCGCGCGCCATTGGAGCCAGACCGTGGCGGTGGCGATGGCCTGGCGGGCAGTGGTGACCCAGGGCAGGGCGAGTTCGGCTTCGCGCTCCCCATGCTCGCGGGTCGCGGCGGGCGCTTCGAGCACGGCGGATTGCGTCGCTTTCCCTGCGGCGTAGTCCCACGCAAACGGGACCGTCACTCGGGTCACGAGGGCGCTCAGTTCGCACGCGGCCGACCAGTCGCCCAGATCGAGCGGGCCGAACGCTTGCCACAGCGGGGCGGTTTGCGGCGGCGGAAATCGCATCGCCACCCCCGGTAGACCCGCGCTCCACACCGCGCCAGCCTGCTCGGCGATGAGTTGCAGCGCGGCGCGGAGGGTCATGCGCGTGTCCAGCGCGCCCCCCAACTCAAGTCCTTGATTTCGGCAGTCGACGCGGAATTCGGACGGGTCATTGCGCGGATAAATGTCCGCCAAAATGTCCGCCGGATTGCCGCTCAGACCGCGAACCGTGGCGACCAGCGTCGCCGACGAATCGGGCGCCTCGGCCAACTCCAGGAACGCCACCGCGTGCCCGGTCAGATCCGCGCCGT
Source organism: Candidatus Contendibacter sp. (assembly GCA_029624675.1). Classification (GTDB taxonomy): domain Bacteria; phylum Pseudomonadota; class Gammaproteobacteria; order Competibacterales; family Competibacteraceae; genus Contendibacter. The sequence goes on from JARSSP010000026.1 coordinate 56,762, forward strand.
TGCGCCAGCGCCAGCCGTTGTGCGCGCGGCCGTCGAGGGTGACGGCGTCGACCCCGGCAATCGCGTGGTCAGCCACGACAAACACCGTCCCGGCCGCGTTGTAGCGGATCGGCTTGATGCGAGTACGCCCGTACACTCTGGGCAAGATCAGGACCGCGTCATAACCCGGCCAGGCGCTGGTATCCCGCAACGGCATGGGGTCGGAGAGTGGGCGGGTCATGATCCGGGTTCGCGGCCGTAGAGGGTATCGCCGGCGATCACGGTCGCTGGGAGATCGCCGTAGATGTCCATCGCTATGCGATGCAGCGCATAGCGCAGCCGATCGATCTCGACGTCAGCCTCGTCCAGACGCTGACGCAATTCCTCCGCGCAATTGTGGTGGCCATTCTGGCCGGTTGGCCAGATGTATCCGAAAGTGAAACACTCGCTCATGACGGGCGACGGTGGTGCGGTGTGAATCATCCCTCGACCCTCAGTTGTACGACGTCGGCTTGGGCGGTGACCCCGGTCAAAAAACCCTCCAACACCATCTCGCCGGCGTAATCGACGGTGCAGGCCGCGCCCAGCGGCGGGGCTTCGAGCCAGCCGGCAAACAGCACGCCGGGGGCAACGGAGACGGTCAGATTGGCGGCTTCGCCGCCGAGCGGCCGATGGTAGCCGTCCAGTTGATACCCATCCACCGCGACCGGGTGGGCGGTGTGAACCACGACCCGCACGCTCATTGCCACACCGGCGACAGCGGCAGGGTCAGGCCCAGCCGGCGATGGGCGGGGTCGTTGGGCTGGAATTCGAGCACGTCGGTGATCTCCAACTCGTCCGCGCCGATCCGGCACAACACGGCCTCGGCGGGGTGGCGGTGATGCGGAACCAACACCAGGGGCGCGTCGGCGTCGGTCTTGCACGCGCCGATCAGCGTCCACAGCGCGTCGAACTCGGCCTGGAGCAGGTGCGACCAGACGATTTCGCCGCCCCCGCCGCTACCCAGCCGCGCCGCGCCGGGATTGACGCCGCCCCCCCGCTCCAGCGCCCAGCCGCGCCGCAGCACGCAGCGGTCGGGCTGATGGGTGGTGGCCAGCGGCTGGCCGACGTAGACCCAGCCCAGCGCCATGCCCTCGGCGTCGGCCAGGGCGATCTCGACGCTGCGGACGGTGGTCAGCGCCGGGGTCAGCATCGCCACCAGCGGCCCGGCGGCGACGGTCGGCGCCACGGTGGCCAGGGTCGCGCCGAGGGCGTTTTTGAGGGTGATCGTGACGGTGGCCGGCGCGGCCAGGCCATGCCGCAGCAATCCGACCGCTGAAATCGTCTGGTCGCTGGCCCAGGTCAGCGTCAGGGTGGCGGCGTCGTTCGCCCAGCGCCAGGTTTCGCCGTGGGCGGTTTGGCAGTGGGCCGGGCTGTGGGGTTGGAGCACGTCCCAGGCGTAGCCATCGCCGACCACGAAGGAGGGGCGCGCGCCCTGGGTGAACGCGGCACTCAGTCCATCAACCAGCGCCACCGTATCGACGATCGCGGTATCCGCCGACCACGATCCGCCATCCCGTCTCCAGCGGAATAATCCGCCGGTTTCGACCGCGAACGAAAACGCATCGCCCAGGGCGAAGGGCAGCGTGCCTCGGTGGATCGCGAAGCCCAGCCCGCCGTCGCTGTACGGGTCCTCGCTCAGGTCCAGGGCGTAGTCATCGAGCACGCCCTGGACATCGGATTGCACCGTCCAGGTGAGGGTATCCGTGCCGGTCACCCCGCCGGCGAAGGCCAGCGGCCCGCCGCCGACGATGGGGATGGAGTAGGTATCGCCGATATTGTAGGGATACCCGCCCGCCACGTCGCCGATAACGAGCGTGATCGAGTCTCCGACCAGGAGACGCTCCGGGCAGCCGACCCGCAGGCCGAAGCCGAACTCGTAGGTCGGCGTGGGCGTGGGTTGCTCCTGGCCGCTGGTGACGGCGTTGGCGTCATCCGAGCAGGCCATGCGGGCGGAGTGGTAATAGACATTATTAAAGACTGGCAGGTAGGGCGCATCCTCGAACTCCCACCAGTAGGCATCACCGGGGTCGCGCCAGCAGGGCGATCCTGCTCCGCTGGCGTCAGATTTTGGGACGATGCCCGCCTTGACCCGGACCAGGTCCATCTGGGCGGCGTAGCGCCGAACGAATTGATCGACGGCGCGGCGCCACACCACCGGATCGGCGGTGATGCTGTTGTCGATGTCGGTCCCCGTGCCAACGTCCATCAACCAGGCGGTGACCTCCATGGTCGGCGCGCCGCCGTAGGTTTCGTAGCCCCAGCCGACCACGGCGAGACCCTCTCCGTTCACCGGCCAGGTCGTCACGTTCACGTCCGATGCGAACGCCTCGAACACCAGCGGCGCCGGCGGGTCGCCGGTCATGACGGTCGGCGGGTTGATTTTGTACTGATGCCCGTTGCGATACGCGACCTGCGGCAAAATCGTATCGCTGGGCCGATACTGCGTCCCCGGCGAAAACCGCAGCACGGTCGATGACAGCGCCGGCTCACCGACCATGCCGTACAGTTGTAGGAGTTCGGCGGTCATCGCCGTCAGCTCACCATCCCACTGCGTGAGCGCGTCGCTGTCCGGCGTTTCCGAGTCGGTGAACAGTTCGGCCAGGCAGTCAGCGAAAATCCGGGTCACCTGATCGGCCAACTCCACGTCGTTAAACACCGTAGTCAGCGTGCCGGAATCGGCGTCGATCCCGGTATTGGCCTCGATGAAGCCGCGCCGCCAGTCGTATAAATCCTCAAGCCGGGATTGATACCCGGCGGGCAAGGTGCCCACAAGTCCTCCTTCGGCCGCGTCTTGGCCCAGGCAGTCGGGATCGGGACCGCCCGTCACGGCGGCGTCATTGCAATTGCAGTCGGCCAGCGGCCGGCGTTTATAGACCAATTTAAGGGTCTTGGCGCTGGCCTTAATGCCCAGCCGGGGGCGATCGAGGCAGATCGCCGGAATGGCGGGCGGGTCGGATTCGCCGCCGGCGAATTCCTGTTTCGTGATCGTGATGGTGCCCTGGGTGGGGATGACGGCGGGACGAACGATCGGGATGGTGAAATCCAGAAACTCGCCGTCGTAGGGCACGCCGGTCGTGGCCGGGGGCAACTCGCCCGCGACCCGCGACAAGACCGACCAGGTTTCGGCGCCGAGCGGGGTGTTCTTGGCGCAGCGCAGGGTGACCGTCTCAGTCGGCGCGTCGTCGGTAATGGCGACGTTTTGCAGATCCGGCATCCCTGGCGAGGAATGCGACACGGCCAACAGATAGGATTGGGTTCGGATCGGGAAGTCGATGGCGGCGATGCCGGCCGGTTTTTTATCGTTCGCCACCACCCCGACCGGCTCGATCAGCGCCGAGGCGTTCAGGGCCAACAAAAAGTCGTAGAGGGTGACGACGCCCGGATAGGTCTCGGTGGTCACGCCGTCGCTGACGGTGACGGTGTAATCGCCGGTGACGGTATGCACCAGATCGCCCTCGGCGTAGTCGGTGATGGCTGGCGGACTGATGCCGTATTGCCAACGCTCGCCGTCCCAGCGCCGACAGTGGCGGTAAACCTGGGCCAGGTTGCGGCCGAACACCAGCCGGGGGGCGCTGGCGGGGATCGTGCCGTCGGGGTTGAGCGGCGCCGCGCTGAACTGGCCGCGCGGGTCGCTCCATTCGGCCGTGTCGTGGGCTATCGCAAAGCTGAGCGCGCCGACGGGGGCGGCGGACAGGGTCAGGTCCGGGGTGACGGTCAGGGTGATCGCGTTGCCGGCGCTGCCCGCCGTCTTGGCCCGCAGCAAGAGGTTGGCGTAGATGGCGACTTGGGCGGCGGTGGTGGCGGTGCCCAGATCAGTGAGGGTGGCGGTGACGGTCTGGGCGTCTGACCCCGGATCGGCCGCGACATCCTCCATCGTGCCGTTGCCCGCGCCGGAAAACGTGGGGGCGGTGACGGTGACCGCCGCCCCGGCGGACGGGCGGATTTCGATTTCGATTTCGGTGTCGTTCTCGCCTTCGTAGTCGCCGATCAACACGACGGTCCCGTTGCCGGACCGTTCGGTGCGTTGCGGGTAGACGCTGCGCGCGGCGGGGAGCACGCTGGACGCGCTGACGGTGGCCGACGGCACGGCATCGTTGGTTTGGGCAAGCAAGCGGACAGTGGAGGTCATTTGCGTAATCGGGTGGTGCGAGTCAGGGCGGGGATGATTTTCTTGCGGATTTGCTCTTCGCTCAACAGATCCCTACCGTCTACATGGATGTTGATGTTCGTGACGTTCGCGCCCCCGCCCCCCGACGCCACGCCGCTCCCACCGCGCCCGCTGCTGGTGCCGGTCCCCGCCCCACCGCTGGAGCCGCCGGACGAGCCGCCCCCGGACGAGCCGCCCCCGGAACGGCCACGCGCGGCCTCTTCTTCGCGCAACTGCGCGAGCTTGATCCGGTGCAGCTCATTGGCGCGCTGCACCGCGGCTTGATACTCAGCCTCGCTCTGAATGCCGCCGATGCGGCGCAACTCGGCCAGCCGCTCTAGGCGGGCCTTATGCGCCCGCTCTTCCAGTTCGAGTTGATTGCCCTGGATTCTGAGAGTCTCTTCCTCGAAACTCTCGCTCATGGCGCGCAGCGATTCGCGCGCGCTGTTGGCCTGCTGCTGGATGCCTTTCAGAGTCGAAATGACGCGCTCGCCGGCTTGGGTGATCGCGGTCATGCCCGACGCACCGGCCGCCATGTCGGCCAGCGCGGCCTTGGCTTGTTCGGCGGCCGGGCCGACCCCGGCGGCGATTTCTTGCAGTCGTTCCAATCGTTTCGCGGCGGCGATTTCGGCGGCGGCCGCGCCGTCCAAAGCCTGCGTCTCCTCGAGGATGGCGCGATTGAGTTGTTCGATGCTGCCGTGGGCGGTGTCGTAGCCAGTGGCAATGGCCTGGAGCGCGGCCCGGCCCTTTTCGTTGAGCTGATCGAAGCTCTGGGCCGCATAGACGACTTTCTCGGCGACGCGCACCGCCTCTTGCTCGGCCTGATGCGCGGCGGCCGACCGCTCTTGCGCCGCTTGGGCGGACGCGGCGGCCTCGCGCTCCTTGGCGGCGGCGGCGTCTTCGGATGCGGCGACTTCGGACGCGGCGGCTTGTGCGTTGCGCTGGCGCTGTTGTTCCTCAATCTTTAGGGCTTCAGTAAACTGACCGCTGGCGAGCAAGGCCAGTTTTTTCGCCTCCGCCTCGTCATATCCGGCCGCAATCAACTTTTGCGTGGTCGCTTCCAACTTCGCGACGGCGGCCGTTTCCTCGGCCTGGACTTGGATGGACTGCCGTTGCACGTCCAGGGTTTTTTGCCGGGCCTCCAGCGCGGCAATCTGGATTTTTTTGGCCTGTTCTTCGGCGTCGCTGTTGGTTTTTATGGCCTGCAACTGAGCGAGTTTCGCGGCGGTGGCGGCTTTTTCCGCGTCAATAGCCTGCTGCTTGACCGCCACCGCCTCGCGCGTCGATCTGGCCTCCTGTTCGGCCAGCGCGACGGAAAGTCGGGAGACCTCCACGCTGTCTCCGCGCGCCTGGGCAAGCGCCAGCTCCGCGCGCAGACCGTCAGCCTGAGCCTTAGCTAGCCCCTCAATATCAGCGGCCAGTTGCCGCGTCGCGACCGCGACGTTGCCAGACTCTTCCGCCGCGCGCTTGAGTTGGACGTTAGTGACCGCATCGACCACCAGACCCAGATCGGCGAACGCCTTGCGGGCGGTTTCGCTGCCCTGGCTGGCGGCCGCCATCGCCGCCGTGGCCTGGCGCTTGAGTCGTTCCAGTTGCTCGTCCGACAACTTTTCCAGGGCGGCCGCCAGGGTATTTTGGATACCAACCGCCGCTTGCTCCCCCTCGGTCCTCACGAGCTTGAGCGCGCCCGCGAGCTTGATCACCCCGTCAAAATTGAGATTTTTGTTGGCCGACGCCAGAAAATCGGAAATCGCCTGGGTGGTCGCGGCGGCGACATCGCCGGTTTGGCGTATCATGCCGACGGCGGTTTGCAGGGATGCGGGGAGGTTTTTGAGCTCTTTCCGGTCGACCGCCGTTTGAAACCGGTCGATTTCCGGCGTCAGCGCCCGCAACTCGGCGAGCATCTGCTTTTCGCGTTCGGCGGCGGCTTGCGCTTGTGTCTGGAACCCGAACAGCTTAGCTCCAGCATCTCCAACAGACTGGCTCAGATCATCCCACGCGGCGCCGAACTCGCCCGCCGCGAGACCGCCGATGGCTTTCCCGACCGCGCCGATGGCGTCGGAGACCGCGCCGCTGGCGCGGACCGCAACCCCCAACTTGTCGGCGAGCAGGCTGGCGAAATCCGTCAACCCCTTGCCCACCGGCCCTGTCGCCAAGGTGGTCAACTGATTCAGCAGACGATTCCAGGACGCGCCGAACGACTCGACTTGTCCCTGTCCACCGCCGAGGGATTTTTCCAGTTGCGCCGCGAACTTCGGCAGGAATTCCTCCGCAACGATGCTGCCGGATTCCAGCATCTTGCTGAACTCGGCATTGGTCACGAGCAGAGATTCCGCCGCGATCTTGGCCGCGCCGGGCAACACGTCACCCAATTGCCCGCGCAGTTCCTCGGCGGACACCACCCCCTTGCTCATGATTTGCGCCATGGCGGTCATGGCGTTGTCCACGTCTTGCGCGGACCCGCCGACCGTGCTCATCGCACCAACCAATGAGGCAAAAATCTTCTCGGTGGCCGCGCCCTCCAACTGCGTACCCTTGGCGGCGGCGGTGATCTTCAGGAAGGATTGCGCGAGGTCGAGATGGCTGACGCCCAGCCGGTCGGCCACGCCACGGACAAAATCAAGCGCCTCACCGGTAGCCTTCGCGGAGCCGGTGATGACGTTGAAGCCGCGTTGGAGCGCGGCCCCTTGATCGTTAAGATCCAGGATTTGTTTGACGAGACCGGCGATAGCGATACCGCCGATCAAATCCTTGAATTCGCCCAGCGGATCAGCGGCTTTTTTGACGCCCTGACCGGCTTTCTGGCCGGCCTCGCCCAGGTCGCGCAAGCCCCGATTAAAGTCGTCGGTCGGGTTGGCGGCCTGTTCGATCTCATCGGCCAGCCCGCCCAGATCGCGGCGCAAATCGTCAATCGAGCCCGCGCCCTGGACGGCGGCGCGAATCCGTAGAGCCAGCTCAAGATTGCGGTCGGCCATAGCCACCCCTACGGCAACCTGGGGACTCGCGCCCCCGGGTTATCACGGTGATAAATCAGACGGGTTTACGCCGCCCGGCCGTCGATGATTAGCGCCGGCTCGCCGTTGATGCCGACGTTGAAGGTCACGTCCCAGGCGATCTCGACGTGGGCCGGATCATCGGCCTTGAGAATCCAGTCGCCCGACGGGGCCAGGGTGACGTTCGGCGCGTACAGGTCGCGGGGCGTGCCCTTGGCCGGGGAGGCGACGAACCGCAGCGCGCCGCTGCTCGACGCCACGCCGCCGGTTTCGATCACCTCGCGGGAAACGGCGGATTTAGTGTATCCGAACGTCCATTGGCCGCCGTAGGCGCTTAGGCGTGCGGCGGGCAGGACATAGACCCGGCCCAGGTCCAGATCGACCGTGTAGTCGGTATCCGCCACCAGGGTGATCAGAGTTTCCGTGCGCCAGGTCACCGTGCCATCCGTCACCGTCGCGTCGATGGTGGTCGGCCAGGTCGGCTCGGAGCCGGCCGAGGTGCCCGCCACGGTGCAGACGTGAATATGAGTGGGAGTACTGACCTTTTTGACCCGGTCGCCGACCGCGTAGGCGGTGGTGGCGGCCCAGTTGCTGGCGGTCTTGCCCACCACGGTCGGCGAGGTCACCTCGCGCACGCCGCTGGGGTTGTTGGTGGACGCGCCGAGCTGGTAGTAGCGATCCAGCAGTACGCTCTTGTGTTCGCCCGTGACCGCGCCGCTGGCTTGCGCCACGGTCGAGGCGGCGGCGCCCAAGAACAGCCCCAGATTCTCAATCGAGATCTGCCGGCAGGTGATCTTGCCGGTCCGAGTGATGGTGATCAGAGTTTCATCGTCCAGCTCCTTCAGACCGGATTCGGAGCTGTACGACTGGATCGTCTCGCTGGCGATGGTGACGGTAAATCCTGGCGTCAGCCCTAGATAGCGTTCGCCGGTCAGGGCGTTGTTGGCGTCGAAGGCGTCGAAAAAGACTTTGCCGCCGGGGAACAAGCGTTGCTTGACAGAGGAAGCGGTCATAAAAACCTCTTAAACCGGGATTAATCGGTCAGTAATAGGGCCAAAAATTGGGTTCGATTTGTACGACGTAGGTCAGGATGTAGAGGCCCTGGCCCACGTCGGGATACCGGTGATCTTCGGACGGCAGGGCCAGCGGGGCGAACTCCTCCCCCGGCTCGAAGTGCGCCAGCGCCGCCATCACGCGGGACACCATCGCCCCGGCTTCGTCCATCAGACCACTACCCTCGGCGAGGCGCTCGACGTTGCGGGCGTGGACGGCGACGTACCAGGTCTGGCGCGGCGGCACGCCGCCCGCCGACGGGCCGGGGACGACGTAGACCGCTGGAGTAATCCCGGTCAGCAGCTTGCCGAGCACGTCCAGACTTGGTGCGGTGGCGTGGAGCTTGAACACGGCGCACTGGGCTTGTAGCCGGGCCAGGATCGCCGAGCCGGCCGCAAACCAGTTTTCGCGGAGCGTCGTCATGCCCCGTAGCCGCCGAAATCGGCCAGCGAATCGGCCGAGAACGTCCGCGCGGGCGCGGCATAAGCCGGTGGGCCGGGCTGGGCGGTGGCGGTCTCCGGGCCGGCCGCGCCGATCAGGATCACGTCGCCGCGCGCGGCCGATTTAAGCCAGGCGACGGCGTCGTCGTGGGCCTTTTGGACCCGCTCCGGCACGGCGTCGTCGTAGAGGTAATAGCGGGCCAGATCGCCGGCCACCGCCACGATCAACGGCAAGGTCGGCGTGATCGGGATGGCGTAGCGCCCGGCCAGGTAGCTGTCGATCAGGCCGTCGGCGCGAGCGAGCGCGGCGGCGACCACGTCGACGTCGGCCACGCCATCGGCGTCGCGATCCGCCAGTTGGCGGATTTCGTCCACGCCGTAGGCGTCTTCCAGGGCGGCGAGGGTGGCGTAGGTCATGGGATGTTGGCGTAGGCCAGTTGCCAAAAAGCGTAGCCACCCGCCGCGCGCGCTTCCGCGCCGTATTTGTAGGCGCGGCGGTTGAACACGGCGTCGTTGTCCATCCCGGTCTGCTGCACGAAGGTTGGAGCCGTGCGCTCCTGGTAAATAAACGGCCGCACCGGCTTGGTGCAGTCGAGCAGATACCAGGCGTCGGGATCGGTCAGCCACGGCGACACCACCACCTCGGCGGTGTTGCGGTATGGGTTGGGGTTGTCGCCGAACCGCTCGGCGGTCATCAAAATCCGCGCGGTGTCCTCCAGTGCCGGGGGGACCAGCAGCACGTCGGGCATCACGCCCAGCGACCGGCCCTCGTCGTCGACATACGCCTGCATCGCGGACCGCGCCGCGCCGTAGGACGCCTGGGCGTGGGCCAGGGTGTCGGCCTGCAAGGGGTTGTTGTCTTTATTGCTGGCGGTGCTGGTCCCCACGGGATGGTCGGTGGCGAAGAACGGCTGACCGTCGTAGCAGGAATTGGTGGCGCCGGCGGCGACCAGGGCGAACACGATCTCGTCGGGCAACTGGGCAGCGGCGAAGCCGGCCATCTGCGCCTGCGGGGCATAGATGCCCAGGGTGTCGTCGGCTATGTGGTTGCGGTCGACCTCGATGGTCGCCTCCCAATCGTCGTTGACGATGGTGTAGGAAAAGGCGGCCAGGGACTTGACGTGCTTGTCGCCGATCCAGCGCCGCATCCTCGGGAAACTGGAGAGCCACTTGTAGTCGTTCTGGGCCGAGCCGCTGGGCACGCGCATCGCGATGCGGCCCCACTTCGTCGGGGCGGCCTGGAAGGCTTTGTTGAAATCGGTGCGCAGGCTGAGAAACACCGCGTTCAAGACAGAGGTATTGATGAGCATGGGAAAGACTCCTGGTTAGGATACGCCCAAGGGTTCGTCGCCGAGCGCGGCGATGACGGCGTTGAGGGTGGTCTGCAATTCTTTGATTTGCAGGTTGGCGCTGGTGATGGCGGCGTTGACGGCGGCGTTGACGGCGGCGTCGCTGTAGGTGTTGCCGCCCGCCGTGCTTAGGGCAATGGCGGCGATATCGGCGAGCGCGCCGTCCACCGTGCCGGTCAGCGTGCCCGCCAGCGGGGCGATGCCGGCGGGGATCGGGGTCTCGCCGACCGCCACCCAGACGCCGCTGCTATCGACCCCCACGATCCGGCCCGCGCAGATCCGCCCGTCGTCGTAACCGCCCACGGTTTGATCATCGACCACGTAGGCCATCCGGCCGACGTTTCCATCACCGATTCCGTCCCCCCCGAACTGAAACACGCCCCGCCGCACGGTGACGGTTTTCGTTCCGCCGAGCGGGTTGGCCACCTGTTCCTCGGCGCGGCCGATGGCGCGCGCGGCCTGGGCGTGGCCGCCGGGGACGGCCCGGCCGGCACTGGTGGCGCAGACCAGGCTGCCGGCGTAAATCGTGGTCGCGGCGTCGCCATAAACCGTCAGGACGATCAGGTCGCCGGAGCGACTGGGGGTGTTGCGGTCAGCGGTGAGCGCGGTCATTTCAGACCTCCAAATTTTTTCAGGTCGTCGGCGCTGTGGCCGAACTGGGCGGCGACGGCGGCGAGTTCGGCGGATAAGGGCGCATCGGCGGGCACGGCGGCTCCGGCGCTGCGCTCGGCGTAGTCCACCTGGACGGGCAGGCGCCCGAGGAAATCCTCCAGCCAGGCGCGGGTCGCGGTCTGCACGGTTTGGCCATCGGCGGCGGCGAATTCCATCGTCTGATGGTCGGGGATGGCGGACATCATCTCGACCAGACCCGGCTGATCGACCGGCAGCAAGCGGCCTTCGCCGATCAGCTTTTCGGCGAACGCCACGGCCGTGGCGCGAATCTTGTGCCTCATTTCGGCGGCAAGCTCGCTGCTGAGCCGAGCATTCTCGGTCTTGAGCTCGGCGAGCTGGGCGGCGTAATCGACCGTCTCGGGCGGCGGGGCGGTTTGGGATGGATCGCTCACAAATAAGACCTCGCGGGGTGGGTTCGAAAAATCGACGGTGACCGTGCCGGCCGCGTCGGAGAGATTAAAGCTGGGCTTACGCAAGCCCTTGACCGCCGGGGCGGCGGCGCCGAGAAAGCCGACGTGGCGCAGGTAGTACACGCCGGGGACGGGGTTGGACGGCGCATCGGGCAAGAAAAACGAGGCGCTAATCCGGGCGAACCGCTCGGCGTTGACCAGGTCGGCGAACTCGGGATCCACCTGGCGCGGCGTGGCTTCCAGCCCGTCGGCGCTGACCGCCAGCGCCGCGACCCAGCCATAGGCGGGATCGTCGGTGGCGGGGTGGCCGACCACCAGCGGCGCTTCGTGCCGGGCGGGGTCATAGGCGGCGGCGGTGGCGGCCAGGTCGTTGGCGGTAAAGGTCAGCGTCTGGCCGGATTGGGCGGTGTGCGTGCCCGGGCGAAAGATGTTCAGCGGATTCATGCCGGCCAGCGTGGCGCGCGCGAAGCGGGCGGGCTATTAACGAGGGTAAAAAAAACAGCAGGGGCGGTTTGGCCGGTCGGCCGCGCGAGAGGCGATTTAAGGCGTTTTGTGGCCGGACTGCTACGCAACCCCTGCCGCGCGCCGAAAATCGCTCCTGGCGATTTTTAAACGGGGTTTAAACGGGGTCTGGCGGCGTGGATTCAGTCGCGCGCCAGGTAATCGGCGATGGCGTCCAGCAACGCATCGCGATCGGCATCGCTGAGCCCCAAAAACGGCCGAGCGGGGATGCCGGCCTCGGCCCGGCCGAATTGATGCGTCGCGGCGTAGACCAGGGGCGAGCCGACCCGCAGCGATTCGGCGTCGGCGAACTTGGTCAGCGTGCCGCGCAGGTGGCCGCGCAGGGTGAGGATTTTATCCTGATTCCTTTTCTTGCGGGCGGCGTAGCGGGGCGACAGCGCGGCCCAGGGCGAGCCGTCGGGCGCGGTCTGGGACTGGAACCGCGCGCGCGTGCTGTTGAGCAGCTCCTCGCCCACGTCGGCGAAAAACGGCTGGAGGTTGCCGAGCTTGGCCAGCAGCTTTTGGAGGGCCGCTTGCAGCTCGGCGTCATCGAGGGTGATTTCGAGGGCGGCGCCGGCCATGGGGGTTACCGTTGCGCCGCTTCGATGCGCCGACAGGCGATGGCAAAGTAATCAGGGTCGATTTCCACGCCGACGAACTTGCGGCCAGAGGTCACGCACGCAACGCCGGTGGACCCGCCGCCCATGTACGGGTCCAGCACGGTTTTCCCCAGACCGACGCGGGCGACGTCCAGACACCAGCGCATCAGTTCCACCGGCTTTTGCGAGGGGTGAACGCGACCGGATCGGGACGGGGCATCCTCGCCGGCCCGCATCGCGCCTTTCCAGAAATGCCGATAGATACACCGCGCGTTCTTGCGGTTGGTCCAGGCGAATTCGGCGTCAACGAAGTTGTCGGCGGCACCTTGTCCGCAACTTTTGTCCCAGCAGAGGAAGCGCCCGCTGGCCGGCAGGCGGGTCTTGTAGTGGTCCGCGCACCAGAGCAGGATGGGCTTGTCGCCCGCGACCGCTAGCCACGGGGCGGGGTCGAACGGCCTATCATCGCCATGGATCGGCCTTAGGTTTGTTTTGCCTGACACGAGGCCGCGCCCGCCCCCGTTATGCACATACCCAATGCCATACGGCGGGTCCGTCACCACCGCATCCACGCCCCGGAGCGCCGGCAGGAGCTCCAGGAGTTCCAGGCAATCGCCCAGGTACAGGGTGGCGTGGCCGATGATGACGGGTTCGGGCGGGGGCATGGGCTACCGCCTGCCCCATCGAGCCATGGCCGCCCAGCACTCGAAATAGGCATCGTGCCGGGCGTTGTCCGCCACCTGGCTCTTGACGTTATCGTAGTCGATGGCTTGCGCCTGTGCGGCCAGCACCTCGGCGACGCGGGCGCGCGGGATTTCGGCGCGGTAGGGGTAATCGGCACGCGGGGTATGCTGGACGGGCGCTTCCGGGAACACCCGTTCGATATCGTCGGGCCGGCGGGCGCGCACCAGCAACGCATCGGGCCGGGCGCGATGCGCCACCACGGATAGAAAGCTGTCCTTCAGGAAAATCCACATCAGGACGGTTCCCCCTGGTCGGGTGTTTGAAGCAACGTGAAGGCTCCCGGACCCCACTCCGACTGCTGACGATGCTCAAACCGCTCTTCCGGCGTCATCGACTCCAGCATCGCCCGCAGGTATTCACGTCCTATCTCCCGCCCACGGTCGGATTGAAACTCAACCCCTTCCCGCGCCGCCTGCGCCTGGGCTCGCGCCAGCATGGCCTGGCCTTTGTTGTAAACCTGTTCCCAAAGTTCCATCCCCGTCTCCTCATAGCTCATACAAACGAACGCCATCGGGCGCGGCGTCCACCATCCTTACGGTGATGCGCCAGATTGGACCCGATTTATCCACATTCTCTACAACCATTATACTCCCCGGCGGAAGGAGGACTTCATTCTCGGCAGTGTCGTACTGCGATAATTTTTGGATGCGCCCGCCCCGCGCATCCAAAACCGTCAACTGATATTCGCCGTAAAACTGCCCGACCTTGGCGGCGTCGCTGGAGGAGGTAAAGCCGTTCCAGCGGACATAATTTCCCTTCGTTCCATGCGCCTCCTCAAACAGGTCATGCAAGCCCAGCCGAGTTAAGCGGTGCTTCGCGACCCCGCGCTTGACTTCGCCCCTGAACGGGTCGGCGCGCACCGCGCCGTTGATGCAGGCGTTGATTAGGTTGCGCAGCTCCGGCGTTTCTGGCATCTGCTGGCGCAGCACAGAATTCATGTCTGTATACCAATTCCGCGAATAGGCGAACACCGCAGCGACTTCGTCATCGGTCAGCTTGTATTTCTTGGCGATCGCGCGCCGGACGGGGCTTCGCAATGCCTCGTCCCACTCATGGCCGAGCATTCGCTTGAGCGCGTCCGCATCCACCGGCAACCGGTCGCCCGCCTTGGGTTTCGGCTTGGACAGGTCGGCCAGAACCTGCTTGAGGTCGTCGCGGCGAGCCTTGAGCGTCGCCTTGAGGAACTCCCGCTCGGCGGCCGGGCCGTAGGCATCCACCAGCCGGTCAATGTCCGCATCCTTGAGAACGGTGACTTTTTTGAGCGATCGCTTGAGCGCCGCATCGCTCAGGTCGCCGAACACGGCGGCGGCCTGCGGGTTCATGCGCGGGTCGCGCAAGGTGAGCAGCTCGTTGACCTTGGCGCCGAACGCCGCGCCTTTGCGCCCGCCTTGCGCCCGGAACAGCAGCGAACCGCCCGCGTCGATTCGGACGGCGCTCCCGCTCGCGTCGATCAACAAATTGTCGTAATTCAGCCCCACCGCGTCCCAGTTCGCCAGCCAGGCATCAACCGCAAACCCTTCTTTTGCGCCCTTGGCTTTCTTGATGTCCTTGCCTGCCGATTTCAGCCCGTCGATGACCTTGCTCGCGACGCCGATCTTCCCGTCCGCGCCTACCAGCCTGCCAACCTTTGCCGTTTGCACGCCGGCCAGTTCATACAGCTTGCCGGCCAAAACTTCATTATCCACATGATCGGCGGTATTCGGGAATTTGACGTAGTACGTTTCGCCGGTGAACTTGTTGCGATACAGCCCACCGAGGTTGCTGCCCGTTTGCGGGCCGATTTGCTCGAAGTCGTCCAGGTGAAACAAGTCGGCGGTGGATTTGGGCCTTGGAGCGCGCAGTGCCGCATCCTTCTCGGCTTGAATCTTTTTCAGCCGCGCCAGGTCATCGGCGTAACTCCGCCCCGGCTGATAGTCCCAGCCCCGGTCGACGCCTTCGGGGCGGGTGTATTCCTCCCCCGTCTTCGGATTGACGCCCTGAACTTCGCCGTTGAACGGGATGTCAGCGTCCTGGGTGACCTTAAGGCCCTGCTTTTTCATCTCCCGTTCCGACAGGGTTTCGATGAAGCACTTGCAGCCGAAGCCGTTCGGCGGGGTGTGCGCCGCCCACCACGGGTCGTCGTGACGCAGGATCAGCCCGTCCCAGGCGACATGTTCGGGCCGGGGGACGACGCTGGCGTCGGAGTGGCGGTAGCGCCAGTAGGGCCGCGCGTTCGCGACCGCCTTCATTTGCTGGACGCGCCCGGCGCTGTAGCTCGTGAACAGGTTGGTCTCGTAGATCACCCGCGTGCGCCAGGCCCGGCCGCCCTTCGTCCCCTCGCCGGTCCAGCCGGTCCAGCCGCGCTCGGCGACGATGCGGGCGAAGTCCTGGCGGAAGGTCTGTAGCGTCGTGCCCTGGGCGATGGCTTTTTCCACCGCCGCGCGCAGGTCCATCAGCAGGTCGGCGGCCGTGGCGCCGGCCACCACGAACGCCCGATCGTGCGCCGCGCCGAGCAGGTCATCCCAAGCTTGCGTGGGCAGGTTGAGCTTGGCGCGCAGGTATTCCAGCGCCTCGGCGAACGGCAGCGAGCCGTAGTTAACCGCCACGGCGCGGAGTTCCCTGGCGCCGTTCGGCGCAGGATCGACACCGATATTTCGCCTGCCGGCCGCCGCGAATCCAGGCCGAGCCGACGATCAGTGCGCGCGGCTTGTGGCGCTGGCAGTAACTACAAAACAGCGTGGGCTTGTCGGGGATGGGGGGCGAGGTCATGGCGGTTCCTTCACAGCAGCAGCACGAAAAGAGCCTCTTCGTCGTCGTCGCGCCGTCGCTCCGGCGGCTCCCGCCACGGCATCGATCCGTAATGGACGGCGGGCGGCGGCGGCTCTGTTCCCGCCGTTCGCCAGGTTCCCGCGCGCCACGCGCCGGGTTTCCAGGCGCCGGGCTTCCAGGCGAGCAGGATCACGCCGGACCCCATTCGTCGCCGGTCACGCCGGTTCCGGTCAGTTCGGCGCCGTTGATCGCCTTCACGTCCACCGGGAGCGTGGTGGCTTGCAGCGCCGCGACGATGGCATCCACCAGCGCGTTGATGTCCACGCCCCCGGCGCTGGCCATGTTCAGTTCCGCGCCCATCGTGCCGGCGTCGTTGTAGTCGGCGGCCAGCGCGCGCCAGACGCCGGCGACGATGCCGTCGACGGTCAGCGTCTCGCTCACGTCATCGGTCGCCACCATCCAGCCCAGCGCGTACAGGTCGGCGGCGCCGTCCAAGGCCAGTTCGCCCGTTGCCGCCAGATGGCCGAGAGCGGCGATGGAGGCCGCGCCGTCGAGCGCCAGGGTGGCGGCGGCCATGCCCTGCACCACGCCGGAGATTTCGGCTTGTCCGTCGAGCGCCAGGGTGGCCGAAGCGACCCCGCCCGCGATCAGCCCGCCGATGGCCGCCGCATCCAACGCCAGGGTGGCGGCGGCGACGAGGGGCCGGCCTTCCGCGCCGCTGGCGGTGGCGTCCAGGGCCACGATGCAGCGGAAGCGGCTGACCATCGCGCCCGCTTCGATGGGCTTGTAGCGCGAGCGGCAACAGTAAAACCCGTAGGGCATCCCGGCCTTCCTCAGTACGGCCGTTTCCCCGTCCCGATCCCGGACCCAGCGCGACCAGCCGTAATCGTCCACGCGATTCAGCGGCGAACGGCTGGCCGCGCCCAGGCCGTAGCCGTTGGCGTTGGCCCGTCCGCCGTTGCCGATCAGGCCCACGTCACGCGCCCCAGCCGAAGTTGAGCTTGCCGTCGATGGCGCTGTTGGCCGGGGTGGCGACGCCGGATTTCAGCAAGAACATCAGCGCCGCCCCGTCATAGACGCGCGGATGGCTGGGTTGCAGGCCGCGCGTGAAGTCGATCATCTGGGCCTGGCCGAGCACTTGCAGCGGGAACTCCGCCAGCGGCTTGACCAGGGCGACCGAATACATGCCGCTGGTGTAGGTGGCGTTGTTGCGGATGCCCTGGATCGACTGGATGCCGCCGTCCGCCGCCTGCAACGGCACGAACGGGCCGTATTTGCCCGCGCCGGTGGCGCCGCTGTAGAGGATGTGGCTGTTGGTGGCGGCGGTCTTGCCGATGGGCAGGCTGGGGCTGGACGGGGTAGCGCGGCTGGCGGTGCCCGCGCTGTTGGTGTAGTTCAAGGACAAACCGGGCGTGCCCGCGCCCAAGGCGGTGGCGCTCGGATTGAAGAAGATCGCCTGCACGCCTTTCCCGTCCGAGTAGCGCGGCAGGCGCGCGGTCAGGGTGTGGGTGCCGGTGCCGGCGTCGGTGTAGGCGACGACCGTTCCGGCGATGGCGTTGGCGAAGCTGGTGGCGACGCGCGCCGTCGTGGCGGACACCCGCACCAGCCAGTAATCGGTGGCGAGGCTCAAGCCGGTCGGCAGCGCGCCGCCGGAATTGGTAAAGCGGACTTTGGTGAAGCTCTGCCAGTCGTTGGCGAAAGTCAGCAGCAGACCGCTCGAACTGGATGCGGTGAAGGTGTTGCTGTTGGTGGTGGCCTGTTCGGTGGTGGTCGTGACCGCCGTCACCCGGTAGAAGCCGAGCACGTCCACCAGTTGCAGCGTCGCCGGAACCACGGTGGCGGCCGCCGTGACCGCGTAGCCGGACACCAGGATCTTGAAGTCGTCGCCGGCCGCGCCGACGTTGCCGCCGTGGTAGAGGCTGCCCGCGCCGCTCAACTGGTCGCACACGGACTGGAATTGCAGCGCCGTGCCGGCGTCGAAAATGGCGTCGGCTTGCGGGTAGCCGCCGCCCCGGAACAGGGTGTGCCACTCGTTGGCCACGGCGGCGGCGGTCGGGTTGAACTGCTTGCTGAACACCTGCGAGAAGGCGTTGCCGGCGTAGGACAGGGAGTTGGTTTGATGGTCTTCGCTGGTGAAGCCGGTCATGCGGGACTCCAAAGGGTGATCAGGTCGCCTTGCAGCGTGGTGCCGGCCAGCGTGCCGACCGGCAGCGCGACCAGGTTCAAGTAGGCGTCGTCCTTGATCTCCGGCAGCACGCCGAAGTCGCGGGGCAACTCGTAGTAGTGCGGCGCCGTGATCTCGTTGATCTGAAACGCGGCGACGGGCTTGACCAGCACCAGCGCCACCAGGCCGACGTCCGGCGTGAGAAATTCGATGCTGACCGGCCGCGCCACTCCGGCGCAGCCGTCCGCCAGGGGCAGGAACAGCCCGCTCTGCCCGCTCAGGGCCGAGGCCGAGGCGGCGATGGTGCCCGCCGAGACTTGGGTGTTGCAGACCAGCGTCGGCGTAGTGAATTGAAGGCCGCGCTGATCCTCGTAGGTGACGCGAAACTGCGCGCCGCCCACGTAGGGGTTTTGCTCCACCACCATCAGCCGCGTGCCCTGGGCCGCCGTCCAGCGGGGGATGGCGATCCCGGTGGTCAGGTCTTGCACGCCGGTGTCCATGGCGATGCCCGGCCAGTAGGCCAGATAGTCCAGCAGTTCCACCGTCAGCGGCGCACAGGTCGCCGCGGGCGTCCCGATATTGAAGCCGTGCAGGAACTTGCGGTAGCCCGCTGCCGCCACCGGCGGGCCGTGATCCAGGCCGCCGTCGGCACTGCGCGCCAGCGCCGTGGCCTGTAGCGGCGTCGCGAAATAGTACTGGGCGAACGGGTTGCCCGGCGACATGGACAGATCGAACCAGATACCGCTGGCCGTGGTCTGCGTCGGCGCTTTCGACCAGGACCGCCGCAGAAACCGGCCGCCCTCGAACGCCTCGTTGATTTCAAGATTCGTCAGGGGCATCGGGCGCGGCTTCCTCGACGATCACCGGCGGCGCGGCGCAGACGCACGCCTTTTCGCCTTCCGGCCGTTCGGTGCGGACGATCAGGCCGCATTCGGGACAGGTGCGGACGTAAATCATTCGCTGGTCTTGCCGGTGATGGTGATGGTGCCGACATCGCACTGCGGCTGGACGTTTTGGGTGATGTACAGGTCGTCGGCCAGGCCGGCGATGATCGCCATGGCGACCGCGCCGCTGACGGTATCCACCACCACCACCTTGCGCGCGGTCTGCGCCGCGCCGGCATCGGTGCGCTTGCCCCACTGTTTTAGCACGGCATTGGTAAAGTTCGTGCCGTTGTCGGTCCATCCGCTGGCCTTGGTGTGGGCGATGCGGGCGTAGCCGGTGTAATTCAGCTCGGTGGCGAGCGGGTCGGCGGGATCGGGCGACGCGCTGGAAATCAGGGCCAGATACTGAGTCGCGCCGGCCCGCCAGGAGGGATCGATGCCTTTCAGCGTGCATTCCAGCAGATCGTTGGCCAGGGCGTTCGACATCATGAGGTGGGCTCTCCGGGTTCCGGGGTTTCGAGATCGGTTTCGATTTGCGTGGCGCGCGTAATCTGTCCGGCGGCGTCGCGTTCGACGAGGGTTTCGGTTTTGCGCGCCGGCAGCGATACATGGACGGTCGGCGGCGGCGCTTCGGGCACGTTCACCGTGATCGCTGGCGCGGCGACGGTCACGGTCGGCGGCGGGGATTCAGGGACGTTCACCGTGATCTGGGGCGCGGCGACATGGACAGTCGGTGGCGGGGATTCAGGGACGTTCACCACAACCTGGGGCGCGGCGGGGTCCGCCAGGTTTACGGTAATGTGTGGCTGCACGGTGATGGGTGACGGCGCGGCGAACGCGCGGGCGACCGGCCGGTCGGCCGTACCCGAAGCGGGCGCGGCCTCGAACCGTCCGGCCGCGTCGGCCACGGCCAGCGCCTGGCCCATCAGCGACGCGAAGGCGGACGGATCGAGGTTGGGGTAGAGGGTCAACAGCCGGTCGCGGAATTCGTCCAGGTCGTCGACCTCATCCAGCAGCGCCCGAACCGGCTGCAACAGGGTCTCGATCAGCGGCTCCGCTTCCGCGCCCAACCGCTCCACCATCGGCGCGGTGGGGTCGGGCGGATCGGGCGGGTCGGCGAAGGCCGGCGCGGGGGCGGGGGCGGGATCGGGCGGCACGGATGCACGGTCTACGCCGGCAGACGGGGCATCGGGCGCGGCGGTGGGCACCGCCTCCCAATCGCCGCCGTAAGTCTCCGCGACCTGCTTCAGGGTCGGCCGATACCCTACGTCGAACAGCTTGCGCTCGCGCTCGGCGCGGCCGTTCAGGTCTTCGTCGGGTTCGGTCTGGCGGAACACGCGCGGGGGCGCGGCGCCGGGGAAATTCCAGTCGGTGAGCCAGCGGACCGGGCCGCGATTGAACGACTCGCACAGCAGGTCGGCATCGGCTTTGATCAGTTCTTGGCGTACCTGATTTTGCACGTCGGCTTTGTACTGGCCGCCGACCGCCTCGCTGGTCATGATCTGACCGAGACAGATTTTGGCGATGGCTTGGTCGAGGTAAATGCACAGCCGCTCGTAGTCGATGCCCCCGGGCCGCTTCGCCTCCAGCAGCTCGGCGCGCATCCCCTCGGGCAGGATCACGCCGGCATCGAGCTGGATGGCCTTGAGCGCGGCCAAGAGCCGGTTGCGGTCCTCGGCGGACGTGCCGGGCGGAAACCAACCGACGGCGGTGGGCACGCCGAATTTTTCGGCCGCAATCAACCAGAATTTGATATTGCCGCGTTTAAACTGGACCGGCCAATAGAGCCAGTGCGCCAGGCCCATCCCATAGGGTTCGTCGTCGTGGTCGGCGCCGGTGGCGAAGGTCCAAAATTTGCGCTCCGGTAGCGCCTCGCCGTTCGCCGCGGCCTGAGGGGTGAGCAGGCGCAATTCGCCGGACGGCAGGAAAATGAAGCGGCGGCGGTCACGCACCTTGATCGCGTCCAGCATGACGGTCGAGCCGTCGCGGGCATAGAGGCATTCGGCCACGGCGAAGCCATAAAATACCCCGTAGTGCATCCCTTGGCTGGCGTCGTCGAAGCCGACCGTTGCCAGCATCTCCTCCAGCCACGCCGCCGCGTTTTTGTCCGCGCGTTTCGTGCCGCCGGCCTCAACCGTCCATTCGCACGCCGTCAGCGCGAGCTGCCGCTGCTGAAACACGCTGCGCACCTGCCAGTCGCTCAATACTTCGCGGTAGAGGTCGTATTTGCCGCCGCCCAGCTTTTCCAGCAGCGGGTCTTGCGGGGGCAGCGCCATCGACTCCGACAGCCAGCCGCGCGTCACGTCCCGCCCGTCGTGGGTGGTCGCGACCTCGCGATACTCCGGCTTGGCCGGCTTGGGGTCGACGAACGCGGCGGCCGGTACGGGCGACCGTACAATCCTTTTGATCCAACCGAACATTACCACCCCCCCAAGAGGCCGCTGCCGGCCGTCGTGCCCCAGCCGATGTTTTTGTTGGCGGCGGCACGGTCACGACGATGGAGCGCGAAGGCATCCGCGCCCAGGGCCGAGACGCCGGCGGATTGAATGTCGGAAAACGCCAGCGCCGGCGTCCGGGCAGCGTAGAGCGCCAGAAACAGCGCCCAGGCGCGGTCGGCGTGGCCGCTGGCGTCGGAGTCAGCCACGAAGCGCGGGGCACCGGTGGGGCTGGTCACCCGTTGCAACTTGTGCAAGTCGGCGCGCAACGGCGCATCGCCAACCGGCAGGCGGAGCTTGCGATCCTCGAACGCCTCCTTGCCGACCGTGGCCAGCTCCAGCTTGGCGGCGGCGGTGAACAGCACGCCCTCCACCCGGTGAGCGCCGTGGCGGCGCTTCGCGTCCTCCACCGGTTTTTCGCCCATGCCGGTTTGGTCCATGCAGCACCGGGTGACCCGGTAGCGCCCGAACACCTCGGCCAGCAGCGCGTCTTGCTCGGCGAAAGAAATCCGCTGGCGGGCGACGATTTCCCGCGTCCACAGCACGTCGCCAACCGCCTCCAACACCACGACCACAAACAGATCATGGCGAGCGGCGATATCGACGCCCACGAAACACGGGCCGCCCGCATAGCCGGCCGGGTCACCCGCGCCGTCGGCTTCGACCCCGTCGATCAGATCGTAGGGCAGCCAGGCGCTAGCTTCGTCCAGCCATTGCAGTTCGAACTCCTGCGCCCATGCGTCGGGGTCGTTGATGCCGGCCTTGAGGGTTGCGATGTCGCGCGGCAACCCCTCGGCCACCGCCTGATGAATATCCACGACGTGCCGCGACCAGACGGCGGCCAGGTCGGCGGAGGTCATCAACTCGTAGAATTTATTGCCCTTGCCGTTGGGTGTACTGACAACGCGCAGTTGGTGGCCGGCCGAGATGACCGGGAACAGGGCTTGCCAGATTTTGCGGCTGTCCTGGTGGAAGGCGAATTCATCGAGGAGCACGCTGGCGGAAAAGCCGCGCGCGGTGTCGGCGTTGGCCGGCAGCGCGGTGATCCGACTGCCGCCGGGCAGGACGATTTCGAGGGCTTTGGTTGTGGCATCGAACGGTTTTTCGATGACTTCACAGGCCATTTTCAGGGCCGTTAAATGCCGCTTCGCGCCCTCTTCCATCGCTTCTTTCGCCTGGCGTTCGCCACGGCTCAGAATCACCCAGCGGCGGCGCTGGCCGGCGGCCTCGGCGGCCAGGCAGTCCAACACCAGTTCCAGGGTGGCGGTAAAGGTCTTGCCGGTCTGGCGGGCGAACATGCCGATCTTGAAGCGGCTGGCGTCGTCCAGCCAGCGGCGCTGGTAGGGGTACAGAATCCCCCCCGACCCCCCTTTTTCAAAGGGGGGTGGCGAAGCCGGGGGGATTTTCCTACGCGAGGCCATACACGTCCTCGCGGATGCGTTGCAGGGTGCGGATGTCGAGGGTGTTCTCGCCGTGCTGGGCCTCGCTCAGCAGCGCGTCGAGCTTGGCCTGCACAGCGGCGGCGTGCTTTTTCTGGGCGATGCTGGCGCGGGACAAATCCGCGATGGCGCGGGCGGCGTTGCCCAGCAGCTTGATGCGCTTGGACGGGTCGGCCTCCTCGGCTTCTTGCAGGGCGACCAACATCGCAAACATATCGCTTTGCACCATCGACATGACCGCCTCCGAGCGGCGATCCTCCTCATCCGGCGCGGCTTCGGCGATCAGCCGGGCGGCCTCGGTACTGGCGCGAATCGCGGCCAGCTTGCGTTTCAGCCCCTGGCCGTAGCTATGGATCGCGCTCTTGCCGATCTCGTAACCCTGCTCGGTCAGCCAAGACGACAGATCGTGATAGCCGGAAAAGGCGCCGCGAACGAGGCGATCCTCGAGTTCGCGGCGAAGGTCCTCGGGCAGCAAATCAATCTTGGCCGGCGGGGGCATCATTCGCCTTAATACTTGGGCGGCCGGGCGATACCCGGCTCGCAAGACACGGTGTACTCCGCGACATCCATGCCAGCGCGGGTTAGCTTCGCCCGCCATTGCGGCGAGTCCCGTCCCTCCAGGTGGATCAGCTCGCGCTCCATCAGGTAGTCCAGCTCGGCGTGCAGCTCGCGCGGCGTGCAGTGGGGAATAACCTGGCGGACGGTGTCCAGGATCAGGGTTTCCCCCGCGCCCAGCGGGCGGGCGGCATTCAGGGTGAGCAAGACCAGCCAGCGCAGGGTTTCGCGCTGGCTCTTTTCGGGATCGAACGGCAGATCGGGCATCAGGGCACTCCCGGTAAGTGGGTTTCGCGCAGCGGGCAGGCGCGGGTGTCGCAGGTCAAAATATGCTCCACCTTGATCGCCAGGGCATCGAGACGATGGATGATGGCGACCTCCTGGCGGATCGCATCCTCGCGCCGCTGATACTGCAACGGCAGGTCGATCAACAACTGCGTCAGGCGGTGCTCATGACCGCGCACGGCGTCGTCCAGGCTCGAAAAGCTCGCGCGCCACTGCTCGGCGGCCTGCTGGCGGGTGGCTTCCAGCGCGGAGAAACGCAGGTCCAGCCGCCGCTCGAATTGCCCCAGCAACAACCGTCCCGCGCCCAACAACAGGGTAATCAGCGCCAGGCCGACACCGCCGGCCAGCGACAACCATTCCCAGGCCGAGAGCGTCAACGACACATCAACCCGCCCGGCGACGCAGGTATTGCAGCGCCGCCTCGATACTAAAATTGATGAGGCTGTCGGCCACGTCGACACCGGCTCTGTACATCTGATAGCTCAGCATCTCGTAAACCCTTTTCCGTTTCTCCGCGTCAGGAAAAGATTCTTGCTCGTATATCGCCACCCATTCCTTGGCAATGGCCCACAACTGGCCGCACAGATAGCCCATTAGCTGATTTAACAGCCCCATCCAGATGGCGTTCATAGCTCACCCACGTTGAGCCAGCAAACGACCACAAATGGTCCTTGGCCAACCAAAGACAGCACGCAAAAAACCCACCATGGCACCGCCAATAGCCCCGCCGTCTGAATGGCGGCCAACAACCCCATCGCGATCAGGGTTATGATGCTTACACCAAACGTCAGATACAACAGGCCCTCGCTAGACATGCACCCCTCCTCAAGATTTAAACCCGCGGTTCGCACCGGACCCGGCCGGCATGGGCTGGCGCACGCCGTCAACAGCGGCGCGGGAAATGTAGGGTGGGTTAGGGCGTCGACCCGTAACCCACCATCCGTTGCGGTTTAAGCCGGGAATTCCGGCTCCTCGGCGACCGGATCATCGACCGGCGCCGGCGGAGCATCCGGGTTCAGATTATCCAGGGCCTGCGCCATCGCCTTGAGATCGACCAGCGCGGCAACCGCTTCCTCCGGCAGTTCCACCTCGAATAGCGCGCGCTCCAGCGCGTTAATCCGTTCAATGATTTCCGCGTGCGCCTTCAACAACTGTGAGTTGACCGCGTTGACCATGTCGGTCAGTTCTCGCAACTTATTCATGATTCGTTTCTCCATACACAAAAGGGACTGGGAAATAGCCTCGTGGGCGGACCGCCCCAGCAATACAGTCAGCCACGCCATAACTACCTCTCAAATCTGAATTCGCACCGTATCCCAACACTATCGATCATTCCATCCAGACTCGCCCCCGCCGTTCGGCTGGGTAGCCGTGCCAGGGCCAGAGCGGGTTTGCACGGGCTGGCGCAGCCCATCAGCAGCGCGCACAGGGCCAGCACAACCCCCAGCATCACCAGCGTCAGACCGGCCTTGTGGCCGGCCTTGTAGTTCGATCGGCGGCAAGGCATCGCGCCTCTCCTCCCGCTTGCGCGGATCCGGGATCAACACCAGGAGCATGGATGCAAACGCAACGATCCAGCTTGCCACCGAATCCCACTGCGCCTCACCGAGGCCAAAGTAGCCGGTAAACAGGCCAATGGCCGCAATAGTCAAGCGGTCATCGAGCCAGTCGGCTAACTCAATAACCGCGATGGCGATCGGAGCGGGCAACCTCATCTTTGCGTCCGTTTCAATGCTGTCTTGCGCTCCAGGACTGGAGCGATTTCCTGCCACCGAGTACTGCCGGGCCATAACCAACTGGCGGCGAAGGCTACCCACAGTCGCCAGATCGGCCACTCGTCGTAACGGGCGGCGTTCATCTCGCTCCCCCTCCCAATCCCAGCCGATAAAAAAGATGACTCCCGATAGCCACGCCGCGATGGCCGGCCGCCCACAGTGGTGGCCAGAACTTGGCGTATGCGGGGCGAGCGATGGTGTGATAGTGATCCGCGCCGCCAGTGGGGTCCGGCGTCGTGCCGTCCAACACCTCGCGCGCGAGATCGACAAAGGGCGCGAGCGACTCGGCGGACCGGGTCCGCACCTTGGGCGCCTGCGCGTCCCACCAGCAGGCGAACTGCGCAGGATCGCGGCAGACCGCTTCGATGGTGTCGTCGGGAATGCCGTCGCCCTGCTGTCGCGACCACCAACCGGGGTTTTCCGCGCGATTGCGAATGCACCATGCGATGGCGATTTGACCCTCGCGCGGTTCGCCGCGCGCTTCGCCCCAGAGCGTTCGCGCGAGAGCGATTAGGTCAGCCGGTCGATATGCAAAGGGGACGGACAACACAGCATTGATAGCCATAACGACCCCGGGGCAGGATGATTCCCGCCATCCTGCCCCAGCGCGCGCGAACGCCGCTATTAACCGGGGTAAAAACTAGACAAACAGCGCGACTTGGCGCCGCTGTCTGGCGGCGGCCAGCAGGCGGTAAACGTGCAGCGTGGAAACACCGTACTTTCGCGCCAGCGCGTCGTGATTGCGCCCAGTAAACTCACGCACGATGGCATCATTCCGCTGGCGGCGGGCGCGGGCGGTGTCCTTGGGGATATAGATCAGGCTGCCGCCCAGCTCACGGCGCAAGGCATCCACGATCCGCAGCGCCTGCGGGCCGGCGTCCTCGCCCATCCGGGGCTGGAGTTGATCATGGATCAGTTGCGCCAGCTCAGCCAGCGTCTCCGGGTACGGGTCGGGCAGGGTCAGCATCAGTCATCTCCGGGTCGGTTTTGCCTCGCAGGGTTTGCGCCAGCCGGCGGAAATCGGCGGGGGGCCGCGAGGCCGACGGGCGGGGGACATCCGCCCCCTGCCCCTCCGGTGGGACGCTCGCCCACGGATTCGCGAGAGCGGCGGCACTCTGCACCTGGCCGCTCCGTTCGCCCTCCCGCGCCCGGGCGCGTTCGTCCGCCACTTCCGCGCGGGCGGCGCGTTGCTCCCCCGCCTTGCGGGCCAGGCCGGCGACGATCTCGTACAGATAGCCATGCCCCTTGAGCGGTAGCACTAGAGTCGGCCGACTATCCAGTATCTGATCGAGCGCCAGCCGCCAGTAATCGAGCGGCGCCGACCAGGTTTGCCCGTGGCGCTCGATGTGCCCGGCCTCGATGGCGACGAGCAACTCCTCCAACAACCGCGCAACCCGATCCCAACCCAGCACACGTCCTTGTGCGCGGAACAGGCCGAGGTAGCGTAGCAACCGCTCGCCCAGGCCGGCCGGCAATTTCAGGGCGGTGGCCACCGCTTGGCGCGCGGCGGCGTCGGTCAGTAGCGCCTCCAGGCTATTGACCGAGCCGCAACAGGGGCAGGTGAGCCGCATCAGGCCGTCTCCGGGGGACCGGACTTTACCCTGGACCGCCGCCGCTGGTCGTAGGTCAGCGCCGCGACGATCTTTTGCAATTGATCGGGGTCGCAAAATCGAATCGTCTCCCGCTGAAACATCTTGCGGGCGCAACCATCGGCATACGCCCACCCGCGCCCAGACTCGGCCAGCAGCGCGCCAATCTTGGCGAGTAGCCGGTCCTTGCCCCAGCCGGAGCCGGTGATGGGCAAGTCGCCCTCGACCGGGCCGGCGGCGGGGTTCGGCGCGCGGTGGCTCTTGCCCTTCCTGGGATTCCAGCCCAGCCGGGTAAACTCGTCGAGCACGGCCTTGCGCTGGCGCGCGGTCAGGCCGGCGGCGCTGGCCTGCCCCGTCACTCGCTCCAGGATGGCGCGGTAGGTGTCCTCGGTCCAGGTCATCTGCCGGGCGGCGGCGTGGATCAGCCGCAGATCCCGGGCGCGGGTGGGATCGGTCATGCCGACACCATCGCGGGGGCTTTCCCCTCGGCGGCGAGCTTGCGGCGTTCGGCGCGCGACAGGCGCCAATACGCCTGCAAGGCCCGTTCTTCATCGGTAATCGCGATGTCATCGGGCACCCTGGGCGGTGCCCCACGGACGCCGGACCTCAGCTGCGATGGCGCCGCCCCCTCCATGGGTGGGGGCTGCCGGTCCTCTACGGCACTCCATTGCCCCACCTTTTGGCTTTTGGCCATCCGGTCGCTGTCATCGATCTTATGAGTGACGTACCCTAGATGGCACATGGATCTGAGATAGCCAACAACGCTTGGCGCAGAGATGGAGCAGTCCAACTCGATCTCAAGCGCGTCGTGGATTTCGGCGGCGGTGGCGGGGCCATGCCTGCGCAACCACTCGTAGATGCGATAACGCATCCAGCGGATCCGATAGCGCCTACTCATGCGCTCACTCATGTGCTCACCTCCTCCAGCTCCGTCTCAAACGGGCGAACGATAAACTCCTCGCGCTGGCTGATACTGAGACCCTTGATCCCGGCCACCGCCTCTGGCTCCAACAAAATCGCCTCCTTGTTGACCTCCTCCTTGACGCGGACCATGTGATTCAGCCCGGCCCTGCGCAGGTCGGACAACACGTTCGCGAGATCACGCACCGTGACGCGCGGCGGCGTCATGCGCCACCCCACCTCGCCCGACGCCAAGCGGGCGGTTTTGATTCGCCCACCATCGGTCAGAGCGTCGCGGTTCGCCTCGCACCAGATTTGGATGGGCCGCTGGAGCGCCTGGATGGCGGCGAGATGCGGCGCGGCTTCGGCCTCGAAGCGCTGGCGGATCGCCGCCAACTGGTCATTCATGTCCGCTTCGATCCGGGTCCGTTCGCGCTGGTGTTGGCCAATGGCGGCGATGGCCTGGATGACCGATTCCTGATCCTGCAAGGCCGGATCGGCCTCGCTCTTTAGTCGGCGCATTCGGCGCCCTCCGACAGGATCCGCAAGCACCGTCTGGCCCGAAACTTGACCCGGCGGCCGGCGGGGATGAGGTGAGGTTCGCCGGTCTTGGGGTTGCGGCCCGACCGGGCGGGCGTGGCCACCACCTCAAACCGGCCTAGACCCTTGAGATGCACGGGTTCCCCCGCGCGCAGGGCAGCGGCCATGGCTTCGGCGACGTGATGGACTGCGGCCCGCGCGGCGGCGGTGGACCCGAACGCCGCGCCAACGCGGCGAGACAGAACAGCAAGATCAACCGTCTTTTTACTTGGGGATTGAGTGGTCATAAAAAAACCTCAGGATGAGGATGGCGGGGGTGAATGGGACAGCACGCGATAACCGAAGTCGCGCGAAAATTGGCAGACGCCGGACATGTCGCGGTCGAGGGCGCGCTCGACGATGATAAGAAACACCTCCGGCAAGTCGGCCAGCACGCCGGCGGCGAACCGGTCGGCGATGCGGTCGATGGCGGCCGCGCGGTGTCGGGCGCGCACTTGGGCGTCGTAAGTGGTGGCTGGGTGGTCGATCATGGGGTCTCCGCGTAGGGCAATAGCTCAAGATCATGAACGACCCCAATCGGGTCGCTGCTGAGCGGGCGAAACAGGATGGCGCTGTTGTCGATATAGACCTGCGCCGCAAACAGCCAGCCGGGGCAAAACAGCCGGCTGGGCTGCGTCTCCAGGCCGTAGCGCCAGGCGCGCTCGGCCATTGTTCCGTGCAGGTTCACATCAATACCCTCCCCAGCAGCGCAAAAAACAGCAACCCCCCGCCGACCGGCAACAGGGCCAGCAACAACCACAAACCCCAAAACGAACGACTCATATCACCCCCTCCACCGCGCAGGATTCAGCGGCCGGGCCACCTTGCCGAGCAATCCGGCCGCGATGGTCAACATTTGGCCGAGGCGCGCGGCCTCGGACGCGGTCAGCGTGAACGGGCCGACCTGCACCCGGCCGGGCCGATCTAGATCGATCTCCACCTCCAGCGCGATGGGGCCATGGACCCCCCGTTGGGATCCATGCACCGTCCCGACATGGATCGGATCGTTCAAATCCGGCGGCGCGCGGCGCGGCATGGGCGGGTCGGTGGGCAAATCCGCCCAGCTCAGCGGATCGGGCGGGCTTACGGCGTGGGCGGTCATGTCGTCACCTCCAGGGCCGGCTCAGCGGCCGGGGTGATGGAAAAATAGCCCCGCTGGGGCGGATCGCTCAGCGGCTGGCGATAACTCCAAGTCCCGCCGATGGCGTCGGCCAGCGTGGTCATGAGCTGGGCCACATCGACCATGGGCGTGGCGCCAGGGACGGTAAGCTGGATATTGAGCGTGACCGGCCGGGGCCGGGCGGAGGATGATGGGATGGTGTTCATTTCAGTATTCCTTGGAAAGCTTGGAGTGCGGGCAGCCGGAGCGGCAGGCCCGATACAGCTTGCTGTACAGTGGATTCACGAAGGCAAAGCGGCGGTCGCGGGCCTGGTGTTCCAGGCAGCGGTTTTTGGGCAGATCGCCGGCGATGGGGCAGTCCACGGTCTGGCGCAGCAACGCGCCCTCGACCAGGGTTTGCAGCCGGGCGATATCGCCCTTGTAAACCCCCTTTAACGCCTGACTGATCATGGCCGGCGAAACGCCCAGCTTGCGGGCGACGCCGGCTTGGGAGGTCTCGGCGCAGGCGTCACGGAGCGCGGTCAGCCACTCCGGGTCGCGCGGCGGCTCGGTCATCGGCCGCCTCCGCATACGGGTGGAGCCGGTCGCGATTGGGGTCGTAGACGCCGGAGCCGTCGCGCCGTGGCAGCGGATGCAACGGCCCAAGGTCGCGCGCCAGCCGCCAAACAACATGGCCGCCGGCGTGGCCGTTGCGCTTGGGCACGGCGACCACGATCACCCCCGCCCGCGCCAGGGCTTTCAGGTACTTGCGCAGGTTGAACGGGCCGATAGCGGCGGTGGCGGCGAGGTCCACGGCGGTAAACCGCTTCAGAACGCGAATACTGTTCCACGCCCTCTGGCGAACGTCGGCGGTCGGCCGGCGCGTGCTGTGACTGCCCGGAGTCCGCGGCATAAACACCTCGACGGAGCAGGGCGAGAATCAGCGACCGAAGTGCCATGACTTGCCCCCCCATTGTTGACGGTCGACCGTTTTCCAGCCGTTGCCCTTAGCCCGCCGCTCGATCTGGGCCAGGACCGGCACCAGCCGGCCCATGCGGCCGGCGGTGGCGGCGAACACGTCGGCCAGCAGGTCGTCGGCGATGCCCACCTCGCAGAGGGTGTCGGCGACGATGCGGGCGTCGTCGAGATCCAAATCCACGAACTCGATGCGCTGAAACATCCGCCGCCAAAGCTGCTCGCGCAACTTGAACTTGCGCTCGATCCCGCTCATGCCGCAGATCAAGACCGGCATCTGGCTCTTGCTGTAGATCGAGCGCAGGGCTTCCAGCATCCGCAGCGTGGTGCCTTGGCCGGGCAACAGGATGTAATCGAGTTCGTCTACAAAGAGAGGCCGATTGCTAGCACTCAACTCGCTGATGATTTGGCGTTCCATGTCGGCCGCGCGGCCCTTGGCGGCGATACCGATACCCGCCAGGATGGCGGCGTACATGCTGCCCAGCGACCAGGCGGGCGACGCCTCCACATAGATGGCGTCGAACTGATTGAGGTAGTACGCGAGCGCGGTGGACTTGCCGACCCCGCTGGCGCCATAAACCAGCACCATCCCCTCGACGCCGGTGCTGCGCGTCATGACCGCGTCCAGGGCGTCGCCCAGGCGCGTGATGTTCTTGACTCCCGCGATTTTTGCTTTCATAGTGATGCTTCCTCATTTTTCGTACTGCCGGTTTCCGGCCTCGCGGCCGGGCGATAACCCCCGACTTGATCTCGGGGGTTTTTTGTTGGCCTAACCGGTTTGCTGGCCGGCGTCGGCCGATTCCTCCTTCTCTTCCCGCAACAAGGTGGCCTTCACCTCGTCAAAGCGCGGGAAAAAGTCGCGCAAGACCCGCTCAAGGTTGCGGCTGCTGGCCGCCTCGGTGCGGACATAGCCGCGCAACCAATCCCGATCCTCGGCGCTGACCTCCCCCACCGCGATCTTGCCGCGCAACACCCGCTCGTAAATCCAGTGGGCGCGGGCATAGGGTGTGGCGAAGTCCGGCCGGTCGGCGCGGCGGGCGCGGTCGGCGTCCTCGCGCGCCATCTTTTTGCGCAACTCGTTCAGCTTTTCGGCGGGCACCACCTCGGCCGGGCGCGGCGTTTGCGCGTCCAGGGCGGCCTGGGCGCCGGCAATGGCGGGGGTGTCGTGGGCGGAGACTGGATTCGGGAAATGCAGTAGCTTGTTGGCGGCGGCGTCGCGGGCGTCCATCACCTCGGTCAGCGCGGTCTTGACGTTGATCTGCTTCGCTTCGGCGCGGGCCTCCTGAACGGCGGCCTGGATATGCTGATGCTGGAGCGCCTTGGCGTGGGCAGCGATGGCCTTGCGGTCGACGCCGGTCAGTTCGGGGCACTCGGCCAGGGCGATAAACCCGCCCTGGTCGTCGAAACACCAGACCCGGCCGGCGTCGCCCTCGGGGTCGTACAACACCCTAATCCGTTGATTGACGTACAGCGCCAGTTCGGGCGCCAGGAAGTCGAAGGCATCGAGGCGAACGCCACTGGACTTGCTGACGGTGCGCCAGCCGTCGCCGGGCGCATCCATCAACAGCAGGTCCAGGACCCGCTCGTTGCTGACCATGCGCAGCGGTTGCCGCCAGTTGGCGACCCGTTCCAGCGGGGTGCAGCCGAGGGCGGAATGGGCACGGACGTGGTAGGCGGCGCACCAGCGATCGCAGAATTTCTGAAGATCGGCGGCGGTCAGATTCAAGGCGACCACGGCGTTTTTCGTGAACAGCCGGTCGGCGAAGGCGGCGCGGGCGCGGAGCTGCTCGCGTTCGGCCACGTCGTGGCCGGCATAGCCGGGCAAGTACTCCATCAGGTCGTGCGAGAAGGTCCGAAACGACCGCTCCACGAACGGTTTTTGCCACGGACTAAAGGGCGCGGAGCACTGCTGTTCGATGCCCAGCGCCTGGAAAATCCGGCTGACGTGGTGGGAAACGTATTCCTGGCCGTTGTCGGTCTTGGCGATTTCGGGGACGCCCCAATCGCGCAAGCAGCCCCGCAACAGGGAGGCGACGGCGGCGGCCTTGCTGGTCTTGCTGACGTGCAGACGGACGCGGCGGGAATACACGTCGATCACGCCCAAAATACTGTGGCGGCCGTCCTTGAGCAGCACGTCGGCGGGGGTGGAGTCGAACTCCCAGACCTGATTGAGGCGAGAAATCCCGGCCGAGGCGTCGCCCCAACCCAGCATATACCTGCTCTTCCAGTCGTCCGGGTTGCGCAGGCGGGTGTACAGCTCGGCATGATCGCGTTTCCAGCGCTTCATCCACCGCCGCACGGCGGTCACGCCGGGCAGGTCGAGCGGGCCGTCGCCGGCGATTTCGGCGGGGAGCGCGGCATAACGGGCGCGCAGCCACTCGGTGGTGAAGGTGGCCTTGGCGTGGGGATGCTCCACCAGTAGGCCGCGCAACGCGGCGGCGAGTTGGGGCTGGCGGTCAACGATGCTGCAACCGGCGCGGTTGCCGTAACGCCCGGCCAGGCGAGACAAGCCGTAGCGATCCAATTGCTTGACCCAGCGATAAAAGCTGGGGAGCGAAATTCGGGGTTCGAGGGCGCGGGTTTCATCGGACACCGCGAGAATTCCATCGTTGTAGCGGCCCACCAGCGTCCCAAAATCGGCCTTGTCCTCGGCGCGCTTGGCGGCCAGCAGGACGGCGACGATTTCGCGCTTGGCCTCGACGCGGGCCCTCGCTTTGCCGGCCAGCAGCGCGGCGGCGGCGTCGCCTTCGGCCTTGCGGGCGCGGGCGACTTCAGGGTCTTCCAGTTCGAGTACGGGCGCGGGTGGCGGGGCGGGCGTTTCAGCGAGAACTTCGCGGGCTTCGGCCCGAAGCAGGGCTTCCTGCACGGCGAGCGGAAGGGCGGAAAGGTGGTACTCGATGCCCTTGCCGAACTCGCGCGGCCGAGAACGCCACCCCTCGCTATCCGCTCGTGCGCGGATGCGTCTATCCGTGCGCGGCAAGTCGGGCATTCCTACCAACTCCTGAGCGGAGTACCATGCCTTTATTGCATTCATGAGCGCATCCGCTTTTTCTGGTAGCGGGAAGGCCAAATCTGTTCTGGTTGTTTGCCGATTGCTTCAGCGATCAGCCGCTGCGCCTTCGGCCAGCGGACATGTAGGGCGTTATGCAGGGCCGTTGGCGTGTACCCGTGATGGATGGACAGTCTTCGCAAGGACCATCCGGCCTTGCGAATCGCGGCCACCACATCCGCTGGATGCCAGTCTGACTTTTGTTGGTTGCGTTTATTCGTGCTCATTGGCGCAATATAAAGCACGTTTATACGCATTGCAATACCCGCGTTGATGCGGGGGGGGCAGCAATAATCGCGTCCGATTCGCGTCCGATTCGCGTCCGATTCGCGTCCGATTCGCGGCGAGAATCGGACGTTTGCCGGGCGGACAAAGCGAGGCATGAAAATGAAATTACAATCAATATCAGTAAGTAATGGAGAATCGGACGCAAGGAAAAAGAATCGGACGCCGCGTCCGATTCTCGACGAAAGAATCGGACGCCAAATCGGACGCTTTGGGGAGCGCCTGAGAGAGGTTGTCGGAAAAGAATCGGTGCGTTCGTTCGCGCGAAGAGCGGGCATGGCCGAGGGGACGCTCCGGCAATATCTGAGTGGACGGCGATACCCAGACCTCGACTTCCTGGCCGCCATAACAAGCGCCGCTGATGTCAGCCTGCTCTGGCTTGCCACGGGCGAAGGCGACAAGCGCCCGCGCGCTGCGGGGGTAACCCGCGAAGATTCAGGCGATTACACGCGGACTGAGGTTGACGAGACGGCGCTCAAGCGGGCGCTGGAGGCGGTCGAGGAGGCACTCGCCCTGGCGGAGAAGGCGGTCGAGCCTGGCAAGAAGGCGGGGATCGTGGCGGCGGTTTATACTGCGCTGGCGCGGCCCGGATCGGCGGCGGATCACGCGGAGATTATGCGGCTGATCCGGTCCATGCTCTAGCACACCCTATATATAAGGAGTGCGTGAGGGGTGGCGGATTCTCAAACCATGCGGCGCTGAGCACATGGATTCTCAAAATCCATTTGTTTATTCCTAAAATGGGGCCTGCGCAAGTTTTTGTTTTTGTTGTTCCACCAACTTCCGTTTTCTTCCGGGTTTTCTCATTCCATGTGACCCTTAACAAACCGCTTGAATTCGCCGACCGTCACCTCGCGCTGGCCGATCTCAAACGCTTCCACACACACCCGGTGCTGCCGTTCGTCGCTGTCCCGACCCACTTCCGATTCCGGACTGCCCATCTGGAAACAGCCCGCTGGAATTCGCACCAGCTCCGGTTCCAGCGACTGACGGGGTCGTTCCACCGGCGCGGGTGGGGAGACAGGCTCGCGCGGCATCGCCGTCAGCACCACGTTCAGCACCGTCTGTTCCCCAGCCCGGACTTGCACCGTGTCCCGGTAATCGGCAAAGCCCGCCTGTTTGGCCTCAATCGTGTGCTCGCCCGCTTTCAGCGTCACCGTTTGCGGAGCCGCTCCCAATCGCTTGCCGTCGACGGACAGTACCGTGCCCGGCGGTTGACTGTTCCGAATCACCAGCGTTCCGGTGGTCACCGAGGGCGGTTCCACCGGCGTGTCCCCCGCCGCCGCCAGATACACCTTGCCCAGCACTTCGTCTTCCGTGGTCGGGCGCTGCTCGCCCCGGCTTTCGTCGTACACCGCTTGCCGCACCCGCATCAGCGCTTCCCGCAGTTCCAGCGATTGGCCCAACTCGCGCAGCAGATATTTGGTGTACAGGCTGTTGCTACCGCCCGAATTGTCGCTGGCCGTGCGTCCGTTCTGCGCGGCGTACCCAATCAATACGCCTTCCTGCGGCTGAATCGGTTTCATCCCCTTGCTGTCGTCCCAGATCGATTTGGCGTCGCCAAACGGCGCGTCTCGGCACGAGTCCAGCAACACCAGATTGACGCCGCTCAGGTCCTTGAACCCCCGCAGCAGCGTCTTGAGCGAATAGGCTTGATCCGGCAATTCGTGCTTGCGGGTCACGCCATGGTTGATCGGCAACAGATAGTTGTCGCCGTCGTAGCTCGCTCCGTGCCCGGAGTAGAAGAACAGCCGCAGGTCCGCGCCTCGACTCTGGTCCAGGAACGCATTGACCTGGGCGCGAAAGCCGCTCAGATCGAGATCAGTCTTTTCGGTGACCGTGAACCCCAGCTTGCGCAGCAAGGCCGCTATCGCCCGGACATCATTCGGCGGATTCCTCAACGGCCGCTCGGCATACTTGCCGTTGCCGATCACCAGCGCGACTCGTTCCGCCGCATCCGCCGCCCACGGCGCCAGCAGCGCCAGCACCACAAGCAGAAACCCTTGCCAAAACCACCGATCCTCCCAACGCATGTTGACTTCTCCCGCCGTAACCTGAATGCCTGTCAATCGTATCGCTCAAACAGTCGTTCTGCTTCCGCGCACAACCCGCTCAGACTCGTCCCCGCAAACGGGGCATCCGCCGCCGTCATCTCCGCCCGCGCGGCGACCAAAACGATCATCGCCGCTTGGGGCGGGCTATCGCTCAAACACGCCAACCGCGTCCGCGCCGCCCAGCGCCCGCGTTGCCAAGCCTCGCGCTGCTCGCCCGAACACGCGCCGGGACACGCGCTGGCCGCGCCGCGCTCGGTGTAATAATCCCGCAGCCGCGCCCAGTCCGCCGAGGCCGGCGCCCGCGCCAGCACAGTCGCGACTCCGGCGGCGAACGCCGCCCGCGCCGTGGCGTCCGCCGCCGGTTCCAAACTCTTGGCGCCCAACGCCCAATGCAGCGGGCGCACGTCGGCCGGCCAGGCCAGATCGTCCAGCGTCGCCGTGGGATCGCTCCGCCAGACCGGCATGACCAGCAATCCCACCACGGTGGCGACCGCCGCCAGTCCCGCCAGCGGCCCTAGCCCCCGCCAAGTCGCCCGCCGCGTTGCTGGGGGAGATTTCCGTAACTCGCCGCGTACCCGCTCCCAATCCTGTTGCATTTGCACCCAGGCGCGGGTCAATTCGCCATCGCTGGCCAGCCACGCCAGCACCTGCGACCGGCGTTCCGGGGTCAGGGTGTTATCGCTCAGCGCCATCAAGTCATCGACCGACGGTGGGGGGCCGTCGATCTCCGCCGGGCGCGTGGCATGCTCCAGTAGATGGAGCAGGCATTGTCGGTCTCTGGGGTCAAGGCGCATGGTCGGATCTTCGCTCTAGATGAAAAGAGACGGACGCGAACCACTCATCCGACATCGGGATTTCAGCTATTTTCCTCAATCCACTAGATCCGCGGCGGCGGGCGGCAACTGTTGGCGCAGAACTTTGAGCAAGTGTTGGTGGCGCCGCCGGACCTCGTGTTCGGGGCGGCCCAGCAGTCGGGCGCTGGCGGCCAACGATAGTCCTTCGGCATAGAGCAAGCGAATCAGCACGCGATCCTCGGCGTCCACTTCTACCCCTTGATCATCCCCGGCGGCGGCGTGAGTCGCATCAAACAGGCGGGAGAGCCCGTGCGCAAGCCGTTCGCGCAGCGACCGCTGTAATTGGCGCTCGGGTTCGGGGGGTGGATCGACCGTCGCTTCCCGGATCGCGGCTGGGTCAAGGTTGTCTTCCAACGGCACGAAGGCGCCCAAGTTCGTCGCCGACTGGCACAGGGCCTTGACCTCGCGGATCGCTTCGGTGATGTCCGCCACCGACCACTCGGTATCGGCGACCAGCGCATCAATGATGCTGGGCTCCAGCCGGCGCTCCACGATGAGTTGCTGGTAAATCCGCAACCACATGCCGCCACGTCGGGCAATCGTCGCCGGTGGCCGGGGCCGGCCGAATCGCTGGCGGGCAAAGTCCTCCAGCGCGTGACTGAAGGCGCGGACCAGATAACCCTCGGCGCTGCCGCGTCCGTCGAACCGCGCCAGGCGCGCCCAGTCGTCGCGGCTCAGCGCGTCCAGCACCGCGTTGAACGCCTCCTCCGCCAAGTTGGGATCGGTGGGAAAGCGCCGCCGCGCCAGTGCGTCCAGGTGTTTGAACAAGCCTCGCGTGGAGTCGAAGAGAATCGACCGCCAATCCATCCAAGTCACTTCCAAGGTTCACTACAGGTGTTTCGTTGTTATTCCGCCCGTCCGACGAGCGCCGACGGCTCATGGGCGGGTAAGCATGGCGGATATACCATGGTCGTTTCATGGAACCGCTCATGCTTCATTCGTCGCTGTTGTTGCTCAAGCCTTACAACTATAAACCGTGGAAAGTGGAAGTTGTAGGGTCTGTATTACATGGCGCGTAATCGATGCCGCCCCTCAGACTCGCACGGATCGGACGCCGCGCCAGGGGGTGTCCCGCTCCCCACCGACCGGCGCCGAGGGGCCGCGCACCTCCCCCCGCAGCCACACCGCACCCAGCCGGACCGTCCAGTGCTCGAACCCGCCCCGGGCGTCCCGCCCGCAGGCGGCGCGTTGGCCCGCCAGCCGGCTACAGAACCCGTTGGCGCGCAACCGCGGCCGGGGGGCCACCGGGCCGGTCTGGGCGAGCTGGAGCGTCAATCCCAACGCCGCTTCAAACAGGTAGCGGCCCAGCCCCTGGCCCCGGACGCGGGTGTCGACGGCGAGGCGCGCGAGCAGAATGCCCGGAATCGGAAAGCGCGGCAGTCGGTCCAGTTCGGGTAGCTGGGCGACCGCCGCCCGGTCGACGCTGACCGTCGCCAGGCTGAAATACCCGGCGAGTCGCGGTACCCCCGCTCCCGCATCGAGGGCCAAATACGTCCGGGCCAGGAGGTCCTTCTCGGCATGGCGCAACGCGTACCGCTGGAGGTCGTCGACGAGCGACGCCTGGGGATTTTGGAAGTCGGCCAGCAGGGGGCGATGGGATCGGTTCAGTGGTTCGAGGCGCAGCGTCATGACTCACGCCGCTGGCGGCCAATGCAGGGCCGGCGGCCGGCGGTCCGCCCGCGCCAG
The DNA here is from genome assembly GCA_029624675.1 of Candidatus Contendibacter sp. Taxonomy (GTDB): domain Bacteria; phylum Pseudomonadota; class Gammaproteobacteria; order Competibacterales; family Competibacteraceae; genus Contendibacter. The sequence continues at coordinate 95,043 of JARSSP010000026.1, forward strand.
GTTCGCCCGCGCCGCGCGGGCCAAGGGGCTAACGTTGGGGCTGGACTTCGATCCCACCCTGCCGGCGCGGGTGATCGGCGACGACCAGCGGCTGATCCAGAGCCTCGCCAATCTGGTCGACAACGCCATCAAGTTCACCGCGCGCGGCGCCATCCAGGTGCGAGCCGAGCGCGTCGCGCGCGGAAATCACGGCGTCACCCTGCGGGTGACCGTGCGTGATACGGGCCTCGGCATCCCGCCCGAACACCGGACCCGGATTTTCACCGCCTTCGACCAGGTCGAAGCCGCCACGACCCGGTCCCAGGGCGGAACCGGCCTGGGCCTGGCCATCTGCCAGCAGTTGGTGGCGCTGATGGGCGGCCGGATCACCGTCGATAGCCAGGAGGGGATCGGCTCCACCTTCCAGATCGAATTGGACCTTGAGGTGGCGGAGGCGGAAGCGGAGGCGGAGGCCGAGTACCTTGAGCCGGAACCCGGCCTCTTCCAGGAACTCCCCGAACCGGAGCCACCGCCCGCGCGGTTACCGCCCCCCTGGCCGACGGCCGAACGCCCCGACGCCGAACCCCCTGCCGGTCCCGAGGAGGCGGGCGACCGGGCGCCGATCCGGATTCTGGTAGTGGACGATAACGCCGCCAATCGCGCCCTGGCTCGCCTCGTGTTCGTCGAGCGCGCCGCCGAGGTCGACGAAGCGACCGATGGCCAAACCGCCCTGGACGCTTGCCAACGCACCCGTTACGACCTCATTCTCATGGACCTGCGCATGCCCGGGATGGACGGGCTGGAAGCCACCCGCCGGATTCGCCAGTGGGCGGACAATCCCAACCACACCGTCCCCATCGTCGGCCTGACGGCGGCCGTGCTGCAGGAGGAGCGCGATCGGCTGTGGCAAGCCGGGCTTTCCGACTGCCTGTATAAACCCCTTAAAGCCGAGGCGCTGGCCGCCGTACTCGATCACTGGGGCCTGAGCGGGCGCCGGAACGCGCGCCACCCCATGTTTCAACCCGAGCGAGGTGACCCTTGATGCCCCTGCCCGACGCCGCCGCGGACGCCGCCCGCGACCCGAACGCGCCGCCCGCCTTGGAGACCGTCCTCGACCTCCCGTATCTGCACACCCTCACCGGCCAGCCGCAGCAATTCCGCCGCGTGGTGCAGGCGTTCGTCGCCAGCAGCGAACCGGTCCCCCGCCGATTGGCCCAAGCGATCGCCGCCCACGACCACCGGCAAGCACACGACCTCCTGCACGAGCTGTATGGAGCCGCCGAAACCGTGGGCGCCCGGGCGCTCCGCGCCACCTGCCAGCAGCTCCTCGCCCGCGCGCCGAGCGAAACCGGCGGCGCGGGCGACGCCGAGGCCATCGCTGTCGCGCTTCACCAGACCCGCGCGGCCTTGGTCCACGTGGTCGATGGGCTACCGCCCTCCCCCGAACCGGCCAGCCGGCGGCCGGCCGCCGCGCCCACCCTGCTGATCCTGGACGACAGCCCGACGTTTCGGGAGCGGCTCCGGCAACTGCTGGCCGACGATTACCGTCTGGTCGAGACCGACAGCGGGCGCGCCGCGTTGGTGGCTTGCGCGGGCGACGCCCCCCCGGACCTGCTGCTGGTCGATCTCAATCTGGGCGCAGCCCCGGGTCAGGACCCCGAGGGCTCGGGCCTCAACGTCATCCGCCAGCTCCACGGCGCTATCCCATGCGTCGTCCTGACCGTCGACCGCTCAACCGCCACCCGTCGCGCCGCGCTCCAGGCCGGCGCCTGGGCCTATCTACTCAAACCACCGGAACCGGAGACCCTGCGCGCCGCGCTCGAGGCCGCGCTGGCCCGCGCCCGGGACGTCGCGCGCGCGGCCAGCCAGCCGGTGATCGATCTGGCCACCGGCATCCTCATGGCGACTCACCGCCTCAGCGAAGACGAAGCTCGCCGCCTGCTGAAAACCCTCGCCTCGGCCGAGCGGCGGACCGTCCGGGACGTCGCCGAGCACATCGTCGAGGCCCAGCGGTTCCAGAGCCGGCTGGCCCAACTGGCTGGTCGGAAGCCCCAGACCCCATCCTCCGAAGGCGGGTGAGGCTTGACGAAAGCGTCACCCTCGACTATTTTGAATTTCGAGGCGCTCTGCTCCAGTCGGAGTGCCCGCCCCCATCGCCTGATCCCAAAGTCGATGGGTACTCCTTCAGGCTAGATGCTGTCTGGGCACTGATCGACGGGCGGCTGATGCCGGGCCTCACCATCCAGCGGTGACGCTCTCGCGGCGCGAGGTTGCACTGGCGTGCGCCAGTGGAATCTCGAGTGTGTGCGTGCGCTTTCTGGAGGTGAGGCTTCATGACCGTTTCCAACGCGCATCCCCCAGCCGGTCGACCTTGGGCCGCGCCTCGGCATCTAGGTCCAGAACCGGTTCCCTACCCTCGAGTCTTGGCCAGGTTGGGGCCAACCCCGAACGTCGAGCCCCACCCTCTGTACCCGAACCCCCCCTCGGTCGTTCTGGGGATGAATTCGGACGCCAGGTCCGGCGCCATCCCGCCGACCCGCACGCGATCCACGGCCGGTCCAGACCTTGAGCCGGTGCTCCTGATCGGTGAGCGGGCGAGCGCTACCCCGACCCGGTCGCGCACACGATGCACGCCCGAATATGGCCTGTCTACCACGATGCTCGCCGCCGGGCGGCGCCAGGCGTGGACGCTGGCCACCCGGATCGCGTTCCGCCACGGGTTCCCGCGCCTGGTGCGCCGCTGCCCTATCGGGTATGGGTTTCTGGTGATCGACCTGCCGTCGCCCGCCGCCCTGCCGGCGCCGGACCCGGGCGCGATCCGCATTGCCCTCTGGTGGCAGTTGGCGAGCAGTTCGGGGCTGTTCACCGCCCCTCGGGAAACCGTGATTCCGCTCCTGCCTGACTCCTCCCCGCTGGGCCGCCTGCTGCGCGACCCCGACCGGCCGTTCGCCGCGCTGCGCGCCGCCCTCGCCCCGCCAGAACCCGAAACCGCCTTGGCCCTCCTCGGCCAGCATGCCGAAGCCGAGGATTGGCGGGATGTTCTGCGCCTGCTCGCGGTGTGCCGGCGATTGCAGCACGGCACCCGGTCCGGTGGCATCGATCTCTGGAGGCGCGATGCACGGCAAAGAAGCTGAGTTGCTGATGGCGGGATTCGTCTACGTGGCGCGGTGCTTGGCGGAAGGTGATACAGCCACCCTGCGGCGGATGGGCCTGGGATGGCCGGACCTTCGGGCGCTGAACCGGCTGGGTCTGGGCGACGTCCTGCACCTGGTCCGCCAGGCCGCAACCGCGCCCTTTTTGGAAATCCGCTTCGATCGTGCCACCTTCCAGCGGCAACTGGAGCGGCTCGAGGCCCAGCGCCAGGCCGAGGACCAGCGGCTGGCGCTGCTCCAGGGCGATGCGCCCCAGGCGATGCTCCACGATCTGTTCGGTACGACGCTGAAGGAGTACTACACTTATCGTCGGCTGCTCGGCTTGGGACCCTGCGCCGAGCGGCGGCCCCGCGCCCCTGACGACGCAACCCTGCGCGCCGTGTGGCGGGCCTGGCAGGCGCACGGGCTGGATCGGTTACCGGAGGGTCCGCAGCCGGAACACTATCTAGCGCTCCACCAGGCCACGGGGCTTTCCCTGCGCACGATCTGGCCCTTGGCGCGCGAGTGGGTGAGCGCTGGCCTGCGAACCCGCGCGGGCAACTAGCCTTGTACTCCGTATCGGGCTATGATTTGACGTTAAAATACTGTGAATCATCACTACGACAATTCAGGAGGCGGCGTCGAACGGGTCCTATTCGCCAGACGTCGAACCACGATGGTGTAGTTATTCGCTAGCGAAAACCTTACAAAAGCCAAAAACCCCCTGAATAGGGGGCTTGGGAAGTAGAGGGTTGAACGTCGTCCGCCGATCCGCTCAGGACAACGATCAGAAAGCAGAAAAGGACTGTTTCTGATTATAGCGGTTCGCGAAGCGCTTTCAAGACCTCTACAGGTGGTTATTTGCCTGAGAAAGAGGATCGTCATGCCGTTGCCCGCCCATCGCCCGCATTTTGTCCCACCCGCAGACCGACTCGTTTGGCGCTACCAGCGCGGGTCACCGCCCCGACTCGGGCGCACGTAAGGTCCGTTCCCACCACCGGTTAGGGTCGTTGACTGGCTCGCCGCCCCTGTCTCACGGGGACAACGGGTCACTCCGCCTATGCCTTGGCTATGTCACTCGGACCCCCAGATCCTGGTTCGTCCGGTGCCCGCGCGCGGTGCCGGCGGACTGCGGCTGTTGTCGCCCGCGGTAACCCCTGCGGGTACGGTTCGCATGCACATCGCCTCAAGAACGTCACCTCGCCCGTGAGGGCCTATCCAGCCGTGCCGGTGGTTATTCCTTCCGCCCAAGAAAAATCCCATCTATGCGGAGTCCGTTGGGATACCTGCGCTCCTGACCCGTGCTCTCCACTCAATTAGAAACGTATCAATCAGAAACGTATCAAGCCATGCACCGGATACATGCGCATCATCAACCAGCTATCTTTCGGGGGCGGTCATGAGCGTGCTTGAGGAAGCTTTGACTGCCCTGGAGCGGGTGACCGGCTACCGGCCGATGAAGGCTGGCGATGGTTACAAGGCTCGCTGTCCCTGCCACGAGGACCGCAACCCCTCGCTGTCGGTCAAAATGAACGGCCGACTGCTGCTGCACTGCTTCGCCGGCTGCAGCTACGACCGCATCGTGGCCACTCTCGGCCTCACCCCGGAACCGCAACCCGGTCGGCGGGAACTCGTGGCGACCTACCGCTACCGCGACGCCGCCGGGGTCGAGGTTCGCCAGAAGGTCCGCTACGCCCCCAAGGACTTCCGTATCCGCTATCAGGACCCCGCCGGCCAGTGGGTCTATAAAGCCGGTCCCGGCCCGGCCGTGCTCTATCGCTTGCCGGAACTGCGTCAGGCCATCGCCGCGGGGGCGACGGTGTTCGTGGTGGAAGGCGAGAAGGACTGCGACCGGCTGGCGGCGGGCGGCCTGGCCGCCACCACCAACATCGAAGGGGCCGCGCAACCCGGCCAGAAGCCGAAGTGGCGGGCGGCGTACACCGCCCAGCTCGCCGGGGCCGCCCGCGTGGTGGTGCTGCCCGACCACGACGAGCCCGGACGGGCGCACATGGCCGCCATCGCTCAGGCGTTGCAGGGCCAGGTCGGCGAGGTGCGGCTGCTGGAACTGCCCGGACTGCCGGCCAAGGGCGACGTATCCGACTGGCTGAACCAGGGTCACACCGTCACCGAATTGCTGGCGCTGGCGGCCACCGCGCCGGCGTTCCCGCCCCCACCCGACTCCACGCCCACGCCGGTGGGCCCGGACCCACCGACCGAACCGGTCGAAGCTGTTTACTGTCCGCCGACCGTCAGCCCCTGCACGCATTTGGCGAATTCGTACCGGATTCGTCATTACTATCAAGGTCGAATTTGGTACGCGCTGGGAACTGGCTGGATCCTGTGGACCGGCAAATTTTGGCAACCTGACCCGACGAACGAAGGTGCGATTGCCATTGGCTTTGTCGGGGGTTTGTCGCGGAAAATCGCCGAGGAAGCAGCAGCGACCTTGCAACGCACCGCCGGCGAAAGCGACAGCGATCGTCGCACCGCCCTTATGAAGCAAGCGGAAGCACTAACCAAATGGGCGATTCAGTCCGAACACGAGCGCGTGATCGCCTCGGGTTTGAATTTGGCAAAACACGCTCTACTGGTCGAACACAGCACCTTGGACGCCGATCCGTGGCTGTTTAACGTCCAAAATGGAACGGTTGATTTACGTACTGGACAGCTACACCCGCACAAATCCACCGATCTGATCACCCATATCGCACCCGTGACTTATGATTCGGCGGCGACTTGCCCAACGTTCGAGCGATTCATCTCCGAAGTGTTCGCCGGCGACACCGGGATGGTGGCTTTCATTCAACGCGCGGTTGGCTGGTCATTAACCGGCGTTATCGAGGAACGCACCTTGTTTTTCCTCTACGGTGCTTCCGGTTGGAACGGAAAGAGCACGCTCGTGGAAACGATCATGGCCTTGCTGGGTGAATATGGAGACCGGAACTTTGGCTACGCTCGCAAGGTTCCAGCCGAAACCTTCATGAAATCTCGCAACATGGACGACAATGAACGAAAGACGGTTCCCCTATCGGGCACGCGCTTCGTTTCCACCAGCGAACTCAGTAAGGAACACCGACTCAACGAACAGCTGATCAAGGACATCACGGGCGGCGACACGTTGACCGCCAAACGCCTTTACCATGAATCCTTCAGCTTCAAGCCCCAATTCAAGCCCTGGATGTACGGTAACCACAAGCCGGAAATCCGAGGCACCGACAACGCTATATGGAGTCGGGTCAAGCTGGTTCCGTTCGAAGTGAGTTTCGAAGGGCGCGCCGACGGCAAGCTCAAAACCAAGCTACTGGCCGAACTACCTGGCATCCTGAACTGGGCGATCAAGGGCTGCCTCGACTGGCAACGCCATGGATTACAGCCGCCAACCAAGGTGCAAGCCGCTACCCAGGCTTACCGCAAGGAAATGGATGTCATCGCCGCGTTTTTCGCCGATTGTTGCGTACTCCATCGAGAGGCGCGCGTGTCGGCCAGCGCCCTGTACCAAGCTTATCAACGCTGGTGCGAGCAATCCGGGGAGTATGCCGAAAAACAGCGAAATTTTGGAATTCGCCTTACAGAACATGGCGTTGAACGATATTTGGGAGCAAAAGGCTATTCATGGTGGAGAGGGATAGGACTACGGGCTGAGGTTGATGATGTTGATGATGTTGACCAAGAAACGGAAAAGTCCCTATAGCGCGCTCTCCCTGGGACCTTTTCGGATTCTTCATCAACATCGTCAACATCGTCAACCCAGATTCAAGACGAAAATGTGCTTTCCTCATTATTTTCATTTTCTCTTTATTTTGGCATGAAATTTAATCATTAAATATCATAAATTTAACTATGAAGTGTTAATTCCGGGCAATAGCATACATCCTGCTATTCTCAAGTTAAGACTACAGGAGGTTGATGATGTTGATGATGTTGACCAAGAAACGGAAAAGTCCCTATAGCGCGCTCTCCCTGGGACCTTTTCGGATTCTTCATCAACATCATCAACATCATCAACCCGAATTTAGGAAAAAGGTGTGCTTTCATCATAATTTTCATTTCAATTTAATTTTGGCATGAAATTTAATCATTAAATATCAAAAAGTTAATTATCAGGTATAAAATTCTGGTAATAGCATACATCCTGCTATTTTGGAGGTATGATGCGCTTCACCATCAGTATCGTTTGTGACCCGTGGAGAATCGAGTGTGCGCACATTAGTTCTGGCCCAAAACAAAGGGGGTGTTGGCAAAACATCCATCAGCCGGATTCTGTCCGAATATTTCGCCAGGCAGGGTTATCATGTTCTTGGACTGGACCTCGACCCCCAGTGTAACTACTCGCGACGATTCCTGAGCATGGACTATGATCCCGCCGATCCCGACGGTGTCTACCCCGCGATTCATCCCGCGTACCTGCCCCAGGAACATGGTGAGTGGGACGGGCGCAGCTCGACCGCGGATATCTTCACTCACCATCCCACCGTGCCCTACCCATCGTGGGTGGACAACCTGGAGGTGTTGCCGGGGCACGGCGAGCGATTGCGCCAGTTGGAATCCCAGGCTCGCAATGACGCCCAGACGATGTCCCAAGCACTAAAGACGTTTCTTGAGCGAGATGACCTGCGTGCGCACTACGACCTGGTTATCATGGATACCTCGCCTTCCAAGGATGCCTTGGCCCGCAGCGCCATGACGGCAGCTACTCATCTTCTTATCCCTACCCTGCTAGAGACCCAGAGTACCGAAGGTTTGGTTGGGATGTTGGCCTTTTGGCGGCAAGTCAACCGTTCGCGGACCGCGCCATTGGAGATTGTTGGAATCCTTCCCAACCGGGTCAGGCCGGTGGGACTCCACGAAGGTTTGCTGGAAGGTCTCAGGGGGCATCCCGGTACGGGCAGATTCATCACGCCGGTTACCCTGGCGGACCGGATCGCTTTCGCGGAGTCCGACCATACCGACGCCAAGCCGAAATCCGTTTTCGATTTGCCGAAAGCCAACAAGGCCCGCCTGGAAGCCGAGGCGGTGGGCCGCTACGTTCATGGAAAGCTGTTTGCCTAGGAAATCGCCATGGTGAAAAAGAAGACGTTTGGACTACCCGCCGGACTGCCTCTGGCGGATATCGTCAAGGAAGGAGAAGCGGAAGCAGGCTCCTTCGTCATGGAAATCTTGCCCATCGCCCGCATCGAGCCCGACCCTGACAATCCACGGCGTCTAGGTCTCAATCCCGCCAACCCGCGCGAGTTGGATGCAGCCGACCCGCTTTACCCACGCAAGAAGACGGCGCTGGACGGTATCGAAGAACTGGCGATTAACATTGCCCGTTTCAAGGTGCAACAGCCCATCAAGGTGTACCGACACGACAAGGGATATCGCATCGTGTTTGGGGAGCGTCGTTATCTGGCTTCCATCCTGGCGGGGGAAAAAACGATTCCAGCCTGGGTGTTACCGGAGCGGCCGAAATTCCTGAGGACTTTACAATTTTCCGAAAACGAGCATCACGACAAGCTGGATGCCTGGGAGCGGTTGGAAAGTGTGAGGTCGGTGGTGGATGAATTTGAATCCTATGGCGAGGAAGAGATCCGCTCCGCCACGACGCTGGCTGAACTCACCGGTCTCAAGCTATCGATGGCCAATAATTATTTCGATCTGATTCAAGGGCCGGACGAGGTACGCGAGGCTTTGCAATCCCGCGCGATCACCAACATCCAGTTGGCGGCCGAGATTGCTCGAGAGCCCGACTCGGCCAAACGGCGAGCCGCCTTGGAGGCGGCTTGTTCGGGAGGGACATCGGACCGGATTAGGACTGTACTCAAGAAAGCCGTGGCAATGCCACGGTCCAGCAGTCGCGGCCGGCCGGCGAAGAACGTAACGCTGGGTAAAACGGCTAATCTCGTGATCGTGCGCCGGATCGTCGAGGCGGTTCTGGGCGATGCGTATCAAGAAGCCCTCGGCGGCGAGGTCCACTGGAATGATTTTAATAGCGTCACGGATGCCTGGAAAAAGCTTCTGGCCTATCTTGAATCCGTTGAAGGATCCGCAAATTGAAACGGGTTGCCTGTCGGATGCCGCTGGCCTTGAAAACCCTGCTCGGCCAAGCGGTCACCGACGATGGTTATGGAGGAAAGGGAAAAAGTCGTTGGGTGCGGGAAGCCTTGACTCAGCTTTTCGAACACGATCCGGATCTGATGAATGTCGGGGTAGGAGACGATCTTGAGGTCAACGATGCCGAAGATGCGTTCTTCCTGAGCGTGGAAAATAGGTTGACTATCGATGCTGCGGTAGAGGTTATCCGTTCCCAATACCCGCGAGCTGAAGGGATCCAGTCGGCGATTGTTCGAGCGGCGGTGCGTTATCGGTTGCGCGAGAGGGGCAAAAAATAGCCGCTGCTGCGGTCACCGCAGTAAATTCAAAAACGCTTTCAACCTACTGTTTTATAAAAAATAAAAAGGGTTGGTATTTTTATCAAAAATCCAGGCGGAAATACCCCCGAGGGAATGGTTTCCTCGGGAGGTACGGCAGGAAGGCGCGACAGGAATCAATTCCGGTCGGCGAACACCTTGTCGAGCAGGATGGCCGCTGGTTCGGCGACCACTTCCCGCACACGGGCCGGGGTGCTTCGACCCATTGGCTGCGCCAGTGAAGTCAGATCGGCGGCATCGCACCCTTCGGTGTCATAATCCACGACCGCCACCCGCAGTTCGTCGGGCCGGTCGGCGACGACGGCCTGTACGAGACCGCCCTCGACGATCACCGCGACGCGGTGGGGGCGGGTCAGGAGATAAGCCAATACTCCGCAACGGGGACATTCGCCGGCCGGCACGATCCCGCCGGGCTCCACCCGCGACCAGAAATCGCGGATCGGTTGCTGCGTCTCCTCCAGGGCGCCGGTCCAGCCGCAATCGTCGCAGGCGCAGAGGTCCCGCACCTCTGCGGTAGTCGCCCCCCGGTGGTGGTGGCCCAGCGCCGCGTCCAGCCAGCGGTGGGTATACAACCACTCGCCACCGGACCGGGAGACCACCACCGCGCCGCCGCCGTAGGCGGCCAGATGCGGCTGGGAGCTGTCATAGCTCCATTCAAATCCCACCGGCGGCAGATCGAAACGGCGCAGGATTTCCCGCACGAAGGTAGCGATTTGATCGATCGAGGCCTCCTCCTCATCGTAGATCCACAAACCTTCAGGCTTTGCCGCAACCTCGAATCGGAGGAATTCACCGGCGAAGGGTTGCCAGTGTTGAACCGACGCCCGGACATCGGCGGGCGCTTCGGGAATCGGCTCGGCTGTCGCCTTCGCGCCGAACGTCGGTTCGAGCGCGCGCAGGGTCTCGTAGTACCCGAGCGCCCAGCGGGTTTGGTCGGGCGTCAGATGGAGCAGAAAGGAGCAGTACGTGTAGTCATCGGCCATGTCAGGTCTCCAGCAGAAGGATCAAACCCTGGTGGAGAGCGCCCCCACCGGGAAGCGCTCTCCCCATGGGGTGGATGAAATTCGATCCGTACAGGGTCCAGGCGCGCGCGTCAGGCGACGCGCGCGCCCCTCACCGGTTCGAACCGGTCTCACGTTGCAACAGTTGCTTCAGCGCCTGCCGCGCTTCCGGCACGGTCCGGACGATCGGAACCGGCAGGCCCTTGAGCCGGGCCTGATGCTCGATCTGGCGCAACAGCGCCGGCGGAAGTGGTTCGCCGAACGCGGGTTGATGAGGTACCGTTCGATCTAGATGTGGTGTTTCCGGGATAGATTCCACCCAGAGTGGCAACCGCGCCACGACCGTGCCGGCGCTGGCCGGCGCTGGTTCTGGCGGCCGTGAAGGCGCTGAATCGGAGGGTTCGTCGGACGACTCGCGGGCGGCGGCCCCAGGGGACAGCGTCGCGGCCGATGGCCGGCCCACTAACCCCTGATCCTGTTGATCCTGGGCTTCATCCGCGTCCAAGACCTCGCCGCCGAATCCCAGGGCCGCGACCAACCGCTGGCGGGCGGCCGTTTCACCGATCTCGTGATCCTTGTACTGCACGACCGGCTTGACGGCCGACGCCGTCGCCACCACCCGGCCGGTCGGGTCCAGCAGCCGGGCCTGAAAATGCATGTCCCGTTCCCAGCCGGTGAAGGGCGGCAGACCCACCTCGTCCGGCTTGCGCCCGGCCTGAATCGCCGCTTCGTACAACCGCAGCAGGCCGGGCCGCAGGGCCAGGGCCTCCCGGGCGGCGACCACGACCGCATAGCCCTGCGCCGGGCCGTAGCGGTCCAGAAACGCCGGCAGGCGGTGCGACAGCGGGCGGTATTCCGCCACGCTGCCATCCGAATTGAAAATCTCGACGACGTTGATTTTCATGGGTTCTCCTCGGTAATCGTACGACAGCCGGGAGCCGTGACCCCGCTTCCGCCGGGAAGCGGGCGCTCGACATCCCGGGATGATGGATCGGACGGCGCGCGCCTTCAGGCCCCGCCGGTCAGGCGCCGCTCGAGCAGACGAAACAAGGCCGGCGCGAGTTGATCCAGGTCGGTGAGGTCCTCCGCGTCGTGCGCGCCGAACAGGCTCTGGGCGAGGCGACCGGCCTGGATGCCTAGGCCGACCGCCTCGATCCCGGAGTTCCGGCAGCGGGCGATCAGCTCCCGGGTCGCCTCCCAGTCCGCCGGGTCGCCATCGGTAACCACCAGCAACAACCGGCGAGCCTCCGGCCGCCGCAGCAAGGCATAACCTGCCCACCAGAGCGCTTCCGCTAACGGCGTACCCCCCTCGGCGCGCAGCGCGAACCGTCCGGCGGCCCGGCTGGCCCGCTCGGTGAACCCGAGCAAGGGAACGACCCGATCGGCGGCGGAGCCGGGAAAGGCGGCCACCGCCACCGCGCAGCCAGGAATCTCCTGCAGGGCGAGGGCGGTGGCCAGCGCCGCCCGCTGGGCGACGGCAATCCGCCGCTGCATCGAGCCGGACCGGTCCAGCAGGATCAGGACGGCGGTGTCCGGCGTTTTCCGCCGATCCCGGGCCAGAAATACGCCCGGATCGCGACAGACCAGCCGATACAACTGCCGGCCGGCCAGGTGGTGACCGCGCCGGCCGCGCCGCCGGGCTTCCGTCCGGCTGGCTTGCACCAGCGCGGCGAGGCGCCGCCGCAAGGCGACCGAGGCCGCCCGAACGTCGGTGGCCAGCGTCGCCGCCGCCGGTGCGACCGGCGCCGGGTCCGGTTCGGCCATGGTCACGGCGCGCCGGGTCCGGACGGCCTCGGTCGCTCGGGCATTCAAGCGCTCCCCCAGGTGTCGGCCGAGATCGCCCCAGTGGGGGTCCTGGTCGGCATCCGTCGCGGCGAGAATCGCCTGGAGCACCGCACCGGCGCCGGCGTGACCGGTGCCCTGGCCTGAATCTGAAGGCGGGTCGCGGTCGCCGGCGGTCCACTCCGGGTCGCCGTTGGGATCGCCCGCATCGCCGTCCTGACCGTATGTTTGGCTCCGATCCGGCGGGTGATCCTGATCGGAGCCGCCTTGACCGGCAGCGCCCTGACCTTGACCCGAACGTTCGGCGCTGTGACCGGCGTTCGAACCCGGCGGGTCGTCGGAGCCGTCCGGAGCCTCATCCAGGCCCTGGCGCTGACTCGAGCCCGGCTCCTGACCGGAGCCATCGCGACCGAGGTTCTGACCCCGAGCGTGATCGTTGGGATCGACGTCCGAATCGGTCGGCGCGCCAGGAGTGCGCCGACCTGGCTGGGGCGCCGGATCGGCGGCGTTCGGCGGCGATTCCGCCTGCGCCGCCGCGAACATCCGCTGAATGCGTTCGGCCAGGTCCACCGCCGCTGCGGTCGAGGATACGTGCCGCACCTCGAAAGCCAGCGCCGCCAGCTTGACCATGACGCCGGCGGGCAGCGCTTGGCGCAGCAGGGCTTCCGCTTGATCGGCCAGCGGACCCAGCGCGGTTTGGCCCAGCACGTCCGCCCGCAGGCGGTACAGCAGATAGGCCTGAACCTGGCGAACCGGCGGCCAGTCGGCTTCGGGAACCGCCCAAAAATCGCCTTGGGCGACCAGATGGTCTACCAATCGGGCCAAATTGTCCCGGCAGCCCGGCAATTCCCGGCCGAGCGCGGCCTCGATCCGAACGTCCTCCAGAATCCGGGCGAGCGTCCGGCCCAGCGGGGTCGCCGGCCGCGCTGCGGCGAAGTCGGTGTGGCGCAGATGAGCGCCCTCGTGGTCCAGAAAACCGTTGGCCAGGATCCAGGCCGCCGCATCCGCCGCCGGCAGGGCCGGCAAGTAAATGGTGCGGCCGTCGGTTTGCGCCCGCGCGGCGCCGATGACGACGTCGACCCCCAATTTCCGGCCCAGAAATTTGGCAAGAATCGGCAGGGCGTCCAACAGGGTTTGTCTTTGCATGGCGACCTCCAATAAACCGGGAGGCAACGCCCGCCCTTGCGGGGAGGACGAACGCCATCCTCCCGCGAGGAAAGTGAATACATGTAGATCCCGCCAAGGCGGGATCAGTTAGAAGAACCAGTCCCCGACGAGGGCAGGGACCGGCGTGCGTGGTCGGCGAACTTCCGTGAGGGGTTCCACCGCCTCAGCGACCGCTGGGCTGGGTGGTTCCGGGTCCGGTAAGACCGCGTCGGCGTCGGCGTCGGACTCCACCCTGATCGGGGATTCCCCCCGAACGGTGATCGTTTCCGCCGAATGGGGAGCGGCGGCGCCGAGGAGGAAGGCCGGTTGCCCCAGAGCGCCCAACGCCACGGCGTCGGCGGGCAGCGCCCGCAACCGGTCGCCGTGCGCCTTGAGCCGCTCGGGGTTTTCCAGGATCGCCAGCAACCCCAGCAGGGCGTCCAGATCGCGACCCTGGATCGCCCCCTGGCGGGGCAGATCGCCCAGGGTCTGCTCAAGGTGATCGACCAGGGGGCGCACCCGCACGTCGAGGAAGGCCAGGCCCGCCAGCTTGTCCCGGAGGGCCAGCACGGGCCGCAGGGCGCGACGGGTTACCACCGTCCGACCCAGGAACGAGCGTTCCAGGGTCTCCTGAGCCAGTGTGGCCACCTCGCGGAACAGGGTATCCGCCAGGCCGGCGGCGGCGCGAGCCAGGCCAGCGTGCGTCACCCTCCCCGGCGCAGTCAGTTGGAGCGCCTGCGCCGCAAACGACAACCGTTCGGCGACGAACCGCGCTGGCACCATCGCCCCGCGAATCAGGGCAGCCCAGTCCGGATGTTCGCGGATCCAGTCCTCGACCAGGTGATCGAAGCGGGCCAGGAACCGGTCCCGTTCCGCGCCGAACCGCCGCTCGAGCGCGTCAAGGCGATCCAACAGCCGCTGGGCCTGATCCGCCGGGACCAGAAAGCCGCCGAGGAAGCGGACCCCCACTGCCAGGCACTCGCGCCGGGCGGCCGAGCGCAGGCTGGCGAACGGCCGCAGTTCTTCGGGATTGATCAGCTTCTTGTTACCGAAATGCACCAGCCGCTCGGGCGGCAGGGTGCGCCGATCCAGCCCCAGATCCTCGGGGCGCAAGCGTTGGCTGGCGGTCCAGCAAACGATTTGGAGATGAATGAAGACGACCCGATCACTGATCGAGCCGAAGGGGACGATATCGCTCATGGTCTCTCCTGATTCATCCAGGGGTGCGGACCGTCGTCTCCGGGGAGCACGACGGGCGCCCGCCCCGGACGCGAGTGGAACGCCGCCGGGCACGGGCACCGGCGGCGGTGAATCTGCGGCCAATTAGTAAAACCACTCGACGGGGGCGGGAACCGCCGCCAGCAGCTCGCGGAGCGGTGGGGGAATCAGCCCCAACGCCACCGCCAGCCCGGTCGCCAGCGCCAGCGGCGCCGGCGGCTGGACCAGTACGGCGCCGGTTTCGTCGGCGACGAGCAGGTCGGGGTCGTGGCGGGCCAGCGCCAGCAGGAATACCGCCGGCGCCGGTGGATCCAGGGGCACGCTGCCTTGGCCGCGGCCGGTCGCATCGAGCCCGTCCGCCGGATCGGAACCCGGCGCCACAACCCCGAACGACCAGGTCTGGCCCTCGGCGAGGTGGAGGTGAACCCGCCAGGCTCCCTCGTCGCCGCTGCCCCGGTAATCCTCAATCAGCCCATGATGGTGTAGCGTCTGGAGGATGGCGCGCGCCGCTTCACCCAAAGTCGGCAGCGCGGTTGGCGTTGGGGTGGCCGCCATGGCGTGGGAGCCGCGCGGCCGGCGCTCCCAGTACAGCCGAGGCACGGCCGGTACGGGGGCAGCGGGGGCCACCGGTTCGGTGGTCTCCCGCACCGGTCCCAGCAGCCGTCGGCTGGACCCGTCGAATCGGAAGCGGCCCAAGCCGTGATAGCCTTGGCGCTCCTGCTCCCGGATCCGGGCCAGGGCTTCGGTGGCGGGCGACTGCCGTCGGCAACGAACCGCCGGGACGTCGGCCGCGCGCAGCCGGCCGCCGGTCTTGCCGTAGAAGATCCGTACCCCGGCCGCATCGTGGGCGATAGCCCAGTCCTTACTGGAGCCGTCCGGGTGAGTGAAACGATAGGCACTGACCACCCGTTCAGCCATGGCCGGCCTCCTCACCAAACACGCGCTGGACGATCCCGAAGATCGCCGCCCGGGTTTCCGGTTCGGCGCGCCCGGTCAGCGCCCGGTCCAGCGCGTGCTGCAACGGTTGGGGCGCATTCCGGTACAGCACCACTTTCCGGGCCCAGCGGAGCAGGGTCCGGGTGGACAGGGTCACCTCGATCGGCGCGCGATCCTCCTGCCCGCCGATGAACAGGGCCCGCACTTCGCCGGCGACCACGATCATCGCGGCCCGCAACGGTTCCGGCAGTTCCGGACAGGCTCGCGCCAGCAATTCGGCTTCCTGCGCCGGTTCCGGGTAGTCCACGGCCATCAGGCTGAACCGGTCCAGCAGGGCCAGGTTCATCCGCTGCGTGCCCAGATAAGACCCGGTGGGATCGCCGCCGCCGCCGGTGTTAGCGGTGCAGATCAGCCCGAACCCCGGCGCCGGCCAGACGACTTCCCCGCCGTTCTCGGCCAGCACCAGCGGGCCGCCGTCGAGCACCCCGTTCAGCCCGGCCAGTTCGCCGGGATCGAGCAGGTCGACTTCGTCGAGGAGGAGGACCGCGCCCAGGCGGGCCGCCAGGGTTAGTGGCCCGTCCTGGAACAGCACGTCCCCGTCGAGGGCGGTCAGGTGACCGAGCAGGTCGGCCAGTTCCAGATGCTGGCGACCGTTGACCCGGATCAGATCGAGATGGAGTCGGGCGAAGGTTTCCACCACCACCGAACTCTTGCCACAACCGGTCGGCCCACGGATCCACAGGCCATCTGGGCAGCCGGTCTGGCGCTCCCGCAGCCAGCCGAGCAGGTCGCTCAGCACGCCGGGGCGAAAGCAGTAGTCCAGACGAGCCGGCGGGGTCAGCGGTCCCGGCTGGGACCAGCCGGTCAGGGTCAGTCCCGGCGGCGCGGGGATGCCGAAGGTCTCGGCGATGTCGAAGGCCTGGGGAACGCGGGTAGCCGGGATCGCGGTTTCCAGCGCACCGACCGTATTCGTTGACGTGGTCATCAGGGGAATCTCCTCGGAATAGAACGGGGAGACGCCTCTCCTCTGGGGAGAGGGCATCTCCCCAGGGGGGTGGTTGAAAGGGTCCGGGCGGGCGGTTTCCACCCAGAACAGGGGTTCGGTTCCCGCCGGGGGTTACGCCTTGGCCACCGGATCCGGCGCCAGGGTGGCCGGCATCGGATCCGGAAAGCACAGCTCCGGATCTTCTCCGGCCGCGCAGTGACGGCGGAAGTCGCAGAGCAGGCAGGGCGAGTTATGGGCTTGGCGCGGTCGCCGGGGAAACCGGCTGCGGCCGATGTCTTCAGCGAGCCAAACCCACTTCTGGCGCAAGTCCGCCAGTTGGTCGGGGGTGCGGGCCGGCGCGAGCGCCAGCCGACGGATTTCCGGCCCCTTGCCGCCGTGGCGGCTCGCGACCTTGCGTTTCACCAGTTCCCAGAAGCCGACTCCGGCCACGGGTTCCAAACCGCCCAGCGCCTCGGCGTTGGCGTCCAGGAGAAGTTGATAGGCGGTGAGTTGGTCGGCGCGGGCCTCGAACGCCTCGATGGCGCCGGCCTGACTCGGGGTTTTGAGGTCGAGGATCAGGGTCCGTAGCTGGGCGTCGAGTACGACCAGATCCGGTTTCCCGGTCAGGTTGAGATCGGGCGCGAGCGGGGCTTCCAGCCGCCGTTCGAGCAGCGGTTCGCCTTGCCCGTCGAGCGCCAGCGCGAGCTCCGCCTGGGCCCAGGCGCCGGGAAAGAGCGCCAGCAACCGCTGGCCGGTGGCGCGCAGTTCCGCCGCCGACCACGGGTTGGGATACTCCAGGGCGGTGGTGGCGGTGTGGTGGTCCCACACCGCCGTGAAAGCCGCGACCGGATCGCAGGACTCCCCGCGCGCCCCGGCGCGCAGGTATTGCTCGATCGCCTGATGCACGGCATCGCCAAATCCCAGGGCTGCCGGGCGGAGCGGGCGGTAGGCCCTGACGACGTAGCGGTACCAATACTGCCGGGGACAGTCCTCGTAGGTCAGCGCTGCCGTGGGTGAGAGTGTCAACATGAGAGTGGTCTCCTGGGCATGAAAAAGGGGGAGACGCACTGCCCCTTGGCGGGGAGAACTCGTCTCCCCAGGGGGGTTAAACCGCGCCGAGCGGGGTCGTTTCGCGCGCCCGTGCGCGAAGGGTTTGAGAACGGCGGTCCCGCCGGAGGCCTCAAGCGGCTCGCGGCAACGTCTGCTCCGGCGCTGGGCTGGCCGGGTGGGCGCGATAGTACCGGACGGCATCCTCCAGGGCGCCGGGGAATACCCGCCAGCCGGCGTAGGCGCGCCCGATCTGGCGGACGACGACGGCCCGGCGCTCGCCGGTCGGCGTCCGATAGCCCCAGAGGTGGAGCACAGCGCCTTCGAGGGCGAGCAGGGCGGTCGCGTCGATGACCGCCCCGCGCAAGTGGGCGGCGATCTCAAGCACGAGGTGGCCTCTCATCATCGAGGGATAATCTCCGCGGGTGGAGTGAGGCGGCGGTTACCGAGTGGGTCCGCGCGCTCGGCGCGGTTTCCTCGGTGGTCCGGGCGGCGAGCCGTGGGGCTCGGCGCAGGTAGGTGGGGCGATCGAACAGCGCCCAATCCGGTTCGGAACGGTGCTCGGCGGGCCGGGCGGGAGGCCTGGACGGGAAGGCGGCTAGCCTTCGCTGCCGCCAGCGCCTCCGAACGGTGCGGGCGACGCGCCGGACCGCGAGCCGCAGGCCGACGAGCCACAGGATGACGCACAGGTAACCGACGAGCGTCACGCTGGCGACGATGAGGATTTCAAACATGGGGGTCTCCTGAAACGCAAAAACCGGAGACTCCCGATCCCTGGCCGGGGCGGGAATCCCCGGCGGGGGGTTGATGCCCGCGACGGGCGCGGGAAATGAGCGCCTGGTAGGGCCTGGCGCGGGAAGCGACGGCGGACGGAATCCCTCCGGAGAGGTTCCCGTTGGGACCGCGCCGGCCACCACGCGCCGGTCGAGGCGCGCGGGCGTGGCAGGCAGGGCGTAGGGGGCGAAACGCCAATACCGCTCTGGCGGCAGCGCACTCGTGCCGGAAGACGGGCGCGGGGCGCGAAGGACGCGGCGCGGAGCGCCGCCGTTCGGAACCGACTGGCCGCTGGCCAGCGGCGAACCCGCAGAGGCTGGGCGGCCCTTGACGGGTTGGCGAGGGCTGCCGGGGACGGGTGGCAGCGACCCGACTCCTGATGCGGCTGAGGAGCGCAACCCCTTCCCGCGGGAAGGCCCTTTTTTGGGGGTGGATGGGGCGCCACCACCGTCCACGCAGGACGGTCCCGGTTTGGGCGTGATCGGGCAACACGTGACAACCACTTCAGCATAGACGGAAAGAAACTGCTTGACAATCGGGCCAGGGTGGCATTCCCGTTTTTTTACGGAGACCGACCGGTTGTGTTCGGAGGGATTAAACCATGCGTCTGTGGTCGTCGAGGCGATGCGGGAAGCCGGAACCGCCGTGCCCGCCAGAGCTCCTGAAGCTGGAAGCGCCGGCTGCGCTCTGGCGCGATGCGCGGGGCCAACGGTGGCCCGGTGATTTAACCGCGGTGCTGAATCTGCCCGCGGCGCGGTACGCGGCCTGCGTGCCCCACACCCTGGAAAACGCCGCGCGGTTTTTGCAGCGGTTGCCGGCGGTCGAGGCGCCGGGCCAGCCCCTGGTCCTGTCGGTCGGCCTCGACCGGGCGATAGCGGCCGTGCGGCGCTACCGGGCCGATCCTTGGGCAATGCCGGGGACGGCGACCGACGCGCGGTGGTCCTATGCGGTGTTCGCGGCAACCTGGTTGTGGGTGATGAGCGCGACCGGCCGGCGCTGCGCCTGCGGGGTTTACGATGCGCAAACCCGGCCGATCACGATCTGGCCCCCGGCGATGGGGCCGATGACGCGGATCGTGGGCGCGACCTATTACGACAGCACCTGGCTGCCACCCCAACGCCAGTTCGGGTTTCAAGCCTTGTTGCAGCCGTGGCTGGTGCCTGCCGCTGCCTGGGCGTGGCTGCGCGAGGAACGCGCGGTGGGCGCGGGCTGGGTGGAGGGTACGCAGCAGTTGCGGGGCCGGTTGTACGAACTGATGCGGGATACCGTCGAGGACTGGTTTCCCGAGGACGCGCCGACGCTTCGGCCCCCGGCGATCCCGTACCGACCGGCGCCACCGGCGCCCGTGGTCGCTCCGGACCCGGTCGCCGCGCTGCCGCCCGCCGTGGCGGATGAGCCCCCCGCGACGAACACCCGG
The DNA here is from genome assembly GCA_029624675.1 of Candidatus Contendibacter sp. Classification (GTDB taxonomy): domain Bacteria; phylum Pseudomonadota; class Gammaproteobacteria; order Competibacterales; family Competibacteraceae; genus Contendibacter. The sequence goes on from JARSSP010000026.1 coordinate 114,869, forward strand.
CCCGGAACGGCGCCGGAGGAGGGCTCGGTGGCCACCGACGCGCCGTTCGCTCCGGTGGCGGATCGAGCGCTGCCGTTGCGGGACGCCCTCCTGGCGGTGCTGCGGCGTCTGGTGGCGGTGGAAACCGCCAGCGGGCGGCTGAATCAACCGGAAGGCATCGCCTGGCTGGCCGGCGATGCGCTGTGGCTGAGCGGGGCCTACCTGCAAAAGTATCTGCCCAAGCACGAACGGCGGCTGTCTTGGCGGCAGGTCTATCCCACCCTGCGCCAACTGCGGATCAGCGAACCCACTGGGCAGGAACCCTTGCAACCCCTACGGCTCGCCCACGCCGGGTGGCAGCGCGACAAGGCGCTACTGAAGTTTCCCGCCGTTTTGTTCTGGCCCGAACCGGCGACCCAACCGGCGGCCTTTCCGGGCACCCTCACCCCCCTGCCGGGCAATTCAAGAGAGAGGACCGTGCGACCCGGGGAACCGCCGCCGGGCGACGGCTTGCCGAATGGCCCGGCGCCGGTAAGACCCCGGTAACTGAAAACTTGACGGTTGCAAAAACCCCGAAATCCTGTTAAGAAAACGCCCATCCTGGCGTAGCCAGGAACCGGTTTCTCCCGTGTTGCCCGATCATGCCAAAACCGGGACCGTCCTGCGCGGACGGTGGTGGCGCCCCACCCACCCCCAAAAAAGGGCCTTCCTTCGGAAAGGGGTTGCGCTCCTCAACCGCATCAGGAATCGGGTCGCTGCCACCCGTCCCCGGCAGCCCTCGCCAACCCGTCAAGGGCCGCCCGGCCTCTGCGGGTTCGCCGCTGGCCCGCGGCCAGTCGGTTCCAAACGGCGCCGCGCCGTTTGCCCTGTTGGCGTCTTCCCTGGATCCGCCGCGTGGAAAGCCGGGGAACCGTCGCGTCCGCGCGTCTCTTCCTTCCTTACGGGGGTTGGCGTTCTCTGCGGCGGTGGTTTCCTCCGCCGTTCCACGTGAATCATCCTTCCCAAGTCGTTTCGCCGTGTGGTTCCCGCCGGTCGAACCGGGTGGCTTCCGGTCCGCCTGGCTTCGGAACCTACCGGTGACCGCACCGATCAGGCTTGCCGCCCAACGGGCGCCCTGTCCACGCTCTCCGCCCTCCGGCCGTTCTTCGGTCCTGATGGCCGGACCGACGTCGGTTCCCTGAGTCCGGTTCAGCCGGACGCCCCCGCGAGCGCTTGGCGTCCGCATGGGAGATTCGCGCATCCGGGAGCCCGAGGGATGCGCGCCGAACGATCCTGGATTCGGTCGAGGTTCCCGGCGGTGCCCAACCGCTGCAACAAGGTGGGTGATGCAATCCAGAGTAGACGAGGGGTATGGAAGACCGTGGCCCCAGAAGACGGAAGGCCGGTGATTGAAGGCGGAAGGTCATGGTGGAGAACGTCAGGACGTGGGAAGCCAGGATGCAAAAGCTTTGAAGCCAGCGGGACGCGAGGAAGCCGGGTGGATGAAAGGCTCGGACGACGGAAACTGGAAACTGGAAATTGAACACCGGAAATCGGGAAAAAGGAACGGGGTGGAAATCCCGAGGGCGGGAAAGTGGCACGAGGAGACGGTGGCGGAAGCCGACGGTTAAAACGGAGTATTTCGAAGCGGAAGACGAACGAACGCGAGGTGCGACATGAACGAGTCCCAAGGGAAGGCGATGACGATGGACCTGGAGGAAGGCGAGATGTACGTGGTGCGGAAAGGACATCTGGTGCATCTGGAACGGCGCGAGGAAGACGACGAGGGGATGCGCCGGGTGCGTGTCACCGACACGGCCTATCAGGCCGCCATCGATCTGGGCCGGCGGATGCGCAAGCGCATGCGCGGGTATCGGCCGGACGTTTCGCTGGTGATCTCGGCGCTGGTCATGCGGGCGGCGGAATCGGCGGACGCGGAGGAGGTCGTGCGCACCTTCGTCCAAATGTTGTTCGGCGAAACCCCGGTAACCGTGGTTTCGGACTGAACGGGGCGGCGGTGCGCCGATGAGGTGGGTGAAGGGACGAGAGCGATGGGACAGGATGCCCGGCAACGGGAAACGCGGTCTGGTCAAGACTCGGATTCGCCAGCGGAGCAGTCGGCTCGCCGGAGCGCGGCGTCCGCAGGGACAGACCACGAACGTGCTCCGCCGTGGCGGGCGGAGAGGCTCCACGCTCGGTTTCCCGGCTCGAAGATCACGCTCCCGATGGGACTCATCCCAGCGGGAGGAAAAAACTCAGCGCCCCTGGGGGCGCATCAGACCCTCGACGGAGGGTCTGGGACTGGAGTGCGTCGAGCGTGGGGCCTCCAGTCGAGGGACAAACCCTGAAGCAAGGCCTTCCCGCTGAGCGGGAATCGCGAGCCGGTGGTGCATAGCAGAGAACGCGGCGGGGATCGGGCGATTCCCCGCCGGGGGCCGGGTCCGGTCGGGACGCGGCGAATGGCGGGTTGGAATGGAATGGATCTCCTCCCGATCCTCCGGGGTGGATCCCAGGAGAGCGACAGCATGAACGACGCCGGGAAAGCGGTGAACCCGGTCATCCGGCCGCCGGGGACGGGGTCGAGGGCGCGGAAACCTTCAGCTCCCGCCGCGCCCGACCGGCGGGTCCCGTATCACGGCAAGCTGGCGCGCGCCCTGGCCAGCCTCAACCGGGTGCTGGCCGGACATTTGGCCTGCGCGGCCAACCGGAAGAAAGTCGTCGGCCACGCCACTCGGGCCGACCGGCGCTCCGTGCTCGGTCAATGCCTGCGCGACCTGCACGCCGCCGGCTACCACATCGAGGACGTCCGGCATCTGGCGACCCGGCATCTGCGGGTCCTGGCCGGCCTCTGGGAAACGCGGGGCTACTCGGCCAGCACCCTGCAGAAGCGCTTCAGCATCCTCAACACCTTCTGTGGCTGGATCGGTAAACCGGATCTGGTGGGCGATCCGCGCCATTGGCTGGCCGATCCGGGGCGCTTCGCGCGCCGCTACGTGGCCCAGTACGACCACTCCTGGGTCGGGCAAGGCGTCGATCCGGAGGCGGTGTTCCAGCGCGTGGCCGAGCGGGATCCGGTGGTGGCGCTGCAACTGCGGTTGCAGGCGGCCTTTGGCCTGCGCGCCCAGGAAGCCATGCTGCTGCGGCCCCATCAGGCCGACCGGGGCGAGGTGCTGGAGGTGAACTGGGGCACCAAGGGGGGCCGGCCCCGGTAGGTCCCGATCCGCACCGAGGCGCAACGGCACCTGTTGGCGGCGGCGCGCGCCCTGGCGCCCCAACCCCATTCCGCGCTGATCCCGGAGGCCTACCGCCTGCGGTCCTGGATCCAGCATTACTATTACGTCCTCCGCGCCTGCGGCATCCACCGCCGGGCCGGCCTCGTCGGCCACGGCCTGCGTCACGGCTACGCCAACGACCGGTACGAGGAACTCGCCGGCCAACCCAGTCCGGTGCGCGGGGGCGGCGCAAACCTGGACCGGACCACGGATCGCGCGGCCCGGTTGCAAGTGTCGGGCGAACTGGGGCACGCGCGCGAACGGATCACCACGGCGTACTCTGGAGCCACCGGACGGCGCGGGTCCGCTTGAACCGGCCGGGTTCGCCCATCGGACGCGGCGACCGGCGACCAGCGCAGTGGATGTTTTTTCGCCTATCGTAGATCGACGTCAGGCGCGGCGGTGTGGCGGCGCGCTCGATCCTCCTCTTACGAATCCTGTTCGACCAGGCGGCGTGCGTCCTCCTCGCGGGAGAGGGAACTGAATGATTACGCGCCGCCCAGGCGGATTCCCGCAATCACCGTTGGCTGGATACCGCCATGAAACTGCACGTGTTGAGCGATCTTCATATTGAGTTTGAGGATTTTCGTCCGCCGACGGTGGATGCCGATCTCGTCGTCCTGGCCGGCGATATTCACATCAAGGACCGAGGGCTGGCGTGGGCCAGAGCGGTTTTTCCCGATCGGCCGGTCCTCTACGTCCTGGGTAATCACGAGTATTACGGGACAGCCTATCCCAAGCATCTCCATGATCTTAAGGAGAAGGCGCGGGGAACCCCCATCCGCGTGTTGGAAAACGAATCGTTCGAGATGGGTAGCGTGAGATTTTTGGGCTGTACCCTGTGGACGGATTATCAACTCTTCGGCGATCCACGCCTCGCCGGTTACGAGGCGACCCAGAAGATGACGGATTATCGCAAGATCCGGGTCAGTCCGAGTTTTCGGAAATTGCGTTCGGTGGACACGGCGGGCATTCACGCGCGGTCCCGCGCTTGGCTCGAACGGGAGATCGAACGGGAGGATGGCTACCAAAAGGTCGTGATTACCCATCATGCGCCTAGCCCGCGATCCCTGCCCGAGCCTTTCCAGGGCGATGTGCTCAGCGCGGCTTATGCCTCGTCCCTGGATGCGTTGATTGAATCATCGGGCGTGCGGTTATGGATTCACGGGCACGTGCACTGGCACAGCGATTACGCCATCGGCCATACCCGCATCGTATGCAATCCCCGAGGTTATCCCACGGAACCCAATCCGGCGTTCAGGGCCGATTTCACGGTGGAGGTTTAGCGGTGCCCAATGGCGCGACCCTTTCACCAGCAGCGTGCCGCCGTTCGGCGAGATGCGGTGGAAACCCGGTATCCGCGACGTCTGGAAGCGCTCCCTAGCCCGCATGGGTGGAACGATGCGAGAGGTCCGAGGGACGGCTATTTGATCGCCGCCAAGCGTTGCAGGGTCTCCGGGAAGCGCGCCACCAGTTTCAAAAGCCGTCGGGCCGCGCCGGTGGGCTCCGCCCGGCCCTGTTCCCAGTTTTCCAGGGTGCGTTTGGAAACGCCCAGCGTCTGGGCGAAATCGGCTTGCGACAGTCCCGAGCGGGTGCGAGCCGCCATCAGTTCCCAGCGCGGGCCGGTCAGCCGCTCCTCTTTTTCCACCGTGCCGTCCGGCCGCTCGATGCGTCGGCAGACCACGCCCTCCGGTAGCACCGTGAAGGTCGTCTTCCGCGCCCAGCGTCCCGCTTTCAGGTCGCGCACCGCCTGCAACAGTTCCGCGCCCAGATCGCGCCGGGCGTCGCGGGCCAGGAGTTCCTGTTCAGTCATCGGCATGTTCCATCTCCTCGCGCAAGGATTTTTGTTTTTAGAGACTCGATGAACTCGTAGCGCATGGGTTGATTGGACGCACGCTGCGTATATTCAACAAGCTGGCTTATAGTTCTACTTTGTCAGAACACCTGTCACTATTCGTTAAGCGGCTGTTTGCGACA
>JARSSP010000027.1 GCA_029624675.1 Candidatus Contendibacter sp.
CGGATAGCCTGCCTGTTCGGCCGCCTGCCAGACGCGGCGCAGCTCGTCATCGGAAAGCACCCGATCCCGCCGCTGGATGCGCGGTCCCTTGATGACCGTGCACGGGTTCACTTCAACGCGTCCGCGCTCGATCGCCCAGTTGAACATTTTCCGCAGCACGGCCAGGACGACGCGAGCCGCCTGCGGCCGGTCCCCGAACTCGTCAACCATGCGCGCCACGTCGCGCCTTCGCACCGCGTCAAGGGGGAGGTCGCCAAACCGCGGCAGAATGTCGCGCTGCAAGACCCGCTCCTGCTCCTTCCAGCCGCGATTGTGCCGCATGCAGTGCAACTGGACGAAATCCGCTGCCGTCGCCGCAACGGTGTTGGCCAGCGCTTCTTGTTGCGCCACCCGCTTGGCCTCCCGCTCGGCACGGGGGTCAACGCCCTTGGCCACGGTGGCCATCCGATCACGGGCGAGCTCGCGCGCGTCCGCAAGGCCAATTTCGGGATAGCGTCCGATGGTGTCCTTGGTCGGCTTGCCGTTGATCCGATAGCGCACCGCCCAGGATTTCCCGCCACTCGGCTGCACGACGAGGTAGAGACCGCGCGCCAGATCGTCGGCAATTTCACGCCGGGATCGTCCCGGTTTCATCGCTTCAACCGCCTTCGTGGTCAGTCTGGCCATGATCAGCTGCTCCCTTTCGGGGTAACACTGGGGTAACAGATCTTGTGTGCTAGGATGTTACCCCATGTTGCAGCATGTCGCAATAAATTTAACCACGGCAGCAAGTTCGCCAGAATTACGTTCACCTATGTTTAGCCTTGAAAACACTAGGTCTAGTACTCTTAATCAGCGGCTCCAAGGTTCGAGTCCTTGTGCGCCCGCCATCAGACCGAATAGGTAGCGGGAGGAACCACGCGGCGTTGGCTTGGACGGCTCCCCGCTTTCGGCGAGCCGCTCTGTCGCGGTCGCTGGCGGCGCACCGCCCACAGCACGATTTCACCCTCGAAGTGGCGCCCCTTGAAGTCCGACACGGCCAGCCCCTTGCCCCTTGCTCGGACCACATCCCGCCGGACAGCCCCGATCTTTGCAACAGAACGGTTGCATTTGGCAGCCAACATTTCTATATTCGCGATCGCTGATGGGCGGGAAAACCTATGAAAGTCAATCCTTTGATCGCCGCCATCGTCGTGGGGGGGGACGATTTCCGGCCTGCTCAGGGGGTTGTCTATACGCAGACGGCGAAAGGTTGGGTGCTCAAATTGGCACCAGAACGGCAATTCACGACAAAAGGAGAAAGGGGGAAAGAATGCGGACATTAGCATTTGCTATGCCCGTGCTTCTCAGCAAGCCCAACACGGCACGTGAAATCTTGACTCGTTCGGGAGGAGGAAAACCCATGACGAATAGCGCGGCCAAGCACAAACTGGCGAACTGGCGCCCGGTGTTGCTTGCTTCGGTAAGCGCGCTTTCCCTGATGGTGGCGCCGCTCGCCATGGCTGAGGGGAAAGGAGCCGGTGCGCAGACGAAGCTGACCCAGGCGCAGGCCGAGGCGCTGGACGAGTGGACCTACAGCCTCGCCCTTCAGGTGGCGAACTGGGGCCTGCCGCTCGTCACCATGTACAACCTGCGCCACAACGATGCGACCGGTCCCCATGCGAAGGCCAAAGTCAACGACATCTGGCGCATGGAAGATATTTCGACCCCGGAGCTCGCCAAGCAGGCCGGGTATGTCACGCCGAACGTCAACGTGATCTACGGATTCGGCTTTCTCGACCTCGGGCCTGAGCCCGTCATATTGAGCGTGCCCAATTCGGATAACCTCTACTATGTCGTCGAGATCGTCGACATGTACACCAACGCCTTCGCTTACGTCGGTGGCAAAGCGACCGGCTACCAGGGAGGCCAGTTCGCGCTCGTCGGACCAGGCTGGAAAGGCACGTTGCCGGCCGGCGTGACCCGGATCGATGCGCCGACGCGGTGGGTTCTTATCCAGCCGCGGGTGCATCTCTACAAGGATGGCAAGGTCGTCCACGATATGGCGCGCCAAGTGATGGACACGATAACCACCACCGGACTGGCGAAATTCGAAGGCAAGACGCCGGTCAAACTGCCAGCCTACGACTTTCCGGCGCCGGTGACCACGAACCCGGACCTGCCGGTCAGCGCCCTTGATTTCAAGGATCCGCTGCAGTTCTGGGAGCTGTTCTCGACCGCGATGAACGAGAATCCGCCGCCGGAAGACCAGATCAAGGCGCTGATGCCGAGCTTCAAGCCGCTGGGGATCGAACTCGGCAAGCAGTGGGACCGCTCCAGCGTGTCGCCGGAAGTCGTCGCGGCAATGTCCAAGGCCGCGAGCAAACTCCCGACCATATTGACCGAGCTTCCCTTCGGCTCGCACTACCAGGGGGCGTTTATTCCGGCGCCGACGATTGGCAATTCACAGACCGACTACCGGACGCGCGCCATCATCGCCCATATCGGGCTGACGGCGAATACGCCGGAGGAGGCGGTCTACTGGATTTATACCGTGGACAGCGCTGGCCAGCCGCTGACGGGTGACAAGTCCTATGCCATGACGTTCAAGGAGGGACTCCCCTACGACAAGCCGGGTTTCTGGTCGCTGACGATGTACGATGTGAACAACAACTACACCGTTCCGAACCCGATCAACCGCTACATGCTCGGCAGCGACACGCCCGAGCTGAAGAAGAACGCCGACGGGTCGTTCACGATCTACATTCAGGCCGAGAGCCCCGGAAAAGACAAGGAGGCGAACTGGCTCCCGGCGCCGAAGGGGCCGTTCTACCTCATCCCACGCTCCTACGCGCCGGCGAAGGCGACGGTCAACATCCTGACCGATCCGACCTCGTGGCCGGTGCCCGCAGTCGAGGAATCGAAACGCTAAGAGCTGATAGCGCACGTTAGGCTGGGTGGGGCTTAACACCCGGCCTAACGTGTCCCTGGGTTCGCAGCGTTTTGTTGGACAACACGCGACGGTGTAAGTTACGCGCTTGATCGAAGATCCGAGCAAACTACGTTCAAGCGCATTTCTCTTGGCAATCCGCGCCGAAAGCGCATCGATGCTTCGTTGGCGGCCGTGGCGATAGCTGCCCGCGTCAATTGCCCAGCTCATGCCCTGGGAGAAGGCAGTACGGCGACCGGCAGTACTGAAGCGCAGGGCAGCCTGGCGGCGGCGGCTCAGAACCCGATTGCCGC
>JARSSP010000028.1 GCA_029624675.1 Candidatus Contendibacter sp.
GAAATCTGCCCGCCTGAAAGGCGGGGGTTTTAACCTTCAATATGGAAATAAAAAAGTTTTTAATTTTGGAAAAGCAGGCTGGTATTTAGAAATTCTACAACCGGTATAGGACTGCTATATAACCATTGGTGCTAGTTTTTAGGCTTGGGTTGAAGCGGCCATGATCGTCCCCATGTCAGCTTAAAGGTACACTCCAAGCTGATAATCATAAGGAGAGCGGTCATGACTACCATCGACTTTATCACCGACCTGTTTTGCCGGATCGATGATCGGATGCAGTCCTTGCCCAAGCATCCCCAAGCCACCCTATGGCCCAGCGAGGTAGTGACGCTGGGCGTGTTGCACGCCCTCAAGGGGGTCGGCAACCGCGCCTTTTATCGCTGGCTGACGCGGGATTACCAACCGTTGTTTCCTCACCTGCCCGAGCGGACCCGGCTGTTCCGTCCGTTTAAGGCCCATCGGCGGTGGACCCTGCTGTTCCTGGCGCCGCCCACCCTGATGGGGGTGGTGGACAGCGATGGCATTGAATTGATCCATCCGATTCGTGAAGGGCGTAGCCCGGCCCAGATCGGCGGCAAGGGACTCTCCAATCATCGATGGATCGTTGGCTGTAAACTCTGTCTGTTGGTCAATCAGTGGGGTGAAGTCGTCGGTTGGCTGGGCGCATCGGCCCACGCTCACGATACCGGGTTTCACCCTCTGATCCAGGGGTTCGAGGACCGCATGATCATCCTGGCCGATACCGGTTTCCACGCTCACAAGGGTGATCCACCCAACTTGAAACTCTGCCCGCGCCGGACTTGGAACGACCGGATGCGGATCGAAACCGTGTTTTCGATGCTGACCCTGATCCGTCATTTCAAGAGGATCAGTCATCGCGTCATGGACTATGTCCTGGCCCGCTTGGCGTTCACCGTCACGGCCTTCAATCTGCTGATTCAATGGCATGGCTTGAACCCCGATTCCAATGGTTTCATTCCACTGTCCATCGCGGAGTTCAACCTGTGAATTAAACTAGCACCAATGGTTATATATAGCCTTTCGGGACAGCCAACCGGTCGAAACCACGTTGGGTTACTGCAATGGGCTCTGACCGGATTCCTCGCTAAACGAGTTTTCAACTCCGACCGGTCCAAGCGACCTTGTACAGATCCAGCCGCCGGTCGCGAAAATTGCGCACGCTGCCATGCACCCGCATTTCCTTGAGACTGTCCAAGTCCAGGTCCACGATCAGGGTCATCTCGGTGTTCGGCGTGGCCTCGGCGGCGATGGCGTCGTGTGGAAAGGCGAAATCAGACGGGGTGAACACCGCCGCTTGGGAGTACTGCATGTCCATGTTCTCCACCTTTGGCAGGTTGCCGACGCTGCCGGAGATCACCACGTAGCACTCGTTCTCGATGGCCCGCGCCTGGGCGCAGCGCCGCACCCGCAGATAGGCGTTCTTAGTGTCGGTCCAGAACGGTACGAACAGAATTTGCATACCCTGATCGGCCAGCAGGCGCGGCAGTTCGGGAAATTCGACGTCATAGCAAATCAGGATGCCGATCTTGCCCACGTCCAGCTCGAACGCTTTGAGCGAGTCACCGCCCTGCAAGCCCCAGTAGGCGCGTTCGTCGGGGGTGATGTGCAGCTTCGACTGCTTGTCCCAGGTGCCGTCGCGTCGGCATAGATAGGCGGCGTTGTACAGCGCGCCACCGCCATATTCCGGCATGCTGCCCGCGATGATGTTGACATTGTAGGCCACCGCCAGTTGTACCATGGCTTCGCGCAACGGCTCGGTGAATTCGGCCAGTCGTCGCACGGCCTCGGCGGTGCCCCGTTCATTGAATTGCCCCATCAGCGGGCCGTTGAAAAACTCTGGGAACAGCACGACATCGGTCTTGTAGCCGGCCACCGCGTCCACGAAATACTCCACCTGCTGTAACAGTTCCTCTAGCGAAGCGGTCTGGCGCATCTGCCACTGCACCGCCCCGACTCGCACCACCGATTTGCGCCCGCCGATCAAAACTTCCTTATCCTCGTAGTAGATGTTTAGCCACTCCAGCAACACCGCATAGGCCTTGGATTCGGCGTCGTCCGGCAGGTAGCTGGTGACGATCCGGCGGATGTGAAAATCGTTGGCCAGTTGGAAGGTGAGGATGGGATCGATCAGTTCCTTGGCCTTGACCTGTTCAACGTACTGCTGGGGCGTCATATCATGGGCGTACCGACTATAGCCTGGGATCCGGCCGCCCACCACGATGGCGCGCAGATTCAGTTTCTCGCACAGTTCCTTGCGGGCGTCGTACAGCCGTCGGCCCAGCCGCATGTCGCGGTAGCTGGGATGCACGAAGATGTCCACGCCGTACAGAGTGTCGCCGTTGGGGTCGTGGGTGGTGATGTAGCCGTCGCCGATGATCTGCCAGTAGGTGTGGCGGTCGCCGTAGTGGCTGTAATCCACGAGCAGGCTGATGGCGGCGGCCACCACCTTGCCGTTGTCCTCGATGCAGATTTGCCCTTCGGGAAACCGGGCGATTTGCGAGGCGAACTGTTCACGGGTCCAGGCGCCATCCATGTTGTGGTAGACCAGATCCATGATCTCCCGGACATCGCCATAATCCGCCAAGCGCAAATTGCGCAGCTTGAGTCGGTGTTGAACTGGGTGGTCGAAGGTTTTTTCAGCCATGTTCACAATATCAGTTGAATATAATCACGATAGATGCAGCGATCCATCACCACCGTCAGGCCCGCCGCTTGCGCCCGCAGCGCCGCTGCCTCATCAACGACGCCATCCTGCAACCAGAGCGCTGGCAGTTTTAGGGCGATGCAGTCGTCCACAATGCCGGCGGCATGGCTTGGTTCGCGGAACACATCCACCAGATCCACCGGTTCCGGCAGATCGCGCAGGCTCGGATACGCTCTTTCGCCCAGCACTTCCGTCACCGCCGGATTGACCGGGATGATGCGATAGCCGAAGCCTTGCAGCGCTCGGGCGACGCCATGGCTGGGCCGACTCGGTGAGGCGGACAGGCCGACCACGGCAATAGTCTTGATCCGCCGCAACAGGGTGCGGATCTCAACGGTGGGGGGATTGGTGAAATGGTCGCTCATTGGTCCAACTCCTGAAAAAATCCCGCGTTCACGCTAGTACTGATTCGCCAGCGTACAAATCCGCCAGTCGCTCGCGCCAACGCACCACCTGAAACCGCCCGCCGTCCACCATCACCTCGGCGGCGCGCGGGCGGGCATTGTAATTGGAACTCATGGCGAACCCATACGCCCCGGCGGAACGTACCGCCAATAGATCGCCCGGTTCGATGTTCAATTCCCGGTCCTTGCCGAGAAAGTCGCCGGTCTCGCAGATCGGTCCCACCACGTCGTAGCGGCGCGGTTCGCCCACGGCGCGCGGTTCGACTGGGATGATCGCCTGCCAGGCCGCATACAAGGCTGGGCGAATCAGATCGTTCATGGCCGCGTCCACCACCGCGAAATTCTTGTCCTCGCCCTGCTTGAGCAGTTCCACCCGCGTCACCAGGATACCGGCGTTACCCACAATCGCCCGGCCCGGCTCGATCAGGATTTCATAGGGCTTGCCGCGAAGATGCTCCATCAGGGCGGCGGCATGATCGGCTGGCAGCGGCGGCTCCTCGTCGCGATAGCGGATGCCCAGGCCGCCGCCCAGATCGAGATGGTGGATATGGATTCCCTGCCCTTCCAATCGCGCCACCAACGCCAGCACCCGCTCCAGCGCGTCCACGAACGGCGCTACCTGAGTCAGTTGCGAACCGATGTGGCAATCCACGCCGATCACGTCCAGATGCGGCGACGCGGCGGCCTGGGCGTACACCGCCAGCGCCCGGTCCGGGGCGATGCCGAACTTGTTCTGCTTCAGGCCGGTGGAAATGTAAGGATGGGTGTTGGCGTCCACGTCGGGATTGATGCGCAGGGAAACCGGGGCGCGCTGACCCCGCGCCGCCGCCGCCTGCTCCAGCAGCGCCAACTCCGCCTCGGACTCGACGTTGAAACAGCGGATGCCGACTTCCAGGGCATGGTCCAATTCATCGCGGCGCTTGCCGACCCCGGAGAACACCACCTTGCCGGGATCGCCGCCCGCCGCCAATACCCGCTCCAGTTCGCCACCCGATACGATGTCGAACCCCGAACCCAGCCGGGCTAGCAGATTGAGCACCGCCAGATTGCCGTTGGCCTTGACTGCGTAGCAAACCAGATGGGGATGGTCGGCAAAGGCATGATCGAACGCGCGCCAGTGCCGTTCGATGGTGGCGCGGGAGTAGACGTAGCAGGGAGTTCCAACCGTCGCTGCAATGTCGGCGACCGGGACATTCTCGGCGAACAGCCGACCGTCGCGATATTCAAAATGATCCATGGCTCAGGGGTTCGCGGGCGAAGGTTGCTCGAAGGCCGCTGGTTGGGCGGAGGGCGACGCGGGCGGAGGTTGTTCGGAGGCCGTCGGTGGCGCGGAAGATTTAGGCAAGTACAGCGGACCTTTCTGACCGCAGCTAACCAGCAGCGCGGCCAGCGCCAGCCACGCCAGCAAAAATCTGGGGCAAAACCTCTGCATTCAAGTAATCCTCGCGGGCGGCGAACCAGGAGGCTGCCAGTATAACCCGCATCGCGCCAATGAGCGCGGCTTGACAAGCCGGGCCGCTTCGCGGCTAATGCCGCTCACTGGCTCGTCACGGGAATTTCTTCATGAGCGAAACGTTGTTGACCACCCTCGAAATCGAACCCGCGGGCGCCGCTCGCGCCAGCGTGATCTGGATGCACGGCCTGGGCGCCGACGCTCGCGATTTTGAACCCATTGTTCCCGAACTGCGTCTGTCGGCGGCACTGGGCATCCGTTTCGTCTTCCCCAATGCGCCGATCCGCCCGGTCACGGTCAACGGCGGGATGCGGATGCGCGCCTGGTACGATGTGTTGAGCATGGACCTGCCGCGCCGCGAGGACTCCGATGGCGTGTACGCTTCCGAGCGAGCGATTAATGCGCTGCTCGAACGCGAGAAACAGCGTGGCGTTTCGGCCGATCACATCGTGCTGGCCGGCTTTTCCCAGGGCGGGGCGATGGCGTTGCACACGGGATTGCGCTACCCGAACCGATTGGCCGGCATCCTGGCCTTGTCCTGCTATATCCCGCTGACCAGCAAACTGAATAACGAACGCCGGCCGGCCAATCAGCCGACGCCGATTTTCATGGCCCACGGCGATTACGATGCCGTCATCCCCATGCGTTACGGTCAGCAAAGCGCCGAACTGCTGCAAAATCTGGGTTATCGGGTGGAATGGCAGGATTACGGCATGGGCCATGAGGTGTGCTGGGAAGAAATCCGCGATGTCGCTCAATGGCTGGGGCGGGTGTTGGCGGTGTCACCGGCCTGAACGGAGCATTTTCGAGCATGATTATTTATACCTTGTTAATGAAATACTAGAAGAAAGAGTCAGCAAGAGAATGGTAAGACTAACTACAATCATCTGTTGTATTTTAGGCTTTATAATTTTTTTCATAATCAGATATTATGAAAAACCAAATTTGATTATTTATCAAAAAAGTTATCATACTTCTTGTGCCGAAGAAGATAATGTAATGTTGAAAATCATTCCAGCCAATAAAAATATAAAAGGAATAAACATACTACCAAGAAAGCCAATCATTGATAAACCTATTTTTCCCATAATTAATAAGGCGGATTATAGTAATTGCGACTGGGCTCAATCAAACTATGAGGATTATTATTATTATAAAAAATGCCCATCAGGTTTCCTTGATAAGGATAATACATGTAAACCGGAAGTTTCTGAAATTATCCTTGATAATGGCAGATGGCAAATCATTGGGGATCGAGGCGTGCACTGGCAGCCTTTTATGACATTGAAAGATCGGAATAATAACTTAATTGGTGACTATAAAAGCTTAACTATTAGTCGCTATGGAGAATCGGATGTGATTAATAATCCCCCAACGGTAGCTGTCATTTATTCTGATGGTTACCTCAGGCCTATTTATTATGCAAAAACGAATGAAGCAAGTGGTTGGGGTGGGAGTTTTATATTAGGAGAATCAACTTTCAAAAAAGTTGTTACTCCAAGATTTTATAATAATATAAAACAAGTTAAAATAATGGATTTGGCGGAAAAAAACCTTAATTTAGAATTATTTTTTAACAAAAACCCATTTCATTCTGCGAAATTGATTTTTTATTACGATTATAATCAAAAAGGCATAGATTATATTTCCCAAAAAAATAAAAATGAATTACTGGCTTTTATCTCAATGTATAGAGATAACAACTCATTTGATATTGAGCTTTTAATAGGAAAAAACAATGGCAAGGATGTGGTTTATAATATTCTGGATTCGTCGATAGATAACATTTCTTTTAGTTCTGGTTTCGCACTTAGAAAACATAATGTTTCATCGCATAATATACTAGCCCCAGAATTTGATTTAACCGTCCTACATTAGCATATTAGCATACCTCGTTAGTATATGTTTACAAACAAATATTACACCTATTGGATTGAAAGTGTTTGTATTTTAAAGCAGTATTAATTAACTTTCGTATTTAGTGATTTCATGACTGTCCCTTAGTGCGGGGATCTCCGCGATTGGCAAGGATAAGGCCGATCAATAATAGTGCAATGGTAGGGTGGTGCATACAGCGCCGCCAGTGCCTTGGTCAGGCACGCCGCGCTGGTCGAACATAGGGCGGTGAATTCGGCGGTCTGGCGTAGGATCAGCGGCGCGGCTGCGTGCATTCCGCAGCAGACCACAGCGAAGGCGATGCGACCAGATTGCTGCGCGGGTCCGTCGTTCCCTCATCCAGTGCGCACGGCTCAAGGCCGAAAACCTACGACGGTGCTCAACCGGCTGCGGGATGCCCCAACCGCAACTCCGCCGACCGCGCATGAGCGGTCAAGCCTTCGCCCAGCGCCAGGATCGAAGCCGTGCGACCCAGAGCCGTCGCTCCAGCGGACGAGCATTGGATCAAGCTGGTGCGCTTCTGAAAATCGTAGACACCCAGCGGCGAGGAAAAGCGCGCGGTCCTTGAAGTGGGCAGCACGTGGTTGGGACCAGCGCAATAATCCCCCAGCGCCTCGGCGGTATAACGACCCATGAAGATCGCGCCAGCGTGGCGGATCAGCGGCAGCAACGCCTCCGGCTGCTCCACCGACAACTCCAGATGCTCCGGGGCGACGTAGTTGACTACTTGCGCGGCCTCGGCCAAATCGAGCGTCCGGATCAGCGCCGCTCGCCTAGTCAGTGAGGCTTCGATGATTTCCCGCCGTTCCATGCCCGACAACAGCCGTTCGATGCTGGCCGCGACCCGGTCCAGAAACCCCGGATCGGGGCTAATCAGAATCGGTTGGGCATCCTCGTCATGCTCGGCTTGCGAGAACAGGTCCATGGCGATCCAGTCAGGGTCGGTCAGCCCGTCGCAAACTACCAGAATTTCGGACGGTCCGGCGATCATGTCGATGCCGACCGCGCCGAACACCTGCCGCTTGGCGGCGGCGACGTAGACGTTGCCCGGCCCGACGATCTTGTCCACCCGGGGCACCGTGGCGGTGCCATGGGCCAGGGCGGCGACCGCTTGCGCCCCGCCGATACGGAACACCCGATCCACGCCAGCCACGGCGGCGGCGGCCAATACCAGATCGTTCGACTCGCCTCCCGGCGTCGGCGCGACCATAATCACTTTCGGCACGCCCGCGACCTTGGCCGGAATGGCGTTCATCAACACCGAGGACGGATAGGCCGCCTTGCCGCCGGGTACATACAAACCGACTCGATCCAACGGCGTCACCTGCTGGCCGAGCACGGTGCCGTCGGCTTCGGTGAAAGTCCACGACTCCTGCTTTTGCCGCTCGGCGTAGGCGCGAATGCGCGCGGCGGCCGTTTCCAGCGCCACCCGCTGTTCGGCGGGAATGGCGGTCAGCGCCCGCCGCAAGCGTGCGGCGGGAATTTCCAGATCGGCGGCGCGTTCAATCTCCAGTCGGTCGAAACGGCGGGTGTATTCCAGCAACGCCTCGTCGCCACGCGCGCGCACCTGGGCGAGAATCTCGCGCACCGTGGTGGTCACGGCCTCGTCGGCGACGCCTTCCCAGGCGGTCAAAGCCTCCAGGCGCGGCCAGAAATCGGCATCGGCGGTATTCAGGCGTTGGATGTCCAGCATGATCGCTTTTCCGGGCAGTGAAGCTCCCCTCTCCCCTTATGGGAGAAGGGCTGGGGGCAAGGAGGAATCAGGCATCCACGGCGGCGGCCATGTTGGCCATGATCGCCTTGATGCGGGCGTGCTTCATCTTCATCGCGGCCTTGTTGACGATCAACCGCGAACTGATATCGGCGATCGGTTCCAGCGGCGCGAGACCATTGGCCTTCAGTGTGTTGCCGGTGTCCACCACGTCCACGATGTAGTCGGCCAGCCCCACCAGCGGCGCCAGTTCCATCGACCCGTACAGCTTGATGACCTCCACCTGTCGGCCCTGGTCCGCAAACCAGCGCCGAGTCGTGTTGACGTACTTGGTGGCGACGCGCGGCCGGCCCAAGCGGGGACGATGGTGGGGATCGCCGGCCACCATCAACCGACAGCGGGCGATTTTCAGGTCCAGCGGTTCGTACAGTCCCTCGCCGCCATGCTCCAGCAACACGTCCTTGCCGGCCACCCCCAGATCGGCCGCGCCGTACTGGACGTAGGTCGGCACATCGGTGGCGCGAAGGATGACCAGCTTCACATCCGCTTGGTTGGTGTCGAGAATCAGCTTGCGGCTGGTTTCGGGATCGTCGAGCGGCGCGATGTCCGCCGCCGCCAGCAACGGCAAGGTTTCCTTGAAGATGCGCCCCTTGGACAGCGCGATGGTCAACGACGCGGTCATGCGCGATTCAACCCGGCGTCCGGCGGATGCGCGCGCCCAGGTGCGACAGCTTTTCCTCGATGCAGTCGTAGCCACGGTCGATATGGTAAATCCGATCCACCACGGTATCGCCGTCCGCCACCAGCGCCGCCAGGATCAGGCTGGCCGAGGCGCGCAAGTCGGTGGCCATGACCGGCGCTCCGGTCAGTTTGGGTACGCCGACGCTGATGGCGGTGTTGCCTTCCAGATCGATTTTCGCCCCCATCCGGAGCAGTTCGTTGACGTGCATGAAACGGTTTTCGAACACGGTTTCGGTGATCATGCCCACGCCCTCGGCGACGGCGTTGAGCGCGACGAACTGGGCCTGCATGTCGGTGGGAAACGCCGGGTAGGGCGCGGTGCGAACGCGCACCGCCCTGGGCCGGCCACCGTTCATATCCACCTCGATCCAGTCGGGACCGGTGTTGACCCAGACGCCGGCATCCTCCATCTTCAGCAACACCGCTTCCAGCGTGTCGGGCCGAGTGTCCTTGACCTTGACCCGGCCACCGGTGATCGCGCCGGCCAGCAGGTAGGTGCCGGTTTCGATCCGATCCGGCAACACCTGATAGTCGGCTCCGTGCAGGGAGTCCACGCCCTCGATCACGAGGGTGTCGGTGCCAGCGCCGTCGATCCGGGCGCCCATGGCGTTCAGACAGTCGGCCAAGTCCACCACCTCCGGCTCGCGGGCGGCGTTTTCCAGGATGGTGGTGCCCTGGGCCAGGGCGGCGGCCATCAGTAGGTTTTCCGTCCCGGTCACGGTCACCAGGTCGAGGACGATGTGGGCCCCTTTCAACCGGTCGGCGCGGGCGCGAATATAGCCGTTTTCGACCTTGATATCGGCGCCCATCGCCTCCAAACCCTGGATGTGCAGATTCACCGGCCGCGAGCCGATGGCGCAGCCCCCCGGCAGCGAAACCTCGGCTTGGCCAAAACGGGCCACCAGTGGCCCCAGCACCAGGATCGAGGCGCGCATGGTTCGCACCAGCTCATAAGGCGCCTGGAAGCTGTGAATCGAGCGCGGATCCACCTGGATGTTGATGCGCTCGTCCACCACCAGATCCACCCCCATTCGCCCCAGCAGTTCCATGGTCGTGGTAACGTCCTGCAAGTGTGGAACATTGCGGATGGTCATGGGCGCGTCGGCCAGCAGGGTAGCGGCCAAAATCGGCAGCACCGCGTTCTTGGCTCCAGAGGCGCGCAACTCGCCCTGGAGCGGCACGCCGCCATTGATGATCAGTTTACTCATGCTGTGGTGTCGTCCCTGGAATCAGGATTGCGGTTGTGGCCAGGCATCCGGCGTGTAGGTTTTGAGCGCCAGGGCATGAATCTCCTCGCGCGCCAGTCGTTCACCCAGCGCCGCGTACACCAGACGATGCTGCTGGACCAGCGACTTGCCCACGAAGGCCGGGCTGATGACCACGGCTTCGAAATGGACGCCATCGTCGCCACGGACCATGGCCCGCGCGCCCGGCAATCGTTCCTCGATCAAACGTTCGATATCCTGGGCTTGCATATACTACGCTTCAATTCGTTCAAGGACTTTGACAATCAGGGCGGAATTGGGCAGGCCACCGGAAAGGAATGGAACATTCGGCGTCAGGCGAGGGGCAGCACCGTATCCAGGTCGGCGACCTCGATGATCGCCCGCATCTGCGCCGGAACATTGATGAAATTCACCTCTTGTCGCTGGCGTTGAAGCCGGTCCAGCCAGGCCACCAGTAGCGCCACGGCGGCGCTGCTGGCGCGACGGACTCCGCCCAGGTCGATCCGGGCCGGCGGGTCGGCGGCGAACAACGATTCGGTCGCGTCCCACAGCGTTCTGACCGCGTCGAAATCCAACTCGCCCCGGATTCGCAGGGTGTCGCCATCGCGCTCGGCGGTCGCCGCCATCAGCGCTGTTCCCGCGCGGCGCTGTTGCGCTGCCGCAAGTCGGCGATCACCGCGTCCAGACCGTTGGCGCGGATCTGGCTGGCGAAAGTGCCCCGATAGTTGGTCACCAGGCTGACGCCGTCCACGGTCACGTCATACACCTTCCAGCCCTCCGGATTACGGTGCATGCTGTAGTTGATCTGGATCGGCTGGCCGACCTTGAGCCGAACCTCGCTCTTGACCGTGGTTTCGTCGCTGTCGTCCCCGGCCGGTTGGGGCAGCACCCGGACCTCTTCGTTGGCGTATTCCAGCAACGCCTTGGCGTAGGTGCGGACCAGCAGGGTGCGAAATTCATCGGCGAAGCGCCGACGCTGCTCCGGGGTCGCCTGTTGCCAGGCCCGGCCCAGCACCCAACGCGACATCAATTCGAAATCGAAATTGGGCAACACGATCTGATCGACCAGCTTGTAAATCTGGCTCGAATCCTGTTTCAGCGCCGCGTAATTCTGTCGCAGGGCGCTCAGCATCCGGGTCGAGGTGTCCTCGACCACATCACGCGGCGGCTTGACGGCGGCCCAGAGCGCGCCATTCACCAACACGAGCAGCAATAAACCCAACCCGAAAGCAAGCGTTCTTTTCATCGAATCCGACCACTCCCGCATACCGTCCACCATCACTGTCCACCGTCACGGTCACCGATCCCACTCAAGGCGTCTTGGCCGGCGGCTTGTCGCCCGACGCGGCGTTGGTGACCATCCGACCGATCAACTTTTCCAGCACCAGGGCCGACTGCGTCAACTTCAGACTACCGCCGTTCTTCAGATACTCGTCCATCCCGCCCGGTTCCAGCCCGACATATTGCTCACCCAGCACGCCCGAGGTCAGGATGCTGGCGCTGGAATCCGTCGGCAACCGGTCGTATTTGGGTTCGATGGACAACGTGACCACCGCTTCGTAGCTGCGCGCATCGAGATCGATGCCGACCACCCGGCCGATGCGCACGCCGCCCAGGGTGACCGGGGCGCGGACCTTGAGGCCGCCGACGTTCTCGAACCGAGCGGTGATCTTGTAGCCCTTGTCTTCGCCCAGATCGGCGATATTGCTGACCTTCATCGCCAGCATGAAAAAGGCAGCCAGCCCCAGGACGACGAAGACTCCGACGGCCAACTCCAGTTTCTTGAGGGTGCCCATTGCGCCTAAGCTCCAAAAAAGATGGCGGTCAACACGAAATCCAGGGCCAGCACCACCAGGGCGGTATTGACCACCGTGCGGGTGGTCGCCAGGCTGATGCCTTCCGAGGTGGGAATGGCGTCATAGCCCTCGAAGACCGCAATCCAGTTGGCGACCCAGCCAAACACCGCGCTCTTGACGACCACGCCGTTGACCACGTCGTCGACCAGTCTCACCGCCGCCTGCATCTGCGACCAGAAAGCGCCGCTGTCCACGCCGAGTTGCTGGACGGCCACGAAGTAGCCGCCCAGAATGCCGATGGCGGTAAAAATGCCGGCGAGCAACGGCATGGCGATGACGCCAGCGACGAAGCGCGGCGCGAAAACCCGGGCGAACGGGTCCACCGCCATCATCTGCATGGCGGCGAGTTGTTCGGTGACTTTCATCAGGCCGATCTCCGCCGTGAGCGCCGAGCCCGCCCGCGCGGCGTAGAGCAACGCCGCCAGCACCGGCCCCAGTTCCCGCACCAGCGACAGGGCCACGACCGTGCCCAGGCTTGAGGTCGCGCCGAAATCCACCAGATTCGCGTAGCCCTGCAACCCCAGCACCATGCCCACGAACAGACCGGACATGGCGATGATCGGCAGGGACAGCACGCCCACCGAATAAAGCTGCTTGACGATCAGGCCAGGCCGTTTGCCCAGCGCGGCCAACGCGCCCAGCAACCGTAAGAGGAACAGGGTCGCCCGCCCCAGACGATTGAACCAGAACAGGGTCGCCCGCCCCAGACGTTGCAAGCCTTCAATCACCGGCAAGCTCCTTATTCCAGCGACAGATCCTGGGCATACGGCAAGGCGGGGTAATGAAAGGACATGGGGCCATCGGGCAATGCGTGCAAAAATTGTTCGACCCAGGCCGAACTGGAACGTTCCAGCGCGTCCGGCGCGCCATGATCGACGACCAAGCCGTCGGAAATCAGGTAGATGTAATCCGCGATGGAAGCGGTTTCCTTGACATCGTGGGAGACGATGACGCTGGTCAGTCCCAAGGCGTCGTTGAGCGTGCGAATCAGCTTGATCAGCACGCCCATGGTGATGGGGTCCTGGCCGGAGAACGGCTCGTCGTACAGGATCATCATCGGGTCCAGGGCGATGGCTCGCGCCAGCGCCGCCCGTCGCGCCATGCCGCCGGACAGTTCGCTGGGCATCAAATCGCGCGCCCCACGCAAGCCAACCGCTTCCAGCTTCATCAGCACCAGCGTGCGAATCAGATTTTCTGGCAGGCGGGTATGTTCCCGCAGTGGAAAAGCGACGTTGTCGAATACGCTCAAATCGGTGAACAGGGCGCCACTTTGAAACAGCATGCTCATGCGCTTGCGCAATTGGTACAGCTCCCGGCGACCAAGTTCGTGGACGCAGGCGCCGTCCACCTCGATGCGGCCGGCTTCAGGACGAAGCTGGCCGCCGATCAGGCGCAGCAGCGTGGTCTTGCCAGCGCCGCTCGGCCCCATGATGGCCGTGATCCCGCCGCGCCGGATGTCCAGATCCACATTCTGAAAAATCACGCGATCACCCCGATGGAACGTCAGACCGCGCACGGTCACGAGCGGATAGGTGTCGGGCGGGCCGTTTGGAACGGCAGGGGCGGTGGCGGACATCCGGATGGCAACAAGTTGACAACAGTGGCGGGTGACATCAATGAAGCTCGGTAGTTTCCCGTCAAGTCGCCGGCAAGTCAAATCGGCCGCCAATTTTCGCAGCGATGAAGCTTGGCAATTACCACCCCATGCGACTATTTTATAAAGACGATACCCTCGTCGGCGCACGGGCCGACGCACGTATTCGATTCGTCCGCCGCAAGCGCGGCGGGCTCAGTCAAGGCAAGCAACCATCACGCAAAGGTAGGACCATGGCGAAGAAGTACATCTATAAGTACACCGAAGGGGATGGCAAGAACAAAATGCTGCTGGGCGGCAAGGGCGCCAACCTCTGCGAAATGACGCAGATTGGCCTGCGGGTACCGCCGGGCTTCGTGATCACGACCGAAGCCTGTCTGGACTACATCGCCAACAACCGCCTGCCCGAGGGCTTGATGGGGAACGTGCGGGAGAACATGGCCTGGCTGGAGCAGCAGACCGGCAAGCAGTTCGGTGGCGCCGCCAACCCGTTATTGGTGTCGGTGCGCTCCGGTTCCGCCATGTCCATGCCGGGCATGATGGACACCATTCTCAACCTCGGGTTGAACGAAACCACCCTGGCCGGCCTGATTAAGCTGACCGGCAACGAGCGCTTCGGTTACGACGCCTACCGCCGGTTCATCCAGTTGTTCGGCAAGATCGCGCTGGGCATCGACGACCATTACTTTGACGAGCACTTCGAGGCGATCAAGCGCCGGGCCGGCGTCAAGGTCGACTTGGGCCTGAACGCGGAAGACCTCCGCGACATTGGCCAGTTGTTCCTGCAGGTCGTCCAGGAGCAGACCGGACGGCCCTTCCCGCAAGACCCCTACGAACAACTGGAGCTGGCCATCAAGGCGGTGTTCAACTCCTGGATGGGCCAGCGCGCGGTCGATTACCGCCGCGAGTTCAAGATCACCCCGGACATGGCCAACGGCACGGCGGTCAACGTGGTGACCATGGTGTTCGGCAACATGGGCAACGACTGCTCCACCGGCGTCGGCTTCACCCGCGACCCCGGCACCGGCGAGAACGTGATGTACGGCGAATACCTGGTCAACGCCCAGGGCGAGGACGTGGTGGCCGGCATTCGCACGCCCAAGCCGGTCGCGGCGATGAAGGACGAAATGCCGGACCTGTACCGGCAACTGGTGGACCTGCGCAACAAGCTGGAAGGCCATTACCACGAAGTGCAGGACTACGAGTACACCATCGAGAAAGGCGTGCTGTACTGCCTGCAAACCCGTAATGGCAAGATGAACGCGCAGGCCATGGTGCGCAGTTCGGTGGAAATGGCGAACGAAGGTCTGATCAGCCGCGAGAAAGCGTTGTTGCGTATCGATCCGGAGTCGCTGGAACAGATGATGTTCCCGCAACTCGATCCCAAACAGAAAGTGGCCCCGGCCTCGCAGGGCATGGGCGCCTCGCCGGGCGCGGCCTCCGGCAAGATCGTGTTCGACGCCGATACCGCCGTGAAGCGCGGGCGCGGCGCTGGCGAGAAAATCATTCTGGTGCGCGAGGAAACCAAGCCGGAAGACATTCACGGCTTCTTCGCCGCGGTCGGCATCCTGACCAGTCGCGGCGGCAAGACCTCGCACGCGGCGGTCGTGGCGCGCGGCATGGGCAAGCCCTGCGTGGTGGGCGCGGAAGACATTCTGGTCAACGTGCACCAGCGCCAGGCGATCATCGGCGACAAGGTGCTGCACGAAGGCGATGTCGTCACCATCGACGGTGGCACCGGGCGGGTGTTCCTCGGTGAGGTGCCGACGGTCGAGCCGGAGTTCACCCCGGAACTGCGCACCCTGCTCGGTTGGGCCGATGAAATCGCCACCCTCAAGGTGATGGCGAACGCGGACACCCCGGACGCCGCCCAGCGCGCTTCCAACTACGGCGCCATGGGTATTGGCCTGTGCCGCACCGAGCGGATGTTCAATGCCAAGGAACGGTTGCCCATCGTGCTGGAGATGATCCTGGCCGAGACCACCGAGGACCGCGAAGTCGCCCTGGCCAAGCTGCTGCCGATGCAGCGCAGCGACTTCAAGGAAATTTTCCGGGTGATGGCGCCGCGTCCGGTCACCGTCCGCCTGCTCGATCCGCCGATTCACGAGTTCCTGCCGTCCGAGCAGACCCTGATCGACGACATCGAGCATCTGCGCCATCTGCGCCAGACCGCGCAGGGTCTGGAAGCGATCAGCCAGATTCTCAGTCAGGTCAACCCGAAGGCCGTCGAGCAGTTGGGCATCCTGAACGACAGCCATCTGGTCTCCGACGTGCTGGCCAAGAAGGAAGAAATCCTGCAAAAGGCTCGCGCCCTGCACGAAATCAACCCGATGCTGGGCCATCGCGGCGTCCGTCTCGGTCTGACCTATCCTGAAATTTACAAGATGCAGATTCGCGCCATTCTGGAAGCGGCGGCGGAATGTATCCAGGAGAAGGTCAACGTCCATCCCGAAATCATGGTGCCGCAGGTCTGCACCAAGGAAGAGTTGGTGCGGGTGAAGGCGCTGGTGGACGAGGTGTTGCCCGAGGTCGAGGCCAAGTACGCAGTCAAGGTGCATTTCGAGTTCGGCACCATGATGGAAGTCGTGCGGGCCTGCCTGCGCGCCGAGGAAATCGCCGGCGTGGCCGAATTCTTCTCCTTCGGCACCAACGACCTGACCCAGGCCACGTTCTCGTTCTCCCGCGAGGACGCCGAGAACAAGTTCCTGCCGTTCTACAACACCCAGGGCATCCTCAAGGACAACCCGTTCGAGGCCCTGGATACGGCGGGCGTGGGCCAGTTGATGTCGTTCGCGGTCGAAAACGGGCGCAAGGCCCGCGCCGGTCTGAAGGTCGGCATCTGCGGCGAGCAGGGCGGCCATCCGCGCTCGATGCGCTTCTGCCACTACGCCAACCTGACCTACGTGTCCTGCTCCTCGCCGCGCGTGCCGATCGCCCGCCTGGCGGCGGCGCACGCCAAGTTGCTGGAAGGGAACTATCAGCCGTAAGCGGTTGATGAACCGGTGGCGCCAATGCGCGCCGCCGGTTGGAATGTCAGGGGCAAGCGGCTGGCGATACCCCCTCGCCGCCAGCTTGCTCCGGTTTCACCAAAGCCGTCTAACAAATGATGCCGACGGTAATATCATCCCCACTCCCTTGCCGGGAAGCTTCATTCAACCAGCTTTTAAGATTGGACCGGATCGGTTCCAGTCCTTCCTCACGAATCATCTCCCGCAAATCCCGCGCCACCTGCTGGAAGCTGGCTTCATCGCGGAACGAATTGGCGTAGCCGTCGGTCGCGACCAGAATCAACGCCGGTGGTGAGCCTGCCAAAGCTTGAAATCCAACCCGCA
Source organism: Candidatus Contendibacter sp. (assembly GCA_029624675.1). Classification (GTDB taxonomy): domain Bacteria; phylum Pseudomonadota; class Gammaproteobacteria; order Competibacterales; family Competibacteraceae; genus Contendibacter. Next base: position 16,939 of record JARSSP010000028.1, read on the forward strand.
CCTCGTTCCACGCCTTGGCGGAACACAGCGAGGTGGTTTCGTTGGCGATCAGCCGTTCATCCTTGGCCAACGGCCGTTCAACTTCGCCGCTGGTGGAGACGGTGAGAAGATCGCCGTCGCCCAGTTGCAGGTAGAGAATGAAGGCGGGCGTGACAACCACCGCCAGCAGGGTGGAGCCGTAGGCGAGGTAGGGATGGGCTTCGACTTGGCGGCGGCTGGCGGGATCGAGGGCATCCAATTCCGCCGGGGTGAACGGCCGGCGGGCCAGCGACCGATCTACCCGCTCGCGCCAGCGCCGCACCAGTTCCAGCGGTAGTTGTTCCTCGGCCCAGCGTTTGATCCGCGACAGGCTGTCCGGCTCGCACAGGGAGCGACAGACCTTGAGCGCTACCGCCACCGCCGAGCGCGCGCCGTGCTGGCTGCGAAAGCTCTTGGCGCTGCCGTGACCGTCGGCCAGCGCCACGATCAGCGGTAGCTCGCCGTTCGCGCGGGCGACGCGAATCGCGTCCTGATTCGGCAAACCGGCGCGATGGTGCGCCGCGCCGCGCACGCTGGCCCCGAGCGTCCGCCAGTTCGGCGAGTTCGGATCGGTCATGGTGGGGTTACCACACGTCGGCGGCGGAACTGGGGCCGGCGGTGGTCGGCGGCGTAGGAATGGGCACGTTGAGGCCTGGGGTCAGGCCCTCCGCCTGACTGGCCGGCGAGGAGGCGGATTTCAGCACGGCGGTCGAGACCCATTTGATGTGCCGCACCAGGGTTTCGGGGTTATTGGCTTGCAGTGGCTTCAACTCGGGGTGGCCGATGAATTTCTGCAACACCTCGGTATCGGCGTCCTCACCGATGGCGATGGCGATCCGCACCGCTTTTTTGCCCCAGGGTTCGTTCAGCAGGGTTTGCAGGCCCTTGGCGAAATCGTCGGTGGGACAGCCATCGGAGATCAGCACCAGCACCGGTGGCAGGGCGCGGTCGCTCATCGGCGGGATGCGCAGTTGTTCCGCCACCATTGCCAGCGCCCGGCCCAGATCGGTGACCCCCTCGGTCCGCAGGTCGGCCCACTTGAAATCCGCCACCGGGGTCGGCTGCGAGACGTGCTATTGCGCGCCGCTGGAAAACTTGAGGGCGCGGACCAGCACCTCGGCGTTGGGATTTTCGTCGGCCACCTGGCGCATGTGCGGCAGGGCTTCGCGAATGGCGGTGTTGAGCGCCTGAATCTTGCCATCCACCGACATGGAACCGGAACAGTCGGCGATCCAGATGAAATGCAGTGGGCGGGTCGCCAGCTCGCCGCCGGGGCGTTTGGCCATGCGGGACTCCTTTGCACGAAATGGGAGGGTTATGTTGGATGGTATGAAACCGAATCAGATGATCGGCGGCTATTGAGTTTTTGGTCCGATAACGGCGGCCAGGATCTGATTTCAAGCGACATCCAGCATTTTGGTTGCGTAATCTCGACCTGACGTGACCGGAGGTAATGGCTTTCCATCCTGCTGATAAAGCACCATCATTTCTTCCACGATGTCGCATAATTCAGAAAAAACCTGTCTCTCATCCTGACCATGGCAACCTCCATAAAATAATCCAGGGCAACTACCAACAAAGCATTGATCCTCTTCTGACCATTCGACAATTTTAACGTAGTAAGCGCCTCTATTCATTTTTTGGACTCCTCAATCGCCGCTTTCACAGCATTTTCCTGATAGCGTTGCGCATCATCCCCGGTTTGCCCTGAGATCACGACCGGCTTGTTCACCTTGGGATGAGTGAAATTGCGATGACCGCCATTTCCGCCCCGGTTGATAAAACCGGCTTGCAGCAGCTCCCGTATCAACTCCCGAATCTTTCTTGGCATTCTTGTCGTCAGATCCGAATCTCGCCTTCCATCGCACCGAAATGGACCTTCACCCCCGCTGCCAGCGTCACGCTGCGCCCCGGTTCGACATCGCGGATCGTGCCATCGGGCGCGGTCATCACCCATTTGACGGGGGACAGGTTTTTCAAGCCCCAAACGTTGGGATTTTGCGGATGGCGCTGCACTGCCGCCAGTGGTTGCGACAGGTCATACAGCCGCTGGCTGTCGAGGTGATGGGGAAACAGTTGGGTGTCGTGGTTGAGCATGACCACGGTGCGCCCGATCCGCAGGCGAAACGGCAGCGTCAGCGGTTGCCGGCAGAACCAGCACGATCCCGGTTGCCCGCCGGACGCGCGTAACGCTTCGCCGTCGTAGAAATTTTCCGCGCCGCACTGGCCGCAATAGAGAATGGCGTCGCGCAACTGAACCAGCGCCGCCCGCCATTCGCTTTCCCGCACCCGTTCGTGAGGATCGCGCAGGCCATCGGTGAAGGCGCGGGTAAACAAGTCGCGCAGGAATTGCGGGTAGAGCGGCCAGAATTCGAGGGTGTTGTCGTGGATACCGGGGACGGGGCGGTTGGAAGCGTCGGCGGGATCGAAGATGAACAGCGGTTCGGTGCCGTAGAGCTTGGTCATCGCCGGCAGATCGAAGCATTTGATCGCGGCTTCCTTTTTGCCCTCCAGCGGATGATGGATGTGGAACAGGTAGAACAGCAGCACCGCCAGCGAGAACAGGTCGGTTTGGGTACTGGGCGCGGCTTCGCCCCGCACCACTTCCGGAGCGATGAAGCGCGGGGTGCCCAGAATGCCGCTGTCGCCCTGCCCGTCGATGGCGACATTGTCGTTGTCGCAGATCTGGATGTCGCCGGTGTCAGGGTCGAAAAAGACGTTGCCGAAGGAAATATCCCGATAGCACAGTCCCTTGGCGTGCAGTTCCAGGAAGGCTTGGGCCAGTTGCAGGCCGGCCGTGGTGAGGGCGCGGAACGAGGGTTCGATGCGTCCTTTCATCAGGTCCACGATGCCTTTGTAGCGCGGCTCGCGCAGCGGCATCAGGTAGCCGAAGCCGGGCGCATTCGCCGAGGCTGCCAGTTCCAGCGGCCAGAGGAATTGGCCGTTGGGCGGGCCTTTGCGGATCAGGGTTTCCAGGTTTTGCCGTTGCGCGGGCGTGGCCTGTTCGGGGAAGTACCACTTGAGAGCCAGCGGCTTGCCATCCAGCAGAGCGCGGTAGACTTCGCCCTGCCCACCGCCGCCGAGGAAGGTTTCCACCGTGCAGGGATGGCCGGAAGCGGCCTGGACGGTGGAGCAGAGTTGGAGAAGTTGGTGCATGAGGTGTTTCCTGGTGCTTCAGCCGTTATCCAAGGCCAAAAAATGGCGCGGAACCCGCGCGCTCCGCACGCGATAAAGGGTAAAAGCATAAATATCAAAGTGTTATAAGGATCTGACGAGGCGAAACCCGATGCTGAAGCTGCGGAAAGTTAACGTGTGCCTGTTGCGATAGGCGGAACGTAGCCTGTCGGACCCATTGTTCCAGGAACCGCCCCGCACCGCCAAGGAGCCGACCTCATTCTTGCTGACGTACCGCATTTCCGTTCCACCGTAATCCTCGTCATAGCACGAACTGGTCCATTCCCACACATTGCCATGTACCTGATATAAACCCCAGAGGTTTGGCTGAAACCGATCTACTGGGACAGTTCCGTTATGATTCCTGCCATAGTTCGCCTGGTTTATAGTGATGCTATCCCCCCACCAAAACGCCGTCTCCGTCCCCGCTCGGGCCGTGTATTCCCACTCGGCTTCGGTTGGCAATCGGTACACCTGGCCGGTCCGCGCCGATAGCCATTCGGTATAGTCCAGCGCATCGCGCCAACTGACGTTGATCACTGGCCGGTTGCCCCGACCCCAGCCTGCATCTTCAGGTTTCCACTGTACGGTCGCGGCACAAAAGTGGTCGTATTCATCGAAGGTGACGGCATATTGACCGATGGCGAAAGGCTGCTCGATCTTCACCCGATGCTGGCATTCGTTGCTGTACCGGCCGATTTCGCTCTCCGGTGACCCCATTCAGAATTCGCCCACTGGAATCACGATCATCGCCGGGCCATCACTGCCATCGCGCAACCGGTCGCGGAATACCCGGACGGGTTGCTCGGCATTAGCGGGCGATCGCAGCGCCAGCGCCCACGACTCCACCGCCCAGCGCGCCGCGTTCTCGGCCAAGCCCAATTCGTCTTCGAGCCTTTGGCTCAGCCGCCCCATCACCAGCGTGAGCGGCACCCCGGCAGAGGCGTTGATCAAGTCCTCCGCTACCCGGTTCTTCAAGGCGCTGACCAGCACGAAAATCTCCCGCTTGTACTGCCCGCAATAATCCTTCAGCAGCGCCTCGCAGCGGCGCGGGTCATCGCACAGGGAACGGCCATATTCGATGATCAGGTCACGGAGTTTCTGGCGAGGCAGGTCGTGCATGGGAAGTTCTCGCGGTAGGTCAGGCGAGCCATTTTACCCCCTGAAATTCAATGGCAATAAACGCCCGCACCGGCAGGATGAAAACGTTGCTCATAGCCCCGCCTGATCCAGCCAAGCGCTCAGGCATTGCCGACCCCGTTGTTCGGCTGCGGCGGCATGACGAGCGGTTGCGACCCGCAACTCCGGCACGCTCAGGCCGGGGGTATGGACAATTTCGCTGGCGTGGCCGATGAACCAGCGTTCCAGGCCCCGCGCGGTGGTTTCGAGATGAAACTGCAACCCCAGGGCGCGTTGTCCCCAGGCGAACGCCTGATGCGGGTATGTCTCGGTCGAGGCCAGCAACACGGCGTCCGCCGGTAAATCGAACGTGTCGCCGTGCCAGTGCAGTACCGGCGTTCCATCGACCAGCGCCGCCAGCGGGCTATTGCGACCGGCGTCGGTCAACGTCAACGGCCCCCAGCCGATCTCCTTGCGTCCGCCTGGATAGACCCTTCCTCCCAACGCCTGGGCCAGCAATTGGCAGCCCAGACAGATGCCCAGCACCGGCCGACCCGCGTCTAGCCGCGCCCGCAGCAAGGCCAATTCGGCGCGAATGAACGGATACGCATCATCCTCGTAGACGCCGATAGGACCACCCAGCACCACCAACAGATCGTCGGCCAGCGGGTCTATCTGCGCCAGATCGTCGTAACCGGCCTCAGCGTAACGGATAGCGTAACCACGCTCGACCAGCACCGACGCGAAACTGCCGAGGTCTTCAAATGCCACGTGACGAAGGGCGAGAACGGTTTTCATGCCAGCGGACTCCATGGAAGGATAGGGAAGAAGTTGAGATTTCATCCTGACGGGGATTAATCGGGAATGAATGCCCACCCGACCGTCACCGCCAGCATATCAAGGCTAGAATAAGCAATAGGCACACCGTTCGTCGGGAAGCGTAAATTTCCGATCCGGCGAAATTCGATGCCAAAAACGGACCCCATTGCCAGACCGGATTTTTTAAGCCGTGACAGCGAACAAAAGCGAAGTGATCGCCAGTCCCTCCCTGCAACACGCTTCCTCCTCGACATGGCCCGCCTATCGGGCGCTGCTGGACAACGGCGAACTGGAGCGTCGGGTGGCCGAAGCTTGGAACCGACTGGAAAACTGCGACCTGTGCGCCCGTTACTGCCGCGTGAACCGGCGGCAAACGCTCAAGGGCGTGGTATGCCACACTGGCGAGCGAGCCATCGTGCATGGCCACGGTCCGCACCATGGCGAGGAAAATCCGCTGCGCGGCTGGGCCGGTTCGGGGACGATCTTCTTCTCCTGGTGCAACCTGCGTTGCGTGTTCTGCCAGAACTGGGAAATCAGCCAAAAGGGCGACGGCCAGGAAGTCGACCCAAAAGCGCTGGCCAGCATGATGCTCGACCTGCAATACCGGGGCTGTCACAACATCAACCTGGTCACTCCCAGCCACGTTGTGCCGCAAATTCTGGCGGCCACCTTGCTCGCCGCGCGGCGGGGCTTGCGATTGCCCCTGGTTTACAATACCGGCGGTTACGATAGCCTGGAGGCGCTGGCCCTGCTGGATGGCGTAGTGGATATCTACATGCCCGACATGAAGTACGGCGATTCCGCCACCGCCCATCGCTACTCGCACGCGCGGAATTACTGGGAAGTCAATCAGGCGGCGGTGCGGGAAATGCACCGGCAGGTCGGTGATCTGGTGCTGGACGAATACGGACTGGCGCGGCGCGGGCTGCTGGTGCGCCATCTGGTGTTACCGGGCGCTCTGGCCAGCACGGAAAGCGTGCTGGCGTTCCTGGCGCGGGAGATTTCGACCAACACCTATCTGAACCTGATGGACCAGTACCATCCCTGCTACAAGGCCTTCGAGGAACCGCTGCTCGACCGCTCGCTTACCCGGAAGGAGTACGAACAGGCGCGGCAACAGGCCAGGGATCATGGATTGCGGCGGCTCGACCGCCCGCGCTATTAAAAGCGGAACCGCCGCCTGGATGGGGAGAATCCAAGGATCACTCTTCCCGTGGCGAGAGCCGCGTATCGCCGGTTCGATTTCGAACCCGCCGAACTGGACCAGGACCCGCCGGCGATCTGGCGGGTCCTGGAATCGATCCAAACCCCCTCGTCGCCTGGACCGGATCAGCTTGCGACGGCCGGGGTGGGTGACGGGTTCGGGCCCTGAAGCTGCTGCGCCGCCTCGGCGGTGGGCAAGGTAACGCCCTGCCGTTCCTGGGGCTTGCCAACCAGCAACCGCAGTCCAGCGTGGAAGCATTGGCTGGCGTGGGTCAGTTCGTGCAGGGATTCCAGCAACTCGCCCAGTTCCTGATAGGCATCCGGCGTCGGCATCCGTTTGATGCTCTGTTCCAGATAGGCGCGGGCCTTGCCGTTCTGCTGGCAGCGCTTGGCCAACCGGCCCAGCGTCAGCAGCAAATAGGGATCGTCGCCATGCTGGGCCAGCCAGCCCTCGGCCGCCGCCAGTTGCGCGGCGGCGTTGCCGCGCCCCAGCATTCCATAACCCACCACCAGCTTGACGCTCCAGCGCCGGTTGATCGCCTCGCGCAGCAGTGTCTCGGCGTCGTCGAAGGCGTCGAATTCACACAGAGCGGTGGCATAGTCCACCAGCAACGCCTCGTCCCCCTCGCGCAGCGGAGCCGGCGTCTGCTTCCACAACGCCCGCAACTTCTCTAGCGAACCGCCAGCAGCGACGCCTTGCAACAGGGCGTGGTAGGTTTCGCGCTGAATCTCGGCGAACGATTCGGGGCCGAACACCTTCTGCTTCTGCAATTCGGGCAACAACTGTTGCAATGGCTCCCAGGCGCCCACTTCCCGATAGCAGCGGGCCAACCATAGCAGCACGCCTGGATGACGCGGGTTGAGGGTATGCAGGGATTCCAGGATGGGGCGGGCCTGTTCGGCTTGCTGGTCTTCCAGCAAAAATTCCACCCGGGTCAGTTGCACCGTCAGCTTGTCGGCGTCCGGCGATTCCTCGGCCTTGCGCAGGTGCAGGTCGCGCCGCCATTTCACGTCGCTGAGGTGATGGGCGGCCCGAGCCGCGCTCAAATAATCCAGCGCGGGCGTTTCGCTGTGCGCGGCGCTTTTGAGCAGGGTTTTCTCCGCCGCCGCCCACTGGCCAGCCGCCAGTTGCCGGCTGCCCAGATTGAACAACCGCCGCGCCCTGCGCTGCAATCGCCGCTGGTTGGCCGCCAGGGTCTGACGGGGCGTGCGCCACAGCCGAATGGCCAACCGGACCAGAAAGTAGAAACCGACGAACAGGACGATCAGAACCAGCATCAAGAAGGCGAAGCTGGTCTCGACAGTCCACTCGCCGATGCTGAACATCGCATAACCGGGGTCCTGCCGGAGCGTCAGCGCCATCCAGACCGAGACGAACAAGGTAATGATGATGCCGATCAGCAGCTTCATGGTTGTCCCTCCCCCTTCGCCGCCGATTCAGTGGGTGGCGCTTGCGTCTTGCCGATGGCGCGAATCGGTTGCCGGTGGGTCATCGCCTCGCCGAACGCCTGGTTGAGGCCGGTCAAATCCGGGACATAGGGATTGAATTCGACGGTTTGCAACGCCTTCACTTCAGCCAAGAATGCGGCCACCTGCTTGTCCTGGGTATCAAAATAGGTTTCGACCCAGTGGGTAACCAGATCATGGGAGTCTCGGTAAGCCTCGGCGTCGCCGCGCAGCAGCGCCGTCCGCAGGCTTTCCAATTCCAGCCGCAGGTTCTGGCGCAGGAAAAATTCCTCTTCCATGGCAATCAGCGGCGGCGCGTCGCTGCGCACCCGGCGGATCACCACGATGCCCTTGAACTGGTTCCAGACCGCCTCGCTAGTACGATCCCACCACGAGCGATTGGCATCGTCGCTGACGGCGGCGGTGGCGGCGGGCTTGACTCGGTTCTTGATGTCCGGAACGCCGGAGGTGATGCGCAGCGGCAGACCGCCAATGGCCTTCTGCATCTCCGCCACTTTGTGCACCAGGGCCGAAAGATCGGGCAATTTCACGCCGCGCAGACTGGCGATGGCCTCGCCAAGCATGGTCTGCACCGAAGCCATGGCGCTTTCGTTGACTGCCTTGAGTCGCTGTTGGGCGACCTCTAGGGCCAGGCGGGCGGCGGCGACGTTGCGCTCCAGCTTCAACTTGGAATCCGCCAAGCGCAGTAGATAGTCTACTTCCGCCAGCGGGAAGGCGTTGACGTCGCCCCCCTTGGCCACCAAGGTCCGGATCGTTTCCAGTTGATCGTTCAGGCCGCCCTGGCTCAGCTTCAGGTTCCGAAGCTGCTCGTTTTGCTGGGCCAAGCGATTCAAGTAATCCTGCAACTGCGCGCCAACATCAACATTCTGTTTTTGAACCGAGGTTTTGTGGGCGTCGTGGCTCTCCCGCAACAACTTCATTTCGCCCTTGATGAGTTCGCTCTCGCCCTTGTGCAATTCCATCGCGCTTTTCAATGGCTGCAAGTCGCCCGTCAGACCCAGCAATTGCTCCTTGAGCGCCTGCTGATCGGCGCGCGCCTGATCGAGTTCGGTTTTCAATCCCTGCAATTGTTGAACTTGAGCTTTCAGCGCCTGAAATTCAGGATCGCGTTGCGCGATGGCCTGCTTGATCGCCTGATCCAGCCGGCTGGCCTGCGCGGCCTGATCCTTTTGCCACAAGTACCAGAGATAGCCACTGCCGCCGCCGGCGCCCAGTCCGATCAGAAGCGCCAGCCACGCCACGCCACGACCACTCTTGGGCGTGGGTGGGGTGGAAGCGGGCGAACCTTTGGGCATGGACGCCGCCTCGGATTGGGAGGGGTGCGCGGGTGCCGATTCCAGGGGGGAAATCTTGGCGGCGGATGGGACTTTGACGTTATCGTTCTCGGATTGATTTTCTGTCATGTCGTGTTACCAACTGGTAGGGAGGGATTCGCCACCAGGCAGAGCAGGGCGGCGGCGATGGCGGCGTCGCTGGCTTCCCGAGCGAGCAGAAGATGATGACAGCCGAAATTCGCGGCGGTCTGGGCAGTGCGGGCGCTGACCGCGATCACCGGGGTTTGACGCAGATAATCTTGCCCGGCAACGCCCAGCATATCAAACAGATTCGACAGGCTTTCGGTGCTGGCGACGACCACCGCGCCGATTTCGCCCCGACTCCAGCGCTCCAGCAGCGCGGTGACGTCCAGTGCGGGCCGTTCGCGTCGGTAGACTTCCGCATGTCTCACGCGCGCGCCGCGAGCGGTCAGGGTTTCGGTCAGCAGTTCCCGGCCGCCCTCGCCGCGCACGATGGCGATGGCCTGGCCGGCCACCCGCTGGAGACGGGGCAGGGCCAGCAACGCTTCGCTGGTGAATCCCTGTCCGGGTTGCAAGCAGCGGTCGACGCCATGGCGGGCTAGCGCCCGCGCGGTCGCCGGGCCGATGGCGGCGATTTCCAGCCCAGGCGGGAAGCCGCCACGTTCCTGAATCCGCGGCATGGCCCGATCCACGGCGTTGGCGCTGGTGAAAATGGCTAGATCGTAGTGGACCAACCGGTCGAACAAGGCTAGCGCCGGCGCCCAGTCGCGCGGTTCGCCGATGACTAGCGCCGACCAGCGAATCGCGACGCCGCCGTGTTGTTCGATCCACTGGCAAAGGGGGCCGGCCTGGTGTTCCGGTCGGGTGACCAGCACGCTCAAGCCGTTGAGGCGATCGCTTCTCTCTCCCACCGGCGGGAGAAAGGTTGCGGGGGAGAATGTCTGGATCATGCTTCAGCACGCTTCAAGCAACCGCCGCAAGATGGTGTCGGCGCCGCGTCCGAGCAACTCCTCGGCCAGCGCAGCGCCGAGAGTCTCGGCCGCCACCGCCGGGCCACGCATCTCCCCAACGACGATCCGGCTGCCGTCGGGTTCGCCAACCAGGCCACGCAGCCAGATCTGTCCGTGGTCCAGCAGCAGCGCGTGACCCGCGATGGGCACCTGACAGCCTCCTTGCAAGCGGGCGTTGAACGCCCGTTCCGCCATGACCCGGACATGGGTGGCGGGATCGTCGAGCACGGCGATCAACTCCCGCGTCCGCGCGTCGTCCAATCGGCATTCGACCCCGATGGCGCCCTGACCAATGGCGGGCAGGCTAAATTCCGGTTCCAACGCCACGGTGATGCGCTCCTCCAATCCCAGCCGCTTCAGGCCGGCGGCGGCCAGGAGAATGGCATCGAATTCGCCGGCGTCCAATTTAGCCAACCGGCTACCGACATTACCGCGCAGGCTGCGAATCTCCCAGCTGGGATAGCGGGCAGCCAGTTGGCATTGCCGGCGCAGGCTGGACGTACCGACCCGAGCGTGGGCAGGCAAGGCGTCGGGGTGGGGATAATGGCGGGAGACGAAGGCGTCACGCGGGTCCTCGCGCGCCAGAATCACCGGCAGGCCTAGTCCGGCGGGAAAGTCCACCGGCACGTCCTTCAGCGAATGCACGGCAAGATCGGCGCGACCTTCCAATAGTCCCTGCTCCAATTCCTTGACGAACAAACCCTTGCCGCCAACCTTGGCTAGCGGGCTGTCAAGAATCTTGTCGCCGCGGGTCATCATGCCGATCAACTCGACCCGCAGGCCAGGATGGGCTTGACGCAAGCGCTCGGCGACGTGTTCGGCTTGCCAGAGGGCAAGAGGGCTTTGGCGGGTGGCGATGCGTAGGGTATCGAGTTGCATGGTTTGCTAAGCTATGGCGTCTTTTCAGCCTACAGAATAGTTTATGAGCGACACACAGACCAATCAGACTTGGGGCGGACGGTTCACCGAGAGCACCGACGCCTTCGTGGCGGCCTTTACCGCCTCGGTGGACTTCGACCGGCGGATGTACCGGCAGGATATCAACGGTTCCATCGCCCACGCCCGGATGCTGGCGCGGGTGGGGGTTTTGTCGCTGGACGATTGCGAAGCCATCGTGCGGGGGCTGGAAGAAATCCGCGCCGAGATCGAGCGCGGCGAATTCACCTGGTCGGCGGCGCTGGAAGACGTGCACATGAACATCGAGGCGCGGCTGACCGAACGAATCGGCGACGCCGGCAAGCGCCTGCACACCGGCCGCTCGCGCAACGATCAGGTCGCCACCGACATTCGCCTGTACCTGCGCGACGCCATCGATGTCATTACGGGCGAAATCCGGCGACTGTTGAGCGGGTTGGCCGAATTGGCGATGCGCGAGGCCGACACGATCATGCCTGGCTTCACCCACTTGCAGGTGGCCCAGCCGGTGACGTTCGGCCATCACCTGCTGGCTTGGTTCGAGATGCTCAGGCGTGATTACGAGCGGTTGATGGACTGCCGCAAGCGGGTCAATGTCATGCCGCTGGGCGCGGCGGCGCTGGCCGGCACCGGTTACCCACTGGATCGTCATTACACCGCGCAATTGCTGGATTTCGCCGCCCCGTGCGCCAATTCGTTGGATGCGGTCAGCGATCGCGATTTCGCCATCGAATTTGCCGCCGCGTCGGCCATTCTGATGACCCATCTGTCGCGGATGGCGGAGGAATTGGTGCTGTGGTCCTCGGCCCAGTTCGATTTCGTGGACTTGCCGGACCGGTTCTGTACCGGCTCCTCGATCATGCCGCAGAAGAAGAATCCCGACGTGCCGGAACTGGTGCGCGGCAAGGTCGGGCGGGTCAACGGCCATCTGATCGCGCTGTTGACGTTGATGAAGAGCCAGCCGCTGGCCTACAACAAGGACAACCAGGAGGACAAGGAGCCACTGTTCGATACCGTGGACACGGTGCGGGGCTGCTTGCGCGCCTTCGCCGATCTGATTCCGGCCCTGCATCCCAAGCGCGGCAACATGCTCCAGGCCGCCCGGCGCGGTTTCGCCACCGCGACTGATCTGGCCGATTATCTGGCGCGCAAGGGCGTGCCGTTCCGCGATGCCCACGAGATCGTGGGCAAGGCGGTGCGGCGGGGCATCGAGACCAGTCGGGATCTGGTCGACATGACCCTGGACGAGTTGCGGGAGTTTTCGCCGCTGATCGAGTTCGACGTGTTCGAGGTGTTGTCGTTGGAGGGCTCGGTGGCGGCTCGCAAGGGAGTGGGCGGCACGGCACCGGATCAAGTGCGCGAGGCGGCGACGGTGGCGCGGGCGTGGCTGGCGGAGCTGCCGTGATCCTGACGCGGCTCGCCGCGCTATCGGATGTAGTAACCGGATACCCGCCAAGCTCCGTCCTTGTCACGCATGGGGGTTACGGTTTCGATGGCCGAGGCTTTGTTCGCGAACTGGGCGTCGAATTGAATCACGACATACTCGCCATCCGGAGCGCCCGGAAGGCTGCGGGTGAAGTTCGCGGATTTGAGCGTGCGGGATTTCAAGGCGCCGAGCGGGGCGCGGGTCGTTTTGGCGGCTCTCTCCCATTCGGCTTTCATGACGGCGCTCCGGAACAATAGCGCCGCTTCGTTCCAACTCTGTCCGTACTTTTCCGCATCCACCAGCGCTAGCCATGCCCTGGCGGCGTTTTGCGCTTTCGCCGTGTCGGTGGCGTCACCATCGGCGGCGCGCGCGGTCAAGCCAACGAGAAAGAAGATAAAGCTGATTTGCAAGATGTTTTTCATGGTACCTCTCTCAAAAACAACGTATTAAGGCAAAATTCCCACTAATTGCGATGTTACGCCATTGGCTTGCCATAAGCGCGTTCGACTTTGGCAATACGAAGTTCGTAGCTTTCATACCAGAGGTGCTTGCCGGTTTCCTGAGCCGGCAGATGCTCGACGTGCGCCTTCCAGTTAGCGATGTCAGCTTGGGAGGCCCAATAGGAGACAGTGATGCCAAAGCCGTCGGTGCCGCGCACGCTTTCGACGCCGAGAAACCCCGGCTGTCGAGTGGCAAGTTCCAGCATGCATTGCGCCATTTGTTCGTAGCCGTTATCGCCGGAAGTGCGAACCGATGAAAAATAACCGCGTAATATGGAGGTTCTGGCGTTCCGGCAAATGGCAATGAACGCATTTTTAATCGCTCGTTAGGCGGTCTGTTTGACCATGGACGATAGTATTTCAAAAATTTTAACTTTATTATCAATAATAAACATCGATCTCTCAAAGTTGTCAATGAGGTCCAAAACGATTCTCTTCCGCGACGGCATCCGCGCCCAACAAGCCGATATGGACCCGATTCGGCGTCGCCGCCAGCCTGTCGGAAAAAGCTGGCCAGCACGATGCTGGTCGGCTGGAATGCCGGACCGTGTTTCACGCTCAAGCCATACCCAGGGGATTCCTGCCCCCGAATGTTGGAACTTGACGTAGAATCTTCAACGCATCTGGCGGTCTTTCCCAAGGATTCAAACTTATTTCAAGCTTCGCGGAGTTTCTCATGCCCGACTATCGTTCCCGCACCACCACTCACGGCCGCAACATGGCGGGTGCCCGCGCGCTGTGGCGGGCCACTGGCGTCAAGGATGGCGACTTCGGCAAGCCGATTGTCGCCGTCGCCAACTCCTTCACCCAGTTCGTGCCCGGCCACGTCCATCTGAAGGACCTGGGCCAACTGGTGGCGCGCGAGATCGAAGTGGCCGGCGGCATCGCCAAGGAATTCAACACCATCGCCGTGGACGACGGCATCGCCATGGGTCACGGCGGGATGCTGTACTCGTTGCCCTCGCGCGAGCTGATCGCCGATTCGGTCGAATACATGGTCAACGCCCACTGCGCCGACGCGCTGGTCTGCATCTCCAACTGCGACAAGATCACTCCCGGCATGTTGATGGCGGCCCTGCGGCTCAATATTCCCGCCATCTTCGTCTCCGGTGGACCGATGGAGGCCGGCAAGACCCGGCTGGCGGCCCACAAGCTGGACCTGGTGGACGCCATGGTGGCCGCCGCCGACGACCGCATCGACGAGGCCACGGTCGCCGAGTACGAACGCTCGGCCTGCCCGACCTGCGGCTCGTGCTCGGGTATGTTCACCGCGAATTCGATGAATTGTCTGACCGAGGCGCTGGGCCTGAGCCTGCCCGGCAACGGTTCGCTGCTGGCGACTCACGCCGACCGACGCGAACTGTTCCTGGAAGCGGGCCGACGCATCGTCGAACTGACCCGGCGCTATTACGAGCGGGGCGACGAGTCGGTGCTCCCGCGCGGCATCGCTACGTTCGCGGCCTTCGAGAACGCCATCAGTCTCGACATCGCCATGGGTGGCTCCACCAACACCGTGTTGCACCTGCTGGCGGCGGCTCAGGAAGGCGGGGTCGACTTCACCCTGCGCGACATCGACCGGCTGTCGCGGCGGGTGCCGAACCTGTGCAAGGTCGCGCCCGCGACCCAGAAATACCACATGGAGGACGTGCATCGGGCCGGGGGCGTCATCGCCATCCTCGGCGAACTGGACCGGGTCGGGCTGCTGCATCGCGACGTGCGCACCGTCCACGGCGAAACACTGGCCGAGGTGTTGGAACGGTGGGACATCGCTCGCCCGACGGCTTGGGACGAAGCCCGCTTGCGCTACTCCGCCGGTCCGGCGGGCATCCCGACCCAGGAGGCGTTCAGCCAGAACACCCGCTGGCCCAGCCTGGACCTGGATCGGGAAAACGGCTGCATCCGCGCCAAGAGCCATGCCTATTCCCAGGACGGCGGGCTGGCGGTTCTGTACGGGAACTTGGCCGAGGACGGTTGCATCGTCAAGACCGCCGGGGTGGACGAAAACATTCTGGTGTTCCAGGGACCGGCGCGGGTGGTGGAAAGCCAAGAAGACGCCGTTGCGGCCATTTTGAGCGGTCGGATTCAGCCCGGCGACGTGGTGCTGATCCGCTACGAAGGGCCGCGCGGTGGGCCGGGCATGCAGGAAATGCTTTATCCGACCAGCTATCTGAAATCCAAGGGGCTGGGCAAGGCATGCGCGCTGATCACCGATGGCCGCTTCTCCGGTGGAACCTCCGGGCTGTCCATCGGCCATGTCTCGCCGGAAGCGGCGGAGGGCGGCGCCATCGCCCTGGTCGAGGAAGGCGACCGGATCGAGATCGACATCCCCAACCGCCGCGTCCATCTCGCCGTCAGCGACGAGGAATTGCAACGGCGGCGGGCGGCGATGCGGGAACGAGAGGCGATGGCCTGGAAGCCGATCCAGCGCCAGCGGCCGGTGTCGGCCGCGTTGCGCGCCTACGCCGCCATGACCACCAGCGCCTCCCGCGGCGCGGTGCGAGACGTGAACCAGGTGGAGCGTTGACCGACCATTTGAGAACGATAACGCTATACTTTACTTTGTTTATCATTGCTGGAATATCCCAATTTTTGAAGGAGATAAGCCATGAGTCAGGCTGAAGGCGGAAACAGCCAGCGTCTCAGGCTGGTCAATTACCTGAAGCTGATCGAGGACCTGTGGCAGAAGCTGTACTACGTCAAGTGGAACCCCAAGTCGTTCGCGATGCTGGCGCGACTGGCGCAGGACATGACGCAGAACGCGCGGGAACACGGCGACGAGCACCTGCGCAATCTGGTCGCGCAACTGGAGCGACATGTCAAGAGTTGCGCCGCCAGCGGTGGCATGCCTGGTGAATCTGATCGGCAACGGCTGACGGCCCTGATCGACGCCTTACGCACCATTTTGACAGTGGTCGGGGGATCCAGCACAAGCGACGAACCTCGGACCCGTCCGCTCTTGTCGCCTCTGCCGGAAATCATCGTGATCGCCCCGAACGAAAATCCGCCGCTGGCGACCAAGCTCGAGGATTCCGGTTATCGAATCCGGCACATCGCCAATCTGGTCGAGGCCGAGCAACGCTTGCAGGGACAGATGCCCGGCGCCATCATCGTCGACGTCGATTTTCCCGATGGCTCGGAGTCGGTCATGGCGTTGATGGCCCAACTGCGCGCCGAAACTGGCTCGCGGGCGCCGATCCTGTTCCTGAGCGAGCGTAACGATATGAGCGCGCGGCTGGAAGCGGTGCGGGCGGGCGGTGTGGCCTATTTCAGCAAGCCGTTCGAAAACGACGAAGTGCTTGACGTACTGCGAGAACTGTTGTTGCCGCAAACCTCGCAAGGCTATTTTCGGGTGTTGATCGTCAACGACCAGCCGACCGAGGCTTGGGAAATGGCGGGCGCTCTGGAGGAACAAGGCATCATTCCGCGGGTGGTGATCCAACCGTTGCAAGTCTTGCAGGATATTCACCGCTTTCGGCCGGACCTGTTACTCATCGATCTGGACATCAAGGAAATGAGCGGGCAGGAACTGGCGCAGGTGATCACCCAGCATCGAGACTGCGACACGCTGCCCATCATCCTGCTGTGCTTTCCGGCTGATATACCGAACTACCTGACCAGTCTGGACGTACCGGGCACCAGCCTGCTGACCAAACCGGCGCCGATCAGCTACCTGTGCTGGGAAATCAAGCAACGGCTGCGCCGGGCGCGGGCCATGCGGATCAAGCTCGGGTCACTGACTGACAACGACCCGATCAGTGGCCTGTTCAACCGCCGGCGCTACTTGACGCTGCTGGAGCGTGTCATCGAAACCTTAGGTCTGAACACCCAATCGCTGGCGGTCTTGTTCATCGTGCTGGACAACCTGCGCTCCATCCGCGATTCCGCTGGGGTAGCGATCGCCGACGAGGTGGTGGGCCAGGCAGCCATCCGGTTGCGGCAGACGTTGAACTCGGATCAGATCGCGGCACGGTTCAGCGACGCCATCTTTTCGGTGACGATTCCCAACCTGATCGGCGAACCGCTGCTGGCGCTGGCCCGACGCATCCGCGACGTGCTGGAAACCGGATTTTACCGGGTCGGCGAACAGGCCCAGTTGTTGCGAACCAGCATCGGCGTTGCGCTGACGACCGACCGGAGCCAGGATCACCTGATGCTGATCCAGCGGGCCGATTCGGCTTGCGGTCTGGCGCGGGAAGCCAAAGGGGAGCGCATCGTCCTACAAGAGGACGGACTGAAGAGCAACCGCGACCAGGAAGCCTCGTCACGGGCGCGGGTTCTGCGGCAAGTGCGCGAGATTATCGAGCACGAGCGGCTCTGGCTAGTGTTTCAGCCGATTGCCAGCATGCGGGGCGATACCAACGAACGCTACGAGGTGTTGCTGCGGTTGCGCGGCAACGACGGTCAGGAACTGGTGCCGGGCAGCGTGTTCGGTGTGGTTTACAATCATGAATTAGGGCTGACGCTGGACCGCTGGGTGATTGAGCATGTGCTTGACATGCTGCGCCAGCGCCAGCGCCAGACCACGGTGTTCATCAAGATCTTGCCGGTGACCTTGCAGGATCGGACGTTGAACGGCTGGCTGCGTGAGCGGATGGAGCAGGCCGGCGTCGAACCGCGAAGCCTGGTGTTCGAGGTGGCGGAATCCACCGCCGAGCGCAGCCTGCGCGACATGTTCAGCTTCCTGGGCGGCATCAAGATGCTGGGCTGCGGCTTCTGTCTGGACCGTTTCGGCCGGGGCACGGACTCACTGTCGCTGCTCAAGAATCTGGGGGCCGATTACGTCAAGCTGGACATGTACTTCGTCAATGGCCTTGCCCGGGATGCTAAGAAACAGGCCCAGATCAAGGAACTGGTGCAAAGTTTGGAGACCTTGGGCGCGGCCACCATCGTGGGGGGGGTGGAGGATGTGAAAGCCATGCCCATCCTGTGGTCGCTGGGCGTGGACTTGATCCAGGGATTCTTCCTGCAACACCCCTATCGCGAGATGAGCTACGATTTCTCCGGCGCGGCGTTCTAGCTAGGCGAACAACGACTGACGCCAGGCGTCGGTCGTTGTTCAGTCTGCCAATCGCAGCAGGGCGGCGTAACCGTCCCGGTAGCTGGGATAGCGGAACTGAAAGCCGCTGGCGCGTAGCCGCGCATTGCGGCAGCGCTTGCTGGCCCGCATGCGTAGCGCGGGATCGCCGATCCCGGCGCCCGGCTTCAAGGGTGGGTGCGCGGCCAATGGCGGTTCCGGCACGCCGAGCTGGGTCGCCAGCCAGCTCAGCACCTCGCCCAGCGGCGCGGGGTCGTCGTCCACGGCAAGGTAAAGCGGCGCTGGCCCCAGCAGGAACAAGAGGTGTTCCAACACCCTGGCGCAGTCGTCGCGATGAATGCGATTGGTGTAGAGCGGCGGTCCGGCGGGACGAGCGGCGGTTCCGGCCCGGACGCTGTCGATCAACCGGGTGCGGCCAGGGCCATAGATGCCGCCGAAACGAACCGCCACCGCCGGCCAGGGGCTATCCCACATCAATCGTTCGCCCACGCGAATGCAGCGCCCGCTGAAACTTTCCGCCTCGGCGGGCGAATCCTCGTCCACCCACTCACCCTGGTGCTGGGCATACACCGAGGTGCTGGAGGCAAACAACATCTGGTGGGGCTGCTGGCCCGCCTCGCGCAGAGCTTCAAGCAGGTTGTGGACGCCGGTGACATAGGCGGCCTGATAGGCGGCCTCGCTGAAACCGGTGGCGGCGGCGCTGTAAACGACGGCATCCAAGTCCGGCGGCAGGGCGTTCAAGGTCGCCGGATCGGTCAAATCCGCCGCCAGCGGCCGGATGCCGGGCGGCAAATCGGCCGGGTGGCGTTTCAAGCCCCAAACCTCATGCCCGGCCGAGTTCAAATCCTGGCCCAGGGTTGCGCCGACATCGCCACAACCGGCGATCAGAATACGCGCCATGGCAAAAACCTCACAAAGCAAAAACGAGATGGCTCCGGATGAATTTGGCCGGCGCGTGCTGGATTGGTTCGACGCGAACGGCCGCAAGTACCTGCCCTGGAAAGAGAATCCCACGCCGTACCGAGTCTGGGTGTCGGAGATTATGCTGCAACAAACCCAGGTGGCGACGGTGATCCCCTATTATGAACGGTTCATGGCGCGGTTTCCCGACTTGGCGGCCCTGGCCGAGGCCGACCTGGACGAGGTATTGAGGTTGTGGGCTGGATTGGGGTATTACGCTCGCGCTCGCCATCTGCACCAGACGGCGCGCATCTTGCGCGACCGGCACGGAGGGGAGATGCCGCTCGACAGCGCGGCGCTGCAAAACTTGCCGGGTATCGGGCGTTCGACGGCGGGAGCGATTCTGGCCTTGGCGGCTGGGCAGCGACAGCCGATTCTGGATGGCAACGTCAAACGGCTGCTGGCGCGATTCGCGGCGGTCGACGGCTGGCCGGGACAGTCATCCGTACTGGCGATGCTGTGGGAACTGGCGGAACGCTACACGCCAGTCGAGTGCGTGGCCGATTACACTCAAGCGATGATGGATCTCGGCGCGACGGTTTGCACGCCGCGCCGGCCACGCTGTAACCAGTGTCCGTTGATGGCGGATTGCGTGGCCCATGCCCAGGGGCGGGAATCGGATTATCCGGCGTCAAAACCGCGACGGGAATTGCCGGTGCGGACCACGCGGATGGTGTTGTTGCGCGGCGTGGAAGGCGAGGTGTTGCTGGAGCGTCGGCCGCCGGTTGGCGTCTGGGGCGGACTGTGGAGTTTTCCTGAATGCCCACCAGAGATAGATATCGCCGACTGGTGTCGGGAACGGTGGGGATTGGAAGTGACGGTCGAAATACCGTGGAACGTGCTGCGGCATGGCTTCAGTCATTTCCAGCTTGATATTACGCCGGTGCCGGCGACGGTGACCCGATCGGGCGGCGCGGTGATGGAAGGGGAACGGTTTGTCTGGTATAACCCTCGCTACCCTGACGACCGTGGAATGGCCGCGCCGGTGCGGCAACTCCTGGCGATGCTGGCAAGCGAACGTAAAACGAACGGGAATCCGCGAATGGCTCGAATGGTGAAGTGCGTCAAGCTCGGTGTCGAGGCCGAGGGTCTGGATCGTCCACCTTATCCCGGAGAACTGGGCAAGCGAATTTTCGAGAATGTCTCCAAGCCGGCCTGGCAACAATGGTTGCGACAGCAGACCATGTTGATCAACGAGTACCGGCTGACGCCGTTCGAGCCGAAGGCGCGGCAGTTTCTGGAAGAGCAGATGGCGCAATTTTTCTTTGGGGCGGGCTCGGCGTTGCCGGAAGGCTACGTACCGCCAAAATCGTGAGTTGGCTTGACGACCATCGCGCAAGCTGCTTAAATGCGCCCCTTCTTCGCGCGAGGCGCATCTGGCCAGGTAGCTCAGTTGGTAGAGCAGCGGACTGAAAATCCGCGTGTCGTTGGTTCGATTCCGA
The DNA here is from genome assembly GCA_029624675.1 of Candidatus Contendibacter sp. Classification (GTDB taxonomy): domain Bacteria; phylum Pseudomonadota; class Gammaproteobacteria; order Competibacterales; family Competibacteraceae; genus Contendibacter. Next base: position 37,322 of record JARSSP010000028.1, read on the forward strand.
CCCTGGCCACCAAATTCAATGAATCACGAGTGGGTTCGACCCCGCTTCTCCGGTTGTGCCAGACTCGCGTCCCACGGTTACAGAGTTTCTCGTGGTTACCGCTCGTCAACCACCATCCAAACAACCGTGGTATCGGTTCCGTCATAGCCGTCTTGCTTTGGCTTGTCGGGCGGAAACCGTGGTTCGTCGTCCGTCCTCTCGTTTTTTAGAATGGCCTAACCCGCACCTGAGCCGACGTCTACCGGCGCCACCTACTTGCACCGTTAATCACCCAAACGCAGGCAATACGGAATGCACCAAATAAAATTCCGTGGGCAGGAAATTTTGCCCTTCCGAGAAGAACCACCGACACTTTGGAGCAGAGAACCCGCATGACTACACTAATGAACGCGGTCAAGCGCAATGACCTGGCCCGCGTAAAAGAACTCATTCAGCAGGGCGTCGATATCAATGCTCCCGACGCCAGTGGCGATGTTCCCTTGATCATGGCGGCTTACGAAGGTCATACCGAGATTGTCCAGGCCTTGCTGGAAGTCGGCGCCGATGTGACCGCCGTTGATCCAGGCATGAAGGCCACCGCTCTCCATGCCGCCGCTTACGCCGGCCGAACTGAAGCAGCGCGACTGCTGATCGCGTATCGAATCGATATCAATAAACAAGGACCCTACAACGGCTATACGGCCTTGCATGATGCGATTTGGCAAAATCACCTTGAAACCGCCAAGGTGATTATCGAAGCGGGAGCCGATCTGACGCTGAAGTCACACGATGGCCAAACCCCATTGGAATTCGCCCGCGCTAAAAAACGGAAGGAACTGGTCGCTCTGCTGGAACAGAAAACTCATCCCCAAGATAACCCGACGTAACCGCAAACCAGCGAGCGGCGGAGCTTGTATCTTAATCCAAGCCGCCACCTGGATAACAATTCTCTTCATATTGATTTATAAGGATTTTTTGCATAATTAAATGACGTTGCCCAGTTGCCATGAAAGCACCGACTTTCATCGTCGGAGGTGACGCCGCCAACATGCCTGATAGGCGGGTTACGCTGCCGCTAACCCGCGCTACGGCCCTACCCCCCATGCCCGATCGGCACCAGCAGCACTGGCGCGGTGGCCTTCATGGTGACTTTGTGCGCCACTGAACCCAACACCGCCTCGCCGATGGCGGAATGCCCGTGCGAGCCGAGGACGATCAATTCCGCCCGGACTCGCCGGGCTTGTTCCAGGATGATGCGGGCGGGCGGTCCCTCGATGATCTGGATATCGGTGATCAAGCGTTCGGCGTGATGTTCCAACGCCTCCAGGCAGTACGCATCCAGCCGTTGCCGCAAGGCCCGATGGGCGCTGGCGTGGACTTCGGCGTCGTGCGCCTGGCGCGCTTCCTCGGGAACGGTGGCGTTGATCCAGAACCGGGCGAAATCGCTCAGCGGCTCGATGACGTGGAGGATGTGCAGCCGGGCGCCAAAGCGGTGGGCGAGTCCGGCGGCGTGTCGCAGGACTTCGGAACTGCGTGGATCGAGATCGGTGGCGCACAGAAGGGTGCCGATGGCGTAGTCCATGATGTCCTCTCTCAAAACGTTGGGTTTTCATGGGACCAGGAACGACTGGATGAATTCGGCCACCGCCGCCTTGCCCCGAAAGATGCCGTAGTGGCCCTCGCACAGGATGTCGGCCTCCAGCGCCAGGAGTTGCTCAAGCGAAACCCGGTAATCGGCCGGGTTCGAGTGCAGCCGCAGGTCCAGCGGCCCATGCACGTCCTGGCCGAACAGCACGATCTGACCCTCGGATTCGGTCAAATACGCCAGGGAGCCGGGGGAATGGCCGGGGATGTGCAGGGCGGTGATGGAGCGTCCGCCCAATGGCAGCGTCTCCCGCGCGCCGCTCAGCCGGCGGTCCACCGGGCAGGGATAGAGCTTGGCGCCATACCAACTGGCCGCCGTCACCTCATTATCGCCGCGCTCCAGAAAATCAGCGTCCAGTTCGTGAGCGACGACCGAACAACCCAGCGCCTTGCGCAGGTCGCGGGCGCCGCCGGTATGATCGTAATGGCAATGGGTCAACAGCAGATATTCGATTTGCTCGGGTCGCACGCCCAGGGTGGCGAGGTGGGCGAGTAACCGTTTCTGACCACGACCGGCGCCGGCGTCCACCAGCGCGGCGTGACCGTCGAAGTTGATCAGGTAAATGGCGGCATCCTCGGGGGCGGTCAAGGTTTGGCCGCCCACCTGGAAGATTTCGCGGGTGATGGTGATCGGGCTCGCCATAAGGATTTCGTCCTTAAGCAGTTATATTGAAATGAGGATTTTCGGCAGGGAACCGCCCGTGCTCAGGTCGGCGCGGCGAATTCCACCGACCGTATCGCGCGGGCCAGCTTGTCGAGGACGCCGTTGACGTAGCGATGACCCTGTTCCGCGCCGAACAGCTTGGCCAGTTCCACCGCTTCGTTGATCACGATTCGGTAGGCAAGGTCCGGATGCCACAGGAGTTCGTAGCCGCCAATCCGCAAGATGGCGCGCTCCACCGGGTCCACCCGCGCCAATGGCCGGTCCAGGAACGGCTCCAGCGCGGCGTCGATTTCCGCCACCCGCGTCGGTACCTGCCGCACCAGTTCCTGGAAATAATCCGGATCGGCCTTGCGCAGATCCTCGTCGGCCAGGAACTGCGCCGCGATCCGGTCGGGGGCCTGGCCGGTGATTTGCCACTCGTACAGGGCTTGCGCCGCGCAGCGTCGAGCCCAACTGCGTTTTCCCGGCTGGGGTTTGCGACTTGGACCCGTCACGGCTTACGCTTCCAGCCGGCGCAGCAGGCTGACCATTTCCAGCACCGACAGCGCTGCCTCGGCGCCCTTGTTGCCGGCCTTGGTGCCGGCGCGCTCCACCGCCTGGTCGATGGTGTCCACGGTCAGCACGCCGAAGCCGACTGGAATGTCGTATTCCAGGGCGACGCTGGCCAGTCCCTTGACGCACTCGCTGGCGACGTATTCGAAGTGCGGGGTGCCGCCGCGAATCACCGCGCCCAGGGCGACGATGCCGTCGTAACGCTCGCTGGCGGCCAGGCGTTGCGCCGCCAGCGGCAGCTCGAACGAACCGGGCGTCCAGATCAGGTCGATGCCGGTCTCGGGTACGCCGTGCCGGCGCAGGGCGTCCACCGCGCCATTGACCAGACTTTGCACGATGAAGCTGTTGAACCGCGCCGCCACCAGGGCGAAGCGGGCGTCCTGGGGCGGGGTGAAATCGCCTTCGATGGTGGTGATGGGGTGCATGGGGGGGTCCACGACAGGTGAGGGTAGGGGACGTTCAGGAAATATATTCGACGACTTCCAGATTGAAGCCAGACAGACCGGTGATGCGCCGAGGCGCGCCCAACACGCGCATGCGGTGCACTCCGATGTCGATCAGGATTTGCGCGCCGATGCCGTAGGTGCGCAATTCCGCCGACGAGTCGGCGGGACGCGGCGCCTCGGTCGAGCCGAACTGATAGCCGCGCATCCGCCGAATCAGGGCCGCCGGCTCCTCGGTCCGGTTGAGAAACACCAGCACGCCGGCCGGCTCGTTTGCCACCCGCCTCAAAGCGTCGCGCAGCGGCCAGCCGCTGTCGGGCAGGCGCAAGGTCAGCAGGTCGCTCAACAGATGCTGAACGTGAACCCGCACCACGATCGGCTCCCGGGTGTGAATCTCGCCCTTGACCAGCGCGAAATGTACCTGCCGACCGACCAGGTCCTGGTAGGTCAGCACCCGAAACGGACCAAATTCGGTGTCCATGAGCGTGTCCGCGACCCGCTCGACGGTTTTCTCGTTCTGCATTCGATAGCGGATCAGGTCAGCGATCGTGCCGATCCTGATGCCGTGGCGTTCAGCGAAAACCTCCAGTTCGGGCCGCCGTGCCATCCCGCCGTCCTCGTTAAGGATTTCGACGATCACCGCCGCCGGTTCCAGCCCGGCCAGCCGGGTCAGGTCGCACCCGGCCTCGGTGTGACCGGCGCGGGTCAGGACACCGCCGGGCTGGGCCATCAACGGGAAGATGTGGCCGGGTTGCACCAGGTCCTCGGGTTTGGCGTCGGGGCGAACGGCGGTGCGGACGGTATGGGCGCGGTCGTAGGCGGAGATGCCGGTGGTGACGCCCTGGGCGGCTTCGATGGAGACGGTGAAGTTGGTGGAGAAAGGCGTGGCGTTGTCCTGCACCATCAGCGGCAGGCGCAGTTGCTGGCAGCGTTCGCGGGTCAGGGTCAGGCAGATCAGGCCGCGCCCGTAGCGGGCCATGAAGTTGATGTCCTCGGGGCGCGCCAGCGAGGCGGCCATCAACAGGTCGCCTTCGTTTTCCCGGTCTTCGTCGTCCATGATGATGACCATCTTGCCTTGCCGCAGGTCGGCAAGAATTTCGTCAATGGTATCGAGCGCCATCGGTTAGCTCCAAAACCCGTGTTCGCGCAGCAGCGCCTCGGTGAGACCGCCACTGGCCGGCCGCGCGGCGCGGTCGCCCAGCAGCAACCGCTCCAGATAACGGGCGATCAGGTCCACTTCCAAATTGACTTGTCGTCCAACCGCGCAGGCAGCGAGGGTGGTTTCCGCCAGGGTATGCGGAACGATGTTCAACTCGAACGCCGCGCCGTCCACCCGGTTGACGGTGAGACTGATCCCGTCGACGCAGATCGAGCCTTTCTCGGCGATGTAGCGGGCCAGTTCATCCGGGGCTTGAATGCGCAGCCGCCAGGAACGGCCATCCGGGCGCCAGTCGGTGACCGCGCCGACGCCGTCCACGTGGCCGCTGACCAGGTGGCCGCCGAGTCGGGTGGTGGGGGTCAGCGCTTTTTCCAGGTTGACTTGCATCCCCGGTTTGGCCGCGCCGAGGATGGTGCGCTCCAGGGTCTCGCGCGAGACGTCGGCCCAGAAACCGTCGCCGGGCAGTTCGACGGCGGTCAGGCAGACGCCGCTGACAGCGATACTGTCGCCGAGTTGCACGTCGCCTAAATCCAGCTTGCCGGTGGCGATGCACAAACGGACATCGCCGCCGCGCGGCTGGAGCGCGGTGATGGTGCCAACGGCGGTAATGATGCCGGTGAACATAGCGGGGTTCTCGAAGGGGGCGCGGCGCGAGTTTGGAATAAGTCGGTTTGTTATGACGATGTGAATCTTCAGGCGTCCTGACACATCATTTTTACCAGGATGCCCATGATTTTATTAACGTCAGCAATGTAATACTCGGGGCGGTCTATATAAATCACGTCATTTTCATATTTAAGAAACTTCCAGTTGCTGCCCGTAGTGACGGCCCCATATATTGAGTTGACAGAATTCCCTTCACGATCATTAAATATCCTTACGGCAATCATTTCAGCGATGCACTGACCTAAGCCGTTGGTTACTTGATCATTTTTAGCCTCAACAATCGCTAGAACGGGCGCACTTAGATAAAACTGCTCCGATGATTTACTCAGAATATAATCACAGAAACCACTTAAATCCCTGTTTTTATCAACATCCAGGTTAACGCCTGAAAACAGGCTAATCTGGTCGTTGAGTTGCCTCTTAAGCTCCAGCAGGATGTTGGCGATGATGAACTCCGAGCGCGCTTTCTCTGTGTTGATAGCCAAGGCAAGAGGCACATTATAATCCAGCGTCATGCGAAGATATTCGCTAATTTCCACTTCTTCCGTTTCCAGGAACAGATTCTTGTTTTCGATAAAATTCAGGTTGAATTCCTGCTTGGCTCGCTTGAGGTTAAAATCACTATATGACATGGCGATTCCTCCCCATTTTATACCTCAAACTATTGAGACGGATTGATTCGATTTAATGATCGAGATGAAGATTCCCAGAATTTTTGCTACATTGGAAATATGATATTCATCGCTATCAATCCAGACTGTTTTCCGGGTCAGTTTCAGGAAGTTCCATAAACTCCCCGTAGTGACGGTCCCAAAAATGTTTTCTATGTTAAGATTTTTGTTTTCATTGAAAATTTTCGCCGCCAACATTTCCGAAATGCACTGCCCCAAGCCAGCTTTCAGATTATCGTTTTTGGCTTCGACAATCGTAATGATAGGGGCATCCAGAAATAATTGTTCAGCGGAAAGACTGATGATGTAGTCACAAATTCCATTCAGGCCCCTGTTCTTGTCGACATTGAACTCTATCCCTGAAAAAAGACTGACTTCCTGATCCAGTATTTTGATCACCTCCACCAGAACCGGGGTAACAATAAGCTCGGAACGTGCCTTTTCCGTATTGATTGAGGTGGCCAGTGGCACGTTGTATTTCAACGTTTCCTTGAGATGGTCACTGTAGTCCAAGATCGATGTTTGCGAAAACAGGCTTGCCTTTTCCATCAAGGCTAGACCCAGTTTCTCTTTTACGTCAGTTAATGTGAAGTCACTGTAGGCCATGAGGTTGTCCTTAAATATCGGCATCGAACTCCAGGTTATTCATCGCCTTTAACCGGCTTTAATCTGATCCGCCAATCCTTTCCCACTACCCTTGTGTCCAAGATTTCCAATTCCGTCCGTTCGTTCATCCGCGTCAATTCCGGCAACCGGAACAGTCCGCGTGCCTTGTCGCCAAGCAACAGCGGCGCCATGTAGATCACCAGTTCATCCACCAACCCCGCCCGCAACAATGTCCCGGCCAAGGTCGGGCCGCATTCCACATGGACCTCGTTGCACTCGCGGCGGGCCAGTTCCGCCATGACGGCGGGCAAATCCAATCCCCGCTCGGCGCGCGGCAGAATGACCATTTCTGCTCCCGCCGCCCGCAACGGTTCATGCGCGGCGGGATCGGCGATGGCGGTGAAAATGAGCACTGGACCCGGCAGCCGCAAGGTTTGGGCAGTGGGCGGCGTGCGCAGTTCGGTGTCGAGAATCACCCGCAGCGGTTGGCGGGTTGCTTCCGGCAGGCGGACGTTGAGGCTGGGATCGTCGGCCAGCACCGTCCCGACGCCGGTCAGAACCGCCGAGGCACGCGCCCGAAGTCGCTGTACATCTTGCCGCGCGGCCTCGCTGGTCAGCCATTGACTTTCGCCCGAAGCCAGCGCGGTCCGTCCGTCCAGGCTCATGGCCAGCTTGAGGCGGACGAAGGGCCGACCCTGGATCATGCGCCGGATGAAACCGGGATTCAGCGCCCGGGCTTCCGCCTCCAGCAAGCCGCATTCCACCACGACCCCGGCGTCGCGCAGGATCGTGAAGCCCTTGCCAGCGACTTGGGGATTGGGGTCGGACATGGCCGCCACCAACCGGGCGATCCCGGCCTTGAGCAGGGCGTCGGTACAGGGCGGGGTGCGGCCCTGATGGCAGCAGGGCTCCAAGGTGACGTAAGCGGTCGCGCCCCGCGCCCGCTCGCCCGCCTCGTCCAGCGCGTTGACTTCGGCATGAGCCTCGCCGGCGCGGGCGTGCCAGCCTTCGCCGACGACCACTCCATCCTTGACCAGCACGCAACCCACGCACGGGTTGGGAGCGGTGTGGCACAAGCCGCGCCGGGCCAGCACCAAGGCACGCGCCATGTGACGGTAGTCGTCGGGTCGCCATTCGCTGCCATCGCCCTCAAGCGAAGAGGGGTTGAGGATGAGAGGGTCGGGCATTACTGGGCGTCCGCCGGATCGGACGACGCGCCTTGCAAGCGTTCGATTTCGAGCCGGAAGGCATTGACGTCCTGGAAGCTGCGATAGACCGAGGCGAAACGAACATAGGCGACCTGATCCAGATCGCGCAACTCGTCCATGACCCATTCGCCGAGGCGTTGGCTGCTCAGTTCCCGCTCGCCGCTGGCGCGGGCGCGGTTCTTGATGCGCAGGATGGTTTCCTCGATCCGTTCGGCGCTCACCGGGCACTTTTCCAACGCTCGCAACAAACCGGTGCGCAGTTTTTCCTCCAAAAACGGCTCGCGGCGGCCATCGCGTTTCACCACCGGTGGCATCAACAGTTCAGCCACCTCGTAGGTGGTGAAGCGGGCGTTGCAATGCAGGCATTCGCGGCGACGGCGAACCTTGTCGCCTTCCGCCGACAGCCGTGAATCGATGACCCGGGTATCGGGTGCCCCGCAAAACGGGCAATGCATCGTTGCCGCCTCGCGCGCCCGCCGGGGGGATCAACCGTACACCGGGAAGCGGGCGCAGAGTTCGGCGACCTGGCCGCGCACCCGGTCGATGACCGCGTCGTTGTCGAGATCGTCGAGGATGTCGCACATCCAGCCGGTCAGCTCGCGGCATTCGCGTTCCTTGAACCCGCGCGTGGTGATCGCGGGCGAGCCGATTCGGATGCCGCTGGTGACGAACGGCGACTGCGGATCGTTGGGCACGGCGTTCTTGTTGACGGTGATATAAGCCCGGCCCAACGCGGCGTCGGCGGCCTTGCCGGTCAGGCCCCTGGCGATCAGGCTGACCAGGAACAGATGATTGTCGGTACCGCCGGACACCACGTCGTACCCCCGTTCGAGGAATACTCCGGCCATGGCGCGGGCGTTGGCGACCACTTGCCTCTGGTATTCGGTGAATTCGGGTTGCAGGGCTTCCAGCAACGCAACGGCCTTGGCGGCGATGACGTGCATCAGCGGGCCGCCCTGGGTGCCGGGAAAGACCAGCGAGTTCAGCTTCTTTTCGACCTCGGGATTGGCGCGGGCCAGGATCAGGCCGCCGCGTGGACCGCGTAGAGTCTTGTGGGTGGTGGTGGTGACCACGTCGGCGACCGGAAGCGGATTGGGATACAGGCCGGCCGCGACCAGCCCGGCGACGTGCGCCATGTCCACCACGAACCAGGCGCCGACCTGGTCGGCGATGGCGCGAAAGCGGGGCCAGTCCACCACCCGCGAATAGGCCGAAAACCCGGCGATGATCATCTTGGGCCGGCACTCCAGCGCCAGCCGCTCCACCTGTTCGTAGTCGATTTCACCGGTGGCCTCGTTCAGACCGTACTGCACCGCCTGGTACAGCCGGCCGGAGAAATTGACCTTGGCGCCGTGGGTGAGGTGGCCGCCGTGGGCCAGGCTCATGCCCAGCACGGTCTCGCCCGGCTCCAGCAGCGCCATGTAGACGGCGGCATTGGCCTGCGAGCCGGAATGGGGCTGCACGTTGGCGTAATCGGCCTGGAACAATTGCTTGGCGCGGTCGATGGCCAGTTGCTCGGCGATGTCCACGAACTCGCAGCCGCCGTAATACCGCTTGCCTGGATAGCCCTCGGCGTATTTGTTGGTCAACACCGAACCCTGGGCTTCGAGCACGCGCGGGCTGGCGTAGTTTTCCGAGGCGATCAACTCGATATGGGCTTCCTGGCGCTGGCGCTCGCCCCGCAAGGCGGCCCACAACTCGCTGTCAAATCCGGCGATCCGCATCTCTCGACTGAACATTCGCAACCTCATGCAAGGACAAGCGCCCGCCGCGTTGAAAAGTTAAAGAGCGGGCGAACCGATGGAAAGCATTAAATGTTACCTTACTTCGATTGCGAGAGGCAGGGTTTTGATGGCGGGCGGCGTCCCCGGAGGATCGGCGCGGGAGCGTTCCAGGGACTTTGCAGCTGCTTTAACCGAGGAGATTTCTTCCTTAGTCAAGGAACCATTTCGCCGCGTTCCGCGCGGAGCGGGGCAAGCGGGCCGAAATTCCGACTGTCACGGTTCCTTCATCAAAACATCATCAATTTGTTGCCGCCGCCCCCGAACATGCGGGACATGGACCTCGACCACCCGCTCCAATCCAGCCGGCGCCGGCTGCGCGTCGGCATCGTCACCGAAACCTATCCGCCGGAGATCAACGGCGTCGCCCTCACCATCGCCCGCTGGATCGAGGGTTTGCGGCAGCGCGATCACGCCGTGCAACTCGTCCGCGTGCGTCAGGGGGAGGGCGATCATCCCCAATCGACCGGAACGTTGGACATTCTCCCGTTACCCGGTTTCCGCATCCCCGGTTATCCCCAACTGCAAGGCGGCTGGCCGGCGGTTCGATCCCTGTTGACCCATTGGCGGCGGGATCGTCCCGACTTGGTCCACATCGTCACCGAGGGGCCGCTGGGCCATTCCGCCCTGCGGGCGGCGCGGCGGCTTGGCATCCCCATCTCGACCAGCTTCCACACCAATTTCCACGGCTACAGCCGCCATTACCACCTCGGCTGGCTAGCGACGCCGATCGTGGCCTATTTACGCCATTTCCATAATCAGGGCGCGCAAACCCTGGTTCCCACGGTGGAACTGGCGGAACAGCTACGGTCTCTCGGCTTTCTCCGCACCCAGGTTCTGGCGCGGGGGGTGGATACCCGGCTGTTTTCGCCCCAGCGCCGCGATCTGGCGCTGCGGGAAACATGGGGCGCGGTCCCGGAAGCGCCGGTGGCCCTGTACGTCGGCCGACTGGCGGCGGAAAAGAATCTCGACCTGGCGATCACCGCCTTTCGGGCTATCCGTCGGACCCGGCCCGCCGCCCGGCTGGTGCTGGTCGGCGATGGCCCACTGGCCGCTCGCCTGCGCGCCCGCCATCCCGAATTCGTGTATTGCGGGATGAAGCGGGGCGAGGAATTGGCGGCGCATTACGCTTCGGCCGACCTGTTTCTGTTTCCCAGCCTGACCGAGACCTTCGGCAACGTGATCCTGGAAGCGCTGGCTAGCGGTCTGGCGGTGGCGGCGTTCGACTACGCCGCGGCTCGCGCCCAGGTGGAGCCGGGGCGCAACGGTCTGCTGGCGCCGTTTGGCGACGCCGGCGCCTTCGTGGCCGCCGCCACCGCGCTGGCGCGGGATTCCGGCGCGCTGCGGCGCATGGGCCAAATTGCCCGCCAGGCCATGTTGCGATTGGACAGCGAACGGATTTATGACCGGCTGGAAACGCTGTTCCTGAACGCCATCACGGGAGAAGCTCCATGCGCGAACCCCTGCTGAACGACGTGATCGAGCAATCTCAACCCGCGTCGGCGCGCTGGTCGCGCCTGACCGACCGAGAGCTGGCCTGGTGCCTGCGGTTTCAACAGATCGTTCGTCACCGCTGGGTGGTGCGGCTGTTCGCGGTGGTCAGTCGACTGGGCGATGGCATGTTCTGGTACGCGCTGATGGCCGCGTTGCTGCTGATCCAGGGCGTGGCGGCGGTTCCCGTGGTCGGTCGGATGCTACTGGCGGGCGCGGTCTGCCTGGTTCTGTACAAGTGGCTGAAGGCCAAGACCACCCGCCCCCGGCCCTGCGCTCGATACGACCGAATCCAGTCTCGCGTGGCGCCGCTGGACGAATACAGTTTCCCGTCCGGCCATACCCTGCACGCCGTGTCGTTCACCCTGATCGCCGTGTATCACTATCCGTCACTGGCCTGGTTGCTGCTGCCGTTCGCGGTGCTGGTAGCCTTGTCGCGGGTCATTCTCGGCCTTCATTACCCCAGCGACGTGCTGGCGGGCGCCCTGCTGGGGGCTGGTCTGGCGCTGCTGGCGTTGCAAGCGCCGTTCATCCAGGTTTAACCGCTCGGTCAAGGCGCTGCAATACAGGGTTTCTACTCTGGGCGACATTGTTCGCTGTCACCGCCCGTGGAGGCTGCCTTGAGTACCGAATCGCTCATCTCTTCCAGCATCGCCCGTCCTCGCCAGATCCCCATGACCCCGCCGGCCGCCGCGCCGCGCGCCCTGGACGTGGCCCTGACCCGGTCCCGCGAGGAGATTCAGGCGGCGCAGCGCTTGCGCTACGCCATCTTTGCCGAGGAGATGGGGGCGAGGCTGCACAATCGCATTCCCGGCCTCGACCATGATCGTTTCGACGCCTACTGCCAGCATCTGATCGTGCGCGACGGTCTGGGGCAGGTTATTGGCTGTACCCGCATTCTCACCGACGAAGCGGCGCGCCGCGCTGGCGGCTTCTACTCGCAGACCGAGTTTGATCTCGCGCCAGTGCTGGCGCTGGCGGGACGGTTCATGGAAATCGGCCGCACCTGCGTGCATCCCGATCATCGCAACGGCGCGACCATCGGCGCTCTGTGGTCTGGCCTGGCGGCGTTCATCGCGGAGCAGCGTATGGACTATCTGATCGGTTGCGCCAGTATTCCGCTGGGCGCGGACGACAACGAAGCACGGGCGCTCTACGCCGAATTGGCGCAGCGTCACTTGGTTCCCGAACCGCTGCGGGTGAAGCCGCACTTGCCCCTGCCGCGCCGCGATGGTGTCGCTCGCAGCCAGTACACCGTGCCGCCGTTGCTCAAAGCCTACTTGCGGCTGGGCGCGCAAATCGGCGGCGAGCCGTGCCTGGATCCGGATTTCAAGGTCGCCGACGTGTTCATCCTGCTGTCTACCCGGCGGATCGAACGCCGCTACGCCCGGCATTTTCTGGATCGGGATCAATGAGCGATCCTTGGCGAAACCGGCTGGCCCGCGCCGTTCGGCGCGGCGCGCGATTGCCGTTGTTGACGCTGCATATCCTGCTCGGAATTCTGATCGCCGCCGCCTTGGGGCCGGGCCAGCGGCGGCGCTATGTCTCCACCCGCCCGCTGACGTGGTGGAGCCGGGGGCTGTGCCGAATTCTCGGGGTGCGGTTGCGGTCGGGCGGGACGCCTCACGCCGGCGCGGCCCTGTTCGTGGCCAACCATATCTCCTGGCTGGATATTTTCTGCATCGCCGCCGTCTGTCCCACCCACTTCCTGGCCAAGCGGGAGGTGGCCGGCTGGCCGTTGTTCGGCTGGCTGTGCCGGCGGGCGGGCACCGCCTTCATTCGGCGCGGCGGCGACAATGGCGCGGGCGAGGCGACGGAGCAACTGGTCTGGCGGCTGCGGCAGGGCGAGCGGGTGCTGGTGTTCCCGGAAGGGACTTCCACCACCGGCGAGACGGTCCGGCGGTTTTATCCCCGTTTGTTCCAGGCGGCGATCCTGGCCCGCTGTCCGGTGCAGGCCATCGCCCTGCGTTATCCCCATGCCGGGGGCGTCAACCCGGTCGCGCCTTTCGTCGGTGACGATGAACTCTTGCCGCATTTATGGCGGTTACTGGGCGAACCGGGTTTTGTGGCGGAATTGCAATTCGGCGCGGTTCACTCGCCGCCGCATCCTTCCCGCAATGCGCTAGCGCAACGGACCCAGGCGGAAATTGGCGACTGGCTTCTGGGACGGGACTCAGTTTCACCGGAACATCGCGCCGTCGTCGGCTGAGCCCCTCACCAATACCGGCCGAAATCGGGTCCCCGCTCCGGCAGTTTGCGCGGCGAGCCCCGCTCGTCGATGGCGACGTAGACGATCACTGCCTCGGTGACCTTGTCCGACAGCAACTGGCCGTCGCGAGCGCGCTGGACGAAAACCTCGACCTTGACGGTGATCGAGGTCGAACCGACCTTCTGAATCCGGGCGAAGCAGCTCACCAGATCGCCCACGAACACCGGCTTGTGAAACTCCATCGAGGTCACGGCGACGGTGGTCACCCGCCCGCCAGCATACTCGACTGCCACCACGCTGCCGGCCACGTCCATCTGCGCCATGATCCAGCCGCCGAAGATGTTGCCGTTGGGGTTGGTGTGGGCCGGCATCGCCAGGATGCGGACGGTCGGCTGGCGATCGCGCGGAAAGTTATCCTGTTGTTCTATCAATGTCATGGCAACTCCTCCAAACAGGGCGGCGATGGAAAATCGAACGGCGGGCGATGAACCCGACCGTCGGACCCTGGCCTCGCCGCCCGTTCAACCAGCCTGGAACTGGACTATGATAATGCAATGACCAATTGATGACCCCCAGGGGGGAGGATGCAGGGCGATGGCGCGAAGCAGAACGGTGGCCGTCTATGACGGTAATGAACTGGGCCGGTACGGATTCGATGACCACCCGTTCGGCGAAAATCGCATCCATGCGTTCTGGGACGAGATGCACCGGCGCCAGTTCGATTATCAGGTTCGGGTGTTCCCGCCGGTCGTGGCCAGCGAGGATCAGCTCAGGCTGTTCCATACTGATCGCTACGTGGAAAAGGTCAAAAGTTTCTCCAAGGTGGGCAGCGGCTTGCTCGATTATGGCGATACCCCGGCCTACCAGGGCGTGTTCGAAGACGCCTCGTTCGTGGTCGGCACCGTGGTGGACGCCACCCGCAGGGTGATGAATAACGAGGCCCGACGCGTTTTTGTCCCCATCGCTGGCCTGCACCACAGCATGCCCGACACCGCTGCCGGGTTCTGCGTGTTCAACGACGTCGGCGTGGCCATCCGGATCTTGCAGCGGGACTACGGCTTGGAGCGGATCGCCTACGTCGACATCGACGCCCACCACGGCGACGGCGTGTATTACCCGTTCGAAGCCGACCCCACCGTCATTTTCGCCGACATTCACGAGGATGGCCGCTACAACTTCCCCCAAAGCGGCTTCCCGCACGAGGTGGGCAAGGGACCGGCCAAGGGCCGCAAGCTCAATATCCCGCTGCTGCCGCTGTCCGCCGACGACGATTTCATGATGATGTGGGACAAGGTTGAGGGCTTCCTGCGCCAGTGGGAACCACAATTCATCTTCATGAACTGCGGCGCCGACGGCCTGAGCGGCGACCCCCTGGCCCATTTGCACTATTCGTTCCGCGCCCACGGACGCGCCGCGCGTGGACTATGCCAGATCGCCGAGGAATTCGCCGAGGGTCGGATCGTCGGCGTGGGTGGTGGAGGCTACGATCTGCGTAACATCGGCAAGGCCTGGGTTGCCGTGGTCGATGCCTTTTTGGAAACCCCGATGCGCTGAAGCTTATCGGGATTCAGACGCTACTCCCGCGGGCCGCGCGGCGGCTTGGGCCAAAAAGCCGCTCCAGGACAGGCGATGCGCGGCGGCGTAGTGGTCGATGCGCGCCACCAGCGGCGTCGGTCGCGGTACGTTGAGCCGGGCGCGGCGCGAGCCGACCCGTTCCAAACGCCGCCCGCATAGGCTGGATCGCGCGCCAACACCTCTAGCGGCGTGAGCGGTGGCATGTCGTCCGTCTCGCCCTCGAAATAAACTTCGATGGCCTCTTGGATCAAGTGATGGGAACCCTCTTTACCATAAGGGGGAACGCTTGATGGATCATTCGCATTTTAGGACTACCGCGCCTGGAACTACTCCCCCGCCACCGTCATCCGCTCCAGCAGCAGCGAGCCGCAGCGGATGCCGCCGCGCGCATCCACGTCGTTGCCGACCGCCACGATGCTCTTGAACATCGTGTTCAGATTACCGGCGATGGTGATTTCGTGGACGGGAAACTGGATTTCACCCTTCTCCACCCAGAAACCGGCCGCTCCGCGCGAGTAGTCGCCCGTCACTCCATTCACGCCATGGCCGAGCAACTCGGTCACCCACAGTCCGGTATCCAGTTGCCGCAACAATTCCGCGTGACCGAGCGGGCCGGGTTCGACGATCAGATTGTGGGCGCCGCCGGCGTTGCCGGTCGTCTTCATGCCCAAGCGACGAGCCGAGTAGCTGTCCAGCACGTAGCCTTGCAACACGCCGTCGCTGACCACATCGCGGTCGGCGGTCGCCACGCCTTCGCTGTCGAAGGGGGCGCTGCCCAATGCCTTGCGCAGATGTGGTCGTTCGCGAATGGTCACGAACGCGGGGAACACCGGCGTCCCCAGCCGATCCAGCAGGAACGAAGCCTTCCGATACAGCGCGCCACCCCGAATAGCGGCGATGCCATGGCCGATCAGACCCCGCGCCAGTTCCGGCGCGAACAGCACCGGTGTTTGTCGAGTTCCAAGCCGGCGGCTGCCCAGGCGGCGGAGCGCCCGCTCCGCCGCTTTCCGGCCGACTGCGGCCGGCGGTTCCAGCTCGTCGCGATCCCGCGCCGCCGAGTACCAGTGATTGCGTTGCATCCCGCTTTCGTCCTGGGCGATCACCGAACAACTGATGGAATGCCGGGTCGTGGGATAGCCGCCGCAAAAACCGTGCGAGTTGCCGTAGACCATCAGCCCGGCATGGGTGGTGACGCTGCCACCCTCCGAGTTGCGGATGCGTGGGTCCAGCGTCAACGCCGCTGCTTCGCACTCACGGGCCCGTTCGATGGCTTCCTCGGCGGTCAGCGGCCAGGGATGATAGAGATCGAGATCGGGAATTTCCCGCGCCAGTCGGTCGGGATCGGCCAGGCCGGCGCAGGGATCGGCGGCGGTGTGGCGGGCGATGGCGCAGGCGCTTCGGACGGTGTCGCGAATCGCTTCCGGTCGCCAGTCGGCGGTGCTGGCCGCGCCCTGACTCTGCCCAAAATAGACCGTGACGCCGAGACCCCGCTGCCGATGATGCTCCAGGGTCTCGACCTCGCCCATGCGGACGGTGACGGACAAGGCGCTGCTGAAACTGACCGCCGCCTCGGCGGCGCTGGCGCCCTGAACGCGCGCCTCGGCCAGAAGGTCGGCGACCAGGGTTTCCAGGTGTTCCCGCGCCGGCAAGGACGCGGCGGTGTGGACGATGGCTTCGGACATGGCCGGTTTTCAAGTATCGGATAGTGAAAGATTCAGGAAACCGCAGTCAGCAATCGCGAGCAAGTTCCTGGAAGTTACACAGTTGGAGGTCATGTGACTGAAGCACCCTCCAGCATGGCATCGACCGCCGAAGGAGCAAGCGGCCGGCACAGATGATAACCTTGGCCATACTGGCAACCGTGCGCGATGAGATAGGTGAGTTGTTCTTCGGTTTCAATGCCTTCCGCGATGACTTTGATCCGCATTTCCCGCGCCAGGGCGATGAGTACCTTGATCAAGCCGGCACGTCCTTCGCCCGCGCCTATCTTAGCGACGAACGAGCGGTCGATCTTGATCGCATCCACCCGGAAGCTATCGAGATAGCTGAGCGAGGAATAGCCAGTCCCGAAATCGTCCATGTGGATTTCAAACCCGAGCATCTCCAATTGCCTCAGCATCACGGCGGCATCCTGGGTATCCTGGATCAGCGCGGTTTCGGTCACTTCCGCCGCCAGCGCCGCCGCCGGGATGCCGTTGGCGGTTAGTATCGCCATTGCGCGCTGCACGAAACTGGCGTCCCGAAACTGCCTGGCTGACAGGTTGACGCTGATTTTAAGCGGCGCGGCGCTGGAATAGCGGTGTCGCCAGTCCGCGAACTGGCGACATGCCTCCTCCAGCACCCAAATGCCGAGCGGCACGATCAGTCCGATATCCTCAAGCACCTGCATGAACTCACCCGGCGCGAGCAGGCCGCGCTCCGGGTGCTGCCAGCGCAGCAACGCTTCAAAACCATGCAGTTGCCGCGACTCCAAGGCCATGATCGGCTGATACCACAACCGAAATTCCCCAAGCTCGAAAGCGCATTTAAGTTCGGTTTCCAAAGCCAGCCGGTGCATGATCTGATCGCGCATGACGATATCGAACAACTCGTAGCGGGCCTTGCCCAGCGCCTTGGCGCGGTACATCGCGATATCGGCGTCCCGCAGGAGTTGTTCCGGTGTTTCATAGGCCAACGACCCCACGGCAATGCCAATACTGGCCGAGACAGTCACCGCGATCTGTTCCTTGAGCGCGAACGGCGACGCCAGGGCGCGTAGGAGACGGTCAGCGGTATCGGTCATGTCATGCACGTCAGTCATGTCTTCGAGCAGCAGCACAAATTCGTCGCCGCCCAGTCGAGCCAGGACATCGGTGGCGCGGATGACGGAACGCAGGCGTCGAGTCACCTCAACCAGCAGTGCATCGCCCGCGCTGTGGCCCTGGGTGTCATTGATGAATTTGAAATGATCCAGGTCCAGAAACAGGACGGCGTAACCGTGGTCCGGATGGCGCTTGTGGCGTTCGATGGCGCGATGCACATAATCCAGGAAAGCGACGCGATTCGGCAATTCGGTCAGCGTATCGTGCAAGGCATGGTGACGGAGTTGTTCCTCGCCGCGCTTGCGGCTATCGATGTCGGCGTTTGAGCCAGCCATGCGATATGGCTGGCCAGTGGGATCGCGCACCGCCAAACCGCGACCGAGCACCCACAAGTAACGATCATCCTTGCGCCGCAGGCGGTGTTCGCACTCGAAATAGGGCGCCTCGCCCGTCAGATGGGCGGTAAGCGCCGCGTTGAAGCGATCGCGATCCTCGGCGTGGATGCGGGAAAGCCATTCGGTGGGATCCGCGCTCAACTCGTGCTCGGCATAACCTAGCATGTCCTTGAAACGCGCCGACAAATACAGTTGTTGATGCCGCAGATCCCAGTCCCATAACCCGTCGTTGGCTCCCCGCACGGCCAAGCTGTAGCGCATCTCGCTGTCTCGCAGCGCCTGTTCCGACGCCTGCCGCGCCGCCAGATTGTCCATGAACGCATTGAACCAGCGGGTCAGTTCGCCGATTTCGTCACGGCCGGGCACCACGAGCCGAGCCCGCGGGTCCAGACTGTTGGTTTGCAGTTGCTTGAAACTGTCGATGATCGCCCGGATCGGTTGCACGACCCGCCGCGAATACAACAGGGCCGCCAGCCCGACCATGCCGAAGCACGCGCTTAGAATCAGAGCGGTGTTGCGCTGGATCTGGACAGCCTTGGCGGCGAGGGTGCGATTAGGGATGATGCTTTCCAGGTACCAGCCGTTGCGCGGTACAACGACATGGCTGATCGTATGCGGCTGGCCCGCGATGACGGCGGTCAAGCTCATTTCGGGCTCGGCGTTGACATGCCAGGGCGTGGCATCGATGCGGCTGCCGATCAGAGCCCGATCAGGATGGTAGATGAGCCGACCCCGTTGATCGACGACGCGGATATAGGCGTCCTCGCCCAGGTCGGTGCGATGAAACCGGTCATACAGTTCATCGACGCTGTAATTGGCGAGCAACAGCGCCAGCGGTTCCTGGGTCAGCGTTTCGCGATTCACGCGCCGCAGGACCTTGGCGGCGGTCATCACCTGTTCGTGGGTCGAGTTGACGTTGACGTTGCGCTCCACCCCGGCCCATAACACTAGCCGATCACTGTCGAGCGCGGACCGTAACATTTGCCGCATCGCCGTGGTATCCACTTGGCCCACATCCAGCGTGTCGCCCACGTGGTAGTGATCGCCGTCCAGCGTAAAGAGGTCGATGGAAATCAAACCTTTCAGATTCAAATAGTTGTTGAGGATATAGCCGATGCGCGCCTGGGTCGCGAGGCGGGTGTAAACATCGGTTCGGGGGCGAGGGTCACCCAGCGCCTGCAAGATGGTTTCCACCCCGGCGATGTTGGCGAGCAGGGCTTCGACCTGATCGAGCTGCAGCTCCAGGTAATCCCGCTGGTTGCGCAACAGATGCAAGGTGTAACGCTGGGCCTCGGCTTGCAGAATGTTGCGGGAGATATGGTAGGAGGTGATGCCGAGAACCAGCAGCGGAATGACGCTCAGAAACATCAGGTACGCGATGAACTTGATCGCGATGTTGCGATGGAGAGGAAACAGCGACATCGGCGCGAGGGCCTTATTTCAGCGTTTCAGCCGTGACCAACCCGGTATCGATCAACGTCTCGGCGGGCAGGGTTTCTCCAGCCAGCGCCCGCGTTGCGTACTGGACGCCCAGATACCCCTGTTGCGCCGCCTGCTGGTCGACGCTGGCCACCAGCTTGCCGGCGCGAATGGCGGCCCTGGCCTGTTCCAGGGCATCGAAGCCGGCGACCAGAACCTGGCTTTTGCCGGAGATTTCCAGATACTTCAACGCGCCCAGCGCCATCATGTCGTTGGCGCAGAAGAGGGCACTAATATCGGGATGGGCATTGAACAATTTTTCCGCGACCTGGTAACCCTCATCGATTTTCCAGTGAGCGGTTTCGCTTGCGACCACGCGAATCGCGGGGTTCTCGGCAAACGCGCGCAATGCCCCCTGCTTGCGCGCCTCGGCGTTGGCCGCGCCGCGAATGCCCTCGACAATCGCCGCTTGGGTCGGCCGCTCGATGTGTTCGCTGATCGCTTTGGCGGCTTTGTAAGCGCCTTGCTCGTTATCAACGCTGATGAACGGGATCGGGCCGAGACCCAGGCGGGCGGAATAGACGGGGTCCAGGCGATTGTCGATGTTGATGACCCGAATGCCAGCGTCCTGGGCCTTTTTCAGGACGGGGATCAGATCCATGGAATCACCGGGCGCGATCACGATAGCATTCACCTTGGCCTCGATCAATTCCTCCACGATTTGGATTTGTTGTTCGATCGAGGTTTCCTGAGCGGCGGTTTTAACCTGCAACTGCACGCCTAGTTCCCGTTCGGCCCGCCGCGCGCCCTTTTCCATATCGATGAAGAACGGATTGGTCAGAGTTTTCATGACCAAGGCGATGATGGGTTTGGATGCCAGCTTCGAGGGCGCGGCGACCGGGGAGGTCGAGGTCTTTTGCGCGGCCATCGATGGCGCCCGGTCGTTGGAGTCGCCGCAACTACTCACGCCTATCGCCAGGGCTACGGCGATCAGCAGGATCAAGAACCTCTGGCTCATCAGCGGATACCCTATGAATTGTGGTGATCTCAAGCCATCGTCCCGCCCACGGTCAATGCCTCGATCTTCAGGGTCGGTTGACCGACGCCGACCGGCACGCTCTGGCCGTCCTTGCCGCAGGTGCCCACCCCGGCGTCGAGTCGCAGATCGTTGCCGACCATGGAAACCCTGGTCAAGACATCCGGGCCGTTGCCGATCAGGGTCGCGCCCTTGACCGGGTGGGTGACCCGGCCGTTCTCGATCCAATACGCCTCGCTGGCGGAGAACACGAACTTGCCGGAGGTGATGTCGACCTGGCCGCCGCCAAAATTGACGGCGTACAACCCTCGTTCCACCGAGGCGATGATTTCCGCCGGCTCGTGCTGGCCCGGCAACAAATAGGTATTCGTCATGCGGGGCAGCGGCAAATGGGCGTAGGACTCGCGACGGCCGTTGCCGGTCGGCGCCATGTTCATCAGGCGGGCGTTCAACTTGTCCTGCAAATAACCCTTGAGCACGCCGCGCTCGATCAGGGTCGTGCACTGGGTCGGCGTGCCTTCGTCGTCCACGTTGAGCGAACCGCGCCGATGGACCAGCGTGCCGTCGTCCACCACCGTGCAGAGCGGCGAAGCCACCCGCTCGCCAAGCCGCCCGCTGAACGCCGAGGTGCCCTTGCGGTTGAAGTCGCCTTCCAGGCCGTGACCGATGGCCTCGTGCAACAGAATCCCCGGCCAGCCCGGCCCCAGGACCACGGTCATCGTGCCGGCCGGCGCGGGGACGGCGTCCAGATTGACCAGCGCCAGCCGCACCGCTTCCCGCGCGTAACCCAAGGCGCGATCCTGGTCCAGGAACCAGCCGTAACCGACCCGGCCACCACCACCGGAACTACCCTGCTCGCGGCGGCCGTCCTGCTCGACGATCACCGTCACGTTCAGCCGCGCTAATGGCCGCACGTCGCCGGCCAGCGTGCCATCGCTGCCAACCACCAGCATCGTGTCCTGCGTGGCGGCCAGGCTGACCATCACCTGAGTGACGCGCGGGTCCTGGCGGCGGGCCTCGGCGTCCACCCGTTCCAATAAGCGTACCTTGGCCTCGGCCGACAACGTCTCCAAGGGATCGAGCGGTTCGTACAACAGCGAACGTTGGGTAGATCGCCAGACCTGAAGCCGCCCCTCGCCGCCATGGCGGGCAATGGCCCGAGCGGCGGTCGCGGCTTCCAGCAAGGCCGGCAGGACGATTTCGTCCGAATAGGCAAAACCGGTCTTCTCGCCGCTGATCGCCCGCACGCCGACGCCCTGGCGGATGGCGTGACTGGCGTTCTTGACCTGCCCGTCCTCCAGCGACCACGATTCCGCGCGGCGAAGCTGGAAATACAAATCCCCGCCGTCCACGGCATGGCCGAGCACACAGGACAGGGCGCGATGCAAATCGTCCTCGCCGAGACCGGCGGGCGCCAATAGCTGCTGGCGGGCCAGCGCAAGAGTATCGGTGGTCATGGCTCGCAAACCTCGCGCCGTACCCGATGTTGCAGGGCCGGAAATTGTCGCCGCACGTTCTCCAGCCGCTCGCGGCTGAACTCAGCCAGCACCACGCCCGGCCCTCGCGGCAATCGGGCCAGAATTTCTCCCCACGGGTCGACGATCAGGCTGTCGCCGTAAGTTTCCCGGCCGTTGGCGTGTTTTCCGCCCTGGGCCGAGGCGATGACATAACACTGATTTTCGATGGCGCGGGTGCGCAGCAACGTTTCCCAGTGGGCGAGGCCGGTCGTGGCAGTGAAGGCCGCCGGCAAAGCCAGCAACTCCATGCCCTGGTCCACCAGCGCGCGAAACTGCTCCGGAAAGCGCAGGTCGTAGCACACCGCCAGCCCCAGCCGGCCCAGCGCGGTGTCGGCGGTGACATACCGGTCGCCGGGCGCGATGGTGGCGGATTCGGCGTAGCGTTCCGCGCTGCCCACCACTTGCACATCGAACAAATGCACCTTGTCGTAACGAGCCACCCGCCGGCCCCGGTCGTCGAACAACAGGCAGGCGGCGCGCACCCGGCTGTCATCGCCCGCGACGCGCAGCGGAATCGTGCCGCCGACCAGCCACAACCGATGCCGGGCCGCCTGCTCGGCCAGAAAGGTTTGAATCGGCCCCGCGCCCTCCGCTTCCCGCGCCGCCAGCTTGTCGGTCTCCCGCTGGCCCATCAGCGCGAAATTCTCCGGCAGCACCGCCAGTCGCGCGCCTTGCGCGGCGGCCTGGGCCAACAGCTCGGCGGCGGCGGCCAGATTCTCGGCGACATCGGGACCGGACACCATCTGAATCGCGGCGATGCTCGGCATCGGACACCTCTTACCTATTGATCGCCCACCAACCCTTTTACCGGGTTCGCGGTTTGTGGTTCTTCCAATAATTTCATCACCGGCCGGTCCCAGGAACCGGTCAGCGCATAATGGTACTGGGTCGCCTGTTCGATGCCTTTTTGCAGCAACCGTTCGGCCAGCAGCACCGCCGCGCCGACCGCCGGCCCGCCGGCCAGAGCCCCGGCGACCGGCAACGCGCCGCCGATCCGGGGAATCACCGTGATGCGCTGGTCGTAATCGCGCGCCTTCAAATCGGTTCGGCCCTCGATCCGAATCCGCGCCGCTGGCGCTTCGATGGTGAGATCGTCGGTACGAGCCTGTCCCCGTTGAAAAGCGAACTGGCCGGTAATTCGATCGAAGCTCAGGCCGGGCTGCACCAGGTCGCTGAAGTCGAGGGTGAGACGGCGCAGAAGATTCTGCACGTTGAACAGGCCCACCATCCGCCCCATGCCGGGATCGACCTCCAGTAACTGACCGGGGCCGACCGTCAGCTTCAGCGTACCCTCCAGCCGCTCCGGCGCGAGTTCGGACAGCGCCCCCGGCCATTCGACCGCCAGTTCCGCCTCGGTCTCGCCGCCGGCGATGCCGCCCCAGGCGTAACCGAACGTCCTCAGGGTGTCGCCCAGCGCCCGACTGTGCAAGGTCGCCCGCAGGCGGGAGGTTTGACCGCGACCGACCCCTGTCCAGTCGCCGGTGGCGTCGATGCGCTGCTGTTCGGACGTCAGTTTGAACTCGGTCAAGTGGACGCCGTTGGGGCGCGGCGTCACCACCAGCCGCAACTGACCCAGCTCGGCGCCATCCCATCGCAGATCGGTCGCGGTCAACGTCAATGGCGGCACTCGGCGCGGGTCCGGGATGTTGGCATTGGCCGCATTCTGGGCGCTGGAAGGGGTGGACTCCGCCGCGCGGCGCAGGTGCAGCCGTTGCAATGTCGCGTTGATCGGTCGCTCCGGGCTGGGTTCGTCCGGCACGGTCACGCGCCCGGCCAGCGTCTTGCCGTCGAAATCGAGCCGCAATTCGTCGTCCCGGCGCGTCGCGTTCACTGTCACGCCGGCAACGACCCGCCGGCCCAGAACCAATTCTCCGATCCGAGCCTCAAGGCTGCGCAACCCCAGTCGGGGACTGATAGCTTCCTCCGGGGCGGCGGGAAACGCGGCCAGTTCCCACCGAGGCAACTCGGCGACGACCGCCAGTCCCGGCGGCTCCGGCAGCTTCGCCGCGCCAGCGTTGACGCGCACCTCGCCGCGCGTCAAGCGGGGCGCGCCCGCAAGATCGACCAATTCTAGCGCCGCCCGCATTCCCTCCCCATAACTCAGCAGCAGTTCCAGCGCATCGCGCGCGCGGGGTCGCAGGCTGATTTTCAGCGGGCGGGACTCGTCGGCGGCCTTGCCCAGCGGGGCCGGCAACCGAACCGCCAAGCCACGCAGGTCCGAGCTCAAGTCCAGCCAGAACGGAGGCGAATCATCCCGCCGCTCGCGACGGTGGGTGGGAACCGTCAATACCGCGTCCCAGGCGCACTTGCCGCTGACCGCGCGTTCCAGCGCCTTCGCCAGCGGCTCCCCCACCAGGGCGCGCGGCCCCAGACGCCCGCGCAACCGCGCCCGCAGATCGCGACGACCCGGGCGACCGACCAGGTCCAGATCGAGCCGGATCGGTTCGTCGCGCAGCCAGGTTTGCAATCCCTTGGCTTCCAGGCTCGACTCGGTAAAACGCAGCTCGCCACGCGTTCGCTCCAAGTCCAGTTTCCCGTCCGGCAGCGTCACGCGGTTATCCAGCAGCTCCACCCGTCCCCGCGCCCGACTGGGACGGGCATCGGTCGGAATGGCAAGCTCCAGGTCCAGGGCGCTCGCGCCGCCGATGCGCAACTCCGGCAAATCCTCGCCCAGATCCTGACCGACGGGGCTGTCCTTGAACGCTTGCCACAGACTGGCGCCCGATCCCCGGGCTCGACCCTTGACCCATACCACCGGCTCCTCAAGATCGTCGATCCGCGCGGTTGCTCCCACCACATCCGCATCGAGCACGCGCCCGGCGTTAATCTCCACCCACAGGTCGCGATTGCGAAATCGCACTGTCCCGCGCGCCGCTTCCAGCCGGGGCCAGCCGGGCGCGTAATCCAACACCGCTCCCTCGACCTGGAAACGGGTCTCGAACAAACCTTCGCCTCGGTCGAACGGAAACGCGGTCGCCGGACCGCGCAACACCCCTTCTCCCGCCGTGACCCGCCCACCGACCAGCGCCTGGTCCAGCCAGGCGACCCCGTCGGGTGGAATCACCGTCACCGGCAAATAGCGCCGCGCCGCGCTAACCTTCACGTCGCGGTAGCGGCCGTGTAAATCCAACAGCGGCGTACCATGGTCGGGAACGATCACATCGCCCCACACTCGCCCGTTCAGATCGGCGTTGGCGAAATCCAGACCGGTACTTTCCAGCCGCGGCCCATCCGCCGCGCGCGCCCAGCTCACCGTCCCGGCCAAGGTATCCAGCGTGACCGGCGCGCGCAGCAGGCCGGCGGTATCCACTCGCACCTTGCGGCTGTCGAGCGCGACCTGACCCCGGTCGGGGGTCAACTCCAGAATTCCGGTCAACGGGCCGAATCCAGGCAGGCCATGGACGGGCTGAAAGGATACCTCGCGCAGTTGCGCGGTCACGACGTAGGCGCCGGTGGCGAAGTCGGCCCGCACCTGGATTTCCGGGGCGTCACCTCGGGGCGCGAGCGCGGCGAGCCACTGGCGGGCTGGCTCATCCAGCCAGGGCGCGGCCCAGGCCGCCACCTCTTGAACGCGCAATCCCTGGACATGCCCTCGCCACTGGTCACCGCGCCGACTCCATTCGAAGGGATGCGGCTGGTCGGGGCGCAGGGCGAAATGTCCCCGCCAGGATTCCGGATCGGCGCGGGGACGCTCCACTTCAAGGGACAACCGGTCGCCGAACGCGGCGGGCAGTTCGGCGGTGAACGCCAACCGTTGGCCGGACCTAGCGTCCCGCACCTGAAAATAGGGATGCAAGAGGTCCAAGGCGCCGCCATCGCGGCCGCGCACGGTCAGCCGGTCGCCCAGGATATCCAGTCGCCCCACGTCGAACAGCCAACTGGCGACCTCCGCCAGCGAGGACGCGGATTCGGCGGGGCCGATGTCGGCTCGCAGCCGCGGTATTCCATCGGCGCCCTGCGCCAGGGTCAGATTCACGCCCTCCAGCCGGATATGGCCGAATACCGGCCGCCACTCCCGCAGCGAACGCCACAGGTCGATTGTCGCCGCCGCCCGATCGAACCGGACCAGCGCCGCGTCCGTCGCCGGATCGTGCAGGCTGACGTTCCGCAGTCGCAGACTCAACCACTCCCCCTCGCGTTCGGCGACGACTCCCTCGATCCGCGCCGGCACGCGCAGATACTCGCTCAGCGCCGCCGCCAGCATCGCGCGATGCTCGTTCAGCCGCGGCAACAGCCACCATTGCCCGAACCCCACCGCCAGCAACGCCGGCAACAGCAACGCCAGCGCCAGCCAACGGATCCAACGGAAGGTTCGGCGGGTGACGCCCAGCCAGCGGCGTTTCACATCAACACCACGTCGTATTGCTCGCGCGGATAGAGCGCCTCGGCCTGAAATTTGATGGGGATGCCGATGAAGGCTTCCAATTGCGCCACGCTGGTCGATTCCTGATCCAGCATGGCGTCCACCACGTCCGGCGCGGCTAGCACCACGAATTGGCGCGGCGAATACTGACGGGTCTCGCGCAGCAGTTCGCGAAAGATTTCGTAGCACACCGTTTCGGCGGTCTTGATCGAACCCCGCCCGTCGCACAGCGGGCACGGCTCGCACAGAATCTGTTCCAGGCTCTCGCGGGTGCGCTTGCGGGTCATTTCCACCAGCCCCAACGGCGATACCTGCGAAATGTGGCTCTTGGCTCGGTCCTTTTCCAGATGTTTTTCCAACGCCTTCAGCACGGCCTGGCGATGTTCCTCGCTCACCATGTCGATGAAGTCGAGAATGATGATCCCGCCTAGGTTGCGTAGTCGCAGCTGCCGGGCGATGGCCGCCGCCGCCTCCAGGTTGGTCTTGAAGATGGTCTCCTCCAGATTGCGATGACCCACGTAGGCGCCGGTATTGACATCGATCGTGGTCATCGCCTCGGTCTGATCCACGACCAGATAACCACCGGATTTGAGAGGCACTTTCTTGCCCAGCGCCCGCTGGATTTCCTCCTCGATGCCGTACAATTCGAAAATCGGCCGCTCGCCGGGATAGTGTTCCAGGCGCGGCCCCATCTCCGGCACGAACCGATCGGCGAAGTCCAGCATCCGCTGGCAGGTTTCGCGCGAGTCGATGCGAACTTTCTCCACGCTGTCGCCGACAAAATCGCGCAGCACCCGCAACACCAGCGGCAGATCCTCGTATAGGGCGCCGACACCGGAGGTTTCCCGAATTCGCTCGCGGATCGAATCCCATAGCCGCTGCAAGAACTGCATGTCGGCCCGCAGCGCCTCCGCCTCCGCCCCTTCCGCCGCGGTGCGGACGATGTAACCTCCGCCGAACTCGGCGCGAAAGGCGTTGACCATTTCCTTCAGACGCTGGCGCTCGCGCTCGCCGTCGATCTTGACCGATACCCCCGCCACGTCGGAATCGGCCAGGAACACCAGAAACCGCGACGGCAGGGTAACGTGAGTGGTCAGCCGCGCGCCCTTGGTACCGATAGGGTCCTTGATCACCTGCACCACCAACTCCTGGCCTTCGCGCGTCAGGTCGGTGATGGCGAGCGCCGCGCGATCACCGCCCCCCGCATCGCCGGCCGAGGTGGATTCGGGACGGATATCGGAGACATGCAAAAACGCGGCGCGCTCCAAACCGATGTCCACGAATGCCGCCTCCATGCCAGGCAATACTCGGGCGACCCGGCCCTTGTAGATATTGCCGACCAAGCCGCGCTTGCCGGCTCGTTCGATCAGGATTTCCTGGAGGACGCCGTTCTCGACCACGGCGACCCGAGTTTCGCGAGGCGTGACGTTGATCAGAATGTCGTCGCCCGTGCCGCCTTCGGCGCGTGTCACCATGGGATTTCAATCCGTCGGAAAGTGAAAGGAAGGTGAAGGAGTGCTAAAGGTGGATACCGAACACTTGCAGCAGTTCAGCGGTTTCGAACAGCGGCAACCCCATGACGCCGGAGTAGCTGCCGCGCAATTCGGCCACGAACGCCGCCGCCCGGCCCTGAATCGCGTAACCGCCGGCCTTGTCCAGCGGCTCGCCACTGTCCCAATAGGCCGCGCGTTCGGCCGGGGTCAAGGCGCGGAAACGAACCCGGCTTTCCTGAACCCTGACCGCGTCCCGCGTCGGGACGGCCAGCGCCACCGCGCTCAGCACCCGATGCTCGCGGCCGGACAGGAGGGTCAACATCGCCAGCCCCTCGGCCCGGTCGCGGGGTTTGCCGAGAATCGCGTCGTCCACTACCACCGCCGTGTCCGCCCCCAGCACCGGGGCGGGTCGCCGGCGGCCCAGCGCCGCGCAACCGATCCGCGCCTTGGCCAGCGCCAAGCGAACCACGTAGGCATCGGGCGTCTCGCCCAACCAGGGGGTTTCATCCACGTCCACCCGCAATCGGCGGTAGGATACGCCGATCTGGCGTAGGAGTTCGCGGCGACGCGGCGACGCGGAGGCGAGGTAAATCCAGGGAGCCGACATGTCAGGCGCGGTGATACGGGTGGTTATGCAACACGCTCCAGGCCCGGTAGATTTGTTCGGCGACCACCACTCGCACTAGCGGATGCGGCAGGGTCAACCGCGACAACGACCAGAGCGCGTCGGCGCGGGCGCGGCAATCGGCGTCCAGGCCATCCGGCCCGCCCACCAGCAGGCTGACGTCGCGGCCTTCCCCCAGCCAGCCCGACAGCCGCCCGGCCAGTTCCATCGTACTCCATTCCTGGCCCCGCTCATCCAGGGCGATCAGCCGCGAACCGGCCGGGACCGCCGCCAGCAGCCGTTCGCCCTCGGCCTGGACGATGCGCGCCACGTCGGCATGGGCGCCGCGCCGGCCGGGGGGAATTTCGAGTAGGCGTAGCGCGCATTCCCGCGGCAGTCGCCCGGCGTACTCCGCGTAACCCTTTTCGACCCATTCCGGCATTCGGACCCCGACGGCGAGCAGATGAATCTTCATCGTTCCCGCCCGTTGCCTTCAGCCGCCCACCGCCCCACGCTGCGCGCCGGTGCGATGATCCACCGACCAGAGCTTTTCCAGGTTATAGAAATCCCGGGTTTGGGGCAGCATGACATGCACCACGATATCGCCCAGGTCCACCAGCACCCACTCGGCCTCCCGCTCCCCCTCGATCCCCAGCGGACGGACCCCGGCCAGCCGGCATTTTTCGAGCACCTTGTTGGCCAGCGCCTTGACTTGGCGAGTGGACGCACCGCTGGCCACCACCATCAAATCGGTGAAACTGGCGATGCCACGCACATCCAGAACCGTCAGATTCTGGGCTTTCAGTTCTTCCAAAGCGTCGACGACGATGTTGCGCAGGGCTTCAAGTTGCATGGGTTCGGGTTTGCCTCCTCACGCGGGAATGGACGTTTCAACGGACGGTGGCCGGTACAGCGCCCGGTCGTGAATGGCGGCCAGCACCGCCTCTGGCACCAGGTAGCGGGGCGACTGACCGCGTGCCAGCAAGGCGCGAATCTGGGTGGCGGAAATGTCGAGCTGGGTCACCGGCTGGAACAGGATGCCACCGGCTGGCTCCCGGCGCAGCGCGAGCGGGTCGTGGAGCACGCGTGGGGCGACGAACTCCGCCAGTATCGGCGGCAGGGGTTGCGCCGCGCCGGGCCGCCGCATCACCACGAGATGCGTCCACCGGGTCAAGTCTTGCCAGCGCCGCCAGGTCGGCAAATCCCGGAAGGCGTCGGCGCCGAGGAGCAGGCATAGCGGTGTCTCACCCAGATCTTCGCGCAACGAAACCAGGGTATCCACCATGTAGGACGGCCCCGCGCGGCGCAATTCCCGGTCGTCGGCCACGAAGCCGGGTTGGTCAGCCATGGCCAGTTGGACCAGGGCCAACCGCTGCTCGGCGGTGACCGACGGCGTCGCGCGGTGCGCCGGAATTCGGCAAGGGACGAAACGAACCTCGGCCAGATCCAGCGCCTCCAGCACTTCCAGCGCCGGCCGCAGATGGCCGTGATGAATCGGATCGAAGGTGCCGCCCAGAATGCCGATGGGATGGAGTGCCATGAATCGTCAGGTTTTCCCGCTGGATCGAATGACGGTTCTACTGGCGGATATGACCGTCGCCCAGCACCACGAATTTCTGGGTGGTCAAGCCTTCCACCCCGACCGGGCCGCGGGCGTGCAGTTTGTCGGTGCTGATGCCGATCTCCGCGCCCAGCCCGTATTCGCCGCCGTCGGCGAAGCGGGTGGAGGCATTCACCATCACTGAACTGGAATCCACCTCGCGCAGGAACCGCCGCGCCCGGCCGTAATCCTCGGTGACGATGGCGTCGGTGTGGGCGGAACCATAGACGGCGATATGGTCCATGGCCTCGTCGATATCCCGCACCACCCGCACCGCCAGAATCGGCGCCAGGTACTCGGCGGTCCAATCCTCCTCGGTGGCGACCTTGACGCCGGGCAGGATATCGCGGGTCCGCGCGCAGCCGCGCAGTTCGACCCCGGCATCCCGGTACATCTGACCCAGGGCTGGCAACACCCGGTCGGCGATGCCCTCCGCCACCAGCAGGGTTTCCATGGTGTTGCAAGTGCCATAGCGCTGGGTCTTGGCGTTGTAAGCCACTGTCACTGCCTTGTCCAGATCGGCGCGGTCGTCGATGTAAACGTGGCAAACCCCGTCCAGGTGCTTGATCACCGGCACCCGCGCCTCGCGGCTGATCCGCTCGATCAGGCTCTTGCCGCCGCGCGGCACGATCACGTCCACATATTCGGCCATGCGAATCAGGGCGCCGACGGCGGCGCGGTCGGCGGTGTCGATCACCTGCACCGCGTCGGCGGGCAGGCCTGCGGCGGCCAACCCCTGCTGGATGCAGGCCGCGATGGCCCGGTTGGAATGGAGCGCCTCGGAACCGCCGCGCAGGATGGCGGCGTTGCCGGCTTTCAGGCACAGCGCGGCGGCGTCGGCGGTCACGTTCGGCCGCGACTCGTAGATGATGCCGACGACGCCCAGCGGGACGCGCATTTGTCCCACCTGGATTCCCGATGGGCGGTATTTAAGACCGGTGATTTCGCCCACGGGATCGGGCTGGGCGGCCACTTCCCGCAGACCCTGGGCCATGGCCCGCACCCCCTTGGCCGTCAGTTCCAGCCGGTCGAGCAGGGCCGCATCCAGACCGGACGCGCGGCCCGCGTCCATATCCAGGCGATTTTCGGCGCGCAGAGTCTCCTCGGCGGCTTCCAGCGCGGCGGCGATGGCCAACAGGGCGGCGTCCTTGACCCGCGTTTCCGCGCGACCGACGATGCGGGACGCGGCGCGGGCGTGTTGGCCGACTTCGGTCATGTATTGGTCGATGGCGTCCGCGCCAATCCTATTCGCATTGCTCATTGTCTCAGTGCCTCAGTGCCTCAGTGCCTTAGCCGTCGGCTGCCAACAGTTCCATGCCGGCCAGCCGCAAACCATTCGCCAGCAGTGCATCCCATGGCGACCCAACCTCGGCCCCCTTGATCAAGCAGTCGGTTTGGGCGCAGGCGCGCAACAGGTTTCGACACTCATCCCCATTCAGTCGTTGCAGGGCCTGACGCAGCAGTGGTTTGCGCTTTTCCCAGACTTTCTGGCCGGCCAGCGCCGCTTCCAGCGCTTGGCCACGGTCCCGGGCGAACGCCAGCGCCACCAACCGGCGAATTTCCTGATGCAACGCCCAGTTGATCAGCACCGGTTCGACGCCCTCGTCGCGCAGACCCTCCAGAATCCGCGCCACGCGCTCGGGCTTGCCCAACAGGGCGGCGTCCACCAAATCATAGATACTGTAGCGGGCGCTGTCGCCCACCGCCGCCAGCACCGTCTCGACAGTCAAGGCCGGACCGTCGACCAGCAGCGCCAGTTTTTCGATCTCCTGGGCGGCGGCCAGTAGATTGCCCTCGACTCGCTCGCCGAGCAGGGTCACCGCGTCCGGCGCGGGATTCAGACCCCGGCTTCGCAACCGGCGTTCGATCCAGCCAGGCAGTTGACCGGGTTCCACCGGCGCGGCCTGGACGATCACGCCCGCGCCGTCCAACGCGGTGAACCAGTGGCTTTTCTGGATTTGCCAGTCCAGCTTGCCGGCGGTGATCAGCAACACCGCGTCGTCCGCTGGCCGCGCCGCGTACTCGGTCAGCGCCTTCGCGCCGGCGTCACCCGGCTTGGCGTTGCCCAACCGCAATTCCAATAGCCGCCGACCGGCGAACAGCGACCGGCTGGCCGCCCGTTGCCGCAGCATCGCCCAGTCGAAGCCAGTTTCCACCGTCAGGCATTCCCGCTCGTCGCAACCCCGCTCACGGGCAGTGGCGCGGAGGGCGTCGGCGGTTTCCCGAATTTGCAACGGCTCCTCGCCGAATACCAGATACAGCGGCGCCAAGGTCTTGCGCAGATGCGCGGCCAACTGATCGGGACGAATCCTCACGACTTGATGGCCTGCAAGCGGCGGATGATCTGCCAGGCCAGATCGTCGACCATGCTGTCCACCAGCGATTCCTGAGCGGCCTCAAACCCAAGCACCCGGTTCTCGTCGAACAACAACGCCCGGTTGGCGCTGAGGCCTTCCGCCGCGACCAGCGTCTTGCCATTGGCCAGCGTGACCTGATAGGAGACATCGTAGGCCAGGACGTATTGCCGCTTGATGTCGAAGCGGTCGGCGGCCACCGCGCGCCGGCCGCTGGCCTCGCTCAAGACGGTGAGGGTCGCGGTGGCCTGGGTCGGGTCGCGCGTGACGGTCACCCCATTGCTGGTCAACAGCAGCGGCAATCTTCGACTCAGGGCGCCAGGCGGCGCGCCGATGGGTTGCTGACTTTGCACGTAAATTATCGCCAGTTCCGACGGCAATTGCGCCTGGCCGCGCAACTGGAAACCACAGCCGGCGAGAAGCAGGGCGCCCAGCCCCCATCCGATCAAACCGATCCAGCGCATGATCCGCGCCTCAGCACACCACGTTCACCAGCTTGCCGGGCACGATCACAAGTTTGCGGATCGGCTTGCCCTCGACGAAGCGCTGGACGTTGGGTTCGGCCAGGGCAGCCTGTTCAATGGTGGTCCGGTCAGCATCCGTGGGCACGTCGATCTGGCCGCGCAGCTTGCCGTTGACCTGCACCACCAGCGTCACCAGCGAGCGGGCCAGCGCCGCCGCGTCGGGCTCCGGCCAGGCGGCGTTCAACACGTCCTCGCCGTGACCCAGTTCCCGCCATAGGGTGTGGGTGATATGCGGAGCAATGGGCGACAGCAACCGCAGCAGGATGCTCAGGCCCTCGCGGCGCACGGCGGCGGCCTGGATCTCCGCGCCGGCCTCGATCCGCGCCAGCGCGTTCATGATCTTCATGCCGCCGGACACCACGGTGTTGAACTGGTGGCGGCCAAAGTCGAACAGCGCCTGCCGCAGCGCCTCGTGTACCTCGCGGCGGATGGCGCGCAACGGCTCAGTCAGCGCGACCGCGTCCACCTCGCCAGCGGCGCGGATCGCGTCTTGATGCTCGGCAGCGTAAGCCCACAGCCGGCGCAGGAACCGGTAGGCGCCGGCCACGCCGGAATCCGACCATTCCAACGCCTGATCGGGCGGCGCGGCGAACATCATGAACAGCCGGGCGGTGTCGGCCCCGTACTGCTCGATCAGCGTCTGGGGGTCCACGCCGTTGTTCTTGGACTTGGCCATCTTCTCGATGGCGCCAATCATCACCGGCTGGCCATCGCCGCGCAGCGTCGCGGCGACCGGCCGGCCCTTATCGTCGGTTTGCACCACAACCTCTGCGGGGTTGATCCATTGCTTGCGACCGTCCGTGCCCTCCCGGTGGAAGGTGGGCGCCACCACCATGCCCTGGGTCAACAGGTTGGCGAAGGGCTCCTTCACCCTGGTCAGGCCGAGATCGCGCATGACCTTGGTCCAGAACCGGGAATAGAGCAAATGCAAGATGGCGTGCTCGATCCCGCCGACGTACTGATCCACGGGCATCCAATAGTTGGCCCGCGCGTCCACCATCGCATTCGCGTCCGGCGCGCAGTAGCGGAAGAAGTACCAGGACGAATCGACGAAGGTGTCCATGGTGTCAGTTTCGCGCCGGGCCGGTTTCCCGCATTGCGGACAGGCGCAATGAAGAAACTCCGGGTATTTGTTCAGCGGATTACCGGAGCCGTCCGGCACCAGATGGGCGGGCAGCACTACCGGCAACTGCGCGTCCGGCACCGGCACCGCGCCGCAATCGGCGCAGTGAATGATCGGAATCGGCGTACCCCAGTAGCGCTGACGGGAAATGCCCCAATCGCGCAACCGCCAGGTCACCTTTTTCTCGCCCAAGCCCTGGACGCTCAGATCGGCGGCGATGGCATCCACCGCCTGCTCGAAATCCAGGCCATCGTACTTGCCGGAGTTGATGCAGATCCCATAATCAGCGTAGGCGTCCCGCCACGGCGCGGGGGTTTCATCGCCGGCGCTGGTACGGATCACCGGCTTGATCGGGAGACCGAAGCGGTGGGCGAATTCGAAATCGCGCTCGTCGTGGGCCGGCACCGCCATCACCGCGCCCTCGCCGTAGCCCATGAGCACGTAGTTCGCCACCCACAGCGGGAGTAGTGCGCCGGTAAGCGGGTGAGTGACGGTCAGGCCGGTCGGCATCCCCTTCTTCTCCTGGGTCGCCAGTTCGGCCTCGGTGACGCCGCCGTGCCGACACTCGTCGATGAAGGCGGCCAGCGCGGGATTGTCCTTCGCGGCATGCAGCGCCAGCGGATGCTCGGCGGCCACCGCAACGTAGGTCGCGCCCAACAAGGTGTCGGCGCGGGTCGTGAACACCCAGAGGATGCCGGATTCGCCCTCCGGCAGTGAGTAGGGAAACCCGATCCGCACGCCGTGGCTCTTGCCGATCCAGTTCTTCTGCATCAGCTTCACCTGCTCCGGCCAGCCGGGCAGGTGGTCGAGTTCGGTCAACAACTCCTCGGCGTAGCGGGTGATCGCCATGTAGTACATGGGAATCTCGCGCTTCTCGACCACCGCGCCGGTGCGCCAGCCGCGCCCGTCGATCACCTGCTCGTTGGCCAGCACGGTCTGATCCACCGGGTCCCAGTTGACCACCCCGGTTTTGAGGTAAACGACGCCCTGCTCCAGCATCCGCAGAAACAGCCACTGGTTCCAGCGGTAATACTCCGGGGCGCAAGTCGCCACTTCGCGCTCCCAGTCCACGGCGAAACCCAGCGACCGCAGTTGCCGCTTCATGTAGGCGATGTTGTCGAACGTCCATTGCGCCGGCGCGACCCCGCCCGCCATCGCGGCGTTTTCCGCCGGCAGACCGAAGGCGTCCCAACCCATCGGCTGCAACACGTTCTTGCCCAACATGCGCTGATAGCGGGCGATCACGTCGCCGATGGTGTAGTTGCGCACGTGGCCCATGTGCAGCCGCCCGCTGGGATAGGGGAACATCGACAGGCAGTAGTATTTCTCGCGGCCCGGCTCCTCGCGCGCGGCGAAGGCGCGTTGCTCGTCCCAGTGGCGTTGTGCTTCCGCTTCAATAAGTTGCGGATTGTAAGACTCGGCGATCACGGCGATTCCCTGGCATTGGCTGGCTTTAAAACGAAGTGCGGTAAGATAGCACAACTTTAAATTCCGCTAGCGGGAACCCAACCGTCAAGAGGCGCCTCATCCGTGAACGACTCCCATCCGCAACCTCCCACGCTCGGCTACCGCGACGCGGGGGTGGACATCGACGCCGGCAACCGGCTGGTGGACCGCATCAAACCGCACGCCCGGCGCACCCTGCGACCCGGCGTGCTGGGCGGATTGGGCGGCTTCGGCGCCCTGTTCGAACTGCCGCTGGACCGCTACCGCCAGCCGGTGCTGGTGTCCGGCACCGATGGCGTCGGCACCAAGCTCAAGCTGGCGCTGGAGTTGAACCGGCACGACACCATCGGCATCGACCTGGTGGCGATGTGTGCCAATGACGTGCTGGTGGTCGGCGCGGAACCGCTGTTCTTCCTGGACTATTACGCGACCGGGAAGCTGGACGTGGACGTGGCGGCGGCGGTGATCAAGGGCATCGCCGATGGTTGCGCCCAGGCCGGCGCGGCGCTGGTCGGCGGCGAAACCGCCGAAATGCCGGGAATGTATCGTGAGGGCGATTACGATCTGGCCGGGTTTTGCGTCGGCGTGGTCGAGAAAGCGCGGGTCATCGACGGCTCCAAGGTCCAGCCCGGCGACGCGCTGCTGGGCCTGGCCTCTTCCGGGCCGCATTCCAATGGCTATTCGCTGATCCGCAAGATTCTGGCGGTTAGCCGCGCGACGCTGGAGCAACCCTTCGCCGATTCGACCCTGGGCACGGCCTTGCTGGCTCCGACCCGCATCTACGTCAAACCCATTTTAAAGCTATTGGAGCAAATCGAGGTCCACGCCATCGCTCATATCACTGGCGGCGGCCTGACCGAGAATGTGCCGCGCGTGCTGCCGGCGAATACGAAAGCGGTGATCGACCTGCAAAGCTGGCAACGACCAGCCATTTTCCAATGGCTCCAGCAACAGGGCGGCGTGGCCGAGGCGGAAATGCGACGAACCTTCAATTGCGGAGTCGGGCTGGTGGTTTGCGTCGCGGCGCAAGACGCGGAGCGGGCGCGAATGATCTTGCGAGAGGCGGGCGAAACTGTCTGGCGGCTGGGCTGGATCGCCACTAGCGACGGCCAACCGTTCGTGGAGTTTCAGCCGTGAACGGGGCGCGGAAAATCCGGCTGGTGGTGTTGATTTCCGGGCGTGGCAGCAACTTGCAGGCGATTCTCGATCAGGCAGGGAGCGGGGAACTGCCGGTCGAGGTGGCGGCGGTGATCAGCAATCGGCCCGGCGTGGCCGGTCTGGAACGGGCGCGGAACGCAGGCGTTCCGGCGCTGGATCTGGACCACAAAAACTTCCCCGACCGGCCCGCGTTCGAAGCGGCGCTGATCGAACTGATCGACCGCCATCGACCCGATCTGGTGGCGCTGGCGGGCTTCATGCGGTTGCTGACCGTCGGCTTCACCAATCATTACCAGGGGCGGTTGCTCAACATTCACCCCTCGCTACTGCCCAAGTTTCGCGGCCTGCACACCCACGAACGCGCCCTCGCCGCCGGGGAAATCGAGCATGGGGCCAGCATCCACTTCGTCACCGCCGAACTGGACGGCGGGCCGGTCATCGTCCAGGCGCGGGTTCCGATATTGCCGGACGACGATCCCGACACCTTGGCGGCGCGGGTGTTGGAGCAGGAGCACCGGCTGTATCCGCTGGCGATCCGCTGGTTCGCCGAGGGTCGGTTGCGGCAGGACGGAGAACGGGTGTGGTTTGATGGAAAGCCGCTGGTAGAGCCGTTACAGATGCCGCCTTGCGGTTGACTAACCTGTCGTTCCAGCCTCAGGCGTCGTTATTGCCCAGCACTACCCGCTTGCGCTGCCTGGCGAATTCCAGCAGCCGGCGGATCGGCAGCGCCGCCCGCTCGCGCACCGCTTCGTCGATCATGATCTCGTTGTCGCCGGTTTCCAGCACTCGCGCCAGATTGCGCAAGCCATTCATCGCCATCCACGGACAATGGGCGCAACTGACGCAGGTCGCGCCCTTGCCGGCGATGGGCGCTTCCAGCAGGATTTTGTCCGGCGCCACCTGTTTCATCTTGTGAAACAGGCCGTTGTCAGTAGCGACGATGAACTTCCTCGCGGGCAGATCGCGCGCCGCTTTGACCAGGGCCGTGGTCGAACCTACCAGGTCCGCTTGCGCGATCACGTCCAACGGTGATTCGGGATGCACCAGCACCTGGGCGTCGGGATGTTCGGCGCGCAGCTTGCGCAGTCCGTCGGCCTTGAACGCCTCGTGCACCACGCAGGCGGCGCTCCACAGCAGCATATCCACCCCGGTTTCGCGCTGGACGTAGGCGCCCAGATGCCGATCCGGCGCCCAGATCAACTTCTCGCCGCGCTCGGCCAGATGGCGCACCAACTCCAGGGCGATGCCGGACGTCACCACCCAGTCGGAACGGGCCTTCACCGCCGCGCTGGTGTTGGCGTAGACCACCACCGTCCGGTCGGGATGCTGGTCGCAAAAGGCGGTGAATTCGTCGGCGGGACAGCCCAGGTCCAGCGAGCATTCGGCGTGCAAGTCGGGCATCAGCACCCGCTTTTCCGGGTTGAGAATCTTGGCGGTCTCGCCCATGAACCGCACGCCGGCCACCACCAGGGTGCTGGACTTGCACTCCGTCCCGAAACGCGCCATGTCCAGCGAATCGGATACGTAGCCGCCGGTGGCCTCGGCCAGTTCCTGCAACTCGGGCGAGGTGTAGTAATGCGCGACCAGGGTAGCGTCCCGCTCGACCAGCAACCGCTGGATGCGCGCGGTCAGCGCCGCTCGCTCGGCGGCATCCAACGCCTCGACCACGGTGGGCGGCACCTGCATCGGCGCCAGGCGGCGATCCCGGATGATATTCTCGGCAATGACAGCGCTCATGATGTGCTCCAGCGACGGCGGCGAGGCCCAGCGAGTGAATTTATCTTTGAGTTTCCATCTTAGTGTCATTTTGAAACTATTACAAGGCGATGACGGGATTTTCGCGGGATCATGGCGCCGGGCGGGAAGTTGACAGAATTAAGGATTACAGAAGTAACCTTAAAAAAACCGGCCAGCCTTCGCCTCAAGCCGCAACTGCGGGTCGAGGGCCAGGTCCAGGCCGAAGGCCCCGGAATGTCGGTCGGCTCCGAACCGGTCGGCGCCGGCGCCTTCACTACCTACGCCCGCCTGAACGACTGGGACGAAACCGCCGAAGCCCTGGTCGCCGGCCAGCAAAGCGCCCTGGGCCTCAGCCTCCAGGGCATCAGCGCCGCCCAGCTCCAAACCCTCAAAACCCGGATGGACCAAACCAAAACCACCCTGGAACGGGCCCAGGCCGCCCCCGAGAGCCAGCGCCCCGAGATCCTCAAGGACCTCACCGGCGACCGCCTCACCGGCGACCTGCTGACCGCCACCCTGTGGGGCTACTTCGCCCATCACGCCGTCCTAGGCGCGCTGTCCCAACCGCAAGCCCGGATGATCGACCGGCCCGGTCTCAGCTACGGCCTGTTTCATCTCCACGCCCAGCCGATTAAACTCTACGGCACGATCACCACCCGCGTGGAGTTCCAGGGCCTCAACATGGACATCGGCCACCTGGGAGCAAAACCAACGACCCGCAAGCCTGGGTCGCCTACAACCGCCTGCGCGGTCAAAGGGTTGGGTGAGTCCTATTTCCCCATTCCATAAATCCACTCGGGATGGAATCAGAGGGAGGTTGACGCGGTCATCGTCGATGCAGTGCAACCGCCTGGCTGGTCGGAATTCGAACGCTGAATCGCACCTTGATGAAACTGGGATCGCAGTTTAGTTGCACTGCCATCCCGGCATTCGACATGCGCGGTGAACGCGGGACGAACCGAAAACTCCAAAACCTAATCTTTGTCGGTGGCGATGCTACTGGCCGCCCGAATCTCCGCGCCCCAAGACAGTTTGACCTTGGTTTCGGGTGGCAACGCGCCGTCGCATTGGACGACCACGGTCTCGGGCGAATCCTGTTTTTTGACGAACACCAATACCTTCGCTCGCTCTTGGCCGGTCAGGGGCTTGATCCGCAAGGATTCCGGCTGGCCCGCGACGGCGCAGCGCGCATGCTCCCGAATGGTGTCGGGATCGGCCTCGGCGTCCAGCGTCAGCACGAAGATGAGGTCGTGGCCAAACCGGATTCCTCATCACGCTGGCACAAAGTCGCGGTCTTTTTCCATGATTTAATCCAGGTTATGTGAAACAATAGTTCGTGTTTCGCCCATCTAGATGACTCGTTGGAAAATTTAGCCGGTTGCCAGCGAAGTCGTTTTGTCCGGGGCCACTTGCCGCCTGAAAACTTTTCGAATCGTTGTTAAAATGAATGGCCATGAAAATGAACTTCACCAAAATGCACGGGCTTGGCAACGATTTCGTGGTGATCGACGGCGTTAGCCAGACCGTGACGCTGGATCCGGCCCGAATTCGCCGACTGGCCGACCGCCATTTCGGCATTGGTTGCGACCAGGTGCTGCTGGTGGAAGCCTCTGACCGTCCGGATGCCGATTTTCGCTACCGTATCTTCAACGCCGATGGCGGCGAGGTGGAGCAATGCGGCAACGGCGCCCGCTGCTTCGCCCGCTTCGTCCGCGACCATCAACTGACCGACAAGGACGATCTGCGCGTGATGACCGCCGCGGGTCCGCTACGGTTGCGGCTCCTGTCCAAGGGGCAGGTGGCGGTGGACATGGGCCAGCCCCGGTTGGAGCCCGCCGACGCGCCCTTTTTCGCCACCGAGCGCGCCGCTCGCTATCCCATCGCCGCCGATGGCGTCGAATTGGAAATCGGTGTCGTGTCGATGGGCAATCCCCATGCGGTGCTGATGGTGGACAATGTGGACCAGGCCCCGGTCGGGCACCTGGGACCACTGCTGGAGCGGCACGGCCGATTCCCCCAGCGCGCCAATGTCGGCTTCATGCAGATCGTCGCGCCGGATCATGTCCGGCTGCGGGTGTTCGAGCGGGGAACCGGCGAAACCTTGGCCTGCGGCAGCGGCGCTTGCGCGGCGGTGGTGGTGGGCCGGCTGTGGGGTCTGCTGTGGCCGAACGTCCGGGTCGAATTGCCGGGTGGCGAGTTACGTATTCACTGGGCCGGCGAGGGGGAGTCGGTGACCCTGACCGGGCCGGCGACGACGGTGTTCGAGGGGTGGATCGAGTTATGAGCGAAGAAGGCGAAGCGTCCGATCCCGATCCAATGGTGGCGGATTACCTGCGCGACCATCCGGACTTCTTCGTTCGTCATCCCGAGTTGACGGAGGGTCTGCGTATCCCGCATCCCTGTCGGCCGGCGGTGTCGCTGCTGGAGTATCAAAACCGCCTGTTACGGGAGCATTGTCAACGGTTGCGCGACAAGTTGGTGGAACTGGTCGCCATCGCCCGCGACAACGACCGACTTGCGGAACGGGTACAACGGCTGGCGTTGGGTTTGCTGGACGCGCGGGGTGGGTTGGACGAACTGCTGCATGGGATCAAGGCGATCCTGCGCGATGAGTTCAAGGCCGATTGCATCGCCTTGTGCCTAGCGATGCCGCCCACCCTCGGGTTGAGCGCGGTGGAGGAGTTTCTGCGGCCGGACGTGGTCAGTCTGTTCGACGAGGTGTTTCGCGCCGGTCGGCCGCAATGTGGCCGCTTGAGCGCGGAGCAAGCCATCGCCCTGTTCGGCGATGGTGCCTGTCTTGCCGTGTCGGCGGCGCTGACGCCGCTGGGTAGCGGCGAATGGCGCGGGTTGCTGGCGGTGGGCAGCGGCGATCCCCAGCGGTTTCATCCAGGCATGGGCACGTTGTTTTTAGAGCGAATCGGCGAGTTGATCACCCAAACGCTGCAAGCCCGGTTGGTGACCGGCGGGTGGCGGCGACTGTCCGATCCACCCTCGGCGCGTGGGCGTTGAATCAGTACCCCAGCCATTCGTCCAGTTGGGCATGGGCCTCGTCCATCCCCAATCCGGTCGGTGCCGAAAACAGTTGCGCACTGGCGTCCGGATAATCGGTCTTCAGAGTTTTTTGTAGTTGTTGCAGCACCATCCGCGCCGCGCCACGCCCAAGCTTGTCGGCCTTGGTCAGTAGCACGTGGGTGGGAAGAGGGCGGTGGGCGCAGCCATCCAGCAATTGACGGTCCAGCGTGGTGAGTGGGTGGCGGATATCCATCAGCAGCATCAGGCCACGCAGGGCGCGGCGCTCGCGCAGGTAACGCCCCAGTAGCGCCTGCCAATGCCGGCGGATCGCGTCCGGTACTTGGGCGTAACCGTAGCCGGGCAGATCCACCAAATAGCGTCCCGGTTCCACCTGGAAGAAATTGAGTAACTGGGTTCGACCGGGCGTTTTGCTGACTCGGGCCAGTTGTCGCTGGCCGGTCAGTGCGTTGAGGGCGCTGGACTTGCCGGCGTTGGAGCGCCCGGCGAAAGCGACTTCCCGGCCGGTATCGGGCGGCAATTGCGCCAGGGAGTTGATGCTGTTGAAAAAACAGGTGGTCCGGTAACGAAGGGCGGCCGAGGTGGCCCCAGGGATGGGGTTAGGGTTATTAGGGTTTTTCATTGAACTTAAAGGCCAAAACTGATATATAAAACCGCCGCTTTCACGCGGTGGAGCCAACCACAACAAGCACGGGTTCCGCCGTGACCAAGCGAGGCTCGTCCGTCGGTTTGCGCCATTTCTCGATTCGCGCCGGCGGCAGGTCGCCTGAACCGAATATCGTCATCGTACAGGAGCCTTCCAAAAATGAAAAAACTCGTTGTGATCGCCGCGACGTGCGCATTGCTCGGTTCCGCGACCGCCGCACTGGCCGCTGGCGACCCCACCGCCGGCAAAACCAAGTCCGTTACCTGCGCGGCTTGCCACAGCGCGGATGGCAACAGCGCCGTGGCCCAGTATCCCAAGTTGGCGGGGCAAAGCGCCGATTACCTCGTTAAGCAGCTTCAGGACTACAAGAGCGGCGCCCGCGCCAATCCGATCATGGCCGGCATGGTCGCGCCACTAAGTCCCCAAGACATGGAGGACTTGGCCGCCTATTTCGCATCGCAACAGATCGCGCGCGGCGCGGCCGATCAGGCCCTGGCTCCGGTGGGTGGGGCTGTCTTCCGCGGTGGCAACCTGACCAGCGGCGTCTCGGCTTGCGCGGCTTGCCATGGCGCCACCGGAGCCGGCAATCCGGCCGCCAAGTTCCCGGCGATAGCCGGCCAGCACGCTGAGTACGTCGAGGCCCAGTTGAAGGCCTTCCGCGCCCTGGAACGCTCCAACGACGCCGGCCAAATGATGCGCGCCATCGCCGCCAAAATGACCGACCCGGAAATCAAGGCGGTGGCGTCCTACGTTCAAGGCTTGCAATAAGAACCCGGTCGAACCGGACTGAATGCCCCTGATGGGGCCCTGGGGGTGGCTGATTGAGCCACCCTTTTTTGTGCCTGGCGCGCCCCCAGGGGGTGAACGGATTCCAACGAGCCGAGTCATAAAGACCGTTTGCCATTTCGCCACCTGTCTCCCAGCCATCCCCGACCCTTTGTCGTGAGCGACACCATCACCGCGCGCAAACCCTCCCAACGCCGTACCTTGGGCTGGGTGTTGCTGGAATTCCTCGGTTCGATGAACCTGGCCATCACCTTGCTGGTGGTGGTGGCCATCGCCTCGATTATCGGTACGGTGCTGCAACAGAACCAACCCTATCCGGACTACGCGCTCAAGTTCGGGCCATTCTGGTTTGAGGCGTTCGACCGCCTAGGCCTTTACGATGTGTATGGCGCCGTGTGGTTCATCGCCATTTTGGGATTTCTCGTTCTTTCCACCAGCGTTTGTCTCTATCGCCAGGTTCCCGGCATGGCGCGGGAGATGGTGCGGTTTCGCACCCAGGTTCGGCTGGAATCGCTGCG
Source organism: Candidatus Contendibacter sp. (assembly GCA_029624675.1). Taxonomy (GTDB): domain Bacteria; phylum Pseudomonadota; class Gammaproteobacteria; order Competibacterales; family Competibacteraceae; genus Contendibacter. The sequence continues at coordinate 80,520 of JARSSP010000028.1, forward strand.
CGGGTTTCACCAGCGCGCCGAGTGGTGGTTGCCGGAGCGAGCTCCCCCCGGTGTGCTTGCGGAAGTCACCGGCGCGTTTCGCGCCCGTGGTTACCGCTGGCGGATCCAGGACCATGGTGACCATCAGGTAGCCGCGGCGATGAAGGGCCGTTACCAACGGCTGGGTTATCTGTTCACCCACGCGGCGGTGGTGGTGATCGGAATCGGCGGCCTGCTGGACGGCAACCTGTGGCTGAAGCTGAAGGAATGGCGCGGCGAGATCGTGGTCGAGACGCGGGACCTAGCCGCCCGCGACGTACCGCCGGTCAGTCGGTTGGTGCCTGGCGCGATCCCGTCGTTTCGCGGCAACATCATGTTGCCCGAGGGCAGCGCCGCCAGTTTCGTCTTCTTGCGGTTGCGCGATGGATTTCTGGTGCAGGAACTGCCATTCGCCATCGAATTGAAGGACTTTCAGGTCGAGTACCACGCCACCGGCCAGCCCAAATCCTTCGTTAGCCAGGTGCGCATCCACGATCGGGAACATCTGGGCGACCAGCCGTTGGACGCGACCATCCGGGTCAATCATCCGCTGATCTATCGCGATTACGCCATCTATCAATCCGATTTCGGCGACGGCGGTTCCAAGCTGGAGTTGCGGCTCTGGCCACTGACCGGCGGCCGACTGGAGCCGGTCGATATCAAGGGCGAGGTGGGCGGCGCGCTCAAGGTGGCGGGACCCGCCGGACCGCTTGGTTTGGAATTGACCGAGTTTCGGCTGTTCAACCTGTTGCCGGAACCCGGCGCTCGGCCTGGCGACCGCAAGTTCCGCAATTTTGGTCCCAGCGTTGGGTTCAAGGCGCGCGACGCCGCCGGCGAGGCGCGCGAATACCTGAATTACATGGCACCGGTTCAATTGGAGGGCCGCTGGTTCTTCGTCAGCGGCGTCCGCGCCCGGTCAGGAGCGGAGTTTGTCTATCTGCACATTCCGGTGGACGCGAATAACAGCCCCGAACGCTTTTTGCGCTTCAACGCCCGGTTGCGCGACGAGGAGGGACTGCGCGCGCTACTGGCGCGCGCGCCAATACCGACCGAAAATCCTGATTTCCAGCGCGATCTCAATCAGGTGCGCCTGAACCTGGTCGAATTGTTTATCCAGGGCGGTTTTGCGGCGGTGACGGAGCGCGCCCGCGCGGTGGTGCCCCCCGACCGGCTGCAAGAGGCGACGAAACTGTATTTGGAGATTCTGCGCGATACCCTGGCGGAAGTTTTTATCGAGGTGTTGCGGGCGGAGGGGGTTAATCTGGAACAGGGGGTGGGCGAGCGCGAGGATGCGTTTTTCAACGACGCCTTGTCGGCCCTGGCCACGCTGCCGGTCTACGGTTCACTGTTTTATCTGCAACTGACCGGATTCCAGCAAGTAGAAGCCTCTGGCTTGCAGGTGACCCACAGCGGCGCGGTTGGCGTGGTCTACGCCGGCTTTGCGTTTCTGATCATCGGCGTTTTTCTCCTGTTTTATACTTCCCACCGTCGGCTGTGGGCCTGGATCGCCGCCGAGGAAGGCGGCTCGCGCTTGGTCCTGGCTGGCGCGGGCAACCGTCGCCAAGCGGAATTTGCCCGCGAGTTCGCCGTGCTGGAAGCGAGCCTGGCGCGGCGACTAGGCGCGTCGGAGCCCCGCGCGGATAACTGACTTTTCCTGGTTAACCCTTTAGTTGAGAGAGGACTGTCGGTCATGGTGGTAACGCGCGAAGCGATGCTTGAACCCTGGGAGCAGCCGGCTTTTTGGCGGCGGCTGACGATTTGGGACGCGCTGTGGACGCTGCTGGCGGCGGTGGGAGCAATCTATGCCGGGTGGTTTTATCGGGCGGAGATGGATGGTTATGAGATCGCCATCCTGTTCGGCGGCGCCCTGGCGCTGATCGTCTGGGGCCTGTACTGGAAACCGGCGCGACTGTTCACCCTGGCGGTGGCGTTGCTGGCGTTGCTGGCGTTGTGGCGGTATGGAACCGACTACGAGTCGCGCAAGAGCGTTTTCCTGCTCAAGTATTTCCTGGAAAGCCAAGCCGCGTTCATGTGGATGAGCGCGCTGTACGTCCTGGCGACTGTCGTCTATTTCGCCGCCCTGTTTAGCCGTTCCGAGTTCGTCGGTCAGACCGCGACCGCCTTGACCTGGAGCGCGACCGTGCTAGGGATGACCGGTCTGTTGACGCGCTGGCGCGAATCCTATCTGCTGGGCGCCGACATCGGGCACATTCCGGTCAGCAATCTCTATGAAGTGTTCATCCTGTTCGCGCTGATCACCGCGTTGTTGTACCTGTTTTACGAGGACCGGCATCGCACCCGCGCCATGGGTGGCTTCGCCCTGCTGGCGATCAGCGGAGCGGTCGCTTTTCTGTTGTGGTACACCTTCGACCGCGAGGCCCATCACATCCAGCCGCTGATTCCGGCCCTGCAAAGCTACTGGATGAAGATTCACGTGCCGGCCAACTTTATCGGTTACGGCGCTTTCGCCCTGGCGGCGATGCTGGGCGTGGCGTATCTGTTGCGCCAGCGCGCCGAGACGCGCCATCCCGATGGCCTGCTGGCCGTGGTGTTGCCCCCGCTGGAACTGCTGGACGACGTGATGTACAAGGCCATCGCCCTGGGTTTCGCCGCCTTCACCATCGCGACGATCCTCGGCGCGCTGTGGGCGGCGGAAGCGTGGGGTGGTTACTGGTCCTGGGATCCCAAGGAAACCTGGGCGCTGATCGTCTGGCTGAACTACGCCGCCTGGCTGCACCTGCGCCTGACCAAGGGCTGGCGCGGGGCGCCGATGGCCTGGTGGGCGGTGATCGGCCTGTTCGTCACCCTGTTCGCCTTTCTGGGCGTGAATATGTTCCTGTCCGGGCTACACTCCTACGGTACGCTCTAGGCCGATCCGCCGGGCCCTGTTCTCATTCTCCAAACCCGAGGCTTTCGTTAAATGCCGCATTCACTCCGTCGCTTGCTGCTGGTTCTGTTGACCTGCGCGTTGCCGCTGGCCGTCGCCCGCGCCGTCGATCCGCCCGCGCCGCCCGCGTTCGAGGAAGGCAGGGATTACGTGCGCCTGCCGACGCCGATGCCGCCCGCCACGCCCGACAAAATCGAGGTAGTCGAGTTTTTCTCGTACACCTGCCCGCACTGTTACGATTTGGATCCGACCGTGCAAGCCTGGCTCCAGCGCAAGCCGGAGCACGTGACGTTCACGCGGATCGCGGTCGCTTTCGGCGCGAGCTGGGAGCCCAGCGCCCGCGCCTATTACGCCGCCGAGGCGCTGGGAGTAGCGGACAAGATGCACCAGCCCCTGTTCGATGCCATCCACCGGGACAAGCGCAAGCTGGGCAACGAGGACGAACTGGCGGCGCTTTTCGCCGAGCAGGGCGTGAATCAGGACGCTTTCCGCAAGGCCTACCAGTCGTTCCAGACCGAGACCCAGTTCCGGCGCGGCAACCAACTGGCTCAACGCTACGGGGTGCGCGGCGTGCCGACAGTGATCGTCGGTGGCCAATATGATGTGCGCTCGCCCCGAATTTTCGAAGTGGTGGATTTTCTGATCGCCAAGCTCGCCACGTCGCAGGGTTGAAGGCGGAACTGGAATGACCGATCCCGCCCCGCCGCGGCGCCTGCGGTTGCTCAGCTACAACATTCAGAGCGGGCTGACCACGCGCAAGTATTCCCAATATCTCACCCGCAGTTGGAAGCATCTGGTGCCGGTGCCGTCACGGATGACCAACCTTGACGGCATCGCCCAGGTTCTGGCCGATTACGACCTAGTCGGCTTGCAGGAGGTGGACGCCGGCAGCCTGCGCAGCGGTTTCGTCAACCAGGTGAAGTACCTGGCCGATCAGGCCGGTTTCGCTCATGTGTTCGATCAATCCAATCGCAAGATCGGGATGATTTCCCAACATGGCAACGCGGTGCTGAGCCGGGTTCGGCCGGATGCCATCGCCGAACACAAGCTGCCGGGGTTGCCGGGCCGTGGCGTGTTGGAGATCCAGTTCGGTTCCGGGGCGGACGCGCTGTACGTGTTGATCCTGCACATGGCGCTGGGCCGGCGCGGTCGGTTGCGACAGATTGGTTTCTTGGCGGAGCGGGTGAGCGATTACCGCCATGTTATCCTGATGGGCGATTTCAACTGCGATTTGGCTAGCTCGGAAATGGCGGTGTTGCTGGAGACGGTCCGTCTGCGCGAGCCGGCGCCGGGTTTGCGCACCTTTCCTAGTTGGCAGCCGAGCCGCCAGTTGGATCACATCCTGGTGTCGTCTTCCATCGTGGTCGAACGGGTCGAAGTGTTGGACTGTGTCTTTTCCGACCATTTGCCGATTGCGATGGCGGTGCGCTTGCCGGAGTCGGTGTGCTTGGAGTGGGAGACGTGCCCGGTTACGATGCCGGCGGTGTGACTCCTTGAACAGGTGGTCAAGGTCTTGCGCCCTTAGTCCCCCTGATACCAGGCATAGGTTTCCCGTAACCCAGCCACCAAGTCGATGCGCGCGCGCCAGCCGAGACCAGCCAGGCGGGAGACATCCAGTAATTTTTGGGGGGTGCCGTCGGGTTTCGTGGGGTCGTAGTCGATGGGACCGGTGTAGCCGACGAGGCCGGCGATCTGGTCGGCCAGTGCGCGGATGGTAATGTCGACACCCGTGCCGATGTTGATCAGATCGGTGGCGGTGGTGCGCAAGCCGATATGGACGCAGGCGGCGGCCATGTCGTCCACATGCAAGAATTCGCGCCGGGGAGCGCCGGTGCCCCAGATCGTCACGCGGGGCGCGGTGGGGGGATGCGGCGGGATGCCGAGACTGTGTTGGAGGTCGGCGGGGATCGGGCCGAAGCGGGCGACATCGCGGGCGATGCCGACCCAGTTCTGGGCCTGGGCGAGCTTGGCGAGATGGAATTTGCGGATCAACGCGGGTAGGACGTGGGACGATTCCAGGTCGAAATGGTCGTTGGGGCCGTACAGGTTGGTCGGCATGACCGGGACATAGGCGGTCCCGTATTGCCGGTTGTAGGCGTCACACATCTCGACGCCGGCGATCTTGGCGATGGCGTAGGGCGAGTTGGTCGGTTCCAGCGGACCGGTGAGTAGAGCGTCCTCGCGGATCGGCTGGGGCGCGAGTTTAGGGTAGATGCAGGAACTGCCCAGAAAAATCAGTCGCTGAACCCCGGCGAGGTAAGCTTGATGCAGCACCTGAGTCTGCATCGTCAGATTTTCGTAAATGAACTGGCCGCGCTGGACGTTATTGGCGTGGATGCCGCCGACCCTGGCGGCTGCCAGGAATACCACCTCGGGGCGGGTTTCGGCGAAGAAACGGGCCGTGGCGGCCTGATCAAGGAGGTCGAGTTCGGCGTGAGTGCGCAGGATCAGGTTGGCGTGCCCTTGCGCACGCAGGGCGCGCACTAGGGCGGAACCGACCAAGCCGCGATGGCCAGCCACGTAAATCTTGGGGTCAGCGTTCGAGACCATCACTCCTCCGACTGAGGCACAACGAACCCATGGGTCTGGCACAGTTGATCGCGCTGGGCCTGCTGAAGATCGGCTTCGACCATGGTTTTGACCAGTTCCGGAAAGCGGATGCGCGGTTCCCAGCCCAGCACGGTCTTGGCCTTGGTCGGGTCGCCGAGCAGGAAATCGACCTCGGTGGGCCGGAAGTAGCGGGGGTCCACGCGTATCCGCACCTGCCCGGTGCGAGTGTCCCGGCCGATTTCGTCCACACCGGTTCCGCGCCATTCGATCTCGTAGCGCAGTTCCCGGAAGGCCCGTTCGACGAATTCGCGCACGGTGTGGGTTTCGCCGGTGGCGATGACGTAGTCGTCAGGGACATCCTGTTGCAGCATCAGCCACATGGCGCGCACGTAGTCCTGGGCGTGGCCCCAGTCGCGTTTCGAATCGAGATTGCCCAGGTACAGGGTCTGTTGCGCGCCGAGGTGAATACGAGCGACCGCGCGGGTGATCTTACGGGTAACGAAGGTTTCGCCCCGAAGAGGACTCTCGTGGTTGAAAAGTATCCCGTTGCTGGCGTGGATGCCGTAGGCTTCGCGGTAATTGACGGTGATCCAGTAGCCGTAGACCTTGGCGGCGCCGTAGGGACTGCGGGGGTAGAACGGCGTGGTTTCCTTCTGGGGAATTTCCTGGACCTTGCCGAACATTTCGCTGGTGGAAGCCTGGTAGAAGCGGGTTTTCCGCTCCAGGCCAAGAATGCGGATACCTTCGAGCAGCCGCAGTGTCCCGAGGGCGTCGGCGTTGGCGGTGTATTCGGGGGTCTCGAACGAGACTTGGACATGGCTTTGCGCGGCGAGGTTATAGATTTCGTCGGGCTGGGTGTGCTGGAGGATGCGGATCAGGTTGGTGGCGTCGGTCAGGTCGCCGTAATGCAGGGTGAAGCGCCGGTCGGGGGCGTGCGGGTCCTGATAGAGGTGATCAATGCGCTGGGTGTTGAACTGCGAGGCGCGGCGCTTGATGCCGTGGACGGTGTAACCTCTGCTCAGCAGGAATTCGGCCAGATACGCGCCGTCCTGACCGGTGATGCCGGTGATGAGTGCGGTTTTGTGCATGGGGCTGGGGTGATCGGACGCTAAGGAATGGGGGGTCCGAAGTATAACCGAATCAAGCCACTGGAGCGTGGGGGCTGGGTCGGGTTAATTTGACTCCAAGAATCGCTTAATATCCCTTCCCAGGCGCGAGCGGCGAGAGGAACGACGATGAATGCGGAATCCCTTAAGGAAGCGATTCGACGGGAACTGCCGGAAATGTTGCGGGCGGATCCGGCGTTGCGGGCTTATATTCTGGAACTGACCCGGCGGGAGTACGCCGACCGAACAGAGACTCAGGATCGGTTTTACGACCTGCTGGGCGAGCTGCGTCGCGACCGGGAGGAGCAAACCCGCAAGTGGGATGAGCAGAACCGCAAGTGGGATGAACAGGCCCACCAATGGGGCGAGCAAAATCGTAAATGGGATGAGCTTCAGGCCGAATTGCGCCGCGACCGGGAAGAGCGCGCCCGAGAATGGGATGAATATAAGGATGAGCAGAACCGGCGATGGGAAGCGAACCAGGTGGAATTGCGGCGGTTGCATGAAGAGATCATGGCCCAGGCCCAAAAACACGAGCGGGGTATCGGCGCGTTGGGTTCGCGCTGGGGCTTGCAATCGGAAAAAGCGTTCCGCGACGCGCTGGCGGGGATTCTGGAACAGAACTTTGGGGTGCAGGTCGTCAATGTCAACGAGTACGATGATCAGGGCGAGGTGTTCGGACGACCCGATCAGGTGGAACTGGACGTGATCATCAAGAATGGCCTGCTATTGATCTGTGAACTCAAATCGTCCATCGACAAGGCGGGGATGTACATTTTCGAGCGCAAGGCGCGATTTTACGAGCGGCGCCACCAGCGGACCGCGAACCGGTTGATCGTGATCTCGCCGATGGTCGACGCGCGGGCGCGGAAGGTGGCGGAGCGGCTGGGGATCGAAACCTACGGCGATTCCACCGAGGTGGAGGCGTTGTGAGGGGGTCGGCTCAAGCCATTCGCCATTCACCGTTCGTTTTTCGCCTACCTTTATGAAAGCAGTCATCCTTGCTGGTGGTCTCGGCACCCGGCTTAGTGAAGAAACAATGGTGAAGCCCAAACCGATGGTGGAAATCGGCGGGCGACCGATCCTGTGGCACATCATGAAGCTCTATTCTGCCCATGGGGTGAATGACTTCATCATCTGCTGCGGCTACAAGGGTTATCTGATCAAGGAATATTTCGCCAATTATTTCCTGCACATGTCAGACGTGACCTTTGATATGCGCGCCAATACCATGCGGGTGCACGAGCAACACGCCGAGCCGTGGCGGGTGACGCTGGTGGACACCGGCGATGAGACCTTGACCGGCGGGCGGCTCCGGCGCGTGGCCTCCTATGTGCGGGATGAGGACGCCTTTTGTTTTACCTATGGCGACGGCTTGAGCGATGTCGATATCACCGCGCTGATCGCCTTTCACGGGGCGCATGGCCGATGGGCGACGGTTACCGCCGTCCAGCCGCCCGGCCGCTATGGCGCTCTCGAACGATCCGGCGACCAGGTGACCGGTTTCACCGAGAAACCCCGAGGCGATGGGGGACTGATCAACGGCGGCTTTTTTGTCCTGGCGCCGCGCTGTCTTGATCTTATCGAGGGCGACGAGACTTCCTGGGAAGGTCAGCCCCTGGTGCAACTCGCCCGCCTGGGCCAGATGATGGCCTTCGAGCACCGGGGGTTCTGGCAACCGATGGACACCTTGCGCGACAAGAACCACCTGGAAGCCCTGTGGGAGTCCGGACGGGCGCCGTGGAAAATCTGGTGAACCTTCATCCTGCGTTTTGGCGGGATCGCTCGGTATTGGTCACCGGCCATACCGGCTTCAAGGGTGGCTGGCTGGTGTTGTGGCTGCATCGGCTGGGCGCCCAGGTGCATGGCTATGCGCTCGATCCGCCGACCGATCCCAGCCTGTTCGAGGTCGCTGGGGTGGAGGCGGTGCTGGCGTCGGAGACCCGGGCAGATCTGGCCGATACGGAACAACTGACTGCGACCTTTCGCCGGGTTCAGCCCGAGGTCGTCTTTCATCTGGCGGCCCAACCCCTGGTGCGGGCGAGTTACGCCGATCCGCTGGGGACACTGGTCTGCAACGTGCTGGGCACGGCGCGCGTGCTGGAAGCAGCGCGGATGTGCGATGCCTTGCGCGCCCTGGTGCTGATCACCACCGACAAGGTATATGAGAATCGCGAATGGCGGTATCCCTATCGGGAGGTGGATCCGCTGGGCGGTCACGATCCGTACAGCGCCAGCAAGGCGGCGGCGGAGCTGGTGGCGGCGAGTTATCGGGCGAGTTTCTTCACCGGACCCACGGGACATCCGGCGCGGGTGGCGACGGCCCGGGCCGGCAACGTCATCGGCGGGGGGGATTGGGCCGTTGACCGGTTGGCGCCGGATTGCGTGCGGGCCTTCGTGAAACAGGAGCCGGTCGAGTTGCGTTTTCCGCACGCGGTGCGGCCCTGGCAGCATGTGTTGGAGCCGCTGGCCGGCTATCTGCGACTGGCCGAGCGCCTGCTGGCCCCGAGCGGCGAGTCCCTGGCCCGGGCCTGGAATTTTGGACCAGACGCCAGCGGCGACGCCACCGTGGGCGAAGTGGCCGAAACCCTGGCGCGGTTGTGGGGCGCGGGCGCGCGGGTGGGGTCTGCGCCGTCCGCCGATCACCCGCATGAAGCCGGTCTGCTCCGTCTCGACAGCACCATGGCCCGCACCGTGCTCGACTGGCAGCCGCGCTGGTCGCTGGCGCTGGCGCTGGCGCAAACCGTGGCCTGGTATCAGGCCTGGATGCGGGGCGCCGATATGACCGCTTTCAGCGTCGCGCAAATCCACGCTTACGAAACGACCGGTTCGACATGAGTTCCCGTTTTGAGATCCTCGATACGCCGATCCCCGGCGTGAAACGAATTCAGCGCCAGCCCCTCGGCGACCACCGGGGCTATTTTGAACGCCTGTTTTGCGCGCGAGAGTTGCAGCCGCTGCTGGCGGGCCGGAGCATCGTGCAAATCAACCACAGCCTGACCAGTCGGCGTGGCGCGGTGCGGGGCCTGCACTTTCAGCATCCCCCTCATGCCGAGATCAAGATCGTGAGTTGTCTGCGCGGCGAGGTATTCGATGTCGCCGTCGACCTGCGCCAGGGTTCCGCGACTTTTCTGCACTGGCACGCCGCCATCCTGAGCGCCGACAACCACCAAACCCTGTTGATCCCCGAAGGTTGCGCCCACGGATTTCAGGCCTTGGAGCCGGAGAGTGAGCTGCTGTACTTGGTTACTGCGTTCTACGCACCGGAGGCGGAAGAGGGACTCCGGTATGACGATCCTCGTTTGGCTATCGCCTGGCCGCTGCCCGTGACTGATCTGTCCCTGCGCGATCAACATCATCCACTAATCAATGCCGATTTTTCGGGATTGCGGCTGTGAGCTGCCGTCACTGTCGGGTGTGGGATGTGGAGCGGTTGCCGACCCATGGCGGTAGCCTGCGAGTCTATGGCGTGCAGGAGGACGATGCGCGCCCGGAGACGCCAGCGGTGCAACAGGTGCTGGAGGATGAGGAACGGGCCGGTTTGCGCGATTTGGCGGGGTACCGGAATTTTCAGGCGTGGGCTGACCGGGTGAAGGATGAGTTGCTGGCGTTTTTGCTCGAACAGAAGCGCGCCGGTCGGACGGTCGCCGCTTACGGCGCGGCGGCCAAGGGCAATACTCTGCTGAACTATGCCGGGGTGAAGCCCGATCTGGTGCCGTTCGTCTGCGACGCCGCGCCGTCCAAGCAGGGCAAGTATCTGCCGGGTAGCCATCTGCCGATTTTGCCGCCAGCGGCGCTGCGGGAGCGGAAGCCGGATTTCGTGTTGATCCTGCCGTGGAATCTGCGCGAGGAGATCAGGGCTGAACTGGATTATGTTGAAGCGTGGGGCGGGCAGTGGGTCACGGCGGTACCCGAGTTGAACGTTTTTTAGCAACCCTTTATAGTTACCTTTTTGGTAAAAACCCCCGCCTTCAGGCGGGAAAGACTTCAGTCCTTGCTCTCGTAGCGTTAAAACGCAAGCTTGTTTGAACATTGGACCGCCATGACCGAGTACAACAAAGGCAGCCACTGGGCATTTTTAGGGTAGGGAATTTTTCAGTACGACCAATGGCAACGTGACCGATGAGATGATCAACGCCTCCATCAATGCCATGTCGATGCGCACCAATGTGACAACGAAAACAACATCACGTTGGAGTGAGGGACACTCTTTAGAGTGCTACGCGGCTTCCAGCCTAGATTTCAACCTACCGGCTTCCAGCCGGTAGTGATTGAGTTTTAAACCGCTATGAAGCCTGTTGTTTTTCACGGAAGCACACTCGATGACTTGCGGCTGTTTCCGACTGAGGCGCGCCGGGAAGCGGGTTATCAACTGGATAAGGTGCAGAATGGGCAAGAACCTTCGGATTGGAAACCGATGCCGGTGGTAGGCGAAGGCGTCAAAGAGATTCGTATCCGGGACCGGACAGGAATCTACCGGGTCATCTATTTGGCGAAGCTGATGGATGCCATACATGTTTTGCACTGCTTCCAGAAAAAAACTCAGCGAACCAGTGAGAAAGATATGAGTGTGGCGCAAAAACGCTATCAGGAACTCATGAGGGAACCATCATGAAGGGGCAAATTTTTTACAGTGTCTGGGATGCCATTGAGGATACGCCGCAACAGGCCGCTAATCTGCAAGCACGTTCCGCGCTGATGATGGAACTGGAGAAGGTCATCCAGCAACAGGGCCTGAGTCAATCGGAGGCGGCCCGGCGTTTTGGGGTCACGCAACCCCGCATTGCTGAGTTGTTGCAGGGCAAGATCCATCGATTTTCCCTTGAGGCGCTCATGGATATGGCGGCGACAGGTGGCTTGTTCCTGCGCATGGTGGTTGATTCGTCCAATCGTCAGGCAGCATAAATGTCCCGCATCCACTACACCAAACCCGCCATCACCGAGCGGGAAGTGGCCTACGCCACCGATGCCGCCAACGATCATCACCCCTGATGCACACTGACAAACACATCTACCTGCTCCTTGGCGCCGACCCCGAATTCCTGGGCCTGCTCACCGACGGTTTGCGCATTGCCGGGCCTTATGACTTCGAGGCCATCGACGTTAAAGCCCTGGAGCGGCGCATTGACGGCGTCGTGCTGCCTGCGCAGCCCGAGGAACCGATCTGGGCCATCGAAGTCCAGGCCCAGCGCGATCCGGTCATCTATCATCGGCTCCTGATCGACATGGGCCTGGTCGGCGAACGACACCTGGGGCGGGAAGTGCGTGGCCTGCTGCTGTTCATCAGCCCCGCGCAGGACCCCAGGACCGAACCCTGGCACAGCGCCATTCTGCGCGACCCGCAGCTTCCCATCCGCCGCGTCTATCTGAGTGACGTTCTCAAGCGCCTTGAGCGCACCCAACCCGATCACCCACTGCTCGCCACCTTTTTGCCCTATTTGATTGACGACCGCGAGCAGTTGCGCGACCAGGCCCCGCTGGCCTATCGTCACCTCCAACAAGCCCCGCTGTCCGACACTGTGCGCCAGCGCTGTCTGGAGGTGTTTCAATCCTGGCTGCTGGCGCGTTTCGACGATCTGACCCTGAAGGAGATTCTCATCATGCTTGGTGAACTCACCCCACTGGAACAAACCCGCGCCTATCGGGAGATTGTCGCCGAGAATCAACCCATTTGGCGGCATGAAGGCGAAGCCCAACTGATCCTGCGCCAGCTCCAGCGCCGACTCGGTACGCTCACGGCCGCGCAACGGGCGCGGGTTCAGGCTTTGCCGGTCGAACAACTGGAAGACCTGGGCGAGGCGCTGCTCGACTTCACCGCCCCCGCCGACTTGGACGCCTGGATCGGCGATCATCCACAGCCATCCAAGGCCGAGTAGCCGATGAACCCCCGCATCCACTACACCAAACCCTCCATCACTGAGTTGGAAGTGGCCTACGCCACTGATGCCGCCGCCAATGGTTGGGGTGATCGCTGCTATGAGTACATCACGCGCTTTGAAGAGGCTTTTAAAGCGCATCTCGGCGTGAAGTACGCCATTGCTACCTCAAGCTGTACCGGCGCGCTGCACATGGGGTTGGCCGCCTTGGGGATTGGCCCAGGCGATGAAGTGATCATGGCGGACACGAACTGGATTGCAACCGCCGCGCCTATTGTCCACTTGGGGGCCAAACCAGTTTTTGTTGATATTCTCCCCGACTCCTGGTGTCTCGACCCGGAATGGGTGGATCAGGCGATAACTCCCCGCACCAAGGCCATTATTGCCGTTCATATCTATGGCAATCTGTGCGATATGAATCGGTTGCTGGCCATCGGGGAAAAGCATGGTATTCCTGTCATTGAAGATGCGGCGGAAGCGATTGGCTCGGTCTATCACGGTAAACGCGCGGGTTCGATGGGCAGGTTTGGCGCTTTCTCATTCCATGGCACCAAGACGATAACTACCGGTGAGGGTGGCATGTTCGTCACTAATGATGCCGATCTCTATGAGCATGTACTCACTCTAAGCAATCATGGGAGAGCGCGGGGGCAAACAAAGCAGTTCTGGCCGGATAGGGTGGGGTTTAAATACAAGATGTCAAACATCCAGGCAGCGATTGGTTGCGCTCAGATAGAGAGAATTGAGGAGATAGTGAGCCGCAAGCGAGAAATATTACGGTACTACCGCGAGCGTTTGGAAATATTGCCCGGTGTCTCCATGAATCCTGAGCCGGTTAATACAGTAAATGGCGCATGGATGCCGACAGTAGTATTTGATAAAAAAACCGCTGTGACTCGTGAAAATTTACAGACTGCTTTTGCAGACGAAAATATTGATGCGAGAGTATTTTTTTATCCGCTATCGAGTTTACCAATGTTTGAAGATCAGCCACAAAATTGGTTGGCATGGGATATCCCAAGGCGCGCGATCAATCTACCAAGTTATCATGAAATGAAAGAATCTGATCAACAGCGTGTTGTAGAAATTATTCTAAATTTATCTTAAATCCCCTTCTGATGGGTATTGATAATTAACTTTGGAGGAATGATGAAAATTTATCTGCTTGGTGCAGCAAATCCAGAGACGATACGGATGATACGTGCTGTACAGCGTTCAACTTCTAATGTAGAGTTTAGCGGTTTTCTTGATAACGATCCTAAAAAGAAAAATACTAATTTCTATGGTTTTCCAGTTCTTGGTGGTCTGGAGCTAGTTCATGAATTATCTAATGACAATGTGGGTTTTGTAAACCTTATTACAGGTAGTACAAGGACTCGCTATGAGACATCTCGGGAAATTGTTGCTTCAGGTGGTCGACTTGTGAATTTTATCTATCCATCGATTGATTTGACGATGACTAGGCTTGGTGTTGGTCTCTATCTTCAAGAAGCCGTAATAGTGCAGGCTGGCGTTGAAATTGGTGATAACACTAGCATACATATGGGTGCACTTATCGGCCATGAGACCAGAGTAGGTAGCTCAGTTTTTATTGCCCATGCAGTAAGTGTTTCAGGGTGTTGTAGTATTGGGGATGGTACTTTTATTGGAACAAACGCAACAATCCTGCCACGGATCAAGATCGGAAAATGGGCTACAATTGGAGCAGGGGCTGTTATTAAGAAAGACGTACCTGATTATGGAATAGCAGTTGGTAATCCAGGACGAGTTATAAAATTCAATGAAATTCCTTTTTCAGATGGAAAGATAAATTGAAAAGCCAAATTATACAATTCCGGAAATCACATAATGAAATCCTATATTAAGCAGTTTAATGAAGAGGTTTCAAAAAATATCTCAGATCTCGGAGCGGATGTTGAGTTGCAAACCAACTCATATGAGTGGATAAACAGAATTGCAGCACACAAGTACACCTATAACTTCAGATGGTTAGGCCGGCCAATCATTCAGCTACCTCAAGACATCGTAGCCATGCAGGAACTCATCTGGTCAATCCAGCCAGATCTGATCATAGAAACCGGCATTGCGCATGGCGGATCGCTGATTTTCTCGGCCTCCATGCTGGAACTGAACGCGACTTGTGGAGGACCGCAGGATGCCGAAGTGTTGGGGGTGGATATCGACATCCGCGCCCATAACCGCGCGGCCATTGAGGCGCATCCGATGTTCAAGCGCATCACCATGATTCAAGGCTCCAGCATTGCCCCCGAAATCATCGCGCAAGTCCAGGCCAGAGTGACGGGCAAGCAGCGCGTGCTGGTGTGCCTGGACAGCAACCATACCCACGACCACGTGCTGGCCGAGTTAGAGGCGTATGCGCCGCTGACCTCGGTCGGGAGTTATTGCGTGGTGTTCGACACCATCATCGAGGATATGGCGGCCGACCTGTTTTCCGACCGCCCCTGGGGACCGGGCAACAATCCCAAAACTGCCGTTTGGGAATACCTCAAAACCCACCCGGAGTTCGAGATTGACCGAAGCATCCCGCACAAGCTGTTGATTACCGTCGCACCGGATGGGTATTTGCGGCGACGATTCTGATTCCAAGCACAACAGACACAAGCGAGCGCCTTTTGCTCAAACGCAACCTCATCGCCAACTACCTCGGTCAGGGCTGGACCGCCCTGATGGGGCTGGCTTTTGTCCCGCTTTATATTCAGTATCTGGGGATCGAAGCCTATGGGTTGATTGGTCTCTTTGCCGTGTTGCAAGCCTGGCTTTCCCTGCTGGATATGGGCATGACCCCCGCCCTGAACCGGGAAATGGCGCGGTTTACCGGCGGCGCCCATTCCGCCCAATCGATCCGCGATCTGCTGCGCAGCATCGAGTGGATTGCCGGTGGCATTGCGCTACTGATCGCCCTGGGCATTTGGGCCGCTTCCGGCTGGCTGGCGAGCGATTGGCTGCGCGCCGAGAAATTGCCCACCGAGGTCGTTGCCCAAGCGTTTGCCATCATGGGGGTGGTCACCGCCTTGCGCTTTGTGGAGGGCGTCTACCGCAGCGCGATGGTGGGATTGCAGCGGCAGGTGTTGTTCAACGGTATCAATGCCAGTCTCGCCACCGTGCGGGGGCTGGGGGCCGTGGCCCTCCTGGTCTGGGTCTCGCCTACCATTGAGGCGTTCTTTCTCTGGCAGGGGCTGGTTTCGATCATCACCCTGGCGCTGCTGGCGGGGGTGACCTACTACCTGCTGCCCACGGGGGATCGCGGTGGCCGATTTTCGGTCCAGGCGCTACGCGGGATCGGGCATTTCGCGGGGGGGATGGTGGGCATCACCTTTCTGGCCCTGTTGCTAACCCAGGTGGACAAGATTCTGCTTTCCAAGCTGTTGCCGCTTAGTGAGTTTGGCTATTACACTTTGGCGGCGGTCGTGGCGGGCGCGCTCTACATGCTGATCGGTCCCATCACCCAGGCGTGGTACCCCCGGCTCTGCGAATTGCACGCCCGCGCCGACTTCGCCGCTTTGGCGGACACTTATCATAAAGGTGCGCAACTGGTTACCGTGATCGCCGGCAGCGCCGCAGTCGTGGTGATGCTCTTCTCTGAAACGCTGCTGCACCTGTGGACGCAGAACGCCGACTTGGCCGCCCGAACCGCTCCCCTGGTCAGTCTGTTGACGTTGGGCAATCTGCTGAATGGGTTGATGTGGATTCCTTACCAGACCCAACTGGCCCACGGCTGGACGGGGCTGACGGTGCAGATTAACATCGTCTCGGTGCTGGTCATCGTGCCCGCCATCCTTTGGACCACGCCACGCTATGGCGCAATAGGCGCTGCATGGGTCTGGGTGAGCCTGAACGCGGGCTATGTATTCATTGGCATTCATTTCATGTACCGGCGCATCCTGAGCACCGAAAAATGGCCCTGGTATAGCCGCGATGTGTTAGCCCCCCTGGTCCTGGGTCTGGTCGCTGCCAGTGGCATTAAATGGGTAGTACCGAACCCCACCGGCAATCTGGAGCAATTGGCCCTGCTGGCGCTGGCTGCGATCACCACTTTATCGGTGTCGGCCATGGCAGGCGGGCATACGCGGCAGCAGTTGCAACAGAGGCTGCGCCCCTTGTTTCCCGCCTGTTGGAGAGCATCATGAGTCAACGTTTACCCCAAGTCAGCATTGGGATGTCGGTGTACAATGGTGAGAAGTTTATCCGGAAGGCGCTGGATTTTCAATGATTTAGTACCATACTAAACAACCACCGGCTAAAGCCGGTGGGTTCTGCGCCGGGTGCAGAGGACTAAAAGTCCACCCATCAATGCACCCGGCGCTTTAAAAACATGACGATTGCAACAATAGCATCCGGCACTCAATTAAGACCAATTTAGAGCGCATCGGAATCTGCTTGGAGAGTCGTAGCTGAAAGCTGACCGGCTAAAGCCGGTGGTTTTAACCTTGGATATTGAAATAAACTGGAGATTAAAGCTATGTCAGACGAAAAAAATCCCCTTCTTAGTATTTTAATTCCGACTAAAAATAGATCCTCAACAGCCATTATATGTGTAGTGGAAGCAACTAAGGTGGGTTCGCCAGAAGAAGTTGAAATTGTAATTCAAGATTGTAGTGATAATAATATATTAGAACAACTGTTATATGAGGTCAATTTATTCGGCAGAGTGCATTATTATCGCACGGAAAGACCAGTTTCCATGGTTGAGAACTGGAACATTGGAACATCAAGACTACATGGCGAATTCGTTACTATAATTGGTGATGATGATGCGGTGTATCCAAGTATCATTAATGTAGCGCGCTGGGCAAAAAAAAATAATTTTAAAGCGGTCAAGCAGAAGAAATATGATTTTTTTGGTTGGCCAGATTTATTTGATAAGACGTTGGCAGAAAAGTTTATATATCATGATTTTACTGGGAAATATGATTTAGTTAATGTTTTGGATTTGCTCACTAAATTTTCTAAAACAGGTGATGAATATCCTACGTTTCCAATGGTCTATCATAACTTAATTAGGAGATCGGTTCTGGAAGATATTCATGATAAGACTGGGGTGTATTTTGATGGTGTTTCCCCAGATATATACTCTGCTTATGCAATAGCTGCAATAATTGATAATTTTATTGTTCTAGACTATCCTTTTACTATAGTCGGCGCCTCTAAAAATAGTAATACGAATCGCACTAAAGTGGGCGATGGCCATATGCACTTTAATGAGTTTGAAAATTATAAATTTACAACCTTATCACCAGAAACATGGGGTTTATATGGTTCTAATAGTGATAGTATGATAAAAGCTTTTATCAATATTGGTCGAAAAGATTTACTAACAAATATCGATATAACCAGAGTTTTTGCGAGAACAATTGTAGCTGAACCATCTCGAACCATAGAGCATTCTAAGAAATATCTACTGGCAGTGAGTTCGTTCGGGCGGAATAAGGTGTTGTCCTATACTTTGCTATGGTTAAATATCATTGCAAAGTATCTTCTAGTTTATTTAAGAAAGTTAACAAGGACAAAACCTGTAATACTAAACGCTTCAAAAAGCCGGGTTGCCTCAATCGAAGAAGCTATCCATATGCAAATGGATTTGCTGGAGAGGCGAGGGATCGTCCTCGGTGGTCGGTAGAGGAAAGCAGAACTTCATTAATTCTTCACTGCTAGCCAATTCGGGCTTAACCCACTGCATTTTCTGCGTTCTCTGCGCGGTATTCCACATCTGCGCGATTGGTGGCTGTTGCGTAAGGGGTATTCTGGCAAGCTGGCTCTAATGCTCTTCCTGCATGATCGATACGAAGAGGGCGGCGCCACTAAGAGCGAATACTTCTGGCAGGATCTGTTAGTGGCGCGCGTCACAACGCAGGGTAAACATCATGGGTATATTCATGGGCATAGGCGAACGTATTGTTGGCACGATTGAACGGCGGTGGGAGCGCAACCGCATGAGATTACCGGGACCGCTCGGTGACTTCTATCGCAACGGTGGCAACGAGCAACTGTATGACGTGCCGGTTATTACGGGCGATCTCATCATTGATGCTGGTGGATATGAAGGAGAATGGACCCAAGGGATGGTAACGCGTTATGGGTGTCGAAGCGAATTGTTCGAGCCTGTACCAACTTTTGCAGCTAATTGTCAACGGTTATTTGCACGGAATTCGTGGATTCGAGTGCATTGCTATGCGCTTGGTGGTTTGTCCCGAACGGCAATATTTAGTCTAGCATCCACGGGAACCTCCGAATTTCTACCGAATGCTACGGAAGAAGCGTTTGAGGTACTAGTAATTGATGTTGCCGAATTTCTGAAAAGTCTGGGTGATCAGCCGGTCGCGTGTTTCAAACTTAACATTGAAGGTGGAGAGTATGAGGTCTTAGAGCGGCTACTCGATATTCACCAAATGCACCGGTTTAAAAGTCTACTCATCCAGTTTCATCAGCAGCCACCGGGATGGGAGAAGCGGCGTGAGGCGATCATTGAGAGACTGTGGGCAACGCATGACCAGATTTGGTGTTATCCAATGGTGTGGGAGAAATGGGTCAAACGTTGAAGATCTATAGATTTGACTCACAATCTTTTGCAGTGAAGTCTAGGAGTATACACCCTATCCAAGTTGGGTACGAGATGAGTTTGAGCGATTACCGAAACTCGGTGGCGTCTTGATTTTCACTGTCCCCTTCGCTTCACTCGTACATATGGTACCATATCATCATTGCATCGGCTTTTCGTGCTACTGGTATGAACATCATTTGCCCCTGCGTGGATTCTTGATCCGGGAACTAACACCAAATGGCGACTGGTTCGCGTACTTACAGCAGGAATTAATGCGCTTGGGTAGTACCGTGCGGCGCTATGGCGATTGGAGTTGGCCGCTAGCTTATGTGCTGGGTCTCTTGGGCTCATTGTATTTCAAGATAATGGATGGCAAGTCGGCAGAGGACCTAGCGTGTTTTGGCTGGCAGTGCGTCGCCAAGAAAGTACAGTCCGATGAGCCATAAAATCATCGCCCGCATCAAAGGTGGCCTAGGTAACCAATTGTTTTGCTATGCGGCGGCCCGCCGTTTGGCGCTGGTTAATAATGCCGAGTTGGTGATTGACAACGTGACTGGTTTTGTACGGGATCGTCAATACCGCCGCCAATACATGTTGGATCGGTTCCACATCCCGGCCCGCAAGGCTACGCCCGCCGAACGGCTCGAACCCTTTGAGCGCTATCGGCGAGGTATAATGCAGTGGTGGTCGCGCCGCACGCCCTTTACAGAGCGGTGCTATCTGGAACAGGAAGGTATAGATTTTGATGAGCGCTTGCTCAGCTTGAAAGTCCGGGGAATTCTGTATCTGGATGGATTGTGGCAGAGCGAGGGCTATTTCAAGGATATGGAACGAACTATTCGTGCAGACCTGCGGATTCAATCGCCCACCGATCCACATAATCAGGCCATGGTGGAACAAATTCAGGGGACTCAAGCAGTCGCGGTTCATGTGCGATGGTTTGATGCGCCAGGATCGGTGGGTCCATATAACGCAGCGGCAGATTATTATCACCGTGCGATTGCTTTGATGAACGAGCGGATTCCTGAAGCCCACTATTTTCTGTTCTCGGATGACCCGGTTGCGGCACGGGCGCAGATCCCTTTACCCGACCGTCGCTTGACGAGCATCTCTCATAATCAGGGCGACGAAAATGCGTATGCCGATTTATGGCTGATGAGCCAGTGCCAGCACTTTATCACTGCCAACAGTACGTTTAGTTGGTGGGGAGCGTGGTTAGGACAGAAACAAGAGAAGATTGTGATAACGCCTGATTTAAATAAAACTGGTAAATCTTCTTGGGGATTCATAGGTTTGATCCCTTTGAAATGGCTTAGAGTTTGATGGTATGAATATTCTACTGGTGGGGAAATAAAAACAGCCCATCTGCTCTTTGTGGAGGCGTTATGGATATTCAAACTCAAAAACATCCTAAAATAATTACAAAATCTCAAGCTGGTGCTCCAGATGGTTACTTAATTCCGCTTTACAATATACACGATGGCTTTTTTCGGTTGGATCAGAACCAAAGCAGGTTTATCTAACGGTAATTGCTCCACATGAAAAAAAGGTCCACAACCTGTACTTATGGTTAACCTAGGAGATGAAGATGCATTTGTCTTAAATATGCCAAACCCAGCATGGACACCGACCATGAACGACGAACATACAGCGGATTTTAGTAGCTATGTATTCGAATTTCAGGATGGCCGAACCAATCATAGCTAGGAAAAAGTAAATTCTTTGAAAATTCTTTTGGTTGGTGAGTACGCCTGGCCTTGGTACCAGGAGGCGTGCGCCAGAGCACTGGAAAATTCAGGATGTCAAGTCATTCGGTTTGGCTGGCTGGACCGTTTCAAAAAATGGCTGCCTTATAAAGCCGAGCCAGTCTATCGTTCGTTCTGGCATCGATTACAGTACCGCTTGCTTGATGGTCCAACCATTCGTAGTATCAATCGTGACTTGATTAAGCTGGCTGTTTATGAAAAGCCAGACGTAGTTTGGTGTTACAATGCCCAGATCATTTATTCTGCAACTATTCATTATTTGCGCAAGTGTTTTCCTAATACGATTTATTGTCAATACGCAAACGATAATCCTTTTAGCTTATTAGCTCGTCAATCGATGTGGCGTCATTTTATCGCTAGTATTCCTTTGTTTGATCTTCACTATGTATTCAGAAAGAATAATATTAGTGACTTTATGGCTCATGGCGCAAATGATGTTCATCTGTTAAGAGCCTATTTTATCCGTGAATTTGATTATCCAATCAATCCAAAAGATATAAAACCTAATTTTATTTGTGATGTTGCTTTTGCCGGCCATTATGAGAATGATGGCCGAGTAGAGGCTCTTGAATCAATTTGTAAAGCAGGTTACAAGCTTAATTTATATGGTGGTGGATGGAATGCAGCTTTACCCAAACTTTCGCTTAATTCACCGTTAAGAGCCTTATACCCGATTCAACCGGTAACAGGATTTGACTATAATCAGGCGCTTTGTGGCGCGAAGGTAGCTTTATGCTTTCTATCAACCTTAAATCAGGATACCTATACTAGGCGGTCTTTTCAGATTCCTGCTATGCAGGTAGCTATGCTGTCTCAGCGAACCGAAGATTTATCCAGCCTGTTCATTGAAGGAAAAGAAATTGCCTTTTTTTCCGACACCACTGAGCTAATTGATAAGCTGCAGCACTTGTTGACCGATGATACGGCTAGACAATCAATAGCTAAAGCTGGATATGCTCGGGTTTATCGAGATGGGCATGAAGTTTCTTCACGGATGAAACAATGGTTGGATACGGTACAGGAATACCAGAAAAGGTTGTAGCAATTTTCATGCTAACGGTCTCTTAGTGAAAAAATACGAGTTACGAAATGAATACTACAAAGAAGCTAACCTTACACTTTATTCAGGATATACCGACACCGCATAATAATGTTTTGCTTAAGGCGCTTCGAGATGATTCTGCGATAGATTTATATATTTGGTATGCACGATTAACTCACCCTCAATACTCTTTCAAAGCTGAACTAGGGTATGAAGTGGGTATGCCTACTATTTATGGCTACAAGCTGCCAAGCTGGCATTTAATTAGGACCGTGTTTTTTAACAAAAGTGACAAATTTTTTATTGTAGGCTGGATGAACCCTACAACTCGGTTCCTTGTACTTCTTTTCTGGATACTGCGTCGTCCCTACAATATATGGTTTGACTGTCCCCAACACAGACCATTCAATCTTTTGAAAAGCAGTGTTCGTAATTTTTACTATTTCATACTGAAAAAATCAAAAGCAAAAATTTTTGCGGTTGGTGAAAATACAGTTCAATACTTTAAAAAAAGAGGATTTTCAGAAGAAGGGCTTGTTAATTTACCAATTTTTGTGGAAGTAAACAAGAGTATTGAAGATTATCGTAAAAATAGAACCGAGATTCGATCTCACTATCAAACTGCTGATTCTGATTTCTTTATCGTTACAGGGAGTCGGCTAATTTATGAAAAAGGTTTTGACTTGCTTATTGATGCTATTGCTAACCTCGACGAAAAAATTAAGAAAAATGTCAAACTATTGATTGTCGGCAAAGGACCGGAGAAGCAAAAATTGATTCAAAAAGTATCACATAATAAACTTGGTGGATCGATCTTTTTTGAAGACTGGATGACTCAGCAGGATTTTATGAAGCATATCGGAGCGGCCGACCTTGTAGTTCACCCGGCTCGTTTTGATGCTTATGGTGGGATTACTCTGAGTGCCATGATTGCTGGTGTTCCTGTAGTCGGAAGTAATCAGGCAGGCTCCGCCAAGGATAGAATATCGCATGGTTTAAATGGTTGGCTTTATGATTGTAATGACGTATCAAAACTAACATACTGGATCAGTATTGCGATTGAAAATCCAGGTATGCTTGAAGAAATGGGTCGTTCGGCAAGAGAAACGGCTGATCATTATACCCCAAGTATAGGGGCAACTCAGCTTTTGGAACAACTGATTTGAACCAGAGGTGCCAAATGCTTAAAAAGGGATTAACATTATCAAGACTTGGTCTTGAGGATTTTTTGGTAAGATCTATTGAGGAAGAAGATATTGAGTTACTTCGAATATGGAAAAACTATTACCGGGATCGGTTTTTTTTTAAAGGCATAATTACAGAAAGCATGCAAAAAAACTGGTTTGATTTTTATCTAAAAAGAGAGCATGATTTCATGCTAATTATTTTAAATAAAAAGGAAAAAATTGGGTGCCTTGGATTTCGGCGACTTGATGATCGAGTCGATTTATATAACCTCATTATAGGTCAGCGAAAAAATAGTGGAAATGGTCACATGACTAATGCTTTGGATTTGGTTTGTAAAGAGATAAAGAAGCGCTATCAGGATATGCCAATTATGGTTTCAGTATTGAAACAAAACCCCAATTTGCAATGGTATTTCCGACGAGATTTTATAGTGGTCACGGAATATCCAGACTATCTTGACCTTAGGCGCTAACATTATAGTAAGGAGAAAATTATGATTTCAGTGTTTGGTTCCTTGGTGGGTGATGAAGAAATTGCTAACGCAATTTCCTGCATGAAGAGTCAATGGATGGGATTTGGTAGCAATGTCCCTAAGTTTGAGGATTTTTTTTCCAAAAAATTTAACGTGCCTCATTTCGCTATGGTTGATAGCGGATCGAACGCCCTCTTTATGGCAGTCAGCCTACTAGATTTGCCCCGTGGTTCAGAGGTCATTGTTCCTTCCCTGACTTGGGTTTCCTGTGCGCAAGCAGTGATTATTGCTGGTCACAAACCCGTATTTTGTGATGTTGACCCACTGACGATGAATGTCCGCTGTGAAGATATAGAGCCTCTGCTCAATTCAAAGGTCAAAGCAATCATGGTAGTGCATTACGCTGGCCTCGCTGTAGACCTTGATCCAATTTTTGAGCTCGGATTGCCCGTCATTGAGGACGCGGCACATGCAGTCTGTTCGACTTATAAGGGTAAACCGTGTGGAGCCATTGCTGATGTAGGGATCTACAGCTTTGATGCGGTCAAGAATTTGACCACAGGAGAGGGAGGTGGAATTGCCAGCATTCATGCTGAATGGATCGAACGCGCAAAGAGGATGAGGTACTGTGGTATTGGAAAATCTGGATTTGAGGCTGCAGCTGCTAGTGCCAAAGGAAAGGTTCGTTGGTGGGAATATAATATTACTGAGCCGTTCATCAAAATGTTGCCAACCAATATCGCCGCAGGTATCGGGTTGGCGCAATTAGAGCGTTTGGATGCATTACAAGCAATTCGGGAAAATATATGGCGTCATTATCAATTTGAATTCACCAATATAAGTTGGATTATTACCCCAGTGGAAGCTCCTGAAGGAGATCGGCACTCCTATTTTACATATTGTATTCGCGTACCTAAGCGCGATGAGTTAGCTCATTTTCTGCTTGAAAACGAAGTTTATACCACGCTGCGTTATCATCCATTGCATATGAATCCCTTATATAGACAAATGGATGTACGACTGCCTCATTGTGAAGCACTTAATGAGGATGCATTGAGTATCCCGATGCATCCACGACTTTCAATGGAGGAGGTCGATAAAATCATTGATTTGATTAAAAAGTTTGGCAAAGTCAACTCCCTATAGCATTCCCTTGGCATAGTCTACCCAATAAATTATTAAAGACTTTAAGAGGGCTGGTATGTGCGGCCTCATCGGCATCGCCTCCCCAACCTCGGTGGTTGATCGCGGCTGGCTCACGGCCGGGCGCGACACCATGATCCATCGTGGCCCCGATGACGCCGGGAAATGGTGGTCGGCGGATGGCGGCGTGGGGTTGGCTCAGCGCCGTTTGTCAATCATCGACTTGTCTCCTGCCGGTCATCAGCCCATGCTGGATGCCAGCGGTGAGTTGTGCATCGTCTTCAACGGTGAAATCTATAACTTTGCCGATCTGCGCCGCGAATTGGCGGTCAAAGGCCACGTCTTCCACTCCCAGAGCGATACCGAGGTGCTGCTGGCCGCCTATCGGGAATGGGGCACCGACTGCCTCTCGCGCCTGAATGGCATGTTCGCCTTTGCGCTGTATGACGGACGAAATCGGCGGTTGTTCATGGCGCGGGACCGGGCGGGAGAAAAGCCGCTGTTCTATGCTCAGACGCATGGAACTCTGCGTTTCGCCTCTGAACTGAAAGGATTAATGGCTGACCCTGCTTTACCTCGGCGCATTGATCCGGAAGCCCTGGATTGCTACCTGGCGTTGGGCTATGTGCCGGGGGAGCGTTGCATCCTGCAGGGGGTGAACAAACTGCCGCCGGCCCATGCGCTCCTCTTCAACCTGAACGATGGTCAAGCACGGGTCTGGCGCTACTGGTCATTACCGGAATTTGACAAGGCGGCGGGCACGACCGACGTAACCGCGCTTCTGGATGAACTGGAAGCCTTGCTGGAAGATGCGGTGCGCCGGCAACTGGTGGCCGATGTCCCAGTCGGCGTCTTGCTCAGTGGCGGAGTGGATTCCAGTCTGGTCACGGCCATGGCGGTACGCGCCGCGTCCCCGATGAAAACCTTCACCATTCGCTTTCCTGGCTATGGCCACTATGACGAAACTGAACACGCCCGTTTGATCGCCCACCATTTTAATACCGAGCATATCGAACTGGAGGCGGCTGAATCCACCGTGGACCTGTTGCCGCTGCTGGCCCGACAGTTCGATGAGCCGATGGTGGATTCCTCCATGATTCCCACCTACCTGGTCAGCCGGCTGATCCGCGAACATTGCACCGTGGCGCTGGGCGGCGACGGCGGGGATGAGCTGTTCGGCGGCTATCCCCATTACAGCCGCCTGCTCTGGATGCAACGGAAACTCGGCTGGATTCCACACTGCTGGCGTCGCGGTATCGCCCGAACAGCGGAAAGCCTGTTGCCGGTCGGCTTCAAGGGCCGCAACGGGTTGCAAGGGCTGGCGGCTGACCTGGCGAACAGCCTACCATTGATCGCCGCCTATTTTGACCCGCGCACCCGGCGCAACCTGTGGACTGGGCCGGATGCCTGGAACTTGGCCGCCGAATCCATCCGCGGCGCACGGATTCCCAAGACGGCGGATTTGTTGCAGCGAGCGACCCAGATGGATTTTGAGAACTATCTGGCGGAAGATATTCTGGTCAAGCTGGATCGGGCCAGCATGTTGAATTCGCTGGAAGTGCGCGCGCCGTTTTTGGACTATCGGGTGATCGAGTTCGCTTTCGGCAAGGTGCCTTCAGCGCTGAAGGCTACGGCGACCGACCGCAAAATTCTCCTCAAAAAGCTCACAACCCGCCTGTTGCCACCCAAGTTCGATCAGCGGCGCAAGCAGGGTTTCTCGATTCCGCTGGGCTTGTGGCTGCAATCCGGCGCTTGGCGGCGCTTTTTTTGCGAAGTGCTATTGGGTTCGGAAAACACGCTATTCAATCATGCAGTGGCTCGCCAATTGCTTGATGGACAGAAAAAAGGACGGGCTAACAGCGAGCGGTTGTTGGCGCTGGTACTGTTTGAATTGTGGCGGCGGGAATATCGGGTCTGCTGACGATGAGCCTACGTTGGTCGGTAAGTCGATGCCACTGGCTTCGTGTGCTTGGAGATTGTGTGAGGTACTCTCATAAGCGATGTATTCGGAATCGATGGACTTGCTTGAGGCTTCCGCCAGCTTGGCGTTCATGGCTGCGGCGACGCTACGGACTGCCCGGGAATGGCTTCCTGCGCGTGGCGTCAGGCTGATCCGGCGCTTGATCCTGGGCGAAGACCGACCATGAAATTCCAGTCGTTTGCGGCGATCTTCGTGCTGACGGCGCTGCTCATGTTGGGTATGGCATATCTGGATGAAGGCTGGCTCGCCGGGATGGCGGTTGTGTTTACGCTGTCCGGGGTGGCGGTGGCGGTCATCCTGCTGATCTGGCGCTATGTCTATTCTGGCGTACTGCTTGGGTATCATGTTGGCATGGCCGCATTCGTTACTTGGGTGTTCATCAACCGGGAGTTAGTGGTCCACGAGCAGATGTTCGTCTTCTCCACGTTCACGGACGCCAACCTGGAATGGGCCATCGTGACGCTGGTGACCGCCAGCCTGGCGGTATTTTTGCCCTGGATGGCGTTTGCCCGTGGTCGAAGGAGTTTGTTACGAGTTTCGGCGCGGTCGCTGGCCTATGAACTGCTTGGACGCCTGGATCGCCTGCCGCTGAAAGTGTTTCAGCTTGCGTTGGTCGGTTCTTTCATCATCGGAATATTGTTCTTTATAACAAATACTAGTGTGCTCGATGCCCCTTACCCGTCGCAGGGACAAACACAGTGGGTGCCATGGGAAATTCAGAAGATCCCAACACTGTTGGCAGTGAGCGCGCTAGCCTTTGCCTATGTAAGGCGCTTGCGGCGTGGCCGCCGCTTCGCGGTCTGGTTGTTGATCGCCCAAGTGAACTTCCTGATCGTGACGATTTTGATGTTGTTTTTGATGGGTAGCCGGGGCCTGTTCACGTTCCTTTGGCTCGGGTTTGGGGTGCTTGAGCTTGCGTTTTGGAGCAAGCGTCGCGGTTCCCTAGGTTGGGGAGTGCTGTTCGTCGTCCTAGCGTGGTTTGCCTATAAAAGCTGGCCCTACCTGCGCGCGAATCTGGCGGTATTGCCGACGGATGAGGTACTGGTGCAGGCGCTCCAAATTGGTCTGGGTCTGGGTAGCGACGTGAATTGGACCTATGCGGGCGAGGATCAAATCCAGCTGAATGACATCGATATGGTTAGCACGTCGCTGTTTCACCTGTTATACGTGATCCAACTCATTCGGGACGGGATATCCATCAGTGGCTCCACCTTCATCAATCTGATCCCGCAGGCGCTGCCGAGTTGGCTGGACGGGGTGCTTTGGGAGCGGCCGTTAAACGAAGCTTGGCTCCTGGGGGACTATTACTATCACGGCGGTGGATTTCTGATCGTCGCTAATGCCTATTGGAATGGGGGATTGTGGGTTGCGCTAGTATTTATGGCCGTGTTGACGGCGATCTTCGTCGGTTTCGACCGCTATCTGATGCGGTCGGATGTTGGGTTGCTCTATCGTGCGGTCTATTGGCTCTGGCTACCCGTGATGATCGTGCAAATGGGGTACGGTATACAGGGAATGGTGCGGGTCATTCAGTTGCTGGTGGCGGTGATCCTGCTGGAGCGGTTCTGGCGACGCCGCATTCGAAGGCGCGGTTGGCCATTGGGCGTTCAAACCGCGTCTCAACCATCGCCCGGCCCTCATAGCACGGAAGGGACCGGTAAGTGACCGCGTGCATGGCTCTTGCCGCCACGCCGTCGGCGCCATCCGCCACAATCGGTCGCCAGTCGCTGTTGTTCGTCACTGGCTGTCTGTTCGAAGAGAGTAGTGGACCCTACCTGAGCCTTAAGCAAACCGCTGAGGCCCTGCAGCAGCGCGGTCATGCGGTGACGGTTGTTGGCACCAAACCCTGGCGTGCTGGCCAGCCCAGAGGCTGGTTCGGCGAGGTGCTGGCGTTCCGGCGTTATGGACCGGTCTCCGCGCATTTTGCCCCACACCTCGGCCAGTGGTTACGGCAGCAACCGGCGCGCTGGGAAGTCGCCAGCATGCAAGGCGTCTGGATGCATACCAATCATTTGGTCGCCGAATGGTGCATTCGGCATGACCGGCCCTTCATGATCACGGCCCACGGCAATTTCAACCCGGTAGCGTTGCGGATTTCCGCCTGGAAAAAATCGCTCGCGCGCAGGACTTTCATGCGCCGCGTCTTTGAGCGGGTACGGTGTTATCAGGCGTTGACCGAGATCGAGTATCAAACGCTGCGAGCATATGGAATTCGAGAACCTGTATGTATTATCGGTAACGGTATAACGCGGCCAATCCTCGCGCGGTTATCATCCCCCGAGACCTTGTTGCCGTGTGATCTACTGCAACGGCGCACTTGTCTCTATCTAGGGCGCCTGTTCCCCATCAAAGGCATTGATCGCCTTTTGCGCGCATGGGCAACGGTGCGACCAGGGGATGAGTGGCAACTGGTGATTGCCGGCGGAGGGGAGGCTACCTATCGCGCCGAGCTTGAATATATCGCCCAACGATCAGGTTGCCTGAATGTGCATTTCGTCGGATTCGTCTCTGGAAGTCTCAAATCAGCGTGGCTCCAGCAAGCGGAATTTTTCGTCTTGCCTTCACACAGCGAGGCGTTTCCCATGGCGTCCCTGGAAGCGTTCTCTTTCGGCAAACCGGCGCTATTGACCGCTGCCTGTGGCCTTCCCGAAGCCGCGAAAGCTGGCGCGGCGCTGGAAGTGCCATCGAGTGAGGCGGGTATCCGCGATGGTCTAATGCAACTGCAATCAAAATCGAAAGCCGAGTTGAACGCCATGGGTTCCCAAGCCATGGCCTTGATCCGTGAACGCTATGATTGGGAGGTGATCTGCCGTCAACTCGAATCGGTATATGATTGGATGTGTGGATCAAGCCAGATTCCGGATTGTTTGCGCTTGGATTGATCTGTGGCTTGGAGAAACATGATGGTGAGACTACTAAGGTCGCCAGAGCAGGCCGAATTGCGACGTTCCATTCTGCTCTGGCTGCGCAAAGGGTTTCTAAAAACGCGGCTGCCGGGCGTTGCTTTCCCAAACTGAACGACTTGGAGGAGATCCGCATCATGTTGAGCGACCGCGTCCTCGATTGGACTCAACAATGGAAACAGGAAGACCTTCAACAGGGTCTGCAACAGGGCTTGTATTCGGAATGGCGGATGTTGCTGCGGCTTATCCACCGGCGCCTTAGCGAAGCTGTTGCTGATCAGAGCGCCCTGATGTTGGAGCGGATCGAGCAGCCGACGATGTTTGAGGATTTAGGCGAGGAACTATTCAACTGTGTGGATGACGCCGCCTGGCTGGCGCGGCTGAACGCGGTGGTTGGGAAAGTCCCCCCCTGAACCATGCCTGCCAAACTTCGCACCAAGCACCTCACCCTCGTTAGCAGACTTACCCGCGCCGCCTGGAATCTGGTCTGGCTGCTGCTCTACCGTCCCAGTCCAATCCCGCTGCACGGCTGGCGGCGGTTTCTGCTGCGACTGTTTGGGGCAAAAGTCGGACAAGGCGCGCATCCTTATCCCTCAGCCAAAGTCTGGGCGCCATGGAACCTAGACATGGGCGATCATAGTTGCCTCAGTCATCATGTGGACTGTTACTGCGTGGATCGAATCACGCTCGGCGCGCATACCACCGTTAGTCAATACAGCTTCCTCTGCACCGCCAGCCACGACTACACCGAGCCCACCATGCCCTTGACTACCGCGCCGATTGCCTTGGGCGACCATGTGTGGGTCACCGCTGACGTGTTCATCGCGCCAGGCGTCACGGTTGGCGAGGGTGCGGTGATTACCGCCCGATCCAGTGTGTTTCACGATATCGAACCCTGGATGGTCGCTGCGGGTAACCCCGCGCGACTGGTCAAACCTCGACTACTCCGATCCACCACCCGCGCGGTGCAGGAGTCATGACGGATCCGTCCCCCAACATCTCCAGCTATCGCTACGCCAATTCCGAACTCAACCATTCCCACGGCTACCTGCTGCCCACCGTGCTTCGCCTGCTGGACGGGCTGAACCTGCCAGCGGGTGAACGCCGCCTGTTCGAGCTCGGTTGCGGCAACGGCTCGGTCGCTCAGGCCCTGACCCAGTGCGGCTGGGATGTGACCGGCGTTGACCCATCGCTGGAAGGGATCGCGCAAGCGCAACGCGCTCACCCCGACCTTAAGCTTCGCCCAGGCTCGGCCTACGACGATCTGGCGGCGCACTATGGCCAGTTCCCGGTCGTCCTCAGCCTGGAAGTGGTTGAGCACGTCTACTTTCCTCGCGCCTACGCCGCCACTGTATTTTCATTGTTGCGACGGGGGGGCACAGCCATCCTATCGACGCCTTACCACGGCTACTGGAAAAACCTCGCTCTCGCCCTCAGTGGCAAAATGGACCAACACTTCACCGCCCTGTGGGATCACGGCCATATCAAATTCTGGTCCATGAAGACGCTGGCTGAGTTACTGCGCGAGGCGGGGTTCACGGACATCCACTTCCATCGGGTCGGGCGCATTCCGCCGCTGGCCAAGGCCATGATCGCGGTGGCACGGCGGCTGGGGCCAGTGGCGTCGTGCGCCGACAGTAGATTGCGTTGACCGCCCCGGCCAACAAGACTAGACTCATTAAACTTAGTTTATTTCCATATTGAAGGTTAAAACCCCCGCCTTTCAGGCGGGCAGATTTCAT
>JARSSP010000029.1 GCA_029624675.1 Candidatus Contendibacter sp.
GCAGCGCCAGCCACAGGCGAAGGGGACGCGCCGAAGGCATGGCGTTACTCGATCAAAAGGCCGAAAAACCAGACCAGCCTACTTGAGGACGCCACCCAGACCCGTCGATCACTGTCCACGCTAGGCCTCCAAACGGTTCAAAATTTGCCGTCACAACTGCATGAGGTGGGGGCTTTCTTCAACCGCACCTGGCGTCTTGCGCGCGGCTACCCGCGCGGGTCGAGCGCGCGTGTCGCCGTCGCGCTTTGTTCCGCGACTTTTGTCGCGGCCGGGTTGGGAAAGGCGACCACGAATTCGGTCCCCGCTTCCGTGCGCAACTCGATGCTGCCCTTCAGTTGCTTGACCAGCGTCATCACAATCGCCAGTCCGAGCGAGGGGGTGTGACGGAAATCCACCGTGGGTGGGAAGCCGATCCCGTCGTCCCGGACGCGCAGCGTCCGTTGTCCGTCCGCCACGCCGAGCGAAATGACGATTTCGCCCGCGCGGCGGGTGGCGAACGCATGTTTCAAGGCATTGGTGACCAGTTCGTTGATGATGAGGCCGCAAGGCACCGCGCTTTCCACGCCCAGCACCGGCTCCCCCGTCGGGACCGCCACCCGCGCCGTGATCGCTCGCTCTGGCGTGGCATAGGCGTGAATCAAATGCGTGACCAGGTCGTGGGCGTAGTCGGCCAGGTTGATCTGGGCCAGGTTCGGAATCTGGTACAGCCGCTCGTGAATGAGCGCCATGGATTTGACCCGGTTGCGACTCTCCCGCAACTGGTTCCGGACGCTCTGATCCTCGACGTATCCCGCCTGCAAATCGAGCAGGCTCGAAATCAATTGCAGGTTGTTCTTGACTCGATGATGGATTTCCTTGAGCAGCGCCTCTTTCTCGCGCAGCGAGGTTTTGATTTGTTCCTCCAGCAGCTTGTGCTCGGTGATGTCGGAGATGATCCCCTCGATGGCCCGGGGCTGGCCCTGGTCGTCGCGCACCAGAACGTTGCGCTGGCGCAGCCATTTGCTCGGGCCGGATGGGTGGACGATTTGGTATTCGAAGGTGGGCAAGGCCTGGCCGACCATCAATTGAGCCCATTCCTCGGCGAAACGAGCCCGCCAGTCGGGGTGAATGATCCGCTGGATCAGGTGGGGCGATTGATAGAATTCCTCGGGGGCGTGGCCCGTGAGTTGCTGGCAAACTGGACTGACGTATTCGTAGCGGCCTTCCGGCAGGCTCAGGCGATAAATCATGTCCGGGGCGTTCTCGGCCAAGCGGCGAAAGCGCGCTTCCGACTCGCGCAGTTGCGCCTCGGCTTGCTTGCGCTCGGTGATGTCCTGATACGTACCTAGAATTCCGAAGACGACTCCATCCACGTCTCGCAGTGGGACCTTGGAGGTTCGCAGCCAAATGTGGCGTCCGTCGGGCGTCTTCTGGGGCTCTTCATAGTCGAGCTTTGGGTTGCCGGATTCCAAGACCTGCTGGTCGTCGTTGCGGTAAAGGTCGGCCTGTTCCCGCCAACCCATCTGGTAATCGTCTCGACCCACCATCTCGTCGGATGAATTAACGCCAGCATCGAGCGCAAAGGCTCGATTGCATCCCAGATATCTTAGATCGAGATCTTTCCAGAACACGCGGACGGGAATGGTGTCAAGAACGATTCGTAGAAGATTCCGGGATTGCCACAACGCCTCTTCGATCTGTTTGCGCTCGGTGATGTCGCGATCGAAGGCAAAGCCGTGAAAACGCCCGTTGTATTCCAGGTAGTTGGTGGTCACCTCGACCGGAAACAGGTGCCCATCCTTCGCGCGGTGGCGGGATTCGAACTTCATCGACCCTTGGCGTTGGAGTTCGATTTTGTGCGCCTCAAATCCCTCGGCGGTAAAATCCGGATCGATGTCGAAAACCTTCATTCCCAGCAATTCTTCCCGCGTGTAGCCCATGGAAGCGCAGGCGGCGTCATTGGCGTAGATCAGATTGCCCTCGTCATCCACCCAGAGGATGCTGTCCGAAGCGCGATCCACCGAGAATTGAGTCAGCCGCAATGTTTCTTCCACCCGCTTGCGCTCGGTGATGTCGATTATGATGCCCTGGTAATGAGTAATTTCCCCCTGCGAGTTTCGTTCGATGACGGTTCGATCATCGACCCAGTGCACGCTTCCATCCTTGGCGACGATGCGGTATTCCTGTTGGAATTGGTCTACCCCCCTTTCTGAATACTCCTGCACTTCATGGCTAACTCGTTCCAGATCCTCGGGGTATACCAGCGAAGCAAAGCGCAATGATCCATCGAGGAGTTTCTTGGGGGAATAACCGAGTTGCTTGACGTTTAGAGAGACAAAGGCCACCGGCCAACCTTCCTCGGCTTTCCAGCGGAACAGCATCACGGGACTGTTTTCCACGACCAGCTTCGCTTGCCACAATATTTCCTCGGCCTGTTTGCGCTCGGTGATATCGAGTCCCACCCCAAGGAGGTACGTCTTGTCGCCGATGGTAATCCGCAAACCGGACAGATCGAAGGAAACCGTTCCGCCATCCTTGGTCAGGAGTCGTCCTTCCACATGGGCGGTTCCTTGGAGGAGCGTTTCCTGGATTTTTAGCGCCACCTCGTTCTTGTCGTCCGGGTGAAAGAAGTCGATGGCGTTTGTGCGGCTGATCGTTTCCGCATCATGTCCGGTGTAGCGCTCCAATTGTTTGTTCCAACGGATAAGCTGGCCTCGTTCGTCGAAGACATAAAAGATCCCCGGCATGCCGTCGATGAGCGTGTCCGTGAAGCGTTTTTCCTGATGCAACGCCTCCTGTGCCCGTTGGCGCTCGGTGATATCCACCGTTACGCCCATTACCTGAAGAGAGCCATCGACATCCTGCACGGGGTTGGCGTAAACGTCGAGAAAGACCTCCCCAATCCGCGCGTTGAATCGCACCGATTCTCCGCCGAGGGCGCGGCGGGCATGTTCGCAGACCTCGGGATAGTCGCGGTAAAGCTCGAACACGGACTGACCGACCGCTTCGCCGGGCACTAGCCCGATGCCCGCCAACCCCTTACCTTCGCTGAAGGTAAAAATACCGTGCCCGTCGAACTGGAAGAGGACCACCGGGGCATTGCCGATCACGGACCGAAAACGTGCCTCGCTGGTCGCCAGGTCCCGCTCGCGCTGGCGAATGGCCCGCGACATCCGTTCGAGATCGCCGGCCAGGTTGTCGAATTCCTGAATCCGGGTGATCGGCCACGGT
The DNA here is from genome assembly GCA_029624675.1 of Candidatus Contendibacter sp. Taxonomy (GTDB): domain Bacteria; phylum Pseudomonadota; class Gammaproteobacteria; order Competibacterales; family Competibacteraceae; genus Contendibacter. Next base: position 3,211 of record JARSSP010000029.1, read on the forward strand.
TGGTCGTAGTGGCCCCCGGCGATGGCATGGGCTTGTTCGGCGTAGCGACCGATGCGCCGCGCAAAGCCGCGAGCCAGCCCCCACGCGACGAGGACCGCCAACAACAGGGCCACCAGCGCGCCGGCCACCAGCACCCACAAGGTGGACAAAAACGGCCGGAACGCCTCGCTGCGGGGTTGCGCGACCAACACGATCCAGCCCAGCGGGGGGATGTTGACGGGCGTGCCGATGAACCTCTGGCCGTCCAATGTCAAGTCGCCGGTCACGAACCGTCCCGCCAGGACCTCGCGGACCATGGGCAAGTGGGCGAGACTGAGTTGCTGGCCGCTCAGGGCGGCTTGGGAATGGGCGATGATCTGGCCCTGGCGGTCGAGAATCATCGTCACCATCCCCGATTCGGCGGGCGAACGACCGGTGAATTCCGAAAGCCGGTCGATGGCGATCTCGCCGACGAGCGTGTGCTCGGCCACCGGAATCGCCAAGGTCACGGCGAGCCGGCCGGTCACGGCGGACAGGAAGGTTTCCGACCACACCGCCTCGTTCCGCTCGCGCGCCTCGCGCAAGACGGTCCACTTGGAAAGATCGAGTTCGAGCAGGTCGCCGCGCTGGCCGCGCCCCGCCTGGGGCAGCCCGACGGCGTACACCGCATCGTCCGAATCGGTGATGTAAATCGCCGCGAACACGTCGCCCGTCCCGGCGTGCGCGTCCAGCGGACCGAACCAGGAAGACGGCGGTTGGTCGCCTCGGTCGCGGAGGTCTTGCGCGATGGCGCGCAACTCGCGCCCCGCGCCGAGCAGGTGAATCTCGATTTGGCCGGCGATGGCGCGGGCCAGAGTCTGATAGCGGATTTCGAGGTCCGCGCGCAGTTGCGGCAGCAGCACCCCCAGGACGAGGGTGGCCACCACCGCCAGCGGCACCAGTCCCGCCAGCACGATTCTCGGCGCCAGCCACAGCCGCAGGGGTCGGGCGGAGGACATGGCTTTACTCGACCACCACGAACTGGCCGTCGCGCACCACCGTGATGTGAAGACTTCGCTTCATCTCGCCGAACTCGTTGAAGATGATCGGTTCCTGGACGCCCTCGAAGCGGCGCATCGCCAGCACGGTTTCCTTGACGCTCCGCCCCGCCTTCTGCTGGGCGAGCGCATCCAACACCACGTTGGCGGCGTCGAAGGCGATGACGCCGCCGAAACCGGGTTCGCGGTGAAACCGGTCGCGGTAGGCCTGGTAAAAAGCCCGATAGCGCGGCTCGGTGCTGTTGCGGTCGAAGTTTTGCGCCACGATCACGCCCTCCACCGCCTTGCCGCCGAGTTCGATCAGCCGTTCGGTGGCCGCCCACTCGGAGGTGATGATGGGCGCGCGGCGATCCAGCTTGCGGATTTGCTGGCATAGCAGCGCCGTATCCATGGAGTTGGCGACGATCAACACGCCATCGGCTGGTGCCGCCAGCAGGTCTTGCGCCAGTTGCAGGAAGGTCGTTTCACCGCCCGACTCGAAGCCGAGGACTTTAACGATCTCGCCGCCGCCCTGGACGTAAGTGGCGCGGAAGCTGTTGAACCAGCTTTCCGTGTAGGATTTGTTGCGCAGGTCGTAGGCTACCGCCAAGCGTCGCGTGGCGTTCCGCCCGACGTGGTAACGCGCGACCCGGCTGGCATTATCCAGGGTGGAGGCGTTGACCCGGAAGAAATAGTCGTCCAGCCCCGTGAGATCGTCGGTCGAGGCGGTGGGACTCATCAGCAAAACCTTGGCCTCGTCGGCGATGGGCACCACGGCGATCGCCATCGCGCTGGTCATGGGGCCGACGATGGCGACGACGCCTTGTGCGATCAGTTCGCGCACCGCGCGCCGAGCGACCTCCGGGTTCTGCTCGTCGTCCCGGATCAGAAGCTCCACCTTGCGCCCGGCCACACCGCCGGCCTGGTTACGCAGTTCGACGGCCAGCAGGACGGCGTCGCGCCCGGCGATGCCAAGATCGGCCACCCGGCCGGAGGTACCGCCCACGAAGCCGATGCGGATCGATTCCGGCGGCTGGCAACCGGGTAATACCGCGCAACTCAGTAAAACCAAAACCGCGAGCAGGAGCGTGATCGCTCTCGTTCCTGTTCCCGTCCTTCGAAAAGATTTCATTGCGACCTCCACCGAAAGGGTGAATGGCGCTGGCGATGGTCCGGCCGATCAGCTCAGCCCGCTACAACCGGCGCAACTGCGCGGCGTTCAATAAAAAGACTCCCTGGCCGCCGCGCTCGAATTCCAGCCAAGTGAACGGTACATCCGGGAACGCCTCGCACAGGGCGTATTGGGCGTTGCCGACCTCGACAATCAGCAGCCCATCGCGTTTCAGGTGATCGGCGGCTTGGCGAAGGATTTCCACCACCACGTCCAAGCCCTCCTCGCCGGCGGCCAGCCCCAGTCGCGGTTCGTGCTGGTATTCGGGCGGCAGGCTGTCCAGCTCCTCCAGGCCCACATAGGGCGGGTTGCTGATGATCAGATCGTAACGACGCCCCTTTAACGCCGAGAATAGATCGGACGGGATCACTTCAACCTGATCCTCCAAGCCGTGCTCGGCGACATTGCGCCGCGCCACCTCCAGCGCATCGGTGGAAATGTCCACCAAATCCACCCGCGCATCCGGAAAGGCGTAAGCACAGGCGATGCCGATGCAACCGCTGCCCGTGCCCAAATCGAGGATAGCGCCGATCTGTCGACTGTCGGGCAGCCACGGCGTGAAATGCCGTTCGATCAATTCCGCCAGCGGCGAGCGTGGGATCAGCACACGTTCGTCCACATAAAAGGGCAAGCTCATGAACCAGGCGCGTCGGGTCAGGTACGCCGCCGGCTTGCGTTCGGTAATGCGCCGCTCCAGCAACCGAGTCGCCGCCTGTTTCTCGGCAGGGATCAGGTTCGCTTGGAAATAGTCCGCATGCAGATCCGGTGGCAGGTGCAGGGCGTGTAGCACCAGTCCCGCCGCTTCGTCGATGGCGTTGTCGGTGCCATGGCCGAAGTGCAGGCCAGCCTCGTTCATGCGGCTGGCGCCCCAGCGGATCAGATCGCGGATTGTGCGCAGATGAGAGGAAACGTCGTCGTGGTCGATCATCTGGAATAAGAGGTAATTGGAAAGAGCGGGAGAGAATAGCGGGCATTCTACCGTTGCGACGATGGACCAGATATGCTTTCTTTCCCTGTCCTCTTTTCCTCAATTTAAGTATAAGCCATGCAAAGGGCATTGATCATGAGCGCAACCTGGGGCGACCATCTGCGCCACCTGCCACAATTTTTCTTGCCGCAACGGCCGCTAACCCGCCTGATTTACCGTCTGGCGCGAGTTCGGACACCCTGGTTCAAGGACGCGCTGATCCAGCACTTCGCCCGGCGATTCCGGGTGAATCTAGGCGAGGCGTTGGAGCCGAATCCCCGCGCTTACCCGGATTTCAATGCCTTCTTCACCCGCGCGCTCAAGCCGGGCGCGCGGCCAGTGGCGCCCGGCGACCGGGTGGTGTGCTGTCCGGTGGACGGCGCGGTCAGTCAAATCGGTTTCGCCGAGGCCGATACGCTGTTGCAGGCCAAGGGACGGCGCTTTTCGCTGACCGCGCTGCTGGGCGGCGACGCGGAACGGGCGCGACCGTTCCAGGGTGGCGCGTTCGCCACCTTGTATTTGTCGCCGCGCGACTATCACCGGATCCACATGCCATTAGCCGGCCGGTTGCGGGAGATGGCGCACATTCCCGGCAAGCTGTTCAGCGTGTCGCCGCTGACGGCTCGGGTAGTGCCGGAGTTGTTCGCCCGCAACGAGCGGGTGGCGGCGCTGTTCGATACTCCGGCGGGACCGATGGCGCTGGTGCTGGTGGGGGCGGTCAACGTGGCGTCCATCGAAACCGTGTGGGCGGGGGCGATCACGCCGCCGTTGGGTAAAGCGATCCGCGACTGGAGCTATCCGCCCAACGGAGATGACGCGGTGCGGTTGGACAAGGGCGCGGAAATGGGCCGATTCAACCTGGGGTCCACCGTGATTCTGCTATTCGGCCGGGGCGCGGTGCGCTGGGAAGCCGACCTGCGCCCCGGCGCGGCGGCGCGGATGGGACAACGACTTGGGAAAGCGATCGGACCGGTTGTCTAACCGCGGCGGCGATTTCCCCAGCGTGAACCGGCGCGAGCGTGGAAATTGATCGAGGAGCGGAATGAGCCAGGCCAGCAATTCATGGCAAGCTTGCACGGCGCGCGGCGTTCGATCGTCAGTTTTCTCATCCATGCCCTACCTGCCAAAAAAAACGACCAGGGGGCTTCGCCCCCTGGACCCCCGTAAAGGGAAAAAGAAAAAAGATCAAAGGGTTAAGGTCCTGGCGAGACGGAACCCGGCGTTGCCGTACCCATCGCGCGGGTTGAGCCTGTCGCGAGCGGCCGACCGCAACCAACCCGGAGCGTTGATCCACGAGCCGCCCCGCAGCACCCGGGAACCGCCGACTGCTTTCTGCCACGCCGAACCGTCCGCCGGCGCGTCCCGATAATCGGCATGCCAGGAATCTTGTACCCACTCCCAGACATTCCCATGAACCTGGTAAAGGCCGAAAGGATTAGGCTGGAAATCGTCCACTGGCACCGTCTTTTGGCGATACCCACCGCGCGTTCCATTTCGATAGGTATGGTTGCCGTTATAGTTGGCACGAGTCGGGTCAATCTCGTCGCCCCACCAAAAAGCGGTCTTGGTTCCCCCTCGCGCCGCGTATTCCCATTCGGTTTCGCTGGGTAGCCGATAAGACGCCCCCGTCTCGTGCGAAAGCCATGCACAGTAGGCGACGGCATCTTCCCACGTGACATTGATCACCGGCCGCCGCCCACGGCCCCAGCCGCTGTCACTCGGTTTTTGCTGGCCGGTCGACTCACAGAAACGATCATATTCATCGAAAGTAACGGCATAACGACCCATCGCAAAGGGCTGCGTGAACTCTACCGGGTGCTGTGGCCCTTCGCTTATTTGGCGTTCCGATTCGTCTTCTGGTGAGCCCATCAGGAATTTACCGGCGGGTATTACCACCATCTCCGGGCCTGTGGTGCTATCCCGCAGTCGTTCCTGGAAGCGGAGCGATCCAACCAACAGATTCGGCTTGATGTCGCTCAGATCCAGCAGATTGAAAAGTTCTAAAGGATCACCCTCGATGACACGGCAACGCAAGAAATCCAGCATTTGCGCCGTGGCCCGAAGCTTCAATCCCTGAGTGGACACCAGACAAATCCCCATCGCCGCTTCCAATTGACCCTCGACGATGGCATGAACCACCAGAAATTCCTGGGTGCTGTAATGAGAAAACCGATATTCTCGCTCAGAGGTGCGGTTCATCAGCGAACGACCACCGAAATCCAACTGCTCGATATGGGCGATAGCCGGCATTCCAGCCACCAGATCCCGTAGTTCAACCTGGGACAGCACGCGCTTTCCAAGCGATTGCAGGTAAACCGCGACGGCGGTGCAGCTTGTCCACAGGTCTTCCTTGGTCAGCTTGATTCCCTGCTTCGCCAGCTTGCTCACTTCCCGCAGCAACCACGCTTCCGTGAGCGCGTCATAAATGACGTATTCATCCCACTGTAGCCGGTTGAACTCCAGCAGCCTGTCGATATACGTCAATAGCAAGGGCCGAAAGCGCAGGGAGCGCATGGAGTTGAGAAGTTGCTCGGCGCGAAGCCCCGACGGGTGCCTTTGCCCCGTCAACCCGTAATGCCACGGGTCGGGAAACCGCTTGCACAAGTATTCGCGAACTTGATGATCATCGAAGAGCGAAAGAAAGAGCATGGGACAGATGAAGCCGCCCACGGTCACTCGGCCAGGGTTTCCAAATGGATCAGCCCCGGTTTCGGGAAAAAACTGCGTGCGACACGAAATAAGGACGCGCCGGAAGTGGGTGGTTTCTTGCAGCAACTCGATGAGCCGTTGCTCGATATGGCCCCAGGCGGTCGGGTCCTCGTCCAGGGCATCGAGCAGCAGCACGGTTTTCGCTTTGTTCGCGTGCTTGCGAACCGCTTCCAGAGTGTCGGGGCCGAGTTTCAACAGCAGGCAATCGTACCCCAGAGGCCAGAACGCCAGGAGATGCGTCAGCTTGAGCATGACCAAGAGGGAAGTTTTGCCCATGCCGGCGTCGGCCAGGATAAACAGTTGAGTGCGCCCGTCCCGTAGGGCGACTTCCTTGTTCAGAAAGTCGTTGATGGTGGTGAATGCCGGCGTTTTCACATACGAGATGGCCGCTTCGTCTTCGTGGTAATCCGCCGGATTGTGGTGCTGGCATTTGGGTTCGACGTAATAGCGCGCCAGTTCCTTGGGATCGCCGAAGGTGTCAGCGATCCGGTTGATTTCCTGGATTCTGTCATCCCGGATTACCTTCAGCTTTTTTGCCAGCGGTTTGATCCAGTCCATGGAGACGAAGGTGAGCGCTTCGGTTAACACAACGAGGTTCCTCCAGCGTTTAAAGATCCAAAAGAAATCGACCGGAATTTCCAACCCTCCGGCGCGAGCTTGAGCTAAAATTGAATTATATCGTTACAGTTGGGCGCGACCAGTGAGCCACCACGCTGGCCGACGTTGGAAGAAAACGAGGAGAAGACAATGAAACCGCAAGCCTTCGACCTGAACGACATCACCCACGAACCCTCCGACGAACAACTCGACGCCCTGATGGAAGCGGTCGCGACCGAAGCCCGCAAGCACGCCCGGATGGCACGCGAACAACTGATGATCCGCCTGCGAGCCGAGATCACGGCGATCCATCGGCCCCTCCAGCCCCAAGCCTGACCGACGGGGACATTCGCCGGGAAAAACGAAACTGCCATGACCGCCACCGCCATTACTCCACCACTCGCTCCGCCAGCCCGCGCCGGCGCGATGCCTCCCCGCCATTCACCCACCGAGGTCGTCTATCCTGACAGTGACGGCAAGCCCATGGCCGACAACACCCGGCAATTCACCTACATCGTCACCATTCAGGGCGGCATCGCCGCGCTGTTCGCCGATAACCCCAACGTCTTCGTCGCGGGTGATCTGCTCTGGTATCCCGTTGAGGGCGACAACAAGATTCGGGCCGCGCCCGACACCATGGTGGTGTTCGGCCGTCCACCGGGCGACCGGGGGTCCTACCTGCAATGGCGGGAAGGCAATCTGCCTCCGCAAGTCGTGTTCGAGGTGCTCTCGCCCGGCAACACCGCCGCCGAGATGACCCGCAAGTTCCGTTTCTACGAACAGTACGGCGTGGAGGAGTACTATCTTTACGACCCGGATCGCGGCGCGCTCGACGGCTGGATTCGCCGGGAGGGCCGACTGGAGGACGTGCCCGCCATGCAAGGCTGGATCAGCCCACGCTTGAGGATACGGTTCGCGTTGGAAGGTCTCGACCTTGTCTTATATCGGCCGGACGGGCGGCGGTTTGAGACCTTTCTTGAATTGGAGCAACGCGCCGAGGCGGAACGCCAGCGGGCCGAGGCCGAACGGCAACGGGCCGAGGCCGAACGGCAACGAGCCGAACGATTGGCCGAACAATTGCGGGCGCTGGGTATCGAACCCGATGCCATGTAAAATAACGCATTATTCGCCCATCTCGCCGGTTTCGACCCTGTTCGCCATCCTGGAGGATTGAACTGATGATTCAGCACGCTCGATTCAACTTGAACGATATCGTTCACGAACCCTCCGACGAACAACTCGACGCCCTGATGGAAGCCGTCGCCACCGAGGCGCGCAAGCACGCCCAGGCGGCGCGCGAACAACTCATGGTCCGCCTGCGGGCCGAGATCACCGCCATCCACCGGCCGCTCCAGCCCCAGGCATGACCGACGGGGAAAAACCCCGGTTGATCGTGGTCGCCGGCCCCAACGGCTCCGGCAAGACCTCGATCACCCAGCAATTGCTGATGCACGAATGGATGGACGGGTGCGTCTACGTCAACCCGGACTTCATCGCCCGCGACGAATTCGGCGACTGGAACGCGCCGGACGCGGTCGTCCAAGCCGCGAAGCGGGCCGCCGAAATTCGCGAGGATTGCCTGACGACAGGCCGCAGCCTGGCTTTCGAGACGGTGCTGTCCGCGCCGGACAAGATGGATTTTATCCGCCGAGCCGGGGACGCCGGCTTCTTCGTCCGGCTGTTCTTCGTGGGCACCGACGACCCCTCGATCAACGCCAAGCGGGTCGCCATGCGGGTGATGGAAGGCGGCCACGACGTGCCGATCCGCAAGATCATCAGCCGCTACACCAAATCGCTGGCCTACTGTTCGGTCGTGGCCTGGCTGGCCGACCGGACCTACGTGTACGACAATTCCGTGGACGACGCCCGCGCCAAGCTGCTGTTTCGCGCCTCGAGGGGTCGGCTGGTCAAGGTCTATGGCGAGATCAATCCCTGGGCCGACGAAATCGCTCAACGACTGCTGCCCGTGCAAGCCGACGACGCGCCGCTTCTTCCTCCCTGACCTGCTTTCCCAACGGCCATTTCCGCGACCCTCTCCGACCTCATGACCCCCGAGGATTCCTTCATGCGCTACGTCAGCACCCGGGGCGGCATGGCTCCCGCCACCTTTTCCGACATTTTGCTGGGCGGATTGGCGCCCGACGGCGGTCTGACCGTTCCGGAGGTCTATCCGACCATCGCCCCCGCCGAACTGGCGAGCTGGCGCGGTTTGTCCTACCCCGAACTGGCGTTCGCGATCCTGCGCAAGTTCGCCGACGACATTCCGACCGCCGATCTACGCGCGCTGATCGACCACACCTACACGGTCGATGCCTTCCGCACCGAGGCCATCACCCCGATTACTTCGTTCATCGACGATGTCTGGCTGTTGAAGCTGTCCAACGGCCCAACCCTGGCGTTCAAGGACATTGCCCTGCAACTGCTCGGCAACCTGTTCGAATACGCCCTGCTCAAGACCGGCGGCCATCTCAACATTCTCGGCGCCACCTCCGGCGACACCGGCTCGAGCGCCGAATACGCCATGCGCGGCAAGCGCGGCATTCGGGTGTTCATGCTTTCGCCCCACGGGAAGATGAGCCGGTTTCAGACCGCGCAAATGTTCTCGCTGCAAGACCCCAACATCTTCAACATCGCGGTGCGCGGCGTGTTCGACGATTGTCAGGACATCGTCAAGGCGGTCAGCGGCGACGCCGAATTCAAGGCCCGCTACGCCATCGGCACGGTCAACTCGATCAACTGGGCGCGGGTGGCGGCGCAGGTCGTCTACTACTTCAAGGGCTGGCTGGCGGTCACCACCCGCGACGACCAGGAAGTTTCGTTCGCGGTGCCGTCCGGCAACTTCGGCAACATCTGCGCCGGCTACATCGCCAGGCGCATGGGTTTGCCGATTCGCCGTCTGATCCTGGCCACCAACGAAAACAACGTGCTGGATGAGTTTTTCCGCACTGGCGTCTATCGGGTGCGCAAGACCGACCAGGTGGCCCACACCAGCAGTCCCTCAATGGACATTTCCAAGGCGTCCAATTTCGAGCGCTTCATCTTCGACATGGTCGGACGCGATCCGGCGGTGGTCCGCGCACTGTGGCGGGAGGTGGATGCGCGCGGCTTCTTCGATCTGTCCGGCACCGACGCCTTCCGGGCGGTCGCCGAGTCGGGCTTCGTGTCCGGCTCCAGCAACCACCAGAACCGCATGGCCGTCATCCGCTGGGTGCATCAGGAAGCCGGCATCGTCATCGACACCCACACCGCCGACGGCGTGAAGGTCGGGCTGGAATATCGCGAGGCCGGCGTGCCGCTGCTCTGTCTGGAGACCGCGTTGCCGGTCAAGTTCGAGGAGTCCATCGTCGAGGCGTTGGGACGGCCGCCCGAACGGCCGGCCGGCTACGAACATCTTGAAGCGCTGCCACAACGGTTCGAAGTGATGGACGCGGAAGTGGCGGCGATCAAGGCGTACATCGCTCGCCGCGCCAGTTGAACACGAACGCCATGATGATCGTGGGTCGACAACCATGAGCGGAAATTCCAGCCGGACCCGCCGGCAGCCCGACTTTACGTTCGACCGGTTGCTCGGCGCCATCGAGGAGATTCACCACCATCTGGTGACTCAGGCGACCCAGGCGATTCATGCCAGCCTGACGCTGCGCAACTGGCTGATCGGCTACCAGATCGAGAACTACCGACGGGTGGGAGCGGATTATTTTCGATACCGTGATCGCCTGATCGACGAGCTTGCCACGGCCTTGCGTCGATACGGGTTGGCCCGTTGCGACCGCCGGGAACTGTACCGCTACCGTCAGTTTTACCTGGCCTACCCACGGATCGCGGAAGTGGCGGCGGCGTCCTGGCCGTCCATTCAATCCGTCGTGAAAACGACCGCGACCGTTGCCGCGCCAACGTTGTCGGCATCCCAGCTCACTGGGAAAGTGCTGGTCGGACACCTCTCCTTCGACCATCTGGCCGAATTGATGGAGATCGACCCTCCACGCAAGCGCGCTTTTTACGAGCGTGAATGCCTGCGTGGCCGCTGGTCGGCGCGGACCCTGAGGCGGAAGATCGCCGGCCTTTACTACGAATTGGCCGATCTTGCCGAGGACCGGCCGCAAGACGCCGAAGGGGCGCCGGCCGACGCCGATGCCGAGTCCCGTCTGACCGTGCGTGACCCCGGCATCTTAGAATTTCTTGGCCTGAAACCGCGCGAGGTGATCGAAAAGACCGATCAAGAAGAACAATGGCTGGACGCGCTGGAGGCGTTTCTGTTGGATCTGGATTATGGTCTATGCTTTGAAACGCGCCAGAAACACCTTTTGGTCGGCGACGCGCATTGCTTCATCGATCTGGTTTTCTACCACCGCCTGCTCAAATGCCATGTGCTGGTGGAATTTCAGCCCGCCGAGTTCGGCCACGAAAACATCACGCAACTCGATGCCTGCGTGGCCTGGTACCGAGAGGGGATGATGGCTGAGGACGACAACCCACCCGTGGGTATTTTGATTCACGCCCGCCAACACCGGGCGAGAGTCGAATACGCCCTGGCGGGGCTGGATCGCCGTCTCTTCGTTTCCCGCTATCAGCCCGCGCTGCCCGGCGACCGCGAGTTGCAACGCTTCGTGGAGCAGACGCGGACGCTATTCGATTCAACCTGAAGCACCCGCGACTATTTTCCAGACAACCCTGTGAAAGTTTTCCCACGCGAGGACTCCAAGGAGTACGACGTCAATGTCCGAAGCCATCATCGACCGCGCCCCGTCCGCCCATTACTACCCGCTGCTGATCAAGAACCTGCTCGGCAACGCGGTCCGTCAATTCCCCGCTCAGGAAATCGTCTACAGCGACTTCAAACGCCAGACCTATCGCGACCTGGGCGAGCGGGTCGGCCGACTGGCCAGTGGTTTGACCGGGCTGGGGGTCAAGCCCGGCGACACCGTGGCGGTGATGGACTGGGACAGCCACCGCTATCTGGAATGCTTCTTCGCCATCCCGATGATGGGCGCGGTGCTGCATACCGTGAACATCCGACTGTCCCCGGAGCAGATTCTCTACACCATCAATCACGCCGAGGATGACGTCATCCTCGTCAACGCCGAATTCCTGCCGATCCTGGAAGCCATCCGCGACCGGATCGAACCGGTCAAGCAACTGGTGTTGTTGAACGATACCGACCAAACTCCGGCGACTCCCTTGAACATCGCCGCCGAGTATGAGGCGCTGCTGGCCGGCGGCGATCCTGGCTACCTATTCCCGGACTTTTCCGAGGACGCTCGCGCCACCACTTTCTACACCACCGGCACCACCGGCCTGCCCAAGGGCGTGTATTTCAGCCACCGGCAACTGGTGCTGCATACCTTCGGCGCGCTGGCGGCGGTGATGGGTACGGGGCAGGGCCACATCAGTCGCGACGATGTCTACCTGCCGATCACCCCGATGTTCCACGTCCACGCCTGGGGTGTTCCCTATGTCGCCACCGTGCTGGGCGTGAAGCAGATTTATCCGGGTCGCTACGCGCCAGATCATTTGCTACGCCTGATTCAGCGAGAAAAAGTCACTTTTTCCCATTGCGTGCCGACCATCCTGCAAATGCTGCTGGCCTGTCCCACCATCAATGAAACCGACCTGACGCATTGGAAAGTGATCATTGGCGGCGCGGCGCTGCCGCGGGCGCTGGCCAAACAGGCGCGCGACCGGGGCGTGGATATCTTCACCGGCTACGGCATGTCGGAAACCTGTCCGCTCCTGACCTTGGCGCAACTCAAGCCGCATATGCTGGATTGGGACGAGGAGCGGCAACTGGACATCCGGTGCAAGACCGGGCTGCCGTTGCCATTGGTCGAACTGCGGGTGGTGGACGAGGAGATGAACGATTTGCCGCACGACGGGAAGACGCCGGGCGAGGTGGTGGTCCGCGCGCCGTGGTTGACCCAGGGCTATCTCAAGGACCCAAGGAATTCCGAGGCGCTGTGGCGCGGCGGCTATCTGCACACCGGCGATATCGGCGTGATCGACGAAGAGGGCTATCTCAAGATCACCGATCGGCTGAAGGATGTGATCAAGACCGGCGGCGAGTGGCTCTCGTCGCTGGAACTGGAGGATCTGATCCTCAAGCATCCGGCGGTGGCGGAAGCGGCGGTGATCGGTATTCCTGATCCGAAATGGGGCGAGCGACCGCTGGCGCTGGTGGTGGCGAAGCGGGAGCAGGCGGTGGACGAGGCGGCGATTCGCGCCTGGCTGCAAAGTTTCGTCGACCAGGGCGTCATCTCCCGGTGGGGCGTTCCCGACCGGGTGCTGTTGGTCGAGGCGATCCCCAAGACCAGCGTGGGCAAGCTCAATAAAAAGGTGATGCGCGAGCAGTACGCGCAAATGCTCCAGGCTCAGTGACGATCCATCCGGGAATCAATCGCCGCCCGGTCGATTCCCAAGATTTGGATGCGCCGGAACCCAGGTTTCCGGCGTGATTGATGAAAATGTTGAATGAGGTTCCAGGCCAATGGTTAAAATCCACACAACGAATTTGGCGGTGCTGGTGTTGTTACTGGGTGGTGGGCTGTCGCTATCGGCCAACGCCCAACAGACCCTTGGTGCTCCAGTGGCCGACGAGAGGGGTTGGTTGCCGCCCGGCGGTTCCATCCAGGTGCAAACCCATCAGGGGATTCGCTTTGCGTCGGGGGGTATCGGTCTGAGCGGACGCGACGAACTCCGCGCCCTGTCCCCGCAGTTCAACCTCCAGCTCATGTTCGCCATGCAAGGCAGCGGCAATTACCTGGCCGGCGCTCAGGTGCGCATTCTGAACTCGCATGGCGTGGTCGTTCTGGACGCCACCTCGGAAGGCCCATACTTTCTGGCTCAATTACCACCGGGAAACTATATCGTGGAAGTCAGCACGCTGGGCCAAACCCAACGGCAAACCGCGCGGATCGGTCAGCAGCAGTCCCGGTTGAATTTTTTCTGGCGCTGACCGCGATCTAGCATCAAAACGCAACCCTCCCCAAAACGCTGTCGATTACAAATAAATTTCCCTCCCCCTTGCGCTGTCCATTACACACAATGTCCCCTGAATAAGGGGGGACAGGTTTTGCGATTTTATTGGTCAAAAACCATCTGCTTGGGGACATGTGTGATGGGCAGCGTTCTGAGATGCTCTTGCATCTTGTCGTTTATGTGGAAAAGTACCAACTGCCTGGTAAAGGGCAATAATGATCGAATGGATCAGAGTCCTGAAAGCTTTACGCTTCACGCGAGCCTTATTATGGCCACTGACGATTAATGCCATGGCCGCCGCCGTGTGCGCCGCGTTGTTCGGATCGGCGGTTGGATGGAACGCGGCGACCCGTACCGGCTATTCGCCTTGGATAGGCAACGGTCTGCCGTTCCTACAAATCCTGGCCCTGGCCTTTCTGGCCAATCGTCTACTCCGTATCATAGCCAGCGGCACTACCTTGCCGAAACTTGGGTTGCAACTGGTTTCAGTGCTTGTGTATTTTCTGGCCATCGCCGTCTCGGTGAGTTTTGTATTCAACGAATCCCTAGGTACGTTGCTGGCGGCATCGGGCATCGCTGGTCTGGTCGTCGGCTTTGCCATCCGCGGTCTTTTGGCCGACCTGTTTTCGGGTATCGTATTACATCTGGATTCCAATCTGACCGTTGGTGACTGGGTTGATGTAAGCCTGCGCGGCAAGGAATTTCGCGGAAAGGTTCTCGATATTCAATGGCGAACGGTGGTGATCACTGATCGCTCCGAAAATCTTGTCTTGATCCCGAATAGCGAATTCGTCGCCGCAACCGTAGTCAACCGTTCGCGTCCAACCATCGCCACCGAATACGGAGCCACGCTGACGGTAGGCAGCGAATACGACCGTCGCCGAGTGGTCGCAATCCTGGAAACCGCCTTGGCGCGGGTAACGACCGAGGGTGACGTTCTTAAGCATCCCGCCGCCTCTGTTCGCGTTGGTGGGCTTGAGGGCGGGCTGGTGCTGTACCGCATGTTTTACTGCGTCGACCCCGGCACCACTGCCCCCTTACGGGCACAGAGCACAGTGATCGGAACCGCCATCGATTTCCTGAAAGCGGCTGGCATCCACCTCTACCCCATTCAGCGCACCCACCACTGCCGCCTCACCTTGCCAGGCCATGATCGTCACACCGAAGCTGACATCCGCCAGCAGACCTTGGCCAATGTACGGTTGCTATCCGTGCTATCACACGACGAATTGCGCCTCCTGGCGGAGGCGACAACACTTCGATCGTTCCGCCACGGCCAAACCGTGATGCGGTCGGGTGAAGCGGGCGAAAGCATGATGGTGGTGGTCGAAGGTCGGCTCGAAGTAACCACCGACGGTCCAGAGGGACCAATCGCGGTGGCGACTCTCTGGCCCGGCGAATGCGTCGGCGAGATGTCGCTGCTGACCGGGGCGCCGCGTTCAGCCACGGTCATCGCCGCAGGTGACGTTTTCCTGTTCGAAGTGGATAAAGCCGCTTTGGCTCCAATCCTCGCGGCGAACCAGCCTTTGGTAAAAAACATCGCCACCCTCATCGAAACGCGACACGCCGGTAATGGCAATAGTGACGTTTCAGATATTAGCGGAAGCAAGCCAGAGACTGTGTTGACGAAAATAATAAATTTTTTCAGATTGTTACACTCTCAATAAGAGACTTCTGGTAACGGACGGCAAGCTCGTTGCAATAGAACGGCTTGAGTGTGTTCAGGGGGTTTAAAGCACCGGGCGCGTGGGTGGGTGGATTTTGAGTTCTCCGCACCCGGCGCAAAACCCACCGGTTTTTAGCCGGTGGTCAAACGAGAACCAAACATTTCGCGCTCATTTGGCGGGTGGCGCTTCGGTGGTGGCCGGTGGTTTCTCGGGCGCAGGGGCGGGCGCTTCGGCGACCGGGGCGGGTGGCGCTTCGGTGGTGGCCGGTGGTTTCTCGGGCGCAGGGGCGGGCGCTTCGGCGACCGGGGCGGGTGGCGCTTCGGTGGTGGCCGGTGGTTTCTCGGGCGCAGGGGCGGGCGCT
>JARSSP010000030.1:141-107627 GCA_029624675.1 Candidatus Contendibacter sp.
CCGGCCCAGAACCGACGCCCCAACCTCCTGTGCCTGTGCCACCCGGCCCAGAACCGACGCCCCAACCTCCTGTGCCTGTGCCACCCGGCCCAGAACCAGAGCCCAACCCTCCTGATGATAGGCTACGCGGCAAGGAACCAGTGTCCACGCCTTCTTATAAACCACCAGTTATTCCACCTGTAAGTCATGAGCCAATTGATAAAAAGGAAAATCTAGCTTCTCCACATGAGAGACTGCTGAAGCCATTCGTGAAATTTCTACAGATAGTCAAAGAAAAAGTAATAAACCCGACTCAACCACTAGTCAAAGAAAAAGTAATAAACCCGACTCAACCACAGATGCGCTTAATCACTTACATGCATCCTAAACCTTCTGATGACTATGACAATTTTGAGAAAGATCCAAAAGAAGCGAGGAGAATTGGTGAAAGGGGCGAGAAAATTGTAATTGAAGTTGAAGAACGACAAGGAAGAAGGGCTATAAACGCTAACCTAACTAATCCAAACAATAAAGGCTACGACATAGAATCGACATTTGGGGATAAGACTATATATATAGAAGTAAAATCTACCAAAGATTCTTGGGGCTCGAGGGGAGTTCCGATTACTTATGAGCAGTACGAATTCGCACTGGAAAAGCGTGAAGCATGGTGGCTTTATGTAGTCGAACATGTAGATAGGAAAGGAGAAGATGGCGGCCCAATTATTCACCGTATTCCTAATCCATTTATCAAGGAGTCACCTCATCGAATTACGGAATTCCGATTCGATGGTGGTTGGCGCGAATTTGCGATTACCTTAGGAAATGAACTTCCGGGATCTGAAGATTAGGAACAAACTATGCCTTCAATGGCTTCACCCTTTCGCATCAGCCCGTCGCGCATCGCCCGTTACTTCTTCCACGACTGCGAGCGTTTACTGCGTTTCTCGGCCACACCTGGCCCCTGTAGAGAAACGGATGGCATCCCAAAACACGAGTCGGATACCAGCCCAGTGATGGATGCAATTCGTGAAGCGGGGTATGGGTGGGAAGAACAGGTTATTGGCCGGTTGCTAAAAGATAAGGTGGTCTTGGCCAACGCCACCCCTGACACCCCAATACGCGAGCGTCGGTTTGACCGCAACGAAACTCTCCATGCCCTCCAGACAGCCAAGGCGGGGAGTTTTATCTATCAAGGCTCATTGCGCCCGCCCCATTCCTTCTACGAGCGCTTCGGCATCGATCCGGCCCTGGTTCGCTTCTCCGACAATCACCCCGACCTGATTGCCGTTGAGAGGGTTGACCAACAGCGCCGATTCCGGGTGATCGACATCAAGCGCGGCGATACCGCCAAAGCCATCCATCGGATCCAAATCCTGCTTTACGCTTGGCAACTGGAAGCCATTATCGCCGCGGAAGGCATTGAGGGCGTTGTGGATGTCGCCACAGGCGGGGTATGGCTTGGCAATACCGATACACCGCTTGCCGTCGATCTCGACCCGGTGCGCCCGCATGTGGCCCGTTTTCTTCGTGAAGATCTATCGCGGATTTGCTCTAATCCAGCGGACCAAGCCGCATGGCATCTGTATTTTCGCTGCGAATGGTGCGACTACTTCGATCACTGCCACGCTGAAACACGAACCACAAACAACATTTCGCGGCTGGCGGGGTTAACCGGATTTGCCAAACGCTTTCTGGGCAAGCAGGGCGTTACCACGGTCGATGATCTCGAACGCTGGTTAGCGCAGCCAACCGCTGACGATGCGCTGGCACGTTGCGCTTCCCTTGCCGGTCGCGGCCACCTTCTCCAAGGCCAGACTACGGCGTTTGTGCAAAACAAGCCGGTCGTTCACGGCGCTGAATCGTTGTCCCTCCCCATAGGCGAGAACGTCCAGGTTTTTATCACTGCCCAGGAGGAACCGCTGGAGGAGATTTGCTATCTTGCCGGGGTGTTGGTTTCCGTGCGAGAAGACTTGCGGGAACCGGTTACTGGCAGGGCGGACGCGCCTAAACCGGCGGTGTGGGTGGCCAAGTCGCGCAGCGAAGCCCCGAAGGTGGTTTCCGGCGTAATGAACTACCTCGACACGCTTTTCAGGAACGTGGCCAATTATAACGAGAACCGATCCTGGCAGAGTCAGCTCTCGTTGCAGTGCTACGTTCACAACGAGCGGGAACGCGCGATATTTCATCGATTACTCATGACCGCCCTGGCTGATCCGACGGCGCAACGGGCGGCCATGCGCCTGCTGCTCCACTTCGCCAGCCCCGATCTCGTCAATATCGAACAGCACCCCGAAGAACCCGTTGCCTACCCACTGGTCGTGTTGCTGTCGGCACAAGCCCGGTTGATCGCTCTACCCGTTGATACCAGCTATACCCTGCCGGAATCCTTGGCGGCCCTTGGAAGCGCTTTCACCTATACCCGTAATCCGCATATTCACTTTCCATTGGGCCATGCAATGCGCTCGGATGGAATCCACCGGGTCTGGGATGGCCAACAGGACTTTTCCATTGTCCGCGCTAACGGCCGGAACTTACTCTATGCAAGCCGGGCGCTCCTGTCCGCCTTGCGTCAGCAAGTCGACTCGCAACTAGTGGCATGGCCACCCAAATTCGCCATGCCAGGCACCAGCGGGATCAAATCGCCGCTGCTAGCCCGGTTGGCGTTTTTTAGCCGCTTCGAAAGCGTGATGTCCTGCCTGGAAATACAGGCGACGCGGGCCGAGGCGCGCGAGGTCCAGCGTGCGTTGGGAAAAATTATCGAATTGGAAGCCCTGGATGAAAATCGGTTCAGGATCGTGCATGGCCCTGCCACCCTCGACAAAAATACCATGCCCAACTGGCTGCTTGTGACCGACGATGCTGGAGGTCGACTCGCACAACTACGATTCCCCGATTACTACGCCCGCGATAAACGATTCTACGGCAGGCAATCGCCCCATCGAGCCCTCGTTGGCATCGAAACGGTGTCTACTGACGAAGTCGGAATCCCAGAGTCCTTGAAAGTCGATTGGAGCCAGGAATTCAGTACAGGATATGCGAAGGTGGGTCAGCGTTATGTCATGCATCCTCGGTTCTTTGACTACAACACCGATAGGGTAATCCGTTGGCTAATCGATCTTGACCGCTCTGGCCCTGAATCGCTGATCTCGTTCCTTCAAGCTCCTTCCTCAAGGCCATGCCTGCTCGATCAACAGGTGGAGGGACGTGTTGCCGAGAGTATTCCTTCGCTCTCCCTCACGCCAAGCCAGAATCAGGCATGCCAGACGCTATGCCACTATGAGAGCACTGTGGTTTGGGGACCGCCGGGCACTGGAAAAACACATTTCATTGGCGCGGCGATAGCCGCGTTGATAGCCGCCCATCGCGCTGAGCGGAAACCCTTTCGCGTACTCGTGACCGCATTTACCCACGCCGCCATTGAAAATGTGTTGAAAAGCGTTGCACGCACCATCCAGAAAACCTTCCCCACTATGGACATACCTATCTGGAAAGCCAAGGAATGGAGAGGCGACAAGCACCCAAAGAAAATTGCTGAAGTCGGCGAGCAATTTAAAGCCAAGATGTTGTATCAGGAATGGGTCATCATAGGCGCTACCGTCTATTCCTGCATCAAAGCCGATCCCGGTCAGGTCTTCGATCTTGTCGTCATTGACGAAGCTAGCCAGTTGCGGCTTCCTGAAGCCAGCATTCCCTTGACGCTGTGTCGCCCAAAGGGACGTCTGCTACTCGCCGGTGATCACCAGCAGCTTCCCCCCATCGTCAAAGGGGAATGGCCAGATCCTGAAAAAGGCCCGGTTATCCACGGATCTATCCTGTCGGCGATTCGAGTGGACAACCACGCCGCGCTCGGCCTGCAACTCCATGAAAACTGGCGAATGAATGCCACCCTCACCTCCATTGCAGCCGATTTCATTTACGGCCCCCAATATCGATGCGCCACGAAAGAGATCGCTGCCCAGCAACTCCGCTGGGCAGCGGCGGACGGCATGGGCCGCTTCGCCAAGCATTGCCTCGACCCCCAATATCCGTTGGTGATGGTGGTGCTTGACGGTGTGGACGCAGGCAAGGAGAACCTGTTGGAAGCACGTTTGGTCGCCAAATTAACGCGCGCGCTACGGAGAGGGATGATCACAGTGGAGGGGACACCCTATGCCAATGACCGGGACTTCTTCCATGGTACTGAAAAGAAGTGCCCCGGTGTCTTCATCGTGAGTCCTCACCATGTCCAGATTGCTGCAATCCGCAAGGCCATTGCCCGTAAAGGACTCACGAACCCGTTCGTCGATACGGTCGAGAAAATGCAGGGTCAGGAGGCCGAGGTTGTCTTGATTTCGTATGGCGTTTCCGACCCCGAATTTGCGCTGCGCGAGGCAAAGTTCATTTACGGGCGGAACCGTCTCAACGTCGCGATCACCCGCGCCCGATGCAAGGCGATCCTTTTCCTGCCGAGACCACTTCTGGATGCACCTCCCGGAGTACTGGACGTGGAGGAAGCGGTTGCCGGACTCGCTTTTATGCGGCAACTCTATGATCTTGCAGCCGAGCAGGGTGATCAAAAAACTTTTACCGGGAAAAGCGGGGTCAGCGCGGAGGTGCTACGGTTCAGATTTTCAGATCAATGATCACTTCAGCGGCCGGCGCCAACCTGTACCTGCTGAGCAAAAGCGGCCAGCCCGCAATTCGGCGGGTATTCTTGGACCTGCTAATCACCCATTTCACCTGCCAGGCCCCGCGCACAGTTTGTATTGCAACAACACCGAAGGCCGTGCATCGTCGGCTGGTTGCCGGCACCGGCCCACGTCCACGATACCCTGTTTCACCCCCTGATCGAGGTCTTTCAAGATCGGATGCTGATCCTGGGTGACTCTGGCTTCCATGCCTGGGAGGGCAATCCGCCCAACCTTAAGGTCTGTCCAAGGGGTGCCTGGAACGACCGGATGCTGATCGAAATGGTCTATTCCATGCTCACTCTGGACTAACTGGCCGCCCGCATTTTCAACGATGATGTCAACCTCGAATTGAGATGCGCCGTATTATCTCGGTTTGGACGCAAGCGTTTGCTGCGGCGGGTTGCACCGCAGTGATGAGTAGAAGGTTCGACGGGTGCCGCGCCATGCCGCAGGATAGTCACGAACCGAAAGGTATATACTCGGGATGTACATTCAGCCCGAGAACTTGCCATGCAAACCGCCCGCCTGTTTACCAACGGCAACAGTCAAGCCGTGCGCCTCCCCAAGGAATTCCGTTTTGAAGGCGACGAGGTCGTCATCAAAAAGGTCGGTAACGCCGTCATTCTGCTCCCAAAAATCTATGCTTATCAGGATCTGAAGGCGCTGCTCGACGAAATCGGGCCGCTGGATCTGGAGCGCCAGCAACCCGAAACCGATCAGGCGCGGGATTTTGGTTGAACCCCCATGATGCTGCTCGACACCGATATCTGCATCTACCTGCTCAATCAGCGTCCGGGCTTCGAGGCGATTCTGCAACGGCTGGACGGTCGGCAACAGGGCGAGGTCGCGCTGTCCGCCATCACGCTGGCCGAATTGCGCTTCGGCATCGCCGCCAGCCAACGCCGCGTGGTCAACCGGGCCAAGCTGGAACTGTTCCTGGCCGCCTTTGAAATCGTCCCCTTCGACGCACCCGCCGCCACCGCCTACGGCTCGCTCCGCGCCCAGTTACAAGCCCGGGGCACGCCGATTGGGCCTCTGGATACGCTGATTGCGGCCCACGCCTTGGCGCTGGGGGCGATCATGGTGACCCACAATGTCCGAGAGTTTGGCCGGGTTCCTGGCCTGACCGTGGAAAACTGGCTGAATTCACCATGACCGCCTCATGACCGACCCGTAACGGGCGCGCTGTCCAGCGTCTGATTCTCTGTTCCTTCATCAACCGTGCCGCTGCAACCCAGCCGACGCATCTTGTCGGATATCCGCCGTATTCTCCGCTCCGTTCACCAACCTGATCGGAGCGCCTCATGACTCTACCCCGTTTTTTGCACGCCAACCCCGTCGCCACTCTCACCGCGCTGGACGACGACGACACCATCGCCTATCGCGCCTTGCTGGGCCGCTGGCTGATCGACCTGGCCCTGTTGTTGGGCTGGGTGCGTACCGGACGCCGCCGCCCCCCCTTCCATCACCATCGCTGCTGGGACAACGACGAATTGATAGCCCTGACCGGCCTGGCTGAAGGCGATGACGCCGAACCGGACGAGAGAGAAGAAGAGGACGAGGACCCGCGCGGGCGATTTCAGTCAGCGGAGCGCTTGCTCCAGCGGCTCCAGCAGCGGCGCGCGGAACTGGCGCAAATCACCCTGAGCTCGGACCTGCCGCTGGTGCGCAACCTGAATCTGCTCGCCGAACTGCTCGGGCTGAGCGAAGCCGAACTGGCCGTGCTCGGTTTCACCGTGTTCCTGCGGGGGGATCGCACCTTCCAGCACGCCATCGCCCAAAACTCGCAGAGCACGAGCACGCCGTTCCTCCACAAGCTGCTGGCGCGCTTGACCGGCCTCCCCCAGGACGACCTCCGCGCGGCCCTGAGTCCTACCAGCACGCTCATCACCACGGGGCTGGTCGAAATCGCCGCGCGCAGCGTCGATCTGGAGGACAAGCTCGACGTGTGGAAGGATTTGCCGAACATCCTGTTCACGCCGCACACCGACGCCGAGGCGCTGATGGCCCGCTTCCTGAAGCGTTCGCCCCGGCGCACCCTGACTTTGGCCAACTTTCCGCATTTGGAGCGGGATACGGCAGCGGCGGTCGGCCTGCTGCGGGCGGCGTTGACCCACCACATCGCCGGCACCAATCTGCTGCTGTACGGTCCCCCCGGCGTGGGCAAGACCGAATACGCCGCCGTGTTGGCCGAGGCGGTCGGCGCGGACCTGTACGAGGTGGATTACGCCGACGAGGACGGCGATCCGATCCGGGGCGAGCGGCGGCTGCGCGCCTTCAACCTGGGGCAGCGGCTGCTGGCCCGGCGCGACAACGCCCTGCTGCTGTTCGACGAGGTGGAGGACGTGTTCGAGCGCAACCCCTTCGCCCGGCTGTTCGGCGGGGAGGGCGACAACGCCACCGCTGGTAAGGCGTGGATCAACCGCACCCTGGAAAACAACCCGGTGCCGGCACTGTGGCTCACCAACGACGCCGATTCGATGAACCGGGCCTATCTACGCCGGTTCGACTACGCCATTCGCTTCACCGTGCCGCCGCAGACGGTGCGGATCGAGATCGCCCGCCACCATCTCGGCGACTGGGCGGGGGAGGACGACTGGCTGGCGCGCATCGCCGCCCACGAACATCTGACCCCGGCGCAACTGGAGCGGGCCGCCAAGCTGGCCCGCCACGCCGGCAACGGCGATCTGGAAGCGAAGCGGGCGCTGGTGCGGCAGGCGCTCGACCGCTCGGCGACCCTGCTCCGGCAGAAGCGGGCGCCGGCGCGCAACCACGTCCCAACCGGCTACGACTTGCGCTTTCTCAACGTCGATCAGGACGTGCCGAAGCTGATCGCGGCACTGCAACGCCGCCCGCAGGGCATTTTCTGCTTCCACGGCCCCGCTGGCACCGGCAAGTCGGAACTGGCCCGCCATATCGCCGACGCGCTGGAGAAGCCGCTCCTGGTCAAGCGAGCCTCCGACCTGCTGGACATGTATGTCGGCCAGACCGAACAGCGCCTTGCCGCGATGTTCGACGACGCCCGCCAGCGCGACGCGGTGCTGGTGCTGGACGAGGCCGATTCGTTCCTGCGCGACCGACGCGGCGCGCATCGGTCGTGGGAGGTGACCCAGGTCAACGAACTGCTGACCCAGATGGAGGCGTTCGACGGTATTTTCATCTGCACCACCAACCGGATGGAGAGCCTGGACGCCGCCAGCCTGCGGCGCTTCCCGTGGAAGATTCGCTTCGACTGGCTCAAGCCCGGCCAGCGCTGGGGGCTGTTCGTCCAGGAGTTCGCCCGGCTGGGCGGCGATTTGGCCGAGGTGGCGGTTTGCAAGGAGGCCGTGCTGCGGCTCGACCGCCTCGCGCCGGGCGACGTGGCCGCCGTGGTCCGCCAGTACGAGCTATGGGATGAAACTCCCAGCGCCCGCGAGTTCTATCGCTGCCTGACCGCCGAGGTGGCGATCAAGGAACGCGGCGACGAGACGCCCACACCGGTGCGCCCGAATCACCGCGCCGTTCAGGCCATGTACGGATGATACCCACTCTCCCCTTCGGGTCGGTGATGCCACGCTCTCCATCAATCCAGATAGAGGTTGTCGCGGGCGCGCTTGGCCCGCTGGAAGACGGCGAGAATCGCGGCGCGGTCGTCGGCGCGGATCGCTTCGGCCAGCCGCGCCAGATCGGCGCTGAACAACGCGATCATTTCCAGCAATTGCTCGCGGTTGGCGGCACAGATGTCACCCCACATCGTCGGGTCGCTAGAGGCGATGCGGGTGAAATCGCGGAATCCGCCGGCGGCGTAGCGGAAGATTTCCGCCCGGTCGTCCAGGCGAGCCAGGGTATCGACCAGGGTGTAGGCCAGCATGTGCGGCAGATGGCTGGTCGCCGCCAGCACCGCGTCGTGATGGCGCACGCCCATGTCCACCACCTCGGCCCCGGTCAGTTCCCACATTCGTTTGATCAGGCGATGCGCGGCGGCGGTGGTTTCCGCCAGCGGCGTCAGGATCACCCGTCGGCGCTGGAACAGAGTCGCGAACGAGGCTTCGACCCCGCTCTTCTCGGTGCCGGCGATGGGATGACCGGGCACGAAGTGGGAGGGGATGCGGCCGTAAACCCGCTCCACGTCGGTCACCACGCTCCCCTTGGCGCTGCCCACGTCGGTGACCACCGCGTCGGACGCCAGGCGCGGAACAATGGTGCGCAGCACCGGTTCGATGGCGCCCAGCGGCACGGCCACCACCACCACATCCGCGTCGACGACCGCGCGGGCGGGATCGGTGTCGTAACGGTCCACCACGCCCAGGCGCACCGCCGCGCGCAGGTTGTCCTCGTTGCGGCCGGAGCCGACCACTTCGATCACTTCGCCCTGCTCGCGCAGGGCGCGGGCCAGCGAGCCGCCGATCAGGCCGACGCCGATGACGCACAGGCGTCGGATCAGGGGTTGCGGCGCGGTCATGTCAATCCTTCAACACGTCGGTCAGCGCCTCGATCAAGCGGGCGTTTTCCGTCTCGGCGCCAATGCTGATTCGCAGGAAGCGCGGCAGACCGTAGTTGTCCACCGGCCGGGTGATGACGCCGCGCTTGAGCAGTTCCAGAAACACGTCTCGCCCGGGCCGGCCGACATCCACGCACAGAAAATTGCCGACTGAGGGCAACCAGGGCAATCCCAGTTGGCGGCAGGCGTTCCGCAACTGCTCCATCCCGGCCCGGTTGACCGCCCGGCTCCGTTCCAGATGCCCGAAATCGTCCAGCGCCGCCGCCGCCGCGACCAGCGCCAGACTGTTGACGTTGAACGGCTCGCGAACCCGATTGAGCAAATCCGCCACCTGGGGATGCGAGATCGCGTAGCCGACCCGGAGCCCGGCCAGTCCGTAAGCCTTGGAGAAGGTGCGGGTGACGACGAGATTGGGGAAGCGGTCGAGCCAGCGCAGGGCGTTGGGGCAATCCGCGTCGGCCTCGACGTATTCGAAATAGGCTTCGTCCACTACCGCGATGACCCATTCGGGAATCGCTTCCAGAAACGCTTCCAGCTCCGCCGTTTTCAACCAGGTGCCGGTGGGGTTGTTGGGGTTGGCGACGAACACCACCCGGGTGCGGTCGTTGATCAGCGCCAGCAGGGCCGCCGGATCGTGACCGTAAGGCATGGCGTGATCGGGCGGATTGGCCCTGGCGACGCGGGCGGTCGCGCCGATGGCCTGGGTGACGATGGGATAGACCGCGAAGGCGTGTTCGGAAAACACCGCTTCATGCTCCGGAGTCAGGAACGCCCGCGCCGCCAGTTCCAGCACGTCGTTGGAGCCATTGCCCAGGGTCAGCGTCGCCGTGGACAAGCCGAGTTTGGCCGACAGCGCGGCCTTGAGCTCGAAGCCGTTGCCGTCGGGATAGCGGGCCAAGCCGCTTAGAGCGTCGCGGATCGCGGTCAGCGCCCGGGGGCTGGGACCGAGCGGATTTTCGTTGGACGCCAGCTTGACGATGTCGCTCAGGCCGTATTCTCGGCGCAGTTCGCTTTCCGGTTTGCCGGGCTGATAGGGTTGCAGGGTGCGCACGCCGGGCGCCGCGAGGGAGAGGAGGTCACAGGTCATGGATCGGGAAGCTCCGTCGGAAGGGCTGATTTTTAATAACCCTATCAGAAAGTTCGGGCGCGATATAGCGGATTGCGCCTCGACCGTCGCCACGATTGCCAGTCCGGCTGGGCCATGCGGTTCCTCCACGCTTCGTTTACAATCTAACCCATAAGAATCCTGGAGGATGCTGGATGACCGCTCTGTCGGTTCGCGTTTCGGAAGATCCCGCCCGTCCATTGGGACACGCCATCATGACCCTCAGCGGGTTGCCGCGCGGGCTGGAAACCTTTGAGTTCACTCTCAGCCGCCACGGCTTTGCCGCCAACCATCTCGGTTCGGACGGCTGGCAGGGCGCGGAGTGCTGGCTGCAACCCGAGGAGGCGTGGTACAGCGGAGACGCGCTCAAGTTTGTCGTTCATCCCGATCTGGCGTTTCAACTGGAAAACATGCCGTACACCCTGACAGTGCGCGGGCATGGGCTGGCGGATGCCGTCGCCGTGACCTTCGTCTGGCCGCTTGAGTTGGAACTGGAGGAGGGTACCGTCGGTGGTGAGCGGCGAGTGGTTGGCGGCACACGGGTGGATGCGGCTCCAAAGCCGCGCCCGGAACCGGAGCCGAGCGCCATGCCGACGGTCGAGTCGCCGGAAGTGAGCAACGCCGATTTGCCCATTCCAGATGTGGCGATTCCGGAAATTGGCGCCGAACCGGCAATAACGAACCCTGACGATGTACCCACTCGGATCGTGGGACATCGGGTGCGGGCGCCGCATTCAAGCCAGGAGGGGCCGACGCGGGTGGTGGTGGAGGGAGGACCGACGCAGCCGCCGCTTCTGGGCGCTGAGCGCCCCGTCGCTGAAGAACCGACCCGCAAAGTGTCGGGGCGTCTGGTTCCACCAGTCGGGGACGATGATCAGCCAACGGCTGTCCCGTCTCCACCGCCCCCCCCTGCCGCGCTGGGTCTGGGTGAAGAGCCGCCGACGGTTACGGCGCCATCCCACCGTCCCGCGTCGCCTTCGGAGCCGTCGCCCGTTCCCGCCGAGGCGGCCGGCGAGGAACGACCTGGAGGGGGTTTCAGGCTGTCGATCGGGTTGATCCTGTTGGCGGTGCTGGCGGTGCTGGCGGTGTTGGGAGGATGGTGGTGGTTTGGCCAGCGCTCTGGTAGTACTCCCATGGTCGCGCCACCGCTAGATCCTCCAGCCAGCTTTCACCGCGCCCCCGAACCGAAACCGGCGCCAGAGCCGAAACCGGCGCCAGAGCCGGTACCGGCGCCGGTCCCGGTCCCCGCGCCGGTCCCCGCGCCCGCGCCAGTCCCGGTCCCCGCGCCGGAGCCGCCCGCGCCCGAGCGGACGCCCGTTCCGCCGCCGATTTCGGCTCCGCCGCCGGCCCCCACGCCGGTCGCGCCAGGGCAACCGCCCACGCCCGAGCGAACGCCCGCTCCACCACCCATCGCGCCGGTTCCCCAGGCTCCACTGAAACCGCCGCCGGCTTCGCCCACCCGGCCAGGCTCTGGACACAGCTTGGAGGACGAACTGAAATCGCAATTCGATCCAACCCTACAGGAATTGGAGAAAGGGTTGCGCCGACCCAAATCGTCGCCTTGAATACACAACCATTGAACGCGAATTGCTTCCACCGCATCGTGATCACCGCAAGGAGTACCCGTATGAACCGTCCGCTGATCAGCGGCCTGCTACTACTGCTGTTGCTGTGCGGCGGGCTGACGTCGGCGCGAGCCGACGATGCCAACGCCAAGCAGATTGGCATGGTCACCGGTTCCGAGACCGGCACCTACATCAAGTTTGGCAACGACATCGCCCGAGTGGCCAAAACCGTCGGCCTGGATATCCTGGTCAAGGATTCCCAGGGCTCGATTGACAACATCAAGCGCATCAACAGCAAGGAAAACGCGACCTTCGGCATCGTCCAATCCGACGTCCTCGGTTTTCTCAGCCGCTCCGAAAATCCGGAGATGCGCCAGGTCGCCAGCCGGCTGCGGCTGATCTTTCCGTTTTACAACGAGGAGGTCCATTTGTTCGCGAACAAGGTCATTACCTCCTTCGATGGCTTGCAGGGCAAGCGGGTGGTGGTGGGCGAGCAGGGCAGCGGCACCTGGCTGACCGCGATGAATCTGCTGCAACTGACCGGGGTCAAGCCCGCCGAACTGATCCATTTGCCACCGTTGCAAGGGGTCACCGCCGTGCTCAAGGGTGAAGCCGACGCCACATTCTATGTGGCGGGCAAGCCGGTCAACCTGTTCACCAAGGTGGGGAACCTGGTGACCAAGCCCGAGTTCGCTCCCATGCTGGCGAACGTTCATTTCGTGCCGTTGGACGATCCACGGATGCTGCGCGAATATCAGCCCGCCCAGATCGGCCCCGCCGATTACGAGTGGTTGAGCGGTGACGTACCGACCATCGCGGTGAAGGCGGTGTTGATGAGCTTCGACTTTTCCGGCAAGCGGAGTCCCTATTTCGCCCAGCGCTGCGAGCAGTTGGCGAAATTGGGCCAGGCCATTCGCGCCAATATCGACGCGCTCCGGCAAACCGGCCACCCCAAGTGGAAGGAAGTCAATCTGGACGAAAAAGTCGGCGTCTGGCCGTTGGACAGTTGTTCGCGCGGCAACATCAAGGGTGGCGGTTCGAACGTGGACCTGAGCCGCGAGCTGGAGAAGATGTTGTTGAATCAGTTCGAATGGCCCGGGTATTCGATTCCGGCGGCCTGATCTCCATCAGGGGAGAGAAACCGATGCGATTTGTACAGATGGTTTTGATGGCGGCCCTGATCGCTGGAACGAACGTGGCCCTGGCCCAGGATCGGCGGCCAGACGCCCGCCTGGCGTTTTCCAGCACGGCGTTCGGGCTGTTGTTTGGGTATCAGTGGGGGCAAGGCGCGCTGGAATTCCAGGGGCGGAAATATCCGTTCACCGTTTCCGGGATCAAGGCGGCGACGCTGGGCATCGCCAGCGTGGATGCTCTCGGTCAGGTCTATCGCTTGCGAGAACTGGCTGATTTCCCCGGACGCTATATCGTGGTCGAGGGTGGATTGACCGTGGTTCAGGGGGGCGGCAACGCCGTGTTGCGCAACGAGAAAGGCGTCATGCTGTATTTGCAGAACGTACATTATGGCCTTGATCTGACCCTGGGGGGCGGTGGCGTCGATATCGCTCTGACCGAGCCGGCCGGCGCGGTGGCCCCGCCGACCCAATCAGGCGACGCGGCGCGTTGAATGGGGAAGTCATCCAGGGTTGCAGGAGCCTAGCGAGGCGCGGCGGGTATGGTGGAACAGATTCTTCTCAGCAGCGGATCCTTGGCGGGAATGCGCGAGACCGGCGGCTTTGGCCAGCCGCTGCACGCCCTGTACCCGCAAATCCGGGCGGTGCTGGCCAGCGAACTGGGGCCGGAAGCGGCGGTGCTGCTGGCTGAACCGGTGGTGGATCGCGTCAACGACCGGATCGACTGGTATACCGAGGGCGATCCCGATCGTCCGCCAGCGGCGCTGAGCGATCTGCCCGAGGAGCAACGCCAGCCGCTGTTGGCCCAAGTCCACGACCTGTTGGACCGTGGGCGGGAGGTGGCGGAGCGTTACGCCGCTTCAAAGGAGGCTCGCCGGGCGCAATTGGGGGCAATGCTACGGGTGGCCCTGAGCACGCCAGCCGAAACCGAGCTGTTTTTGGTCGAGGGGCGACCGGTGATGATCCGCTGGGGCTTCACCCCGGATCGGCCCTGGGAGACGGCGGCGGAGCCGGCCCGAAGCCCGGTGGTTCCGCCGTCCGCGCCAAGACCGGCTGAATCACCACGCGACGTGGCGATGCCGGAAATGGCCCTGCCCGAACTGGCCGCCGCGCCGAAGTTCGGGACCGAGCCGCCGCCGTTGACTGAATCGCCACCGGTCGCGCCATTGTCCACCCCGGCGCCGGAACCGGCACCGGAACCGGTTCCACCTCTAAAGCCGGCTTTGTCTCCGACCCTGTCGGAACCGCCGCCGAAACTTCCATCGGAATCCAAGCCCCCACCAGCGGCGGCCGTGTCCCAAGCACCACAGGAATCCCAATTCGAATCCGAAACCTCCAGGTCGGCCGCGGCGCCGCTCGATGCGGCGGTGGAGCCCAAATCCGGGTCTGAGCCCGAATCCGGAGCCCAGTGGCGTTACGTGGTGGTCGGCTCTCGGTATTTTTGGAGCGTGTTCGCGCTGGCCGGATTGCTGGCCGTGATCGCGGCGTTCTGGTGGGGGATGGGGTGGCCAGCGCCATTTTCCGCGTCGGGCCAGGGGTCGAAGCCCGTGCTGGATATCGATCTGGAGCGCGCCCTAGCCCAGACGCAGCGTACCGAGACGGAATTGCGGAGCCGGCTGGAAAGTTTGTTGACGCAACTCGCCGAGCGACGCGGTCAGTGTCCATTGCCGGCCGTCAGAGCGGGCGCCGCCGTTCCCGCGATTCGAGAACCCGGCCAGGAGGGCCGCGCGGCTCCAGCTCGATCCACCACCCCCTCCAACAACCCTGTGGCAATTCCAACCGTGGATGCTCCAACCGCCGCCCGCGCGGCGACTACTCCCGGCATGGCGCCGCCCGCCGCCCCCGAGACGGCTCCAGCGACGGCAACGCCAATCGTGCCGGACCACGCCGTATCGCCGACGGCCATGCTGCCAGTGAGCGCCATCGATCCTCCGGACAGCGTCGGTCCACCATTGTCGAGGCCGGAATCTCGCGCTGCGTCGGAGACGAAGTCACCCACGCGAACATTGGAAGAGGTTTTGGTTGAGCGTGCGCCAGTAGCGGGCGCGCCAGCGCGGCAATCGCCTTCGTCCCGGACCGAACCGCCGGCCAAGGTCGAGCCGCTCGCTCGAACCGAACCGCCAGCCAAGAAGGCCGAACCCCCCGCCTTGACGGAGCCGCCGGTCAAGGCCGAGCCGACCGCCGAGGAGCGCCGGGAATTTACGAACCGCATGATCGAGACCGGCGCGACAACCGGTGAAGTCACCGCGACGCTGTTATGGAACGGTCCGGGCGATCTCGACTTGGTGGTGCGCTGTCCGTCCGGCCAACAACTGGATTACCGCAATCCAGCCGCATGCGGCGGCGCCCTGGATGTGGACGCTAACGCCACGCGCGGCACGCTCAGTGACCGGCCGGTGGAAAACGCTTTCTGGCCAGCGGGCCGCGCCGCGCCGGGAAATTACGGGGTCGCTGTGCGTTACGCGCCGCGCAAGGACGAGCAGAATCCCCAAGAAACGCCTTTTCAGGTGCGCCTGATCCGGGGCGGCCAGGAGTCGGTATTCAAGGGTACGGTCCGGCCCAATGCGATAACGCCGGTCACGACCTTCACCGTCGAGCGCTGAGGAATCCGTCATGAATCGACAGGAACAGTTCACGGTTTACGCCGCCGAGACGGCAATTCCGCGCCACCAGCGGGCCTGGGTCTGGGGTTTGGCGGCGCTGGCGATTCTGCTGTGCGGGCTGGCCGCCGGCTGGCTGATGGGCGGCGCGGGCTTCGGCGGTTTCCAAAGTGGAACCCGATCCGGCATCCGCGCCGTGGATGGCGTGGCGTTATTGGCCCAGCGGGAAGCGGTGAACGACGAGTTACGCAAGCGCATCGCTCGTTTGGAGCAGGCATTGCGCGGCGACATTTGCGCGCCAGCGGCGTTGGAGGCGCTGCAACCGACCAGCCGTTGACGCGGGTTCCAGGGGTCGACGACCTCGTGGATTTTCCTTGCCCATCCTCATGAGGAATGCATCATGTCCAGTTTTTCCATTGGCTTGATCTGGCAACGCTCCACACCGGATTTTGACGTGAAAACCTTCAGCCGCGACCATGTCTGGCGGTTGGCCGGCGGACAAACCGTGCAAGGCTCGTCCGCGCCGGATTATTCCGGCAATCCCGAGATGAGCAATCCCGAGGAGGCGTTGCTGGCGGCGCTGTCCAGTTGCCACATGCTGACCTTTCTATCCGTCGCCGCGCTCAGAAAGCTGGTGGTGGATCGCTACGAGGACGAACCGACGGCCGAACTCGGCAAGAACGAGAAGGGCAAGCTCATGGTCGCTCGGATGACCCTGCGCCCCCAGGTGACGTTCGGCGGCGCGACGGCTCCCGATGAGGATACAGTGCGGCAATTGCACCGCAAGGCCAAGGAAAACTGCTTCGTGGGCAACTCCTTGCTAAGTCAGGTGGCGCTGGAGCCCCGGTTCTAACGGCGAGCGAGTATGGGGAATGGGCTTGCGTCATCGTGCTGGCTGCCTATAAATTTACCCCGGTAAAACGACGAGAGGCGTGAGGACCGGTATGTTGGAGTTCGGTAAGCGGATTATTGTTCTCGGTCTGTTGGCGTGGCTGGTCAGCGCCTGCGCCCCGAATGACCTTCAGGAGTCGGCGCCGCCCCCGTTGGCGAATCAGTCCGCGTCGTTGCGCGAGCCCTGGTTGCTCGTGGACACCAAGGCCGACACGTTGAGCATCATGCAGGGTCAGCGGCCGGTCAAGGTATTCCGCCCGATTGCCTTGGGGAGCAGCGGAGCCGGCATCAAGTCCCAGCGCGGCGACAACCGGACGCCGACCGGAGTGTTCCGGATCGGTTGGATCAACGACCAGAGCCGGTTCAAGACCTTCATCGGCCTTGATTATCCCAATCCCGACTACGCGGAGCGGGCGTTGCGGGAACATCGGATCGACCACGCAACCTATGAGCGTATCCGCACCGCCTGGACCCATGGCTATACCCCGCCACAGGACACGCCTTTGGGGGGGCAGATCGGTATTCATGGAGTGGGGATGGGCGATCCACGGATTCACAACGCCGGCATCAACTGGACCAGCGGCTGCGTGGCGCTCGACAACCATCAGATTGAGGCGCTTAGACCATGGGTCAGAAAAGGTATGCGGGTCGAAATTCGCTGATCCCAATGCTTTCGCCATTGTCCGCAAGCTTTGGTTTCGTTATATAATGAGCTTGTTGTGTTGTTGCAACTTGGTTGTGCTTTAGCGACAGTGTCGCTAGTCGGCACCTTTTTTGTTTGATGAATGAATGCTTAAGGAGTTGAAGATGTCCCTCAAGACCGTCACCAAGCTTTCCGCGCTGGCCCTGATCGCCGGTCTGGCTGTGGGCTGTGCCAGCACCAGCGATTTGCAAAAGGTGCAGAACGACGCCAACGAAGCCAAGGCCATGGCGCGCAATGCGCTGGATACCGCCAACGAAGCTAAGTCCATCAGCATGGCGACCGAGCAAAAGCTCAACAGCATGTTCAAAAAGTCGATGTACAAATAAGACCGGCTTTTTGACGGTGGTAAAAAAACCCCGTTCACGCGGGGTTTTTTGTGGCCGTTACAGCCGGTTTGGTGGAGGCAAAGTCGGCGGCTCGCGAATCTCGTCGCGGGCGGACGGTCGAGCTGCGGGCGGGGTGGAGTAGGGGTAGGGCGCGGGATAGACTGGCGCGGGGCGGGTAACGGGCGGCGTGTCCGGCGAGTAAGCATAAGGATATCGGTAATCCGCCGTGGGATTGCTAAGAGAAGTGGCCGCTCCCGGCGGCGCGGGTCGGTAAACCGGGCCAGGAGAAGGGTTGTAAGCCGTGGCGGGCGGGTAGGGGGTCGGGGTTCGGTTGGCGACGGGTGCTTCGGGGGCGGATTTCGCTGGCGCCGGCTCGGTGGGTTGGGCGACTGGATACGAAACCGGCGCGGAAATGGGCACGGGAATGCCGCTGAATTGCTCCACCGCCAATTCCAGCGTGGCTTGATCGACACCGACCATATCGGGACCGGTCTTGGCGATGACCGCCTGGTGGGCCTGCTCCAGGGTAAGCTTGATCGGCAGGTTGTCTTCTTCCAACGGCGCGTGCGACTCGACCATCAATTGGCCGTTCAGCCGTCCGACTTTCACCGGTTGATCGACCAACCGCACCGGCGTGCCGACCGGCACCATCCCGAACAGACGTTCGATGTCTTCCGGGTACATCCGCACGCAACCGTGCGTCACCCGCATTCCGATGCCGTAGGGTTTGTTGGTGCCGTGGATCAGATAGCCGGGCACGCCCAGTCGCATGGCGTAGCGCCCCAGTGGGTTGTCAGGGCCGCCGGGAACGACATCCGGCAGAATATCGCCCTCGGCGGCGTGTTCGGCCTTGATGGTGGCTGGCGGTCGCCAGGGTGGGTCGATGTCCTTGGCGACGACTTTGGTTAGCCCCATAGGTGTTTTCCAGTCCATGCGGCCGATACTCACCGGATAGGTAATGACCGTCCGCTCCTCGCCGGAGTTGGCTTTGGGGTAGTAGTACAGCCGCATCTCCGCGATGTTGAGGATAATGCCCTCGCGCGGGGTGTCGGGCAAGATGTAGCGAGTTGGCAGGACGATGGGAGTACCCTCGCCGGGCGCCCAGCGGTCCACGCCCGGATTGGCATGGACGATTTCGTCGTAACCCAGGCCGAAACGGCGGGCGATATCGACCAGCGTATCGTCCTTGGTGGCGTACATCACCTTGACTTGTCCGATGACGTCCGTGCCTGGAGGCGGCAGGGGATAAACCGTCGCCTGCGCGGCGCCGGTGGTCAGCCATCCTAGCAGCAGCCAGCGGATGGATTTCGAAGGTTGGCTCGGCATGGAAGCGTCTCGTCTCCGGTAGTGGGTCGCGGAAAACCAAAATTCTGCCCGCAATTCTCCGGTAACGCCAGAACGCAATCGGGCCGAAGCGGTCGCCAAGCGATTCGGGAGAAGGGTGGGCGATTTCTCCTGAATATTGGATTCAGCAAAGCGCGCCACGTTCCACGCTGCTGGATTAGATCTTAACCCATAAGGAAATAAAGATTTTTGTCTTGATTTGGGTTATGATGAAGAAAATTGTGGTTTAGCGGCCTGCTCGAAAAAATCGCCATCCGCGCTCCACAACGCCGGATTGGCCCATCGACGATGGAGGTGATCCATGGCGAAATCTGACGCACTGACCCAGACGGTTTGCGAAATTGTCCAGGGCCACGGCGGCATGCCGACCCGGCTGTTGCAAATCCTGCGCGACGTGCAGGACCGTTTGACCTGGCTGTCGCCCGAGACCCTGGACCGGGTCGCCGAGGGACTCCACATCTCCCCGGTCAAGGTGCGCGGCGTCGCTGAATTCTATTCCTTCCTCTACACCGCCCCCCGCGGTTCCTACGATATTCTGTTCAGCGACAACATCACCGATCGGATGCTGGGCAACCGCGAGTTGTTGCACGCGCTCTGCGACCGGCTGGGTGTGCGCATGGGTGAAACCCGCGCCGATGGCCGGGTCACGGTCGGCGTTACTTCCTGCACCGGTATGTGCGACCAGGGACCGGCGGCGCTGGTCAACGGCTACGCGCTCACCCGCCTGGACAAACTCCGTTTGGATCGGATCGTTGAACTGGTGAACGGACAAATCCCACTGACGCAATGGCCGAGCGAGTTTTTCGAGGTGATCAGCAACATCCGCCGCGCCGATATCTTGCTGGGGCGGCATTTCGCCGACGGCACCGCTTTGCGGGCGGTGCTCAAGCGTGGCTCGGAGGCGATCCTGGAAGAGATGGTCAAATCCGGTTTGCGGGGGCAGGGCGGCGCCGGGTTCAAATCGGCGGCCAAATGGATTTCCTGTCGCAACGCGCCGGGCGAAGAGAAATACGTGGTCTGCAACGCCGACGAGGGCGAGCCGGGCACCTTCAAGGACCGGGTGTTGATGCAGGATTTCGCCGATCTGGTGTTCGAGGGCATGACGCTGTGTGGCCGGGTGATCGGCGCGCGCCAGGGGTTCGTCTATCTGCGCGGCGAATACCGCTATCTGCTGGAATCGCTGGAGGCGACCCTGCAACGCCGGCGCGAGGTGGGTTTGCTGGGCGAGGCGATTCTGGGCGATCCGACCTTCGATTTCGACATCGACATCCATCTGGGGGCTGGAGCCTACGTTTGCGGCGAGGAATCGGCGCTGATCGAGTCGCTGGAGGGCAAGCACGGCGTGCCGCGCATCCGCCCGCCGTTCCCGACCACCCACGGTTATTTGAACCAGCCCACCGTGGTCAACAACGTCGAGACCTTCGCCGCCGCCGCCAAGATCGCCGTGGAGGGTGGCGCCTGGTTCGCCAGCCGGGGCACGGCGGAGTCCAAGGGCACCAAGCTGCTCAGCCTCAGCGGCGACTGCGAGCGGCCGGGGATTTACGAATACCCGTTCGGCGTTACGGTGCGGCGGGTCCTGGAAGACTGCGGCGCGCGGGACGCGCAGGGCATCCAGATGGCCGGTCCCGCCGGGCACATGATTTCCGCCCGCCAGTTCGACCGGCGCATCTGCTTCGAGGACCTGGCCACCGGCGGCTCGTTCATGGTGTTCAGCCATCGGCGCGACATTCTCGATGGCGTCCGCAATTTCGCCCATTTCTTCGTCCACGAAAGCTGCGGTTTCTGCACGCCCTGCCGGGTCGGCGCCCCGCTGCTACGCGATCTGGTGACCAAGGTGCACACCGGCCATGGAACCCGTTACGACCTGGAGGAGATGCGCAAGCTGGGTCGGATCATGCAGGTCGCCTGTCATTGTGGATTGGGTCAGACCGCGCCGAATCCGGTGCTG
The DNA here is from genome assembly GCA_029624675.1 of Candidatus Contendibacter sp. Classification (GTDB taxonomy): domain Bacteria; phylum Pseudomonadota; class Gammaproteobacteria; order Competibacterales; family Competibacteraceae; genus Contendibacter. The sequence continues at coordinate 20,886 of JARSSP010000030.1, forward strand.
GACAGTCTGGAGCAGTTTCCGGAAGCCTGGGAACGGCGGCTGCGGTCCACCACCTTCGAGCCGGCGTTCGATCTGGACGCGGCGCTGGAGCAAGCCCGGCAATTGACGGGCCGCAGCGACCCGGACGCCTATTTGCGCGAGGAAGAATTGATGATGGGGGCGATGCCATGAGCGAGGACCGGAGTTTCACGCTGGACGGGCGGCCGATTCCGTTCCAGGACGGCCAGACCATCATGGTCGCCGCGCTGGCCGCCGGCGTTTATATCCCGCATCTGTGCTTCAACCCGGAATTCGCTCCGCACGGCAGTTGCCGGGTCTGCCTGGTCAAGGTCAATGGCCGGGTGCAGGCGGCTTGCACCACCCCGGCGGCGGTGGATCAGACCGTGCAGAACGAAACCGGGGAACTGCGCGAGATTCGGCGTGGCATCCTGCAAATGCTGTTCGTGGAAGGCAACCATGTCTGCCCGGCCTGCGAGAAAAGCGGGGCGTGTCAATTACAGGCGGTAGCCTATTACGTCGGGATGCTGGCGCCGCACTACACCCACTTCTATCCGCGCCGGCCGGTGGACGCCTCCCATCCCGAGGCGGTGCTTGATTTCAACCGCTGCATCCTGTGCGAGTTGTGCGTGCGCGCCAGTCGCGACGTGGACGGCAAGAACATCTTCGCGGTGCAGGGGCGCGGCATTCAGGCCCATCTGGTGGTCAACACCCCGTCCGGCAAGCTGGGCGCCACCGATTTCAGCCTTGCCGACAAGGCCGCTCAGGTTTGCCCCACCGGAGCGATTCTGACCAAGCACCGCGGCTATGAGATTCCCATCGGTCAGCGGCTTTACGACCGCAAGCCGATCAGCGTGGTGGGCGATGTGGCGACGCTGGCGGAAAGCAAGGGAGGACGTCGCCATGATTGAACCCAAAGTGAAGATCGCCACCTGTTCGCTGGCGGGTTGCTTCGGTTGCCACATGTCGCTGCTTGATCTCGACGAGCGGCTGTTCGATCTGGCCGAACGGGTGGAACTGGACCGCAGCCCGTTGACCGACATCAAGGAACTGGGTAACTGCGATTTGGGCCTGATCGAGGGCGGGGTTTGCAACGCCGAGAACGTCCACGTGCTGATGGAGTTCCGGACGCGCTGCAAGATTCTGGTCGCCATCGGCGCTTGCGCGCTGAACGGCGGGGTTCCGGCGATGCGCAACCAGTACGACCTCAAGGAGTGCCTGGAAGAGTCCTACCTGCGCGGGATCGGTCTAGTCGATCCTCAGATTCCCAACGATCCGGAAATTCCGTTGCTGTTGAACCAGGTGCATCCGCTGCACGAAGTGGTGAAGATTGACTACTTCCTGCCGGGCTGCCCACCGTCGGCGGACGCGATCTGGACCTTCGTGAATCAACTACTGTCGGGCCAGCCGCTCGCGCTGCCCTATACCCAGATTCACTACGATTGAGCGAGGCCCGCCATGAGCACCCTGGAAACGGCTGCCCAGCCGGAATATCTGTGTCGGATTGCCATCGACCCGCTCAGTCGGGTCGAAGGCCACGGCAAGGTCACGCTGCTGGTGGATCGGGATCATCACGTTCGCCAGGCGCGGTTGCATATCGTCGAGTTTCGCGGCTTCGAGAAATTCATCCAGGGCCGGCCGTATTGGGAGGTGCCGGTGGTGGTGCAGCGGCTGTGCGGAATCTGTCCGGTCAGCCATAATCTGGCGGCGTCCAAGGCAGTCGATCAACTGGTCGGGGCGCGGGAGATCACGCCGACCGCCGAGAAAATCCGCCGGCTGATGCACTGTGGTCAGACCCTGCAATCGCACGCGGTGCATTTTTTCCATCTGGCCTCGCCGGATTTCCTGTTCGATTTCGACGATCCGACCGCGCACCGCAACGTCGGTGGCGTCATGGCCGATTTTCCCGACATTGCTCGTCAGGGCGTGCGGCTGCGCAAGTACGGCCAGGAGGTGATCCGCATCACCGCTGGCAAACGGGTGCATGGCTCCGGCAACGTGCCCGGCGGGGTCAACAAGGCGCTGACCTTGCAGGAACGCAACTACCTGTTGACCGATCTCGATCTGATGATCCAGTGGGGCCGCAATATCCTCAAGCTGATCAAGCAGGCCTATGCGCTGAATCCCGGCTATTTCACCCATTTCGCCACCATTCGCTCCAACTATCTGAGTCTGGTTCGCGCCGACGGGGCATTGGACCTGTACCACGGCGGGCTGCGCGCCCGGAACGGCCAGGGCGACATTCTGTTCGATCATCTGGATTACCGGCGCTACGCCCAGGTGCTGCGCGAGCAGGTCAAGCCGTGGAGCTACATGAAGTTCCCGTTCATCAACGCGCTGGGGCCGGACAAGGGCTGGTATCGAGTGGGGCCGCTGGCGCGCATCAACAACTGCGACTTTATTCCCACGCCCTTGGCCGAAGCGGAACGGCGGGAGTTCGCCGCGCTGGGCGAGGGTCAGCCGGTTCACCTCACCTTGGCCTATCACTGGGCGCGGATGATCGAGTTGTTGCACGCCGCCGAGGCGATCCAGGAATTGCTGCTCGACCCGGACATTTTCGGCGACGAACTGGTCGTGCGCGGCAAGATGACGCACGAGGGCGTCGGCGTGATCGAAGCGCCGCGCGGCACGTTGTTCCACCACTACCGCGTCAATGAGGATGGACTAGTCGAGAAGGCCAACCTGATCGTGTCCACCACCAACAACAATCAGGCGATGAACGAGTCCATCCGCCAGGTGGCGGAACGCTATCTGGACGGCAAGGAATTGACCGAGCCGCTGCTGAATCAGATCGAGGTGGCGGTGCGGGCCTACGATCCCTGCCTGTCCTGCGCCACCCACGCTCTGGGCCAGATGCCGTTGATCGTGGAGTTGGTGGAGGAAGAGAGTGGGGCAGTGATGGATTCTTTGATGCGGGACGCGGATGGGGTTGTTCGGGGGGGGCATTAAGGAGCATTGCCCCAGTTTGTTAGTTCTCGCCGTCGGCAATCCCAGCCGGGGCGATGACGCACTCGGACCCCTGTTTCTGGAACGGCTGGCGGTATTACGCGAGCAGATCGGTGCATGGAACGATGTCGAACTGCTCACTGACTTTCAGTTGCAGATCGAACACGCGGTGGATTTGGAAAACCGGGCGCTGGCCCTGTTCGTGGACGCCAGCGTCTCCTGCCCGCCGCCGTTTGAATTCACCCGCCCACAGCCGGCGCGCGATACCAGCTATACCAGCCACGCTCTATCACCCGCCGCCGTGCTGCACATCTATCAGCAGATCAACCACGCCCCACCGCCGTCGGCGTTTCAACTGGCCATTCGCGGCGAACGGTTCGAACTGGGTGAGTCGCTGAGCGCGGTGGCCGAGGTGAATCTGGCGGTGGCGCTGAAGTTCGCCGGGCGACTGCTGGAACAGCGGGATGTCGAAAGCTGGGGTCGATTTGTGGAAGTATGCCAGAATGCGCCCTGGCACCTTACCCAGATATGATCTTCATGCCACTCACTCGACGACTCTACATTATCGGCGCCGGCCCGGGCGGACTCGATCACCTCAGTCCCGCCGCCCGCACGGCGCTGGAATCCTGCACCGACCTGGCCGGCCACGGCTTGTACCTGAACCTGCTTGGCGAGCTGACCGAGGGCAAGACCCGCCACAAAACGCCGATGGGCGAGGAACTGGCCCGCGCCGCGCTGGCGCTCGATCTCGCCGCCAGCGGCCGGACCACGGCGCTGATTTCCAGCGGCGACGCCGGCATCTACGGCATGGCGACGGTGGTGTTCGAACTGCTGGCGCGCAAGCCGAAACCGGAATGGGCGGACGTTGAAATCGAAGTGATTCCCGGAATCTCGGCCATGCAGGCGGCGGCGGCGCGAGTCGGCGCCCCGCTGGCGCACGATTTCTGCGTGATTTCCCTCTCCGACCTGCTGACGCCGTGGGAACTGATCGCCAAGCGCATCGACCTAGCCGGTCAGGGCGATTTCGCCATCGCTTTTTACAACGCGGTATCCAACAAACGATCCTGGCAACTGCTGCAAGCCCGGCAAATCCTGCTGCGCTACCGCCGGCCGGAAACGCCGGTCGTCGTCGCCTTCAACGTCACCCGCAAAGGCGAGCAACTGACCGCCACCACCCTGGGCGAGCTCGACCCGGAACCGCTGAACATGCTGTCGCTGGTTATAGTCGGCAACAGCGAGACCCGGCGGGCAGGAAAGTGGGTCTACACCCCGCGCGGCTATCACACCAAGCCGGAGTTGGCGGATACCGATCAGTAGAGAAACGCCTCGCGACGCATTTCCTCGAACGCTATCCGCTCTTGCGCCCACTGGTTGGCAAGCTCGGTCAGATCGGCGTCCGCTTCCAGAGCCAGGCGCAGTCGATCATCCCCCGCCAATAAGTCGATGGCGGGAATGTCGGCCACAAATTCGTAGGGCTTCGCCCGCCAGGCAAAGGCATCCGGAGCCACGCGCTTGACGCTTTGCAGGAACGCGACGCCGACCGTGTAGGAATAGAACTCCCGGTGGTCGGTGACGTGGATCTGCACGCCCCCACAAGTCTTGCCGGCGCGCTTTTGAAATTGGGGCCGGAAGTAGAGCGGACGAAACAGGCAGCCGGTCAGATTTTTCCGGGATAGTTCGGCGGCGAGGGCTTCGGGATCAATGCCCGGCGCACCGGCCACCTCGAACGGCCGACAGGTGCCGCGCCCTTCCGAGAGTTCGGTCGCTTCCACCAAGCACATGCCCGGATAGACCAGCGCGGTATCGACTGTCGGCATGTTGGGCGAGGGATAAACCCAGGGCAATCCTGTGTCCTCGAAGACCATCTCGCGCCGCCAACCGCGCATGGGCAGCACGTCCAGCTTGCACCGAACACCCCGCCGCAGTTGGACGTAGCGGGCGATCTCGCCGGGGGTCAACCCGTGTCGGTTGGGCAGCGGATGCAGGCCGACGAAGGACTCGAAGCCCGGTTTGATCAAATTGCCTTCGGTGGTCACCCCGTCGATAGGATTGGGCCGGTCGCAGACCAGCACCCGCACTCCAGCCTTGCCCGCCGCCTCCATGCACAGCGCCATCGTCCAGACGAAGGTGTAATAACGCGCGCCCACGTCTTGCAGATCGATCACCAGCGCATCCAATCCCTCAAGCTGCTCCCGGCGCGGGGTCAGGCTGTCGAAGGTCGCGCCGTACAAGCTATGCACCGGCACCCCAAGCCGGGGATCGAGCGGCAGGTCCTCGACATCCTCCATGTCCTGCGCCGCGCCCCGCGCACCGTGCTCGGGACCGAAGATGGCGAGGATTCGAGCGCCGGCTGCTTGCAACAGATCCAGCGCGTGGCGCAATTCGGCATCGACACTGGCGGGATGGCACACCACTCCGATCCGCGCGCCGCGAATCTTTTCAGGAAAATCGTTGATGAGCGTTTCGAGACCGGTCTGGACGCGGAACATCGCGACTTTCGCTCCTTGGGTTAGGGTTCAGGAGCGACGATTCTAGCCTTGCGCGATCAGTTGTCGTAGCTCCGGCACGCAGGAACCGCAATTGGTTCCGGCTTTGAGCGTCGCGCCGATGGCCTCCGGCGTCGCCAATCCCCGTTCGCGAATGGCGGCAGTCAAGGTGTTGAGCCCCACCCCGAAGCAGGCGCAGACGATCCGTCCGCCGTCGCGCTGCCCACCGCCCGGCCGCCCGGCCAGCAAGCTGGCGCGCTCGGCGGAACCGAGTTCCGGGGCGGCGAACAGTCCGGCCAACCAGCCGCGCGGCGGCAGTTCGTGGGTCGGCGCCACGAATAGACAAGCTTCCAGGCGTCCCCCCACCAACACCGCGCCCCGGTAGCGACCCGTACCGGCATCGGCGAACTCCAGCCATTCCCGGTCTGGATCATCGCCGAGCAAGTCGCGCGCCCAAGCCGGCCAACCGTCAATTGCGGCTTCTCCCGCCAACTCGTAGCGCCAGCAGGTCTGCTCGCGCACGCTGACCCGGTACTCGACCGCCGGTGGTTCGATAGCTTCGCGAGATAGCAAGAACCCGTGCCAGCGCGGGCGGTAAGCCTGGACTCGCACTGGGGTATGCTTGGATTCCGGTTGGCCGGACAAAGGGTCCACTACCGGATTGACCACCGCGTTGGCCCGCCCGCGCGGCGCCAGCGGCGAACCCCAGTGCATCGGCACGAATACGTTACCCGGTTGCTGCTCCGGGTTGGTTCGGACCCGGACGATGACCTCGCCCCAGCGGCTATGCACCCGAGCCAGGCCGTTCTCACTCACCCCGCAGGCGAGTGCATCCACCGGATGAATCTCGACGTAAGGCTCGGGGATATGGCCGGTCAACCGCGCGGTCTTGCCGGTGCGGGTCATGGTATGCCATTGATCGCGAATCCGGCCGCTGTTGAGGATCAGCGGAAAGCTGTCATCCGCCGCGTGAACCGGCGCCCGTTCGCCGACCGCGATGCAATGAGCCTTGCCGTCGGCGGTGAAAAAACCGCCCGCGCCGAACAAACGCTCCGCACCCGCCGTCGCGCCGCGCGGCAGAGGCCATTGCACGGGTTGCAGGGTGTCGTAGTTGGCATCGGCAAGATCGGCGAGCGCGGAGATGTCGAAATCGCGACGGCTGCCCCCCTCATTCTCGAACCCCGACAAAGCCGCGTGTTCGCGGAAAATGGCCGCCGGCGATTCAAAAGGAAACTGGTCAGCGAATCCCAAGCGCCGGGCTATTTGGGTCACGGCCCACCAGTCCGGTTTGGCTTCGCCCGGCGGCGGCAGAAAGGTCCGCTGGCGGGAAATCCGTCGCTCGGAATTGGTCACCGTGCCCTCTTTCTCGCCCCAGGTCAGCGCCGGCAACTTGATGTGCGCCAGCCGCACGGTGTCGGTATCGGCCACGGCGTCGGACACCACCACCAACGGACAGCGTTGCAAAGCGGCCCGCGCGGCGTCGGCGTCGGGCAGACTCACCACCGGATTGGTGCCCATGATCCAAATGGCCTTGATCTGGCCGTCGGCGACCGCCTGAAACAGATCGATCGCTTTCAGACCGGGATTTTCGGCAATGGCGGACGCTTGCCAAAACCGCCGCACTCGCTCGACGGCATCCGGCGCGAAATCCATGTGCGCCGCCAGTTGGTTCGCCAAGCCGCCGACCTCGCGCCCGCCCATCGCGTTCGGCTGGCCGGTGACCGAAAACGGTCCCATGCCTGGCTGACCGATGCGCCCGGTCGCCAGATAGCAATTGATGATGGCGTTCACCTTGTCGCTGCCGTGGGCGGATTGATTGACCCCCTGCGAGTAAACCGTCACCACTTTGCGAGTTCGGCCCCACAAGCCGTAAAACTCGGCGATGTCGCTTGCCGGCAATCCGGTTTTGGCGGCGACGGTAGGAACATTCGGCGCAACCGCCTTGGCGGCCTGATACGCCGCCCAGAACCCGGCAACCTGCTGATCGAGAAACTCCGAATCCAAGCGGTCCTGCTGATAGAGATGCACCAGCAGGCCGTTGAACAGGGCCGTATCGGAACCGGGCTTGAGCGGCAAATGCGTTTCGGCGGCATCGCAGGTGGCGGTGCGGCGCGGGTCGATCACCACCAGTTTCGGTTTGCCCGCGCGCCGTTCCCGCGCGGCGAGGATGCGCTGATACAGCACCGGATGGCACCAGGCCAGATTGGAACCGACCAGCACCACCAGGTCAGCTTCCTCCAAATCCTCGTAGCAACCGGGCACGGTGTCCGAGCCGAACGCCCGCTTGTGACCGGCGACCGAGGACGCCATGCACAGCCGCGAATTGGTGTCGATGTTGGCGCCGCCGAGGCAGCCCTTCATCAATTTGTTGGCGACGTAGTAATCCTCGGTCAATAACTGCCCGGAGACGTAAAAAGCGACGGCATCGGGACCGTGCTCCGCCAGTGCTTGGCGAAAACCGGCGGCGACCGCGTCCAGCGCTTCGTCCCACGACACGCGCCGCCCGCCGACTTCGGGATACAGCAGGCGATCATCCAGGCTCAGCGTTTCGCCCAGCGCCGCGCCTTTCGAGCACAGCCGCCCATAATTGGCGGGATGCTGTTCGTCGCCTTCCACTTGCGCGCCGCCGTCAGAATCGACCGTGACTTTCACGCCACAACCGACCCCGCAGTAGGGGCAAGTGGTGCGGATTGTCTCGCCTGTGCCGTTCATCGCGTCATCCCCCGTTCAGGCCGCTTCCCGCGATGCGGACGGCAAGCTGACCACGTTATTCAAACCGAGCCAAAGCCGCCCGTCTTCCAGTCGCGTCGGATAGCGGGTAGCGCAACCCACGTCCGGCGCGACCGCCTGACCGCTTTCCAATTCCAACACCCAATTGTGCAGTGGACAGGTGATCCGGTGACCGTGGACGATACCTTGCGATAGCGGACCACCCTTGTGCGGACAGCGGTCGCGCAGAGCAAAAACCTGATCGTCGGCAGTCCGAAAGATTGCCACGTCGCCGTGTGGCGTATTCACGACCCGTGAACCCAAGCGGGGAATATCGTCGAGCGCGCCGATTTCGTGCCAGTCATACATGATGTTTGCCTCCGCTCTTCAACCGACTTGCCGCAAGGGTTGAAACTCGTGCGCGTCCACCCGACCACTGGCGCGTTCCGCCCACGGGTCGATCTGAGCGTACTTTTGCGAATCGAGAAAACGGGCGTAGAGCGCCTTTCGATTCTCTTCATCCTCGACGATGCGTGCTTTCACGTAGCTCAGGCCGACGCGCTCGATCCACGGCGCGGTGCGTTCCAGATAGCGCCCTTCCTCGCGGTAGATCTGCATGAATGCACAGCAATATTCCTTCACTTCCTCTTCCGTGGCGCATTTGCAGAGCAAGTCGGTGCCCCGAATCTTGATGCCGCCGTTGCCGCCGACGTGAATTTCGTAACCGGACTCGACGCAGACCACGCCGAAATCCTTGATCGTGGCTTCGGCGCAGTTGCGCGGACAGCCGGAGACGGCCATCTTGAACTTGTGCGGCGTCCACGATCCCCAGGTCATCTTTTCCAGCTTGACGCCGAGGCCGGTGGAATCTTGGGTTCCGAAGCGGCACCAGTCGGAGCCGACGCAGGTTTTCACGGTGCGCAGGCTTTTGCCGTAGGCGTGGCCGGACACCATGCCGGCAGCGTTGAGATCGGCCCAGACTTTCGGCAAATCTTCCTTTTTGACGCCGAGCAGGTCGATGCGCTGGCCGCCGGTCACTTTCACCGTCGGGATCTTGAACTTGTCGGCCACATCGGCGATGGCGCGCAATTCCTTGGGGTTGGTCAGGCCGCCCCACATGCGCGGAACCACCGAATAGGTGCCATCTTTCTGGATGTTGGCGTGCACCCGCTCGTTGACGAACCGCGACTGCTGATCGTCTTGCGCTTCGTCCGGCCAAGTCGAAATCAGGTAGTAATTGATGGCGGGGCGACAGGAATGGCAACCGTCCGGCGTTTTCCATTCCATGAAATCGAATACCGCTCGCAGGCTGGTCAAACGCTGCTCCCGGATGGTCTTGCGGACCTGATCGTGGCTGTGCTCGGTGCATTGACACAGCGCCTTTTCCTTCGGCGTCTTGTCGAAGGTACCGACGGTGGCGGCGAGAATTTGCTCGACCAAGCCGGTGCAGGAACCGCAGGACGCCGACGCCTTGGTGTGGGCGCGTACCTCGTCGACGGTAAACAGCTTCTTTTCGGCAATCGCCTTGACGATAGCGCCCTTGCACACGCCGTTGCAGCCACAGATTTCGGCGTCGTCGGTCATCGTCATCACGCTGAAACCGTCGCGGCCCGAATCCGCCATGTGGGCGTGACCGAACAGCACGGTTTCGCGAAACGCGCCGATGTCGGTGCCCTCGCGCAACAACTGGAAATACCACGTGCCATCGACGGTATCGCCGTACAGCACCGCGCCCTGCACGCGATTTTCCTTGACCACCAGCTTCTTGTAGACGCCGCGCGCCGGATCGCGCAACACGATTTCCTCGCAGCCCGGCCCGCCGTTGAAGTCGCCGGCGGAGAACAGATCGATGCCGGTCACTTTCAGCTTGGTGCTGGTCACCGATCCCTGATAGCGGCCAATGCCGTAGCGCGCGAGATGGTTGGCGCAGACCTTGGCCTGCTCCCACAACGGCGCGACCAGACCGTAGCATTGGCCGCGATGCTGCACGCACTCGCCGACGGCATAGACACGCGGATCGTAGCTCTGCATGGTGTCGTTGACGACGACGCCGCGTTCGCAATAAATGCCGGCTTGTTTTGCTAGCTCGATGTTCGGCCGAATACCGACGGCCATCACCACCAAATCGGCCGGAATTTCCAGGCCATCCTTGAAACGCACGGCGCGAACCCGTTCTTCGCCGAGCACGGCGGCGGTGTTGGCGCCCATCAAAAAACGCAAGCCACGCTCTTCCAAACTTGCGCGCAGCATGTCTGCCGCAACCGGGTCGAGTTGGCGCTCCATCAGGGTATCCAGCACATGCACGACCGTGACTTGCATTCCCTGCTTCATCAAACCGTTGGCGGCTTCCAAACCGAGCAGTCCGCCGCCGATGATTACCGCGTGCTTGCCGGTTTGCGCCGCCGCCAGCATGGTTTCCACATCCTTGATGTCGCGAAACCCGATGACACCCGGCAGATCGTTGCCCGGAATCGGCAGAATGAACGGGTTGGAACCGGTCGCCAGCAACAGCCGGTCGTAGGGCGCAATCGTGCCATCGGTAGCGTGGATTTGCCGCCGCGCCCGGTTGATTCGCGTCACCTCCTGGCCGGCGTATAAGCGAATGCCTTTTTCCGCATACCAGTTCAGATCGTTGATCATGATCTGGTCGATGGATTTTTCGCCGGCCAGCACCGGCGACAGCAGGATGCGGTTGTAGTTGCCGTGTGGCTCCGCGCCGAACACGGTGATGTCGAATTTATCCGGGGCGATGGCTAGCAACTCTTCCAGGGTACGCATCCCAGCCATGCCGTTGCCGACCAAAACCAGACGTTCTTTCGCATTCATCTTCAGAACCTTGCTGTTTGAGGCTCGCGCTCCCCTCGCCCTTTGGGAGAGGGGCCGGGGGTGAGGGAAGCTGTCATGCCGCTTCCGGCCGCCGCTGCCGCTCGTAGAGGAAGCGCAGCACTTCGGCGCGATAGTGGTTGTAGGTCGGGTCATCCGCCAGTTCGAGCCGGTTGCGCGGGCGCGGCAAATCCACCTTGAGAATTTCCCCCACCGTCGCCGCCGGACCGTTGGTCATCATGACGATGCGGTCGGACAGCAACACCGCCTCGTCCACGTCGTGAGTGATCATGAGCACGGTGTTGTTGAGGGCGGCTTGAATTTCCATCACCGATTCCTGCAAGTGGGCGCGAGTCAGGGCGTCGAGCGCGCCGAACGGCTCGTCCATCAGCAGGACCTTGGGCTGCATCGCCAAGGCGCGGGCGATGCCGACTCGCTGCTTCATGCCGCCGGAAATCTCGCCCGGCCGCTGATCCAGCGCGTGCTCCATGTGGACCAGCCGGAGATTGTGGAGGGTCCAATCGTGACGCTCGGCCTTGGACTTGCTCTTGCCAAACACCTTGTCCACCGCGATCCGCACGTTCTCGTACACCGTCAGCCACGGCAACAGCGAGTGGTTCTGGAACACCACGGCGCGATCCGGGCCGGGGCTGTTCACCTCCTTGTTTTCCAGTAACACGCCGCCACGAGTGGCTTCGAGCAGGCCGGCGACCACGTTCAGCACCGTGGATTTACCGCATCCGGAATGGCCGATGATGGCGATGAATTCGCCTTTTTCGATTTCGAGATGCACTTCGCGCAGGGCGATGAAGGCGCCGTTGTTAGTGGGAAACACCACATCCACGTTGGAAATGTTCAGGTAGCTCACGGCGATTCCCTCTCAACGGCGGTTGTAGTCGAAATGGCGCTGCGCCAGATTCATCAGGCTTTCCAGCACGATGCCGACTAGCCCGATGAGGCCGATGGCGACGATGATCGAAGCGACGTTGAGGTTGTTCCACTCGTCCCAGACATAGAAGCCGATGCCGATGCCGCCAGTGAGCATTTCCGCCGCCACGATCACCATCCAGGCCACGCTCAGCGACAACCTCATGCCGGTCAGAATATGCGGCAGAGTGGCCGGTAACAGGATGCGGCGGGTGATTTCCAGCTTGCCCAGCCGCAGCACCCGCGCCACGTTGAGATAGTCTTTTGGAATCGCCTGCACCCCGGCGGCGGTGTTGACGATCACCGGCCAGATGCTGGTGATGAAGATCACGAAAATCGCGGACGGATCTTTCGCCTGAAACACCAGCAGGCCGATGGGTAGCCAGGCCAGCGGGCTGACCGGCCGGAGAATTTGCACCAGCGGATAGCAGGCCTGGTGCACGTCGCGGCTGGCGCCCATCAGAAAGCCGACCGGAATCCCCACCGCAACCGCCAGGGCGAAGCCGGCCAAGACCCGGCCCAGCGAATACAACACCTGCCAGCCGATGCCCATGTCGTTGGGGCCGGCGACGTAGAACGGCTGGCCGAAAATTTCCACCGCCCGCGCCCACGTCGCGGCGGGCGTCGGAATGTCGCTGGTGATTTTGGCGTTGACCAGCATCCAAACCACCAGCACCAGCAGGAAAACCGCTCCCGGTAGAATGATGGCGCGGGCAATGGCGGCGGCACGCAACCTGGCGCGCGATACCGGCGGAGAGAGAGCCTGGATCGGCACGGCTGGTGGTTGCCGCTCGGCATTGGCGGCGGGCGTGACGATCCGCTCCCCGGCCAGGGGAACCGGCAATGACGATTCCGGGCGCTCGGACTTCACCGGCAATACGGTGGCCAGGGCAATCACCTTGCTCATATCAGTCTCCTCCCCCATTCAGGCGTTGGCCTTGACCAAGGCTTCCGGCGCGACTTTCAGATTTTTCACCGCGAAGCCGGCGACGTACTCGCCCGATTTCTTGGGATCGAACCGGCCGCCGTCGAAGAACCGATCCGGCCCCATCGCGATCGGGCTGGTGGCTTCGGCCAACGTCCAGGGTCCGGGGTTGACCCCTTCCGACTTGACCTCGACGGTGGGATACGGTACGCCCAGCGCCTTGGCGGCTTGCCGATACAGATCGGGGCGATAGACCGAAGCGGCGGCCTGAAGAATGTTCGCCGGCTGCTCCAACTGCCCCCAGCGGTACATCTGGCCGATGAACCAGGCGGCGTGCGATTGCCAGGGGAAATTGGCGGCGTAGCGGTAGAACACATTGAAATCCGGCAGTGGGCGCGGCTCCTCGTTTTGCGCGTACTTGAAGGTGCCGGTCATCGACATCTTCACCGTATCCTCGGGCGCGTTGACGTAGGACTTTTGCGCAATCAGCTTGACCACTTCCATGCGGTTATCCGGCTGATCCATCCATTGCGTCGCTTCCAATAGGGCCATGAGCAGCGCCTGGTGGGTGCGCGAATGCTTCTCGTGCCATTCCAGGTTGACGCCGAACACTTTTTCGGGATTGTTGTTCCACAATTCGTAACTGGTGATCAGCACCCGGCCGATGCCGGTTTCCACCGCCCGCTCGTTCCACGGCTCGCCCACGCAATAGCCGGCGATGTTGCCTGCTTTAAGGTTGGCCACCATCTGCGGCGGCGGAATCACGATCAAGCGCAAGTCCTGATCGGGATTGATACCCGCCGATCCCAACCAATAGCGCAATTGATAGTTGTGGGTGGAGACCGGAAACACGACCGCGAAGGTCATCGGCTCCTTGCCGGCGGCCTTGTCGGCGTCGATGACCTTTTTCAGGGCGCGGGCGGTGAGCGGACGTTCCTGCATCGCTTCGGGGTCCGCTTTCGCCATCCGCTCGTACAACTCGTTGGAAACAGTGACGGCGTTGCCGTTGAGGTCCAGTGAGAAGGCGGTAATGGTGGCCTTGGGCAACGCGCCGACGCCGAGGCTGGCGGCGATGGGCATCCCCGCCAGCATGTGCGCGCCGTCCAGTTCGCCGATGGCGACCTTGTCGCGGATGTTGGCCCAGGACGCCTCCTTGGACAGCACCACCTCCAGGCCATATTTCTTGAAATAACCCTTCTCGAAAGCCACCACCAGCGGTGCGCAGTCGGTGAGCGGAATGAACCCCAAGGTCAATTTGGTTTTCTCCAAACCGCCGCTTTCGCCCGCCCAAGCGCTGGTTCGCAGCCAAGGAGGCGTCCCGCCCAGCAAGGTAGCGCCGCCCAGCGCCAGCCCGCCCGTTTTCAAGAACGTGCGCCGGGACAAGCCGGGCGCTTGCGCCAATTCGTTCGTCGTGTTCGATCCGCTCATGTCATGCTCCCGCCAGAAGCCAATAAAAAAGGCGTCCAGCTCTCGCGCGAAACACGAGAACTGGACGCCTTTGTCCGATGCGCGACCGCCGTTGGCCGCGTGACCCGTCCCAGCGGTGGGAGGGGTTGTTAATCTGAATTAGGCACGATTCGCGCCAAAATCATTTAGTCATTGATATTGGCCGAAGCTGGCTTGTGGATCGAAACGTTTTGCGCGGCTTACGCCCGTCCGATTTGCGCTATCGTGGCGCATGGCATTCCCGTCTTGCACCACATTGAGCGGCGGTAACCCCGCATTCAACTCAACAGCTCCAGCAACGAAACCACGGTGCGCGCCACCTCTCCGACTCGTTGATTGCGATCCATCGCCAGCTTGCGCAAGGTCTGGTAGGCCTCTTCCTCGCTCAGATTCCGTTGCGCCATCAGCAAACCCTTGGCTTTTTCGACCACTTTGCGCTCGGCCAGCCGGTTGCGGGTTTCCTCCAGTTCCCGGCGCAGGGCCTGATACTCGCGGAACCGGGCGATGGCGACATCCATGATCGGCTGGAGACGGCGCGGATTGAGATCGTCCACCACGTAGGCGCTGACGCCGGCGCGCAAGGCGGCGGCAGTGGTTTCGGGATCGCTGCGCTCGGCGAACATCACGATGGGCCGAGGCTGGTCTTGTCCGATCTCGCGCAATTGCTCCAGGGTATCGCGGTCGGGTAGATCGATGTCGATCAGAATCACGTCCGGCCTGGTTTCCCGCACCTGTTGCAACAGCTTGTGGGTGCCGGCGGTTCGGACCGTGATCCGGTAGCCGGCATCGCTCAGCGCTTGCTCCAGAATCGCCGACCGCCCCGAATGGGCATCGATCAACATGACTTCGATTTTCTTCATCGACGGCCTTGGTTCGCTCGATACTCAACACTGGTGACAGAGCACTAACCATGCCAATCCCTATCGATTCACTGCTGGCGCCCTCGCCGCATCTTCACACACCCTGAAACATCATCCGCGCCGCTAAACCGATCTGGTACATCCCGAACCCGATGACCAGCGCGCCCGCGACCTGGCGCACCCAGGGCTGGCGGATGAAACCCGCCAGCGTCGCCGCGAATGCGCCCATCGCCAGCAGCGTCGGCAACGTGCCGAGACCGAAACACAACATCAGCAAGCCGCCGTTCAGCGCCCCACCCGCGCCCATCGTCCACACCAACACGCTGTAAACCAGCCCGCATGGCAGCCAACCCCACACCAGCCCGATGCCCAGCGCCTGGGTGGGCGTGCGCACCGGCAGCAACCGCCGGCCCAGCGGTTCGATCCGACGCCACAACCGTCCGCCCGCCTGCTCCACCCGCGTCAGCCCCATCCACCAGCCGGCCAGATACAGTCCCAGCAGGATCATGAACAGCCCGGCCAAAAGCCGCAACCCTAACTGCGCCTGATGCACGGCCAGCAGATGCGCCGCCCAGGCTCCAATCCCGCCCGCCAGCATTCCGGCGACAACGTAGCTGAGCAGCCGACCCAGGTTGTAGGCGAGCAGAAGCGGTAGTCGCCCGAGCAACGGACGGTCAGGTGTCGCCGGCAATCCTAAGGTCAGCGCCCCAACGATGCCGCCACACATTCCAAGACAGTGGGCCCCGCCGCTCAGGCCGATCAGAAAGGCGGCCAGGAAGCTGGTGCTCAACTCCATGGTGGCGCCGAACTGGATCGGGGTATCCGAGGGGTCGGGACTCTCATTGTTTCCCCAACGAAAAAGCCCGGCGGCGCCGGGCTGTTAATCTGAAAACCAGAAACCTTTGCCAATCTTATAGTTCACGACGGAGACAAGGAAGAACCCCGCGAAAACCAATTATTCTCGATATGTTTCCAAGTTTCGGGAAAAGCCGTCGCGACGACGGTACCGATCGGTAACAGAAGCAAGCCCGCGCCAACCAGCGCAACAATCCAAAAACCCGCCAACGGGGCAAGCGCCAATATGAGAATCGCACCCACGGCAATTTTGAGTAGTTCTTTCATGAAAGTCTCACGCGACTAATCCCCTCCATCCAAGTAGGGAACCAGCCCGCCCTCCAAAGTTTAGGTGTCCGAAAAAGATCGAATTTTGTCCGATCCAAGCTTGGAGGCGATGTACACGACACGAATTTCGCGCCCTGGATCTCCAATCCACGAGAGCCGCCCTACTTTCAGGGGGATGCTCTCCATCAGTCGTTCAGCTATCGATAGATACCTTCACTGACATGCTTTGCGCCACCAATTGGAAAACATCATAACGCAATTTATGTTGCAGCGCAAGAAAATCTGCCAAACGCATCCCTCTTACGACGCATACTGCACTCGGACGGTCAACTCGTCAGCAGATGCGCGGCAACTGTTCGCCGCTCAGCCAGTCCACCAGGCGATTGCCACCGAAAGTGGTTTCCATGGTGACAAAGTGGTGGGGGTCTTCCCGAACCGTGCCGATAACCGCCGCCGCCGCCGCCAAGGGATGAGGGCGCATTGCCGCCAGCGCCCGCTCGGCGTCCTCGGGGGGGCAAATGGCGACCAGCTTGCCTTCGTTGGCGACATAGAGCGGATCCAAGCCCAACAGTTCGCAGGCCGCGGCCACCCCAGGCTTAATCGGGATGGCGGCTTCTCGAAGGACTATCCCCACGCCGGATTGAACGGCGATCTCGTTCAGGGTTGTCGCCAGCCCCCCGCGCGTGGGGTCACGCAGGCAGCGTAGGCCCGGCGCCGCCGCGACCATGGCCGCCACCAGTTCGTGCAGCGCGGCGCTGTCGGATTGGAGGGTCGTCTCGAATTCCAAGCCGGCGCGTTGCGACATCACCGCCACGCCGTGATCGCCAATCGAACCACTAAGCAGAATGAGATCGCCGGGACGCGCCCGGTCGCCGGAAAGCTGAACGCCGTCAGGAATGACGCCGATGCCGGTGGTGTTGATGAACACGCCATCGCCCTTGCCGCGTTCCACCACCTTGGTGTCGCCGGTCACGATGGTCACGTTGGCGGCTCGCGCCGCCGCCGCCATGGATGCCACGATGCGCTTCAGATCGGCCAGCGGAAACCCGGCCTCCAGGATAAAACCAGCGGACAGATGCAGCGGCCAGGCGCCCGCCATCGCCAGGTCGTTCACCGTGCCATGCACCGCCAGGGAACCGATGTCGCCGCCGGGGAAAAACAGCGGCGAGACGACGTAGCTGTCGGTGGTCATGGCGATACGGCCGGGCGGCAATTCCAGGCAGGCCTGGTCATTGCGCTGGTCGAGCCAGGGATTGCGAAAGGCCGTGGCGAATAGTTCCTCGATCAACTGCGCCATGGCCCGTCCACCACTGCCGTGGCCCAACTCGACCAGGCCGGATTCGAAATCCAAGGGGCCGGCGAAGGAGTGGCGGGTGCGTGGCGCGCTCATGCGGCCCCCTGATAGCGTCCGTAGCGGTAATAGGCCGCGCAGGCGCCCTCGGAGGACACCATGCACGAACCGAGCGGATTCTCCGGGGTGCAGACCACATCGAACAGCTTGCAATCGGTAGGTTTCTTCACACCGCGCAAAATAGCCCCGCACTGACAGGCCCGATGTTCGGGCGCCGCCTGATAGGTCAACGGGAAGCGGCGCTCGGCGTCGAAGCGGGCGTAAGGTTCCCGGATTTTGAGCGCGCTGTGGGGCACCAACCCCAAGCCGCGCCATTCGAACACCGGGCGTGGTTCGAAGATTTCCGCCATCAACCGCTGGGCCTTCAAATTGCCGTCGCGGGTGACGGCGCGGGTGTACTGGTTTTCGACCTCGGTGTGGCCTTCGTTGAGTTGACGAACCAGCATCAGAATCGATTGCAGCACGTCCAGCGGTTCGAACCCAGAAATCACCACCGGCTTGCGATGGTCGCGCGCGAAGCCTTCGTAGGGTCGACTGCCGATCACCACGCTGACGTGCGCGGGTCCCAGAAAGCCATCGATCGGCACCGCATCCAGCGCGCGCGCCTCGGGCGCGGCCAGCAAATGAGCAATCGCCGCCGGCGTCAGCACATGGTTGCAAAACACGCTGAAGTTCGGCAGATCGAGTTCCGCCGCCCGCTGGATGACCAGGGCCGTGGGCGGCGTCGTTGTCTCGAACCCGATAGCGAAGAACACGACCTCGCGGTCGGGATGCCGTTGCGCCAGCGCCAGCGCGTCGGCGGCGGAATAGATCATACGGATGTCGGCGCCCGCCGCCTTGGCCTTGAGCAGACTTTGCCCGCCCGAACCCGGCACCCGCAGCATGTCGCCATAGCTGCACAGGGTCACTTGGGGCCGAGCCACCAGTTCCAGCGCCATGTTCAGTCGTCCGATGGGCAACACGCACACCGGGCAACCAGGGCCATGAATCATGCGCACGCCAGGAGGCAGCAAATCGGGTACGCCGTAGCGATAGATGGCGTGCGTGTGACCGCCGCAAAATTCCATCAGCCGGTATTCTCGGTCGGGCCGCGTCTCTTGCGCGATTTGCCGCGCCAGACCGCGCGCCGCCGCGCCATCACGAAACTCGTCGATGTACTTCACGGCTGCTGGTCACCTCACCGTTGGGTTGCTTGCTAGTAATCGTTCAGACCCCTCTCGTCCCGCACAATGATGGGTTTCGCTACGCTCAACCCATCCTACGAGAAAACAATGGGTTGTAGGATGGGTTGAGGAACGAAACCCATCAATACGGGGCGAAACCACCAGGGGATATGAACGGTTACGCTTACTAAAGCTTATGCCGTTTGGCGGCTTTTGCCAGAAAGCGCGGGAATAGGGCACGCAATTTCGCCGCTACGGGCGAGATGGGATCAGGGTCAATGTTCATCGACGGCAAGGTCGAAACTCACGCAGGGATCAAGCGCCATCACCAGCAATTCGATGGCTTGGCGAACCCTGGCCCCCGGTCCGACCGGGGCATCGATCAGACCGCGTGCCAACGGACCCTCGGGGTGAAAGTTCCATTCGGTGGGGGCGAGGATTCGGTAAGCACTCACCCGCCCTTCGGCCACCGCGAGCCAGTGAACCAGTCGGCCACGGGCGCATTCCACGATCCCCAGGCCGGAACCGCTGGTGTTTTCCAGGCCCGGTGTATCGGGATGTTCATCGCTCACCGTCCGGGCCTGATCGCGCAGTTCGGCGACGAGCGCGGCGCATTCGACGAGTCGCGCCGTCAGGCGAACGAACAATCCGTTGCCATGTTCGGTGCGCAGCGCGGCGATCAGCGGATGCGTCCAGCAACGGGCCAGCGCGCCGGTCTCGCCGACCCCGCCGACGCAATCCGGCCGCGCGCAGAACGAATAATCCGCATCGTGCGCCAACCGCCGCGCAAGCCACGCGGGATCAAACTCCGGCAAGGGTTCCACGGCA
The DNA here is from genome assembly GCA_029624675.1 of Candidatus Contendibacter sp. Classification (GTDB taxonomy): domain Bacteria; phylum Pseudomonadota; class Gammaproteobacteria; order Competibacterales; family Competibacteraceae; genus Contendibacter. The sequence continues at coordinate 40,469 of JARSSP010000030.1, forward strand.
CCGCGGCTAAACCCGGCTAAACCCTGCTCGTTGACCCAGCGTGGAATCAAGGCGGCTAGCGCGGGAGAGGTCCGAATCCAGGTTTCGAAGGCGTCACGATCCCGCCAGGGCGAACCTCCCGTCGGTGTTTGTCCTAGCACGGTTTGCTCGACACACTGTTCGATCCCGTCCAACGCCTCGGTCAGTCCAGTCCGATTCGGTGTCAGGCGTGCGCCGCCGATTCGCATCCAGACCGGATCGGGAAACAACAGGGGCCGCAGCGACGCCAGCGCCCGCCGCAGCGGCTTCAGGGCTTCGAGTGCTGGCTCGACACCGATGCAGCGCGGCCCATCGATCAAAATGCGCCAGACGGTTTGTTCTAGCGCCTCGGCGGTGACAAGAAGTTGACGGGCGGCGGCTTGGGAAGGAAGGACGGCCAGGCCCAGCGCGTTCTCCACCGCGCGAAGCCCGGCGACCGCCTGAGCCACCCCGCATAGGCTGAACAGGCGTGGCAATAGCACCAAAGCTCCGTCCAGCCGGCGCCCCACGAGGACGGAACACGCATTGACGGGACGGGTCGACGCCAGCGTGACCGCCGCGATCACGCCTTTTTCGACCCGAACCTGGATGCGCAGCTTGCCCTCGCCGGTTCCGAGCGCGCTGCTCATGCCGACGGCAGGGTCTCGATAATGGTGTCGAACAGGCGCTGGATTTCCATCGCGTCCTCGGGCGCGATCTTTTCCACAGCGAAAGCGCGCGCCTGGACGATCAGGTAATCACCCGGCGCCACCGGCTCTTCCAGCAGCAACAGGCTCACTTCCAATCGTTCGCCGTAGCGTTCCACCAGCGCGCCGGTCTCGCGCACTTCAACCACCCGCGCCGGAATGGCGATGCACATGAGTCTAAGCCGCAACCGCCGCCGGACGCTGCGGCGCGAGCTGACAACCCAGTCCGCGTAGTTCCGTGGCCAAACACTCGACCGCCTGCCCGACCATCGCCGCGACTTCGGGTGACAGTTCGATACCCAACTCCAGGTCAGCGGGGACGATGCCAATCAGGGTGATGGAACCTGGCGCTTCCTCGGTGAGAACCAGGGTCGCCAGTACGTCCGCCAAGCCGAGTTGGTGCGGCGAGAATCGAGTCAGGAACAGGGCGGGAACCTCGGCGGCGGCGAGTTTGACCAACGACGCGGGCGGCGCTCCGGTCCGCGCCGCGTCGCAAATCAACAGATGGTCGCAGCCGGCAAGGACGTTGAGCAGGTCCATGCCGGCGGTGCCGCCGTCCACGACCTCGACCTCCGCGGGCAGGGTGTAGCGCTCGACCAGCGCCTCGACCACCCGCACCCCGACGCCCTCGTCGCGCAGCAGGATATTCCCGAGGCCCAACACCACGATCCTCATCCGAACGCCTGCACTTGGACGATGGGCCGCCGCCGGGTATCGACCAGATGGATGGCGCAGGCCAGACAGGGATCGAAGGAATGCACCGTGCGCAAGACTTCCAGCGGCAGTTCGGGATTGGCCACCGGATTGTCGAGCAGGGAGGCCTCGTAAGGTCCCAAGGCGTCGGCGTCGTCGCGCGGTCCGGCGTTCCAGGTACTGGGCACTACCGCCTGATAGTTCCGGATCTTGCCGTTTTCGATCACGGTCCAGTGCGACAGCACCCCGCGCGGCGCTTCGTGATAACCGAAACCGCGAATCTCGCCCTTGGGAAACACCGGACGGTTGAAGGTGGCGAAATCACCCTTGGCGATGTTGTCGATCAGTAGCTGCCATTGATTTTGCAGCGATTCCAGCAGCACCGCGCACCGCACCGCGCGGGCGGCGATGCGGCCGATGGTCGAATGCAGCGCCTCGACCGGAATCGGGGTCCCCGCGACCGTGCTGGCGATTTCCAACACCCGGTTGAGATGGCGCTTGGTCGGTTCGTGACCGGCGGCGACCATGGCCAGCACGTTCGACAACGGTCCCACCTGGACGCGCTGGTCGTAAAAAGTAGGGGCCTTGACCCAGGAATATTTACCGTCGTCCTGGAAGGCAGTGTGATGTGGGTGCGTCTGGCCTTCGTAGGGATGGCGAGCCTTGTCGTCGCCCTTGTATTGGTACCAGGCGTGCTTGACGCTTTCCTTGACCCCGTCGCGGAAGAACCCGTCCTGATAGCTGGTGATCGGCTTGAACGTCTTCAAGTCGCCCTTGGCGATATAGCCACCGGGGAGTTCGAACCGGGTTCCCTTGGTATCCAGCGGCAGATCGGGCACCGACAGATAATCGGTGACGCCCGCCCCGTATTTCGTCCAGTCGGCGTACAGCGCGCCGACGGCGGCCACGTCCGGGATCATCGCCTGGTTGACGAATTCGCTGAGCTTGTCGATCTCCGCCTTGATGGCGAACAGCCGCTCCAGGGTCAGGGTGGACTGACTGTCCGGGTTGATCGGGTTGGCCACGCCGCCGACGGCGAGATTTTGAATATGCGGGGTTTTCGAGCCGAGGATGGCGACGATCCGGTTGGCGATCCGCTGATATTCGAGGGCCTGGAGATAGTGGGTGGCGGCCAGCAGGTTGACTTCCGGCGGCAGCTTCATCGCCGGGTGGCCCCAGTAACCACTGGCGAACACGCCGAGTTGCCCCGTGCCGACGAACGCCTTGAGTTTTTCCTGAACCTGGCGGATTTCCGGCAGACTGTTGCGCCGGTAGTCCGACAGGGTGGCGCCCAGTTTGGCGGCTCCCTCGGGACTGGCCGAGAGCGCCGACACGATGTCCACCCAGTCCAGCGCGGCCAGTTGATAGAAATGCACGATGTGATCATGGACGCCGTGCGCCGTGATGATCATGTTGCGGATGTACTGGGCGTTGAGCGGCACTTCCAGGTTCAGGGCATTCTCGACCGCGCGCACCGAGACGATGGCGTGGACCGTGGTGCAAACGCCGCAAATGCGCTGGGTGAACACCCAGGCGTCGCGCGGATCGCGGCCCTGAAGGATGACCTCGATGCCGCGCCACATCTGCCCCGACGACCAGGCATTGCTCACCTTGCCATTGTTGACCTCGCAATCGATCCGCAGATGGCCTTCGATACGGGTAATGGGATCAATGGTTATTCGGGTCACGACGGTCTCCCATGGGATTCAGTGGTGCTGCCGTGCAATATCGGCAGCGTCTTGATGAACAGTAGATACAGCATGATTTCCAGGCAGACCACGCCGATGGTGATCATCAACTCCGGCGCCGAGGGGAAGTAGGTCCAGCCGTTACCGGGCTGCACGGCCATCAGATAGGAGTTGAGCCGGTACAGCGAACCGCCGGCCAGCAGACTGATCGCCGCCAGGAACTGCCAGCGCTGGCTGGCGCGGCGGCGCGAGAGGAGTACGAAGATGGGCGCCAGGAACAGCGCGGTTTCGATCAGGAACAGATTGCCATTCCGGTCGCCGGCAAAGGCCAGACCTAGATAGCCGCGATAGAGCAGATCGCCCCAGCGCAACACCAGGTAGGTCACCAGCAAACCGGCGACGACCCGCGCCAGCCGCGCGAACAGCGCCGCCTCCGAGGGGGTTTTGAACGTTCGTTGCACCAGAGTGGCCTCCATCATCACCACCCCGTAGCCCATGGTCAGCGCCGAGATCAGGTACAGCAGCGGCAACCAGATCGTGTTCCATAACGGTGAAAGCTTGTAGCCCAGGATCAACAGCACCGAACCTAGCGAGGACTGGTGCATGGTCGGCAGCAGCACTCCCAATGCAATCAGTACGTACATGTACCGCTTCAGGAAGGCTTGTAGGCGGTCCAGACGGAACCGTTGCCTGATCTCGGGCGACATGCGCTCCAGAAACGCCGGGCAAAACTCCAGCCACAGCACGGTGATGTAGGCCATGACGCACAGCGCCACTTCGAAGATCACCGAGTTCGGCTGGGCGTACCAGGGCAGCAACAGATTGAAGGCGTTCCAGTACCGGCCCAGGTCGATCATCACGGCGAGGCCGGCCAGGGTGTAGCCGAACACCCCGCCGAGCAGGGCGGGCCGCATCAGCGGGTGGTACACCTTGCGGTTGAAGATGTAGATCAGCAGCGCCATGGCGAAACCGCCACAGCCGAAGGCTGTGCCGATCACCACATCCAGCACCACCCAGGTGCCGATGGGATAGCCGTTGCTCATGTTGGAAACGTCGCCCATCCCGAACAGAAAGCGGCGCGCGATGAAATAAGCCGCGATCAACAAGAACAGGCCGAGGATCAGGAAAGGCTTGGTAACGATTTTGCCGCCGAGCGGCCGATGGACGATGGCGCTCATGAGGATCGATCCTCATCGTTCTTGTGCTCGTCACCGTTCTTGGCGCTGCGCCGGGCCAGGAACACCAGCCCGCCGAACAAGGCCAGCGGAGCGATCATGCCTTTATAGATCGTGTGCTGCATCCCTTCCGAGATAGCGGCGTAAGAATGATCGGGTAACTTGGGCAGACCGAGTTTTTCGTGCGGCACGCCGGTCAGATAGCGCACTTGCGTCCCGCCCGCCTCCTTTTCGCCGTAGATATGCGGCTGATAGTGGCCAACCGGCGCCACTTGGCCGGCGCGATCACCGCCCAGCAGACCGCGTGGGAATTCGTACATTTCCCCAGGTTTGAGCGCCAACCGCCGCCGCGCCTCGGCTTGCAGATCCTCGACCCAGCCAAACAGCGATGCCCCGGTCGGGCATACGTCGCAACAGGCCGGAATCCGGCCTGACTGACTCGCCTCGCTCATCAAGTTTGCGGCGGTGGCGCCGGTCGTGCCTTGGTTAAGGTTGGAAAATAAAGGATTGTCCTTGAGTCGATGGCTGCAAAACTGGCACTTGGAGATCCGACCAAATGGCTCGTCGAACTGATAATGCGGTACGTTGAACGGACAGCCGTAGACGCAGTAGCGGCAGCCGATGCAGGCATTTGGGTTATAGGTGACGACGCCGGTGACCGGATTCTTCTGCATCGCGCTCACCGGACAGACCGAGATGCAGGACGGATCGACGCAATGCAGGCAATGGCGCTTGACGAAGGCGTAGCCGTCCTTCTCGCGATCCTTTTCCGCCATGGTGCCGTTCTGATAGACGCGAATGACATTGAGCGTCTTGCCGGAGATGTCCAACGCCGTATCCCAGGTACCCTCGTTCCAGCCGTTTAAAGCTTGCGGTTGTTCAACCGGCATGCCGTTGGCTTCCTTGCAGGCGGCGACGCAGGCTTTGCAACCGATGCACTGCGTCGAGTCGTACAGCATTCCGATAGCCTTGGGTGGCAACGGCTTCGGTTCGCGCGGCGCGAAGGGTGCGCTGGCTTCCGCGACCGGCGCGGCGGCGACGGTGGCAACCGCTCCAGCGGCCCCCCGCAAAAATTGTCTGCGACTTATGTCCATGGCGCACCTCTCATTGTTCATCGCCGTGCGGGTTGGCTTTGGACTGGGTTTCGTCGTCCATGCCGCGCAGGGCCATGGCGCCCGCGCCCACCGCCAATCCAGCCACGCCAGCGACGATCGCGGCGGCGGCCGGGCTGATTCCCTCTCCCTTGGGTGCGTTGACCGCCGGGAAAGCGGTGGGCGGCGCGAACGTCTGAACCTTGGCGAGCGCGTGGATCGGCTTGGTGAAACCGATCCCTTGCTCGGTGCAACCGAAACAGGGATGGCCGATTCCCACCGGCCAGTTGCCCTCGCCGACGTCGCCGAAACCGACTGTCGGGCAGTTGGCGTGGGTTTCCGGCCCCTTGCAGCCGATCTTGTAAAGGCAGAAGCCCTGGCGATGACCGTAGTCGCCAAATTCCAGGGCGAAGCGGCCGGCGTCGAAGTGCGGACGCCGCTCGCAGTTTTCGTGGATGAGCCGGCCGTAGGCGAACTTGGGCCGGTTTTTGCCGTCCAGCGCGGGCGGCTTGCCGAAGGTGAGGAGGTAGAGGACCGTGGAGAGGAAGTTGTAGGGATTGGGTGGACAGCCGGGAATGTTGATCACCGTTTTACCCGGCAACACTTCATGCACCGGTTTTGCCAGTGTCGGGTTGGGGTCGCTCGATGGGATACCGCCCCAGGAGGCGCAGGAGCCGATGCCGATGATCGCCGCCGCTCCTTCGGCCGCTTCCTTGACGGCTTCCAAAATTGGCTTGCCGGCAACCATGCAGTAAACGCCGCCATCCTTGGTCGGAATCGAGCCGTCCACCACCAACACGAACTTGCCCCAGTTCGCCTTCATCGACTTGGCTTTGTATGCCTCGGCCTGATGACCGGCTCCCGAACACAAGGCTTCGTGGTAGTCGAGGGAGATCATGTCGAGGATCAGGGTTTCGAGCGTCGGATGGTAGGCGCGCAGCAGCGATTCGGTGCAGCCGGTGCATTCCTGCGCCGACAGCCAGATGACCGGTGGCCGGGTCGCGGCGGTGGCGGCTTCCGCGATGCGGATGCCCATCAGCGACGACAAGCCCAAGGTCGCCGCGACTCCGGTGCAGTATTTCAGGAATTGGCGGCGGGTCAGTCCACCGAGCGCGCCCCGATAGCCGTCGGGGTCCTGAACCACGCGGGTTTCAAGATCGTGATTGCTAGAAGAATCCATCAATACCCCCTCTCTTTCCGGACTGGTTATTGATGAATCTAGTGGAGCAGTGACTGGGTTAATTGACGATGGTCAAATTTTGAAAATTTTTTATCAGGCGAAATTGGCGGTTCATGTGGATGGATTCCCGGGATCCGAACCGACCCGTCAGTCCAGTAGCGTCGGCGGCCTGCTGTCGTTAAGCAGCCAATGGGACCGCGCCACGTATACGGTGCGCCCCGAGAAACGGGCAATGCCGTCTTCCTCCAATCGGCCGATGATCCGCGACAGGGTTTCATGGCGGGCGCCGATCATGGAGGCGAGATCGCGCCGCGACAACGGCAGTTCCATGAAGTGGCCGCCGTCGGTGGCGGTGCGGCCATGACGGTTCATCAAGGCCCGCAGGAGATGGATAAACTTGTCCCGATTGGACAGGGTGGCGTTGCGCACCAGGTGGTCGTGCGCTTCGTCCATGTCTCGGGCAATGCGGCGCAGGAACTGTTGCCCCAAGGCGGGATTGCGTTCGAGCAGTAATTTCACTACCGCGCGGTCGACGAAGCAGACTTTGCTTGGCCCAAGCGCCTCGGCGCCGTAACGACGATTCTCGCCCAGCAGCAAACCTCGATAGCCCAGGGTATCGCCGGGATAGGCGAGTCGCAGCAGGACCGTGTTGCCCTCCGCGTTGCCCTTGCGGATGGCCGCCGTGCCCGAGGCCACGCAGTAGACGCCATGGCTCGGCTCTCCCGCCGAGAAGATCGTCTCGCCCGCCCGATACCGCCGTTTTTTCAGGTGACGCGAGAGGAACCGGGTTTCCTCCTCGTTCAAAACACACCACTCACTGCGCTGGCGCAATGGACAACCCATGCAACCGGCGCCCGACGCGCCTCCGCCTTGCTCCACCATCGCTACCCTCCCAAGTGTTGGGGTACTCGCGCCTCCAGGACGCAACCTTGCCTTCCCTGGAAAAAACAGCTTTTCGATCAATAGGCGAGGATGCCTGGAACCAACCGCTATAATTGACTTGAAAAATATAGTTCAAGTCTGGTCAAGTGGAACCAACGCGGAGGATTGCAACATGAAAAAACAGTGGATTCGACCGCTCACGGTGATCGCCATCGTCTGGTCCCTGGCGGGCTCGCTGGGGGTCATCAAGCCTGCCTCGGGCTTTCTTACCCTTCTGATTCCAAAGGCCTTAGCCCAGGATAATAGCCAGTATGCCGCGAAACCCACCGGCTGGGATGGACCAGCGGGGTCGTGCGTCGTCTGCCACGATCTGGCGAAAGGCGCATCCTGGCGGGTTGCGCCCAATCTCTGGGGCATCGTCGGCGCGCCCAAGGCGGGCGCCAAGGGGTACGGCTATTCCCTGGCGCTCGCCCAGGCGGGAGGAACGTGGACGGCCAAGGAGTTGGACGAGTATTTGGCCAACCCCAATAAATTTTTGCCGGGCACCAACAAGACGATCAGCGTGACCGATCCCGAGGAACGCGCCCGGATCGTCAAGTTTCTAGGCACGCTGAAGGATTGAGCGGCGTTTTTGCAGCTTCTTGCGACTAAGTTATTAAAAAATAATTATTTTTGTCAGTCTCCCGCCCGCGGGCGAGGGTGGGCGGCTTCCAAGACGCCGGGGACGACTCGGTCAGTTTACGCGTCGTCCCGGTCCTGTTTGACCAGGATCAATCGGTCGGTGGCAAAGCCCAGCGCCTTGGCTCGCTTCAGCAGATCTTCCAGCACGGCCGGCGGCACCGACCGGGTTCGGGCTAGAATCCACAGATAATCCCGACTGGGACCGCTGACGAGGGCGTGGGAATAATTCGCCCGATCCAGGGCAAGGATATGGTAACCGCCATAAAAGGGGCCGAAAAACGAGACCCTCAATGAGCCGACGGTCGATTCGCCGGTGAAATAGGCGCGGCCCTCGGCTTCCTTCCAGACCCCGGCGCGGTCGTCGTAACCGCGATTGAGCACCTTGACGCCGCCATCCGCGCCCAGGTCATACGTCGCGCTAACATTGCTCAGCCCGCGCTCAAAGGAATGGTCCAGCCGGGCGATTTCGTACCACTTGCCAAGATAGCGGTCCAGCTCAAAACCGGCGATCGGCGTCACGCCGGACGGCGGCGCCACGGCGCAGCCACCCAGCAACATCCATAGGGACAGCAATATTTTTTTCATGGGCGCGTTCTGACTCCAAAGTAATGATCGGACGATGTCGATGCATTTCCATTATCGGGTTGTGATACTGTTTTACCGTTTACGTTCCTTGGTGAGTTCAGAGTTTGTCGTATCCACCATGTGCGCCTTCCTCGAACGATAGTATGGCCTTCGTCCGCCAACATGCCTGAACACATCCTGGTCGCGGGTGTGGACGAGGCTGGACGCGGTCCCCTGGCCGGTCCCGTCGTCGCCGCCGCCGTCATTCTCGACCCCTCTCGGCCCATCGTGGGTTTGGCCGACTCCAAAAAACTCAGCGCCACCCAGCGCGAGCGGTTGGCGGAGGAAATTCGCGCCAGGGCGCTGGCCTGGGCGCTGGGTCGAGCCGAAGTCGCCGAGATCGACCGGGTCAATATCCTGCAAGCGACCCTGCTGGCGATGCAACGGGCGGTGACCGCCCTGAGCATTGCTCCAGAACAGGCGTGGGTGGATGGCAACCGCTGTCCGTGCTTGCCCTGTCCCTGCCGGGCCATCGTCAAGGGCGACGCCACCGTGCCGGCCATCAGCGCCGCCTCGATCCTGGCCAAGGTCGCGCGGGACGCCGAGTTGCGCCAACTGCACGCGCGTTATCCCGGCTACGGTTTTGCCCGACACAAGGGCTATCCGACCGCTGTCCACCTGGACGCCTTGCGCCGCCTGGGTCCGTGCCCCGAGCACCGTCGTTCCTACGCCCCCGTCGTCGCCGTGCTGCAAATCATCCTCGAGACACACGCATGACCGCCCGTTTCGTTCACCTGCGCCTGCACACTGAATACTCACTGGTGGACGGACTGATTCGTATCAAGAGCCTGGTCGGGCAGGTCGCCGCCGCCGGGATGCCAGCGGTCGCGGTGACCGATGTCAGCAATCTGTTCGCCCTGATCAAGTTTTACCGGGCAGCGCTCGGGGCCGGTATCAAGCCTATCGTCGGGGTGGAGGCCTGGGTACGGCGGCAGGACGAGCCGGCCCGCTTGGTGCTGTTGTGCCAGAATCTGACGGGTTACCACAGCCTGACCCGGTTGGTGAGTCGGGGGTTTCTTGAAGGCCAGCAGCGAGGCATTCCAATCCTCGACCGAGCTTGGCTGACGGGAAATACCGACGGCTTGATCGCGCTGTCTGGCGGGCGCGAGGGCGAACTCGGCCAAGCGTTGCTGAATGACCGGCTTGATCAGGCTCGGGCATGGCTGGCCGACTGGCGGCAACTGTTTCCGGGTCGGTTCTATCTGGAAGTGCAGCGAACCGGCCGGCCGCAAGAGGAAGCCTATCTGGAATCGGCGGTGGATTTGGCGGCGGCGACCGGGACGCCGGTGGTGGCCACCAATGAGGTTTGCTTTCTTCAACGCGGCGATTTTGAGGCGCACGAGGCGCGAGTTTGCATTCACGACGGCGCGACCCTAGGCGATCCACGCCGGCCGCGTCGGTACAGCGACCAGCAGTATTTGCGGACCCCAGCGGAAATGGCGGAGCTGTTCGCCGATCTGCCCGAGGCGCTGGAAAACAGCGTCGAGATCGCCCGCCGCTGCAATCTGCGGTTGGATCTGGGGAAAAACGTGCTGCCGGATTTCCCGGTGCCCGAGGGAATGGACGCCAATTCATATTTCGCGCTCCAATCTCGCGCCGGTCTGGAACAGCGCCTGCGCCGGCTGTTCGATCCCGCCGCGCCGGATTTCGCCGACCGTCGCCGGCCTTACGACGAACGATTGGAAACCGAATTGAAGGTCATCATCCAGATGGGGTTTCCCGGCTATTTCCTCATCGTGGCCGACTTCATCCAGTGGGCGCGCGACCACGGCGTGCCGGTCGGGCCGGGGCGTGGCTCCGGCGCCGGTTCGCTGGTCGCCTACGCGCTCGGCATCACCGACCTGGACCCCTTGGCCTATGAACTGTTGTTCGAGCGCTTCCTCAATCCCGAGCGGGTGTCGATGCCGGATTTCGACATCGATTTCTGCATGGAAGGCCGTGACAAGGTCATCGACTACGTCGCCCAACGCTACGGTCGCGACCGGGTCTCGCAAATTGCCACCCACGGCAGCATGGCGGCTAAGGCGGTGGTGCGCGACGTGGGTCGGGTGCTCGGCCATCCCTACGGCTTCGTGGATCGCATCGCCAAGCTGATTCCGTTCGAACTGGGGATGACTCTCGACAAGGCCATTGAGCAGGAAGCGGAGTTGCGCCGGCTGTACGAGCATGATGAGGACGTCAAGGCGCTGATCGACCTGGCCCGCAAGCTGGAGGGATTGGCGCGCAACGTCGGCAAGCATGCCGGCGGGGTGGTGATCGCGCCATCCCGCCTGACCGATTTTTCGCCGCTGTATTGCGAAGAGGGCGATTCCAGCCTGGTCACCCAGTTCGACAAGGACGATGTGGAAGCGGCCGGACTGGTGAAGTTCGATTTCTTGGGTCTGCGGACGCTGACCATCATCGACTGGGCAGCGCGGACCATCAACGACCAGCGCAAGGTCGTCGGCGAACCACCGCTGGATATCTCAACCATTCCGCTGGACGATGCGCCGACCTTCGACCTGCTCAAGCGCCATCGGACCACGGCGGTGTTTCAGTTGGAATCCAGCGGCATGAAGGACCTGATCCGTCGTCTGCAACCGGATTGCTTTGAGGATATCGTGGCGCTGGTGGCGCTGTTCCGACCAGGGCCGCTGCAATCGGGCATGGTCGACGACTTCATCGACCGCAAGCATGGTCGCGCCCGGATCGAATATCCCCATCCAGCCCTGGCGTCGATCCTCAAACCGACTTATGGCGTCATTCTTTACCAGGAACAGGTGATGCAGATCGCCCAGGTGTTGTCGGGTTATACCTTGGGGGGGGCGGATTTGCTGCGTCGGGCGATGGGCAAGAAGGACGCCGAAAAAATGGCCAAGGAACGGGATGGGTTTGTGAAAGGCGCGACGAATCGCGGGGTCGAGCCGGAAACGGCATCTTATATATTTGACTTAATAGATAAATTCGCGGGTTATGGTTTCAACAAGAGCCATAGCGCCGCCTATGCGCTCATTTCCTACCAGACCGCCTGGCTGAAGGCGCATTATCCAGCGGCGTTCATGGCGGCGGTGTTGTCCTCGGATATGGATAAGACCGATAAGATGGTGGTGTTCATCGAGGAGTGCCGCCGCATGGGTCTCAAGCTGACGTCGCCGGCTATCAACGTGTCCGCTTACCATTTCACGGTGGGGAACGGTGGTGAAATCCTTTACGGTCTGGGGGCGATCAAGGGAGTGGGGGAGGGCGCCATCGAGGCGCTGGTCCAAGAGCGGAACCAAGGTGGGCCGTACCGCGACCTGTTTGACCTGTGTCGGCGAGTTGACTTACGCAAGCTCAACCGCCGCGTGCTGGAAGCGCTGATCCGCTCCGGCGCGTTTGATGCCCTCGGCCCCAATCGGGCGACACTGATGGCGCAATTGCTGGAGGCGCTGCAATTGGCCGAGCAGCATTCCCGTAACGATGCCGCCGGCCAAGATGATCTGTTCGGGTTGGCCGCCGCCGAGAAGACATCCGCCCGGCCATTGCACATCGCCAAGGTTCCCGAGTGGGATGAAGCAGAGCGGTTGCGCGCCGAGAAGGAGACGCTGGGTGTTTATCTGACCGGCCATCCCATCAGTCGGGTGGCGGCGGAACTGGCCGCGCTCCATGCCACCCGGTTGGGCGATCTGACCGGGGGTGGCGGAACCCTGCGTCGGAGCAACGACCGCTCAGTGCTGATCGCCGGGCTAGTGGTGAGCGTGCGCACCCGCAACGCCAACCGGGGTGGGCGGATCGCGTTTGTGACCCTGGACGACGGTAGCGGGCGCTTGGAAGTCCGGATCTTTCCGGAAATGTACGAGCGGTATGGCCCCCTGATCGTCGAGGACGCTATCGTGTTGGCGCAGGGCGTTCTGGGTTGGGATGAGTTTAATCAGACCACGCGTCTGACCGTCGAGCGGGTTTTGAATCTGGATGACGCACGCGCCGAGTATGCCCGGCGGCTGGTCGTGCGGCTCGACGCCCAGCGGTGCCAGGCTGGTGTGTTGCGCGAGATGGCCAGTGTACTGACCGAGTATCGCGCCGACGGCCATTGCACGGTGTGGGTGGAATACATCGGCCCCGGCGTCCGGGTGGATCTGGCGTTCGGTCCGAACTGGCGGGTCAGGCCCGGTGAGGCGCTTTTGAAGCAATTGCGCGAACTGGCGGGCGCGGAATCGGTGCAACTACGCTACGAGTCGCAGTCGGCGGCGGATCGTAACAGCGTGGCCTGATTGGAACCTCCACCCGCCACCCCTTACCCCATTCTCCCTATTTGATTGCCAATGGAAAATATCTCTCCGATTCTCGGCGCGCTGGGCCCCATTTTCGCTCTGATTCTGCTGGGCTTTGGGTTGCGGCGGTTTGGTTTTCCCGGCGATGGATTTTGGCCGGCGGCCGAGCGTTTCACCTACTTCATGCTGTTTCCAGCCCTTCTGGTGCAGCGACTGGCGGTGGCCCGACTGGGTGATTACGCGGTCGGGCCCGTGGTGGCGGTCATCATGGCGATGCTGCTGGGAATGACGGCGCTGGTCTATGGGCTCCGACCCTGGCTGAAGGTGGATGGGCCGGCGTTCACTTCGGTCTATCAAGGGGTGATCCGCTTCAATACCTATGTCGGGCTGGCGGTGGCGCTGGCGGTGTTTCACGCCGAGGGCGGGACGGTGGCGGCGCTGGTGATGGCGATCATGATTCCGCTGATCAACGTGCTGTGCGTGCTGGTGTTGAACGCGCACGCTGGCGGTTCGGCCACCGTGGCCGGGGTGGCGCGTGGTCTGATCACCAATCCGCTGATTCTGGCCTGCCTGACCGGGATCGGGCTGAACCTGAGCGGTATCGGTTTGCCGTGGGGTTCGGCGGCGGTGTTGGAGATTCTGGCGCGCGCCGCGCTGCCGCTGGGATTGCTCGCGGTGGGGGCCGGGCTACGGTTGGATGGCCTGCGGCGACCTGGCTTGCTGGCGGCGGCCAGCGGCCTGAAGTTGTTGGTCTTGCCGGGGCTGGCTGCGGGGCTGTGCTGGGTAGCGCAACCGGGACGGTTGGAAACGGCGGTGCTGGTGACGTTCGCGGCGCTGCCTGGGGCGTCCACCGCCTACATCCTGGCGCGGCAACTGGGTGGCGACGCGCCGCTGATCGCGGCCATCATCACGGTGGAAACGGCGGCGGCGCTGGCGACCCTGCCGGCGGTGCTGATGTGGGTGGTATGAAGCCATTGAATTCCCTCGCCAGCAAACGGGAGAGAGATGGGGACAATCACGATTGCGTCGCCAGTTGCCGCAGCAGGAGTTGTAGATGCAAAGGGAATTCCTGGTCGATGGGTTTTTGATGTGTGTGAAAGAGTGCCAGCAGCGCGTTGGCCTTCGCCTTGTCGCCCATGGCCAGACCGGCGGTCAAGCCGGCGGTGAGTAGATAAATCGCCTCGTGCGGAGAGAGTTGGTCCTTGGGCGTCGTTTCGATAAGACGCTGGGTGAGCGCCGCCATCGTGGGCGCATCGCGCTGTCCCACCGCGCGGTGCAGGACGAACCAGTCGCGCGTGGTTTCGGACAGGGCGTTGTAGCCCGGTTGACTGGCCAAATAATCCCACAAGGGCGTGGTCCGGCTGGCCGGTAGATAAGGATTGACCAGTTCGGCCGTCTTGAAGAGCAGGGCACGCACCATGTCATCCGCCGGTTGTTGCGGGGCGCCGACCGCCAACTCTCGCAGCAATAGTTGTAAATCGAAGCTTGATGGACCCAGTTGCGCTGGCGTCATCGGTTGCTGGGACAACAGGGTTTCGGCGATGCGCGCCGCGCGCTGCTGAAATTCCGGTGCGCTGAAAAGAGGCGTCGTCGTGGCCGGGGTTTCGCCCGCCCGGCGATGGCCATCGAGCATTTCCAACACGGGGATGGGCGCCACGTGCAGTGCGCTCAAGATCACGGCCGTTTCCTGCAGATAGCGACTTCTGGGGGCGTTGAGGCTGAGATAGGGGAAGAAGTCAGAATTGGCCAGCGTGTTGAAAACCTCGAACAGAGGTTGCAACAATGCTTTGTCGCCAAGGCGGCGGACCTGGATGTCCTGGAGCGAGCGGATGCCTACTCGGTTCAGCGCCTCTTGCAGTTTGGGTTCCGCCAGAATCCAGGGGTCCAGTCGGTCCAAAGAGTCGCCATTGCTGGCGACGATCAAGATATCCAGACTGTCGGTATTGAAGACCACATAATCGCTAAAGTGCTGGCTCAGCGCCTTGAATACCGACGAAACCAGCATCGGATTGGATTCGTACAACTGCAACCACTGCACCAGCAAGCCGCGCTCGTTCAGGTGATTCTTGATGTAGCGGTAAAACTCCTCGGAAAACAGGCTGGCGACGCCGCTGACCCAAGGGTTGGACGGTTCGGAGATGATCAGGTCGTAGCGGGCGTTGTGGCTGGAAAAATAGGTCTTGGCGTCTTCGATATGAATGCGGCTGCGCGGGTCGGTGAAGGCGCGTTCCGCGAACCGCCCGAACCCGCGCGCGCCCTCCACCATCGCCGGCTCGATCTCCACGGTATCCACCCGTTCGATCCGATCCGTACCCAGCAGATTGTGAGTGGTCATGCCGGAGCCGAAGCCGATGTTGGCGACGGTCTTGGCGTCGGGCCGCAGCGACAGCGGCAGCACGGCCGCCATGACCATGGTGATTTCGTCGAGCGTGCTGACCGCTGTTCGCGTTTGGGCGCTGGCGTCCGGCTTGCCGTTGGTGGCGATGATCATCTGACCATCCTTGAGCAAATAACGGGCGATGCTGGCGGTCTTGCCATCGCGGTAGTACTGCACCTCGGTATCGGGCGGCAAATGGGCGCGACCAAAACGGTATACGCCGCCCGCCATGCGCAGGGGGTCGAAGCGCACCGCCAACAGGATCACCGCGAACACCAGCGCCGCCACCCCCACGCCGGCCGGTACTTCCCAGCGCCACGATCTCGCCCGGGCCAGTGCCAGCAGGGTAGTGCCCACAAGGATGTCCAGCAGCGCCCCCAGGCTGACCAGTCCCTTGACGCCGATGGCCGGCATCACTACATGCACCGCCAGCAACACGCCGAGGATCGCGCCGACGGTGTTGGCGCTGTAAATCCGGCCGATGCTGCGTTCGCCGGCACCGCGTCGCAGCAGCGCGTAGGTGAACAGCGGCAGCGTCATCCCAGCCAGAAAGGTCGCCGGGATCATGATCGCCATCGCGATGGCCTGGCTGGTGAGGTTGAACAGGGCATAGCCATTATCGGTCTTGCTCAGGCCGTGGATCATGAAGCCCATGAAGTCGAAACTGGCGTTGTACAGCGGCAGGGTGCCCACCGCGCACACCCCCATGAGCATTTGTACGTAGCCGGCGTAGCGCAACGGCGTGGCGATGCGATCCAGCCGGCGGCGAATCCACAGCCCACCCAGCGCCAACCCAAGAATGAAGGCGCTCAGCATCAGCTCGAATGCCTGGGTGGAACTGCCCAGTACCAGGCTGAGCATCCGAATCCAGCCGATTTCGTAGAAAAACGAGGCCAGGCTGGAGCTGAGCGCAAGGGTCAGCAGCGCCACCGTCAACCATGCAGAGGATTGACCGGACTCGCTCGCGCTTTCCACCGGCGCGGGGACGCGACGCTCCTTGGCGATGCCCCACATCACGATGGCCAGCAACACGTTCAGGATGCCCGCCGTCATGATCGTGCCCGGCAGGCCCACCGCCGGAATCAGGACGAACACGCTGACCAGAACGCCCGCCGCCGCGCCGAGGCTGTTGGTGAAGTACAACATGCCCAGCGTCGCGCCGGGGGTGTCGGGGTACAGGCGAATGATGCCGGCGCTCATCAGCGGGAAGGTCGCGCCCAGCAGCACGGATTGCGGCAGGATCAACAGCGCGGCAAGGGTCCATTTCAGCGCGTTGATCGTGCCGGGATCGCTCAATGCCGGAATCCAGCTCAGGTACAGCGCGTCCAGCACGGTGGTGAACAGCGGGTGAAAGGTCAGCCCCAACAGACCGATGAACCCCTCGGCGATGGCGTAACCCAGCAACAGATTGCTCCAACGCCGGGAATAGCGGCTGGTCAACCACGCCCCCAGCGCCATGCCGCCCATGAAGATCGCCAACACCAGGGTTTGCGCGTAGGCAGCGTGACCTAGCATCAGCTTGAGGTAATGCGACCAGATCGATTCATAAATCAATCCGCTGAAGCCGGAAAGGACGAATAAACTATATAATGCGATGCGTAGGGTGGGCGAGGTGGGGCGCGAACTCATGTCGGATCAATCCAGGTTTGTGGTGGCGCGGTCGGATCGGAAATCAGCAGGCAATAATTCGGCCACGGCGCCTGACTCCATCCCTGGCAAATATGGATGGATCAAAAAACGATGAACTCAGGCAATCCGTTGAGCATTATCCTGCCAGCCCGCAATGAGGCGATCAATTTACGCCCTCTGCTGGGCAAGTTGACGGAGCGGTTTCCCGAAGCGGAAATCGTCGTGGTGAACGATGGTTCCACCGACGAGACCGTCGAAATTTGCCGGTCGTTCGGGGTGCGGGTGGTGACCCATCCGTACAGCCTGGGCAACGGCGCGGCGGTCAAGGCCGGCGCGCGCGTCGCTCGTGGCGAGACGCTGGTGTTCCTGGATGCGGACGGCCAGCACGATCCGGCCGATATTCCCCGGTTGTTGGCGAAGCTGGAAGAGGGCCACGACATGGCGGTCGGGGCGCGGCACGATCATTCCCAGGCGTCATGGGGGCGGGGCGTGGCGAACCGGATCTACAACCGGCTGGCCAGTTGGATGACCAATTACCCGGTACTGGATCTGACTTCGGGGTTCCGGGCGGTGCGGGCCGGGCGGTTCCGGGAGTTTTTGTATTTACTGCCGAATGGTTTTTCCTATCCGACGACGATCACCATGGCGTTCTTCCGCAGTGGTTATCCCGTGGCTTACGTGCCGATCGTGGCGGGGCGGCGGGAAGGCAAGAGCCATATCCAGCCACTGCAAGATGGGGTGCGATTCCTGTTGATCATCTTCAAGATTGGAACCCTGTATTCGCCGCTCAAGCTGTTTTTTCCCGTCAGCCTGGGGTTCTTCCTGATAGGGCTGGTCTACTACGTCCATACCTACGTGGTCGAGCATCGGTTCACCAACATGGGAACCCTGTTGTTCAGCATTGCCGTGGTGGTGTTTTTGATGGGGCTGGTGTCGGAACAAATCACTAGTCTGTTCTATCAGCAATCGGGAAGCACGACCGAACGGCAGCCATGAAAAACCGCTCGGCCACGAAACGCGGTGAAATTGGATGAAAGTCCTGTTCGACATCAATCACCCTGCGCATGTGCATTTTTTCCGGCATCCCATCGCCCTGTTGCGGGCGCGGGGCCACGATATCGTTGTCACCAGCCGCGCCAAGGAAATGGCGATGCCGTTGCTCGACGAACTGGGCATCGCCCATCGCCCGCTGAGCGCCATGAAGGGCAAGGGTCTGCTTGGCCTAGGTCGGGAACTGTTGCAGCGGGACGCCGCGCTCTACCGGGTCGTTCGCCGGGAGAAGCCCGCAGTCCTGGCGTCCATCGGCGGAACCTTCATCGCCCATGTCGGCTGGCTCACCCGCACTCCGTCGCTGGTGTTCTACGATACCGAGAACGCCCGGCTGCAAAACGCCATCACCTATCCGCTGGCCAGTCAGGTGATCGTGCCGCGCTGCTATCAGAGTTGGACGCCACGCGGCCGAACTCTGCGCTATGCCGGCTATCACGAGCTGTCCTATCTGCACCCTGCCCGCTTCACGCCCGACCGGGTGGTCGCCGAGCAAAATGGCTTCGACGCGGCGCGCGACAACTTCTTTATCCGCTGCGTGTCCTGGCAGGCCAGTCACGATCTTGGCGAGCGGGGCTGGAGCGAGTCCCTGCTGAGCGATCTGGTCGAGTGGCTGGCGGCGCGCGGCAAGGTGCATATCTCGTCCGAAGCGCCGTTGCCCGCCGCGCTTGCCGCCCATGCCTACCGGGGCAAGGTCAGCGCGGTGCATCACTTGATGGCGCATTGCCGGCTGTTCATCGGCGAGAGCGCCACCATGGCCTCGGAGTGTGCGGTTTTGGGAGTCCCCGCGATCTATGCCGCCCATACCGGACGTGGCTATACCGATGAGCAGGAGCAGCGCCATGGGCTGGTGACCAATCTCCGGCAATTCGATCTGGATCGCCTGCGCCAAGCCATCGAAGCCCTGCTGGCCCGGCCAGCGGCGGATTATCAGGCGCGGCGGCAAGATTTGCTGGCGGATACCATCGATGTCGCGGCGTTCGTCGCCGAGCGGATCGAACAGGCGGCGAGAACCCGCTGATGTGTGGCCTGAGCGGGTTCTTCTCGGCGACGCCGCTGGATCCGCTCGCGGAAACGGCGCGTCTCGACCGGATGCGCGCCGCGCTCGCCCACCGAGGGCCGGACGGTAGCGGCGTCGAAATCTTCGACCGGGCGGCGCTGGTCCATAATCGGCTGGCCATCATCGACCTGGCGGGCGGACACCAGCCCTTGTATGGCGCGGCCGGGACCTGCATCGTCTTCAACGGCGAGATTTATAACTACCGCGAATTGCGGGCGCGGCTGCCGGATTACCCGTTTCGCACCCGTTCCGACACCGAAGTGATCGTCGCTCTGTACGAGCGCGAAGGGCTGGCCGGTTTCCGCCATTTGCGCGGGATGTACGCCTTTGCGCTGTGGGATGGCCGGCGTGGTGTCCTGGTCCGTGATCCGGCGGGCATCAAGCCGCTGTTTTACGCTGTCCAGGGAGATCGGCTGCTGTTCGCCTCCGAGGCCAAGGCTATCCTCGCGCATGGTGGCGGGCCAGTCCGCCTCGAACCGGCGGCGTTGCACCTGCTGCTCAATTTTCGCTATGTCGCCGGCGACGCCAGCCTGTTCACCGGCATCGCCCAGGCGCCGCCCGGCTCGGTGCTGGTCTGGACGCCGGAGCGGTTGGAGCATCTGACCCTGGCCGAGCCGGATGCGGCGCCGCCGGACGATATCGACGCGGCGTTGTCGGCGGCGGTGCAAAGCCATCTGGTGGCGGACGTGCCGCTGGGTTGCTACCTGTCGGGCGGCATCGACTCGGCGCTGGTCGCGCGCCATGCCTGTCGCCATGCCACCATCGAGGGGTTTACCCTGGAAGTGGGCGATGACCCGCGCGAGGCCGATCACGCCGCCGAGACCGCGCGCTGGCTGGGCATTTCCGATCATCGCCAGGCTTTCGCCATCGCCGATCCGGTGGCGTTGCACCGCTCGCTGGTCTGGCATCTGGAGACGCCGAAGGTGAACGCGCTGCAGGGCGCGATGCTGGCGGAATTCACCGCTCGCCGGGTCAAGGTGGCGCTGTCGGGGTTGGGCGGCGATGAGTTGTTCTACGGCTACAACGCCCATCGCATTCTATGGCTGGCGCAGCAGGCCCGGCGATTGTTGCCGGGCGCCAGCAATCGCTGGTTAGCGGTGTTGCTCCGTCCCCTGGCCGGGAGCGCGGTCTGGAGCGAGCCCCGGCGAGCAGTGGAAATGCTGGCGGCGCTGCCGAATTGGGCGCGGGTATACGGCATCCTGCGCAATATCTGGGACAGCCCGGCGCTGCGGCGACTGATCTACGGCGAGCGGATGCTCGACGCGGCCTTGCCTGATGCCTTCTCTTGGCTGGAACAGCGCTTTCCCGCCGAGCCGGACGCGGCGGCGGCGATGGCTCGCTTCGAGTTTGGCCACAAGCTGGTCAACGATTTGCTCTGGCAGGAAGATCGGGTCAGCATGCGAGTCGGGCTGGAAGTGCGGGTGCCGTTCCTGGACCAGGAACTGACGCGCTGCGTCCGGCGACTGTCGCGACGGGCGCTGATGCCCGGCGGACGGAAGAAGTCTCGGTTGAAGGCTCATGCCCGCGCCGAACTGCCGGAATTTATCCTGCGTCGACCTAAGAGCGGTTTTCAGCTCGACATCACGGCCGCCGCCCACGGAGTGCTCGAACCGGTGTTCGACGAATATCTAAGCGAGGAACGGTTGCATCACCACCGGCTGTTCAATCCTGAGTTTGTGCGGACCGTGCGGGCGCAACCAGCGCGCAAGGGGTTGCGTTGGCACTATTTCCTGCTTTATCTGATGGCGCAATGTCACCTGTTGCGGGAAATCTTCGATGCCGATTGACGCTGCCGCGACTCGCCGAGTCCTGGATCGGACCCTAACCTGGAGCCGGGAACAGGACTACCGGGAATACACCAAGCACGACGCGCTCAACAGTCCGTTACTATCCGCGCTGTTCGGCCATCATCGGCTCACCCGGATTCTGGCGACTCAGGCCGTGATGCGCTTTCCATTCAACGTGCGGCCGCTGTTGGGCGTACCCAGGAGCGAGAATCCCAAGGGGCTGGCGTTGTGGGTGATGGCGCTGCTCGACGGCTATCAGACTTTCGGTGAGGAGCACTACCGAGCCGAGGCCGAGCGTCTGCTCGAACGTCTGCTGAGTTTGCGTTCTTCGGGTAAGTGGCACGGCGATTGCTGGGGCTATCAATATCCGTGGCAGGATCTTGGCTTTTTCGCCCCGAAGGCGACGCCGAACGCGGTGGTCACCGCCTTTGTCTGCGAGGCTTTTCTCCATGCCTGCCGGGTGACTGGCGACGAGCGTTATCTGGAGCCGGCGCGTTCGGCGGCGGGATTTTTTCTGAACGACTTGCGCGTGCTGTGGGATACGCCCGATGAATTGTGCCTGGGCTACATGCCGTTGCCGATGACCATGCGGGTCATGGATGTCAGCGTGCTGATCGCCGCCGTGCTGGCGGCGCTGGCGGCGCGTGAGGGTGATGGGTCGTTGCGGCGCACCGCCCTGCGCCTGGCCCGCTACGTGGCGCGGCGGCAGACCGCCGAGGGCGCCTGGTATTACACCGATCCGCCGGAGGACTCGCCGGTGAAGATCGACAACTATCATACGGGCTTCATTCTCGATGCCCTCGACCGGGTGATGACGACGCTGACCGTGGATGAATGGCGCGAGCAACACCGCCGGGGCGCGGCGTTCTATGCGCAACACCTGTTCAATGCCGATGGCTCACCGCGCTGGATGAGCGACCGCGATTATCCGCACGATATTCACGGCGCGGCGCAGGGTATTTTGACCTTCAGCCAGCCGGACCTTGGCCAGATTTATCCGGAGCTGGCTCCCCGCATCGTCGAGTGGGCGCTGACGCGGATGTACGACCCGGTAGGTCGGTTTTATTACCAGCAAACCCGGTTTTACACCAAGAAATTCACGTTCCTGCGCTGGTGCAACGCCTGGATGTGCCGCGCGCTGGCCTTTCACCTGCTGCACTGCCGCCATGAAGAAAATTGAACCGGTCGCTCCCGAAATCAAAACCGGCCTCACCCGGCATATCCAGGATTTCTGGAGCCGGCGGGTCAACGCCGAGTTCATCATGGGCAGGGCGGTCACCAGCCATGCTCGGGGTGATGACGCTTACTTCGGCGATCTGGAAACCCAACGTTATCGCTCGCATCGCCATCTGCCGCCGTGGATCGCCGCGATGACGCCGGGTAAAACCGTGCTGGAAATTGGTAGCGGCGTCGGTCTGGACACCTTCACGATGGCCCGGCATGGTTTGCAAGTCACGGCGGTGGACTTGACCGAGGTGGCGGTGAAGACGGCACGCCAGCGCTTCGAGCGGCACGAAGTTCCCGCCGATTTTCTGGTGGCCGACGCCTGCCATTTACCGTTCCCGGATCATGCCTTCGATTATGTATATTCGTTCGGGGTACTGCATCATGTCGCCGATACCGAGGCCAGCATCCGGGAAGTGCATCGCCTGCTCAAGCCCGGTGGCCAGGCCCGGATCATGCTTTATCACCGGCGTTCCCTGAATGAAGGGGTGCATCGCCTGCTTGGCGTGCCCTTCGAGGACAAGGACGAGCTTTGCCCGGTGGTGCGGCGCTTCACGGTGGCCGAGGCGCGGGAACTGTTCCGTCAATTCAGCCATGTCGAGGTGGGGATTGAGTACCTCTATGGTGAAGGGTATGGCCGGTTGTTTCGCCTGACGCCGCGCTGGCTTTATGACTGGCTATCGCGACGCTGGGGCTGGCATTTGATGATTGCGGCAACCAAGTGAGGATGGGCGGCGATGTCTTCGATTCGATTGTTGCGTAATGAAGCAGCCCGGGCGGTATTGTCGCCGTTGACCGGCGGGAGGGCGTCAGCGCATATCCGGCCCACCATCGCGGCGATTTACATCACCCAGTTCTGCAATTCGCGCTGCACGATGTGCGATTTCTGGAAGAACGATCACGATCCCAGGGAATTGACCAGCGAACAGTGGGGTGTGGTGTTCTCGCGGCTCAAGGCGTTTGGCGTGGATTTCGTTGGAGTGAATGCGTCCGGCGAGATGTTCACTCGTCCGGACGTCTTTGAAATTCTCGGCCATTTGCGCGCCCTGAATATGGATTTCGGCGTCAATTCCAACGGTACGCTGTTTACGCCGCCCAAGGCGAAGCGGCTGGCGGCGTTAAAACCACGGGCGGTGACCATCGGTCTCGATGGCGTGGGTGACGCGGCTTATCTGGCGACGCGCGGCCTGAAGAATGGCTTTACCAAGATTTCGCGACATATCGACAATCTCCAGCGCGAGGGCATTCACAATATCGGCGTCGGCACGGTGTTGATGGAACAGAATCTTTACGAATGGGTGGAGTTGGCACGGTTCGCCTTGGAAAAGAAACTGGCCGGCGTTCGTTACACCGCGCATCATGACGCCTATTTCACCCCGGACGCCGCCGCGCATGAATCGCGCTATGCCGACCCGGATTTTCTGGCGGTGGTGGAGCGCGAGATCGAGAAACTGATCGAACTCAAGCGCAAGACGGGGATTGTCAAGAATTCGGAGGCGTATCTGCGGCAGGTGACCGCCTTCTACCGCAATCCGACCAGTTATTTCCCCGTGCCTTGCTTGCAGGGTTCCAATCGGATCGAGATTGATATTTATGGCAATGTGACGCTCTGTTCCTTCATGACCGAACCACTGGGTAACCTGGCTCATCAGGAAATGGAGGAGATTTGGAATTCGGAACCGCACCGCAAGGCGCGCGAGGATGCCTTCCAGGGCAATTGTCCGAAGTGCTTTCTGTCCTGTTATGCCGAGGAGAACCTACGGCTGTCGGCGCGGGGGTTTTTGCCGACGCTGGGGAATTCTTTGAGACGGGCGAATTTGCTCTTGGTTTCTAGGACTTAGAGACTGTACAAAAAATCGATCACAAGAAGGTCAAACTTTCTTTTTAGCTCTCCAAAGAAACCAACGTTCCAACAAAGGTGATAATGGCCCAATTGCTATCGGATTAATCAGATAGCGTTGGATTAGCTCAAACGGAGTTAGTTGGCTATTTCTAAAAGAAAATAGATGATAGCTAAAGTCCTGGAAGCCGGTCGATGAAGCGAATTGCATAAGAGTTTTTGGATTGACAGGTTTTTCGTCTGGACTAAATGAGTGTAGCCGAAAAATTGTATCTGCCATAAAGATTTGGTTTTGTAAGCACAATGCGCTTGGATCATAACCAACGACATAGCCATTTGGAATCAATACCCTGTTTATTTCCGAAAGCAATTTTTCTTCGCTTCCAGGTAAATGATGAAAAAATGCAGCGGCGACTACTAAGCTAAAGCAGTTGCTCTTAAACGGCAGACTTAAAGCATCAGCCTGTACTGCCAAGGCAGATGAATGAATAAGCATATTATGAGAAATATCAACGCAAGTGCATTCAGTATCAGGAATACAATTTAATAAACGACTAATCATTCCTGACCCGCCACCAATATCCAAGACTTTGCCATGCCCTTGCCAATTTATCCACTTGGCAATCCTGGTTTGATCAAACTCTGATAAGGACTGATAATCCAAATTACCTTTGGTATCCCAAAATTTTTGCTCATTTCTATAATATTTATCCATATAGTCCTACCTTGATCTTAAGTTATGACCAATTAAAAGACCAATAGCTAATGGCCCCCAGGCAATGATCATGCCTAAACAACGCAAGCTCAGATAAGCTGAAAGTACTGAAGCCTCAGCGATGCCCATGGTTGAGAACAGCACTACTCCAGAAATCTCGGCAGTACCGATACCATTGAAACTGATCGGTAGGTAAGCGACCAGCGAACTGATGGCAACTAGAGGTATCACCCGCCAGAGGACGACATCAGTATAACCTATCGCTTGGAATGCATACCAGTAAGATGTACCTGCTAAACCGATCTTGACACAGGTTAACACGATGTTGGTCATTACCAGCCTTGGATAGCCCCATGTAACCTGCTGAACTTCTTGAGCTGTTCTTATC
Organism: Candidatus Contendibacter sp.; assembly: GCA_029624675.1. Classification (GTDB taxonomy): domain Bacteria; phylum Pseudomonadota; class Gammaproteobacteria; order Competibacterales; family Competibacteraceae; genus Contendibacter. The sequence goes on from JARSSP010000030.1 coordinate 65,483, forward strand.
ATAAAATCCATTAATTTTGGCTGTATCTGCCTCAAAAGCTGTGCGATGTAAATACGCTGCCAATAGATTAGTAAAAATATTGTCACCACTAAAACCAAGAAGTACAAATGGCCCGTGATTTTTAAATTCGGCAAGGTTAAGATTCCCCAAACAGCGAACCCTAGCATAAGTATAAAAGAAATCAGTTTATCAATTAGACTTCGCCCCACTGTCTTACTAATATCCAGTCCACGCTTTTTCATAATCACTGATAGCGTTGCTATATCTCCGACTTGGCCAGGAAAAACTAGCGCGACCGCCCACGAAATCCAGTAGATTGGAATAAAGTTAAAAAAAGTTAGCTTTTTCTCTAAATTGATCAGTAAGTAAGTATTATAGGCACCCAAAATTGTAAATAAGGTAATAAAGATAGCTGCTAAAAAAATATAATAAAAATCCATATTGGCAATTTCAAAAATTATTGTTTTAAAATCAAAATACCAAACCAATATGAAAAGAAGAATCAGTCCAAAAAAGAATCGGAGTTTTTTTAATGAAATAAAGTTTTTAATGGCACCTATTGAAAAGGGCACACACTATCGTCCTATTGCGCAAAGTTCACGCTTCTGCATACGATCCGGGCCGTGGACCTGGAGCATACCATCTCGCGCTCAAGGATAACTTCTTCATCGATCAATCAGTTTGTCGGCCAATTCAAGATAGGCTGGAAAATCGCTATCCAAACTAATCAACCGGGCTTGCCGTTCCATGGCGGTTGCGATAATGAAGCGATCAGCAGTATCCCGATGGTGTTCGGGGAGGCTGGCGGCACGCACGGCGATCGGTCGGTCGACCGGGATACAAATCACGTCCGAACCCTGCAACGCCTGATCGAGCCAGTCCAGTAAGCTCAGCCTGAGCTGCAAACGACCTCGCCGAACCAGCCAGGCGACCTCCCAGCAGGTAACCGCGTTGACCGCCAATTGCTCGGCGGTTTCGATGCAATCGAGGATTCCAGGTGATAAGGGGTTGGTCTGGGGATCGACCCGGCGAACCCAGGCATGGGTGTCCAGCAGGATCACTTCAGGGCGTTCCAGTCTTCTTCGGGCACGGCAGGTATAACCAGGTCATCGTGCATGACCACCGAACCGGCCAGCTTCGGCGATGGTTTACGACGTGGCCTATCCTCTTCTGGTCGCCGCTTGGGGACTGCATTCATCGCGTTGTCCAGGAGCAACAAAACCCGAAGCTTGATGCCGTTGGGCACCTGATCCGGCAGTCGCAGCATGCGCTGGTCGGCGATGGCTTCAAACTCGATGGCTTGCATGGTCAGGCTCTTTTCACAAAGACTTCAAACAGAGGGAAAGCTGAGCGTCGCTCAGTGTCCGCCGCTCGCCTCAAAAACCTCCTCCAGGCGGCTGACTACCAGCAGACGTTCAGCCCAAGCCTCCAGTTGTTCTGGCGAAGCATCCCGTAACCGGGTTTCCACCCAAGCCGGCAGTTCGCCAAAACGCTGCGTCATCTGTCGGCGCAAAACACGGATTCCACCCTGCTGCAAGCCCTGCTGCAAGCCCTGCTGCAAGCCCTGCTGCAAGCCTTTTTTAATCCCGATTCGCTCCACGCTCGTTACATAGCGCATGACCTGTTGCTCCTCGTATTGTTGCAATTCCGACCAGAGCCGGTCTTCCGCCGCTGCCGGCAGCACCAGCACCCAATCCAGAAACCGGAAAAGATCAATGACATCCTGACGCGACCAGTTCCGGTGGTACAGTCCGCGCGCCAGTCGCCATTTCCAAGCGTAGCGCGCATCCGGATCCCGGGCCGTGTCCTGGGCCTTGAGGTGCGCCAGGACTACGACCGCAAACGGGTTGGCATGAGTTTCCAACTCCGCTTCCCGATCCCGGTAGTCCAGCAGTTTGACCAGCGGATAACGCCAGTGTACCGCACAGCCCCACAAGTCCTGCCGGTACGCCGCCGGCCGCCAGCGGCGCCGACCATCCGTCAGCACCGCCAAACTGACCACCGGGCGCTGATAGCGATCGCGAATGCGGGTGTAGTACATGAACATCCGTTCGGCGAAATTCGCCTCGTACTGGCCTTGCACCTCGACATGGACCAGCACCCACACCTCGTCGCCGTCCCGCCGCCACACCTGAACCAGCTTGTCGGCGTAGCACCGCCCCAGTCGCGCATCCCGCGCGACTTGCTGCAATTCCTTGTCCAGAAAGGCGTGCCTCCGCGCCCAGTCGATGCCTGCGTGGACGGCCGGGAAGAAAAACATGGCGAAGGCGGCGAAGTACCGCTCCAACACCTCTTTCCAAGGCGAATCATAATCGGTCATCGCGCATTCCGCCGCAGATTTGCGAACAGAGGATGAACAGCGGCGTTGGCAATCGTGGGCAAGTCTGCTGCTGTCACAATCGGTAGTTGAAGCTTTTCAAGTCGTTACGCTTTGTCTTCGGTCTTGGCGGGTTTTGACCCAGCAGGCAGGCGATGGGCCACGCACCACACCCCCGCGCCCATGCCGGGCTTGCCCCACTGTCCGAACCAGGCGATGAGATTCAGCACAGGAAATAGAAGAGCGTAAAGCACCCGATTTTTTTGCTCCGCCGCGCTAATCCTATAACTCAGATTGTTGACAAGGTTTTCCAGGAAACCATAACTGAACCCCGCCCGTTCGATGGCGAAACCGGCCTTGCGCACTCTTTCAATCAGTTCGGGCAGGTGATAACCAGGCCGGACATGGCCGGGGACGTTAAAATTATGGCTCCACTTGAATAACGGCCAGCGCCGGTAATAATGCGGCACATGAATCACCAGAATTCCATCCAGTTTCATGGCTCGGTAAAAACGCCGCAGTACATCAAGATCGTTTTCGATGTGTTCCAGATTATCCACGGAGACGATTAAATCATACTCGCCATCGCTATCCAGCGCGGTCAAATCACCGACTAAAAAACGGCAGTTCCCAATATAGCAGGCTTGGGCAATCTCCTGATTGATCCGCTGGCCTTGTTGGTCTTGATCGATGGCGTCGATCCTTGCCCGAGGATAGTGTCGGGCCAGTTGCCGGGTGATTACCCCACGACCACAACCGCCGTCAAGCACCGAGGTCGCGTCTGGTGGCAGCAAGCGACGTAACCAGCGCAAACGGATCCGCAATCCCACGATGGGCACCCCGAGCAACCGGCAATACCAGCGTTCCACTCGTCCCAACGAGGGATCCCAATACAGTTCATGACCCGGAAAACCTAGCATGGCTTCTCTTCCCTCAATAACCCATCAATCCAATCTCACCTGCTTTTTCGTCTGTTCAACGGGAACATCGATGAAACGCGGACCAGCGACTAACGCCCTAGAATCACTTGAAATTCCTCGCCGATTTCCTCGAATCGAATCTCGCGTTGATTTTTTCGGGCCGTTTGCCAAACCATGGGCAAACCACGTCCCAACCGATCCATGTAGCGCATGTTCTCCATGAATTTAACAATGATGGGGTTGACCGCATAGGAAACCCCCATCGGCAGTTTGGCGATATTGACGGAATTCGGCAATCTTCCGGGGCTGATAAATTCGATCCGATCGACAAACATTTGGATGCGGATTCGCGAGCCGGTAATCCGCAGTGTGATCATCGCCAATACTCTTGATCAGCGCCATGGCTTTCATGACCTGTTAGTCCGATTACTGCGGCGCTGGTGCTTGATGCCCATCCACCACCTCCCAAAGCTGGCCGATGATTTTGCGCCACTCGCGGCGTAGCACCGGATTCAGGGGCAGGTCCTGTTGCGCCTGTTCGAGAAAGGTCCGGGCCTCGTCGCGCAATCCGGCGCTGAGCAGGGTGCCGACGATCAAGGCGATGGCGCCAATATCGGGATCGGCGGCATGGGCGGCGAACAGGTGCCGCAGGGCGCCATCGAGATCACGTTCGTCGCGGTAAAGTTCGGATTGAATGTAGTGTAGGTGGCTGAGTCGGCGACCGAAAGCGGTGTAGAGGGGGTTGGCCATCAACTGGTCCGCTAGCCTGTGCAAGTCAGCCTGTTCAAGACCGGGGCATTGACCTTGCTTGAGCATTTCCCGCAGACGTGATAGTGAATCGGCCGAGGACCCACTGTATTCGCCAGTGGCGGCGTGGGCTTCGGCTAACCGGTAGAGCGCCCGTGTTGCGTCAGGGTTGCCGTTCTTGCAGGTAAGCGGTAGCGCCATGAGGGTGATGCCGACCGAGGCAGGGCGGGCATAAGCGGCCCTTTCCAGGGTTTGACGGGCGGCGGCGGGATTGCCGACCGCCAGGTAGTTCGTAGCGAGAAAATGGGTGGCGCGCGGTGAAGTCGGATGGCGCCGCGCCCACAGTTCGGCGGCGATCCGCGGTTGTCCCCAGAGCGTGGTCAACTGCCAGAGCATCACCGCCAGTAACAGCGTGTAGCCGCCGATGGCGGTCAGGGCGATCCGGCGCGGTGCGCTGCCTGGCTGAAGCGTCCAGACCCACCAGCTCAGCGCCAGCATGGGCCCGGCCAGCGGCAGGTAGTTGCGATGCTCAAAGTAAAGTTCCAGCGGCAGCACGGTGGATTCCAGCGCGTGGCCGCCGAGGTACCACCCGACCGCCATCGCCAACAGCGGCCAGCGCCGCCGTTGCCGAAAAGCTAGTGCCACTACCGTCAACCAGCCCAGCAGGGCGAGCAACGCCCAGGGTTGCTCGAACAGACCGCGCACCACGGGATAGTCGTCGTGAAACGGCGAGAAAGCCACCGGACGCGGCAACAGAGCCAGGCGCAGGTAATCCCAGAGGATCACTGCCTCGGTCATCAGGCGTTGGCCGAGGGTGAAATCGCGGCCGGCGTAGACCATCATCATGGCTGGCCAGGTTAAAGCGATGTAGATGACCAGGAGTACGGGTGGCACGGCCAATAGCCGTATTCGCCATCGACGCGCGGCGCCGAGTTCCGTGACGCCGGCCAGGACGGTTCCTTCCAGGATCAGGGCGTACAGCGCGAGCAGGATACCGTTTTCCTTGGCGAGCACCGCTAACAGGGTTCCCAGGCCGATGCCACCGACTTGCAGCCACCGGCCGCGCTTTACCCGGCCAGCCGCTTCCCACGATAATCCAATGAGGTAAACCAACAGTCCGCCCAGGACAAAGGTTGCGCACAGGCTGGTCATGCGTTGAATGATGATGAGCGAGGTCGAGGCCAGCAGCGGAGAGAGCAACCACAGGGCGGCGGCGGTAACCGCGATCCACTCGGCGCGCTGGGCCGGCTGGAGTTGGGCCAAGCGAACCAGACGCAGTATGGACCAGGCGAGCAGGGCGCCATTCAGCAGATGAATCAGGATGTTGATGTACAAGAATCCTTGTGGAGTGCTGGGCCAGTCGCTCCAGTTAAGAAGAAAACTGGCCAGCGCCACCGGTCGGGACAGGGCGCTGGCTTCGCCGTTGAACAGAAAAACCAGCACGCTCCAGCCGTCCCGAACGTTGGCCAGTCCTCTCAGGTTGACCGAGTCGTCGAAATTGAACATGCCGTGCTGGCTGGGCAGATGCAGCGCATATCCCACGACCAGTAACAGCCATACGGCAAGTCCGGGCAAGACCAGGACGATCTTGGGGTGCATCGAACCAGTCCGTCAGGGCAAGGGTGGCGAGGTTGTGGGTTGGCCGACCCTGGCGAGATCATCCAGGATAGCCTTTTCCAGCCGGGCGGCTTCGGCGATGAAATTGGGTCTTTGCACCCTGGATGCTCGTTTTAGATTCTCCGCAAAATTGTCTTGCAGGGTTTTCAAATGACTCAGGGCTTCCACCAACATACCATGGCTGGCCAGCAAGGTCACTTGCGCTAAGCCTGGCTCAATGTCGGGTATGAGTTGTTGTGAATGCTGAAAACTGCGCAAAGCCTGTTCTGATTTCTGTTGGCGAATGTAAACCAGTCCGCGCAGATGAGCAATCTGTCGCCTGAAATCGACTGTGTTTCGCGCGGTTTGACTTTCCGAAAGGGCATCCAGTAATCGATGGGCATCATCCGGACTGGCTCCCCGACAGCGGCCTTGAATGAGGGTATTGATCAATCCCTCAGTCAGCGGATAGGGATGAAAGTCGTAAATTCCGGATCGGGCCACGCTTTCCAACTGGGAAAGTTCGGCGGGGTTGAGGCTCGAATATTGACAGAGCAAAATCGTGCGGTGAATCCAGATTTCAAAATAGTTGGGGAAGTGACTGATGGTTTTATTCAGGTGTTGCAGGGCCAGGTCCGGTCTTCCACGCGCCTCCAATTCCATGACTAGGGTTCGTTGGGCTCTGATGGAGTAAGGATTGCTCTGCGCCCAGTGAAGAACCAGCTTCCCTTGGTTGCCCCATAAAATAGCTTGCTGATGAGTCAGGAAGGCAAACAGACCGACAAAAAGGAGCGGTACGAAATAAAGCCAGCGCCATTGTGGTGTCTTTCTGACCAACCAGTGCGTCAAGGGTAGAAAAATAAAAATGGCGGGCAGGTAGTTACGATGCTCGAAATAAATCTCCAGCGGTAGAAAGGTGGATTCCAGCAAGTGCCCGGCAAAGAAAAACAGCACCGCCAGGCTGATTAAGGGATAGCGGGGACGTAGTATCCAGGCGCCAGCGATTAAAATGAGGATCGCCAGCATTGCAGCCAGCGTCGTGGGAGGATCAAGCAGGCCATGCGAAAGCGTGGGGTTTTCGTTAAAAACGCCGCTGGCGCCAAGATTGGGTGCAATCAGTTGCTGGAGATAGCTGAATAGAATGCGGCTTTCGGTAAGCAGCCGCTCAACGAGATTGAAGGGACGATTATGATAGGCATAGGCCACGATATCCCAGCGGAAAGCCAGATAGCCGACGATGAGCAGGTTTGGCAGGCCCAGGAAGAGCATCAGCCAGCGGGATGAAGGGTACCGAGAGAGAGAATCCGTCTTGGAGTCGGTGTAATCACTCCCCTCGCCCCTTGAGGGAGAGGGGGTGGGGTTGAGGGGGTTAAAACCTGGATGGCGCAAGGCGGTGTATTCCAACACCGCGATGAGCAGCGGCAACAATGCGCCATTTTCCTTGCTGAAAACCGCTAGTGGTGTGAATACGACCACGCTCGCCGTCATCAAGACATAGGCGCGGTGGGGCCGGTAGGCCAACAAGCCGCGCCCCACGACATAAACCAGTAGACCCGCGATGCTGAACAGGGTGGAGAGAATCGCCATCCGTTGCACGACATACAGCGTGGTCGAGACGTTGAACGGGTGGAGCAGCCACAGCGCGGCGGTCAGCAGTGCCACGCGGGCAGCGAGTTTATCATCGCGTTGTGGGTCGCGCGCCAGCAGCAGCCGATAAATCAGCCAAGTCAGCAAAACACCGGTCAGCAGATGCAGGAGCAGGTTCGTGTATTTGAAGGAGAAAGGATCGGATGGCCAGTTGTTGTCGTTTAGAAGAAAGCTGAGCATCGATAAAGGCCGACCACCGACACCAGAGTTATTGCTAAGAACGTAGAGTTGAAAAGTCTCCCAATTGCGAACCCCACCGAGTTTTCCAAGTTGATCCAGATTGGCGAAATCATCCAGTAGAAACGGGCCATGAATTCCTGGCCAGTAGACGATCAACGTCAACGCCGCCATCAGCGGGAACAACAGCGCCGTCAAGGCGGATGAGTGAGCGGTATGATGGAAATTAAAACGGGTCACCCGCTGGCAACCCGTAACTTTGAGAGGAGGTTGAAAAAAAGGCATGAGGTGGCGTCAAGGTTATCGGCAGGACTTCGGCGCATATTGGGGCGGTCCGCTAAAATGGCATTCCCATGCCAGGGAACCGGCGTTCTGGAACGGCGACAGCGCAAGAGTTTCACTGGAAACTATCGTATTGGCCTCGTTGCCCATGTGCGCGGTGATCAGGCCAGCCTTCACCACCACCTTGGCGGTGTATTTGCCAGCCACGCTGGTAGCGAGAGGTATGCCCAGCTTACCACTCTCCATGTCCGCCAAGCTCCCTTCGTTGGCATAAATATCCGCGACCTGTGGCTTAAGGCCACCCGCCAGAACACTGGCTTCCGAAACCTGGGCGCGAATGACGTAATCCTGATAGGCGGGGATGGCGATGGCCGCCAGGATGCCGATGATCGCCACGACGATCATCAGTTCGATCAGGGTAAAGCCGGCTGTTCGGTTTGTGGACAGTGGACGCATCTGGATGATCTCCCATAAAAAAGGCCCCATGGGGCCTTTTTCTGCTCCCGTCGCTCCAGACCCCAACGCGAGGGGTCTAGAGCACGGCAAGGATTAGGTCCGGCACGCCTTGGGCAGGTATTTATCAATGATGGTGGTGCCATCCGCAGCCCGGCATTTCCACACGATCGAACCGGCGAGCGTCGAGGGGTTCAGCACGAAGGTGTTGGTGCCAGCAGCCGCCACCAGCGCATTGGCCTCGTTGCCCATGGTGGCGGTGATCACGCCATCCGCCACCGCGACTTGCGTCACGTACTTACCCGCGACCGAAGCTGGTTGGACGATGCCAAAAGAGCCGCTGTCAGCGTCGGTTATGTCGCCGCTATCGTTGTAGATGTCGGCCACAGCCGTCTTCAGGCCATCGGCCAGATTGGCGGCTTCGGACACCTGGGCGCGGATGGTGTAATCCTGATAGGCCGGGATGGCGATGGCGGCCAGGATGCCGATGATCGCGACCACGATCATGAGTTCGATCAGGGTGAAGCCTTGCTGGAACTTCTTCATGGGGTGACTCCTCAAGTTTTCAGAAACAACGTTGCTTTCGAAAGAACCCTTGGTTGGGCTAGGGGGCTGAGGGATCGAGCCGCGGTCCCTTTGCGCCTTAAGTGATGCAGATGGCGTGCCAATCATTGAGGAGTGGCGCGATGCGCGTCTAACTGTTTGGAAATGTTGGAAAATCAGGAAATTGGAGATGACGTAGTCCAAAAATTAGAAACATTTATGGTATGAACGCTTTTCTTAAGCGACATAACACGGCATGAGGTGACCATCTTGGTCAGGTTTGGACCGGTGGGGGGCAAATATTCGCATCCCACTTGGTCAGAAAGGGACCAACTGGACTAAACTGGACGTGATACCAATTCTGAATAGGTTTTCGTCATTCCCGCGAATGCGGGAATCCAGGCAGCCGCTGAAAAACTGGATACCCGCTTTCGCGGGTATGACGAACAGTGTGGTTTTTGATCTGATAAAGATAAAACCTATCGGGAAACGGTATGACTTAATGAAAAACGGGAATCCACGCCGATGATCCAGCAAGTGAATATTCATGAGGCCAAAACCCAACTGTCCCGGCTGGTGGAACTGACCCAGTCCGGCCAGGAATTCATCATTGCCAAGGCCGGCAAACCGATGGCCCGGTTGGCGCCCATTGGCCGGGGGAACCTGCCACGCCGGCTGGGTCCGCTGGATGGCCAGATCCAGGTTCCCGACGATTTCAATGCCCCATTGCCGGACGCTGTTCTCGCCGCTTTCGAGGGGCGGGGTTGATTACCCATCACCGCCCGCCACGCCGCCGCCGTGGCTCGATTGCCGCCGCTGCACAAGGATCCCTTCGACCGGTTGCTAGTCGCCCAAAGCCGGACCGAACCCATGATTCTCCTCACCAACGACGAAGGACTGAGCCAATACGGCGATAACGTGCGATTGATCGGCTGAGCCGTGGGCGCGGGGGTGGCGCATCCAGCCGCATCAGGCCACGTAGAACAGGATGGTCACGTAATGGCTGACGCTGCCGGCCAGCACGAACAGATGCCAGACGCCGTGGAAATGGCGAATCTTCTCGTCGAACAGATAGAACGCCACGCCGCCGGTATAAAAAATCCCGCCCAGCAGCAACCAGACGAATCCCGCCCAGGGCAGGGCCTCAAGCAGGGGTTCGAGCGCCAGCAGCACCAGCCAGCCCATCAGGATATAAATCCCCAGCGACCAAAGGCGGTTGCCGGTCTGGGGCAGGGATTCCACCACGATCCCGACCACGACCAGTCCCCAGATCACGCCGAAAATGGTCCAGCCCCAGCCGCCACGCAGCGTCACCAGGGTAAACGGGGTGTAGGTGCCGGCGATCAGGAAATAAATCGAATAGTGATCCAGCTTGCGAAAAATCCGCTTCGCCCGACCGCGCAGGCTGTGGTAGAGCGTGGACACGGTATATAGAAAGAACAGCGTGGCGCCGTAGATGCTGAAGCTCACGATTTTCCACGGGTCGCCCTGTTGCGCGGCCACCACCACCACGATCACCAGACCGGCCAGCGCGGCCACTGCGCCGACCAGATGACTGATGCTGTTAAAACGTTCGCCGTAATACATTCGCACCACACTTTACTATCTGTCAGGAACGCCGCGCACGCCGGCTGTTGTTAGCCCGCTTGCGCTCGGTCGAACGGACGGTCGCCGTCTCGGTCAAGCGCACCGCGCCCACCGCGCCGATCCCACCGGCTCGCCCGGCGTCGGTGAGATACACCCGCCAGAACGGAATCACCTTGCCGTCACGGCTGAACGCATCCTCGCAAATCGTGACCAGCCCGGCCCCGGCGAGACCCTCCAGCAGCCGTTCGAACGCGCGCCGCTCGCCCGGACCCTCCAACCGTTCGTGCAACTGGCGCACGGTTTGCCCCTCGCGCCAGCGCAACGCCTCCAGCACTTGCAGGGCCAGCCGCGATTCGGCGGTGGTCAACCGCCGTGATCGCCGCGCGGTCGCGGCCTGGGGGGCGCACACATCGCAGACTCCGCAGGGCTGGCTGTCTTCGTGGTCGCCGAAATGCCGCACCAGCCGCACCATCCGGCAGGCGGTCGCCTTGTCGGCGAAGTCCAGAATCTGCCGCAGTTCCGCCAGCTTGTGGGCGCATTGCCGCTCGTAGGACGGCAGCCAGTCGGCCGCGCCGCGTCCCAGGCTGCCCTCGGCGTCGCGCCAGGCGCCGCCATGCACCAGCAACTTTTCCACCGCCGCGTCGAACAACTCCGGCTCCAGCACCAGCCACTCGCGTAACAGCGCCCTGGGCCGCGGGTCGGCGCCCAGCGTCATGAAAATCCGTTGCAACTGATCGGGTTCGGGATAGTCGCGCCGGTGAAAAAACTCGTGGGTGCGCAGATCGGCGTAGGAATACAGCAGGATGGCGCGGGCTGGCTGACCGTCGCGCCCGGCCCGGCCGATTTCCTGGTAGTAGCCCTCGATGCTGCCCGGCAGGGCGGTGTGAACCACGGTGCGGATGTCGGCCTTGTCGATGCCCATGCCAAAGGCGATGGTGGCGACGATCACCGCCAGTTCCCCGGCGCCGAACCGGTTCTGCGTCCGCTCGCGTTCCTGCGGGGTCATTCCGGCGTGATAGGCGGCGGTCGGATAGTCCGCGCCCAGTTCCAGCGCCAGCGCCTCGGTTTCCTTGCGGGTCGGGGCGTAGACGATGGCCGGTCGCCGCGCCGGATCGGCCAGAATCCGCCGCACGGCTTCATGACGATCCGGGATTCGCGTCTCCACCGTCTCCACCGCCAGGTTGGCGCGGCGGAAGCCGTGGATGGAACGGATGGCATCCACGAGATCGAGTTGCCGGACGATGTCGTCCTGCACCAGCACGGTCGCGGTCGCGGTCAGGGCGATGATCGGCGCGGGCCGCAGCAGCGGCAGATAACGCCCCAGCATCCGATAATCGGGCCGGAAATCGTGGCCCCACTGGGAAATGCAATGCGCCTCGTCCACCGCGATCAACACCGGCTTGCGCTTGGCCAGCATCTCGGGAAAACCCGGCACGCCGAGCCGTTCCGGGGCGATGAACAGATAATCCAGACTCCCTTGCAGATAATCCACGCAGACCTGGCGCGAGGTCAGCCGGTCGCGACCCGAGTGGATGCGCTCGGCGCGCAGGCCCAGCTCGCACAGCTTGGCGACCTGATCCTCCATCAGCGCGATCAGCGGCGACACCACCAGGGTCGTTCCCGCCCGGGCAAGTCCGGGCAACTGAAAGCACAAGGACTTGCCCGCCCCGGTCGGCATGACCAGCAACACATCCCGCCCCTCGGTCACGGTGCGACACACCGCTTCCTGATAAGGCCGAAACGAAGGCAGGCGAAACACGGTTCGCAACAGCTCCAGCAGGCGGTCCACCGGCGTCGGTTCGCGGCGCGGCGCGGCGCCCGCCGGGGCCGGGAGGCTGGTGGACGGGAAGGGGAGGGCGGGTGGCATGGCTTCCGCCGCCGCGAAAACCCCGGTCACGGCGGCGCGGACGTAATCGGCGATGTCGGCCATGAACCCCTCCAGATCCGCCTCGCCGCGCTGGATGCGCTTGAGCCGCGCTTCCCACTCGCCAGTCATGGCCGGGCTCTTGATCGGCGGTTGCACGATCCGAATCAGGCGCAGGCCGCGCTCGGTGGGGATCAGGCTCTTGCCGTCGCGGGTCAGATATTGACGCTTGAGCAGGGTTTCGATGATGTCGGCGCGGGTGGCCGGCGTACCCAGACCGCGCTCCTTCATTGCCGCCGACAGTTCCTTGTCTTCCAGATGGCGGCCGGCGGTTTCCATCGCGGTCAGCAGGCTGGCCTCGGTCAGACGCGGCGGCGGGCGAGTCTGCTTGGCGACGGCGCGGGCGTCGAAAACCTGTTGCGGCTGACCGACCGCCAGCCCCGGCGGCAGGCTTTGTTCCGTCTCCTCCTGGGCCGGGGGTTCGGCGGCGGTCTTGGTCTTGCGCTTGCCGGCGGGTTTGCCGGCGGGTTGCTCCGCGCCCACCTCCAGGATTTTCCAGCCGACCTGTTCCACCGCCGTCCCGGTACTGTGGTAGCGGTCGACGACGGTCGCGCCCTCCGGCTCCAGTGCATGGATCACCGTGATGAGCGTCGTGACTGCCCAGACATGGTCCTCGTGCCAGGCCATCAGCAGGCGGCGGCAAATCAGGTCGTAAATCTTCTTTTCGTCGGCGGCCAGGGCGCGGGCTGGCGTCGGGGTCGGAATGATGGCGTGGTGGTCGCTGACCTTGGCGTCGTCGACGAAGCGCCCGCCGAGCGGCCGCTGGCCCGTGCCCGGCGCCAGCCGATTCTGATAAGGCGACTGGATCGCCGCCGCCACCGCGCCCAGGGTCGCCGCCACCGACGCGGACAGATGCCGGCTGTCGGTGCGCGGATAGCTGATCAGCTTGTGCTGCTCGTACAGGGTCTGGGCGAGGTTGAGGGTGGTCTGGGCGCTGAAGCCGTACAGCCGGTTGGCGTGGCGCTGCAACTCGGTCAGGTCGTACAACAGCGGCGGCGCGGCGCGACGGGTTTCCGCGCCGAGGGATTCGAGGGTGGCGGTTCCCCGCCGGGCGCGGGCGACGATGCGCTCGGCTTCCGCGCCATCGGCCGGCAGACGCCGGGCCTTGGGGTCGGTGGGGCGCTCGCCGCGAAACCAGACGCCGGCATAACGAGTCTGATCCGCGACCCTCACCCCTGACCCCTCTCCCGCCAGCGGGGTAGGGGAGGGGAGTGGCGCGAACGTTACCGCCACTTCCCGATAATCCTCCGGCACGAAGGCGCGGATCGCCAGTTCCCGCTCCGCCACCAGCGCCAGGGTCGGGGTTTGCACCCGTCCGACCGACAGCGCCTCGTCGCCCGCCGTGCCACAGGCCAGGGTATAGGCCCGCGACAGGTTCATCCCCACCAGCCAGTCGGCCTGGCTGCGGCCTTGCGCCGCCGCCGCCAGCGGATCGAATTCGCGGCCGTCGCGCAACTGCGCGAAACCCTGGCGGATGGCGTCCGGGGTCAGCGAGGAAATCCATAGCCGACTGAACGGCTTGCGACAGCCGGTCGCCTCGTACAGGTAACGGAAGATCAGCTCGCCCTCGCGGCCGGCGTCGGTGGCGCAAACGACCCGTTCGATGGCATCGTCGGTGAGAATGCGGCGGACCGCCTCGAACTGCTCGCGGGTCGGGTCGCTGACGACCAGCGGCCAGCGTTCGGGCAGCATCGGCAACAACTCGCGCCGCCAGCGCTTCCAGGCGGGATCGATTTCGTGCGGCTCGGCCAGCCGGGTCAGATGGCCGATGGCCCAGGTCACCACGTAACCGTTGCCGTGCAGGCAGCCCTCGCCCCGCTGGCGGGCGCCCAGCACCCTGGCGAGGTCACGGGCGACCGAGGGTTTTTCGGCGACGACCGCGGTGCTCATGCGTTCGCGTCGGTCCCGGGCAACGGTCCCGCCGCGGGCAGATCCATGGCCAGCCGCCAGCAGGTTTCCAAATGCTGCCCGATGATCTCCACCAGATCGCCGTCCAGATGCCGGTCCTGGGCGAAAGCGCGCAGCATGTCCAGAAGTCTCGCGGGGGTCAGTCGTTGCCGGTAGGGTCGGTGCTGGGCCAGCGCTTGAAACACATCGACCACCGCGATGATGCGCGCCTCGATGGTCAGATCCCCGCCGCTCCGGTGAAATGGATAGCCCCGGCCATCGAGCTTTTCGTGGTGATAGGCGGCCCACAGGGTGATGTCCTCCAGCCCGGTGATACCGCGCAGAATCTGATAGGTTTCGAAGCTGTGATGCTGGATCGTCGCCCGTTCCATTTGGGTCAGCGGACCCGGCTTCTCCAAAATCTCGTCCGGTACCCGCAGCTTGCCCAGGTCGTGCAGCAGGGCCGCCACCTCGATCTTGTCGCGGGTCTCGGGCGGCAATCCCACCTGTTCGGCCAGGAATCGCCCCACCCGCGCGGTTCCCAGGGAATGCTCCAGGGTGTACGGACTCTTGGCATCCACCACGCGGGCGAAGATCAGCGCCAACTGCTTCAGTTCGGCGAAAGCGATGGGAACAACCCCAGTCTCCCGTTCGCGCTCATAAATAAAGCGGATGAGGTGGCGGGCTTCCAGGCGCAGCCAGAACGCTTCGTTGTCGGACAAATCCAGAAACAACGCCACCCAGTCGGGCGCGAAAAACGACCCCTTCAGGCGCTGGATGGTATCCCGAATGTCATGTCGAGTCAGCAGAATGTCGCGGTTGCCATCCGATGTCGCCAACGCGTCCACCCGGTCCACCAGATAGATCAGATTGGCCCAGCGGGCGATGGGTTGGGGAATGTTCAGTGCGTTCAATACGTCCCAATGGGTGTGATGATAGCGAACGATGGGCGCCAGATGCGCCAGGGGCGGAAACCGGCCGAGCAGTTCGCTGCCCTGGACGCAATGGAATTCCACCCCCTTCCAGTCCAGTTCCTGGATCAGAAGGCGATGCGTCTGGGTGGACGAGACCCCACAGTCGTGCAACAGGCCGACATGGAATAGATCATCCCGTTGCCGGGAATCGAGGCCCAGCGCCTCGCCGCAGAGCAGGGCCATGAAGCCCACCCGCTTGCCATGCAGCACCTGATCCACGCCCACCAAATCGAGCGCGTCCGACAAGGCGTGAATCGCCTGGCCCAGATCAATACTGACGGTCATCGCCCAGTCTCCGGGGGTTACGGCTTTGGAGGTGCTGGCCAGATCGCTCGCTCCGCTTTGGCAGCCTTAGCGGGGTTGCGCCGATATCCTTTGCGAAGCAGCGCGGGCGGTTTCGGCATAGTTCTGATAGGCCGGAATGGCGATGGCGGCAAGGATGCCGATGACAAAGACCAGCGGTACCACCAGCGCCAGGAGGATGACTCCGGTGGTGTTGGGCGGTGGCGGATCGCCAAACCGGTTGGCTCCCTGGGTTCCCGGCATGATCAACAGCGTCAGGTACAACACCAGATTCGCCAGCGGTACCAACGCGAACGCCGACCACCAGCCGCTGGCGTCGAAGTCGTGCAGGCGCTGGATGGTCAGCAGGACCGAGAGCGCCACGGCCAGCGCCGCGAGGAGAACGAAGCCACCTACCCCAAACAGCTCCATCTTCCCCTGGTCGCCGGACAGCGCCGCCAACGCGCCCCAGCCGGCCGCGAGCAGATTAATCAGCAGGCCCAGCCCGACCGAATACCCGATATAGCGTACCCGTCCCAGGCGGCCACGGTGGGAAAAGGGATGAATTTCACCGTATTGGGCCGGCGTCGTTGGGGTGATGGCACCGCGCGGCGGCTGGTAGGGGCTGGAACTGATCACGATGCCTCCAAGTGGGTTGCCAACTGGTTGAATGCTCCCACCATCTTAGGAGTCTTGGCGTCCGGCCGCAATGTGGCTATCCCACCGCTCCCAGCGCCAGCACGTAGCCGCCCGCCACCAGCAATTCGCCCGGCTTGGCGGTGGCGGCGGTGTTGACGCCCGGACTCAGCACGTCCAACAGCTCGCCCGATGGCGCCAGGCGATAGACCGACATGTTCTGGCTTTCCAGTTGCACCCACCAGTCGTCGCGGCGGACCTGCAAGCGCAGATGGCGGCGTGACAGCCCCAAGTACTCGGCGTTGACCCCGGAGGTTTTAGCGGGGTTGCCGTCCCAGCGCAGCGAGCGTGGGTCGGCCAGTAGTCGCGGCGCGATGTCCGCTTCCGAGCCGCGCCCGAAGCTGACCGCCCGCTCGCGCGGCACCGGCATGCTCAACGGCGTCGGCAAGCGAACCCAGCCCAGATAATGCGCCGTCATCGATTGCGGCGCGGCGTGCAGGTCCAGGCGTAGCTCCGGAAACGGTCGCCAGGCTCCCGGCAACTCCAGCGGCGTTTCCAGCCCCACCACCTCGCCGAACACACGGTCGGTGCTGTCCACCCGTAGCCAGGCGGCGGCGTCCGGATGACTACTGGGGGTCAGGCCGCCGGCGTGGTTGAAGCCGATCCGCCAGTCGCTGATGCCCGCCGCCGCGTAGGTCGACAGCCGTTGCAGGGCGATGCCCAGCACCTGCACCTGGACCGGGGGTCGCTGGGGAATCCAGGTGTGCTGATCCAACGCCGGCGGTGTGGGCGGTTTCGGCGGGACGGCGGCGGGCGCTGGCGACTCGGGCGCGTTCCCCGGCGGTGGGTCGGGCGGCGTCCGTGGCTCGGCCGGCTCGGCGATTTCGGTGGGCAGACCGAGCTTCGGCTGACGCCGGCCCCAGGGATCGATCAGCGGACAGGTCGGGTCGGTCATGTCCAGCGCCGGTTCTGGCGTCAACACCGGTTCGTCGGCACGCGCGCCCAGCGTGGGACGGGGTTGTGAGGGCGCGCGCATCAGGGTCGGCTTCTCGCTCGTTCCTGGCTCGGCGCCAGCCGCGATCACCCGCAACCGCAGGCCGCGCCCGCGCCGGTCGCGCGCCGTGAGGCTTCCCGTGTCGTCCTCGACCAGGACCAAGCCGCCTGGTGGCTCCGCCACCATGTCCACCAGGGCCGGCGTTCCCGGCTGGAGCATCAGCAGCACCGACTCGCCGCCGGGAAACGGCCAGGCCGTCACCGCGAAACTGCTGGCCCGCCGGTCGCCGTTGAGCAGGGTCAGCCGCTGGCCGGAATAAACGGGACCCACGTCCCGCCAGTCGCCCGCGCCCTCGGCGGCGGCCTGAATCAAAAAGATCGGCGTTTCATTCTCGTCGGGCAGATAAATCGCCCGGCCGAACAGGAACTGCACCTCACCCGCCCGCAGTGTCGTATCCGCTTCCGCTCGGTAGCGAATCGTGGCGTGCTCGGCCAGATAGCGGGCCAGCTCCTGTTCATGCAGGCGATGCAGTTCTCGCAGCAGCGTCCGGCGGCCGAGACCGTCCTCCAGCCGTTCGTCGCGCACGTAGTCCCGCTCCGGAATCCGGACGATGACGTGACTGTAGCGGGTCTCCTTGCGCTGGCGTCCGCGCGGGGCGCGCGGGTGGCGCTTGAGCGCGTCCATCAGGAACAGGCCCTCCTGGCCGCCCCGGACCCGCTCCCACAGCAATTCGACGTTGAACACGTCCGGGATCTTGCGCAAGGTGGCGCAGACCACGTAATCGGAGGCGAACAGCGCATCAGGTTGGGTTGGCATGGCTTTTTTCCTCGACCGCGACGGCCAGCGCCACGATCGGCAACACGAACAAGGTCAGATGACTGCCGGCGGCTGACAACAGCGGCATCGGTTGGCCCATGACCGGCAGAAAACCCAGATTGGCGCCCCACGACACCAGCAGGTGCGCGCCGAGCAAGGCCGCGCCGCCATACAGGGTAAAATAGGCGAACCAGCCCAATGCCGTCAGCCGGTAATCGCCGTGCCCGCTCCAACCCAGGGCACGGTCGGCGATCGTCAACAACAACAGGATGAACGTCGCCTGCAAGCCGACCAGCCCCAGCCCCGCCGCGCCGCCGTGACGGTTGAGGAAGAACGCTGGGGTAAAATCGTTTTCCACCACCGGAATCGCCATGGCCCGGCCATTGACTCCGCCGGCCCAGTCCACGCCCCACCAACCGCCGACGCGGATCGCTTCCAGCGCTCGCCGCAATTGATAGCCGGAATGGGGATACCGTTCCGGCGCGGCCCAAACCTGGATACGATCCGTTTGGAAACTCAGCGGAAAATCCTCCGGCCGATCATGGAGCCAAGCCACTCCCAAGGCAAGGAGCACGATCAGGATCAGTAAGATCCCCAGCCCACTCCGACGCCAAGCCGGTTCGGGATGAACCCGCAGATAGGCCCAGGCCAGGGTCAGCGCCCCGAGCAGCAACAGTACCAGCGGCGAGAAATCGCGCAGGAATACCAGAGCAAAACCGCTCGCCGCCAGCAGCAGCGTCACCGGTCCCAGATAGCGTAGCCAGAGCGAGGGCTTGGCGAAACTCCAGTCGCGCCCCCACAACCGCGCCCGCAGCATCAGGGCATGGGCCGCCGCCGTGACCAGGGCCAGCTTGGTCAGCTCGAACGGCTGGAAACCCGCCCAGCCACCCTCGTCGCCAAACGCGGCCTGCGCCGCCAGCAGCGCCAGACCCGCGCCGCCCAACAACCGCAGACCCCAGCGCGCCCGCCGCGCGTTCAGCCAGGGATCGGGTTGCTGCCAGCGCCAGAACGTCCAACCGGCCCAGGCCGTCCAGCCAAACGCGCCGGCCAGCGCCGCACCGCTGCCCCCGTAGCGCAACCAACCGGATTCGCTAGCGCCCACGCCCAGTTGCAACAGGGTCGCCAGGCCGCCGCCCAGCAGCAAGGTTAGGGTTGCCAACAGGCCAGCGCTCCATGGCGAGCGGACCGTCCACAGCCAAACCAGCAACGCCGGCCAGGCCAGCAGATAGGGCCATAACGTCGGCGCGGTCAGAATGCTCAAATGCAAGCCCAGACCGGCGCCGGCTAGCCCCAACCCCAGCGCGATGCGCCCTCGGACCGATCCCTTCGGCCAACGCCGCCGTCGCCCCGGCCAGACCAGGGCCAGCGCCAGCGGCGGCAGACCCAACAGCAGCGGCCAGAACAAATCGCTGGGCATGATTGGGCGGAACCAGGTCATTGGTTGCCAGCGGGTCCGTACCGCTGGCATAAGGTCCGGCGGAACCGCGCCGGTCGGCCAGCGTTGGGCGCGGGTCAGTACCGCCAGTTCCAGCGTCGGTTCGGTTCGGATCACCCGATAGTGGGTGCGACCGACGATCAGACGGTCGCCGGCCGCCAGTGGAATCGAGCGCCGCCACAGTGACTCGGCCGCTGGCGTGCTAACCGCCACCGTCACCGGCGGTCCGTCCAGCCGACCCGCGTTGCCCGGCCGCAGCGCGAAGCCTAGTGAGGTTGGCGCGATGAGCGCGGTATCCACCGGCACGCCCGGCAATCCCAGTCGGTCGGCGCAATAGACTCCGCCACCCAGCCGCAACGGCCGCCGCAACAGTCCACCGAGACCCCAGGCCATCAGCCATTCGCGTAACCAGGCCCGACCGCTAGCAACGCATTCGGGCAACGGTTGGCCGTCCCGCCATAACCGGTGACCGTCGTAGTCCCAACGCCGATCACCCGCTTGCAGCGTCAGCCGGTCGTCGCCAGCGGCCAACACCGCGAAGGATGGGTCGCCGACCGCGAACGCCGCGCCCGCCGCCAGCGGCCACTCCCGGATCGGCCGGTCATCGTGGCCCCGGGCGGGCCGCCAAAGCACCTGTTTGCCGGGAGCGATATTGGCCAGCCGCCAGCCGCCGTCCGCCTCGCGGCGCAGGAGCACATGCTCGCTATCGGCCTGCGGCGCCCGCAGTGCCTCGCGGCCCAGCACCAGGCTTCGACCGGGTTCCAGCGTCACCGTCAGGGTGCGCGGTTCCTGCCAGGCCGGCGCCCGGTACACCGTCCAACCCACCATCAGCGCCGGTAGCAGCCAGACTAGCAGCAGCCAAAAGCGGCGCCAGGGCGTCATGGTTCACTCTTCGCGACGGCTAGCGCCGCCAGCCAGTCCGCCACCACCGGTCCGCATTCCGCGCCGCCGGTGCCGGCGGCGTGGCTGATCAGGCAGGCGAATGCCAGCCGGCGCGGTTCACCCGGCAGCACGCCCGGCTCCAGCCAGCCCACCAGCCAGGCGTTTTGCACCGCGCCGGTTTCGTCCAGATCGGCGGTGCCGGTCTTGGCGTACAGATGGGGCCGGATGGCGTCGAAGCGCGGGTCGGCGAACGCCGCGCGAGCAGTGCCCGCGCTGACCACCAGTTGCATACCCTGGCGGATGCGGTCGGTGACGATGCCCAGCGCCACGCCCTCCGGTTCGCTGGCGAGCCGGCCGTTCAACTCCGCCAGCAAGCGGGGCGCCGTCTGGCGGCCGGTGGCGATGGCCGCCGCCACCTCGGCCAGTTGCAACGGCGTGACCTGCATCCGAAAGCCCAGCGCCGCCAGCCGGACCTCGGCGCGGCTGGTGATCGGGTCCAGGGCCGAAGCGGTGGTCCGCAGCAGGTCGCCGGATTCGATCACCCCCGCCGGTAGCAGGCCGCCATCCAAATCCTGGGCCGCGCCGAAGCCCAAGCCGGCGGCCACGTCCAGCAGTGGCCGGGCATTGCGCAGGGCGTTCGGGGTCAACGCCCGGACCCCCGCGAGTCCCGGCGCGGCGGGATCTTCCAACAGGGTCGCGTCAGTGGTCTCCACCAGCCAGGCGAACCAGGTGTTGAGCGAATCGCGCAGCGCTTGCGCCAGGCCATAGCGGTCGTCCCCCTGCCGTTGCATCCGCTCCAGCAGGGTTTGCATTCCGGCCGCGCCCCGGAAGTTATGCACCGCTGGTCGGGTGGGGCGGTCGTAGCGTTCCCCTGGTCGTCGCGCCCACGGCACGCACCCCTCGGCATGGGCGGGATAACAGGCGGCGTCCGCGCTGAAATCGTAGGCCAGCGCCAGCGGCGGCTGCGCCCATTCCGGGCCGCTCACGCCGGCCAGAAGCGCCGCCAGTTCGGGCCGCCGCGTCGCCTCCCGCTCCAACAGCAACGCATCCACTAGCTTGAACGCCGAGCCAGCCGGATACAGTCCGCCGCCGTCGTGTTGCCAGGTTTGAATTCGTAGCGGATCGCGGCGCGGCTGGCCAAGCGCGAAGCTATATAGATCGGCCCAGGCGGCCCCCTGGGGTGGTTCCGGGCTGCTGACCGCCGCCAGGATATCGCCTCGGTCGGCGTCCAGCACGATCAGGCCAGCCACTCGCGCCGCGCGATAGGGATCGGTGGCGCCAAACCCCGCGCCGACTGCCGGCAACCGTCCCAGCAGCGCCCGCCGCGCGGCCGTCTGCACCCTGGCGTCCACGGTCAGTCGCGCGTCCACCATCGTGACGCCGTGGTCGCCCAGCCGCACCAGCGTGGGACCGATCGCGCTTTCGTGGGCCGAGTCCAGCCCGACCAGCGCCGCCAGCCCCAGCGCCCAGGCGGCCTCGGTGGGTTGGCCGTGCTCCAGCAAGGTGGCGCCGGCACGGTCGCGCAACCTAACCTCCGCCAGCGGCCGGCGTGGCGCGGCGCCGACCGTCGTCGGCGGATCGCGCCAGACCAGCCGGTCGCTCGCGCGCTGGATGTGGGCGAAGTCATGGCGATAGGCATCGGGAAACACGGTCGCCGACAGCGGTCGAAGGTCCAGCATCAGGCCGGTTGCGCCCTCGCCCAGTTCCAGGCGGAACCAGTGGGCCACCGCTTCGCGCTCGCCGCAGGGTCGCGCGTCCAGGCAACGGGGTTCGCGGGCCAGCACTGTCGCGCCGGTGACGGCCGGAGCCATCCCCACGGCTAGCACTTCCAAACGCGCGCCCCGCCGAGCCGGTCGGTCCAGAGTCAGGAAAAATCGGACCAGGGGTTGTCCGGTCAGCGCCGGCCAGCGCGCCACCCGTCGCCACGGTTCCCAGCCGCGCGGAATCTCGGCGAACAGCCGCCCGGCCAGTGGCGGCATGGCGGCGGTCAACGCTAGCGGCGAGCCACCCCATTCGGCCCGCCAGTCGCCCGTGGCCGTGGATTCCGGCCGCCAGCGCACCGCCACCAGCAGTTGCCGGCCGTTGAACACCTCGACCTGCTGGCGCACGTAACGACCGGTCGCGCTAAAGTGCAACGCCCGGTGCAAGGCGCGGACGGGTTCGTCCCAGGCCCCATTCAACCAGTCGGGTTCGCCAGCGCGCGGCGCCAGCAGCAGTTCGGGATGTGTCTTGGCATAAAGCCGCCGCAGCGGCAGATCGGCCGGAGCGACCGCGATTCGGCCATCCGCGCCCAGTCGCAACAGACCCGCGGCCAGCGCCCGGTCGAACAGTTCGGCATCCTCGCGGCGCGGCGGCGGCGCGGCCGGAGCGGCGTAGTGGCCGGGCGCCAGTCGGAATTCCCGCATGGGCCGCCCGTCCCCCGGATACCACAGCACGGCGCGCGGCTCGGTCTCGAATCCGCCGCCGATTTCCTCGCCCGCAACCGCGCCGTACACGCTCACTCGCAGTCGGCCAAACGGACAATCCCGTTCCGCCAGTCGGCGCACCCGAATCGCGCGGTCCCAGCGCCCGGCGTCCGATGTAGCGCCCGCATTCCATAACAACCAAAGGTCGCGCCGGAACGCCAGTGCTGGGCCAGGGCCGCTGGCCGCCGTGTCCGTCAGCAGCCACACGGGGCGACGGTCGCGGACCGTCGCCCGCAACGGGGCTTCGTCGGCGTAGGGCCGCAACGGCGCGCCGGCCGGCTCCGTCGTCACCGCGAACGCGGGAACGTCCACCCCCTCGGGACCGTCGTCCAGGAGAGGATTCTTCAAGCCATAATGCGTCGGCCGCGGCGGCTGGGCGGACAAGTTGGCGATGGCGGCCTCCCGAGCCCGCGCCCAGTCCCAGCCGACGTAGAGCGATAGTAATGTAGCGGCGGTGGATGTTGAAGCACGCTGGTCGCACAGCGAAACCTCCTGCTGGCCGAGGAGCTGGCGCGGTCCCTGGATCAGCAGCAGGCCCTGGCTGGGGACGAGGGGCCGGAAGCCGTCGCCGGCGGGAACGATCAGTTCCGGGTCCGGGAACCCCGCCGGCAGGCGCGACGGTTCGGCCGGGACGGCCGCCGGTTGCGCGTACAGGGTCGCCAACCGTCCGTGTAACAGGCCAACGCTCGACAGGATGCCCAGCACGAACAGCAGAGGCGTCAATGTCCGGCGGCGGGCGGTGCCGTTCAGCGGCGGTATGGATACCATGCGAAACAATGCAGGAGGTGGAAAAATCTTGACCTGGCCATCGCGGACTAGTTTACTGAATTTCAGAGCTTCGTCGGGGATCGTCGGTTGGGGGGATGCATATGCTACGCAACGGTGAGCGGATTGCGATCAAAGGCCGGAGTTATCGGCTCGACGGCGTGCTGTCGAACGGCGCGGGCAGCTACGGTCAGGTCTGGGCGGCCACCGACTCTACCGGACGCGCCGTCGCCATCAAGCTGATCAACGCTGAGGCGATGACCCAGGCCGCCCCGACCTTGCACGACCACTGGCATCGACATCTGGAACGGGAAATCAATTTCCTGCGCGGCTTGGACGCCGATCAGTCCCGTCACGTGGTCGCCCTGCTCGATCACGGCGCGGTGGACGGACAACCCGCGCTGGTGCTGGAGCGGTTACAAGCCAATCTCGGCCAGTGGCTGGCGTACCAGCGGCGCGAGGGCGCGTCGCCGCCGGACCTGGCGCAGATCCTCGACTGGGCCGAACAAATTCTCAACGGCCTGGATGTGGTCCATCGGGCCGGTTTTGTGTACCGCGACCTGAAATTTAGCAATCTCCTGGTCGGCGGTGATGGCGCGCGGATCAAGCTGGCCGATTTCGGCTCGCTCAAGCGCGAGGACGGCGACAACACCCGCTCGTTCATCGGCACGCCCGCCACCATGGCCCCGGAGCAGGTGTTGCCCGCCCGCCAGGGGGCGGAGGGTTACGAATACGCCGTGGATTACCGCGCCGACTACTACGCGCTGGGGCTGTTGTTGTTCGCCCTGTTTACCGACCAGCCGACCACCGCCGCCCAACGCCGGCTGGGCCAACTGCTGGCGGTGTACGGCCAGGAAGGCGCCGGCCAACGGGGCGCGCAACTGGGCGGGCTGAACGACGAGGAACGGGAGCTGCTGCGGCGCTCCATCGAATTCTGGACCGTGCCGGCCCGGCCCGAGCAGGGTGGCGGCGCGGCCGCGCTACTGGTCGAATTGATCGACCGGTTGCTGGCGCGCGATCCGACCAACCGACCAGCCGACGCTGAGGAAATCCACGCGGCCCTGAACGCGGCGCGCGTCGATTCAGCGGCCGTATCAACCTTACCGTCCAGTCGGCACGTTGCGTCGCCCGTCGGATCGCCGAACCGGCATTCCCGCCGCGCCAACCTCCCATGGTCACGGTTCCAGCGGCGGTGGGCGCTGTTGGCCGGCACGTTGGGACTGGCTGGGGCGCTGGCCGGGGTGCTGATCCACTCGGTCGACGAGACCGATCCGGATCGAGCCGAGCCGTTGAGCGCCGTGATCGCGCCGCCGACCGCCCAATCCCCGGTGTCAGCGGCGCCAGCGATGGAGCCAACCCTGTCCGCAAGCTCGTCGTCTCCCGCAAACGTGCCACCGCTGGCGGAACCGGCCGCGCCACCATTACCCGCCGATGCGTTGCCGATGGCGTCGCCCGGAGCGCCGCCGATCACCGACGCGCCAGTGGCGGAAGCGTCCGAACCGGCGTCGACCGCCGATGCGCCGGTGGTGGAAACGCCCGAACCGGTCGATGTCTTACCCGCGCCGGCTCGGTTCGCGCCCGCCGAATCCCAGGCCGTGGTTGAACCCAGAGCCAAATCCGGGCTACCCACGACGGTGGTCGCGCCGCGCTCAGCCACCACGCCCGCCACTGTGGAATCGCGTCCGTCGGTTCGCGCCAAGCCCGCGGTGAGTCCCAAACCCGGCAGGCCCGCTCCAGCGCCCACTGTCACTGCTGACCGTCCGGCGGTCATCGAGCGGTCCCCGGTCGCGGATCGTCCCGTCGCCGCGCCGACCACGGCTTCCCGAACGATGAAGCCGACGCCGCCCGCCGCGTTGGAACCGCCCCAACGTCCGTCGGTCACCGCTCGGACCGTGCCCACGCCGCGCAACGGCGATTCGTCTCATCCGGCTGACCGGGCGCGGCCCGTTTCTAGCGCCGCGCCGCGCCCGTCGGCGGCTCCAAAACCGGTTTCAAAACCCACTGAACCGGTCGCGCGCGCCAAGCCGCCCAGCCAAGTTGCATCGCGCGCCGAACCGCCGCCCGCCCTGCCGCCGATCAAATTGGAGTCGCGCCCCGAACCGGCGCCTGCCCTGCCGCCGATCCAACTGGAGTCGCGCCGGCAAGCCGCCCCATCGGTTCGACCACCCATCGAATTGGTCAGTCGATCCAGCGACATTACCCCAACCGCGCATCCAGTCCCCGCCGTGACCCGCGTTGAACCCAGTCCACCCTCCCATTCGGCGACTCCCCCCGCGCGATCCACCGATCCGATGACCCAGCTCCGGGATGACGCCGGTCGCGCCGCCACTGAGGTTGGCAACTTCTTTAGCCGCGCCAGCACCACGGTCGGCAAGGAAGTGCGGCGGGGTTTGGAAGCCGCCGATCAAACCGTGGGACGCTGGACGGGGCGCTGCCAGCCGGGGGATAGCTGCCAGGAGGTTCGGGTCGAGCGCCGCGACCGCTGGTCCGACCAGCGTCGAGGTGGTAACACAGTCTCGCGGCGGGAATCCTCGGCGCGGTACGATGAGGATGACGGGTTCGCAAGGCCGCCACCGCGCCCGTACCGGAACGATTACCGCTGAACCTTGGTCGGTGGCTTTCCCCGCAAGCCACGATTAAAGGAAGGATCGCGAGAACATCTGGCAATCGCTCGCCAAATCCCCACGCGGCAAAAGCGCGAACGCGGAACCGTCCGCCAAGGCATAGACTAAAGACTATGGACTGCCGTCCCGCCGTTCGGAGGGCCAGGGCGGCGGCGGACTCAACTCGGGACAACGGGCGCGCAGCAACTCATGAACTCGGCGGGCCAGGTGGGGAGCGCGGCGGTTGTTGGGCGTGTGGGCGAAGAAATAGGGTTCGCGACCCTCGCTCAACCACAATGCCAGCTTGTCCAGCCATGGGGCCAGGAACGGCCAATTCGCCTCCACATCGGGATGGCCGATGTAGCGGATGAACGGTCGCGGCCCCAGGCTGATGGCGTGGACCGGCAACCGCGGTTTCTTGCCTTGCGCGGTTCGGGTGTCGGGATCGGCGGGATCGGCGGCGAACAGGGCGCGGCTGTCCAGCATGACCCGGTCGAGGCCGAGATCGAGCAGCAGTCGGTTCAGGCGCCGTTCTTCCTCGCCCTTGGCGAAGAAGGCCCGATGCCGCACCTCCACGGCGTATTGAAAGTCTTTCGGCAGCGCGACGAGGTAATCGCGCAGCGCCGGCAGATCGTCGGGGCCGAAGCGGGGCGGTAGTTGCAGGAAGCTTGGGCCCAGCTTGTCGGCCGCCGCCAAAGGCGCCAGTCGATCCAAAAACTCCATCGTCTCCGCCGCGACCGAGCGCAACCGTTGCTCGTGGCTGATAACGCGGGGGAATTTGAAGCAGAACCGAAACCCCGGCGCGGCTTCCTCCCGCCAGCGGGCGACCGTTTCCGGCTTGGGTAATCCGTAGAAGCAGTTGTTACCCTCGACCGTGTCGAACGCCACCGAATACTGACGCAGGAAAGCGCCGGGTTTGGTCCCGGCGACGAACAATTCGCCAATCCAGTCGCGGTTGCTCCAGACCGGGCAGCCGAGGTGACAACGAGCGAGAACCATGCCTGCGAGCGCCACGCAAAAACCCCCCGCCCATCAGCGGGCGAGGGGCAAGGGCGAGGGCGTCTTTATCGACGAGTTATCCAAGGCTATGCCAAAACGCCTCTCGATCCGCGTCCGGCCCCATCCACCAAATGAAGCCTATCCTATCCCAATCACCGCTGCCGCACCACCTGATACGGCCGGACCGGATAGGTGACCGGCGCGCTCCAGATGTGCACCAGCCGGCTGAACGGGAACACCAGGAACACGGTCAGGCCGAGGAAGATGTGCAGTTTGAACAGGAAGCCGATCCCGCTCACGGCCATGACCGCTTCCACCGGATCGAACGTCACGATGTTCCGCGCCCATCCCATCAGATTCAGCATGTTGTGGCCGTCCAGGTGCATCAGCGACACCGGGATGGTCAGCAGACCGAGAATCAGTTGAGCGTACAGCAGCAGCAGGATGAAGATGTCCATCCGGGTGCTGTTGGCGCGCACGCGCGGATCGGTCAGCCGCCGTTGCACCAGCAGGGTCAATCCGACGAAACACATGATGCCGGCGACGCTGCCGGCGACGATGGCCAGAATTTGCTTGGCCCCGGCGGAAACGCCGAAAGCGTGGAAGATTTCCGGCGGCGTCAGCAGGCCGACGAAATGGCCGAGGAACAGCAGCAGGATGCCGACGTGAAACAGATTGCTGGCCAGCCGCATGTTCTTGTTGCTCAGGATCTGGCTGGAATGCGCTTTCCAGGTAAACTGGTCGCGGTCGAATCGCGCTAGACTGCCGAGCAGGAACACCGCGCCGGCCAGATAGGGATAGACGCCAAATAGCAGGGTATCCAGGTAACTCATGATCTTTGCCTCTGTTGGTTACAGGGAGTGGGCCGACTGGTGCTTTGCATTCGACCGTGGCATCCATTGCACCGGCTTTGCCTCGCGCGGGTCCGCGCGACCGGCCGAACAGCTCTCCTGATTCGCCAGGAAAGTCACGGCTTCCTCTTCCCAAATCTTGTCCATGTTCACTACGGTTTGATCGGGACCCTCAGTCGCGGCCTGGCGGCGAATGTCCTCGATGTCGGCCGGTTCGCCGACCAGCGTGGCGAGAGCATCGAAGATCACGTGATAGTCGTTGCCGCGCTCGGCCAGTCGCGCGCCGATCAGCGCCATGACGTGCAGCGCGTCGGCTAGCGTGTCCAGCGCCTCGCCCATTGGCCGCTGGGCCAGATACTCCAGGAACAGCGGGATGTAGTCGGGCAACTCGCGGGCGTCGAGTTCAAAGCCGTGCCGGCGGTACACCGCCAGCAAGTTCACCATCGCCTGACCGCGATCGCGCGATTGGCCGTGCACGTGCTCGAACAGGTGCAGCGACAGCGCCCGGCCCCGGTCGAAGGTCGCCACGTACCGCTCTTGCAATTCCATCAGGTCGGTCCGTTCCAGCCGGTTCATGAACGCTTGCAGCGCCCGCCGCTCCCGTTCCGGCAGCAGCTTTTCCTGGTCGAGCGCTTCCGCCATTTCACCCAACGCGGCTTGCAGGTCCGCTTGCGGATAACACAGCAGCGCCGACAGGACTTTCAGGGTTTTCATCGTTCCACCTCGCGTATGTGGCGCCTGATGCCAGCACCCTCACCCCTGCCCCTTTCCCAGTGGGAGAGGGGAGTTGCGCGGTTCAGGCTTTGGTCGGCGGTTCCACCTTGATCGGAATCGCCCGGCGCGTGGTCACCTTCTTGCCGCCGAACAGGTTGGTCTTGTCCGTGCCCGGCGAGCAGCCGTTGCCGAAGCTGAAGCCACAGCCGCCACGCTCGCCGAGGGCGTCGTAGGTGGCGCTGGCGTATTCGCGGTGCGAGGTCGGAATGACGAAGCGGTCCTCGTAGTTGGCGATGGCGAGATAGCGGTACATCGACTCCACTTGGTCGATGCGCAGGTTGACCGCTTTCAGCACGTCTTCCTTCGCCTCGCCGTCCACCACTTTCGCCCGCATGTAGGCGCGCATCGCCAGCATCCGTTCCAGCGCCAGCTTGACCGGCTGTTCGTCGCCGGCGGTCAGCAGGTTCGCCAGATACTTCAGCGGAATCCGCAGCGAGCCAACATCGGGGATGATGCCGTTCATGCCGATCTGGCCGGCCTCGGCGCGGGCCTGGATCGGCGACAGCGCCGGCACGTACCAGACCATCGGCAGGGTGCGATACTCGGGATGCAGCGGGAAGGCGATCTTCCAGTCAATCGCCATTTTGTAGATGGGCGAGTCCTGGGCGGCCTGCAACCAGGCCTCGGGAATGCCGACCTTGCGTGCCTCGGCCTGCACGACCGGGCTGAACGGGTCGAGGAACATGTCGAGCTGCGCCTGATACAGGCTCTTCTCGTCGGCGACGCTGGCGGCTTTTTCGATCTGGTCGGCGTCGTACAGCAGCACGCCGAGATAGCGGATGCGACCGACGCAGGTTTCCGAGCAGACCGTCGGCTGGCCGGATTCGATGCGCGGATAACACAGGATGCACTTTTCGGATTTGCCGGTGTTCCAGTTGTAGTAAATCTTCTTGTACGGGCAACCCGAGACGCACATCCGCCAGCCCCGGCATTTGTCCTGATCGATCAGGACGATGCCGTCCTCCTCGCGCTTGTAGATCGCGCCGCTGGGGCAGGAGGCGACGCAGGCCGGATTCAGGCAGTGCTCGCACAGCCGCGGCAGGTACATCATGAAGGTGTTTTCGAACTCGCCGTAAATCTCCTTCTGCACGCTCTCGAAGTTGTAGTCCTTCGAGCGCTTGGCGAACTCGGTGCCGAGGATTTCCTCCCAGTTCGGCCCCCAGTGGATTTTCTCCATCCGTTCGCCGCTGATGGCGGAGCGCGGCCGGGCGGTGGGCATGGCTTTCGACTCGGGCGCGTTTTGCAAATGCGCGTAGTCGTAGTCCCACGGCTCGTAGTAGTCGTCGATGGCGGGCAGGTCGGGATTGGCGAAGATGTTGGACAGAATCTTCCACTTGCCGCCCTGCTTCGGTTCGATCTTGCCGTCCTTGCGCCGTTTCCAGCCGCCGTTCCACTTGTCCTGATTCTCCCATTCCTTGGGATAACCGACGCCGGGCTTGGTCTCGACGTTGTTGAACCAGGCGTATTCCATGCCGTCGCGGCTGGTCCAGACGTTCTTGCAGGTCACCGAACAGGTGTGGCAGCCGATGCACTTGTCCAGGTTCAGGACCATGGCGATTTGCGCGCGTACTTTCATGATCAATGCGCCTCCACGGTGGTGGCTTCGGACGAAGTCTCGTCGTCCATCCAGTCGATCTTGGTCATCTTGCGGACGATGATGAACTCGTCGCGGTTGGCGCCGACGGTGCCGTAGTAGTTGAAACCGTAGCTCTGCTGGGCGTAGCTGCCGATCATGTGCGTCGGCTTCAGCACGGTGCGGGTGACGGAGTTGTGAATGCCGCCACGGGTGCCGGTCGTTTCGGAGCCGGGCGTGTTCACGATCTTCTCCTGGGCGTGGTACATCATCGACATGCCTTCCGGCACCCGCTGGCTGACCACCGCCCGCGCCGCGATGGCACCGTTGATGTTGTAGGCTTCGATCCAGTCGTTGTCCTCGATGCCGGCCTTTTTGGCGTCCACCTCGGAAATCCAGATGATCGGGCCGCCGCGCGACAGGGTGAGCATCAGCAGGTTATCGGTATAGGTGCTGTGGATGCCCCACTTCTGGTGCGGAGTGATGAAGTTCAGCACGATCTCTTTATTCCCGTTCGGCTTCTTGCCGATGATCGGCTCGACCGTCTTCATATCCACCGGCGGTCGGTAGGCGCACATCGCCTCGCCGAAACCCAGCATCCAGGGATGATCCTGATAGAACTGCTGGCGCCCGGTCACGGTGCGCCACGGAATCAATTCGTGGACGTTGGTGTAGCCCGCGTTGTAGCTGACCTTCTCGTCTTCCAGCCCGGACCAGGTCGGCGAGGAAATGATCTTGCGCGGCTGGGCGACGATGTCGCGGAAGCGGATCTTCTCGTGCTCCTTGGGGATAGCGAGATGGGTGTGGTCGCGACCGGTGATCTTGCCCAGCGCCGCCCAGGCTTTCACCGCGACGTGGCCGTTGGTCTCCGGAGCCAGCATCATGATCATCTCGGCGGCGTCGATGTCGCTGTCGATGCGCGGCCGGCCCTTGGAAACGCCTTCCTCCAGCACGGTGTAATTCAGTGTCGCCAGCGCCTCGACTTCGTGCTCGGTGTTCCAACTGATGCCCTTGCCGCCGTTGCCGAGCTTGTCCAGCAGCGGACCGACCGAGGTGAACTTCTTGTAGGTGTTGGGATAGTCGCGCTCGACCACGATCAGGCTGGGCGCGGTCTTGCCGGGAATCAGGTCGCATTCGCCCTTCTTCCAATCCTTCACGTCCGGCATCGCCAGTTCGGTCGGGGTGTCGTGCAGGGTCGGCAGGGCGACGATGTCCTTCTCCACGCCAAGATGGCCGGGGCAGGTTTCCGAGAACGCCTTGGCGATACCCTTGAAAATGTCCCAGTCGGTCCGCGCTTCCCAGGCCGGGTCCACCGCCGCGCTCAGCGGGTGGATGAACGGGTGCATGTCGCTGGTGTTGAGGTCGTTCTTCTCGTACCAGGTCGCGGTCGGCAGCACGATGTCGGAGTACAGGCAGGTGGTCGACATGCGGAAGTCCAGCGTCACCAGCAGGTCGAGCTTGCCGTGGGCGGCGTCGCGCCACTTCACCTCCAGCGGCTTCTCGCCGCCCTCCTCGCCCAAGTCCTTGCCCTGTACGCCGTGGGTCGTGCCCAGCAGGTACTTGAGGAAGTACTCGTGGCCCTTGCCGGAGGAGCCGAGCAGGTTGGAGCGCCACACGAACAGGTTGCGCGGGAAGTTGGCGGGATTGTCCGGGTCCTCGAAGGCGAAACCGAGCTTGCCGGACTTGAGATTCTGGACCACGTAGGGCGCCGGTTCCTGGCCCGCCGCCGCCGCCGCCTTGGCGACCGCCAGCGGATTCTGGTCGAGTTGCGGGGCGCTGGGCAGCCAGCCCATCCGCACCGAGCGCACGTTGTAGTCGATCTGCGTGCCCTGCCATTGTTGCGGATCGGCCAGCGGCGAGAGCACCTCGGTCATCGCCAGCTTCTCGTGCCGCCACTGGCTGCTGTGGATGTACCAGAACGAGGTGGAGTTCATGTGCCGGGGCGGACGGTGCCAGTCCAGCGCGAAGGCGAGCGCGGTCCAACCCGTCTGCGGGCGCAGTTTCTCCTGGCCGACGTAGTGCGACCAGCCACCGCCGCTCTGGCCGACGCAGCCGCACATCATCAGCAGGTTGATGACGCCCCGGTAGTTCATGTCCATGTGATACCAGTGGTTCATCGCCGCGCCGATGATGATCATCGACTTGCCGTGGGTCTTGTCGGCGTTCTCGGCGAACTGGCGGGCGACCGCGACGATCTGGGCGCGCGGCACGCCGGTCACTTTTTCCTGCCAGGCCGGGGTGTAGGGCACGTCGTCGTCGTAGGTGCTGGCGACGTTGCCGCCACCCAAGCCACGATCCAGACCGTACTGGGCCAAGGTCAGGTCGTACACCGTAGCGACTCGCGCTTCGGAGCCGTTCGCCAGCCTGACCTTCTTCGCCGGCACGTTGCGCACCTGAATTTCGGCGTGACTGGTGCAGGCAAAGTGCGGGTGCTGGGTCGAGCCGAAGTAAGGAAAGGCCACCGGTATGACCTCATCCTTGATGTCGTTCACCGACAACCGCAACTGGGTTTCCGCGCCGGTCAGCGATTCCTTCGGCTCCAGGTTCCACTTGCCGACCATGCCGTCCTTCTCGCCCCAGCGGAAACCGATGGAGCCGTTCGGCACGATCAGTTGGCCGCTGTTCTCGTCGAAGGCCAGGGTCTTCCACTCCGGATTGTTGGCCTGATCGGCGGTGCCGGCGAGATCGGACGCCCGCAGGAAGCGGCCGTTGACGTAGCTGCCATCCGCCCGCTGGTCCAGCAGGACCAGGACGGGAAAATCGGTCTTGGTGCGGACGTAATCGGTGAAATACTCCGACTTTCCGTCGAGGTAGAACTCGCGCAGGATGACGTGGCCCATTGCCATCGCCACAGCAGCGTCGGTGCCCTGCTTGGGATGCAGCCAGATATCGGCGAATTTCGACGCTTCCGAGTAGTCCGGGCAGACCACCACGGTCTTGGCGCCCTTGTAGCGCACCTCGGTCATGAAGTGGGCGTCCGGGGTGCGGGTCTGCGGGACGTTGGAGCCCCACATCATTAAGAATGTGGAGTTGTACCAGTCGGCGGATTCCGGCACGTCGGTCTGCTCGCCCCAGATCATCGGACTGGCGGGCGGCAGGTCGCAGTACCAGTCGTAGAACGAACCGCAGGCGCCGCCGATCAGCGACAAATAGCGGGAACCGGCGGCGTAGGACACCATCGACATCGCCGGAATCGGCGAGAAGCCGTAAATCCGATCCGGGCCGTACTGCTTGGTGGTGTAAACGTTGGCGGCGGCGATGATCTGGTTGACCTCGTCCCAGGTGGCGCGGACGAAGCCGCCCAGGCCGCGCTTGCTCTTGTATTCGGTCGCCTTGGCGGAATCCTCGACGATGGAAGCCCAAGCATCCACCGGGTCTTTCTTTTCGGCCAGCGCCTCGCGCCACAGCTTGAGCAGCCGCCCGCGCACCATCGGGTATTTCACCCGGTTGGCGCTGTACAGATACCAGCTATAGGACGCGCCGCGCTGACAGCCGCGGGGCTCGTGGTTGGGCAGATCGTCGCGGGTGCGCGGATAGTCGGTCTGCTGGGTTTCCCAGGTGACCAGGCCGTTCTTGACGTAGATTTTCCAGCTACACGAGCCGGTGCAGTTCACGCCGTGGGTGGAGCGCACGACCTTGTCGTGCTGCCAGCGGGCGCGGTAGGCATCTTCCCAGCCGCGATCCTCGTTGGTGACGACGCCGTGCTCGCCGGAAAAGGTGTCGGTGACTTTCTTGAAGAAATTCAGCCGGTCGAGAAAGTGACTCATAGCAATTGACCTCGGATGAAACGTAGGTTGGGTTAGGCCGTCAGGCCGTAACCCAACAGGGTTGTCGTGATACGCCCCATGTTGGGTTACGCGCCGCGCGCTAACCCAACCTACTATTACTCCCTGATTAACAAGGTTTCTCCGCCCCGCTCCGGGCGTAGAACCACCAGTTGATGCCCACGTTGACGACGTAGAAAACCACTAGTCCGTACAGGAAAGCGTTGACCGAGCCGGTGGCGGCGAACGACGCGCCGACCAGCGAACCCCAGATGAACGGTCCGAACGCCGCCATCGCGCCGGTGAAGCCGATCACGCCGCCGGCCTGGCGCGGTTCGAAGATCATCGGCATCTGCTTGAAGGTGCTGGCGTTGCCCACGCCGGTGAAGAAGAACACCCCCAGCATCAGCCCGACGAACATCGGGAATTGCTCCATCGAAGTCGGCGTGGTGTACAGGGTGACGCCGATCAGACAGGCCAGCAGGCCAACACCGGAAATCTGGGTCACGATGGCGCCGCCGAACTTGTCGGAAATCGGGCCGGCGACGACGCGGGCGGCGGAGCCGATCAGCGGGCCGTAGAAGGCGTAGGCCAGCGGGTCCGGGCCGCCGGGCAAGCCGCCGTAGAGTTGCTTGATCAGCAGCGGGAAGGTGGCGGAAAACCCGGAAAACGAGCCGAAGGTCATGATGTACAGGCTGGTCATCGTCCAGGTGTGCTTGTTGCCGAAGATGTCGAACTGCTCCTTGATGTTGGCGCGCACCGGCACCGACTTGAGCATGAACCAGGCGGCGATGGCGAACACCACGATGAACGGCACGTAAACCAGCGTGGCGTTTTGCAGCCACATCGGCTTGCTCACGTCGCCCTTGGTGAAGGTCAGCGGATCGCCGGCCAGCGTGCCGAACAGGGCGAAACCGATGATCCACGGCGTCACGAACTGCACCACGCTGACCCCGAAATTGCCGATGCCGGCCTGAATCGCCAGCGCCGTGCCTTGCAGGCGCTTGGGGAAGAACAGGCTGGTCGAGGGCATGAACGAGGAGAAATTACCGCCCCCCAGACCGGCCAGGAAAGCCAGCAGAAGGAGTATCCAGTACGGAGTAGCGGGATTCTGCACCGCCCAGAACCAGCCCAGCGCCGGAATCAGCAGCGACAGGGTGGAGAAGGTGACGACGTGGCGGGTGCCGTAAATCGGTACCAGGAAGGTGTGAATGGTGCGCAGGATGCCGGCGGCGAGACCGGGCATGGCGGTCAGCCAGAACAGTTGATTCGCGCTCAGCTTGAAACCGACATTGGGCAGACGCACCACCAGGGCGCTGACCACGAACCAGACGATGAAGGCCATGATCAGGTTCAGGGTGGTGATGGTCAGCGTTTTCCAGGCCAGCGACTTGCCGGTGCTTTCCCAGAACCCTGGGTCTTCCGGGGTCCAGGCACTCAACCAGGTGCGGGGGTTGTGCTCGGTCATATAGTTTTCGTGCTCCAGTCGCGGAAAGGGAAGTTTTTGGACTCGGCAAATCCCCCGGCTTCGCCACCCCCCTTTGGCAAAGGGGGGTTGGGGGGATTTCTCAACACGGCGCTTCCACGTTCTTGCCGGCATACCAGCGCCAGGTGATAAACAGGCAACTGAGGTAGAACAACGCGAACACCACCAGCGCCGCCTGATAACCGCCGGTCAGGTCGATGGACGCGCCGTAGGCGATGGGAATGAAGAAGCCGCCGAACGCCGCCACCGCCGAGCTGAAGCCCAAGGTGGCGGCGGCCTCGGTCGCGGCCAGGCGCGATGCCTCTTCCAACGCGGCATGGTCCTTGCCATGCACCTGCCGCTGGCGCAGGCCGCGGAAAATGATCGGGATCATGCGGAAGGTGGAGCCATTGCCGATGCCCGCGCTGACGAACAGCACCAGATACATGAACACGAAGCCGGTCACGTTGCCGTCGTCGGTTGCCCCCGGCAGAAACAGCAACGCGCCCAGCGATGCCGCCGTCATCACCGCAAACACCCAGCAGGTGATGGCCGCGCCGCCGGTGCGATCCGCCAGCCAACCGCCGAGCGGCCTGACCAACGCCGCCAGCAACGGGCCGATGAAGGCGAACTTGAAGGCGTCCACGGCCGGGAATTCGGTGTTGACCAGCATCGGGAACGTGGCCGCCAGGCCGATGAACGAACCAAAGGTGCCGGTGTACAGCCAGCTCATCAACCATTGATGCTTGTGCTTGAAGATCGCGACCTGTTCCGCGAAACCGGCCTTGACGGTGGCGATGTTGTCCATGCCGAACCACGCGGCGACCGAGGCGGCGATGATGAACGGCACCCAGATGAAACCGGCGTTCTGCACCCAGATTTGGGTTGTCACCCCGCCGTCGGTGTGGTTCTGCGCGCTGCCGCCCAAAATCCACAGCGCCCCGCCGTAGATGGCGATGGGGACGATCAGCTGGGCCAACCCGACGCCGAGATTGCCGATGCCGCCGTTCAGGCCCAGCGCTGTGCCTTGCAGCCGCTGCGGATAGAAGAAGCTGATGTTGGCCATGCTGGAGGAGAAGTTGCCGGCGCCCAGGCCGCACAACAGGGCGATGGCCACGAACACCGCGTAGTTGGTGTTGGGGTCCTGCACCGCGACCCCGATCCACAGGGTCGGGAACAGTAACAACGCAGTGCTGAACACGGTCCAGTTGCGCCCGCCGAAGATCGGCACCACGAAGGAATACAGCGCTCGAAAGAAGGGACCGGACAAACCCGGCAGCGCCGCCAGCCAGAACAGTTGGTTTTGCGAAAACTGGAAGCCGACATGGGGCAGTTCGACCACGATCACGCTCCACACCACCCAGACCGCGAAGGCCAGCAGCAAGGCGGGCATCGACAGCCACAGGTTGCGGCTGGCGATGCGCCGACCGGTCTGCTCCCAGAACGTCTCGTCGTCCGGCCGCCAGTCGACGAGCAGATGCGGGCGACGACGGGTCCGCTCGACCAGTTCGGCCCCCGCCAGTTCGGCGCGAACCTCGGCGTGCCGCGCCAAAATCTCCTCACGCTCGTTCTTCTCGGCCACCCAGGTCCAGATCATGGTGACCACCACCAGCAGGAACATCAGCATGAAGCAACTGCTGCGCACGCCCACGGCGTCGGCGGCGACGCCGAACATGATCGGCAGGACGAAGCCGCCCAAGCCGCCGATCAGGCCGACGATGCCGCCGACCACGCCCATCTGGGCTGGGTAGTGATCGGCCAGGCTGCGATAGACGCTGGCCTTGCCGAAGCCCTGCGCTAGACCGACCACGAACACCAGCACCGTGAACAGGACGATGCCGATCCCCAAATTGACCGAAACGTCGCCCTTGATGCCGTGAATGGTCATCGTGGTCGGGGGATAGCTGAGCAGGAACAGGCAAATCAGGCTGACCCATAGCACCCACCAAGTCACGGTGTTGCCGCCCCATTTGTCCGAGGCCCAGCCGCCCAGGGCGCGGATCGCGCCGGAGGGCAGATCGAAGAAGATGGTCAGAAACGCGGCGGTGGCCAGCGGCAGGCCGTACTCGCCCACGTAGTACTTGGGCAACCACAAGGCTAGCGCCACGAACGCGCCGAACACGAAGGCGTATGCCAGGCCAAAGCGCCACACCCTCGGATCGATCAGTGGCAGCAACTGCTGGCCCAGGGTCGGACGGGCGCGGCTCTGGTCGGCCCCCTTCTCATGCAGCGGGTCGGTGTAGGTGAAGAACCAAAACAAGATCGCCATGACCACCAGGGCGACGGCGTAGACCTTGGGCACCATCTGCCAGGCGCCGAACCCGGCGATGATCAGCGGGGCGATGAACTTGGTCAGCGAAGACCCGGCGTTGCCGGCGCCAAAGATGCCCATCGCCGTGCCTTGCCGTTCCTTGCTGAACCAGGCCGAGGTGTAGGCGATGCCGACCGCGAACGAACCGCCCGCCAGGCCGACGAACAGGCCCAGCACCAGGTATTGCCAGTATTGGGTGGCGTAGGACAGCAACCAGGTGGGGATCGCCACCAGGAGCATTTGAATGAAGAAGATGATCCGTCCGCCGTAACGGTCGGTCAGGATGCCCAGCGGCAGGCGCACCAGCGAGCCGGTCAGGATCGGGGTCGCGACCAGCAGACCAAATTCGGTTTCGTTGAGATTCAGTTCGGCCTTGATCTTGATCCCAATCACGGAAAACATGACCCACACGGCGAAATTCACCGCGAAGGCCATGGTGTTCATGGTCAGAACGGAGATTTGTTTTTTTTGGAGCGTAGCCATTGCGGACCTCGCGAAAAATGCTGCGAGTGCAATATTACGCGCGTCGGGGGGTTAAACCTTGATTTCCATCAAGGCTTTTCCGCCCGTTTCTGGAGGACCACAACGAGAATCTATTCCCTTGGGGATAGTCAGTTATTTTTATTAAATCTTTTGTTTTTTATAACTATTTTTAGATGTTGGTTAGCGAGCGTGGGAGACGGCGGCGAGGATGGATAACCCCTTGGAGGTATCTCGAAATACCCAGCTTATTTACACGGGATTTCGGTATTTCGCCGGTTCGGTTATTTCCGGAAACCGTTCTTGACCGCCCAGATCGCCGCCTCGACCCGCGAAGCCAGATCCAGTTTGCGCAGCAGGTGCTTGACGTGCACCTTCACCGTGCCCTCGGTGATCTTCAACTCGCGGGCAATCAGCTTGTTGCTGTGGCCCATGGCGATCAGTGAGAGGATCTCCCGTTCCCGCTCGGTCAAGCGGACGCTGTCCGCTGGCCTGGGCTGGTTTTCGTGGCGCAGGGCGTCGGCCAAAATCTCGGCGACCCGCTCGCCGAGCGCCATCCGGCCCTGCGCCGCGACCTTGAGGCTGTCCAGGACAGCCTCGGGTTCCATGTCCTTGAGCAGATAGCCGTCGGCGCCAGCCCGCAATGCGGCGACCACGTCATCCTCGTGATCGGAGACGGTGAGAATGATCACCCGGGCGTCCGAATCGGCGGTCTTGAGCGCCTTCAGCGTATCTAGACCGCTCAGGCCGCGCATGTTCAAGTCCAGCAGAATCAAGTCCGGCTGGAGTTGTCGGGCCAATTCCAATCCCTGGTGGCCGTTGCCGGCCTCGCCGACCACCCGTAGGGAATCCTCCAGGGCGATGAGTTGCGAGATTCCCTTGCGCATCAATGGATGATCGTCGATGACCAACACCGTCTGGATTTCGTCAGACATGGGTTGCCTCGCTTTCGATGCCGGTGGCCATCCCCTGGTGGGCGGTGGGCAGGAACCTCAGTCGCACCAGCAAGCCGCCGGTGGGCTGGGATCGCAGTTCCAACTGGCCACCCAGGCGCCGCGCCCGCTCGTGCATGATGTGAAGCCCGAAATGATGCTCGCGTTCGGGTTGAGCTGGCAAACCCACACCGTCGTCGCTGATGCCGATGACGGCTTCGCCCCCGCTCGCGCCCCGCAACTGGACCACGACGCGACTGGCGCGCGCGTGCTGCACCGCGTTGTTCAAGGCTTCCCGGACGATCTGCATGACGTGAACCTGCCCGTTGGGGCTGAGCGCGCACTGCCAGCCGGCGCAGTCCAGTTCGACCGGCAGCCGACCGCGTCGGCTGAACTCCTCGACCGTCTCGCGCAAGCTGTCCTCCAGGCGGGGATGCTCCATCTTCAGGCGAAAGGTGGTGAGCAGTTCCCGCAACTGGCGGTAGGCGCTGCTCAGACCCTCGCGCAGCTCGGCGACGATGGCGCGGACTTCCGGGGTCGGTTCCGCGCCGCCGAGCAGGGTTTGCAGGCGGCTGATCTGAATCTTCAGATAGGACAGCGATTGCGCCAGGGAGTCGTGCAGCTCGCGGGCGATGGCGTTGCGTTCCTCCAACAGCGCCAGCCGCCGACGATGCTCGGTCTGCTCGTTGGCCCGCAACGCGGTGGCGATATTACGCGCCACCGCCTCCAACAGGGGCAATTGCCAGGCGGCGAGCGATTCCAGGCCAGGGTTGCGGACGATCAAGACGCCAAACTGTTGTTCCTGATCCTTGACCGGAATTGAAAAGGCCCCGTTGTCGGTGTCGAGCGGATGGGTGGTGCCGTCGCCCAGGCAAGCGTCGCAGTTCGGGCGCGTGCAAAACGATGAAGCCGTCGGCGGTCGTGGCCGGGCCGAGAACACCTGGGCGGCCTGGCGGGTGGTGGGCGGAATCAGGCAGAGCGTGACCGAGCCCATGCCGGTCAGTTTTTCGATTTCCGCCAGCAGTGCCCGGTAGATCGCTTCGTCGGGAACCGATTCGCCAAGAAGCCGGGCGGCCTGGTACAGCAGCTCCAGCGAACGGTTGCTCAGGCGCAACGCCTGGGTTTGCTGCTCGACCCGCGCTTCCAAGTTGGCGTACATCGCCGACAGATCGGCCGCCATCAGATTGAAGGCGTGACCCAGCACGCCCAGTTCGTCGTTGCCGACGTGGCTGGCCCGAACCGATAGATCGCCGCCGCGCGCCTTGCGCGCCAACTCCACCAGTTCGCGCAACGGGGCCACCACGCCCGTGTGCAACTGGTGCATGGCGACGAAGATCAGCACCACGGTCATGAACAACGCGATGCCCTGCACCAGACGCAGCAACAGGATTTTGGCCTCGGTGTCCTGCGCCAGCAGTTTGACGAAGGCATCCAGCTTGGTGACGAAGTCATCCACTTGACTGAGGTAGGCGCTGGAAGAGAAATGACCGCTGGCGGCGGCTTGCAGGATCGGTTTCAGGGTCTCGCGCCAGGACGATTCAATCGTTCGGAGCGTCTGGCTTTGGGAATTGTTTTCCGTCGGCGTGATCGCGCCAGTTTGCCAGAGTCGCTCCAGCCGGCGCTCGAATTCGCCGATTTCCTGGGCGACCGCCTCGGCGTGACGGGCTTCGCTACCGGCGGGATTTTGCAGGCGGGTGGCGATGCGATAGGACTGCATCCGCAGCGAACCGGCCAGATTGATCGCGGCGGCGTCGCCCTTGCTGGATTCGGCGATGAACACCGAACTGACCATGCTCAGCAACGCCAGCAGGACGATGCCGCCCATGGTCAGGCCGCTGCGGAAGATGATGGAATGATGGTTTTCCACGGGACGGTTCTCCCGTCGTCTGCGGGGCTGATCGGGACGACAGTTTACCGCTTTTGTCGAGATTCTTTCGTGGGGTGGCTGGGTGGAAGAGCAAAATAACATTCACCGCCAGAGAGCATTGATCTCTACAAAAGTTACGTTCTGTGTTATCAACAGTTACACATGATTACGATATAGACAAGTCTCGTTTTATTTCAATATCCAAGGTTAAAACCACCGGCTTTAGCCGGTCAGCTTTCAGCTACGACTCTCCAAGCAGATTCCGATGCGCTCTAAATTGGTCTTAATTGAGTGCCGGATGCTATTGTTGCAATCGTCATGTTTTTAAAGCGCCGGGTGCATTGATGGGTGGACTTTTAGTCCTCTGCACCCGGCGCAGAACCCACCGGCTTTAGCCGGTGGTTGTTTAGTGTCGGGCGATAAGAAAAGGTACTGAAAAAAGGATTTTCGAGAGGCGGGACGGTGGCTTGTGCAAAATGCGGGGTGAGGGTGCCCACTCCTTTGCTTTATTCATGTAACTTTATAAAGTTTGCCGTGAATTCAAGGAAAATCCCGCTCATGAAATCCCGTCTTCCTTTTCTGATCGTCACTACATGGCTGGCTTTGTCTCTAGGAGCATATTCCGAGAAGCATCCCTCGGTTGTTGAAATCCGCACCAGAGCTGAGCAGGGAGATGCCCAGGCGCAATTCAACCTGGGCCTGATGTATCACAAAGGCCAAGGTGTACCGAAAGATGCCGCCGAGGCGGTGAAGTGGACGCGCAAGGCCGCCGAGCAGGAGCATGCCGATGCACAATTCAATCTTGGCGTGATGTATGACGAAGGCCAAGGCGTGCCGAAGGATGATGCCGAGGCGGTGATGTGGTATCGCAAGGCTGCTGAGCAGGGGCATGCCGATGCACAATACAATCTTGGTGTGATATATCACGAAGGCCAAGGCGTGCCGCAGGATGATGCCGAGGCAGTGAAGTGGACGCGCAAGGCCGCCGAGCAGGGGTATGCCTGGGCGCAATTTAACCTGGGCGTAAGGTATGGCGAAGGCCAAGGCGTGCCGCAGGATGATGCCGAGGCGGTGATGTGGTATCGCAAGGCTGCCGAGCAAGGGTTTGCTGAGGCGCAAAATAACCTGGGCCTGATGTATGACGAAGGCCAAGGCGTGCCGCAGGATGATGCCGAGGCGGTGATGTGGTATCGCAAG
>JARSSP010000031.1 GCA_029624675.1 Candidatus Contendibacter sp.
GGGAACTGCGGCGGCGCGGGGTGAGCGTGCGCGAAGCATGGAACACCAGCAAGTCCGCCCACGGGCCATGGCGATTGTCGAAAACACCCGCCCTGGCTTTGGCATTACCATTGCGCTATTTCGAGACCCTGGGAGTACCGAGCCTTGCCGCACGGTAAGAATTCAATCCATCGAACCGCCGGATACGTGACCCGTTCGTCCGGTGGTGTGGGAGGGAGGAGCCGTGAGGCTTCTTCCTATCCCGATTGGGCAGCTTCTTGGTCAAACGTCATGTGCATCGAAGAAGCGAGTCGTCAAGCACGTTGCTTTTAAGGCGGTATTTTTCAATGGGGGAAACAAATGAAAACGAAACTTCAATTTTCACTCGCCATAACCATTGTTTTTCTCTTGCTCTCCGGTACAGCTTTTCTGCCGATTAGAGTGATCGCCCAAGAAGTAAAGTATGTTGGCATG
Source organism: Candidatus Contendibacter sp. (assembly GCA_029624675.1). Classification (GTDB taxonomy): domain Bacteria; phylum Pseudomonadota; class Gammaproteobacteria; order Competibacterales; family Competibacteraceae; genus Contendibacter. The sequence continues at coordinate 454 of JARSSP010000031.1, forward strand.
TGTAATGCGTCAGCGGCAGTTGCACTTGATACTAAAAAATTCATAGTGGCTGATGATGAAGACAATATATTACGAATTTATGATAAGAATATGACGGCTAAGCCGTTACAAACATTATCACTTTCAAAGCTCTTTCCAGGGGAAATCCAAGATGGAGATGACCTGGAGATTGACTTGGAAGGTGCCGCAGTGTTGGGAGATAAGATTTTCTGGATTGGCTCACATAGTACAAGTAAAAAGGGAAAATCCAGACTAGCGCGTCATCGTTTGTTTGCATTGCAAATCAAACCTGATGCCGGTGGGGAATTCGTTACTACACGAGTGGGAAAAATTTATGCAACACTGGTGGCAGATCTTGAGAAGGATACTCGGTTCAAGAAGTATAAGATTCACGAGGCAAAGACAATCGCACCGAAAGATATTGGCGGTTTGAGCATTGAGGGACTCGCCGCCACGCCCGAGGGAACGTTACTGATTGGCTTTCGCAACCCTCTAAGTGAGGGCAAAGTTGAAAATGGTCGACTTGTTGGCGGCAAAGCTTTGCTTGTGACGCTTCTCAATCCGTTAGAAGTCATCGGCGGTAAGGAAGCAAGGTTTGATAATCCGATTGACTTGGATCTGGATGGCTACGGCATTCGGAGTATTGAGTCACGTAACAAAAACGAATATCTCATCGTTGCTGGACCCTATCACGAAAACCTGAGGACAGAAGGTCAAAAGCGTGAAGAATCACGTCTCTACCTCTCGTCAGACAAGTGGTCAGACAAGCCTAGATGGCTCGAAAAGATTAAGATAAACGATCTCAACGTAGAAGCTGCCTTTTTCTACCCGAAAGATGGTGAGAAGTACGTTCAACTGCTTAGTGATGATGGCAAGTCAAGCTGCAATAACAGCTTTCGTAGCCGGGCAGAGATGGTAGAAACGCGCTAGCAAACCAGAGCCCAACGAGTCATGTGAGCCGATTGCGAGTTAGCTTGTTTCTCCTCGTAAAATTGGATGATTTCTGCGTTGTCTGTACGGCGGCTCAATCCCAGCGTTGGGAATCAATTGATATTATTATCGATGGGGTGTGGATCAATGAAAATCGTGAGTTTCTCGCTAGAGCAAGGGGACAAGTACTTCGGGAAAATTGATGGCACCCGGTTTTTTATCGGCCGTCGAGTTTCTTTCGAAGGAGGTAAAGGGCTGATGAACGTCAGTGGCACGTCAGCACAGAAATATGACCGAGCGGCATTCCGACCAATCTACGGCTTTTGGGCGGATTTTATTCACCCGACTGCGATGGTTGAGGGGGCGCTTTACCACACCCTGAATACGTATGATCGTGCTCACTTCACGTTCTCGTTTCTCCAATACGCCGCGCATGTTCCCAACGGCGACTTTATTGTGTACCTGCGCGCTCTCTTGCGCCTCCCTCTTGCCCGAGAGTATTTCCCAGATTTGGTCCTGCATAACAATCGTGTATGTCGTGTCACGGACGATGGCGTCATGGCTTTGGAGTCGGATACGTCGACGGTGCTCCTCCTCGATTATCTCAACCCCTCGCTGAAAGAGATCGAAGATACTGAGGTAATTCAGGCTGCGAAGTTCATTCATTGGGCGCAGAACGATCCTGCCCATAGGCAGGCGCAAATTGAGGTTGGCATAACACATTTCAAAACTGAACGACCACCAGCTAAAGCTGGTGGGTTCTGCGCCGGGTGCAGAGGACTAAAAGTCCACCCATCAATGCACCCGGCGCTTTAAAAACATGACGATTGCAACAATAGCATCCGGCACTCAATTAAGACCAATTTAGAGCGCATCGGAATCTGCTTGGAGAGTCGTAGCTGAAAGCTGACCGGCTAAAGCCGGTGGTTTTAACCTTGGATATTGAAATAAAATGAGCCAGTACGCGAATCAGTACGAGCTCAATAGAGTGGACGATGCCGTCTGTTTGGTCGTTGCGGACATCCGTCACCAGGGCCGCGCGAAGAGCCCGGCCATCATTGCTGCTCTCAATAGTTCTAAGCCACTAGAAGCGCTCTTAAATATTGGGGAGCCGAAGTATCACGAGCGCTTGGTGGGGTTGCGTCGTGAAATCAAGAACCTGACGGCTGAAGGCACGCTGGGAACACACAAGTACAGCATCACACACAAGGACTTTGTTGCAAACTAATGCTCAACAAGGCTGAGTTTTAGCGTTGGGTCTAACTGGCCAGGAGAGTTGGAGCTTTATCCGACTTTTCGTGCACGTCTTGAGCAGGTGATCGTTGCGCTGGAATCAAAGGCGATTTGCCCTCGCATTCAAGATGCGAGGCGGTCTCCAGCCGACCAAGAGAAGGCATTCAGGAGCGGGCATTCAAAGCTCTTGTTCGGCTTCCATAATGTTACAGCGTCCAATGGCACTCCGGAAGCCCTTGCAGTTGACCTGCTTGATGATGACTCCCCTTTGAGCCCAAGCAAAAATTACCTCTTGCAGCTAGCTGCTGCTGCGGAGGCAGCAGGACTTATTACTGGCATACGTTGGGGTGTACCCAAGAAGCTCATTAATGCCATTGACGCTGCGATTGCTTCACAAGATTGGGATGCCAATGTCAAGGTTGGCTGGGACCCAACGCATGTCCAACCAACTGACGTTACCGTTGCCCAGGCAAAAGCTGGCAAAAGGCCGGCATAGATGGCCCAACAAGGGCCTGGAGTTGACTGCCTCCAGCGTCCGCTCGTGCCTCGCTCCCGCTTCCGGCAGCAGCTCAGACCTGGCGTTGATGCGACAAATACGTGAAATCGAACTTCGATGACTGCGAACTCATCTAGAGGCTCGGAGTGGAGAAAGTGGGATATCCACCTCCACGCGCCCGGAACGAAGCAGAACGATCAGTTCCGCGCGCCGGCTGGCACCGACATATGGGATGAGTATTGCCGAAGGTTGCATGAGTCCGATGTGCAGGCGTTCGGTATCACGGATTACTTCTCCGCCGATTGCTACTTTAATGCCGTCGCCGAATACCGGAAGCGGTATCGTGAATGTCCGAAAATCTTCTTCCCCAACGTCGAGCTGCGGACCAACTACGTCGTCAACAAGGCTGGAGAGGAAGTCAATGTCCATCTGATTTTCAACCCGTTCCAGCCCGACCACGAGAGCCGCATCAAGTCCTTTCTCGGCGCGCTCAAGATTACGAGAACCGATCCCTCAGGCCGCAATGTCAAGGCCAGCGAACTTACGCGGACGGGCGACTTCGAGTCAGCGACGACGACGCGTGAGTACATCTGGGCCGCTCTCGTTGACACCTACGGGCGCGATGCCGACCTTCTTGACCACGTCCTGATCGTCACCGCGGCGAACAATGACGGCATCCGGGCTAAACCGGGCGTCAAGCGGAAGGCCGAAATATCGGACGAGCTGGCGAAGTTCAGCGACGCGTTCTTCGGTAATGCGCGGAACGTCGAATGGTTTCTGGGCACGTCGCAGGCCGAGGACAAGTCCGTGTACACGGAACCCAAGCCGGTGCTTTCGGGCTGCGATGCGCATTCCCTTGCCGATCTTGACGCGAAACTCGGACAGGTTGTCACGACCCCCACGGACGGCGTCGTGCTGGAGCCGACCTGGATCAAGGCCGATCTCACCTATGAAGGTCTTAAGCAGATCGTCTTCGAGCCTGCCAACCGCGTGCATATCGGGGCCGAGCCGGAGGCCGAACGCCGGGTCCGGCAGAACGGCACCCGCTACATCGAATCGCTGCATATCGACTGCATCGCCGGATACCGGACGGAACAGCACGGGGCCTGGTTCTGCGACGAGACGATCGTCCTTGGCAAGGAGCTGGTTGTGGTCATCGGCAACAAGGGGAGCGGTAAGAGCGCGGTCACGGATGTGATCGGACTGCTCGGCAACAGCCACAACCAGGTCTCCAAGGGGCTTGCGGGCGGAAAGCCCGAAGAGCTGTTCTCGTTTCTGAACAAGGAAAAATTCCTCAAAGCCGGATGCGCGAGACATTTCGAGGCCACGCTGAACTGGCACGAAGGCGAGCCGGACAAGAAGGCGCTGGACGCGCAGACCGCGACGCACCTGCCCGAGAAAGTCGAATACCTCCCGCAAAAGTACCTGGAGCGGATTTGCGCGAACATCGCGGATGACGAATTCCGGGCGACGCTCAACGAAGTGATCTTCCGGTATGTCAAGCCGCAGGACCAGCACGGCAAGAGCAATCTCGACGATCTCATCAAGTACCGCACCCAGCAGGCCGAGGAGGACATTGCAGGGAAGCAGCAGGAACTTCGTCAGGCCAATGCGAAGGTCGTTACCGTAGAGAAAAAACTCACCGAGGACTACCGCAAGGAACTTGAAGAGAAGATCAGGCTGAAGAAGGAGGATATCGAGGCGCACGGCAAGACCCGCCCGGAGGAAAAACCGAACCCGGAAGCGGGAACGGCGGAGCCGTCAGCGGAAACCGCGCAGGTCGATGATCTCACGCGGGCGATCACCGAACTGTCCGGGCAGATCGAGCGGCATGAAACCGAGCAGGTTGAAACCAGTGCCGCCGCCGAACAGCTCAGGCAGCTCCGGGAGGCCATCGTCCGCGAGGCCGCGAACCTGACCGCGCTGGAAACCGAGCATGAGGCCACGCTCCGCGCAGCGGGTTTGACATTCGGGGAGATTGTCAAGCTGAGCGTCGACTTCGGCCCCCTTGACACGCTCATTGCGCAGAAAGAAGGGCGGCTGGCCGAAATCGCAGCGTTCCTACTTTCCGCCGACGAGGTCGCCGCGATGAACGGCGATGATGACGCGGCGCTGCAAGCCGCGCGCGCCGCGGCAACGGCGGCAAGCGTTGTGTGCCGGAAGGGTGCGCTTGAGATCCAAAGGGCCGAACTCGTCGAGCGCCTCGGAAAGCCCGCGCGCGACTACCAGCAATATCTCGGGGAACTCAACCTCTGGACACACCGCGAAAAAGAGCTGCGCGGCGACGAGCAGAACCCCGGTGCCGAAACGCTCAAAGGACTTGAACGCGAACTCGAAAACGTCAACGCCGTTTACCCCGAGCGTTTGTGCACCGCCCGCGCCGAGCGGCAGCGTATCGCCAAGGAGGTCTTCAGTAGGAAACGGGGGCTGACTCAGTTCTATAACGCTGTGAAGCGCTCCATCGACACTGAGATTGCCAAGTGCCGCGAAAACCTTGGCGAATATGACATTTCCATTGAGGCTGGGTTGCGCTTTAACCCGTCCTTCCCCGACGAGTTTCTGCGGTACATCAACCAGTCGGCAGTCGGTAGCTTCCGCGGTCAGGAAGAAGGGCGCGCCATGCTGCGCGGCTTCACGGACCAGGTGAGTGACTGGGAGGATGAGGCGCAGGTCTTCGCCGCGCTTGATGCGATCGTCGAGGCGCTGCACGCCGATAAGCGCGAGGAACCCGCGCCGCCCCGCGACGTGTTCAAGCAGATGAAAGGGCAGAAAACCGTCCAGGACCTCTATGACTATCTCTTTGGCTTCGACTACCTTCGCACAAAGTACGATCTCAAGATCGATGGCAAGGATCTGAGCGAACTCTCGCCCGGAGAACGCGGGGGGCTTCTCCTGATCTTCTATCTCATGCTCGACCGGCAAGAAATCCCGCTGGTGATCGACCAGCCGGAAGATAACCTCGGCAACAAGAGCGTTTACGAAGTTCTGGTCACGTTCATTAAGCAGGCAAAAAAGCGGCGCCAGATTATCCTCGTGACCCACAATCCCAATCTCGCCGTCGTCGCGGATGCCGAGCAAATCGTCCATGTCTCTATTGACAAGAAGGATGGCCGGCACGACTTCGACTTCTTTTCCGGAGGGATCGAAGACCCACGCATCAATGAGACCGTCGTGGACATTCTCGAAGGTACTCTTCCTGCGTTCGACAATCGCCGGTTGAAGTACCGAAGGTCGAATCGACGTGGGAGGTAGACTTCAGTGCATGATCTCGCCGCCTGGCGCCGTTGGAGTCATCGTCCGTGTCACAGGAAGAGGTCACATAACAACCGGTTACAGTGGACTGACCGCCGCGCGGCCTGCCGCTGAACCGCCCCATTAGGCCGCAACCTTCGCGCGCGACCTTGAAGGAGGGAACCAATGGGTACCTGGGGAAACGGGCTACTGGAGAATGATTCAGCTTTAGATCTCTGGGAGATCCTAGTCGCCGCCCGTAGTGAAGTCGGGATCCAAAGAGCATTCGAGCATGTCTTTCAGGAGTACGACAGATTCGAGAGGGCAGTGGCGTCAGGCACCAACTTCGCGACGCTGAGCGCTGACGAAGTTGAGCAGAGGATCGCGGAGGCCAAGGCAACGCCTGGAAATGACAACAAGCACTGGAAGGAGTTCGAGGAAGTCTTGCGCGAGACCTACTCGGAAGCGATTGAATGGGCAGGCACTCGAGAGGCAGATCAAGTCTTGGCGGCAGCATTGATCCTGCACGCTCTTGTCACGCGTAGCTTTCTCGACCGAGCGTGGGGCGCTCCTTCAGCCTCTCGCCTTATCGCTTTTACGCCAGCCGAAGCCTTGTTGTACAAGGCGCGGGCTGCCTTAAAGCGCATCGCGACCAATCCTGCCAAGCGCAAGGAGTCAAGAGGTTGGACAAAACGGGTCGCTCGAACTTTGGAGGCGCTCGGCACCCAAGAGTGACGCGGCCTAACAAGTCACTCAAAAGAACCTCCACCGGCAAGGCGCTTGGCCCCGCAGCGCCACGCTCCTTCTGATCGGACCCGCAACGCCTCCCGTCCTTCCGCAAGGCGGGCGGGGCCGGCCATCCCGTTCCCTTCCCAGAACCTCACCTCGCGGACGGTCAGGTTAAGTTTCCGATTCGCTGGAGGGGGGAATCGCCGACAAATTCAGCGGGATCGGACCCAACATGAAGGTGCCCCACGGGGCGCGAGAAGTCAGCGTTGCCAGTCGCTCGCGGATCGCCCCGACGAGCAGGTTGATACCGACACCGGCGGCTTGGGCACGCGACTGATCGGTCATTTCCAAAGACGTGGACAGTGCGGCGAACGCGCTGATCGTGAAAAAATAAGGCGGATTTTCGCTTTGAGATTCGTCCACCGCGATGGAGGCTTCGACTCCGACCGCTTCCGGACGCCCCTCTATCGCCACGATCTGGAACGATGGGCTCAGGTGGACATGGGGACGAACCCCGTTCGGATCGTGCGCCGGATTGGCCCGCACTTCCTGGTGCGGGAAAAAATAGTTATCAAGCCGCCAAGGGTCGTTGTCCATGATGGGGGTTCCGTGCGGCGTGGGCCCAATCGAGCGCGGCCGATTCGGGGGCGCTTTTCTTGCCGAGAATATCGAACTATCGCACGCTGGCGGTTTGCGGCGCGATGTGGATGTGCAAGTCTCCCCCGGCCGCGCTGTGGGTGTTTTGCAATCCACAAGGCGAGCACATCGCCAGCATCAAGAAGGGATTCACGGCGGCGGTACGATGCGCGGGAATTCCACACTGCACGCCGCACGATCTTCGAAGGACATGCGGGAGTTGGTTGGTTCAGGAACGAACGCCAATTCAGGAAGTGGCGCGGCTACTACGACACGCCGATATCCAGACGACCGACACGCCGATATCCAGACGACCGACACGCCGATATCCAGACGACCATGGACGCTTACGCCCACCTGATGCCCGATCAGTTGCGCGGGACGGTGGAAATCCTGGATCGTCATAATCTGGTCATAGGCCAGAATCGGGGCGAAAGGAAAACAGACGTAAGCCGTTGATTTTTGGTCGGGGTGACAGGATTTGAACCTGCGACTTCTGCCTCCCGAAGACAGCGCTCTACCAGGCTGAGCTACACCCCGACAAGGGAAGGAATCAATAGCAGCGGCTCACCGCGAATTGGGCCAGGCCGATCAGTGCATCCTTGGTGGGTGAATCCGGCAACAGCGCCAGTTCGGCGGTCGCTTGCTCGGCCTGTTTAATAGCAAGATTTTCAGTATAGTCCAATGCACCGGTGGACTCAATAGTCCGAGTCACATGGTCAAGCTGATCCAGGCCGCCGTGCTCGATGGCCTTACGGATGATCTGGGCCTCCTCGAACGTGCCGTGACGCATGGCGTGAATCAGCGGCAGGGTCGGTTTACCCTCGGCCAGGTCGTCGCCGATATTCTTGCCCAGTTCGGCGCTGGAGGCGCGGTAATCCAGTACATCGTCGATCAACTGAAAAGCCGTGCCCAAGCGCAGCCCATAGCGGGCCAGCGCCAGTTCCTCTTCTCGCGGCCGACCGGCCAACACCGCGCCTAGTTGGGCCGCCGCCTCAAACAGCTTGGCGGTCTTGCGGTGAATGACCGCCATGTAGCGCTCCTCGGTGGTGTCGGGATCATGGCAGTTGAGCAACTGCAACACCTCGCCCTCGGCGACCATGTTGGTGGTGTCGGCAAGAATCTCCATGAGCCGCATGCTGCCGATGCCGACCATCATCTGAAACGAGCGGGAATACAAAAAATCGCCCACCAACACGCTAGCCTGATTACCCCAGATGGCGTTCGCCGTTTCCCGTCCTCGCCGCAAGCTGGATTCGTCCACCACGTCGTCGTGCAGCAAGGTGGCGGTGTGGATGAACTCGATGATGGCGGCGGCGTCGATGTGTCGGGACCCGGCATAGCCGCAGGCGCGCGCCGCCAGCAGCACGGTGACTGGCCGCAATCGCTTGCCGCCGCTGTCGATGATGTAGCCAGCCAACTGATTGATCAGCGCTACGTCGGAGCGGAGTTGTTGACGGATCAAGGCGTTGACGGCTTGCAGATCGTCCGCGATAGGGGCGCGGATGCGTTCGATATCCATGGAAAACAGGGCTCGGCGAAAGACGACCGCCATGCTACGGATTGGCCGCCACAGGGTCAAGGCAAGCGCCTAAACATCGCTATCGGCTGGAATTTGTTTGACCTTGGCCAGGGGCGTCGCTAGAATCGCATCCCTTTAGTCGGGCTGGACCAGCCGTTTGGAGATTTTGCAATGTATGCTGTCATCAAAACCGGGGGCAAGCAATACCGGGTGACCGAGGGCCAGACCCTCCAGGTCGAAAAGCTCGATGCGGAGGAAGGCGCTTCCGTGGAATTCGACCAGGTGCTGATGATCGCCGACGGTGATCGGATTCAGGTCGGCGCGCCCTATGTCGAAGGCGCCCGGGTGACCGCCACCGTCGAATCCCAGGGGCGGGGTCCGAAGGTAGTGATCGTCAAGTTCCGGCGCCGCAAGCACTATCGCAAGACCCAGGGCCATCGGCAATCCTACACCGAACTGCGCGTCAGCGGCATCAGTGGACCCTGAACGGTTCCAGGATCACGAGGTTTGAGATAAACAGCCATGGCACACAAGAAAGCGGGCGGCAGCAGCCGCAATGGTCGCGACTCCAAATCCAAGCGCCTGGGCGTCAAGCTCTACGGCGGGCAACTGGCGCGGGCCGGCAACATTATCGTCCGGCAGCGCGGCACCCAATTCCATCCAGGCCGCAACGTCGGTTGCGGAGTGGACTATACCCTGTTCGCCAAGGCGGACGGCCATGTGGTGTTCGAAACCAAGGGCCCGTTCGGCCGCAAGTATGTGAGCGTCCAGCCGACGCAGTGAACGGTCGGCGGTTCGGGTGCGTCGAAAGCCCCATCCGGGGCTTTTGTTTTGCCTGTGATTCAGGGAGGACGCCATGAAATTCGTCGATGAGGTGACCATTCGGGTCGAGGCCGGCGACGGCGGCGACGGTTGCGTCAGTTTCCGGCGCGAGAAATATATTCCCTTTGGCGGCCCTGACGGCGGCGACGGCGGCGACGGCGGCAGCATCTGGCTGCAAGCCGACCCCGAACTGAATACCTTGGCCGATTACCGCTTCACCCGGCGGTTCCGCGCCGAGCACGGCCAAAAGGGAATGGGGGCCAATTGCACCGGCCGAAGCGGTGCGGACTTGACCGTGGTGGTGCCGGTTGGGACAGTCGCGCACGACGCCGATACCGGTGAGTTGATCGGCGATTTGGTCGAGTCGGGTCAACGGTTGCTGGTGGCGCGCGGTGGCTTTCATGGTCTTGGCAACACCCGCTACAAAAGCAGCACCAACCGCGCGCCGCGCCAGTTCAAACCGGGCACGCCCGGCGAAGCGCGCGACCTGCGGCTTGAATTGAGGGTGATCGCCGACGTGGGTTTGCTGGGGATGCCGAATGCCGGTAAATCCACCCTGATTCGCGCGGTGTCCGCCGCCCGGCCCAAGGTGGCCGACTATCCCTTCACCACCCTGCATCCCAATTTGGGCATGGTGCGGGTCGGGCCATTGAAAAGCTTCGTCATGGCCGACATTCCGGGCCTGATCGAAGGCGCGGCGGACGGAGTGGGGCTGGGCGTTCAATTCCTTCGTCATCTCAGCCGCACCTGGCTGCTGCTGCATCTGGTGGATGTCTCGCCGTACAGCGACAGTGGCGACCCGGTGCGCGATGTCCAGGTGATTCTCGGCGAACTGGCCCGGTACAGCGTGGAACTGGCCGCGCGCGAGCGCTGGCTGGTGCTCAACAAACTCGATTTGTTGCCGCCGGAGGAGCGCGCCACGCGGGTGGCGACGATTACGACGGCGCTGAGTTGGACCGGGCCGGTGTTCGGGATCGCTGCCCTCAACGGCGAAGGGACCGAAGCCCTGATCCACGCGGTAATGGAGTGGTTGGAGCGGCGACGGGCGGAAACGGCGGCCAGCGCCATGACGGCAGCGGGAGCGGGCGATGTTTGACCAGAAGACACGTGAGCAACTGGGCGCGGCCCAACGCTGGGTGGTCAAGATCGGCAGCGCGATGATCACCAACGACGGGCAGGGTCTGGACAATTTTTCCATCAACGCCTGGGTAGCGCAGATGGCGGAATTGCACCAGTCCGGACGGGAATTGCTGTTGGTGACCTCCGGCGCGATCGCCGAGGGCATGCGGCGGCTGGGCTGGAACCAGCGACCCACCGCGTTGGCTGAGTTGCAGGCGGCGGCGGCGGTGGGGCAGATGGGTCTGGTGCAGGCTTGGGAATCGGCCTTCGAGCGCCACGGCATCCAGACCGCGCAGATTCTGCTGACCCACGAGGACGCCTCCGACCGCCAACGTTATCTCAACATCCGCAACACGTTGCGTACCCTGTTGCGGCTGCGGGTGGTGCCGGTCATCAACGAAAACGACACGGTGGCGTTCGAGGAAATCCGCTTTGGCGACAACGACACGCTCGGCGCTCTGGTGGCGAATCTGGTCGAAGCCGAGTTATATGTCATTCTCACCGACCAACAGGGATTGTACGACAAGAACCCGCGTCAGTTCACCGAGGCACGTCTGATCGGTGAGGGTCGGGCCGGCGACATGGCGCTGGAGGCGATGGCCAGCGGCGGGGCGGGCATGCTGGGCAGCGGTGGAATGACGACCAAGCTGCGCGCGGCGGCCAAGGCGGCCCGGTCCGGGGCGTTTACCTTGCTGGCCTGGGGCCGGGAGCCGGAAGTGCTGCGGCGGGTCGCGGCCGGCGTGGAACTGGGGACCCTGCTGCGACCGAGTCAAAGCCCGCTGGCGGCGCGCAAGCAATGGTTGGCTGTGCAGTTACAGGTCCGGGGCCGGTTGCATCTGGACGCTGGCGCGGTGCGGGCGCTGCGGACGGCGGGGAAGAGCCTGCTGCCGGTTGGGGTAACCGCTGTTGAGGGCAAGTTCAGCCGGGGCGATTTGGTGGCGTGCCTGGATTCCAATGGAACCGAAGTAGCGCGCGGGCTGGTCAATTACGATACCGAGCAGGCGCTGGCGTTGATTGGCAAGACCACGCGCCGGATCGAGGCGCTGCTGGGACAGGTCGACGACCCGGAACTGATTCACCGGGATAACCTGGTGCTGGTGTAGCCTTCCCTCCCTTTCCAAATCTATGCCGTCATGTGCCTGATTCTGATCGCCTATCGCGCCCATCCCGATTATGAACTGCTGGTCGCCGCCAATCGGGATGAGTTTCACGACCGGCCCACCGCCCCGCTGGCATTCTGGGACGATAGTCCTCAAGTGCTTTCTGGCCGCGATCTCAAGGAAGGCGGCGCCTGGATGGGCATCACTCGGACGGGTCGCTTTGCCGCTCTCACCAATTATCGCGATCCGAACCGACTGTTGCCGGACGCGCCCTCGCGTGGCCATTTGGTCAGTGATTACCTGCAAGACGCCGAGCCGGCTCGCGTTTATCTTGAGCGGCTGATGATGCGCGCCGACGCCTACAATGGCTTCAATCTGCTGCTGGGGGACGCCACCGGTCTGTACTATTACTCGAATCGCGCCAGCGGGTTTCAGGCGTTGACACCGGGGTTGCACGGTCTCAGCAATCACCTGTTGAACACGCCCTGGCCGAAACTGAAGCGGGGGCAATGCGCCCTGCGGCGGGTTTTGGAGCATGAGTCCGCGCCGACACCGGATGCGTTGCTGCGCCTGCTCACCGATCGCAGACCCGCGCCCGACGTTGAATTGCCCGACACGGGAATACCCCTGGAATGGGAACGCTGGCTGTCGTCGATCTTCATCGACGCGCCAGGCTATGGCACCCGGTCCTCCACCGCGCTACTGGTGGAAGCGGGGGGGCGGGCGCGCATGATCGAGACCACCTGGACTGACGCCAGTCGGCGCGAGTTCGTGCTGGACTGGCCGCCGTTGGAATGACGGATCGGGCAGTTGGCGTGGGCCGGTTTGCTCGGCTTGAAGCCGTCGGGTGTGGTTCTCTTGTTCGGGTGAATCCTCATCGGCTATGCTTAGCTTCGCCGCCTGCTCGCGGGTAGCCTGATTTTCTCGAAAATCCCGCCGGTTTAGCCCCGGTAGCTCAGTTGGATAGAGCGCACCCCTCCTAAGGGTGAGGTCACAGGTTCAATTCCTGTTCGGGGCGCTCCTCAAGACCTTATCAACGTATAACAAAGTCCACGAACCCGCGTAACAGCGGGTTTTTTATTGGGCTTTTCTTCCAAAGAAGTTTAACTAGGTTGAAAGCCATCCACCAAACTCATAGAGTAACCTATGGGGTAACCGCTCACCCCAGGGAGTAACAACGATCCATGTCCCTGACCGATCTGGCCATTCGTAACGCCAAGCCCGACGCGCGCCCCGTCAAGCTGTTCGACGAACGCGGGCTTTACCTGCAACTCAACCCGAACGGTAGCCGCTGGTGGCGCGTCAAGTATCAGTTTGCCGGGAAGGCGCAACTGTTGAGTGCCGGGGTTTACCCGGAAGTGACATTGAAGGAAGCACGCCAGCGCCGCGATGAAATCCGCCGGCAGGTTCGGGATGGAATAGACCCCAGCGCCGCCCGGAAAGCCGCCCGGTCAGCGGAGACGGGCGCGGATTCGTTCGCGGCGCTGGCGCGCGAATGGCAAGGCCGATTTCAAATCGACTGGTCACCGGGCTATCGGGAAAAGGTGGCTGGCCATATCAGCGAACTGTTGCCCTGGTTGGGACCGCGCCCGATCAAGGCCATTGAGCCGCTGGAATTGCTGGAAGTCGCGCGCCGCATCGAAGGCCGGGGCGCGCTGGAAACCGCCCACCGAACCCTACAGACGGCGGGGCGCATCTTTCGGTACGGGGTGGCTACGGGCCGCGTCGCGCGCGATCCCACCGCCGATCTTCGCGGGGCTTTACCGCCGCTGAGGAATCAGAACTTCGCCGCGATTACCGATCCGGCCGAAATTGGCCACCTGCTGCGCGCCATCGAGGGTTATACCGGAACTTTCATCGTCAAGACCGCCTTGCGCCTTGCACCCCGGTTGTTCGTCCGGCCCGGCGAACTCCGACAAATGGCGTGGAGCGAATTGGACTTGACGGCGGGTGAGTGGCGGATTCCCGCCGCCAAGATGAAGATGCGGAAGCCGCATTTCGTGCCCCTGGCGCGGCAATGCGTGGCGATCCTGGAAGAGATTCGACCGCTGTCAGGCGCTGGAACCTTCGTCTTCCCCAATCTGCGAACGCCCAGCCTACCGCTTAGCGAGGTGGCGTTGTTGGCCGCGTTGCGACGGTTGGGATACAGCAAGGAGCAAATGACTGTTCATGGCTTTCGCGCCATGGCGTCCACGGTCCTAAGTGAGTTGGGATTTCCTTCCGACGTGGTGGAGCGTCAGTTAGCCCACGCCGAACGCAACAAGGTCAAGGCCGCCTACAACCGCGCCGAACATTTGCCCGAACGACGCCGGATGATGCAGGCATGGAGCGATTTCTTGGACGGGTTGAAGCAGGGGGGAAGGGTGGTTCCGATTCGGCGGGCGGGCGATGCGGGATAAACCGCCGAATGAAGACCTTCACTGGTCCGACATCCCGGAAACCGTGAATCCGAAGGACTACCTTCAGCAAATGGTTGAAGCGGATTCCAAACCGGGCGATGCCCGCAAGCGCGCGTATTCCAACCTACGCTATGCGCGAGAAAAGGGGTTGATTCAGTACGCCGCGCCGCCCCACCCAGAAGAGCATGTCTTTACCCTATCGTTCTACCGCTGGTTGCTGCATCGCTATCCAAAAATCCAAGGTCTCCCGATAGCTACTCGCGTTTGTCGCGCTCCAGCGTTGCCGTTCCGGCTGGCGCTGGGTATCCCGACTTGTTCTTTCAGCGAACCGTACCCGTCCGATCCTGGCGAGCTACAGCATTTGGTACAGAGATTGGAACGTGAAAACCGAGCGGAGAAAAAAAGAAGCGCGGGATTGGAAAGGCAGCTCGAAACGGCGAATAGCAGGATTGCAGAATTGGAAGGACAGCTTAGCTCGTGGAAAGCACGCGACGCGCAAAGACGCCGGGATTGTGGGTGGCGGCCTGGCAGAAAAAAATAAACATAGTCAAACCTTTTTCTGTCGCCATAATAGCGTAGCCATGTTCCACGAAACCCCAGGAGTTTCCGCATGGCTACCAATCCGATCCCTGAAACTGGACTACTCCGCCTGGCGCAAATCGTCGGCAATCCGAAGGCCGATCCGCCGATTCCGCCGATCATCCCGGTCGGCAAAACCTCCTTCCTGAACGGCGTCAAGGCGGGCCGATATCCCGCACCAATCAAGTTGGGACCGAGAACTACCGCGTGGCGGGCTTCCGACATCCGCCGCATCGCCGAGCAGGGACCCGATGCCGCTTCCTATGGACCCGCCGACATGCGGCCCCTCGTTGAAGGCCGCGCCCGGCAACGCGCCGCCAGCCGCCGCGAGGTGGCGTAATGCCTTGCACCGCCACCCGGCCAGGGCTATGCTTTCCCCCGGCGCCTGAGAAACGCCATCGAAGCGGCTCCGCACTCCGTAAACGTGCTTTTTTTATGCCCGAATCCGCCCGGATTCCGGTTGCCAGTCTCCAACGCCGGGGATTGGCGGGATGCGCGTCACCGCAAGGCCGCGCGCCGCTCTTCGATGCGGTTTCTCAGACCCGCCAGTTCCCGGCACCACGCCGGTTCAACCCTTCTGAACTGATTGGAGACTAACCATGACCAGCAACACACTACCTGCCGATTACGCCTTCGCCCCTGCTTTGTCACATCAGGAAGTCGAAAGCATTTGTTCGACGACCAGCCATAACGCAGTGATGACGCGCGCCCTTATGGCTGTCTTGACGAGAACCAGCGGCGAGCTGATGGACGCATGGTCCAGCGAAACCGCCGCGTTTTTGGACCTATTCGAGAAGGCACCCGCCACTATCGAATGTGCGAAGGCCATGACGGAACTTCTCCAGACGGCCTACAACCGCCTGATGTTGACAGGGCATGTTACTTTCAACGGCGTTGACGAGGCTGTTTCCGACCCCCAAAACGACTGAAGCCGCTTCCACCTTTCGGCGGGAGCGGCCTCGTAGAATCAACGCCCGAACAGCCGCGATTTTACGCAGCTGTCGCCCCGCTGTCATCCCCAAACATGACGCGAGGTTTCCGAATGAACGCACTCGAAACGGCCGTGGAACGCCTACGGCGCTTGAACTGCCATCCGGTAAAATCCGGCAATGGTTGGAAAGCCTTCTGCCCGATCCACGAAGCGGACGGTTCCGGGCATTCGCCCAGCTTGACCCTGGCCGCTGGCCGCAAGGTTGCCGTCGTGGTCAAGTGCCAGGCCGGTTGTAGTCAACCCGAACTCATGCGGGCGCTGGAAATCGCGCCAGGGCCGCGCCAGAACGGCGCTAGGCGCATCGTGGCGACGTACAGCTACCGAGACCCCACCGGCCGCGAGGTTCGCCAGAAACTACGGTACGAACCCAAGGATTTCAGGATTCGCCATCAAGACGCTGCCGGCCACTGGGTTTACAAGGCTGGCGACGGCCCCGCCGTGCTCTATCGCCTGCCCGAGCTGCAAGCCGCCATCGCCCAGGGCGAGACGGTGTTCGTCGCGGAGGGGGAAAAGGACGCGGACCGCTTGGCGTCGCTGGGACTGGTGGCAACCTGCAACATCGAAGGCGCGGCCAAACCCGGCCAGCGTTCCAAGTGGAAACCCGAGTACACCGCCCAGCTCACCGGCGCGGCCCGCGTGGTGTTGATCCCGGACAACGATGGCCCCGGGCGCGCCCATATGCACCACGTCGCTCAACAGTTGCGCGCCAAGGTCAAGGTTCAGTGGCTGGAACTGCCCGACCTGCCCGACAAGGGCGACGTTTCCGATTGGCTGGACGCTGGGAACACCCTGGGTGAACTTCGTTCCCTGGTGGAAACCGCCGCCGCCCCGCCCCCCGACCGCGCCAGCGAATCGCCCGAAAAATCCGCGCCCGCTGCTCGTAAATCCTTTGGTGGCGTGGTGGATGTTCTGAGCCGAGAACCTTGGCAAGGCATCATCGGTTACAACAGCTTCAGGCAGTCCATCGAGAAGCGGGACGCCACGCCTTACGGTGGCAAGTCCGGCCCCTGGTCAGACCCGGACACGGCTGAAACGATGTTGTGGTTTGAAAAACAGCACGATCTTGAATTTGAAGCCGGCACCATCGACCGCGCCGTGATGACCGTGGCGCATCGCAACGCCTTCAACCCGGCGCAAGACCGCTTGCGGGAATTGGCGAAGACGTGGGACCGGGTCAGCCGGCTGGAAACCTGGTTGCCGAAGTACCTCAACGCCAAGGAGAACGACAGCAACCGGGAATATCTGGCGGAAATCGGCCCCGCGTTCCTCAAAGGGGTTGTTGCCCGCGTGCTGTTCCCCGGCTGTAAACGTGACGACGTGATCGTAATTCGGGGTGACCAAGGTTGGCGGAAGTCCACCGCCGCCGCCGCCATCAGTGATTGCATTCACCCGGAAGCATTTACAGATTCTGTCGATCTGAACAACCTGGCGGAAGCCAAGATTCAAATCCGTGGGGTCATCATTGCCGAACTCTCCGAACTGGCCGGAATGCAACGCGGCGAAGTCGAGACCATCAAGGCATTCGTCGCCACCCGCTCCGATCACTTCCGCGAGAAGTTCGGCAAGTACGCCAGCGACTTTCCGCGCACGGTCAGTTTCATCGGAACGACCAATGATCCCAACTACCTCAAGGACCCCACCGGTAACCGCCGTTGGTGGCCCGTGACATTGGCCGGCCCCATCGACATCGCCCGTTTGCGCGACATCCTGCCGCAACTGATTGGCGAAGCCGCCCACCGCGTTCAAGCCGGCGAAATCTGGTATGTCGTGGCGGAAAAGGCCCTGGAACAGGCCGAAGTCATCCGCGCCGCGCACTTCGATGAAGACCCGTGGACAGATGACGTTCTGCGAATCGCCGAAGGTTTCGATACCGGGCTCGCGGCAATGGAGGGCACATTGACCAGCGCCGCGATTTTGGATGCCCTAACCATTCCGAAACTCCACCAAACCCCCGGTGCTCAACGGCGCGTGGCTGGCATCCTCAAGCACGCCGGCTATGTCGAGGCCCGGAAGCGGGTTGGCAAGCATTCGAGCTCTAAACGCTACTGGAAGAAAATTCCCCTACACACGCGCGATGTGGTACATCCGGCCCATCCGGTACACGATTGTTTTTCAAATAAAAATCACGGGCCAGATTCGGGCCGGATAAAGCAACCATCCGGCCCAAACGAAGCGAGTGATTTAGGCGATACCGGCGCATCATCCGGCCCATCCGGTACAGATGCGGCCCATAAAAATCCCTTCAAAAACAATTGTGTACCGGATGGGCCGGATGTACCGGATAGTTCTATATACCGTAGGGAAACAAAAGACGATGAAAACAACGACAAGGTGTTCTGATGAACGCCGCCCGGTTGTTGGAAACGCTGACTCATCAAGGGCTTACCCTGTTCGCCCAGGGCGCGCGGTTGATCGTGCGGCCTGGAAACTTGCTGACCGCGAACGATGAAACGCTGATTCGTGAGCACAAGGAGGGGTTGTTGCGGTTACTGGTGGAGAAAGACGCCGCCACCCTGACCGCTTCCCTGGAACAGGCCGGCCCGGCGGGTTTGGACTGGCGCGAAGGGACGCCCGCCGATTGGAGCGACGCCCGATTACTGGCCGCTGGTGAAGTGCTCTATGCCGCTGGCCACATGGTCAACCGGAACGGTCGGCGCTACTTGAAGGAGCGCGCACCATCGTTGCCACTTACAGCAACGACGCCCGCGAACGACGCGCCATGATTCGCGCCCTGCTTTTCGCGAGCGGCCCGGCCCGCGAAATAGCGGGGGACCCTGTTGCTTTTTCAGGTATGCAGGTTCGGAGAGCGCGTTTTTTTTCTACATTTGGACCCCTATAGGGCATAATAACCAGTTGTTTTTAATATATTTTATGGTCCGCTATTCGCCGCCCTGCTGCGGCGGTTGCGCGAGGGGATGGCCGATTGAGCGGGGGACCCTGATGATTTCGCCATATGCGGGCACGGAGAGCGCGGAATTTCGCTAGGCATAGGCGCTATACCTACCTCTTGTATATCATTGTTTTATATATACTTTTATGTTTTTTTATAATCAATTGTTCTATACATATAAAATTCAGTTATAATGGTTTTATGAGTACAAAAGTCCTCTTATCCGTGCAGGTCGATCCCGCCTTCCGCCTGGCGCTCCGCCGCCTCGCCTTGGAACGTGGCTCGACCGTGCAGGCTCTCGTGACCAGCGCTTTATCGCCGCTGGTCGAAATCCACCGCACTCA
The DNA here is from genome assembly GCA_029624675.1 of Candidatus Contendibacter sp. Classification (GTDB taxonomy): domain Bacteria; phylum Pseudomonadota; class Gammaproteobacteria; order Competibacterales; family Competibacteraceae; genus Contendibacter. The sequence goes on from JARSSP010000031.1 coordinate 19,475, forward strand.
AGGTGATTCACTTGACCAACCCGCTCAAGAAATTTCTGTTTCCGAACCAAGAGCTTGAAGCGCAACTTGCCGAAGTAAGTGTTGCCATGCAGGGCGAATTCCGCGCGCTCCACGCCAGCCACGCCGCCATCATCGAAGAAACCCGCGCCATCGCCGACGCCCCGCCCGCCCGTGTGGATTTAGTCGCGTTCCTCGTCGGTTTCATCGACCGGGTGTTAACGGACGAACCGGGCAGTCACCGCCTGAAGTTGCAGGAGCAATTGGAGCGCCTGCGCCGCAATCCGGGCGAATCCGAGGATGTCATGAGGCGGTGGGCGGATTCTTACAAATCTGGTCTAGACGACTTCAACTGGCTGTTCGTTCCGCTGCTGGGCGAGACCCTCAAGGCCAACGCCGCCAAGCTGGCCGAATCGTTGCCCTGGCCGGACCCCGGCTTACCGGCCGCCGAGCGCGCCGAGAAGGTTCGCGCTTTGGAGAGGCAGGCAGCGGCGCTTATCGGCGATATCGATGCCATTCGCGACCGCGCCGCCCGCCTGAATATCGTACTTGGGGAATAAAATGCACGTCGCCAACTTCACTATCCCCACGCCGCTCGACACCCTGCGCCAACGGCGCGCGCTGCTCGATCACTATCGGTCACGCCCGCCGCTTCCCCCGCGCTCCCCGTCTCGGTGGGAGAAAGTCCACAAGGTCACTGATTTGGTACGGGAATGGCACGCCGCTAGCCCCGAGCAGCGACGGATTTTTTCAAACAACATCGCCGAATTCATCAACGCCCACAAATGGGTCCGAGGCTGATGCTGCTACAACGGGTGGCTGTCGTCGGACGCCGACTGGTGACCCGGCGCGTTCCCCCCGCGCCCGTGGGGTGACCATCATGGCGCGCAAAGCCAAGTTCAGGCATGGCCTATATTTTCCCATCGCGCGATTGGCGGCGACGGCCCAGGTTTCGGAATCGGCGATTGTCGCCGCCGCGAAGATTTGCGGCGCGCTCCGATTCGGTGGACACCTGTGGTTTTCGAGCGGCCGCGTCACGGTGGATTTTGTCGAAGAGGCCCAATTGGCCCATCGTGCCGAACTGGCCGCCGCACAACGCCGGCAACGCGCCGCCCAGGCTCAACAGGCAGGCTCCCCCCACCCAGCCGCCGCTTGAATTTGCGCGCCCCGTAGGCGCTCCCAGGCGATTCTGTAGGCATTCACAAGGACATCAGGAAGTGAAGGGTCGGCTCCATCAAGTCGCGGTTCAACTCGACAGCACAGCCTTTGAACGGCTCAAGCGCCTGGCACTGGCCAGTGGTCAGCCCTATGCCGCGACCATCGCGCAAGCTTTGGAGCGCATGGAAGGCTATACTAGCGAGGGACTAGCGCCCGCTAGCAGGTTTCGAGTGTACGGGCAACTCCCCGACGTGGAACGCCGGGCTTGGCGTGTAAAGGTCCGGCAATGGCGAACGGAAGGATGCAGCTTCGGCGGTATCGCCAAGCGGATGTTCAAGGATCACGGCATTGCGGGCGCTGATGGGTTTCCGCTGGGCGCTTCGACCGTTCGCGGCATGGCCGCCACCGGCCCGGCTGACGTGGGTTGACCCGGCCGGTTCCTGTGGTCCAATTTTTGGAGTAACCCAGGGAATAACATTCTGAAACGCCACCGCTAAACTAATTTTCTATCAATCAGTTATCCATTTAATTCAATTCCTGTTCGGGGCGCTCCTCAAGCTTTCAAAGACGTTTAAAGAAGTCCACGAACCCGCGTAACAGCGGGTTTTTTATTGGGCTTTTCGTCTAGCGATGTTCAATGAGGTTGAAAGCCATCCGCCAAACTCTATAGAGTAATCTCTGGGGTAACCGCTCACCCCAATGTCCCTGGCCGATCTGGCCATCCGCAACGCCAAGCCCGGCGAGCGCCCTGTCAAGTTGTTCGACGAACGCGGGCTTTATCTGCAACTCAACCCGAACGGGCGCTTAGCCAACAGTGGCTTCAACCAAGAAGCGCCGATCTGTTCTCTGCCATCACCCAAAACTGGCGCGCTCAACCGTTGGTGAGCCATGAAACCGTCGTCCAACTGATCGGCGCCACCCACACCCGCACCGGCTTGACCGTGCGGGCAACCTTGGACACACCCGCCTACCCGACAGGGCTCAAGATTAGCAATGAGCAGATGACTTGCGTCCATCTCCAAAAAGCCGACTTTCACGGGAAATGGAATTATACCATCTCGATCAACCGCTGGGTCCGTCGCGCATCCCCCAGCTCTAGATCGTGAAACTCGAATGACCCTGCCGCAAAACCAATCCAATCACCGTAACTCCCTGGGCAGGGCGAACACCACGTTTTCCTCACGTCCCGTGCTTTCCGTCACCGCCGTGGCGCCCAATTCCCGCAGGCGGGCGATCACCTGTCGCACCAACACCTCGGGCGCCGACGCGCCGGCGGTCACGCCGATGGCGGTTTTCCCAGCCAGCCAGGCCGGGTCGATATCCTCGGGGCCATCGATCAGCCAGGCCGGCGTACCTTCCTTCCCAGCCAGCTCTCGCAGCCGGTTGGAGTTGGAGCTGTTGCGCGAACCCACCACCAGCAACAACTGGCAGCGCCGCGACAAGTCCTTGACCGCGTCCTGCCGGTTCTGGGTGGCGTAGCAGATGTCGTCCTTGCGCGGCCCCTGAATCCCCGGGAAACGGGCGCGCAGGGCGGCAACGATTTGCGCCGCGTCGTCCACTGACAGAGTGGTTTGCGTGACGTAGGCCAACTCGGCGGGATCGCGCACCGCCAGCGCCGCCACGTCCTCGACCGTTTCCACCAGATACAGCCGCCCGCCCCGACTCTCGTCGTACTGACCCATGGTCCCCTCGACCTCCGGATGACCGGCGTGGCCGATCAGGATGACCTCGCGGCCCCCGCGCGCGTGGCGGCTGACTTCCAGGTGAACCTTGGTAACCAGCGGACAGGTGGCGTCGAAAACCTTGAGACCGCGCCGCTCGGCGTCTTCCCGCACCGTTCGCGACACGCCATGGGCGCTGAAGATCACCGTCGCGCCGTTCGGCACATCGTCCAGTTCCTCGACGAACACCGCTCCCCGCTGGCGGAGGTTATCCACCACGAAACGATTGTGGACCACCTCGTGACGCACGTAGATCGGGGCGCCGAACAGGTCTAGCGCCCGTTCGACGATGCCGATGGCCCGGTCCACCCCGGCGCAGAAGCCGCGCGGATTGGCTAGATGGATGTGTGCGCTCATGTGGGCCTCATCGTGGACAGTTAGGCGGCGGGATTTTTCAGGCCATTCGCATTCCGGGACCACAAGCTATCCAGCACCAGCAACGTCGCGCCGATGGTGATAGCTGAATCGGCGACGTTAAAGGCCGGAAAATACCAATGGTTATAATAGAGTTGGATAAAGTCGATCACCTGCCCAAGCCAGGCTCGGTCGATCAAGTTGCCGACCGCCCCGCCCAGAATCAGCGCCAGCGCCGCCGCCAGTCGTTGTTCTCCAGCCTGAAGCCGCCCCAGCCAGACGATCAACCCGACGCTGACCACCGCGCCCAGTCCCAGGAAAAACCAGCGCTGCCAACCGCCCGCGCCGGCCAGGAAGCTGAAGGCGGCGCCGGTGTTGTAGGTCAGCATCAGGTTGAACGAGGGCAGCACCGGCACCGGCTGGTGCATGACCAGAAAGGTTTCGGCGAGGAATTTGGTGGCCTGATCGAGGGCGATCACCAGGACGCTGAGCCAGAGCCATTTTTTCAACATCGCAAGTCCCAATTCATCAAAGAGACGGTATCCCCATGTCAGGCGAACCGGCGCTCTTCGCCGGCCCCAAACGCATTGTCCACGCAGCGCCCGCAGAGTTCCGGGTGCTCGGCGTTCGTACCCACGTCCTCGCGGTGGTGCCAGCAGCGCACGCACTTGGCATGGGTGCTGGCTGTCACCTGGATCGCCAGCGGCTGGCCGTCGATCTGGACCTCGACTGCCGTTTCCGGCCTGGCGGCCAATGGTTGGACGCGGGCGTAGGAGGTGATCAAGAAGAAACGCAGTTCGTCGCCGATCCGGCTCAAATCCTCGGCCAAACTCCCATCGCAGTACAAGTCCACTTCCGCGTCCAGCCCCGAGCCGATGCCGCCCGCGACCCGCAATTTTTCCAGTTCCTTGCTGATGGCCTCGCGCACCGCGATCAGTCGGTCCCAGTAGGCCGCGTTGAATGGTTCGTCGTCGCCGACCGTGAACAGCCCGGCATACCAGGTGGTCAGGAAGACCGACGGACCGCGCTCGCCGGGCAGGTTCCGCCAGATTTCCTCAGCGGTGAAGCTCAGGATCGGCGCCAGCCAGCGCGTCATCGCTTCCAGAATGTGGTGCATCGCGGTCTGCGCCGAGCGGCGGGCGACGCTGTCGCGCCCGGTGGTGTACTGGCGGTCCTTGATGATGTCCAGATACAGGCTGCCCAGGTCCACCGAGCAGAAGTTGTGAATCTTCTGGTAGATCAGATGGAACAGGTATTGGTCGTAAGCCTCCAGGATTTCCTCCTGCAAGCGGCGGGTGCGATCCACCGCCCAGCGATCCAGCGCCAGCATCCGCTCCGGCGGCAGCCGGTCGCGGGCGGGATCGAAGCCGTTGAGATTGGCCAGCAGGAAACGGGCGGTATTGCGCATCCGCCGGTAGGAGTCGGCCATGCGCCTGAGAATCTCATCGGAAACGCCCATCTCGCCGCGATAGTCGGTCGCCGCCACCCACAACCGCAGCACGTCGGCGCCCAGCGAGTTCACCACCTTCTGCGGCGCGACCACGTTACCCAGCGATTTCGACATCTTGCGGCCCTGGGCGTCCACGGTGAACCCGTGGGTCAGCAAGCCCTTGTACGGCGCGACGCCGCGCATCGCCACCGAGGCCAGCAGCGAAGATTGGAACCAGCCGCGATGCTGGTCGGAGCCTTCCAGATACAGTTCCGCCGGGAAATGCAGTTCCGGGCGGCGATCCAGCACCGAAAGATGCGTCGTGCCGGAGTCGAACCAGACGTCCAGGGTGTCGGTGGCCTTGTCGTAGTGCGCCGCGTCCGCGCCCAGCAGTTCCGCCGGGTCGAGTTCGAACCAGGCGTCGATGCCGCCCTGCTCGATGCGCTGGGCCGCCTGTTCCATCAACTCCAGCGTGTTCGGATGCAACTCACCCGTTCGCTGGTGAGTAAACAGGGTCATCGGCACGCCCCAGTAGCGTTGCCGGGACACGCACCAGTCCGGGCGATTGGCCACCATGCCCTGAATCCGCGCCTCGCCCCAGTCCGGGGTGAAGCGGAGCTTCTTGATCTCCGTCAGAGCCTGGGCGCGCAAGGCATGCGGATGATCCATGCCGATGAACCATTGCGCGGTGGCGCGGAAGATCACCGGGGTCTTGTGCCGCCAGCAGTGCGGATAGCTGTGCTTCAGGCTGGCGACGCGCAGCAGCTTGCCATGGACCTTCAGCGTGTCGATCACCCGCTCGTTGGCGGCGAACACGTGCAGGCCGGCGAACAGGGGGGTATCGGGCAGGAAGCGGCCATCCGGCCCGACCGGGTTGTTCACCGGCAAACCGTAGCGCGAGCCGACCACGTAGTCTTCCTGGCCGTGGGCGGGAGCGGTGTGGACCGCGCCGGTGCCGGCGTCGGTGGTGACATGATCGCCGAGGATGACCGGCACTTCCCGATCATAGAATGGATGGCGCAGGGCCAGCCCTTCCAGTTCGGCGCCCGGCCCATAGGCGATCACCTGGTAGTTGTCGACCCGCCAACGGGCCAGTGAGTCTTTCAACAGAGGCTCGGCGACCAGCAACCGCTCTTGACCCCGGTCGGTCTCGACTTGCGCAACCACGTATTCCAGCCCCGGATTGACCGCCACCGCCTGGTTGGCGGGCAAGGTCCACGGGGTGGTGGTCCAGATGACCACGGCCAGCGGTCCCTTGCCCGTGTGGCCCTCGACATGGTGCAGCCGGGCCAGCAACGCCTCGGGGTCCACCACCGCGAAGCGCACGTCAATCGCCAGCGCGTCCCGGTCCTCGTATTCGACCTCGGCCTCGGCCAGCGCTGATCCGCAGTCAATGCACCAGTAGACTGGCTTGGAGCCGCGGTACAGGTGACCGTTGGCGACGATCCGCGCCAGCGACCGCACGATGTCGGCCTCGGCGCGGAAGTCCATGGTCAGATAGGGCTTCTCCCAGTCGCCCAGCACGCCCAGTCGCTGAAAGTCGGCGCTCTGGCTGGCGATCTGTTCGGCGACGAACGCCCGGCAGGCGGTGCGGAACTGGCGGGCGTCCACCTGGACCCCAACCTTGCCCAGCTTCTTTTCCACCACCTGCTCGATGGGCAAGCCATGGCAGTCCCAGCCCGGCACGTAGGGCGCGTCGAAGCCGCTCAGCGTCTTGGCCTTGACGATGATGTCCTTGAGCACCTTGTTGACGGCGTGGCCGATGTGAATCGTTCCGTTGGCGTAGGGGGGGCCGTCGTGCAGCACGAACTTGGGCCGCCCGGCGAATTCGATGCGCTGGCGCTGGTACAGGTCCAGTTCCCGCCAGTAGCGCAGCAGCTCCGGCTCGCGTTTGGCGAGATCGGCCTTCATCGGAAAGGCGGTCTGGGGAAGATTGAGGGTGTCTTTGTAATCGGCCACGGTAAACCTCTGAAAAAACCGGTGCTCAAGCTCTCCCTTCCCGCGACGGAAAAGGAGTGAGGGGTGAGGGGATGGCTCCACTCTCCCCAAGTGGGAGAGGGGCTGGGGGTAAAGGGGGTCCTATACCCCGCGTCGCGAACCAGGCGCGGGCGGTCTGTTCGTCCCGCTGAATTTGCGCTTGCAAGGCCGCCAGGGACTCGAAGCGCTGTTCCGGACGAAGATAATGCAGGAAATCCACCTTGACGTGTTGGCCGTAGAGATCGCCCTGAAAATCGAGCAGATGCACCTCCAGGCGCTCGCGTTCGCCCTCGACCGTCGGGCGGCGACCGACGTTGGCGATGCCGGGCCACGATCTTAGACCAGGACAGCTCATCAGCACGGCGTAAACGCCGTAAACCGGAGTGACGCGGCGATGCGGATGGATGTTGGCGGTGGGAAAACCGAGGGTGCGGCCGCGGCGGTCGCCGTGCGCTACCCGCCCGCACAGGTCGTAAGGCCGGCCCAGTAGCCGCGCCGCGAGTTCCAGATCGCCTTGGGCCAGCGCCTGGCGGACGCGGGTGCTGCTGACCCGTTCGCCGTCCAGGATGTAGCTGTGATTATCCGCTACCTCGAACCCGTGGCGCTGACCGGCCTCGACCAGCATCGCGAAATCGCCAGCTCGGCGATGACCAAAGCGAAAATCGTCGCCGATGACCAGATAGCGGACGCCCAGCCGCTGGACCAGCAAATCCTCGATGAACCGCTCCGCCGGCAGTGCCGCCAGCCGGTGGTCGAATTCCAGGCATAACACCCGCTCGACGCCAAGGTCGTCCAGCGCCAGCAGCTTTTCCCGCAGGCGCATCAACCGGGCGGGCGGTGCCTTGGGGCCGGCAAAAAATTCCTGAGGCTGGGGCTCGAAGGTGATCACCAGTTGGGGCAGGCGCAGGCGCGCGGCCTGCGTGGCCAGTTGGGCGAGAATCGCCTGATGGCCGAGATGCACGCCATCAAAATTGCCAATGGTAGCGACGCAGCCCCGGTGGCGAGAGCGCAAGTTGTGTTGGCCGCGAATCAGTTCCATGCCGGTTTTTAAATAGGGAGTGGCGAACGAAAGGCGGCATTATAGGGATAATCGGCGATTTCTTGACACCATGCCGGCGCGCTGGCGCGGAACGCCGGTTCGTCGCCCCGTTCGGCGACGGGCGCGCGAACTACCAAAAAGCTCTTTTGAAATCGTCCCTGAGTTTTCGCAATCCTTGTTTGAAGGCGCCGCCTTCTGGCGCGGGCGGATTGGGCCAGTTGGCCCGGTTTCCAACGCCAGCGTCTTGACTGGGCCCATTGGCGCGGGTTCCGGCAACGCCTTTTGGCGCCGGTTTGTTCGGCCGCTGATTGACCGCCACGGCGCGGGGCGCGCGCGGCGGGGTTTTTTGCGCGGGAGGTTGAGCCGCCTGGCTGGGTTGCAGGGTTTGGGTCGGGGGTGGACCGCCAGGAACGGCCGGGCGATTCGACTGCGGCTCCAGCTTTAGCACCATGCTGACATCCGCGTCCGCGATCGTGATCGTGTTGTGTTCGGTTCGGTAACCCGGACAGGCGATTTCCAGTTGATAGACGCCTGCCTCCAGTTTCATCCCCGGCAGATAGGGTTGCCGGACATTCCGCATGTTGACCAGGTGGATTTGGGACTCGGGCGGCTGGACATCGATCGTGAGCGCATAGAGGGTTTTTTCCAGGGCGATCAGCAGGCTCACGTCGTTTTCGACGATTTTTACGCTGGCTTTCCGGGTGACGTAGCCGGGATGGCTCACTTCAATTTCATAGGCGCCGGCCGGTAGCCGTATCCCCGCCTGATAGGGCTGGCCGACATTCAGCAGACGGACCATGGCGTTGGTGGGTTCGGTCTTGACCGTCAGGACCCGCCAGGATTGCGACGGGGAAACCGGCGTGGTCGTGACCGCCATCGCCAGTTTGTCGAGTTTGACCTGGACCGCGTCGATATCCCGATCCTCGATCTCGCCGCTGCGCAGGACAGTGCCGGTGCGGGTGTCGATCAAACGGGCCGTGACCCGGACTCGCTCCCCCAGGCGGCTGACCGTGCCGGTCACGATGCCATGAATGCCATACAGCTTTCCCAGTTGCATGGCCGTTTCGGCATCGATGGGGCCAATCGAGCCAAAGGGATTGTTTTTGGCGATCTTGGCGATAGCGCTCAGGGACAGGCGATCCTTGAGGGCGAAATAGCCCAGGCTGGCGATGGCCGAGGTGATGGAGTCGGCGATGATCGCGCCGGCCTGCGGATCCAGATCGCCGCCGCGAACCGCGAATTCAACCACCGCGATCGTTTTTTTCGATTCCGATGGCCCGGCGGCCCACGCCGATGGAATGGGAAACCCGGCGATCAGCCAGCAGCCCATGAAGATGATCGCGCCAAGTCTTTTCAGGACACCCAGGTTGTTCATCACTCACGTCTCGATCAACTCGATCAATCCGCCTGAAGGCCGCCGTGGCCCGGCAAGCCGACGTTTCCCGGCCACTCCCACAATTCGCGCGGGTAGTCGCGGTACAGTTCCCGGAACGCCCGCTGGTAATGCCAGTCGGCATGGACAATCCGCGCCAGTTCCCACGGACGGGTCAGATGGCGCTCGACCCGCAGCGGATTGCGCCGGCCCGCTTCGCCGATCTGCCGCGCCAGCAGGGCGCTGAACTCGCGCAACGGCAGCGCGGTGGGCGTGAGCGGATGCATGCAATCGTGCAGATCGTAGGCATCGCCGCACCAGAACATTGGCCGCGCCGCTTCGTAGTCCGGCGTGCCGGGCGACGGGGTGCAGACGGTGAAGCTGCACTGCGCCGGGGGCATGGCGCCGACATAATCGCGCAGGCGCTGAAACTCGGCGTGGCCATACTCCGGGCGGACCATGAACGCGGCGTGGCAGGCGATGCCCAGCCGGCGCAATGTGTCGTGGGCGCGCTCGTTGTGCGCCACCGTGCCGCCCTTGCGCGCCGCCTTCAACTCCTGATTGGTGGCGAACTCGAAGCCGACGAACACGCCGTCCAAACCGATTTCGCGCCAGCGCCGCAACAACTCCGGTGAGTGTAGCACAGTCGTGGCGCGCGCCCAAGCGAAGTAACGCTTCTTGACTCCACGCCGCGCCAGCGCCTCGGCCAGTTCGAAACCGTAGGCTTCGTCGATAAAATTTTCGTCATCCGAAAAATAGACGTGATCGGCTGTAATCCGCGCCAGGTCCTCGGCCACCATCTCGGCCGGGCGCGGCTGATGCGCGCCGCCGCACAAGAGCGGCACGATGCAAAACGAACAGACCATCTTGCAGCCGTAGGAGGTGCGCGCCATCGCGACCGGTGGGAGCAGAGCCTGCCAGTCGCGCGGGTTCTCGCACACCCAGATGCAGTAATAGTGGCGACGATCCCACAGATCGCGGCGCGGGATCGGGATGGTGGCGGGATCGGGATAGCGGGGCCAGGTCTTGGCGGCTTCCGCGTCGAAGCGCTCGCCGGTGAACAGCAGGTTGGCGATATTCTCGGGCTCCTCACCCCGCGCCAGCGCCGTCACCAGGGCGTGAAACGGCGCGCAGCCCTCGCCGCGCACGATGTAATCGATAACGGGAAGATTGCAATCGGTGGGGATCACGGTGGCGTGATGACCACCGACCACGATCCGGGCGTCTGGCAATAACCGGCGCACCGCGTCAGCCAGCCGCTTCATGATTCCCGACTCGTGGGTGTAAGCGGTAAAGCCCACCAGATCGGGCCGGAACCGGGCCAGTTCGCGCTGGAAAACATGGTCGGCGAACCGGTGCAGCCGTAGATCGAGCACCCGCACCTCGTGTTCCGCTGGAAGCGCGGCGGCCAGATAACCGAACTCCAGGGGTTCCAGGCGCTGGAAACGTTCGAGACCCCGCACGGTTGGAAGGTGAGCCTTGGGCTTGACGAGCAAAATGCGCATGGAACCGTCCTCCATCGTTTACGACATTCGCCGCCACTCGAAGCCGACCAGGCTGCGTTCGGCGCGGCTGAGCTCCATGCCGATCAGGGTGACCGGTTGGCCGGCGTATTTCTGGTGGTAGCTCCGGCTTTGAATCTGTTCCAAGGCCCGGCCCGGCTCGCTCAGTTCCACCACCTTGAATTCCAGCAGCCAGGCCCGGCCCGCCCACTGGAGGGTCAGGTCGATGCGGCCGTGGTTGGTGACATCTTCGGGAATCACGGTCAACCCCAGGGCGGCGAAGTAGCAGTAGACCAGGGAGGCCCAGTAGCCTTCGTAGTCGGCGATGTCGTTGCGCCGGTGCCAGTCGTGGGGCAGGGCGGCGAAGAAGGCGTGGAACGCGGCGCGCAGGGCGTCGGGGTCGTCGGTGTCCAGGGCGGTGAAAATCCGGTTCTGGGTCTGTTCCCGGCGCTGGAGGTCGGGCGCCAGATGGTTGAGCAGGACTTCGTTCAGGCTCATCCGCACTTCCTGATTGGGATAGCCGAGCCGGTATTTAATCCGTCCCGCCTGGCGAAGCTGTTGGCGCAGGGTGAGATAGCCCGTCTGGAACAGCAGGGTCTCCGGTTCGATGAAGCCCACGTCGGCGAGCGCGGCGGCTAGAGTGCTAACCAGCAGGCTCTTGCCGAAGCGGCGGGGCCGGGCCAGGAAGTAGTATTTGCCTTCGTCGGCCAACCGCGCCACCAGCGGGGTCTTATCCACGTAGCAGTAGCCTTCCTCACGGATTTCCCGGAAGGTCTGGATGCCGATGGGGAGTTTGTGCATGGTCGAAACACCCTGGTTTGTCGTCGTGTTTCCTGCAAGCCCAGATCCGTAAACTCATTCAAAGAGTCATTCTGGTTAGAGGCGCAACGGGTCGTCGTGCTTTTTATTCTGCTTGGGTTCGACTGACACTCAATTCATGTCGCCGCCAGGCGTCCGCCGTCAGGGTGGCCGTGGCCAGTTCGCACAGATGGCCGTGATGGGTGAAGAACAGCACCTGGGTTCGCCGGGCGAGTTCGGCGAGCACTTCTAGCGTCGCGGCGGCCCGATCGTCGTCGAACTGCACCAGCAAATCGTCGATCACGATCGGAACCGCTTCACGCTCCCGGAAGTGTTCTTCGATGGCCGCTAGGCGCAACGCCAAAAACAACTGGTCGCGGGTGCCCTGGCTCATGCCCACCACCTCCAGCCGCGCGCCGTCCGGGCGCTGGCCGAGAAGCATCTGCCGGTCATCCTCGTAATCCAGCACCAGGCCGCCGAAACTGCCTCCCGTGATCCGGGCGAAAATTTCGCTGGCGCGACGCAACACCGGCCCCTGATGGCGTTCCCGATACGCCTGCGCGACACGCGCCACGATGGCGCCAGCCAGTCGGGCGCGGGCATAGGCGCGGGCCTGCCGGGCGATGCGCTCGGTAGTCTCCTCGGCCTCCTGTTGCGCGGCGGCGGCGGCATCCCCCCCGTCGATGGCGTCGAAGACGCGGCGCGCGTCCAGGTCGGCCGCATGGGCGGTTTCGACCCCGGTTTCCCGCTCGCGGATCCGCGTTTCCAGTTCGTCCAGGCGGGCGTTGGCGGCGATCAGGTCCACGCCCTCGACCTCGGCCAGCACCTGAACCAGCGGACAGGCGGCGCCGCGCACCAGTTGCTCCTCGATTTCCGCGACCCGGTCGGTCAAGCGTCGCTTGCGGGTCGAATCCTCTTCCACCGCCGCCAATTGATCCGGCGCTTCCACGTTCGCTTGTCGGGCCAGTTCCGCCAGTCGGTCGCGCTGGATCGCGGCGGCGGTTTCCGCCTGATTCAATCGGCGCTGTTCCCCCTTGATGGCATCGTCGAGTTGCTGGCGCCGCTGATCGGCGTCCCGCGCCTCGCCCAGCGCGTTGTACAGGGTGAAAGCAACCTGGTCGGCCTCCGCCGCTTCAATAGGTTCGGCCACCGCCCGCGCCAGGCTGGTCAACGCCTCGGCGAACATGGAGCAAGCGGTCCGTTCCTTGCGAGCCTCATTGGCGAGTGTTTCCAGGGTGTTGAGTGTCTTGGCGAGTTGATCCCACTGCTCCAGGCGCACCCGCGCCTCGGCCGGCAACGCGGTGGACGGCAGGCGCAACGCGGCGGTCGCGGCCTGCCATTGTTCCCGCCAAGCCGCGCGTTTTCCGGCCAGGCTCGCGCGTTTTTCGGCCACGCCGCGCAACTCGGTTTCGGCTTCAGCGCTGCGCTGCTCCAAGGCGACGCGCGCCGCCGCCAGCCGACGGCCCTGCTCGACGGCCGCCTTGGCCCGACCGAGCGCGGTCGACAGGGCTTCGTCCTCGGCCAGGCCAGGTAGACCACAGGCCCGCAACGCCTGGTCGAACGCCTGGCGCGTCGCGGCCAACCCCACCGCGACTTCCCGCTGTTCCCGCCGCAGCGTTTCCAGCCGGGCGGAGCGTTCGACCAGCAGCGCCTGCTTTTGCAGCCATTCCGCCGCCGCGCCGGGCGTCAGATCGGGTCGATGGAGCGTTTGGGCGATTTCGGCCCAGCGGGCGTCCAGTTGGCCGCGTTCCAGCGCCAGCGCGGCGAACCGTTGCGCGAGGGCGGTGCGTTCCTCCCGCATGGCGGCGATGCGCTGGCGCAAGCTTTCGACGTTGGCGGCCCGCTTGGCATCAGCGTGCAACAGATCGGCCAGGCGGTCGGCTTCGCGCAGGGCGGCTTCAAAGGCGGCCGGCAGCGGTTGCTCCGCCGCGGAGTCCGCCGCCAGCCGGTCGGGATCGGCCGTGCGGTCGACATAGGCCTGGCGAACCCGTCGCCAGCCGTCGTCGCGCCGTTGCCGGGCCTGGCGGACCTGGTCGTGGGTGACGATCTCGCCAGCAGCGGCCAGGGCGCGCAATTCCCGCTCCCGCTCGCCCAGGTCCCGTTGCAGGATACGGTCCTGATCCGCGAGCGAACGCTCTTCCTCGGCGCATTGCCGATAGCGGTCGCCGATTTCGTTCACCGTGGCCAGCAGCGGGACGCGCAGCGCGATCAATTCGTCAAGCGCTCCATCCCACAGCGCCGCCGCCTCGCGGGCCAGCATGGCCGCCAACTCGGTGATTTCCCGCGCCAACTGGGCATGTTGGCCCGCCAGATCGCCGGGTGCGGCGGCCTGCTCGCGCGCTGCTTCAAGAACGTCGAACGGCACGGGCAGTGGCTGGGCTTCCCATTCGTCTCGCAGGCGCTGGAGCGTCCCCACCAACGCCCGTTCCCGCTCCTCCAGTTGCTCATCCTTGATCAGCCAGGCGTCGTGATCCTTCATCAGCGTCTCCACCCGCGCCCGCGTCGTGGGCGAGGGCAGCAGCGTGCGGACCCGCTCCGACAGTTCAATGGGAGTGAGCTCCATCACCAGTACCGGATCGATGGCGGCCACCTGGGCAACCAGCGTTTGGCGCACGGCGGCCAGTTCCGCTTCGATCCGGGGCAGGCGCTCCAACGCACCCCGATAATCCTTGGCTCCATGGTGCAGCCGCTCGATGGCGCTGGCGTGCGTCAACAGCGCCTCGCGCACCTGGAGCGTGGCGCGCTGGCGCTGTAACTCCTCCAGCGCCGCCCGCGCTTCCCGTTGATTGTCCAAGGCGGCGCGCAGGCGCTCTTCGGTCTCGATGCGCTGTTGTCTGGCTTCCGGCGGCAGCAGCGGAACCGCGGCGAGCGTGGCCAGTTCCTGCGATTTCGCCGTGCGTTCCGCGACCAGCGGCAGATGCGCGACGACCCGGGCCAGCCGGCGTTGTTCCCCCCGCAGATTGATCAATTCCGCCCGCAGGTCCGCATGTTTCTTGCCGGTTTGGCGCTGGAGCCGCTCGGCCTGTTCCCAGGCGGAAGACCGCACCGTGGCGTCGCGCGCCCGCTTGCGCTGTTCGTCCAGTTGCCGGAGGGCGATATTGATCAGGGGCTTGGTGGTGGCCTGTGGGCGAAACAGCTTGTCCGCCTCGGTGTTGAGCGCGCCGGACAACTGGCGCAGGTCGGCCAGTCCCGCCGCCGCCGCAAACAGGCTTTGGCCGATTTCACCCTTGCCTTCGAGCAGTGCTTCGCTGCCGCGCGTCAGCCCGTCGAGATCGAGTCCGAACAGGGCGCGATACAGCCCTTCGTCCAAGCCGCCAAGCACGCGGAGCAGGGTGTCCTCGGCCAGTGGCCGGTCGGTTTGCTCCTCGCCACTGGCTTCGTCCAGCGCGAATAGGGTTTGCTTGCGCGCCTTGCGCCGCATCACCGCCAGCCGGCCGTTGGTCGCGGTCGCCAGCGCAGCGCCGACCCGCAAGCGGGGGTGATGGGCGAAGTTGTCGGCGGTGCGTTCCTGTATCCCAAACAACAGACCGACGAGGGCGCGCAGCGTGGTGGACTTGCCGGCTTCGTTGGGGCCGTAGATGACATGAAAATCTGGCCCGCCGACGAAATCGAGACAGCGTTCCGAAAACGCGCCGTAGGCTTTCAGATAAAGGCGTTCGATTTTCATTCGCCGCCTTCCTCCCCGGCCAGCCGCGCCAGCAAATCCGACTCGACTTCGCCCAGCAGGTCGCTCAGGTCGGCGACCTCGTCCAGGCGCGCGGCGGCGCGCAGATCCACCGGCAGTTTCCGCAACAGGTCGCTCAGCGCCTCCTCCGCCACCGCGCGCAGCAACGCCGGATCGGCGGCGATCTCGCGTAATTCGCGCACCAATAGTCCGACGGGGTCATCACGTTTGGCGATGCGGTCGAGGTCGAGGGGCGGGCGGGTGCGAAACTCGATCTTTTCGAGCCAAGCCCGACCATTCGAGGCTTGGAGGGCAAAATTGCGTAGTTCCTGTTCCACCGTGTCGGATCGCGCGGCCAGCAGGCGATGCAGGGGACCTTCGCCCCGCAACTGGACCCGCGCCGCCAGCACGCGGTCTCCCACGTCGGCCAGCCGTTGCCGCAGACCCAGTGTGGCCGCTTCCAGCAGCGCCTCCTGGTCGGGCAGATCGCCGATGTCGAGCGTCAAGGTCTCCCAGCGCATGACATCCAGGGCGATGGTCTGGTGCGTGATCTCCCCGTCCTCGACCGTAACCAACGCGCAGCCCTTGGGACCGGTTTCGCGGATGTGCCGACCCTGGGTGTTGCCCGGATAGACCACCCACGGTTCGCGGCACACCACCTCGGCGGTGTGGACGTGACCGAGCGCCCAGTAGTCGTAACCCTTGCCGCGCAGCACGTCGAGCGTGGTGGGCGCGTAGGGATCATGGCCGGGGCGACCATCGAGGGAAGTGTGCAGCAGACCCAGGTTGAAGCAGCCGGCAATCGGGTCCGGGTAGCTGGCCGCCAGATCGGCGGTCACGGCGGCGGTGGCGAAGCTTTGGCCGTGCAAGGCGACGCCGAGGTCGTCCAAGACCAGGGTTTCGGGCCGGGCATCCGCCAGCAATCGCACGTTTTTCGGCAGGCGCAGAGCCTTGGTCAGTCGGCTGGCGGCGTCGTGATTGCCGCGCACGAGGGCAACGGTAATGCCCTCCTCGGCCAACCGGCTCACGCCCTTGATGAAAAACAGCCCGGTATTATGATCGAGCCAGTCGCCGTCGTAGAGGTCGCCGGCAATGACGACGAAATCGACTTGATGGTCGAGCGCGGCGGCGATCAGATGGTCGAAGGCGCGTCGGGTCGCGCCCCGCGCTTCGTCGACCGGGGCGCCGTCGTAACGGTCGAGGCCCCGGAGCGGGCTGTCGAGGTGCAGATCGGCGGCGTGCAGGAAACGCATGGGGCGGAGCGGTCGTGGACTGTAGATAAAGCCCGACGCGGGTTCAGGGTTCGATCCGGCTGCCGAGCACCTTCAGGAACGCACTCAGCCAGGCGGGATGGGCCGGCCAGGCCGGCGCGGTAACCAGGTTGCCATCCACCTGCGCCTGATCCAGGCCGATGGCGGTATAGCAGCCGCCGGCGCGTTCCACGTCGGGGCCGACCGCTGGATAGGCCGAGCAGGTGCGCCCTTCCAGCACGCTGGCCGCCGCCAGCACCTGCGCGCCGTGACAGATGGCGGCGATGGGTTTTTGAGTTGCGGCGAAGTGGCGGACGATTTCGATGACCCTGGGATTCAGGCGGATGTATTCCGGCGCCCGCCCGCCGGGGATTACCAGTGCGTCGTAATCCTCGGCTCGAACCTCAGCGAAAGTGGCGTTGAGGGTGAAGTTGTGGCCCGGTTTCTCGCTGTAGGTCTGGGCGCCGTCGAAATCGTGAACCGCGGTGCGCACCTGCTCGCCGGCCTGCTTGTCCGGGCAGACGGCCTCGACCGTGTGTCCGACCATGTGCAGGGCCTGAAACGGCACCATGACCTCGTAGTCTTCCACGTAATCGCCGACCAGCATCAAGATTCGTTTGGCGCTCATCTGGGTACTCCTCAGAAAAGGTTTTACGGGGGTGAATTCGCGACTGGGATGCGATTAAGCGTACATTGAGGACGCCTTCACTGCCAGCCAGGGTCAATACCATTCGGTGCTGGACGTGCCATTGGGCGAGGATGCCGGTCGTACCCATCGCGACCACTCGGCCCAAAACCTGGCCCTGATCCGCCGCATGGCTCGCAACGTACCGCGCCGCCCTTGGCGAGGATTATCGGTCGCGCTTGCTTCTTAAAGCCCAGTCCGACTACCGCATAGCGCGATTGCCCTGCCCCGGCTATCGCTAGTGTTGATTTATCTCGAAATGAGATATATAATTGCCTCTCGTGTACAAGCGACGGAGGGTCTGGATGCATGTGATCAGTCAAAAACGGGTTTGGGAAGCCCAAGCAGCGCACAAGGACGCCGCTACCGCCCTGGAGGGCTGGTACAGAATTATCAAAGCCAACACGTTTGAAAACTTCGCCCAACTTAGGAGGGTTTTTCCCAGTGTCGATAAAGTCAATGACAAATATGTATTCAACATCGGAGGTAACAAACTCCGCTTGATCGCCAACATAAACTTTGAAAGAAACAAACTTTTCATCAGATGCATATTGACTCATAACGACTACGACAAGGAACGGTTGTAAGCAGGCTTTAAAAAAGCCTGAGTCTGAGGCTCAGACTCAGGCTTCATAAGGAGATCGGAGTGTTTATCATGGGTACGACATTGAAGACTATCATCGAACACTGGCAATACATCGCGCCTATCGTCAAGCGCCCGGAAAATGAAAAGGACTATGAAACACTGGTCAACCATTTGGATACGCTGCTGGATCTGGTGGGTGATGATGACCGCCATCCGTTGGCGGGGCTGGTGGATATCCTTAGCGATCAGATCAGCGCCTACGAAGCCGAGCACTACCCGCCGCCCGTGGCGATGGGGATTGCCGCGCTGCGCTTTCTGATGGACGAACACGGCCTGACGCAATCGGATTTTAAGCAGGAGATCGGCAGCCAAGGCGTCGTGTCGGAAATTCTCAACGGTCACCGCAAGCTGAACTTGACGCACATCAAAAAGCTGGCGGAGCGTTTCCATCTCAGCCCAGAAACGTTTATCGATTGATCGGTGGTCGGCATCGACAAGAAGATTTCACCGCACAAATTACGCTACACCTACGCCACTAATCTCCTGAACGCCGGGGCGGAACGGTTGGACATCAAGGCGTTGCTCGGCCACGAAAGCAGTGGCACCACGCAGATTTACACCAATGTCGGGCAGGAGTGGATGGAAAAGATAGCGGGGAGGTTGTGAGTATGAAAATTCGATTTACTAGTTCTTTGATTTTGGCCGTACTTTCTATTAAGCTTTCTGCTTGTTCGTCTCCTGAATCTAGCCCATATGGGCTTGGGAGTGAGATTTTTGGTTCGCCGCAGAGGGAGCTTAGTAAGCTTAGGAAGGAAAAGGAAGAAGAAATCAAACTGTTTACTAGTGCTAGCAGCGCTTCGAGTGCTGGGGAATTCCTGTTACCCAATATCCCGGAATACGAGATGCCATCTTTTCCATGGCCTCCCCCTCTATCCTCTACTATACAATTAATACCTCGCAATTTTTTGGAAAAAAAAGCCAAACTCGACTACGTGATGTTGACAAAAAAATAACTGAAGCTCTTAAGAAAAATGGCTATTATGAAAGCGGTTATTATTCCATTCCAAAAGGGTTTGCAGTAGTAACTAGAATAGAGCAAATCGAGCAGGATGGCTCTTTGAAAAAAGGGCCAGAACGCTGGAATTTTGAAGGACAATCAGTTAACTTCTCTCTTGTTGATTATCTTCGTGCGCTCTTTTTCGCTAAGCCGGGTTATTACCGAATTATTGTGTTTGTCGTTACACCTTATGCATTAACACTATCACCTTCAGAAACTGCGCCAGAAGAGGCAAAAAAATGGTTTAGTGGAGGTTATAATCTTTTACCAGAATCAATTGGAAAAAAGAATTTTTCAAAATCTTATGCTTGTACCGCTCTTGTATATGAATTTGAGAACCAGACTGAATCAGAAAAACCAAAATTCCATCAGCCGAGTCGGCTTCCTGGTTATACACATCTAGTGAAAGCAGATATATGGCAGTCACTTGAAAAACGATGACTACAACTATCTCAGTTAAAACTTGCAAAAAAAGATTAGCATCCCTCTGGATTTTATCTGGTTCAGCTCTATTCATATTGTTAGTTCTTCAGTCTATCCTTGGAAAGTTTGGCACTCGCGTTGAAGAAGCTTGGGCTTGGTTCTTACCGACTATTATGCCAACGCTTTCACTTATTATTGGTGTTTTGGTTCTCGACGTTTCCTCAACTAGGCAATCAGATAAGAAGATCGACCGATTTTTTTTCAGGCTAGCTTTTGGCCTCTCGGTCATCTATCTTGTGCTAGTGATGCTAGTACCTCTTATACAACCATTCACCGGTTCATCATCATTCGAACTTATGAAACAATCAAATTTTTGGTTGGGCCCGTTACAAGGAGTTGTAGCAGCGATTCTTGGGGCATTCTTCGTTAAGGGTGCGAGAGAAGGGTAGGAGGGAAAGAGTAGTTATAAAGCTCCCAAAAACCTCCTCAACTATTCTGCTATCCACTATTCCTGCTGTTCCTCTCCCACCCTCCAGCGTCACCGCCGTCTCGCCCAGCCTCAGCCAGAACTGCACCACAATTTCGCCCCGCGCCGCGATGAGATCGAGCCGCGACCCCAGTTCTCGCCCTGCCAGGTCGTTGTCGGTCGCTAGGATCACAGCGGCGGGCCTTGGCATTTTTTCGAGTGCGACGGCGATCCGTGCGGGGGGCAGGTCGATGTCCGGCAGCGGGCCGGCGCTGGTGGTCAGCGCCCAACTGATCCCGTCGGGTTTGTAGCCGAACAGGGTCGCGCCGCCCAGCTATAGCACCGAGACGAAGGCGATGTAGGCACCGAGGGCCAAACAGTGACTCCGACAATCAGCCAGAATGTTATTATTTTTGTAATAACAGCGAGGGTGTTTTCCCATAGTCGAACTCAAGGTCCGCAAATTCGGTAACTCGCTCGGCGTCGTGCTACCCAAGTGAGGTCATCAACCGCTTGCACACCCAAGATGGCCAGACTCTGTTTCTGGTCGAAGCGCCGGACGGCGGCTACCGGCTGACGCCCTACGATCCCGCCTTCGAGCAGAAAATGGCGAAGGCCGAAGCGATCATCGCCCGCTATCGCAACACGCTGCACGTGCTCGCCCAGTGACCGAGCCGCTCTGGATCGAGGAACGTGACGCGCTCGCGCTGCACGACCGTTTGCTCGCGTTGCACGGCAGCGCGGCGGGCCTGCGCGACGGCGGCTTGCTTCAATCCGCCCTTGCCAGGCCGCAGCAGACTCATGTCTATGCGGATGCACCCGACCTGCTCGATTTGGCGGCAGCCTATACGGCGGGCCTCGTGCGCAATCACCCTTCCATCGACAGCAACAAGCGCATCGGCTTCGTGGTCGGCATCCTGTTTCTCGAACTCAACGGTTACCGCTTCACCGCCAGCGAGGCGGATGCCGCGCAAGCCGTCTTGGCGCTGGCGGCTGGCACGCTTGATGAGGCGGGCTACGCGGCTTTTCTTGGCGCGAACAGCCAACACGCATGATGACTGTCATGCTAGATGACTCCGTTCGTGTAAGGTTTGAGAGACTGTCGAAAAACTCATGATTGATTTTTAAGAAAAAATCTTCGTGAGACCGGCATCTAGCCGGCCTCGTCGACCAAAAACCGGCCGAAAGCCAAATCCATGGCATTAAAAATCAAATAGTTAGTTTTCGTACAGCCTCTAACACCAAACCGCCTCTTCTAAATTCTCCTTCATTCTCCTTCTCCGACTTCCAAGCGTATCAACCGAACAATATAGCTATACCATGCCGTCTCGTCATGCGGCTATGGAATAGCCTGCAAGGCAGCATTGGCGTCCAGCAGGCCCGCGCCGGTGGCGTTCCCTTCCCAACAGATTTGCTCTGTCATGCCGCTGGGCTGGTAAACATCGCGGCAACCAGCCGACAGTGGGATGGCGCTGCTTTCCAGGATGCTTTCAGCGTCGGCTGCGGTCAGCGCGGGATATTTCTGGGCCATCAGCGCCACCGTACCGGCCACATGCGGGCTGGCCATCGAGGTGCCGCCCAAGTAGTAGTAGGTCGGCGTGTTGCTGTTATTGAGCTGGTACGGCCCCACCACCCACGAGCCCGGCGCCGCAATATCCAAATCTTGGCCCACCAACTCGCGGCTGGAGAAGCTGGTGATGTAAAAATCGGCCGGATTGGTTGGATCGGCCACGTTCTTGGCGTACCACCAGGCGCTTTGCGTCCACTCTCTAATCCAGCCCGAAGCCGCCACCGAGATGACCGGCTGGTAGGCGCCTGGGTAGCCCATACCCGCCGCTCCTTCATTGCCCGCCGAGGCGACGACGATCACGCCCTTGTCGATGGCGTAGTCGATGGCCGCTTTCTCCACCGTGTCCAGCTCCGGACCGCCCAGGCTCATGTTGATGACCACCGGATAGTCCGTCAGCGGGCCGGCCTTCAAGTCGGCTATGTACATAATGCCGCGAGCTATAACCGAGGACCAACCGGAGCCGTTCTGGTTCAGTACCTTGACGGGGATCACGGTGGCCATGGGCGCGACGCCGTTGACCGGGACGCCGTGAAGGTTATAACCCAGGATGGTGCTGGTGACGTGGGTGCCGTGGGAGTTGACGTCGTGCTCCCACTTGTTGGGCTGCGAGGAAACCCAACCCATCTCACCGCCGCCGCCGCCGAATGACTTCGCATATTCGATCGCGATACGCTCCTGCGGAAAGTACTGGCGCCAAGTACTGAGCAGGCCGGTGTCCAGCACGGCCACGTACACACCCGTGCCGTCATAAACCACCTGGCGGTTGTCGAAGCCGTAATCGGTGACGTTGATGGCGTCCAAATTCCAGGTGCTCAGGCCATTGATGAAGTTGTCCACAAATACGGTGTCCACCGGTGCGCCGGTGCGCATGGCATCGGGGTTGGCCGCAGCCACGAAGGGCAAGGCCCGGATGGCCGGTAGCCGGTTAGCCTTGGCCTGCAGAGTCACCGCGTTAACCTGGTACACCACGTCGCGAACCTTGCCGTAGACGCCTAGCTCCGCCAAGATCGAGTCGGTGATGGTCGTGTTCAACACGACGTTGACGCCGATAACGCCATTGGCGGAGGGATCGGCGCCCGCCGGTTTGACTGCTACTAGCAGTGTCGCCACCAAGGCGATGACGCTCAGTACGGCAATGGTTTTGTGTTTCATGGTTGCCGCTCCTTAAATCGTATGCCCTAATTTTTTTAACATTTCGTCGAACTTTCTGTTTCCTACGCCCCCCGCGCCGGGCGTCGGTCTGACCGTTCTTGGGCTATTTCCAGCAAAGACCTTACCGACATCTCGTTCCCACGCTCCAGCGTGGGAATGCCGTTCGGACCACTCCAGCGGCCCGCAACGCCGGAGCATCCGACGGTTGGGCCCCCACGCTTCAGCGTGGGGGCCAGGTCAGGTAATTTCATTTCTGGAAATCGCAGCCCCGACCTTCACGACGGTCGCTCTCGGCAGTCCGGCTTTCCTGGAACGAATCCACCCAGGATCCGCGACTTTCCGCCCCTACCTTACGATAGGTTTGGTCTTGAATATTTCAGTTTTTATGTAACATAAAAATAACGATAAGTAAAGTATATAAAACAATCAACAATAAGTCACATTTCTGGACTTATATATCAAATATCGTTATCAACCTCCTCTACTCCTCAACTGCTTTAACTTGTTCTCGGTTCACTCGAACAATTCGGCGCGCGTGCCGGCGCGAATGAAGACGATCAAACCACTGACGAGTGCTTCGGCAAGCCGGTAGATCAACAGGAAAATGAATCCGATGGATCGAATCGGTTATGCTGACGCCCGAAGTGCGGAAGCACGATCCGTTCGCGGAAGATGTGTACCCTACCGAAGGAAAATGCCTATGCTGACCCGATCCCCGACCAAATCGAGAACTTTTGCGAAAGGCTTGGGTAAAGGTTGGGTTTTGCTACTGAGCCTGCTGGTCGCGCCGGCGCTGGCGGCGAACAAATGCGTCGAAGCCAACGGACGGGTTTTCTACCAAGACGCGCCGTGTCCGGCGAACGCGCGCGGCGGCGACATGAGCTTGAACGTCAACCGGCCATTCACCGGCCAAGCCAAGCCTCCCTTTGCGGAAGGCGCAGCCACCGCCACGACCGGCGGTACGGTTTTTCCCCTTCAAAATCCCAATGCGCGGGACCGCGCCGCGCGACCCAATCCGGACGCCGCGCCCTAGCTGGCGTCGGGGTGGACGTCCATCGTGGAAGACCGAGTCGACGGGGCACCAGTTAAGGTTCCCGCGCCAGCCGAAAGCCTAGATCGTCGCTGAGCGGGTCGGCGCCCGCCCGCCAGTTGCCGCCGCGAATCGCCACGGCTTCCGGCGGGCGCGAGGCGCAGCGCCGTTCCTGACCTTCGTATGCCGCGCGATATTCGGAGCAGGTCCATTCCCGGTTCTGGCCGCTAGGATCGTGGACGCCGAGTCCAGCGCGGGCGGCGTATTCCCATTCCGCCTCGGTCGGCAGCCGGTAGCCATGGCCGCTCTGGCGGGCCAGCCAGGCGGCGTAATCCATCGCCTCGCGCCAGGTCACCCGCACTGGACTATTAGGTCCCGCGCCCGGTTCCGGCTCCGGCGCGGCCCGACCCGAGGCTTCGGCGAAGCGACGGTAGGCTTCCAGGCTGATTTCGCGGCGGCTGATCGAAAAACCGGCGTCCCGCGCCGTCACCAGATCTGGTTCCAGTGGCGCGGTCGGCTCCCCGCCAGCGGCCGGAGGCGGTTCCCCGGCGGGCGGCGGCGCGGGTAGCGCGGCGGGCGACGACGACGGGGCCGGGGCGTTGGCCGGAGTCGGCGGCAGAAAGTAAAACTCGCCGCGCAACGAGGACGCCACCCAGGGAATCTGACTGCCGCTGGTTTCCCGCTCCACCCCCACCAGTACCTGTTTGAACACCTGCTCCAAACTCAGACCCGGAATGCTCATGGCCGCCAACAGATTTTGGGTGTAGGGACTGTTGCGGCCGGTTCCGTCCTTCGAGATCGCGCCCGGCGCGGTGGCGTAGGCGATGAAGGTGCCGGCCGGGCCGTCCATCCGCGCCAGTCCCCGGTTGCCGAGGCTGCGGGCGAAGGGATTGTTGCGGCAGGCATCAAGAATCACGATGTTGAGACCGTTACCGGCCGATTCCATCGCCCGCAGCACAGCGTCGGCGTCCACGCCCTCGTCCGGGATTTCGAATTCCTGGCGAATATCCACGCCGACGGGAATTAGGTAGTTTTGGCCCTTGAGCTGGACCCCGTGGCCGGCGTAGTAGAACAAGCCGATGCCGCGTTTTTGGCGCAGTTGCTGCTCGAATTCGCGCAGGGCCTGGCGCAGGGTCTGGCGGTCGGCGTCGAACCGTTCGATGACCTGAAAACCCAGTTCGCGCAGTTTCGCCGCCATGTCGCGGGCGTCGTTGACAGGATTGCGCAACGGCGCGTCGCCGTAGGCACCGTTGCCGATCACCAGGGCGGTTCGAGGTTCGGTGGGAGCCGCGCTGGCGCCTAGCCAGGGAATCAACCCAAGCAGGACGATGCTCAGCCAAAGTCTGGAACGCCCGCTCAAAAAACGAATGACACGCGCAAGGAAATTCATGGTTGCCAAGGTTCGAGAAAACGGGATGAGATGGGGGAATGGAACAATGGATTTGCCCGCCACCGGCTGAATGGTGGCTTAACCGGCCGCCACTGCTATCATTGTATCGGCAAACCGCTGGAACGGATTTGATCCAGCCGCCTTGACCTTGCGGGCAGACGGCACGGTTGAGGCCGATAATCCCCGCTGGCGCGTCGACTTCTCCGATCCTTCCAGAACCGCAAGGGTACCCATCACACTTCACGCAGGAGTTTTCCATGGCCATTCATCACTCCGGTAAACCGCTTCTCATCGCCGCTCTGATCGGTGCGGCGCTATCCGGTTGCGCGGGCATGAACGATCAACAAACGACCGTCGCTCAAGGCGCGGGAGTCGGCGCGCTGCTCGGGGCCGTGGCGGGCCAGGCCATCGGCGGCAATACCCGCAGCACCCTGATCGGCGCGGCGGCCGGCGGGTTGATCGGCGCCGCCGTCGGCAGTTCCGTCGCCGAACGCAAGGCTCAGTACGCCCGCGAGGAAGATTTCCTGATCGCCGAGATCCAGCGCAACGAGGAATTCATCCGCGAGGCCGACGCCGAGAATCGCCAGCTCTATGCGGAAATCGCCCGGCTGGACCGCGAATCGCGGCGGCTGGCCCGGGAATACCGGGCCGGGAAAGCATCCCGCGACGCCCTGGTCCAGCAAAGGAACAGTCTGCAAAAACAACTGGCCAGGGCCAAGCAGGTCAATTCGCTGGCTGAAAAGCAACTGGCCGACGCCAACGCGGTCTATAACGAAAGCCGGCAGAAACGCGGTCCACAGGATCAATACACGCGGAAACTCGAGGCCAACGTGACTCAACTGAAGGAAACCCGCCAGCAATCCAGCCAGAACGTGGCCAGCTTGCAGAAGGTATACGACAGCATGTCGATCTAGCCCTTCCAGCGGTGGCGTCCTTCCTCCGCCGGGGCGTGGATATTCGAAAACGAGAGGTTTGCAAGATGGGGAACTTTCGACTGGGCGTCGTGCTGAGCGGCGCGCTTATCCTGGGTGGCTGCGCTACCGACCCGACCAACGACCCCCGGTCCGGCGGCTTCTTCGGCGGGGTGCGCGGCCTGGCGGCCGGCGACTACGACGCACGCCAGCAGATCCTGCAAGGCCAACGGGACGACAGCCTGAACCAGCTTCGCGCCCTGCGCGAGGAAGGCGACGCGTTGGAAGCCGAACGGCAAATGAAGGCCAGCGAAGTCGCCGCGCAGCGCCGTCAACTCTCCGCGCTCAAGGCCCGCAACCGGGAATTGGCCGGGCGCATCAACCAACTGCAACACTCCAAGGCCGCCACCGAGCAGCGCACCGCCGAACTGCGTCGGCGGCAACAGCAACTCACCCAGGACATCGAGACGTTCGAAACCCAGCTTGACCGGGGCCAGCTCAGCGCGGCTCAGGCCGACTCCAGGCGGCTCAGCCTGGAGCGGCAGTACGACGCCATCAAGAACCTGTAAGGCGGCGCGGAGCGCGGCATGAACGGCGGTTTCCGGGGGGCGGCGTGGCTGTTGGCGGTAGGGTGCGCCACGACGCCCGCGCTCGCCCAGGACAGCGAACGGAGCCGCTATTACATCCAGCAGATGATCGAGCTGGCCGCCACTAACGATGAGGCCGGAGTGAACGCGATGCAACGGATGCTGGAGCAGGAGCCAAGGCCCGCGCCGCGCGATCCGGCGGCGGCGCGCGCGGCGCTGCAACGTGGACAAGCAGCCTTGCGAACGGGGGATCTGAACGTGGCACTGACCGCGTTCCAACAGGCGGGTCGCGACGATCCTGGCAACGTCGACGCTGTCAACCATCTGGGGCTGGTCGAGCGCAAGCTCGGCCAGTTTCCGGACGCGGAACGCGATCTTCAGCGGGCATTGGCCCTGGAGCCCACCCGGGCGAGCGCCTGGTTCCAACTCGCTCAAGTCTACGGGCTCAGCGAGGATGGTCGGCGGGCGCGCGGCGCGCTGGCCAATACCTACCGGTTCGCCCAGAACCCGATGCGTGCCGAGGAAATCCTGCGCAACATCGCCGAAAGCGAGGCGTCCGACACTCTGCGCACCGCCGCCGTGGAAACCCTACGTTTGTATCAATTGCCGGTGGAAGTAGTCATCGTGCCGCCGCTGCCGGCCAATCCGGGCATTGTCCCGTTGATGACCGCGCCGGCTTCCGGCCGAAAGCCATGACCAGCCGCCTTGCTCCGCTGGCGTTGCTGGTGCTGCTGTCCGGTCCGTCGTCCGCCGGCGCCGGCCAATACGAGACCCTTGATTACCACATCCAGCAGATGATCGTTCAGTCAGCCGCCAACGACGAAGCCGGCGTGCAGACCTTCCGCGAGCAATTGGACAACTTGCGCCGACCGGAAGCCGGCGACGCGGCCCAGGCCCAGCCCTTGTTTCAGCAGGGGTTGGACTACCTGAACCATAACCAGCCCAAGGAAGCGCTGTCCGCGTTTCGCCAGGCGTTCATCGCCGATCCCGCCGACGCGGAAACCGCCGGTCAGCTTGGCTTCAGCTATCTGCGGTTAGGTCGGCTGAAGGAAGCGGAACGCCTGCTGGTCTATGCGCTGGCGCTGGCTCCAGCCCGGTCCGCTTCCTGGCTGCATCTGGGGCAGGTGTACGGTCAGAGCGGCGACGCCACCCGGTCCGCCGGGGCGTTCGCCAACGCTTACCGTTTCGCCCAGGATCGGCCGCGACTGGCGGGCCAATTGCGGCAATTGGCCGCGACCGACTCGGCGGACGCCGTCCGCGCCGGCGCTGCGCAAGCGCTGCGGCCGGGACAATCCGCGCCCGCCACCCAATTGCCGGCCGCCGGCAAATCCACGTCCGTAGCCGATCTTCCACCGCCGGCTGTGGCCACGCCGGTTCCGGTCTCACCCCCCGTCGCGCCACCGACGGCGCGAACGGCGGACCCTGCCCCCAGTACCCCGCCCGCCGGCGGCGCCCTGCTGGATTCGCTGCGGCAGGGTCTGTCCAACTTGGCAAAACCGGCGAACACCACTGCGCCCAATGTTGGCTTGCGCCCGATGTCGGTGGCGGTGGGCGACAATCCAGGACAACAAATTTACCAGAACAGCATTCCACGCACCTGCCTGATCGTCACCTTCCGCAACGGCAAGACGGACAGCCTGGGCAGTGGCCTGCTGGTTTCGGCCGACGGGCTGGTCGTCACCAACCACCACGTCATTGAGAATGCCGACAACCTTGCGGTCAAATGCGGGGAGCGCGAGTCGGTCGCCCGCGTCGGCAAGCGCAGCAAGGAACCCGATTTGGCGCTGTTGATGACTACGCTGAACCGTGTGGACGGTTTCGTGCTCAACGATGCCTACAGCCAGGAATTGATCGGGCTGGAGGTGTTCGTGATCGGTAATCCCTACGGGCTGGAAGGAACATTCTCGACAGGCGTGATCAGCGGACTACGCGAGATCGATGGGGTTCGCTACTTCCAGATTTCCGCGCCGATCAGTCCTGGCAACAGCGGGGGGCCAGTAATCCTGCGGGACGGCAGCGTGATCGGCATCGCCACCATGGGCCTGAAGAAAGGCCAAAACCTCAACTTCGCCATTGCCGCCGCCGAATTGATCCACTCTGGGCTGTTCGACCCAAACCGGATGAAAATAAGCGCGGCGCGGGGCAAGAATCCGTGATCCAGCTTTGCTATGGAAATGGCGGCCATCGATTCAGAGGCTGTCGAAAAACTCCCCACTGATTTTCAAGAAATATTTTTGTTGGACCTACTGCCAATCGGCTTGACCAGCTAATAGCCGCTTGACCGTTTTGTTGTCAACTTGTTGAAATACATCAATTATCTCAAGCTGTTGCGAGAGCCTTTTTTAAAGGAAACCACGGCATTCCTCATCGCGACGAATGCGGGTTTGGCGCGCGACCTTGAGCTTTGCTTTCAGCGCCAGGCTTGGGTCGCCATCGGTTTGCGGGTGTAAACCTCGATCCGTTCCGCGACCACAAAGGCCGACAGCAGGCCGATGCCGAACTGGCCGATGGTGGCGACCGCTATGGCGCGGGTGGCCAATTCGCGGGCGCGGCGGCCGGTGCCGGTGCTGCCGATGACGCTCAGGAATTCCTCAATGTCCCGCCGATCCATGCCGGTACCGTTGTCGCTGAAACTCAAGGTGCGGGCGCGTTCATCCACGTCGATGCGAGTCTCGCCGGCCGGTTCCGGTTCGTGGACCCGGCGCAACTGGATGCTGTCGTGGGCGGTTTGCAGCAGTTCGCGCACGAACACGTCCGGTTCCGGGTACAGGCTTTGCGCCAGCAACCGAACCAGACCCTGAAAACTGGCGCGCATCTTAGGCATGGGGCGGCGATCTCCTGGATGGCGGGGGTGGCGCGAGACGCTTTGTTGGCCTCGACCCTTTAGTTTTTCCAGCGGGATTATCGCTGCTATCCTAGCAGTGTCGAGGTAGTGGAAAAGGAGCAATGACGATGAGACAGGCGCTGAACATTAAGTGCTGGAAATGTGGAGAGGTATTTACGATGAGCGCCGAGCTTTCCAAAAAGCCCAACCTGCTGGTGGAGGCGGAGACTCCATGTCCCTTTTGTCAAGCGGTCAATCAGGTGATCGTTCGCGCCGATCAAGTGCAAGTCACTATTTCGTATAAGGATGGCCAGTCCGTCAAGACGCTCGAACTGGACGGGCCTGGCGCGTTGCTGGGGCAAATATTCAGGGGTCTAATGTATTACCCGCCCCGTCCGGTTCCCGATCCGCCGCCACCCAAGCCGACCCCGCCGGACAGGCCGATCCCCCCGGACAAATTGATCCCCTCGGACCAGGAGCACTCAAAATGACCGACGTGCGCCACACCTTGCGGTTTTCCGCCCGCATGAACATCTCCTATCACGAAGGACTGGAACGCTTCTATGGTCAGTGGTTGGGCTGGTCGTCCTTCGTCTCGCTGATCCTGTCCAGCGCCGCGTTCGCCGCTCTCAGCAATCTGGTTCCGCAAAGCTTGCAACCGTTCCGTGAATGGCTGCTGGCTGCCTTGGCCTTGGTCGTGACCACGTTGAATGGCGGGGTGCTGGCGTTTGGGATGCGCGGCAAATTCATCACCCACGCGGAATTGAAGCGGAAATGGATCGACTTTCTGGGGCGCGTGGAAACGGCCGAAGACGCGGAATTGCCCGCGCTGGAGCGCAAATTCCACGAACTCAACGCTCAGGAGCCGGCTTCCTATCCTCGCCGTCTGAATCGCGCCTATGCGGACGCCTGCACGATGCTCGGCGTCAAGCCGGTATAGCTTCGGCCCGGAAATGATTTGATCGTGTTGGGTTACGCGCTGCGCGCTAACCCAACCTACATCTACTATGCGGACGCCTGTACGATGCTCGGCGTCAAGCCGGTATAGCTTCGGCCCGGAAATGATTTGATCGTGTTGGGTTACGCGCTGCGCGCTAACCCAACCTACATCTACTATGCGGACGCCTGTACGATGCTCGGCGTCAAGCCGGTATAGCTTCGACCCGGAAATGATTTGATCGTATTGGGTTACGCGCTGCGCGCTAACCCAACCTACATCTACTATGCGGACGCCTGCACGATGCTCGGCGTCAAGCCGGTATAGCTTCGGCCCGGAGATGATTTGTAGGTTGGGTTAGGCCGTGGCCGTAACCCAACATTTTGATCGTGTTGGGTTACGCGCTGCGCGCTAACCCAACCTACATCTGCTGTAAGGGACTCCACCATGCCCGCCCATCTCCACGCGCCGCTGATTTTGCAGCCGCCCGCCGATTTGGCCAGCCGCTTTCCTCATGTGCTCAGCCTGGCTCAACAACTGTCGCTGAAGTACGTGCATCGGTACGTGGTGACGGAACAGGATTTACAAACCGTGGGCGATGCGCTGTGGCAAACGCTGGGCGCGGACGAGGCGCTCGCCGCCGCGCGCCAGGCCGCCGGGACGCGGATTTTGCCGCTGATTCTCGAAAGCGCCGATTCGCTGGTGCAGTCCTTGCCGTGGGAATGCCTGCATCATCCCGAACACGGCTTTCTCGGCAAGCATCCCGGTTTCAGCCTGACACGCCGCTTGTCCGCTGCGCCGTCCGCCGCCGCCGAACCGCCCAAGGGTCCGCTGAAAGTCCTGTTGTTCACCGCCTTGCCCGACGATCTGGATCAGGAGAAGGAACGGCTGGACACGGAAAGCGAGCAGGCGAACGTGCTGGAGGCGCTCGATCCATTGATCCATCAAGGGTTGGTGCAATTGACGACGCCCGACGACGGGCGCTTCGATCATTTTCGGCAACTGCTTCGAGAGCAGGAATTTCATCTGGTGTTCCTGAGTGGCCACGGCAAGTTCAACGCCGATCCGCTGTTGGGGCCGACGGGCGCGTGGTTTTGGTTCGAGGGCGCGGATGGCCGGAGTCATCCAGTGGAAGGTAAGGAACTGGCGCAAGCGTTTTCGGGAACCGCCGTGCAAGCGGTGGTGCTGTCGGCCTGTCAATCGGGTAAATCGGCATCCGTCGATCTCGGTTCCAGCCTGGCGACGCGCTTGCTGCACGCGGGTTTGCCGCAGGTGGTGGGGATGCGGGAATCCATTCTGGACGTAGCGGGCATCCACTTTGCCCATGCCTTGTGCAAGGCGCTGGGCCGCCAGGAACGGCTGGACGTCGCGCTGCAAGCGGCGCGGGAAGCCATCGCCGAAGCGCCCGCGCTGGCCGGGCCGCGTAAGGACTTGTCCGGCGCGACGGAGTGGAGTCGGGGCCAGTGGTGCTTGCCCTTGCTGTACAGCCGCGACCCGGCGCAACCCTTGATCGACTGGCAATTTCAGCCAGTCCCGCTGCAACCGCCGTTGGAGCGGTATCACGACATCGCCGGTATGCCATTGCCCGCCGCATTCATCGGGCGACGGCGGGAACTGCGGGAGCTGGGGCAAATCGTGTACGGCGGCCGACCGGGGCAATGTTTGCTGACTGGTGCGGGTGGCCAAGGCAAAACCAGTCTGGCCGGACGTTTGGCGCAACGCCTGGAAGCCTGTGACTGGCTGGTACGGGCCTACACGGCGCGGCAGGAGAACAACTGGAAAGATTTCGTCACTGAGTTGCAGTTTTGCTTGGCGGAATCACTGAGGGAACAGGTCAATCGTGCGTTGTTGCGTTGCCGGACGGAAACCGACAAGGCGCGGTTGATCTTGCGAGCGCTGTTGCAGCAGACCGGCAACAAGCTGGCGCTGGTGTTCGACAATCTGGAAACCCTGCAAGACCCAGCCACGGGGCGAATCACCGACGACGCGGTGGCCGCGTGGCTGGACGCCTGCAAGCCGGTGGGTTCCGACCCCGCGCCGGTGGTGTTGGTCACGTCGCGCTGGGCGATTCCCGGTTGGGAGGATGATCGGCGGGTGCAGCGGCCACTTGGACCGCCGCTGTACGGGGATTTTCTGCGCTATCACCAGCAGTTGGGTGGAGCACCGTGGGGCGCGGAGCGGTTGCGCCGTTTGTACGAAGCGTTGGGCGGCAATTTCAAGGGTCTGGAATTTTTCCACGCTTTGAACCA
Organism: Candidatus Contendibacter sp.; assembly: GCA_029624675.1. Taxonomy (GTDB): domain Bacteria; phylum Pseudomonadota; class Gammaproteobacteria; order Competibacterales; family Competibacteraceae; genus Contendibacter. The sequence continues at coordinate 51,603 of JARSSP010000031.1, forward strand.
AGTAGCCGGGGATGACGAGGCGTTTCTCCAACAACTGGAGCACTCCAGGAAGAAGCTACAACTCCACATGATGGTGGAGAAGCTGGTCGGTTATCTGCAACCGGACGAGCGGGAATTGCTGAACCGGCTGCGCGCCTATCTCGCGCCGACGTTTGCGAATGGAGTGCGCATCATCGCCCAGGGTTTGGCCGAGCCGGAGCGGTTGTTGCAGCGGTTGGTTGGGCTGTCGCTGGTGGACGTGGAGATGGAACCGACATTGGACTTGCCGCGTTACCGACTGTCGCCGGTGGTGGCGGACTGGCTGCAAGCGCATGAGCCGGAACCGGCCAGCGACATTCGGCAAGGCGCAGCGCGGTATCAGCGTTGGGTGTTCGAGAATCTGCTAGAGACTCTGGAACAGGCGCTCATCGCGCATGAAGCCTTGCGGCAGAGCGGCTTGGAAGAAGAGGCGGCACGGTTCGCGCTGGGCACTATCGTTCCTTACTTTGACCGCATCGGGCTGTATCACACCCTGCTCAAGGAATGGCTGCCCGCCTTGCGGGAAAACCAGAATCAGGAATTGCGGGCGAGGGCACTAAACCAATCTGGCAAAACTTGCCTTCATGTCAGCCAGTACGACGAAGCCAAGCTATTTTTGGAAGACTCGCTGGCCCTCCGCCGGGCCATCGGCGACCGGGCGGGAGAAGGCGCGACCCTCAATAACCTCTCGCAGATTTACGATGCGCGCGGGGATTACGACACGGCGCTGCGCTATCTGGAGGAGTCGCTGGCCCTCCAACGAGCCATCGGCGACCGGGCCGGCGAAGGCGCGACCCTCAGTAACCTCTCGGGAATTTACCAGGTACGCGGGGATTACGACACGGCGCTGCGCTATCTGGAGGATTCGCTGGCCCTCCAACGAGCCATCGGCGACCGGTCGGGAGAAGGCGCGACCCTCAATAACCTCTCGCAGATTTACGATGCGCGCGGGGATTACGACACGGCGCTGCGCTATCTGGAGGATTCGCTGGCCATCTTCCGGACCATCGGCGACCGGGCCGGCGAAGGCACAACCCTCGGCAACCTTTCAGCGCTTTATCGTGCGCGCGGGGATTTGGATACAGCGCTGTGCCATCTGGAGGAATCGCTGGCTATATGCCGGGCTATCAGCGACCGGGTCGGCGAAGGCAGAACCCTCAACAACCTCTCGCAGGTTTACAAGGCGCGCGGGGATTTGGACACGGCGCTACGCTATCTGGAAGAGTCGCTGACCCTCCAACGGGCCATTGGCAACCGGCTCGGTGAAGGCACGACCCTCAACAACCTCTCGCAGATATACAAAGCGCGCAGGGATTACGACACGGCGCTGCGCTATCTGGAGGAGTCGCTGACTATCCAACGGGCCATCGGCGACCGGGTGGGGTTATGCGTTACGCTGTTCAACATGGGTCATATTTATTTGCAGAAATGTGAGCATCAACAGGCGCTTGCTTGCTTTGTTCCAGCCTACCAGATTGCTAAGGCAATCGGTTATGCGGAAGCCCTAATGAACTTGGAAAATCTGGCCAAACAACTGGGTGGCAGTGGTTTGGAATACTGGGAACGGTTGTCGCAACAGATGGAATCTGGGGAGTAATACCAATTCTCAATCGGTTTTCGTCATTCCCGCGAATGCGGGAATCCAGGCAGCCGCTGCAAAACGGGATACCCGCTTTCGCGGGTATGACGAACAGGATAGTTTTTGAACTGAAAAAGATTAAATCTATTGGAAAACGGTATAACCCATGTAGAGCAAACCGATGAATCAAGCCCAAGCCATCCGACGCTTGACCCCCTACGAACAATTGCTTGCCCTACCGGAAAATCAGGTGGGGGAGATCATCGGCGGTCAACTCTACGCCCAGCCGCGTCCTGCCGGGCCTCATGCTGCGGCGGAATCGGCGATCAACGTCAATCTGGGGTCGCCTTTCCACTTCGGACGCAGCGGAGGGCCTGGAGGCTGGTGGATTCTGGTGGAACCCGAAATTCACTTCATCCGCGATGCTGAAATCGCCGTGCCCGATCTGGCCGGCTGGCGGCGCGAACGGATGCCGACCATTCCCCGCGACCACCGGTTCGAGATCGTCCCCGACTGGGTTTGCGAAATCCTCTCGCCGTCCACGGCGCAAAAGGATCGCGCCCTGAAATTGCCGCTGTACGCCCGTTACGGTGTCGCCCATGCCTGGCTGGTCGATCCGCTGGCGCGCACGCTGGAAGCCTTCGAGTTGCGCGACAGTCGATGGCTGTTGCTCGGCGCCATCCGGGAAGACGATCCGGTCTGTTTCCCACCCTTCACGGCGGTGACTTTTTCGCTCGCCGATCTGTGGGTTTGAATATACTGGCCGCCCACTCGGTCACCGCACGCCTCGCCACTCATGTCCACGTCCCCGCTTTCCCCCGCCGATTTCGCCCCGCTGCGCCTGCGCAAGGACGAAGACCGCCGTTTGCGCGCCGGCCATCTTTGGGTCTACAGCAACGAAATCGATGTCGAAGCCACCCCGCTGCGCGAGTTCCAGCCCGGCCAGCCGGTCGCGATTCAGGCCAGCAACGGCAAGACGCTCGGCACTGGCTACATCAATCCGCACGCCCTGCTGTGCGTCCGGCTGGTCAGCCGTGATCTCGACCATCCGCTGAATCCCTCGCTGCTGGTGCATCGGCTGAACGTGGCGCTGAGCCTGCGCGAGCGGCTGTACGACCGGCCGTTCTACCGGCTGGTTTACGGCGAGGGCGACGGGCTGCCGGGCTTGATCGTGGACCGCTACGGCGATGTGTGCGTCGCCCAGATCACCACCGCCGGCATGGAACGGTTGCAGGACGACCTCCTCGCCGCCCTGCAAAAAGTGCTCAAACCGGCGGCGGTGCTGTGGCGCAACGACAGTCCAGTGCGCGAAATGGAAGGGCTGGAACGCACCGTCGCCGACGCCACCGGCGCGGTGCCGGAAACCGTCACGGTCGAGGAAGACGGGCTACGCTTCCAGGTCTCGCCGCGCACCGGCCAGAAAACCGGCTGGTTCTACGACCAGCGCGACAACCGCGCCCGGCTGGACCGCTACGTTCAAGGTCGGCGCGTACTGGATGTGTTTAGCTATGTCGGCGCCTGGGGCGTGCGGGCGGCGGCGCGCGGCGCGCGGGAAGTGCTGTGCGTCGATTCTTCCACCCCGGCGTTGGAACAGGCGACCGCCAACGCGGCGTTGAACGGCGTGGGCGACCGGGTGCAAATCCGCCAAGGCGATGCCTTCGAGGTGCTGAAAAGCTTGCGCGAAGTCCGTGAGCGATTCGACGTGGTGATCGTGGACCCGCCGGCGTTCGTCAAGCGCCGCAAGGATTTCAAGGAAGGCGCGTTGGCTTACCGGCGGCTCAATGAAATGGCAATGCAAGTATTGGAACGCGACGGAATATTGGTGTCCTGCTCCTGCTCGCAACTGCTGTCGCGCGACACGCTGATCCAAACACTATTGCAGGGATCGCGGCATCTCGACCGCAACCTGGTGATGCTGGAACAGGGTCGGCAGGGGCCAGATCATCCGGTGCATCCCGCCATTCCCGAAACCGATTATCTCAAGGCGATATTCGCGCGGGTACTGCCCGCTTAAAAGCGCCCGCCCACTCGATTCCTAGAAGATCGCGATGAAGAAACTCACTCTCATCGATGCCGGATTCCTGCAAATCGAAACCCCTGAAACTCCAATGCACGTGGGCGGGCTGCATATTTATCAATGGCCCGAAGGCAGCGGATCGGATTTTGTGAAGGAATTGTTCGAACGATTCGTCGGCGGAGATGAATTCGCGCCGCCCTTCAATCAAAAATTGCAATATCCTCTGTTCAAGCTTGGAATTCCCAGCTTGGTGGAAGACCCGGATTTCGACTTGAATGATCACATAAGCTATTTCAAATTGCCCGAACCAGGAAGCATGGATCAATTGCTGGCGCGGGTTGCCAGTCTCCATGAAAGCTTACTGGACCCGACCCGGCCGCTGTGGGAATGCCATCTGATCGATGGATTGGCAGATCGGCGCTTCGCCCTCTACTTCAAGATGCACCACTGCATTCTGGATGGCGTCGGTGGGATGCAAATCCTGGAAAAATGCCTTGGCAAATCACCCACAACCCATGAATTGACGCTCCCTTGGGAGTTGGGCGAACGGAAAAAGAAAAAAAGCCGGACGAAACCGGGCTTGCCCACTCGAATCTACCGGATGATCGGCTTGGCAACTGGACAAGCGAAAGCCACTTACGAGCTTGCCGGCGCCTTTTGGCATACCGGGCGCCAATCCCTCAAAAGCGGAGAAACGACCCTGCCTCTGCCCTTTCTCTGTCCAAAGACAGCAATCAACCAGGAAGTCACCACGAATCGCTGTCTCGCGGTAAAAACCTTTTCGTTGGAATCCTTCAAGCGGCTTGGCAAAGCGGCCCAAGCGACCGTCAACGATATCGTCATCGGCGTCTGTGCTGGAGCTTTGCACCGGTATTTGAAGAAAATTAACCAGTTGCCCGACAAGCCGTTGATTGCGCTCGTGCCTGTCTCGATCCGACCCAAGGATAGCGACGCCCACGGTAACCAAGTCAGCGCCATCCTGTGTAATTTGGGAACTCATGTCGATGACCCCAGGCAACGGCTGCAAATCATCAAGGATTCATCCACCGAAGGGAAAGCAATTCAAAATAATTTATCATCGCAAGCCGCCCAGGAATACGCCATGATCGGAGGCGCCCCGATGTTGCTGGTACAGTTTCTGCGCCTGTCCACCTATCTGAATCCCGCGTTTAATCTGGTGATTTCCAATGTTCCCGGCCCCCGATCTCCCCTGTATATGCAGGGCGCCCATCTGATGAATATTTACCCGGTATCCGCTCTTTATAAGCAGCAAAATCTGAATATCACCGTCACCAGTTATCAGGATTCATTGGATTTCGGATTGATTGCCTGCCCGGACTTTTTGAGCGAAGTGGATCGATTGGCAACGCATCTGGAAGACGCCTTGGACGAATTGAACACGGCTTTCAACCTAAGCAGCATTGCTTGACGGAAAAACCCTGGCGACTGGCGATCCACCGATCCCGCGACCTTCACGGAGTTTGTCATGCTGATTCATCCTGATTTCGACCCAGTGGCGTTCAGCCTGGGACCGCTGCACGTGCGCTGGTATGGCCTGATGTACCTGCTGGGTTTTGTGGCCGGCTGGGCGCTGGGCCGTTATCGCGCCCAGCGACCCGGCTCCGGCTGGACCGCCGAACAGGTGGATGATCTGGTGTTCTACATCGCCCTCGGCGTCATTTTGGGCGGCCGGGTCGGGTACGTCCTATTCTACGGATTCGGCAACTTCCTGCGTGATCCGCTGGCGTTGTTCCGCGTCTGGGAAGGCGGTATGTCGTTTCACGGCGGCTTTCTCGGCGTGCTGCTGGCGATGGCGCTGTTTGCCCGCAAGCACCAAAAACAATTTTGGCCGACGGTCGATTTCATCGCGCCACTGATTACGCCCGGGCTGTTTTTTGGGCGGGTCGGCAATTTCATCAACGGCGAACTGTGGGGGCGGGTGACCGATTTGCCGTGGGGAATGGTGTTCCGACAAACTGGCGATGGTCTGCCGCGCCATCCCTCGCAGTTGTATCAGGCGGCGCTGGAAGGCGTGGCGCTGTTCCTGATCCTGTGGTTGTTTTCCGCCAAGCCGCGCCCGACCATGGCGGTGTCGGGCGTGTTCGCGCTGAGTTACGGTATCTTCCGGTTTCTGGTCGAGTTGGTCCGCCAGCCGGACCCGCAACTCGGCTATCTCGCCTTCGGCTGGCTGACCATGGGGCAACTGCTGTCGTTGCCGCTGATCGCGGTTGGGGTGATTCTGCTCAGGCTGGCTTATCGCCGGCGAGCAGCCGAAACGCCCGCCGGGTAACGAGCATGGCGGGCATTCGGATGAAACCCGAATGCACAACTAAACTGGCTCCGAACGGTCTTCATACAAATTCGACCATGAATTCGTTCAAGATATCGTTCCGGTTTCGATCCAGAGGATTGCGTTCATGTACGTTTGCATGTGCAAGTCGGTTTCCGACCACCAAATTCGGCAGGCGGTCGAGCAAGGCGCTCGCGGCTTCGGCGATCTGAGCATCCGTTTCGGCGTCGGCATCGAATGCGGCAAGTGCGTCGACGGCATCAATGCCTTGCTTCAGGAATGCCTGAGCGTCGCCGCTCCGCTACCGCCCGCTCCAGCGGAGGCCATTCCGAATCCAGCTCCTCCGACCGCCACACCCGCGCCGGTGGCTCCAAAGGAAACCGTCCCGGCGCACGCCTGGTTTGCCATCGATTTGTGATGGCGTAGGGGACCGCGCTTCGCAAACCCAATGATCGATCGGACCCCGGCCCGGTTCGCGGCACCTCGCGTGAACTGCCGCGCCTAGCGGTTTCATGCTACGATCTTCATATTGCACCGTGTCAAACGCCATGATCGGTCGCCCGAGTCGCCACCGCATCCAGGCCGTCAACAAAACGAGGAATCCAGGGGAGTCATCGATGCTGATCTACAATCTCTTTCCCTTACTAGCCGGCCCGTTCGGGAGCTGGGAGCCACACTTCAAGCGAGCGGCCGACATGGGCTTCGACTGGATTTTCGTCAATCCCGTCCAAAAACCCGGCTATTCGGGCAGCCTGTACTCCATCGTGGATTATTTTCAGCTCAATCCCCTACTAGTGGATCCGAAATCCAAGCTTACTCCCGAGCAGCAGGTCAAGGCGGCGCTCGCCATGGCCGAACAACTCGGTCTCAAGGTCATGGTCGACTTGGTCATTAACCATTGCGCTTTCGATTCGGAACTGACACGCCAGCATCCAGAATGGTTCGTCCAGGAAAACGGCAACGTCGCTCATCCGTTCTGCATGGAAAACGGCCACAAAGTGGTTTGGGGCGATCTGGCGCTGTTCAATCACCCACACACCTCTGACCCGGACGGGCTTTATCGCTATTGCTACCGGGTCGTCGAATATTTGCTAGGCCTGGGCTTCAAGGGGTTTCGCTGCGACGCGGCCTATCAGATCCCCAGAAACACCTGGAGTCGGTTGATTCACGAGGTCCGGCAAAAATACCCCGGCACGGTCTTCGCCGCCGAAACCCTGGGTTGCACCGCCGATCAGACCAAGCAGACCGCCCAGGCCGGCTTTGATTATGTGTTCAACAGCTCCAAGTGGTGGGATTTCCACGGCGCCTGGCTGATGGAGCAGTATCAACTGGTCCGCGATATCGCCCCCTCCATCAGCTTTCCGGAAAGCCACGATACCGACCGATTGTTTCAGGAAGTCCACGGCAACGAGGCGGCGATGAAGCAGCGTTATCTGTTTTCCGCCCTGTTTTCCGCCGGCGTGATGATCCCCATCGGGTTCGAGTACGGTTTCCGCCGCCGCCTGCACGTGGTCAATACCCGACCCACCGACTGGGAGCAGCAGAACATCGATTTGCGCGAATTCATTACCCACGTCAACGCCGTCAAGCGTCAATACGCGGTGTTCCAGGAAGAATGCCCCACCACCATCCTGCCCTACCAGAATCCGAATATTCTGGTGATGTGGAAGGCGTCGACCAAGACCCACGACGAAGCACTGATCCTGCTCAACAAGGACCCCTGGAATCACCAGTACTTCTACGCCGAAAATCTCGGGACCTATATTCAGGCCGGCGCGCCCCTGATGGACGTATCGCCGGAATACACCCTGGAGTACATCCCACGGCCGTTTTCCTATGATTTGCGTCCGGGCCAGGCGTTCGTCATGGTTACCCGCCGCGACCATTTGCCTGGCTGAACCGCCGCGCGGTCGCGGTTCAACCCTTGCGAGTGAGGGAGGCCCGGACCTGTGGGTCGGGGGCCGGAACCCGAAAAAAGATAAGGATGAATATGTATGTACATTGTACAGATTGCTCCTGAATGCGCACCCGTCGCGAAAGTCGGCGGGTTGGCGGATGTGATCTTTGGTCTGAGCCGGGAGATGGAAATCCGCGGCAACGAAGTCCACATCATCCTGCCGAAGTACGACTGCATGCGCTACGACCAGGTTTGGGGCTTGCAGATCAGCATGCAGGACTTATGGGTGCCGTGGTACAACGGCGCCGTTCACTGCTCGGTGTGGTTCGGCTTCGTGCATGGTCGCAAGTGCTTTTTCATCGAGCCGCACTCGCAGGATAACTTTTTCAACCGCGGCCATTTCTATGGTTTCGCCGACGACGTCAGCCGCTTTGCCTTCTTCAGCAAAGCGGCGCTGGAGTTCCTGCTCAAGGACAATCGCCGGCCCGACATCATCCATTGCCACGACTGGCAGACCGGACTGGTGCCCGTGCTGTTGTTTGAGCAGTACGCCCACGCCGGAATGCACTGGCAGCGGGTCTGCTACACCATTCACAACTTCAAGCATCAGGGCCTGACCGGCGAGTACGTGTTGTGGGCCACGGGCCTGACCAACATCGCCCATTACTTCAACTACGACCGCCTGCGCGACCACTTCAATCACACCGCCGTCAATCTGATGAAGGGTGGCGTCGTTTACTCCAATTTCGTGACGACGGTCTCCCCGACCCATGCCCACGAGGCGCGCTTTACCGATCAGAGCAGCGGTCTGGGGCCGACCTTGAACACTCATCAGGGTAAATTCGGCGGAGTGCTGAACGGGATCGATTACGATGTCTGGAATCCGGAAGTTGACCCCCACATCGCCGAGCGCTACAACGTCGACACCCTGGACAAGAAGTACGTCAACAAGGAAGCGCTGCGCGACCGGCTGTGGCTGAGCAAGGAATACAAGCCGATCATCGCCTACGTGGGCCGGCTGGACAGCCAGAAAGGCGTCCATCTGATCCATCACGCCATCTTCTACGCCCTGCGCAACAACGCTCAGTTCGTGCTGCTCGGCTCCAGCCCCGACCCGCACATCAACCAGCATTTCTGGAACCTCAAGCGGCACCTCAACGACAGTCCGGATTGCCACCTTGAACTGGGCTTCAACGAGGAGTTGTCGCACCTGATCTACGCGGGAGCGGACATGATCATCATGCCCAGTCTGTTCGAACCCTGCGGCCTGACCCAGATGATCGCCTTGAAATATGGCACGGTACCGATCGTGCGCGAGGTCGGTGGTCTCAAGGACACGGTGTTCGACAAGGACTATGCCCACAAGCCCTGGGAAGAGCGCAATGGGTACGTGTTCCAGGGCGCCGATCATCCCGGGGTCGAATCAGCCATGCATCGCGCCATCGCTCTTTGGCATAACTATCCCGACGACTTCCGTCAGTTGATGATCCACGGCATGAGCTGCGATTACTCCTGGTGCCGACCCGGCCAGGACTACCTGAACATCTACGAGCACATCCGCTGCAAGTAAGTAGCCGGGCGCGGCCGCCCGGCCCGGCGTTCGTCGGGAGCGATCCTTGACCGTCATCGCGCGAGCAGGCGCGTTCCCGGCGGCGTCAGTCAATCCACCATCCGCACAGGAGTAATGACCCGCATGAGCCAACTTCCAGAATACGTCGACGGTCTGCCGAACATTTGCGGTTCCGAATCGCTTGTGGAAGAGACCCTGCGCGCCGCTCGCAACCAGCCGGTGTTCCTGCCGGAAAGCCGGATCGACTTTGGCCATATCCGCGCCGCCTGCGCCATCGCCCTGCACATGCACCAGCCACTGATCCCGGCCGGCGGCGGCGATCTGGCCACGGCGGCCATCATCAGCAACCTCAAGTACATGATGGACAACCAGGGCATCGGCGATAACCACAACGCCCCGGTCTTCCACTGGTGCTACAAGCGGATAGGCGAATTTATCCCGCAACTGATCCACGAGGGCAAGGAGCCGCGGGTCATGCTGGAGTATTCCGGCACCCTGTTTCACGGCTTGCGGGCCATGGGTTTGAACGACGTGTTCGACGCGCTCAAGAACGCGACCTGCAATCCGGGCTACCGGCGAGCGGTCGAATGGCTGGGTTGTCCGTGGGGCCACGCGGTGGCGCCCTCGACCCCGACCCAGGACTTCCGCCTGCATGTCAAGGCCTGGCAGCACCACTTCGCCGCCATTTTCGGCCTGGAGGCGCTGGCGCGAGTTCGCGGCTTTTCGCCCTCGGAAATGGCGCTGCCCAATCATCCCGACATCGCCTACGCGTACATCAAGACCTTGGTGGACTGCGGCTATCAATGGCTGCTGGTGCAGGAACACACCGTGGAGCGGCCGGAGAACGGCTGGGGACCGGAGAAAAAGCACCTGCCTCACCGGCTGGTTTGCACCAACTCCAAGGGCGAGACCGTCAGCATCATCGCCATCGTCAAGACCCAGGGCAGCGATACCAAGCTGGTGGCGCAGATGCAGCCGTATTACGAGGCCAAAGGCCTGTCGCGCTGGGAGCTGGCCGGAAAATCGGTGCCGCCGCTGGTGACCCAAATCGCCGACGGCGAGAACGGCGGGGTGATGATGAACGAGTTTCCCGGCATGTTCTTCCAGGTGACGCACGAGGCTTCAGGCGCGGATGTACCGATGATGAACGCCACCGAGTATCTTGAACACCTGTTCGCGGCGGGCGTCAAGGAAGCCGACCTGCCGACATTGCAGCCGCTGCTCCAAAAACGAATCTGGGACCGGTTCAAACCGGGCGATGGGCCGGAGAAACTGGAAAAAGTTATCGCCGAACTTAAGAAGGAAGATGGCCGGTTTCACATGGAAGGCGGCAGTTGGACCAACGATATTTCCTGGGTGCGGGGCTACGACAACGTGCTCGGCCCCATGGAAAAGGCCAGTTCGCTGTTTTACGAGAAGGTGCTGAAGCTGGGCGTGCCTTCCAGCAACCCACGCTATCGCAACGCCCTGTTCCATTTGATGTGTTCGCAGACCAGTTGCTACCGATATTGGGGGCAGGGGCTGTGGACGGACTACGGTCGTGAAATTTGCCGGCGAGCCAGCGCCATCGTCGAAACCGATTTTTAACGGTCGAGCCATGCCGCCGCGCCGATTCCGGCCCATTTTTGAATAATAAGCGAGTGGCGGGAGTGGGATTTCTCCTCACTCCCCTGCCACGACCGACCTTGGGAGGAGGCTGTATCGTGACGGACAATACCTTGTACCACGCGCTGGTGCTGAACCTGCATCAGCCCGCTGGCAATCTGGAGCATCTGCTGGCGCACAACGCGCCGGAAGCCCGGGACATCCTGTTGGCGATGGATCGCATTCCCCGCGCGTTGCGGGACGAGCAGGAATTCGGCCGGATTCATGTGTCCCTGTCGGGCACCTTGCTGGAAACTCTGAACAACCCGGAGTTTCAGAACCAGGCCGGCCAGGTCGTCGATTGCGCCACCTTGCTCGCTCAGTTGGGAAGCCAACGGGCCATCGAACTGCTCGGCACCGGCTATTATCACCCGGTTCTACCGCTGATTCCCCCCGCCGATTGGGAAGCGCATCTGAAACGTTGGCAACGGTTCGCGCGCCGTCTATTTCCGCGCAGTGCGCTTCAGGGTTTCTGGCCGCCGGAAATGGGTTTTTGCATGGAGATGATTCCCCTGTTGCGGCGCTGTGGCTACGAGTTCGTGCTCGTGGATAGCGAGCACGTGCAACCCGCGACGCCGATGGGCTGGGAGGAACTGCGCTACCGACCCCATGTCGCTCGGTTTGGCGACGACGAGATCGTGGTCGTCGTGCGCGACCGCGAACTATCCAACGCCCAGGCGAACGGCATGGATCTCGACGGATTCCTGCGCGAAGTTCAGGCGCGAACCCAGGACTGCCAATTCACGCCGCTGGTGACCACCTGCTGCGATGGCGAGAATGGCGACTGGTTCCGCAACGCCGCGCCGGGCGGCAATTTCTGGGATGCGTTTTACCGGCCGCTGCTGGATCAGGTTCGGACGGGGACCAACATGATCCAGCCAGTCTTCATCAAGGACTATCTGGACCGGTTCGGCGTCCTTGGCGAAGTGACGGTCGGGCCGGGGGCGTGGAATACGGGTTGGAACGATGGCCGCGATTTCGTCCAATGGGCCAGCACCCCGGCGCAACGAAACGCCCTGACCCGGTTGGACGAAATCAGTCAGGCGGTGCAGGCGGCGCTGCACAACGCGACCCACATCGGCTCGCGCAATCCGGAACTGCTCAATCTGCTGGAGGAAGCGCACTGGCGGGTGCTGCGGGCGGAGACCAGTTGCAACTTCTTCTGGGGCGACGCCTGGGTCATGCGCTGCCACGCCGATCTCGACCAGGCTTGTGAATGCCTGGAACGGGCCAACGCCTGTTTTGCTTGACCGCCGTCATGCCAACGCCCTGTGTCCTCTCTTGGGGAAGGACACGGAAGAGGATGGTGTTCAGCGACGGCTGGCCAAGGTGAATGCGCGATGACTCCCGACGCCTTGTTCGTTTTCGGCGTGCTGGCCGCCGCCGTCGTGCTGTTCGCCACCGACCGGCTGCGGCCGGACGTGGTGGCCCTGCTGGTGATCGTGGCCCTGGTCCTGGGCGACATTCTGCCGGTGGCCGAGGCGGTGGCCGGCTTCGGTGATTCGGTGGTGGTCCTGATCGCCGGGCTGTTCGTGGTCGGCGAGGGTCTGGTGCGGACCGGCGTCGCCAATCAGGTCGGCGCCTGGCTGACCCGGATGGCCGGCGCCAGCGAAACCCGGCTGCTGGTGCTGCTGATGCTGGCGGTGGCCGGGCTGGGCGCGTTCATGAGTTCCACCGGCGTGGTGGCGATCTTCATTCCGGTGGTGCTGGGCATCGCCCATCGGCTCGGCCTCGGCCCCGGCCGGCTGATGATGCCGCTGGCCTTCGCCGCCCTGCTCAGCGGGATGTTGACCCTGATCGCCACCCCGCCCAACCTGATGGTGAACGACGCCCTGCGCACCGCCGGCCTGCACCCCTTCGGCTTTTTGACCATCACTCCCATCGGCCTGCTGGCGCTAGCACTGGGAGTCATCTACATGTGGACCATCGGTTCCCGCCTGCTGCCGGCCAGCCCGCCGCCGACGGGAACCGCCGGCCGCCGGCAAACGCTGCGGGAACTGGGCGAAAGCTACGACCTGATCGGCCAGTTGCACCGGCTGCGGGTCGAGCCGGATTCACCCCTGGCCGGCCAGACCGTGGCGGAAGCCGCGCTCCGCAGCCGTTACGGCGTCACCATCGCGGGGGTCGAGCGCCAGCGGCCATTCGGCGACAAGGTGGTCCCGGCGCTGGCCACCACCGATCTGCGCCCCGCCGATGTCGTCTACCTGGTCGGTTCGGCCCAGGCGGCGGCGACCCTCGGCGTGGCCGAACGGCTGACCCCGTTGCCGATCGAGGAAGGCCGACAGCGCAACCTGGTCAAGGAACTGGGCATGGTCGAGGTATTGCTGCCGCCGGATTCGGAACTGATTGGCCAGACCCTGCGCCAGGCGGCGTTCCGCAGCCGCCACGGCCTGAGCGTGCTGGGCATCCGCCGTCGCGGCCGGTCGCTGCCGGGCAACCTGATCGAGGAAAAGCTGGCCTTCGGCGACGTGCTGCTGGTTGCCGGCTCCTGGAAACAGATCGGCCGGCTCCAGGGCGACCGCAAGCATTTCCTGGTGCTGGGCCTGCCGGCGGAATTCGGCGAGGTCGCTCCGGCCTACCGGCGGGCGCCGTTCGCGCTGCTGGTCCTGCTGGCGATGGTGGTCGCGATGACCTTCGGCCTGGTGCCCAACACCGTGGCGGCGCTGCTGGCGGCGCTGGCCATGGGCCTGTTCCGCTGCCTGCGGTTGGAGGACGCCTACCGGTCGATCAACTGGCCCAGTCTGGTGGTGATCGCCGGCATGTTGCCGCTGGCCCGGGCGCTGGAACAAACTGGCGGCGTGACCCTGATCGCCGACGGGCTGGCGACCGTGCTGGGCGGACTCGGCCCTCTGGCGCTGCTGGCCGGGATTTTCCTGCTGGCGGCGCTGGTCGGCATGTTCATCTCCAACACCGCCACGGCGGTGCTGATGGCGCCGGTCGCCATCGCCGCCGCCCAGAAGATCGGCGTCTCGCCCTATCCCTTCGCCATGACCGTCGCGGTGGCGGCCTCGGCGGCTTTCGCCACGCCGGTGTCCTCGCCGGTCAACACCCTGGTACTGGCTCCGGGCGGCTACCGGTTCAACGACTTCGTCCGGGTGGGACTGCCGTTGATCCTGGTGGTGATGGCCATCACCCTGCTGGTGGTGCCGTTGTTGCTGCCGCTGTAGCCTGCTGGAAAAAACCTTGCGGGCTCCGTCGCGAAAGAGCGGTTACAACATCTCCCGAATCGTCTCGCGCAGCTTGGGCAGGTCCAGCAGTCCGAGTCGGTAATGCACGATGCGCCCATCCGGCGAGATCAGCACCGTGGTGGGGGTCAGGCGCACGTTGTCGAATTCCCGGGCGATGCGCGCCTGGGTGTCGAGGACGATGGGATAAGGAATTTGCCGCTGCCTCGCCAAGGTCCGTACCTGCTCCGGCGGGTCGTAGGCCATCGCCACCCCGATGATTTCCAGCCCTTTCGGGTGCAATTCCCGGTAAAGTTCGATGAGATGCGGCATTTCCTCGACGCAGGACGGGCAGGTGGTGGCCCAGAACGTGACCAGCACCGGCTTGCCGCGCAACTGTTCCAAGCTCAAGGTGCGACCGTCGAGGGTCTGTCCGACCAGCGGCGGCGCCTGGCGCAGGCCGGCGGGCATCAACCAGACCGCGGCGACCGCCAGAATCACGGTCAGCGCGATGCCGGCGACGACGGCTTCTTTGTTGAACTTCATGGGTCGAATCTCCTGCGGCGCGATCTTCGCGACGGCTGACACCCGCGCGGGCATTGGACCGCGAAGACCGTTGAAAATACCGAGCGGTGTGATTATGCCAGAGCCGACATGGCTTGCGCCTGGCGGCGAACGCCTTATGATGAATACTTTTGCGACCGATGGCGGAGGAGATGTGGGCCATGATCAAGGTGGGCATTGTCGGTGGAACCGGCTATACCGGAGTTGAGCTGCTGCGGCTGCTGACCCTGCATCCAGCGGTGGAACTGGCGGTCATCACTTCGCGCGGCGAGAAGGGGACCAAGGTCAGCGAACTGTTTCCCAATCTGCGCGGTCGCGTGAATCTGACCTTTGTCGAGCCGGACGAGGCCCTGCTGAAAGGCTGCGACGTGGTGTTTTTCGCCACCCCCAACGGCACCGCCATGAACAGCGCGCCCGCGCTGCTAGAAGCCGGAGTCAAGGTCATCGACCTGGCGGCTGACTTCCGGCTGCGCCGGATTGAGGATTGGGAACGGTGGTACTACGGCATGCGGCATGCTTGCCCGGAATTGTTGGCGGAGGCGGTCTACGGTCTGCCCGAGGCCAACCGCGAGGCCATTCGCGCCGCCCGGCTGATCGCCAATCCCGGCTGTTATCCGACCGCCGTGCAACTGGGTTTGCTGCCCCTGCTGGAAGCCGGTGTCGTCGACCGGCAATCGCTGATCGCCGACGCCAAATCCGGCGTCAGCGGCGCTGGTCGCAAGGCCGAGGTGAGCATTCTGTTGTGCGAGGCTGGCGACAATTTCAAAGCCTACAACGTGCCGGCGCATCGCCATCTGCCGGAGATCCGCCAGGGTTTGACGGCGGTGGCCGGTGGTTCGGTGGAACTGGTGTTCGTACCGCATCTGACACCGATGATTCGCGGTATTCACGCCACTTTGTACGCCACCCTGACCCAGCCCGATGTGGATTTACAAACGCTGTTCGAGCGGCGCTACGCCAACGAACCTTTCGTGGACGTGCTGCCGCCCGGCTCGCATCCCGAGACCCGTGGCGTGCGCGGGGCAAATCTGTGTCGGCTGGCGGTGCATCGACCCCAAAACGGCAAGACCGTGGTGGTGCTGTCGGTCATCGATAACCTGGTCAAGGGCGCGGCGGGCCAGGCGGTACAGAACATGAACCTGATGTTCGGCCTGCCGGAAACCACCGGGCTGGAACAGATTGCCTTGCTGCCTTGAGCGATGGAGGCCGAGCCCAGCGCCCGCTGGAGCACGGCCAAACTATTCTTGACCCCCACGGTCAAGAATTGCAGAATTCCCAACACTTTAATTTATTACAATGAGGATCGTGCGATGAGCGCCACCGTGGAAACCTTTACCCCTGCCGATAACCCCCTGCTGTTCACCGACGCCGCCGCGCTGAAGGTCAAGGAACTGCTGGAGGAAGAAGCGAACCCCGATTTGATGCTGCGCGTGTTCATCAGTGGCGGCGGCTGTTCCGGCTTCCAGTACGGTTTTACCTTCGATGAGAACCAGGACGATGGCGATACCGTGGTGGAGAACCACGGGGTCAAGCTGCTGATCGATCCGATGAGTTTCCAATATCTGGTCGGCGCCGAGATCGACTACGCCGATGGCCTGGAAGGCGCCCAGTTCGTGATCCGTAATCCCAACGCCGTCACCACCTGTGGTTGCGGCTCCTCTTTCTCCGCGTGACCCATGCGCCCGCTTGAAGAATCGCTGGAGCCGATCAAACGCGGGGCGGTCGATCTCCTGTTGGAAGAGGAGTTGATCGAGCGGCTCAAGTCCGGCCGGCCATTGCGGGTCAAGGCCGGTTTCGATCCGACCGCCCCGGATTTGCACCTCGGCCATACGGTGTTGATCAACAAGCTGCGCCAGTTTCAGGACCTGGGCCATCACGTGATGTTCCTGATCGGCGATTTCACCGGCATGATCGGTGACCCGACCGGCAAGAACGTCACTCGCAAGCCGCTGACGCGCGACGAGATTCTGGCCAACGCCCAAACCTACCGGGAGCAGGTGTTCAAGATTCTCGATCCTGACCGGACCGAGGTCCTGTTCAATTCGAACTGGTTCGACCGGATGGCGCCGGCCGATTTCATCCATCTGGCGGCCAAGCACACCGTCGCCCGGATGCTGGAACGGGACGATTTCGGCAAACGGTACGCCAGTGGCCAGCCCATCGCGATTCACGAATTCCTGTACCCACTGGTGCAGGGTTACGACTCGGTCGCCATGCGGGCGGACGTGGAACTGGGCGGCACCGATCAGAAATTCAACCTGCTGGTCGGTCGCGAGTTGCAGAAACACTATGGCCAGCCACCGCAGATCGTCCTGACCATGCCGATTCTTGAGGGTCTGGACGGCGTGCAGAAGATGTCGAAGTCGCTGGGGAATTACGTCGGCATCCGCGACGAACCCAACGAGATGTTCGGCAAACTGATGTCGGTTTCCGACGAACTGATGTGGCGCTATTTCGAACTGCTCAGCTTCCGCCCGACCCGCGAGATCGCCGAATGGCGGCGACAGACCGCCCAGGAAGGGTTGAACCCACGCGATGTCAAATTCAAGCTGGCCGGGGAACTGGTGGATCGATTCCACGGCGCCGGCGCGGGCCGGCGGGCCCTGGCGGAATTTGTCGAACGTTTTCAGAAGGGATCGTTGCCTGAAGAGGTGGCCGAGGTGTCGGTTCAGGCCCGCGATGGCCGTTTGCCGATTGCCAACCTGCTGAAGGAAGCGGGGCTGGTGGCCAGCACCTCCGAGGCGCTGCGGTCGATCCAGCAAGGGGCGGTTCGAATCGATGGTGAGCGTGTGGAAAACCGCAACCTTGAATTGCAGGCCGGTAGCAGGCATATCTATCAGGTCGGCAAGCGGCGAGTGGCCGCTGTGACCGTTACGGCCATGCCCGCGCCCACACCCAACTAACTCACCATGAGTAGCTTTCTACCGATGCCCTGAGAGGATTTCCGCCGCATCAAGGCGACCATTCCCAGATACCGGGAAAAGGAAGAGAGCAAGGCGCCCGACATGAACAAGCTCCCCATCGGCATTCAGACCTTCCGGGAAATCCGCGAGGAAGGCCACTGCTACGTGGACAAGACCCCGCTGGTCGCCCGGCTGGTCGAAGAGGGCAAATACTACTTCCTGGCCCGGCCCCGGCGCTTCGGCAAAAGCCTGCTGGTCAGCACCCTGGCCGCTGCTTTCGCGGGCGAACGCGAACTGTTCGTCGGGCTGCATCTGGAGCATCACTGGGATTGGAACCGCCATGCGCCGGTCATTGTCCTGGATTTCAGCGAGGGCGTTTTGGATTCCCGGCAACGCCTGGATCAGCGGATTCGGCGTATGCTGGATATTCAGGCGGAAGCGCAAAATCTCGCCCTCCACCAGGAAGAGGTCAGCGACCGGCTGGAAGAACTGATCTTCAAGCTTCACGCCAGCCGCGGCGAGCGCGTGGCGGTGTTGGTGGACGAATACGACAAGCCGATCCTGGATCATTTGCACCAGCCGGAGCGGGCGCTGGAACTGCGCGAGGGGCTGCGCAACCTCTACTCGGTGCTCAAAAGCCAGGACGCTCGGCTGCGCTTCGTGCTGCTGACTGGGGTGAGCAAGTTCTCCAAGGTCTCGTTGTTCTCCGGCCTCAACAACCTGAAGGACATCACCCTGGACGAGCGGTTCGCCACCTTGTGCGGTTATACCCAGACCGAGCTGGAGAACGTCTTTGCCGGCTGGCTGGACGGAGTGGACTTGACCGAACTGCGCCAGTGGTACGACGGCTACAACTTCCTGGGCGAATCGGTCTACAACCCGTTCGATATCCTGCTCTATCTCGACCACCGCGAATTTCGCAGCTACTGGTTCGAGGCCGGCACGCCCACATTCCTGGTCAATCTGCTCAAGCTCCGACACTACCCGATTCCCACGCTTGAAAACTTGGAAGTCGGCGAGGAACTGCTGAGCAGCTTCGACGTGGACGTCATCGAGCCGGAGGCGCTGCTGTTCCAGACCGGCTATCTGACGATTCAGGAACGCTACCAGCGGGGTTCGCTCTATCGCTACCGGTTGCGCTATCCCAACCACGAGGTGCGCGCCAGCTTGCCAACCGCGATCCTGAACGCCTATGTTCCCAACGTGCGGGATCGCTTGCGCACCGAGGACCGGATTTACGCGGCGTTGGAGGCCGACGATCCGGATGGTTTGCAGCGGGCGTTTCACGCCTTCTTTGGCTCCATCCCCCACGACTGGCACCGGCGCAACGACATCGCCGAGCACGAAAGCTATTGGACTTCGGTCGTCTATTGCTATTTCGTCGCTCTCGGCGTGACCGTCCTCGCCGAGGATGTGACGAATCACGGGCGCATCGACCTGACCATTCCGTGGGCGGGCCGCGCCTGGCTGCTGGCATTCAAGGTGGTGGAACTGAGCGAGCCCGGCCGGGCGCTGGTGCAGATTCAGGCGCGCGGCTACCATCAAAAATACGCCGACCAACCGGTTACCTTGATCGGCATGGAATTCAGCCGCGTCGAGCGCAATCTGGTCGGCTTCGAGTGGCGACGGCTCGCATATCCACCGCTCTCGACGGACGGATAGATGCGTGCGCGCATTATTTGCGCCCGCGCGAAACGACACAAACTCCGTCTAGCCGATGAATCCACTCCCTCCCTTGCTCGCGCAATATCCGGTCCTGGTGCTGGACGGCGCCCTGGCGACCGAACTGGAGCGCCGGGGTTGCGACCTGCGCAATCCGCTCTGGTCGGCCAAGATGTTGATCGAGGCGCCGGATCTGATTCGGCAGGTGCATTGGGACTACTTCGAGGCCGGCGCCGACTGCGCCACCACCGCCAGCTATCAGGCTTCCGTGACGGGTTTCATGCGGCGTGGGTTGAGCGCCTTGGAAGCGATCGAACTGATCCGGCGCTCGGTCCGGTTGGCCATGGAGGCCCGCGATGCGTTCTGGCGCGAGCCGGCGCACCGGATCGGTCGCCCCCGACCATTGATCGTGGCCTCGGTGGGGCCCTACGGCGCGTTCCTGGCCGATGGCTCGGAATATCGGGGCGATTACGACTTGAGCGAAACGGAGTTGATGGATTTTCACCGTCCGCGCATGGCGGCCCTGATCGAGGCGGGTGCCGATTTATTGGCTTGCGAGACGATTCCCTGTTTCAGCGAAGCCCGCGCCCTGGCGCGGTTGCTGGCCGAGTTTCCAAACGCCACCGCCTGGATCAGTTTCAGCGCCAGGGACGAGGCGCATCTCTCGCACGGCGAACGCCTGGCCGAGTGTGTGGCGTGGCTGAACGATCAATCCCAGATCGCGGCCGTTGGGGTGAATTGCACCGCTCCCCGCTATTTGCCAACGCTGATCGCAGCCGCTCGCGCGGTTACCGACAAACCTATCGTGGTCTACCCCAATTCGGGCGAGATCTATGACCCCGCTCGGCGTGGCTGGAGCGGGGTTTCGGATGCCGAGGCTTTCGCGGCCGAGGCCCGCCGTTGGCACGCCAGCGGCGCCCGCCTGATCGGTGGGTGTTGCCGCACCACGCCCGACCATATCCGAACCATCGCCGCCTGGGCGCGCTCGCTTCCACGAACCTGAATGCCCCCCACCCCGGCGCGGAACGTTTCACGTGAAACCACGGCGGAAACTGCCTTCGGAAATGTTTCACATGAAACCACGACCCGCGCCGACGAACAATGTTTCACGTGAAACCACGACCGAAACCACCTCGGTGGGCAATGTTTCGCGTGAAACCAGGCGAATCGCAACTCGTGTTGGCTAGCGTTCACCTTCGACCGCGCTCAGGGCCGCGAACGCTGCCAATCCGAGCGTTTCCGGCCGGGCGCCAGGATCGACGCCGGCGGCTTCGATTTGCCCAGCGTCCAGCAGATCGCGCAAGGAGTTGCGCAGGGTTTTACGACGTTGGACGAACGCCCGCCGCACGATCTCGGCGAAGCGGCTTTCGTCCCGGACCACGGCGCCGCCGGTTTCCCGTGGAACCAGGCGGACTACCGCCGACCACACTTCGGGTGGCGGCCGGAACGCCGCCGGCTCGACCGTGAACAGTGGCTCGACCCGGCAGCGGTATTGCAGCATCACCGAAAGTCGGCCGTAGGCCTCCTCGCCCGGCTTGGCCGCCATCCGCGCCACTACTTCCTGTTGCAGCATGAAATGCAAGTCGCGCAGATGCCTGGCCTGGGCCAGCAGGTGAAACAGCAGAGGGGTGGAGATATTGTAGGGCAGGTTGCCGGTCACCCGCAGTGGCGGTCCATCGCCACGCAGGGCAGCGAAATCGAAATCCAGCGCATCGGCATGATGAATCCGCAGAACGCCGAGCCCGGCGCAGCGCGCCCGCAATGGTTCCAACAAGTCGCGGTCCAGTTCCACCACGTCCAACTCACTGGCGGCCTCAAGCAGCGGGGCCGTCAGCGCTCCCAGGCCAGGGCCGATCTCCACCAGCCGCTCCCCAGCCACCGGCCGGATCGCCGCAACGATACGTTCAATAACGCGGGCATCGCGCAGGAAATGCTGACCGAACCGCTTGCGAGGCTGATGGCGCGGGGCTGGAACCCCCGTCATGGCGTATTCGTGGCTCCGGGCCGGGTTGGCGATGGGGGCGTGGGCGATGATCCAGCGGGCGTTTCGGTCGTGGACAGGCGAACTTCCACATAAGCTTCGTCGCGCAACCGGCGTAACGCCAACTCCCATTCCTCGTCGGAACGGCGCCGCATCAACGCCTCGCGGGTTCGAGCGCGCGCCACATCGGGCGTGGCCTGGGCCTGACGACGTTCGAGTACTTGCACGAGATGCCAGCCAAACTGAGTTTTGACTGGCGCGCTGACCTCGTTCGGCTTCAGGGCATTCATCGCCTGCTCGAACGGGGGAACCAGCATCCCCGGCGAGACCCAACCCAGATCGCCGCCGCGCTCCGCCGAGCCCTTGTCGTCGGATTGAGTGCGAGCCAGTTCCGCGAAATCCTCGCCGCCGCGAAGGCGCTGGCGCAGTTGCTCCAACTGCCGGCGCGTTTCCTCGTCGGATCGCTGCGGCGCAGTTCTAAGCAAAATGTGGCGGACATGGGTCTGGTTCACCAATTCCTGCTGCTGGGTCGGGCTCGATGGCGCGGGGGAGGGTCGCGCCTCAGCGCCACCCCCCCGAACTTCCAGCAGCTTGACGATGTGAAACCCGCTGGGGCTGCGAACCAGGTCGCTGACCTGGCCGGGTTTCAGGTGGGGCACCACCGTACTGAACACGGTGGGCAACTGTTCGGCCGACCGCCAGCCAATCTCACCGCCTTCCAGCGCCTGCTGGCTGGCCGATACCCGGATCGCCATTTGCCCGAAATCAGCGCCTTGGCGCAGTTGCGCCAACACATCTCCAGCCTTGCGCTTGGTATCCTCGATTTGTCGTGGCGAAGCGCCTTCCGGCAGCGCGATCAGAATCTGGGCCACGCGATATTCGCGCGAACCGCCACCGCTAGCGCCGTTCTCACTGGCGTTGCCGCCGCTCATCGGCAAGTCCGCCAGTTGCGCTTTCAGGTTGTCCACATCCTGGTCGGACACCTGGATCTGGCTGTCCACCAGTTTTTGCCGCAACCGCGCGCCCATGAGTTCCCGCCGCACTTCATCGCGGAACTGGGCGAAGCTGATCCCATCCTTCTCGACGGTCTGCCGCAATTGCGTCAGATTCATGTTGTTGCGCTGGGCCAGGGTTTCGATGGCGGCGTTCAGCGTGGCGTCGTCCACGGTGATGCCGTTGCGTTCGGCGGCGCGAAATTGCAACCGGGTCAGGATCAATCGATCCAACACCTGTTTTTCCAGCACCGGACGAGGCGGAATGGGCACCTTGCGTTGCCGCATCTGCGCTTCGATCCGCGCGGTGGCCGCATCCAGCTCCCGGCGGGTGATGACATCGTCGTCCACCACCGCCACGATGGCGTCCAGCGCGCTGCCCGCCGCTTCGGGGCCGGGGCCGAACGTCAGATCCGCGCCGACGCCAGGCGGAACAAAGAGCAACAGGCACAGCATCAGGGGGAAAAGCAACGTGTTCATGCGAGCCATGGCAGGGTTGGGGGCTAGTAACGGATCGGTTGGTAACCGAGAATGGAATTGCGCAGCACGGCCTCCAGGCTGGAGCCCAGCCGCGACAAACCCTTGAGTTCAAGTTCCAGATAAAAAGCATCCTGAGCGTCGACGTCCGCCGGATTGTCGCGATACTGGCGGCCGACCACGCGCAGCGCCCAGCAGCAATCTTCATACTCCAGGCCCGCCAGCGTTTCCAGATTCCGGTCGGTATTCAGCGCCTGATTCCAGCGGGCCAAGGCCCGCCATTGCGCGCTCAGCGGCCAGAAGAAAGCGACATCCACCGAGTGAATCTGATCGTTCAGACTGGCGCCGGGCTGATCGCGATCCAGCAGGTAGGACACGTTGACCAGTTGACGGGGATTGACGTAGTAGCGCAGGTCGAACGCGGTGCGCAGCATGTCGCTGTTGTCGGGCTCCAATTGCACGCCACCCTGCACCGCCCAGCGAGACGACAGATTTAGCTGACTTTGAGCGATCAGACCCGAATTAACCGCAGTCTGGGGCGGCTCGATCGGATACAGGTTCACCCGGCGGTCCTCGAAGTACTGAATCTGGCCGACGCTGGCGCGCAGCCGTTCACGTCCACTGGGGCCATCGATCAGGCGGGTGGTGAGCGCGGCGGTCAACTGGTTGGCGTCGCCCAGCCGGTCGGCGCCGACGAAGCGGTTGACCCGAAACAGCCAGTCAATGTCGCGATCCATCACCGCGCTGTCGAACAGCGGAATATCATTCTGATTGCGGTAGGGCACGTACAGATAAAACAGGCGCGGCTCCAGGGTCTGCGTGCCCGCGGTCACGCCGAGCCAGTCAACCTGCAAGGGGCGGTCGAAGATCAGACCGCTGTCCAGGCTCAGCACCGGCGCGGCGCGGGAAGGCGCGCCATTGGCGCCTGGAGCCGTGTTGTCAAGCTGATAGCTGGTGTAGCGAAACCCGGCGCGCGGCTTGAGATAACCCCAGGGGGGTTCATGGTTCCAGCCCACGGTCGGCCATAAATCCATTCGGAGGCCGGTCACCATGTCCGATTGCTGGAAATTCACCAACTCGCCGTACAACCGATAATTCAGCTCACCCGCGCCGGACGGCCAAGCACCGTCGAACAGCAACTGCGGCAGGCGTTGGTAGGGGTTGCCCGTGAGGGAAAACAGCGAGGGGTTCAGGATCTGAAAGCCCTCGACTCGCGCCAGCGCCTGCCACCAGTCCCCGTAATAGCGAACGTCGAGATGTCGTTCCAGGTAGTTGGGAGTCAGGAAACTCAGGTTGTTGTTCAGGTCCCGCAGGTAGTTGTCGTCGGAGACATATTCGTAGCGTAGATCGGTGTATACGTTCGGCAGTGGCGCGGCCTGGTCGGTGGCATTGAACGAGCCCCGCGCGCCCCCGTAGCGACGATCGTCCGGGATGTACTCGAAGCCGAGTCGTCCCTGATGCCAGGGTTCAAGGAACCGGTACTCGACGCCCAGCAACACGCCGCGTTCGGTCATCAGGCGCGGTGTGATGGTCATGTCGCGGTTGGGCGCGATGTTCCAATAATAGGGAACGGCCAGGTCGAAACCGGTTTGACTGCCGTAGCCTTGGCGCGGAAACAGAAAACCCGACTGACGCTCGTCGTTGATGGGAAACGACAGATAAGGAAAATAGAACACCGGCGTGTCCCTGAACGCGAGCACGATATTGCGGGCCGCGCCGCGTCCGGTCGCCTCATTCAGGTTAAGCTCGCTGGCGCGCAGCTCCCAGATTTCCTTGCCGCGTGGGCAGGTAGAGTAGGTCGCGTTCTCCAATCGGCTCCGGCGCTGGCCCTGAACATGCACATTTTCGGCGTGACCTTGGGCATGGCGCCTGGGTAGATAGTAGTCGGCGTCCTTGAACTGGCCGGTTTTGGCGTCAAGGTCCACTTCCGCCTGCTTGCCGCGCAGGACTTGGTGTGAATCGCCGTAGACGAAGCCCGTGTCGGTCCGAACGCGGTTGGTCGGCCGTTCCAAAGTCAGTTTTTCCGCGCGCAGGCGCTGGTCGCCACGGGACAGCTTGGCGTTGCCTTCGAGCACCGACTCAGCGGGAGAAGCATCAAGCCGTCCGGCTTCCGCCTGGATCGGCAACTCGTTCGGCGGCGGCAGGTTAGGGTCGACTGGGACGATGTCCCCAGCCAGTTCGTCGATTTCGCACTGGACCCAGGGATCGAGCGCGTCGGTGGATTGCGCCTGAACTCCGGCCAGCGACGACAGGGTCAGCACGGCCCCCGTCACAAGCATTCGATAATACGGCGTCACGGAACGGGATTTTACGCATGGATGAAAGTGCCCTAACATCGCACAGATTGATTTTTGCTGCAATCCAGACGCGCGGTATCCGTCAAGGCGCGGGATTGCCTTAACCGAATGGAGCGAGGTTGGTGAACGAGCGCGAGCAATTGTTGCGGGATTGGCTGAACGACGTGTTGCCGGCGCGGCTGGAGCGGATCGCTCCGGCGTCCAGCGATGCCAGTTTCCGCCGTTATTTCCGAGTCTGGTGCGCTGGCCAGGCCCATATCGTCATGGACGCCCCGCCGGACAAGGAAGATTGCCGGCCGTTCGTGGCCATCGCCCAGGCCCTGCGCGGGCTGGGGCTGAACGCGCCCGAGGTGCTGGCCGGCGACCTCGACCAAGGGCTGCTATTGCTGACCGATCTCGGTTCCCGGCAATATCTGGCCGAACTCGACGAACGCAGCGTCCCCGGCCTGTACGGCGACGCCCTGGAAGCGTTGGCCCGGTTGCAAGCCGGCGGCGATCCCGGCTCGCCGCTGCTGCCGCCCTACGATTCGGCGCTGCTGCACCGGGAGATGGAACTGTTCCGCGAGTGGTTCCTGGGCAAGCTGCTTGGATTGCATCTGCGCGACGAGGAACACCAGGCGCTGGATCACACTTTCGCCCTGCTGGCCGACAACGCGCTGGAACAGCCGCGCGTCTGGGTTCACCGCGACTACCATTCTCGCAACCTGATGGTCACCGACCCCGACAATCCCGGCGTGCTGGATTTTCAGGACGCCGTGGTGGGCGCGGTGACCTACGACCTGGTGTCGCTGCTGCGTGATTGCTACATCGCCTGGCCGCGTCCACAAGTCGAATCCTGGGCGCTGGATCACCGGGCGCGGCTGCGAGCGCTGGGCATGAGCGGGCTGGACGATGCGGACGAGTTTCTGCGTGGGTTCGACCTGATGGGGGTACAGCGCCATCTCAAGGCCATCGGCATCTTCGCCCGCCTGAATCTGCGCGACGGCAAGCCGGGTTATCTGCGCGATATTCCTCGCACCTTGGGTTACGTGCTGGAGGTGGCGGATCGCTACCCCGAACTGACCGGGTTGCGCGATCTGCTGCGAGCGCGGGGCGTGGACCGCTGGCGACCGGGGCCATGAAAGCCATGATTCTGGCCGCCGGGCGCGGCGAGCGAATGCGGCCGTTGACCGACCACACGCCCAAACCGCTGCTGCCGGTCGCCGGTCAGCCGCTGATCGTCCATCACCTCAAAGCCCTGCGGGCGGCGGGTATTGGTGAGATCGTGATCAACACCGGCCATCTGGGGGCACAACTGCCGGCCATGTTGGGCGACGGTCGGGATTGGGGAGTGCGCATCGCCTGGTCCCCGGAGCCGCCGGACGCGCTGGAGACCGGCGGCGGGGTGTTCCAGGCGTTGCCGCTGCTCGGTCCGGAGCCCTTCCTGGTGGTCAACGGCGATGTGTGGACCGATTATCCCTTCGCCCGGCTGCTTGCCACGCCGGACGTGTCGGCTCATCTGGTGCTGGTGGGCAACCCAGCGCACCATCCGGGGGGTGATTTCGCCCTGACGGACGACGGGCGGGTCGAGGAATCCGGCGCGCGGCGGCTGACCTTCAGCGGGATCAGCGTGCTGCGGCCGGAATTGTTCGCGGGCTGCGCGCCCGGCCGGTTTCCGCTGGGGCCGCTGCTGCGACGGGCCATGGCGGTGGGGCAGGTACGCGGCGAGTACTATGCCGGCGACTGGCGGGACATCGGCACGCCGCAACGGCTGGCCGAGCTGGACCGGGAACTGGGCGCCGGGTAGGAGGGGGCGGCAAAGCGCATCATGGCAGGGGAAACAAAATCGCCAGGGCTCTCTTTCCCATCGCCTTCAAGTCGCGTGCCGGACGTCCCGACCCTCGACCACGAAGATCACGTATTCGGCCAAGTTTTGGGCGCGGTCGGTGACCCGTTTCAACGCCTTGAGCGCCAGCGCCATGTCGATGACCGTCGCCACCGTCAGTTCGCCGTCGACCACGCAAGCGCCAAGTGCGTCCAGGATGTCCTGAAACACACCCTCAGCTTCGTCGGTGCCCACCAAGGTCCAGGCCTGGCTTACATCAAGCCGGCCCAGGCTATCGAGCGCGCTCTGAATCCGCTGATCGGCGATCCCGGCCAATCGGTCCATCGCCGTCGGCGGTCTCGCCGCCGGAAGACCACCGCGAGCGTGGATGGTCAGGGTTTTCTCGGCGATGGCTTTGGCCTCGTCACCAATCCTTTCCAAATCGTTGACCGCCTTGTTCAAGGCCATCACCAGCCGCAAATCGGTGCTGACGGGTTGCCGGCGGCTGAGCAGGCGCACGCAGCCTCGATCAATTTCCATGTCCCAGTGATTGACCGCCGCATCGCCGGCGATAACGGTCTGGGCCGCGTCGGCGTCGCCTTCCCGAAACGCGGCGACGGCGCGCTTCACCTGGAGCGCCGCCTCCCGTCCCATCTCCAGCACCAGATTAACCAGTTGCTGAATTTCGACGTCGAAGCGCTTGACGGTGTGTTCGCGGTTGCTGAATGTCATGAGCTGTCTCCTCCTGCCTCCTGGGGGATGAGCGGTGCGTCGCGGGCGCCGGGCCGGCGATCCAAACCTCTACGGCGCCGAATCCACGCCGAGGCGTGTCATTGCGTCCTCGATCCATGCCTCCACCTGCTGGTTCAACTCTTGCGGCGAGCGACCCTCGCTGGCGATCAGGGGACCGAACGCCACGCGAATGGCGCCCGGCCGCTTGAGAAACACGCCTCGCGGCCAGCATTCGCCGGCGTTATGGGCGACCGGTAAAACCGGGTAACCACTATGCACGGCCAGCGCCGCCCCGCCCATCCCGTACCGCTTGCGTACGCCAGGCGCGACGCGCGTACCCTCGGGAAAGATCAGCACCCACTGTCCCTGACGCAAATGGTCGACGCCTTGCCGAATCACTTGCTTGACCGCCGACGCGCCGGATTGGCGGTTGATCGCGATTGGCCGCAGCAGCGCCAGCGCCCACCCAAAAAAGGGCAGACACAGCAATTCACGCTTGACCACCCAGGTTAGCGGCGGCAAGTACTGGTGAAAGAACAGCGTTTCCCAAGTGGACTGATGTTTGGCCATGACGATGACCGTCTGGTCGGGAATATGTTCGACGCCGCTCAAGCGATGATCGATCCGGCAAGTGGCGCGTAGCCACCAAAGGTTGAAACGGCTCCAACACTGACTGAGCCGATAGCGCTGACGGAAAGGCAGGAAACAACCCAGCACCATCAACGAGGCCACGATCCCCGTCGAAGCGAGCATTCCGCCCGAAAACAGCAGGGAACGCAGTGACAGATTCAGCACGGACAGCGGCGCGGTGGATCGAGTGGATGGGCGGTCGATTGGAATGGTCATTCGGTCGGCTTGATCAGATAGTTGGCGAGCGTGGCCAGATTGTCGAACGCCAGAACGCTGGAGCAGCTTTCCGGTTCCCGTTCCAGCGTGTGGGCGCCCTTGCCGGTTCGCACCAGCAGGGGCCAGGCGCTCACCACCCGCGCCGCCCGGATGTCGCGCACGCTATCGCCGACCACCGGAACCCCTTTCAGGCTGTGTTTGAGCCGCCGGCCGATTTCCAGCAACATGCCAGGATTGGGCTTGCGGTAGGGATTGGCCTCGTCCACGTCCGGACAAAAAAATACCGCGTCGATCAGGCCGCCCACTTCCTGCGTCATCCGGTGCATTTTCCTGTGAATCCGGTTGAGGGTTTCCAGATCGAACAAACCGCGGCCAACGCCGGATTGGTTGGTGGCGACCACCACCCGATAGCCGACATGATTGAGGCGGGCGATGGCCTCCAAACTGCCGGGAATCGGCGTCCATTCGTCCGGAGATTTGATATAGGCGTCGGAATCCTCGTTGATAACGCCATCGCGGTCGAGAATGATCAATTTCATCAGGATTGGGCTACTCGCGCGCCGCCGCGCGGACAGGGCCAGGGTCGGTGGGTTTCACGTGAAACATTCCACGCAAGACAGGCAAGATGTAGTCGGAAGGACCAGTGGGTTTCACGTGAAACATGATAGTCAGTGACGGGATCCTGTTTCACGTGAAACGCTCAATCCTGCAAGCGTGAAAAATCCGCCACGCGCAGGAACAGGCTGCTCAGCTCGTTAAGCAGGGCCAGGCGATTGTCGCGCAGCATCGGGTCCTCAGCCATCACCAGCACCTGGTCGAAAAAGGCGTCCACCGGTTCGCGCAACCGGGCCAGCCGGCCCAGGGCCTCGGGATACAGACCGGCTTCCATCAGGGGGATGGCTTCGGAGGACAGTTCCACCAGTCGCCCAGCCAGCGCCTGCTCTGCCTCCTCGACCAGCAGATCGGGCCGCACTTCGAACGGCAGCACGGTTTCGACCTTTTTGAGTAGGTTGCGGATGCGTTTGTTGGCGGCGGCCAGGCTGGCGGCTTCCGGCAGCTCCCGAAAAGCGCCGACCGCGCGCGCGCGCCGGTCGAAGTCGAGCGGTCGGGTCGGACGGCAATCAAGCACCGCTTCGAACGTATCCGGACGCACGCCCTGCTCCAGATAGTAACCGCGCAGCCGGTCCATGACGAACTCAAATACGGTCTCGACCACATGGTCGGCGCGAACGGCCGGTTCGAAACCGGCGGCGGCGCGTTCCAGCAGATCGAACAAATCAAGATCCAATTCACTCTCGATCAGGATGCGCAACACGCCTAGGGCGGCGCGGCGCAGCGCGAAAGGATCCTTGGTCCCGGAGGGTCCCTGGCCGATGGCGAAAATGCCGATCAGGGTATCCAACCGCTCGGCCAGCGCCAAGGCGCGGCCGGTGGCGGTTTGCGGCAGACGGTCGCCGGCGAAACGCGGCAGGTACTGTTCTTCCAGTGCCTGGGCGACTTCCGACGCTTCCTGGTCGTGCAGGGCGTAATAACGACCCATGACGCCTTGCAACTCCGGAAATTCCTGCACCATCTGGGTCAGCAGATCGCATTTGGCCAGCCGCGCCGCCCGATCGGCCCCGTCCGCGTTGCCATGGCCATGTCCGGCGATGAAACGAGCCAGCGCCGCCACCCGCCCGCTCTTGTCGGCCAGGGTGCCCAGCCGTTGCTGGAACACCATCTGTTTCAAGCCTTCCATCCGCGCCGCCAGGGGTTGCTTGCGGTCCTGGTTCCAGAAGAATTCGGCGTCGCTGAAGCGTGGCCGGATCACCCGTTCGTTGCCGGCCCGTACCTGCGCCGGGTCGCGGCTCTCCAAATTGGCGATGGTGATGAAGTGCGGCAGTAACCAACCTTGGGTATCCACCACCGGGAAATAGCGTTGGTTGTCCTGCATGGTACTGATCAGCGCTTCGGCGGGCACGTTGAGAAAGCGCCGCTCGAAATTGCCGGCCAAGGCCACCGGCCATTCCACCAGCGCCGTCACTTCGTCCAGCAACTCCGGTTTGATGACCGCAGCCCCACGCAATTCGGTGGCGACCGCCTCGGCCTGGGCGCGAATCGCGGCGCGGCGCGCGGCGAAGTCGGCGATGACCTGACCCTCGCTGGTCAGTTGCCGGGCGTAGTCGGCGGGAGCAGTCAAGCGGATCGGTTGGGGACGGTGGAAGCGGTGGCCGTGGGTTTCCCGCCCGGCCGCGACGCCGAGAATCGTGGCGGGGATCACTTCGTCGCCGAACAGCAGCACAACCCATTGCACCGGGCGCACGAATTCGTCGTCACGGTCCCCCCAGCGCATCCGCTTGGGGATGGGCAAACCGGCGAGGGCTGTTTCGACGATGCTCGGAATCAGATCGACGGTCGCGGCGCCGGGTTCGACGCTGAGATGGACCAGCCAGGCGCCCTTGTCGGTTTCCCGCCGTTGCAGATCGGCGACGGTGACGCCGCAGGACCGGGCGAACCCTTCGGCAGCCTTGGTCGGATTCCCGTCCGGGCCAAAAGCGGCGCTCAGCGCCGGGCCGCGCCGCTCAAGCGGACGGTCGGGCTGGCGCGTGGGCAACTGCTCGATCAGCACCGCCAGCCGGCGTGGGGTGGCGAAGCCCTGGATGGCGCCACTGGCCAAGCCCGCTTTTTCCAGCCCGGCGCGGATGCCCTGCTCGAACGCCTCCGCCAGCGCGGACAGCGCCTTGGGTGGCAACTCCTCGGTGCCGATTTCGATCAACAGATCGCGGGGGGCGAGATCAGCCATGGGCCGCCTCCCTCTTAGTCGCCGCTTGCCGGGCGCACATGGGGAACCCCAGCGCGGCGCGGGCGTCGTGGTAAGCCTGCGCCACGGCCCGGGCCAGAGTGCGGACCCGCAGGATGAAACGCTGGCGCTCGGTGACGGAGATGGCCTTGCGGGCGTCCAGCAGGTTGAAGGTATGGGAGGCTTTCAGAGTCATTTCGTAGGCGGGCAGAGGCAGTCCAAGGTCGATCAGCCGCTGGCTTTCGGCTTCGCAGGTGTCGAAGGCGACGAACAGCGCGGTCGTGTCGGCGTGTTCGAAATTGTAGGTGGACATTTCCACTTCGTTCTGGTGAAACACGTCGCCGTAGGTCACGCGGCCCAGCGGGCCATCGGTCCACAGCAGGTCGAACACGCTTTCCACGCCCTGCAAGTACATGGCGATGCGTTCCAGCCCGTAGGTGATCTCGCCGGTGACCGGCTTGCAGTCCAACCCGCCGACCTGCTGGAAGTAGGTGAACTGGGTGATTTCCATGCCGTTCAGCCACACCTCCCAGCCTAGCCCCCAGGCCCCGAGCGTCGGCGATTCCCAGTTATCCTCGACGAAGCGCACGTCATGAATCAGGGGATCGAGACCCAGTTCCTTCAGCGAGCCGAGGTAAAGGTCTTGCAAGTCCAGTGGCGAAGGTTTGATGACCACCTGATATTGATAATAGTGCTGCAAGCGATTCGGATTCTCGCCGTAGCGGCCATCGGTGGGACGGCGGGACGGTTGCACGTAGGCGGCGCTCCACGGTTCGGGACCGATGGCGCGCAGGAAGGTGGCGGGGTGGAAGGTTCCCGCGCCCACTTCCATATCGTAGGGTTGCAGCAGCACGCAGCCCTGGCGGGCCCAATATTCTTGCAGGGCCAGGATCAGCCCCTGAAAGGTCGAAACATCGCGCACGAGCGCCTCCAAAATCCGAAGGGGACGGTCCTGCCGTCCCCGGAGTGTGTTCTTGAACAAAGAAGCGTTCTAAGTATAGCCCGGCGACCGGGGAGGATTCATCCCACGCCAGACGCTTCGCATGAAGTCCAGACTCGATGTTTCACGTGAAACATCACGAAAAAATCATGTCGCCGTGCCAGACTTATACCGAAACGGGCTTCGGTCACGGTTCGAGACCAGCCGCTGGGAATCCGGCAAACGGAGGAACGATCCGATGCGTTGTCCAGAATGCAGGCACAATCAGAAGTACCGCGACGGCACTCGCTGTGGTAAGTGCGGTTATCAATTCGTGCTGATTAAGAAAAAAGGTGATGGTCTTAGCGACTTCGCCCTGCGGCAGATCATCCAGCGATTGTCGGACGGCGGTCAGCAAGCATTCACCGCCACGCAACTCGCGCTGGCAATTTGTCGGAGCTGGCGCGCAAAAAAAGGCGCCTTCATCGGCTGCGGCGTCGCAATCGTGATAGTCGCGTGCATCATCGGTTTCGGACTGCACACCGTCATCGGCGGATTCATCTTCTTTCTGATCTTTTCGATGCTCCTCATGGTTGGGTATTGGAGAAGAAGTGGGCTTCCGGTTCACAAGGCCCGCAAACTGATCGATCGCTACCATCAAGCCCACCCGATCACCGCGCTGGCGGATGGTCAGGCTTTTCGGCGGGAGGTCGTGCCGGTCGATTTGGACGATTTGCAATACGCGCCCGAGCGGATTCTGGTGGTGGAGCGCGACGGTCTGGTGGACATGCTGGTCCGCAACCGCTTCCACCTGAGCCATAAAACCGCCGTGATCAGCCGTTCGGGTTACCCGGAACGGGTATTCGCCGCCTGTCGGGAGTTTTTGAGAAATCACCCGAATACGCCGGTGCAAGTCCTACACGATGCCTCTGCGTCAGGATTCGGCCTGGCGGCGCAACTGGCGGCCGATCCGAAATGGGCGTTCGCCCGCGCGCGATTGACCGATCTGGGCATTTCCCGTGCGGCGCTCGATGGCGGCTCATCGCTGCCCTGGTTGCCGCCGGACAACTCCCGGCGCGACGGCGCCTTCAGCACCGATCCAGCCAAAATGCTGCGGGCCGGCTGTCGGGTTCCCGTCGATTATATCGGGCCGAAACCGTTGCTCGGTCTGTTGGGGGCGGCGGTGGTCGGCGGCGCCTTGCTGCTGACGCCGGAAATGGCGAATGCGGGCGAAGCAGGCGTGGAAATCGACTATGGCTGAAACCGCGGGGATGAGGTTGAGGTAGCACTATGTCCTGCCTGTTCGGTTATTGCGGCCCGCCGGCGGATGGTCTGCTGGCGCGCATGGCGGCGCTGCTGACCCACCGTTGCCCCCTGGGCTGGGAGCGTGGCGGCGGCGCGACCGCAACCGGCGAAACCGTGGAAATCGGCCACGGGATAGCCACCTGGAACCAGGAATCCCAACTCGCTCGACACGGCCAGGACTTACTCGGCTACGGCGGCGTCCTGTTCGATGCGGGCGGACTGACCCGGCCAAGCGATGCCGGGAGTGGCGTCGCCGACCGACTGCTGGCGGGTCTATGCCGGGAGACTGTCGTCGAACCTTCGCTCGAACGCCTGAC
Organism: Candidatus Contendibacter sp.; assembly: GCA_029624675.1. GTDB lineage: Bacteria > Pseudomonadota > Gammaproteobacteria > Competibacterales > Competibacteraceae > Contendibacter. Next base: position 85,360 of record JARSSP010000031.1, read on the forward strand.
GGGAGCTTTCGTGCTGGCTCTCGGCCGGAACGACTCCGTTTATCTGGCGCGCGATCCCGCCGGTGTGAAAGTGCTGTACTGGACCGTGCGGCGGGGACGATTACTGTTCGCCAGCGAGATCAAGGCCCTGTTCGCCGACCCCGCCGTGCCGCGCCGAATGCGAGCCGGCGCGCTGCCGGAATATCTGACGTTCAGCTTCGTGCCGGGCGCCAACACGATGTTCGAGGGCATCGAGGAATTGCAACCCGGCTCCATCCTGCATTTTCACCAGGGTCGAGCGGTGGTCCATCGGCACTTTCGCTTCGAGGAACTGGAAGCGGAACCGCCGCGCCCACCCGAGGAATATCCCGCGCTGGTACGCGCCGCGCTTGACCAATCGGTGGCCGAATGCCTCGCGGTCAGCCCGAAAAAACCACCCGCTTTATTCCTGTCGGGCGGCATCGACTCCAGCGCCGTGCTGGCCGTCGCCGCCCAGCAAAAGCCGGGGACGCCATTTCCGACCTTCTCGGTGCACTTCGGCGCGGAATACGCCCGCGAAAACGACTTCGTGCAATTGATGGTGGATCGTTATCGCACCGAGCATCGCTGGCTGGAAATCCGTCCCGCCGGCTTTCTCGAACAAATGCGGGAAATTATCTGGCGGCTGGACGACCCCATCGGCGATCCCGTGACCGTGCCCAACTACCTGCTGGCGCAAGCGGCGGCTCAAGTCGTCGATGTGGTGTTGAACGGCGAGGGTGGCGATCCCTGCTTCGGCGGTCCCAAAAATCTGCCCATGCTACTGGCCCGGCTGTACGGTCCCCTGCCGGGCGAGCCAGCCACCGGCTGGCTGGAGCGCAATTATCTGCGGGCCTTTCAACGCTGCTACCAGGACCTTGGCGCTTTGCTCGACCCGGCGCTGCTGCGGGAAGCTGGCGGCGACGAAGCGATGATCGGCCTGCTGGAGCCGTTTTTCCGGGCCGAGCAACCGCGCGACTTCGTCAACAAACTGATGGCCATGAACATCCGCCTGAAGGGCGCCAACCTGATTCTGGTCAAGGTGGAAAAGATGACGGCGGCGAACGGCGTGCTGGCCCTGCCGCCGCTGTTCTCCCGGCGGGTCATCGAAACCAGCATGATGTGCCCGCCGGGCGCCAAATTGGAAGGCGCGGTGGAAAAAAGCGTTCTTAAGAAGGCGGTGCGGGACGTGGTGCCCGAGGCCATCATCGCCCGGCCCAAATCAGGAATGATGGTGCCCGTGCGCTTCTGGTTTCAGGGCGACTTGCGTCGCTATGGGGAAAAACTGCTCGCCCCCCGGAATCTCCAGCGTCGCGGTTTTTTCGATCCCGGTTACGTCAAGCGCCTGCTGAATTACGAGATGGAAGGGGTTCCCGGCCTGCGGCACGGTCTGAAGCTCTGGATGCTCATCACCTTCCTGCTCTGGCATGAGCAGATGGTCGAAGCGCCGTTGCCCGTCCCGCCGGTTCCAAATTTACGGGCTACGCGATAACGGCGAATTGCTACCGAGGGGGAATCAAGGTGCGGTTGATCATGGGATGATCATCGTCGCGCGGCCCGAAATCGCTGTCCGGATGCCAGGCGATCACGTCCAGCGATTCATCTCGGGTATAGAAGGAATGCAGGCAGCCGGTCGGAATGTACCAGCCCATGCCGGGCCGCAACGAATACACGCCATCGAGCGTGCGGCACTCGCCGGTTCCCCGCAGAATGACCCCGATTCGCACCGAGGGATGGGTGTGGGGCGTTTGGTCGGTATGGGGCGGAATATGCAGATGGTTCAAACAGGGATCGCCCAAACGGGGCGGACAGATCAGCAGGGTATCGCTACACCCGTCGATATAACTCAGGCGGCCGATCGTTTCCAGGGGACCGCCGATCTGACGCAGCCCTCGGTAACCGGTCAAGGTAATCGCGAGACCGCTTCCCCCGCGCGCCGCGCCGCCGTCGGGTAGCGCGAAGAACATTCCCCCGCTCAAGTCGAAAGGGCCGGTTTCGGCGTCGCGCAGTTGGGTCTGGTCGGTCGTGACCATGCCAAAAGCGGTGGCGCCGCGCGGCAGGGTCAGAGATTCCTCGGTCCAGCCCCAAACCCTGATTGGGTCCAGATCCAACAGCAAGCCATGCCGAATCGTCAATGGTGTGAACGTCATCATCTTGGATCGTAGCCTCTGCTGATCATTCCTCGCGGTTGAACCGCATGTAACCGGGGTCATGGGCATAGGCATAGCTGTCTATCCCGTGATGGCCGGCGATGTTTATCGCTGGGTTAACCCAGAGACCGGGGAGAAGTTAACAACCTCCAATCCGCCTCCTTATCCCGTTAAGGAGCAGCGTCCAGCCGGACGATTGCCAAACGGAGACATCATCGACCTGACGCTCGACCCCAACGCTCCCGAAGTCAAAGCAAAGCTCAACGTCTACAAGGCCAAGGAAGCCGAGAGGAAGCGCATCGCCGAGGAAGAGCAACGTCAGCGCGCCGCGCGGGAGGCTGAGGAGCAACAGCAGCGGGCCGTGCGAGCCGCCGCCGCGAAGGCGAAGGCTGAAGAGATGGCAAGGGAAAAAGCGATGCAGGAAGCCGCTCTTGAGCAGAAGGCGCAGAAAATCAGGGCCAAGATGGCGCTCGCGAAGGAAAAGGCAAAAAAAGACGAAGACGTTGATTTTATTTTGAAAACCATCGACGAGTTCGAGCAGCAAGAAAAGTTTGCGTCCACAACAGCAAGAATCAGTCTCGCCATACCCATCAATAATTTGTTGTCGATCAAGACGAAGTTCGACGCTCGCGAAGTAGGGTCATGCTACAAAAAGCCAAAGAGCGCCCTCCAAGACTGGATGAAGTACATTCTGAATGTCTACTATGAATTTTCCCTGCAAAGGGAAGAAAATTCAGTTCGTTATAGAGAATTGGCCGATACAACCATCATGCTCTTTTGACTCGAATTCCCGGAGTCATGCTAACGCGCGGCGATGAGCCGTGGTTCGTCGCGGCCGACGTTTGTTCGGCGCTGACTATCGCTAATTCCCGCGATGCTATTTCCAAGCTGGATGATGACGAAAAGGGTGTCGTTAATGCCGGCACCCCTGGCGGCAAGCGGGAACTGAGCATCATCAACGAATCCGGGCTATACGCGCTGATCTTGACCAGCCGCAAGCCGGAGGCCAAGAAGTTCAAGAAGTGGGTCACGTCGGAAGTCCTGCCCGCCCTGCGCCGGACGGGGCCGGAATTCGAGCTGACCTCGCCCGATTCCGAAGCTGATTTTCGACCCCTTCAACGCCCATAAACAGAGGCGTTTTCATGCCCCGTTTCGCGGGGCATTTTTTTGACTATCGGCGATTATGGACCAGTGGTTTGAAAATCAAATCATTGGTCCATTTTCCGCCGTGATAATCAAATCATGCGACTGTTTACAGCGGTTCTGGATAGCGTGTCACGATCTGGTCGCATCGCCTCGGCGGACCAGGAACGGAGAGCCGCGTAACTACTTGATTAGATGGTGGCTACGGGTGGACTTGAACCACCGACACCGGCATTATGAGTGCCGTGCTCTAACCGCCTGAGCTACGTAGCCACGTAAAGAAAAGATATAGAGGATATAAAAGAATAAAATATTATGCGGATGAATTGGGAGGGCGTCAAGAGCGATTTGTCTTATTTTCAAGACAGATCAAGTGACCGCTTGGAAATACGAGCGCAACACCGACCTTACCCAGTCCAGCGACGGTTCACCGGCCTCAACTGTCCACATCAATCAATACCTTGAACCGCATCTGACTTTTCCGCATGGCCGCCGCAATCGCCTCGCAAATGTCCTCCGCCAGCAGCAAGCAAGTAGATACTGTTATCTCGGTCAAGCACCATGAAGAGCTGGATTGAAGGGTTGTCCCAACTTAAGGACGCCGAAGGCGACATGAACGAGTTTGCGCATCATGGCGCCGATGATGACCATGGGGGCCTTGCCGGCGGCGGCGAGGCGGTCCCGGAAGGCCCGACCCCAAGCGGTCTTGTGCAAGGTGACCATGGCCGGCATGTAAAGTGCCTTGCGCAGGCCGGCATGTCCCACTTTCGAGAGGCGCGGTTTGCCGCGCACGCTGCTACCCGATTCGGGCTGGCGCGGGTCCAGACCGGCGAAGGCGGCGGCTTGGCGGGCGTGGTCGAACCGCGTTGGCCCGTCGTGGAACGACAACAGGACCGGGATGGTTTGGTCCCCCAAGCCGGGGATGGAGTCGAGCAAGTCGCGCTGGTGCTTGATCGTCGGATCATCGTCGATCCGTTGGCGGATGGCGGTCTCGACCTCGGCGATGCCGCAATCCAGATGGGCGATCAAGGCCTTGATGCCGGGGCGCACGCTGGGGTGAGCCACCGACAGCCGGTTCTGTTCTTGGGTGCGCATGACGACCAACGCCTCGCGGCGGGCGACCCAGGCCTGCGGTTCGCGCTGGGCCGGGGGTGGTGGGGTCCAGACGGGTGGGTGTTGGCTGGCGCGGAAGTCGGCGATCAAGCGGGCATCGACTGCGTCGGTTTTGGTGCGCACCTGCCGGGCGGCGCCGTAGGCCTTGATCCGGGCCGGATTGACCACACTCACCAGGTAGCCGGCATCGACCAGCGCTTCGGCGACGGCCTCCCAATAGGTGCCGGTGGCTTCCAGGCAGACGTGGGCGCCGATCCCGTTCTGGCGGGCCAGCCACGCCTGGAGTTCGGCAAAACCGGTGTCGGTGTTCGCCACGGCCTTGCCGCGGATCCGGCTGTCGGGCAGGCGTAACGCCACGTCCAGCTTGGCCTTGGCGACGTCGATTCCGAGAGTGAGTGTCATAGGAGAGGTTCCTTGCGCAATCGACCTTGTGAATGCAGGCTCACGACCCAGTCGGGCCGAAGATACTGTCCGATTGCTCGCAAGAGAATTCAGGGGAAGACCGGTGCATCATCTACGCGTCGAGTTTGAGCGCTCCAGGGCGGGTACGGCATCCGGTCTCCTCTCATGGGGGCCGTCCTATGGATAGCTCTCACAGAAACATAATACAAGGGCGGGTTAGCGCAGCGTAACCCGCCGAATCATTAACCGCCGAAATGGCGAGTTACGGCATCCATGCCTAACAGGCATAGGGCTCGGTTCTCCTCTAACACTATTAGTTAAATAATATCACTTTTTTGATACATTTGACACCTTATTTAATAATTTCATAATCTGCAAAGGAACGCTTAGTAGTGCTCCTCGGCGAGCATTTCCAAAAGGGTCTGGATACTGATCGGCAGTTTGCAGCGGGACAATGTCCTGAAGAATAGGCCGGGCTGCTCAAATCTTTCAAGAGCGACCAAATAGGTCGCCCCGCGCCATCAGGCGTCCGCCTCGCGTAGCACCACCACTGGCGTGGCGGCGGCGCGGCGGCGGGCGCGGGTGTCAAGCACGTTTTTGACGGCGATCAGGCAACCCAACCCGATGAACGCCCCCGGTGGCAGGATCGCCAGCAGGAACCCGCGATAATCGTCGATCAGATGCAGGGTCAAGCCCTTGCCAAACTCGCCGAACAGCAGATCGGCCTGGCCCAGCAGCGTTCCCTGCCCCAGGATTTCCCGAATCGCGCCTAGCAACACCAGCGCCAGCATGAAGCCCAGCCCCGTGGCGACGCCGTCCACCGCCGATTTCACCACGCCGTTCTTGAACGCGAACGCTTCCGCCCGACCGATCACGCAGCAATTGGTCACGATCAGCGGAATGAAGATGCCCAGCACCCCGTAAAGCCCTGGCAAGAAGGCGTGCATCGCCAATTCGACGGCGGTCACCGCGCAGGCGATCACCAGGACGAAGACGGGAATCCGCACTTCCGGCCGCACCAGGGGCCGGATCAGCGAAATGGCGACATTGCATATCAGCAACACCAGCGTGGTCGCCAGGCCCAGTCCCAGGCCATTGACCACCGAGTTCGAGGTCGCCAACAACGGACACAGTCCCAGCAACGCCACGAAGCCGGTGTTCTGGGTCCATACGCCCTCCTTGAGGATTTTCAGATAGCCGCTTTCGCTCATGATTTTTGCTCCTTCACGGGCGTCGTCGCCGGGGCGAACAACTGGGCCTGATGGGTCTGGACATACTCCAGAAACTGGCGGGTGGCCTTGACCACGGCGCGCGGGGTGATGGTGGCGCCGGTGAACTGATCGAACGCGCCGCCGTCCTTTTTGACCTTCCAGCGCTCCGGTTCGGGATTGTTCAGGGACTTGCCGGCAAAGGCCAAGATCCACGGCGAGCGTCTTTCCTCGATGCCATCGCCCAGCCCCGGCGTTTCCTTGTGCGCCAGCACCCGCGCGCCGGCCAGTGTCCCGTCGGCGTAGACGCCGATCAGTAGTTGGATTGGTCCGCTGTAGCCGTCCGGCGCATAGGGCGTGGCGAACAGCGCCACGGGCTGGCCATCCTTGCGCGCCCGATAGACGGTGACCGGTTGGTCGGTTCCCAGCCACTCCGGCGCGGTGACTTCGATGAAATCCTCGGCGACCCGGTTGTCGTAACGATCCGTTGGCACCAGTTGGTTCAGATTCGCTTCCAGCGCCTTGCGTTGTGTTTCGGCGATGATGTCCCTGGTCGCGGTATAAGTGACGGCCACCAAACCAGTGCCCACCACGGCGAAACCCGTCAGGATCAGGGCGGCGACGCCCATGCCGCGCGCGATGGCGTTCATCCCCGCCGTGCTCCAAAGACCCGGGGCGGGGTGTAAAGATCGATGGTGGGCGCGGCGATGTTCATCAGCAGCACCGAGAACGCCACGCCGTCGGGATAGCCGCCGAACGCGCGAATGATATAGACCAGGACGCCGATCCCCGCCCCATAAATCAGTCGGCCACGCGGAGTGGCGCTGGCGGTGACTGGATCGGTGGCGATGAAGAACGCGCCAAAAATCGCCGCGCCGCTCCACAGATGAAACCAGGGCGGCGCGTACTTTTGGGGATTGATCAGATAGAACACGGTCGAAATCAGCGCCAGCCCGCCCAGCATCCCGGTTGGAATTCGCCAATCGGCGGCGCGCGTGTAAATCAGCCACAACCCACCGGCCAGAAAGCCCAGCACCGCCCATTCCCAGCCGTGGCCGGACACCAGTCCGAACACGGGGCTGTTGCGAATCTCGGCCACGCTGAATCCCAAGCCCATCTTGGTGCGCAGCACGTCCAGCGGGGTCGCGCCGGTCAGCGCGTCCACCACGGGCGTGCTCACGAAAATGGCCCGCAGCGTTTCCGCCAGGGTCAAGGCATGGGCCTGTCCGACGCCGCGCGGGATCAGCCAGGTGCTCATCTCGCGTGGAAACGAGATCAGCAACACCACGTAGCCCACCATCGCCGGATTGAACGGGTTGTAGCCCAGCCCGCCATACAGATGCTTGGCAACCACGATGGCGGAGAGCACGCCGATGGTCGTCAACCACCACGGCGCTAGCGGCGGTAGCGCCACCGCCAGCAGCCAGGCCGTGACCACCGCGCTGAAATCCCCCAGATGCGCCGCCAGCGGTTTGCCGCGCACCGCCAGCATCGTTGCCTCGGCGACCAGGGCCACGGCGGTGGCGATAGCCAGATTGACCAGCACACCCCAGCCGAAGAACCAGACCAGCGCGGCAAGGCCGGGCAGCATGGCGTACAACACCCGGCGCATGACTTGGCCGACACTGGTTTCGAGCAAGACATGAGGCGAGGTGATGGTCCGGAAGCGCATCATCGCCTACCCTGTTCCACCGGTGGTTTCGGCCCCGGTTTCCGCGGCGGCGCGCGGCGGCGCTTTCTGGCGCAGCTTGGCTTCCCGCTCCTGCTTCTCGCGCTCCAGCCGTTCCTGGCGGGCTTGGTGCCGTTGTCGGGCCAGTTCGGCTTTCTCCTTCTCCTGCTCCCGCGCCCAAATTTCATTCTTGGCGTAGCGGTAGTACTGCACCAGCGGGATATGACTCGGACAAACGTAGCTGCAACAGCCGCACTCGATGCAACTGAACAAATGGTGATCGCGCGCCTTGTCGAATTCCCTGGCGCGGGCGAACCAGTACAACTGCTGCGGTAGCAGGTTGGCCGGGCAGGCGTCCACGCAGGCGCCACAGCGGATGCAGGGCATCGCCGGTTGTTCCGGCGTCAGTTGTTCGGCACTGGCGGCGAGGATGCAGTTGGTCGCCTTGGTCACCGGTACGGCGTCGTTGTGCAGGGCGAAGCCCATCATCGGCCCGCCCATGATCAGCCGCTCGACGCCGTCCCGATAGCCGCCGCACTGGGTGATCAACTCGGTGAAACTCGTGCCCAGTAAGGCGTCGATATTGCGCGGACGCTGGACGTGGCCGGTGACGGTGACGATCCGGGACAGCACCGGCTCGCCGTGAGCGATGGCGCGATGGACGGTATGGGCGGTGGCGACATTGAAGCACTGGACGCCGATGTCGAGGGGTAGACCCTGCTCCGGGATCTCCCGACCAGTCAGCAGAAAAATAAGCTGCTTGACGCTGCCACTGGGATAACGGGTCGGTACGGCCCGCACCGTGTAACCGGTGCCGGCGCAGGCGGCGGTCATGGCCGCAATCGCTTCCGGCTTGTCGTCCTCGATGCCGATCAGCACCTCGCGCGGCTCCAATAGATGCGCCATGATCGCCAGGCCGGCGACGATTTCCGCCGCCCGCTCGCGCATGATCCGATCATCGCAGGTGATCCACGGTTCGCACTCGGCCCCGTTCAGAATCAGGGTGTCCACCCGCTCGCAATGACCGCCCGGATTGAGCTTGACCGCGCTGGGAAACACCGCTCCGCCCAGTCCAACCACCCCGGCGTTGCGCAGAGCGTTGCGCAGATCGCTGGGATGTAGCCGGCGGTAATCCACCGGTTCGCGCTCGATCCAGCGGTCCTCGCCGTCGGTTTCGATGATCACGCACAGATCCGCCAGCCCGGAAGGGTGTGGAACCGGTCGCGGCTCCACCGCCGCCACCACGCCGGAACTCGGCGCGTGGACGGCGGCGCTGATGTAGCCGTCGGCCTGGCCGATCATTTGGCCCTTCAACACCCGGTCGCCGGGCTGGACGCTGGGCTTGGCGGCATTGCCCATGTGCTGGCGCAGCGGTACCACCAGCCGGCGCGGCAACGGACCGGGTTCGATGGCCAATGTGTTGGATTCGGTCTTGTGACGGACGGTTTTGAGGCCACCGTGAAACGGGAACAGTCGGCTCATGCGGCGGCCCGGACAGCGGCGCCGGGATAGGCCCATTTCCAGGTCGTGATGGTTTCCGCAACCGGCGTCATGTGAATGCAGTCCACCGGGCAGGGCGCTAAGCACAATTCACAGCCGGTGCATTCGCGGGCGATGACCGTGTGCATGTGCTTGGCCGCGCCGAGAATGGCATCCACCGGGCAGGCCTGGATGCAGAGCGTGCAGCCGATGCAACTTTGCTCGTCGATGACCGCGACCAGTTTCGGCTTCTCCATGCCATCGTCGGCGTTGGGCGGCGGCGGATCACGGCCCAGCAGATCGGCCAAGGCCGCGACGCCGTTCGCGCCACCCGGCGGACACAGATTGATCTCGGCCTCGCCGGCGGCGATGGCCTCGGCGTAGGGCCGGCAACCGGCGTAGCCGCATTGGCCACATTGGGTCTGCGGCAGGACGGCGTCGATTTTCTCGACGATGGGATTGCCCTCGACCTTGAAGCGAATCGCGGCGAAACCCAGCAACAGACCCGACGCACCCGCCAGCGCGCTCAGCGCAAGAACAGCGATAACCATTTGTTTCAACCTCTGACCAAGCCAGAAAAGCCCATGAACGCCAGGGACATCAGGCCCGCCGTAATCAGGGTGATGGCCGGCCCGCGAAAATGCACGGGCACGTCCGCCGCCACGATCCGTTCGCGCATGGCCGCGAACAGCACCATCACCAGCGAAAATCCGACCGCCGCGCCAAAGCCGTACAGCGCGGACGCGATGAAATCGTGCCGTTCCTGCACGTTCAGCAACGCCGCCGCCAGCACCGCGCAATTGGTGGTGATCAGCGGCAGATAGATACCCAGGGCCTGATACAACACGGGGCTGGTTTTGTGCACCACCATCTCGGTGAACTGTACCACCACGGCGATGACCAGGATGAAGGCGATGGTGCGCAGGTATTCCAGTCCCAGCGGGATCAGCAGGTAATGATCGGTCAGATAGGCGCAGACCGACGATAGGGTGAGCACGAAAGTGGTCGCCAGCCCCATGCCCATGGCGGTTTCCAGCTTGCGGGAAACCCCCAGGAACGGGCATAGACCCAGGAATTTCACCAGAACGTAGTTGTTGACCAAGATGGTCCCGATCAGGATCAGGGCATACTCTTTCATGGAGCGCGAGGCCTGGATAAACCGATTCGAACTTTGAATGAAGACCGCGTTGCGGGGTTCGGGTTGCGAACGTCAACCCGAAAAATCGCAAGAGGCGGTGGACGGGAATGTGGCTGCGGCTGCACGATGGGGAACGAAGCGATGACGACCGATAATCACTAACTTATCAGATTCGCCCGTGCCCACGCTAGACCGCCTTGGCGCGAGCGGCAATTCTCGTTTTAATGCGAGCCGGTCAGGGCGGCCGAACACCGCTGACCGAAAATAGCTTGGAAAATATCGGGATTCTGATCTGGAAAACCCGAGGCAACCCCCGCGAGGGGATCAGCGAGGATTCAACCCCGTGAGCGATGCCCATAAAAACCACGCTTCCCCCCTGGTCCGTCATTTCCGGCAAATCCTGCTGTGGCCCTTGCAGGTGATGCACGCTCGGGTGCGGGAACCGCGCATTTCAAAATACTGGGAGCTGCTGGAAGCCATGGGCGAGCAGTGTCCCTGGCGAGAGGTGGCGGACGAGTTCGGCGATCCCGACGATTTTCAGGAGCGGCACTACAAGGAATTCGTCACCTTCCTGCCTTACGTGCAGCGGTTTCTCTATGGCGAAGGGATGGGCCGCGAAGGTCCGGCGGGCTACGGCAAGTCACCGATCCGCGTTTACCGCCGCCGGGATGTGGCGCGGATGCGGGTGGTGCTTGACGAGCAATCGCCGCCGGTGGTGTTCGAGGTCGCCCATGTCGATCTCTATTTTTTCTACGACATCGACATCATCATCCTGGCGGTGGAATTCTTCGCCAGGGACCTGCCGCTACCGCTGGCCCAGGATGTCTTGTTCAAGCTGGGGCGGGCCTATCCGGCGTTCTGGGAGGCCAACGGCCAGGGTGGACAATGCCCGCGCCGGGTGGAGTGGCTGGCGGCGACGGGCGAGACGCTGGCGGTGTCCGACTACGAAGACCGGCGCAAATACCTCAATTTCGTCTGCCGGCATCGTTCCCCCAACATCGCCGCGCACTGGGATTACCTGCTGCGGCCGCTGGCCCTGTATCATTCCGACCGCGAGGGCGTCGTTCGCTACCGGCAGATCGAGTACCACCGCATGCCGTTGCTGGCCTACCTCAGCTTCGATGACCCGCGAGTTTTGACCCGAGGTGATTTCGCGCGCCTGGCCCTGGTGACCCGCCCGGGGCCTTCCAATACCTTGCCCTACTCCGAGCGCGAACTGGCGCATTTCGAGCGGAAATATTGCTACGACAAGTTTTGGAATCCCACCGATCCGGCGCTCGGCAGCCGCTACCTGTGTTGCGGCCACGCCTTCGTCATGGTTGGCCAGGCCCATGATCAGTTCTTCACCGATGCGGAAACCGGCTTGCTGGGCCAGTTTCGCCATCAGTATTTCCTGGTCAACCTGATTGCCCATTTCCACAAGGCCACCCTCATGTTGTTTTCGGAATGGCTGGTGACGGCGATTAGCCAACTCGACATCCGGGACGTGGATTCGGTCAAAACGTTCAAGCGGGAAATTCGCCGAATCTTCGAAACTTTCCTGCGCTTCACCCACCGTTACTGGTTCCACGAGGTTTCCAATCAGGCGCAGGCCAAGGATTTGTTTCGAATGCTGACCGGGCATCTCGATACCGACCGGATTTACCGGGATGTCAGCGAAGCGGTCAAGGAAATGGAGCACTATCTGGACAGCGATGGCCTACGCCGCCAGGCCAATACCGTGGTGCGACTGACCGTGGTCACCACGCTGGGCTTGATCGCCACGGTTTTAACCGGCTTTCTGGGGATGAACATTTTCGACCATGCCAACGAACCGGCTTGGGTCAAGCTGTCGATCGTGGTCGGGGTTCTGATTCCCGCGATTCTGCTGGTGTTCTACGGCGTGGCCAAATCCAAGGTGCTGTCGGATTTCCTGGAAGCCCTGGCGGACGAGCGGCTGACCTGGCGCGACAAATTGGGAGTGCTGTTCAAGGTTCGGGGGAAGCGTCCATAGAATCCACTGAATTGCTTTACTGGAGAGCTTCCATGCCGGAATTCACCTGCCTGACCGTTACCCTGGCCGATGCCGTCGCTCGCATCGAATTGAACCGCCCCGATAAGGCGAACGCCTTGAATGGAACCTTGTGGCGGGAAATCGGCGAAGTCTTCCGCTGGATCGACGAAACGCCCGAAGCACGGGTGGCGATTTTGAGCGGCGCGGGCCGGCATTTCTGCGCGGGCATCGACTTCGAACTCATGGGCGCGGTGCTGGATGAGGTCGGGGAACTGAGCCCGGGCCGCCGGGAAGAACGGCTGCGGCGGATCATTCTCGACTTGCAGGCGGGATTCACGGCGCTGGAGACTTGTCGCAAGCCGATATTGGCCGCCATCCACGGGCTGTGCATCGGCGGCGGGCTGGATTTGATCGCCGCCTGCGACCTGCGCTACGCCACGGCCGACGCCGCGTTTTCGTTGAAGGAAGCGGATTTGGCCATCGTCGCTGATGTCGGCAGTCTGCACCGCCTGCCGTATCTGATCGGCGAAGGCCGGTTGCGCGAGCTGGCCTTCACCGCCCGCCAATTCGACGCCGCCGAGGCGCAAACGATGGGCTTGGTGAATCAGGTGTACGCCGACGCCGCGCAACTACGGGATGGCGTCCATGCCGTTGCCGCCAGTATCGCCGCCAAGTCGCCGCTGACGGTGCGCGGCATCAAGCAGGTGCTCAACCATGGCCGCGACCACGGGGTGGCGAGCGGGTTGGAATATGTCGCCACCTGGAACGCCGCCATGCTGCTTTCGGATGATACCCGCGAGGCGATTGCGGCAACGATGCAAAAGAGGCAGCCGCGATTCAAGGATTGATGGGTTGCCCGTCGCTGATGGGCCGGCGAGCGACCAAACCGTTTCCGGAGTAGCCGGGCCACTTTGTTCAGAAGAGGATTCGATGGCGCGGCCAGGCTGGAAGTCAGCGCTCACCATCGGCATGTCACGGAAACCGAGGGAGAATATCGCCATGTCCGAACTAGCCTTGCAACTGATCGCCGAAAATAAGAAAACTCGCGCGCCCTTTCTGGATCTGGGGCTTTGTGGATTGACCGAAGTGCCGGAGGCGCTAGGAGAATTGACATGGCTGGAAGAAGTGTCGTTCGCACGGCATTGGTGGGACGGGGAGGTGCCGAAAGACACCAGAAATAACGGCCCCAGAAACAATATCGCCCGCCTCGCGCCCACGGCGGCCCGCAATCCCTTTGCCGGCCTGACGCGGCTCAAGAAGCTTTGGCTGGACGGTGGTCTTGCTAGCCGGACCCACCTGGAAGACCTGTCCCCGCTGGTTGGACTGGCGGGTTTGCAAACCCTCGATCTCTCGGGCACGAAGGTTACCGACCTGTCCCTGCTGGCCCGGTTGCCGGGCTTGCAAACGCTCCGCCTCACGGACACCAAGGTCACCGACCTGTCCCCGTTGGCCGGGTTGATGGAACTGCGGGTGCTCAATGTCAACTGGACGCCCGTCGCCGATCTGGCGCCCTTGGCTGGGCTAGCGCGGTTGCAAAGGCTCGGGGTCTGGAGAACGCAGGTCAGCGACCTGTCCCCGCTGGCCGGGCTAGCCGGGTTGCAATGGCTCAATGTTTCGATGACGCCGGTCGCCGATTTGTCCCCGCTGGCCGGGCTGACGGGGCTGCGAAAGCTTGAATTTTCGAGTACCCAGGTCGCCGACTTGTCCCCGCTGGCCGGGCTGGCGGAATTGCAAGAACTCAATTTCGCGTTCACGCCCGTGGCGGATCTGGCGCCCCTGGCCAAATTGACGAAGCTGCGTTGCCTTCACTTCACCAGGGCAAATGTGTCCGACCTGTCCCCCCTGGCTGGATTGAAGCACTTGCAGCGGCTCGATGTGTGCGCCACGCCAGTCGCCGACCTGTCCCCACTGGCCGGGTTGACGGAATTGCGGATGCTCGACAGCTCCAGTACGCCAGTCGCCGACCTGTCCCCACTGGCCGGGTTGACGGAACTGCAAGCGCTTAACGTTCGGAGCAAGCAGGTGACCGACTTGTCCCCCCTGGCCGGGCTGGCGCGTTTACAAGAGCTGGATATTGCGGGTACGCGGGTTACGGACCTGTCCCTACTGGCCGGGTTGACGGAACTGCGGAAACTTAGAGCCGCGCAGACACCGGTTGCCGATCTGGCCCCTTTGTCTGGATTGGCGGGATTGCGGGAACTCAATCTCGCGGAGACGCCCGTCGCCGATGTGGCCCCATTGGCCGGGTTGGCGGAACTGCGGTTTCTCAACCTCAACGAGACGGCGGTCACCGACTTGGCGCCCCTGACGGCGTTGATAACAAGCGGCCTCCCCTTACAGTGGCACCTGGATGCATCTGAAGACGGTATTTATGTCAGAGACTGCCCGCTTACCCATCCGCCCGTCGAAATCGCCATGGAGAGCGACAAGGCCGTCCTCGATTTTTTCGAGAAAGGTAGCCCTGAAAATCCGAATGATTGATCTGCCCGGTGCCGACGGGACGACCCCGCCATAAAGCCAATCATCGCAACTCCCTGGGCAGCGCGAACACCACGTTTTCCTCCCGTCCCGTGCTTTCCGTCACCGCCGTGGCGCCCAATTCCCGCAGGCGGGCGATCACCTGTCGCACCAACACCTCGGGCGCCGAGGCGCCGGCGGTCACGCCGATGGCGGTCTTCCCAGCCAGCCAGGCCGGGTCGATATCCCCCGGTCCGTCGATCAGCCAGGCCGGCGTGCCCTCCTTCCCAGCCAGCTCTCGCAGCCGGTTGGAGTTGGAGCTGTTGCGCAAACCCACCACCGGTAGCAACTGGCAGTACCGCGACAGGTCCTTGACCGCGTCCTGCCGGTTCTGGGTGGCGTAGCAGATGTCGTCCTTGCGTGGCCCCTGAATTCCCGGAAAACGGGCGCGCAGGGCGGCGACGATTTGCGCGGTGTCATCCACCGACAGCGTGGTCTGGGTCACGTAGGCCAACCGGGTGTCGGGCACAAACTCGTGGCCCGCTCGACGCGGCGCGCAAAGAGCCCCCGTGTTGGGGGCTCTTTAGCTTTCAGACCAGCCAGGCTTTGCGCGCCGCATGTTCCTGCGCGTCGACGGCGGCGATGGCGGTCATGTTGATGATGCGCCGCGCCGAGGCTGAACGGGTCAGGATATGGGCCGGCTTGGCCAGGCCGAGCGTGATCGGCCCCACCGACACGCCGTTGGTGACCTGCTTCAATAGGTTGTGGGAGATGTTGGCGGCATCGGCGTTCGGCATGATCAACAGGTTGGCCGCGCCCTTCAGCCGCGAGTGCAGAAAAACCCGGTTGCGGAGCTCCTCGGACAAGGCCGCGTCGCCGCGCATCTCGCCGTCCACTTCCAGGGCCGGAGCGCGCTGACGGATGATTTGCAGCGCCTCGGCCATCTTGCGCGCTTGCCGCGATTTATGCGAACCGAAGCTGGAGTGAGATAGCAAGGCGATCTTGGGGGGAACGAAGCGACCCACTTCCTCCGCCGCCAGCAAGGTGATGTCGGCAATTTCCTCGGCGGTGGGATCTTCGTTGATGTCGGTGTCGCAGAAGAACAGCGGGCCGTGCGAGGTGATCAGCATGTTCATTGCCGCCGGGGTTTTGACCCCCTCGCGCAGGCCGATGATGTCCAGCACATATTCCACGTGATCGGGATAGCCGCCGATCATTCCGCACAACAGGGCGTCGCCGTAGCCGAGGCGCAGCAACAACGCGCCGATCACCGTGGCGCGGGTGTTGACTCGAACCCGGGCCTTGTTGGGATCGACGCCATACCGTCCGCGCAGCCTGTGGTATTCCTGCCAGCATTCCTCGTAGTGAGGGTTGTTCTGTGGGTCGATCACTTCGAAATCCCGATCGGGACGGATGCGCAGACCCAGTTCGGCGATACGTTGCTCGATCCGCCAGCGCCGCCCGATCAGGACGGGTTTGGCGAGACCGTCGTCGATGACCCCCTGGATCGCCCACAGCATCCGTTCCTCCTCGGCCTGGGCGTAGATGACCCGCTTAGGGTCGGCCTTGGCGTGGTTGAACACCGGACGCATGATCAGGCCGGACCGGTAAACTCGCTGGCTGAGTTGGGCGCGGTAGGCGGCGAAATCCCGAATCGGCCGGGTGGCGACGCCGCTGTCCATCGCCGCCTTGGCGACCGCCAGCGGCAGGGTGAGCAGCAGGCGCGGTTCGAACGGTTTGGGGATCAGATATTCCGGTCCGAAGTTGATCGGCTGATCGCCGTAGGCGGCGGTTTCCTCCTGGGAATGCGGCTCGCGCGCCAGTTCGGCGAGGGCGCGCACGCAGGCGAGTTGCATCTCCTGATTGATCGTGGTGGCGCCCACATCCAGCGCGCCCCGGAAGATGTAGGGGAAACAGAGGACGTTGTTGACCTGATTGGGATAGTCGGAACGACCGGTGGCGATGATAGCGTCGGGCCGCGCGGCCTTGGCCTCTTCTGGCATGATTTCGGGGACGGGATTGGCCAGCGCCAGAATCAATGGCTGGTCGGCCATGGTTTTCACCATCTCGCCGGTCAGCACGCCCGCTTTGGACAAACCCAGGAACACGTCCGCGCCGACGATGGCCTCGGCCAGGGTGCGCGCCGGGGTATCGGCGGCATAGGCGGCTTTCTCCGGGTCGAGCGCGCCGCGTCCCTGGTGGATCACGCCCCGGCTGTCGCAAACGATGACGTTCTGGCGCATCAGTCCGAGACCGACCAACAGATCGAGACAGGCGATGCCGGCCGCGCCCGCGCCGGACGTGACCAACTTCACTTCGGCAATGTTCTTGCCGATCAGCGACAAGGCGTTGAGCACGGCGGCGGCGGTGATGATGGCGGTGCCGTGTTGGTCGTCGTGAAACACCGGGATCTTCATCCGCTCGCGCAGCTTGCGCTCGATCTGGAAGCATTCCGGGGCCTTGATGTCCTCCAGGTTGATCCCGCCGAAACTGGGTTCCAGGCTGGCGATGATCTCCACCAACTTGTCGGGGTCGTGTTCGCTGACTTCGATGTCGAACACGTCAATGCCGGCGAATTTCTTGAACAGCACGCCCTTGCCTTCCATGACCGGTTTCGCCGCCAGCGGGCCGATGTCGCCCAGGCCGAGCACGGCGGTGCCGTTGGTGATGACCGCCACCAGGTTGCCGCGCGCGGTCACGGTGGACACTTCGCCGGGGTCCGCAACGATTGCCTCACAGGCGGCGGCCACGCCGGGGGAATAGGCCAGCGCTAGGTCGCGCTGGTTGGCGAGTGGCTTGGTCGGGGTGACCTCGATCTTGCCGTAGGGGGCCATGCGATGGTAGCGCAAAGCGCGTTCGTTGAAATCGTCGGCCATGGTTCGAGCGGCTCCTGGAAATTGCGGCGGGAGTTCCGCCGATGGTGTCAAAGAAAACTAAGATTAACGGAAAGCTTCGACCGGAGTGAAACGAATGAGTGCGACAAGCGTTGCGCCGGAACCCCGGCGGTTGGAGGAATGGGAAGTGGAACTGGCGGAAGTGCGCGCCATGACCGAACGCGAGATGGAAAATCTGGTGACGGAGGACGATACTCCCGTGGACAATATTCTGTCGGAAAAACAACAGCGATTGTTGACGGAACCGCTCTACGGCGCTTGGTCCGGACCGGACCGGTGCGCGCCTGGCCATCGCGGTTTTCTGGCCCTGGCCAACGTCGGTCTGTTCTACGCCCTGCGCCAGCCGCCGCTGGTGCCCGACATGATGTTGGCGTTGGACGTGCCGGGCTTGGGACCGGACTTGAGTCAGAAGGCCAATCGTTCCTATTTCGTCTGGGTTCAGGATGGCAAACAGCCGGCGGTCGTGGTGGAAATTGTTTCCAACCAGGAAGGTGGCGAGGATGGTGACAAGCTGCGTAAGTATGAAGCCATCGGGGTTTCGTACTACGTCATTTTCGATCCCTGGCGCCTGTTGTCGGATCGAGTGTTGCGCATCCACCAGTTCACGGGGGCAAGCCAGGGTTATATCGAACAGGTGGGTGGGTTGCTGGATACGGTTGGGCTGGGTCTAAGCCTATGGCAAGGTGAGTACGAGGACACGGAAGCCTTGTGGTTGCGCTGGACCGACCGCGAGGGGCGGTTGATTCCAACGGGGGCGGAGGCGGCGGAACAGGAACGCCAGCGGGCGGAACAGGAACGCCAGCGGGCGGAGCAAGCGGTGCGCGTGGCGGAACAGGAACGCCAGCGGGCGGAGCAAGCGGTACGCGCGGCGGAACAGGAACGTCAGCGGGCGACGGAAGCCGAGCGACGGGCGGAACGGCTGGCGGCGCGGTTGCGGGAACTGGGCATCAAGCCGGAGCAATAGCAGTGGCTGGTTCGGCGCATCTCGCCGCCCGACTTGCGGTAATGCGGTAAAATGGCCGCCGCCATCACAATGTCCAGGCGCGGCCCCGCGCCCCATTCCTCGCCTTGGGAGCACAGCATGACCACCATCCGTCAAGAAGACTTCATCCAGTCCATCGCCGACGCCTTTCAGTACATCAGCTACTACCATCCCGTCGATTACATCAAGGCGCTGGCGCAAGCCTACGAGCGTGAGGAAAGCCCGGCCGCCAAGGATGCCATCGCGCAAATTCTGATCAATTCCCGCATGTGCGCCGAGGGCCATCGCCCGATCTGTCAAGATACTGGCATCGCTCTAGTGTTCCTCAAGGTCGGCATGGACGTGCATTGGGACGCGAAGTTGTCGGTGCAAGAGATGGTCGACGAGGGCGTGCGCCGCGCCTATCTCAACCCGGATAACAAGCTGCGCGCCTCGGTGCTGCGCGATCCGGCCGGCAAGCGCCAGAATTCCAAGGACAACACCCCGGCCGTGGTGCATTACGAAATCGTCCCCGGCCACCATGTCGAGGTGATTTGCGCGGCCAAAGGCGGCGGTTCCGAGGCCAAGTCCAAGTTCGCGATGCTCAACCCCTCCGACGACTTGGTGGATTGGGTGTTGAAGACCGTGCCGCAGATGGGGGCCGGCTGGTGTCCGCCCGGCATTCTCGGCGTCGGCATCGGCGGCACGCCGGAAAAGGCGTTCATGCTGGCCAAGGAGTCGTTGATGGCGCCGGTCGATATTCAGGAACTGATCGCCCGGGGTCCCAAGAATCGGGCCGAGGAGTTGCGCATCGAACTGTACGAGAAGGTCAACGCGCTCGGCATCGGCGCGCAGGGTCTCGGCGGTCTGACCACCGTGCTGGATGTGAAGGTGCTCGACTATCCGACCCACGCCGCCAATCTACCCATCGCGATGGTGCCGAACTGCGCCGCGACCCGTCACGCCCATTTCCACCTGGACGGCAGCGGTCCGGCCAAGCTGGAGCCACCGAGCCTGGACGACTGGCCGAAGCTGACCTATGCGCCGACCAACGCCCGCCGGGTCGATTTGGCCACCGTCACGCGCGAGGAGGTGGCGACCTGGAAGACCGGCGAGGTGCTGCTGCTCAACGGCAAGATGCTGACCGGCCGCGACGCCGCCCACAAGCGCATGACCGACCTGTTGAGCGCGGGCCGGAAACTGCCGGTCGATTTCACCAACCGCTTCATTTACTACGTCGGCCCGGTCGATCCGGTGCGCGACGAGGTAGTCGGTCCCGCCGGACCCACCACCGCGACCCGCATGGACAAGTTCACCCGCCAGATGCTTGAACAAACCGGCCTGCTGGGTATGATCGGCAAGTCCGAGCGCGGCCAGATCGCCATCGACGCGATCAAGGACAACCGGGCGGTGTACCTGATGGCGGTCGGTGGCGCGGCCTATCTGGTCTCCAAAGCCATCAAGGCGGCCAAGGTTCTCGCTTTCGAGGATCTCGGCATGGAAGCGATCTACGAGTTCGAGGTCAGGGACATGCCGGTGACGGTGGCGGTCGATTCCAAGGGGTCCAGCGTCCACAAGACCGGGCCGAAGGAATGGCAGGCGCGGATCGGCAAGATTCCGGTGGTGGAGGCGTAAATCAGCACCGCATGAAAAGTGCTGTTTTGCGTAATCCCGATCAATGAGCGACCGTTGTTTTCAAAGCAATGGTCGTTCATTAAAAAACCCGCGCTTGGCGGGTTTCAATTTCCGTCATGGACGGCTATTTGGCGAGAGAGGACTTGTGATTGTCCGCTCAATGGTTTGTTTTACCAGCGGATTCGATGACCCGTTTTCGCCAGTAACCCCGGAAAGTGACCCCGGTCCATCGCGCCCTGGCGCGGGCCGTCGCGGCGCGGGGAGTCGGGTAGATCAGGACGGCGGGAAGGCCGATACAGTTGTATCAACCCACGTCAACCGGGCCGGTGGCGGCCATGCCGCGAACGCCTTGCGTTCCGCGCTGGCCTGCTTGGGCGTGATGCTCAGGCCGGTTTCTTTGCAAAAGGCGGTCCACCAGTTGTAAACCGTTTTTATCGGCGTATTGCTATTTTTTGCCAAATCATCAACCCAATTGCCATCTAAAATTAGATTGCCATTGGCAAAAGATTCTTTCTGGCAATTGGCCGCAAAACTGGCAATCAGCCTTCCCACTTCCGCCGCGAACGCCTTGCGTTCCGCGCTGGCCTGCTTGGGCGTGATGCTCAGGCCGGTTTCTTTGCAGAAGGAGGACCACCAGTTATTGATCGTTGATCTGGCTTGTCCAGTTTTTTCGACGATTTCCATCAACCATAACTTGTCCAAGTTGGACAAATCATCATCATTGGACAAACCGCGCAACTTTAGACAAATCCGCCCCACTTCCGCCGCGAACGCCTTGCGTTCCGCGCTGGCCTGCTTGGGCGTGATGCTCAGGCCGGTTTCTTTGCAGAAGGAGGACCACCAGTTGTAAGCGGTTTTTTGCGTAACTGAAATATTTCCTGCTAATTGTAATAACCATCCTTCTTGTAAATTACAATCAACGATAGATTTACAATTTTCTTGTATCCTTACAATCAACCGCCCCACTTCCGCCGCGAATGCCTTGCGTTCCGCGCGTTTCTCACGCCACGCCAGCCGGGCCGCTGGCGGCCATGCCGCGAACGGTCGAAGCGCCCAGCGGCAAACCATCCGCGCCGGTGATGCCGTGATCCTTGAACAGCCGCTTGGCGATACCGCCGAAGCTGCATCCTTCCGTTCGCCATTGCCGGACCTTTACACGCCAGGCGCGGCGTTCCACGTCGGGGAGTTGTGCATAGGTGCGGAAGCCACTAACGCCCGCTAGTCCCTCGCTAGTGTAGCCTTCCAGGGCTTCCAGGGCCTGGGCGATGGTGGCGGCGTAGGGCTTGCCGCTGGCGCTGGACAGCCGCTTGAGGCGTTCAAACGCGGCGCTGTCCAGTTGCACGGCGACTTGATGCTTCCAACCATTCACTTGTTGATTCCTTCAGGAATGCCCACGGAACCGCCTGGGAGCGCCGACAGCGGGCGCAAACTCAAGCGGCGGCTGGGTGGGGGGAGCCTGCCTGTTGAGCCTGGGCGGCGCGTTGCCGGCGTTGTGCGGCGGCCAGTTCGGCACGATGGGCCAATTGCGCCTCCTCGACGAAATCCACCGTGACGCGACCGCTCGAAAACCACAAGTGACCGCCGAATCGAAGCGCACCGCAAATCTTCGCGGCGGCAACAATCGCCGATTCCGAAACCTGGGCCGTCGCCGCCAGGCGGCGAATCGCGAAATAAGCGCCAGACCGGTAAGATTTCTTCTTCGCCACGGCGGGTCACCTCATTCGCGCGGGGAGAACATCCCACGGATGGCCGCGCGTTATGGGGCGCGGTTCTTCCGGGTACCGCTCGCACGGATCGGGGC
>JARSSP010000032.1 GCA_029624675.1 Candidatus Contendibacter sp.
TATCTGATCTTTAATTATTGAGAAAAATCAAAAATATGAATCTGACAAAGTAGAATTAAGGCTCGGCGAAAAAATCCAGCGGTATCTCGCGCGACTCGACGCACGTAATCAACAAAAAACCAGCTCTTACAAGCCAATCCCGCCCAGGTCTGGCTATATCGGCCCGCACCGCCATCTCCATCCGTTCGCCGAGGACGCCCCATGAGCACGCCCCAGACTTTCGATCTCCGCCAAACCGTCTGCGTCAATCCCGCCACCGGCGACATCGTCGGCTATTCGCGGATGAACACCGCCGAGGAAGCGCGCGAGGCCCTTCGCCGCGCCCGCGCCGCGCAACCGGCCTGGGCGGCGCTGCCGCTGGCGGAACGAGTGCGCTACATCCTGCGCCTCCGGGATTATCTGGTGGACCACGCCGACGCAGTCAGCGAAACCATCGCCAACGATGTCGGCAAGACCCGGGTCGAGGCGCTCGCCACCGAGGTGTTGCCCAGCGCCATGGCCATTGATTACTACGCCAGAAACACCAAACACTTTCTTAAGCCGCGCAAGGTTCGCGCTGGGTCGCTGCTGTTCCTGAACAAGCGCAGCCGGATTTTCCGCATTCCGTTCGGCGTGATCGGCATCATCGCCCCATGGAATTACCCGCTCGGCATCCCGATGCACGAGATCGTGCCAGCGCTGCTGACCGGCAACACGGTCATCTTCAAGACCGCTCCCGAAACCCAGATGGTCGGGCGCAAGATCGAGGAGATGATCCAGTCCGCCGGGTTGCCGGCCGACGTATTCATTCATCTCAACATTCCCGGCGCCATCATCGGCCAGCTTCTGCTGGAGCCGGACAACCACGTGGACAAACTGTTCTTCACCGGTTCGGTGCCGGTCGGCAAGATTCTAATGGCCAAGGCCGCCGAAAGCCTGGTGCCGGTCTCGCTGGAACTGGGCGGCAACGACCCGATGCTAGTTTGTCCGGACGCCCATCTGGAGCGGGCGGTCAACGGCGCGATGTGGGCCGGATTGCAAAACAGCGGTCAGTCCTGCGGCGGGGTCGAACGCATCTACGTCCACCGCGACGTGTATGAACCGTTCATCAATCTGCTCAAGCAAAAGGTGGAAGCGCTACGGCAGGGCCCTAACACTCACCACAACGTCGATGTGGGTGCCATGTGCACCGAGCGCCAACTCAAGACCATCCAGCGCCAGGTGGACGATGCGCTGGCCAAGGGCGCGACCCTCCTGGCCCAAGTCAAGATCGATCCCGCTCACGCCCACGCCAACTTCTATCCGGTCACTGTTCTCACCAACGTCGATCACACCATGGAACTGATGCGCGAGGAAACCTTCGGGCCGGTGCTGGGCATCATGAAGGTGGACCACATGGACCGGGCCATCGAACTGGCCAACGATTCCAGCCTGGGCCTGACCGGCTCGGTGTGGTCCAGCAATACGCGCGAAGCGGTGGCGCTGGGCCGGCGCATCCATGCCGGGGTGATCACTATCAACGATCATTTGCTGACCCACGGCATGGCCGAAACGCCGTGGGGCGGGGTCAAGGAATCCGGCATTGGCCGTAGTCACGGCGAACTGGGTTTCGACGAGATGACCCAGCCGCAGGTGGTGACCACCGAATTGCTGTACTTCGCCAAACGCAACCTGTTCTGGCATCCTTACGACGCGCAACTGTACGATGGCCTGAAAGGCGCGCTGCATCTGCTGCACGGCCGCGCGTTCGGCGACCGCCTGCGCGGCTTCCTCCATTTCGTCAAATTGCTTCCCCGCATGTTCAAAGACTGAGGTTGTTCCCGATGCCCTCCCCCGCCTTCGATCCTGCTTCGTTGCCCCAATATGCCACCGACCGGTCGATCCATCGGGGCGAGGAGTATTTCAGGAGCGGCGCGGTCGAGACGCTGGTGCTGCGCGGCGATGAGTTGGAGGCGGATGTCCAGGGCAACGCGCCCCGGCCCTATCGAGTGTGGATCGAATTCGGCGCCGGAGGCGTGGCCGACGCTACCTGCACCTGTCCTTATGAGTACGGGGGTTGGTGCAAGCATATTGTCGCCACCCTGCTGGCCTACGCCAACCAACCGGATGTGGTGGAAATTCGTTCGCCGCTGGCGGAAAAGCTGGCGGCGCTGGATCGCTCGCAACTCCAGGCGCTGGTGCTGGAGCTGGCCGACCGGATTCCGCGCCTGAGCGACATGATCGAGGCCACCCTGCCCTACGTCACCTTCACCGGGCCGACAGAATCCGCCGCGCCAACGGCCGCTGCGGTGGACACTCGCGCGCTGCGGCAAAGCGTCCGCGGCGCCATGCGCTCGCGCGGCGGCTGGGACGAGGACTACAGCGAAGACGGTTACGGCGTGGTGGACGACATCGTCGAACTAGCGGAGCAGGCCCGGCCCGTACTGGATGCTGGCAACGGCCGCGCCGCCCTGGCGATTCTGGAAGCCATCACCGATGAATTCAGCAAGCATTGGGAAATGCTGGAAGAGACCGGCGAGGAAACCGGCGTCTTCTTCGATGGAACCGCGCCGCTCTGGATCGAGGCGTTGCTTGAGCCCAGCCTGGACGCCGACGAACGCGAACAGTGGGCGAGCCGCTTGGCGGACTGGGTGGAAGATTTCGACGAATCCGTCACCGAACCCCTGGAAAATCTACAAATTGTCGTTCGACAGGGCTGGGACGATCCCGGCCTGTGCGCCATCCTGTGCGGCGAAGAGCCGCCGGGCGGCCTGTGGGGAGCCGACCCGCCTCCTCACGACTGGCGGGTTCAGGTCACCCAAGCGCGACTGCGGATTCTGGCGCGCACCGGCCAGGACGAGGCGTACCTCCATCTGGCCAGGGCCGAGAAGCAGCACGATCTTTACGCGCTGCATCTGCTGCAATTGGGCCGGGTCGGGGACGCCGTGCGCACTGGGCTGGAACAGCCGCTGTCCGACAACGGCGCGCTGGAACTCGTCAAGGGGTTGTATGAGCACGGCGAGATCGAGCCGGCGTTCCAGGTGGCCGAGCACAACCTGCAACGGTTGGACACGAGAGCGCGGCAAGATGAAGAATTTTCGATGGTCGCGGAACGAATGACGGAGTTTGGCCTATACGATTCGCATCCCCAAAGCGAACTGGCGGCTTGGCTGCGCGACCGGGCGGCTGAACAGGGCCAAATCGAGCGGGCGCGGGCGGCGGGCGTCATCGCGTTTCGCATCGCGCCTCGCCTCGCCGCTTACCAGTCGGTCCAGAAACTGGCCGGCGGGGACTGGCCGGACTTGCGGCGACAGTTGCTGGATTTTCTACGTCAGCAAGCCCGCGTCAGCAATGAAACCCGGATCGAGATTTTCCTGTACGAGAACCTGGTTGACGACGCTATCGAAGCGACCGAACGCTACACCTCGCCCCGAACCCTGGCGCGGGTCATGGACGCCGCCGTGAACCGCCAGCCGCAATGGGTGATCGCCCAGGCCCGCCAGCAGGCGGAGCCGATCATGGATGGCGCCCAGTCCGCCCACTACGAAGACGCGGCTATGTGGCTGCGCAAGGTCAAGCAGGCGTATGAAGCGCTCGGTCAGCAAGCGGAATGGCGAACCTATCTGGCCGCGCTGCGCGAGAAGCACCAGCGCAAATACAAGCTGATGCCCCTGCTGAAGATGCTTTGAGAGACTGCCTAGAACCCCCTGCGCCACCCGCCGATTGTTAGGGGCACTCGTCGCCTATACGTATCAAGAGAAACAGCCCTCCCCGCAGGGGAAAACGGCGGAACCTCGGACGCTACCCGCTATCGTTTGAAGAATAAGTGTTTGCTTATAAAAGCATAACTTACGTTAACTCATAGGTGATTCCACCACCGAGTCCCGGTTGCGCTATGATGTAACATTGGGAAACTGGAGGAAACGTCATGAAACCCGTACTGCTGGTCCTCTCCATCATCACCGCCGCGCCCGCATTCGGGCAGGTCTACAAATGCCCTGGCCCAAATGGGCAATTTTACTACCAACAGTTGCCGTGCCCGGAAGGGGTACCGATGCCCATCCAGGACAACAGCACTTCCAACAGTCAGAATGGTGATCCTGAGGTGGGCCTACGCCCTAGTGAAAGGGAGGCACTGGAAGCCTCTCGCCAACAGGAAGAAGCAAAGCGCCAAGTGGCCGATCCAGCCGCACAGCCTGCCGATCCAGCCGCACAGCCTGCCGATCCAGCCGCACAGCCTGCCAAGCCGGCTCGTAGTGGATCTGGCGGTTCATCAGCCAATGGAGGGTCGGGAAATACCGTCAACGAATTTACCAGCCCCCTGCAGATGCACCATCGATTAGGGGGTAGCGGCTGATCGCAACACCTGCCCCACCCGATCCGCGACCAGCCTGCCGGGAAATCTCGGCGCAACCACTGAACGACCACCAGCTAAAGCTGGTGGGTTCTGCGCCGGGTGCAGAGGACTAAAAGTCCACCCATCAATGCACCCGGCGCTTTAAAAACATGACGATTGCAACAATAGCATCCGGCACTCAATTAAGACCAATTTAGAGCGCATCGGAATCTGCTTGGAGAGTCGTAGCTGAAAGCTGACCGGCTAAAGCCGGTGGTTTTAACCTTGGATATTGAAATAAAAAAGCCCTTGCCAAGGTTGGTTAAGGGCTTGGTTTTCTGGTGGGCCGTGTGCGATTCGAACGCACGACCAACAGATTAAAAGTCTGCTCCTACCCTCATAACCCCATTGATTGAATGCCATTTTTTCAATATATATCATAATGTTGAATCAATGGTGACAACTGACGATAACCCAAAATAACGCCATTATTTGTCAGTCAGTGGACAACCAGTGGACAACAACGCGGCCCTGCCTGGCCCGATTCCAAGTCAACCCGCCTCGATTTTGATTCCGACCGGCCCCACACTCCCCAGGGTAGCCCCTACCAAACTGGCCCCTCGGATATCTAAAAAACGATGTTTAATTAGGCGGATTTTTCTGGCGATGGACATTTGATGGACAAAATAAGGCTTTTTTATAAGTAAGATATTGTTTTTATAGATATTTAATTGTAAAACCATCAGATTGCATATCTGTTGTTGTGATTTATCGCGGTTTTTCGTACACTTTCGCCATGGTTTGAATCTTGGAGAAACGGCGATGGCGACCTTTGACAAGCACACGGCGAACGATGGCAAGGTGACACATCGTGTCCGCATCAGGATGAAGGGCTATCCGATTCAGACCGCCAGCTTCGACCGGCTCACCGATGCCCGGCGCTGGGCGCAACAGACCGAGGCGGCGATTCGGGAAGGGCGGCACTTCAGGACTTCGGAAGCCAAGCGGCACACCCTGGCGGAACTGATTGACCGCTACGTTGCCGACGTGCTCCCACGAAAAAAAGGGCGCGTTGTCCAGATTCAAGGGGCGCAACTGGCTTGGTGGCGCGAACAGTTAGGCGCCCATACCCTCGCGGATCTGACCCCGCCCCTGATTGCCGAGTACCGGGACAAGCTCGCGGTGGGCTACCCCGGCGATGAACCCCGCTCCCCGGCGACCGTGGTGCGCTACCTGGCGGCGCTGTCCCACTGCCTGTCCGTGGCGGTGAAGGAATACCAGTGGTTGGATGATTCGCCCCTGCGCAAAGTCTCCAAGCCCCAGGAACCGCGTGGGCGCGTTCGGTTCCTCAGTGATGACGAACGGGCGGCCCTGCTGGCGGCCTGCGAAGCCAGCCCGAATCCCTACCTGTTCCCCGTGGTGGTGCTCGCCCTGAGTACCGGGATGCGGGCGGGCGAAATCATGAACCTGGAATGGCGGGATGTGGACCTGGCGCGCGGCTGGCTCACCTTGCGGGAAACGAAAAACGGAACCATGCGCGGCGTTCCCCTGGCGGGTAGGGCGCTGGAACTGGTGAAGGAGCACGCCCGGACCCGGCGCCGCTTGGATACGCCCCTTCTGTTCCCCGGCAACCATCCCAACAAGCCGATGGACTTGCGCGCCCCCTGGAACGCGGCGGCCAAGCGGGCGGGACTGGTGGATTTCCGGTTTCATGACTTGCGCCATTCCGCGGCGTCCTACCTGGCGATGAACGGCGCCAGCTTGAACGAGATTGCGGCGGTGTTGGGGCATAAGACCCTGGCGATGGTGCAACGCTACGCGCACCTGTCGGAGTCGCATAAGGCCGGCGTGGTGGAACGCATGAACGCGGCCATATTCGGGCAACCGGCATGACGGAAACCGAGTGGTGATGCCGTGAAGACCCTGGTTTTCCGAGAACACGCCCTGTTGCGGATGGCCGAACGCGGGATAAGCCATCAAGACGTGAAAGCGGCGCTGGAACGGGGCGAAGTCATCCGCCATTATCCTGACGATACCCCTTACCCCAGCCGCTTGTTGCTGCACTGGATTGAAGGTCAACCCCTGCATGTGGTGGCGGCGCCAGTGGGCGACGATACTGAAATCGTCATCACGGTTTACCGCCCAGACCCCGCCTTGTGGGAACCCGACTTTAAGAGGAAGCGGCCATGAAATGCGTGATTTGCAAGACCGGTGACCTGCAACCGCAATCGGTATCGGTAACGGTAGACCGGCAAGGCGCGTTGCTGGTGGTGCAAGGCGTTCCCGCCCTGGTGTGCGACAACTGCGGGGAACGATACTTTGAAGATGCGGTATCCGCGCGGCTGTTGGAGTTAACCGAACAGACCTTGCAACCCGGCGTGCGCTTGGACGTTCGCCAGTACCGGCGACAAGCCGCTTGAGGGTGGCGCCGTGCGGCCTGTGACAGCCTACACCGCGCGCGGTGGGCTAAGTTGAAGGGGAAAATAAGGTGAAGGAAACGGCGGCGTAGAAACGAAGTGGGGCGGCCCTGGTGGAACAGGAGCCGCCCCGTGTCACTGACCGACCTTGGAAATAGGCTGATGACAAGAGAGGATGATACCGGCTATTCGGCATGGGCGCCACTGAAGCGGGCTAGGCGGGGACTACCCCAAGATGAGTTATCCATATGGGAGATAGCCACCACGACATTTCCTGAAGATGCCCATGAAGAAAGGAAAGACTTAACGAATGATTTGATTCAAGCCATCAAGGCCGGCCGGCTGGCGGCGTATGGCAACCCGGAGGGATGGTATGCCCGCGTAAGTCGGCTCAACCAACAGCCGCTCTCCATGCGCATTCGCAATCGTGACTCCATCATGAACCTTCGTCCAATTGCACTTGGCGAACAATGGGAGCGGTGCAACCTACACGAGGGAACGCGAATCATTCGCGGCATTTGGAAAGGCTTTCGTGCGATATTCGACGATACGGACTTTCACGGCGATAATTGCCTCATCCGGCGCGCGGATTACCTGGCCTTTCTCGATTTACCTCAGCGTGCTTGGATTCCAAAACCGGACTGGTGGAAAGCGCCCCAAGATGAATCGGCGCCACTCCCCCAAGGCAAACCTGACCGGCCCGAACAGGGCGCGGCGGCGAAACGTGAAACCGAGTTGCAAATGCACAGGCGGGAATGCCAGGAAATCGGTAAGCGGCTATGGGCTGAAAATCCGAATTCCACGAAAGCTGACATAATGAAGCATCGGGATATGCTCTTTTACGTCCAAGCCTACAAGGGGAAAAACACCGTTCCCGGCTGGCTGGCTAAAATAGACCCCCGCCCCAAAGACAAAAGGCGTGGACGGCCCAAAAAAATACCCGTCTGAAAATACCCGTCTGCTGAAAATGACATTTCCCCGCTTGGCGGGGATTTTTTTTCCTACGCTCGGCATTTAAGTTCTTGTCGTAAGTGGCGCTATCGCCGCGAACTGCAAAGCAACTCGCGACAGGAGTTATCTATGAAAGTTGTCGAAAATACGGGCGCTGGCTCTCCGGTTTCCCGACTCATCCCCCTCACTGACTGGAATCAACACCATCCGTGGCCCCCGCAAGGCGGCTTACGCCACCTGATGTTTCATCGAGAAAGCAACGGTTTCGCCCGCGCATTTGTGAAGTGCGGGCGACGCGTCTTGGTCAACGAGACGGAATTCTTCAATTGTATTTCACGGAACGGCCACCATGGCGCGTCAGCGGCTTGAGGTTGCTCAAGGCGAGTGGGTACGGCGGCAACTGTTGGACGGCCGGACCTTGGCCCATCCCGACCTGATGAAAGCTTGTGGTGGGCGCGGCGGCTGGCGGCTGGCGGCGGTGATTCACAAGCTGCGCGGGGAAGGATGGCCCACCGAATCCCGGCTCATGCCGAATCCCGGACCCGATACCGACCTGAATCCGCCCGTGGTCTACTGGCTCCCTCCCGGCTGGCGCCCTGGCGACCCCGCGCAACGGGAGTTGCCCTTGTGAGTCGGCTCCGCGTGGTGGCTCCCCCATGGCGGCATACCTGCCAAGTGTGCGGCGTGGTTTTGACCGGCCCGGCGCATCATCGGTTGTGCCTGAAATGCTGGCGCTGGTGCCAACTGGGCGCGGCGTTGCGGACGGCCGCGCGCTGTTTCCGGGAGGAACGGCGATGATGCCCCTTGCCCCTGGTCAAGCCCCGGACTATGCTTGTCCCCGGCGCCTAGGAAACGCCACAAGAGCGGCCCCGCACTCCGTCAACGTGCTTTTTTCATGCCCGCAATCCGCCCAGGATTCGGCTGTCAGTCTCCCTCAATCGGGCGGCTGGCGGGAGACCACGACCGTAAGGCGTGGTGCTGCTCTCTTGTGCAGTTTCCTAACCCCGCCAGTTGCCCGGCCCCCAAGCCGGGTTTCAATCCTCCCGATCGGAGTTGAAACCATGCCCCGCCTTTCTCCCGATACCCTCAAAGCCGCGATTGACCCCGAGGGGTTTTATCGTTCCGCACTCCCTGACTTGAAGGGCAAACCAACCGCCCAAGGCTGGATTCTGGCGGTGTGCCCTTTCCATGCGGATTCCGACCCTTCCTTGTCCGTGAACCTGAAGCACGGCGGGTTTCACTGCTTCGGGTGTGGCGAGAAAGGCGACCTGATTACCTTCCATGCCAAGCTGAACCGGCTGTCGTTTCGTGACGCGGTGGCGGATCTGGCAAGGCGGTATTTGTTGACTGTGGAGAATTGACATGCTGGCGACTGCGATTCACGGCCGGCCCCGTGGCTTTATTACGTGGAATCCGCAAACCAAGACGCGGGCGCTCATTGAGCAAGTGCAAGGCGTCTTGGAGGAATACCGCAACCATTTGCCGCTGACGTTGCGTCAAGTGTTTTATCGGCTGGTGGGCGCGCATGGTTACGACAAGACCGAGAAAGCTTACGACCGGCTGTGCGAAAACATGAATCGGGCGCGGCGGGCGCGGCTAATCCCCTTCAGTGCCATTCGAGACGACGGGTTTCACGGCGCCCGCTGGCAGGGCTGGCAAAGCCTTGAAGGGGCACAACGGTCTTTGATTTCCACGGCGGAGGGGTATCGGATAGACCGCCAGCGCGGACAATCGGTGCAATTGGCGGTGTGGTGCGAAGCGGCCGGCATGGCGCCCCAACTGGAACGGGTGTGCGAACCGTACAGCATCCCCGTTTACTCAAGCGGCGGTTTCGACTCCGTGACCGCCAAGCACAACATGGCGCGGTCATTCGCCCGAATCGGCTGGGTTCGCGTCCTGCACATTGGCGACCACGACCCCAGCGGCGTGCATATTTTCGGTTCGCTTGACGAGGATGTGCGGGCGTTCATCGACGAATTCGGCGGCGATGCGGAATTTATCCGGCTTGCCGTAACCCCCGAGCATATCGCCCGTTACGGGTTGCCGACCGCTCCCCCCAAGGAAACCGACCGGCGCAACTTCACGGGTGAAACCGTGCAAGCGGAGGCGCTTCCCCCCGACGTGCTCGCCAGCATCCTGCAAGATGCCATCGGCGCCTATCTGGACATGGGCGTTTACCGGCAACGTGGAAATCGAAGCCGAGGAACGCGCGGCGCTGGTGGCGTGGCTCAAAGAAAAACCCGATCCCGATAACGACTGACCATCATCGGGAAGCGGGCGGGATTCCTACCAGACCGGACCGGAATTCTACCCGATTCCCGACTTCCGCGGAATCTGCTGATGAACGACTCGACTTCAAGACCCTCCTTCATCCCCGAACGCTGGAAGGACCGGCAAGGGGCTTTTTATGACTTCCGGGCGGCGTGGTGGTACCGCAACGCGGCCGGCGAACCGCAAGGCGTGGTGGCGCGTTTCGACGGCCCCCACGGCAAGCAAATCATCCCCTACTTCAAGCCCCACAACGGCCATGCGTTCAAGGCGGGCGGCCCGGCCGCTCCCGTGCTGTTCGGGCGGGACACCCTCAAGGGCGATGCCCCGGCGTTCGTGGTGGAGGGGGAAAAATGCGCGGCGGCCCTGCACTCGCTGGGACTGGCTGCGGTATCGGCTCAGGGCGGCGCGAACCAGGCGGCCGGTGGTGACTGGCCGGCCCTGGCCGGCGTGCCCCAAGTCTACCTGCTCCCCGACCACGACCGGCCCGGCGAGGGGTACGCGCGGGCGGCGTGCCAGGCGCTGGCGCGGCTGACCCCGGCCCCCGAGGTGCGCTTGATTCGTTTGCCGGTCCCCGACAAAGGCGACGCGGCGGATTGGCTGGCGGCCCGCGTGCCCGGCTGGAACGGCTTGGACCCGATACCGGAAGACCGGCGCGCGGATTTGGCGCGGGAGCTGCTCGCCCTCGCGGAACAGGGCGAACCGCCCCCGGCTGACTGGTTGTCGGATGATGCCCGGCCCGAACGGTCCCAGGGCAAGCCAACAACCCCGACCGGCGGGCGCTACGTGGCGACTCCGACCGGCATCAAGGCGGTGCGGTGGAACGCCCAGGGCGAGCCGGAAGAAACCGCGTTGTGCAACTTCACGGCGCGGATTGTCCGGGAAACCGTGGAAGATGACGGGCTAGACGTTCAGCGGAAATTGACCCTGACCGGCGAACAGGGCGGCCGGCCCTTCCATACCCCCCCGATCTCGTTTGAAGAGTTCGCGGCCCTGAACTGGCCCGCGAAGTTTGGTGGTTCGCACTGCATCGCCGAACCCGGCAACGGCAAGCGGGACACCTTGCGCGCGGCGATTCAAACCTTGAGCCACGCGGGCGGCGCCGTGGAACAACGAACCGTCTACACCCATACCGGATGGAGGAAGGTGGATGGTGCGTGGTGCTATCTCCATGGTGGCGGCGCCATCGGCGCGGCCGGTCCGGTTCCTGGCATCGATGTCGACCTTGGCGACCTGGCGCGGTACACGCTCCCGGCGCCCTCAACCACCCCCCAGGAACGCCACGAAACGGCGGCCGCATCCCTGGCGCTCATCGACCTGGCGCCCCCGGCCGTGAGCGTGCCCTTACTGGCTTGCGTCTACTTGGCGCCCCTGGCGCAAGCCCTGAACGTGGATTTCATGTTGTGGCTGGAAGCGCCCAGCCAAAGCCAGAAATCCAGCATCGCGGCGGTGGCGCTGGCGCACTTCGGCGCGGAAATCGACCGGACCTGCTTGACGGCGAACTGGACGGCGACCCCAAACGCCTTGGAGAACTCGCTGTTCAAGCTGGCGGATGCCCTGGCGGTGATTGATGACTATGCCCCGACGAACCATCCCGGACAGCAAGCGGCCTTGGACTGGACGGCCGGCCGGGTGATTCGCGCCGTGGGCAACCGCCAAGGGCGCGGCCGGTTGCGGGCGGATCTGAAGCAGCAACCGGAACGCTACCCGCGCGGGCTGGTCATCGGCACGGCCGAACAATGGCCGATTGGCGAAAGCATCAACGCGCGGCTGTTCGGGGTGAACCTGCAAAAAGGCGACGTGGACTTGGCGGCGTTGACCGCCAGCCAAACGGCGGCGGAACGTGGGTTGCTGGCGCGCTGCATGGCGGATTTCATTCAAGACCTGGCGGCGCGATTCGATGACGTAGTGAAGGACGCCAAGCAGGATTGGCGGAACTATCGCGCGGCGGCCCTGCAACAACGCTTGTCGGGGCGGGCGCCCGAACAGGTGGCGTTCCTGCTGATTGGCGCACAACTGGCACTGCGGCACTTCCAGCAAGCCGGGGTGACCCTTCCCGACCTGAAGCCGGTTGATGTGCTCATGGGCTTGGCGCGGCGGCATTCCCTGCATGTCCTTGAAAGCCAGCCGGCCGATCGCTTCCGGCGGGCGCTGGCGGAATTACTGGCCAGTGGCGCGGCGCATCTGGAACCCCTGGCGAACGATGGCGACCGCGAACCGGCCCCCCCACCGTTGCGCGGCCCCTGTCTGGGCTGGCGCAACGACGCCAAGGGTGAACTCTACCTGCTCTCGACTCCGACCCTGGAAGCGGTCAACACGGCGCTGACCAAAGGGGATACCGGGCTGAACATCCGACCGCGCGCCCTGTGGCGCCAGTGCCAACAACGCGGCTGGTTGCAAGCGGGGAATCAGACCGGGAGCGGACAGGAAACGACGCGGACGGTAAAGATTGCTGGCAAGCCTGAACGGGTGTTGATATTCAATGCAAGCGCCATCGAATAGTTGGCGCCCTTATATTCCCCTGAATCCGTAACTTCCGTAACTTCCGTAACCGTGAAAAAAAAGGATACTTCATTCAATCGGTTGCGGGCGCTGTTCGGTTACGGATTCGATTTCAATTCCGTAACCGAAAACTTCAATTCCGTAACCGGCCCTTGGTTCGGCCATCGCCCCCCTGGCGCCGTGGTTACGGAATTGAGGGATGGTTACGGAATCGGTTACGGAATCGGAAAAAATCCGTAACCCTTAACCAATTGATTCTAAAGGCCCGGTTACGGAAGTTACGGAAGTTACGGATTCCACGCGCTATAAGAGGCTCAAACTTATGAGCGATGTTGTTGATGATGATGATGACGTGGTGGCGGTGGCACTGGCGGATCACCGGGGAAAATTCCATGTGATGACTCCCCTTTGTACCTGTGCGATAGGCTCTTACGCGGGAATCGGGCGGTTGGCGGCGACCTATCACGTTTCGACCGGGCGGCTGGCGCGGGTTGACGGTGTGGAGTTGTTGGAGAAATGGGTTTGTGGTACTTGCCGGCGCTCCCTCAAGGCGTGGGTTCGCAACGACCGGGAACGGGCGCGGTTCAAACGCTGGCGTATCGAAACCGGCACGCTGAATTACATCACTCCCCATGACCTGAAACGCTACCGGCAATGGTGCCGCGAACAGGAAGCGGAGAAAGCATCATGAACACGCTCCCCCCGCCGTTTTCCGCCAGCGACGCGCGGCAGCTGATAGACCACGGCTGGCGGCTATGGGATAGACGGCCCCGCGTGCGGGAAGTGGTATGGCGGGAAGGGCGGCGTTGGTATCGCTTGCGCGCTACGAATTTCCGGTTGCTTCTGGAGTGGCGGTGGCACGGCCGGCGCGGCTGGCAACCGGGTTATTACCGCTGGCACTGACCATGAACAGTCAACGCAAAGGGAAGGAAGGGGAACGGGAGCTTACCCGGTTGCTGCGTGAACTGCTCGGCGCTGACGTGGCGCGGAACCTGATGCAGTCCCGCGATGGTGGCGCAGATCTGCTGGGCTTGCCCGGCTGGGCGCTGGAAGTGAAGCGCGCGGCGCGTGCGCGGCTGTCGGAGTGGTGGTTACAGACGTGCCAGCAAGCGGAAGCGGCTGGATTGCGCCCCGCCCTGGCCTATCGGCTTGACCGGCAACCCTGGCGCGTGGTCATCGCGTTGCGTCATGTGGCGGCCGGATTTGAGAATGCGCCGCTGACGCTGCGGCTGGAAACTGATGTTGAGGTGTTCGCCGCCTTAGCGCGGGAAGTTATGACTATCTCAGGCTGATATAACCAATGGTTCGCATTCGGCGCGTTGTCCATCGGTTGTCCACTGGGCAATAGTGGGTCCGGCGTGTTGGAAGCGATGCCCGGCGATGCCCGGAACTGATACCCCGCTTGTTGTGGACAATCGCCACGGCTTTTCAGGGAGTGGACAACCAGTGGACAACGGGCAAAAGGAAAGGGGCTAGGCTTTCGCCTAACCCCTTGTTTCATCTGGTGGGCCGTGTGCGATTCGAACGCACGACCAACAGATTAAAAGTCTGCTGCTCTACCGACTGAGCTAACGGCCCGGGAAAGGGCGGTAATGGTACAACAATCCGGAAAAATCGCAAGGGTTGACTTAGGCTTAGCGCAAGGACTGCAATCGCCGTTCGGCCAGGCTGGCGGCTTGGGTGTTGGGATAGACTTGCGTCAACTTTTGCAGCACGTCGCGCGCCCGCGCGGTTTCGCCCTGTTCTCCGTAGATGTAGCCAAGCTTCAGCAAGGCATCCGGCAACCGCGCGCTTTGTGGGTAATTCAAGCCAAGCGCGATGAACGTTTCCTTGGCCGCGTTGTAGTCCCGGCTCAGGTAGTAGGTCTCGCCCAGCCAGTATTGGGCGTCACCCGCCAGATCGCCGCTCGGATGCGCGTTGAGAAAGCGCCGCCACGCGGCGATGGCCTCGAAGTAGCGACCTTCGCGCAATTCACCTAATGCCGCGTCGAACTCCGCCCGCTCCGCGCCCGCCGCCGACGCGGGGAGAGAGGGTTGTGCCGCTGGCGACCGTCCGCGAGCATCCATCGGGGATTCCGCCGCCGCTGGCATGGCCGGAGGCGGCTCGGCGCGACTGGTTGGCGGATGCGCTGGAAGTGCGGTCATCACCCGTTCCCGCGCGAGCGTTTCAAGGTGATGCTGTTGAAGTTCCAGTTTCCCGCGGATTTGTCGGACCTCGGTTTCCAACTGCTCGATGCGCTGGAGCAGTTCCAAAGTCAGCTCGCTGTCTGGAGAGCGTTGGGCGTGAGCCAGACTGGGCAGTAGTACGCTGCCCAGCAACAACGCCATGAGCCCTAATGAAGGACCGTATTTGGCCATGAGGACGTTTCATCCGTCAGTAGACGATTTCCACCCGCCGGTTCAGCGCGTAACTCTGTTCGCTCTGGCCGGCGGCGGCTGGACGTTCCTCGCCGTAGCTGACCACGCGAATCTGCTGGGGCGATACACCCATGGCGATCATGGCCTGGCGCACGGCGTTGGCGCGGCGCTCACCCAGCGCGATGTTGTATTCGCGGCTGCCGCGTTCGTCGGTATGACCTTCCAACTGGGTGATGATGCGCGTATTGCCGGTCAGGACGCGAGCGTTCTTGGAAATGATCGCCTGGCTTTCGGGCAGAATTTCGGCGCTGTCGAAGCTGAAATAGACGATCCGATCCGCCGAGACCGCGCTACCACCGCCAGCGACGGCTTGGCCGGGTCGCCCGCCACCGGCTTGGCCGCCTGCGGTTCCCCCAGTGGTGTCATAGGTATCGTACTGACTGGGGGCCTGACCGTAGGGATAGCTGTAGGCATCCTGCCCCGGTTGCGCGGTGATGCCCTGCTCGGTTGTGGCGTCCTGCTGGGTGCCCGTCTGATCCTGGCCGGTGGTGTCGCCGGTTGAAGCACAGCCGGCCAGCAGCGCGAGCGCAGCGGCGGCGATCAGGTTGCGAGTGATGTGTTGCATTGGCGATGTTTCCCATAATTGAAGTGAAAGGTAAAATTAGCGGCCATAGGGCGCCCAGACCGGATCGCGACCGTTACCGCGCAGAGTGAAGTCCTGTTTGACGCTGCCATCCAGGGATACCGCCGTTAGGCGTTGGCCGTTGGAGTAGATGATCATCTTGCCGTTGGGCGCGAAGCTGGGCGATTCGTCCAACCCGCCGGATGTCAGC
Organism: Candidatus Contendibacter sp.; assembly: GCA_029624675.1. Taxonomy (GTDB): domain Bacteria; phylum Pseudomonadota; class Gammaproteobacteria; order Competibacterales; family Competibacteraceae; genus Contendibacter. Next base: position 15,623 of record JARSSP010000032.1, read on the forward strand.
ACTCGAAACTGGCGGGTTTGCAGATCCAGCACGGCGATGTGGAAGCGACCGCCGCGCCGATGCACCATGGCGATGTAGCGGCCATCGGGCGACACCGTCGGGCGGGCATTGTAGTCACCCTCGAAGGTAAGCCGCTGCGCCGCGCCGCCACCGGGGCCGATCTGGTACAACTGCGGTGACCCCCCCCGATCCGAGGTAAAAACGATGCTGCCGTCCGGCAGCCAGACCGGTTCGGTGTCGATGGCGCTGCTACTGGTAAGGCGGACGGGATTTTGAGTCGCCAGGTCAAGCGCGTAAATTTCCGGGTTGCCGTCCTTGGATAGGGTAAACGCCAAACGCTGGCCATTCGGGGACCAGGAGGGTGCGCCGTTGATGCCAGGGGCGGCGGACACCACGCGCCGGGCGCCGCTGTAGACATCCTGCACGATGATCTGCGGTCGGCGCCCCTCAAAGGAAACGTAGGCCAGTTTGCCGCCGTCCGGTGACCAAGCCGGCGACATAAGCGGCTGGCCGGAGCGTAGGATCACCCGGGGATTTTGACCGTCGGCGTCGGCAACCACCAGATACCAGGAACCGCCGCCGCCCGCGATATAGGCGATGCGCGTTCCAGCCAACCCTTTTTCGCCGGTCAGCTTTTCGTAGATCAGGTCGCTGATCCGGTGGGCAACCGGCCGCAATTGATTCGGCGGCACGTCGAAGGACAAATTCAACAACGGAGCGCCCTGAACGCCCGCCAGTTGAAACTGCACGATGTAACCACGGGCGCCGCCAGATTGGGCCTGTCCGGTGACGGAATAGTCGGTCCGTGTTCCCGGGGGCTGTGGTGCGATTTTGCCGGTCCGTTGCAGATCGGCAGCAATAATGCCGGCGATGTCCTCGGGCGCTCCACCGCCAAAGGGCGCGATGGCGATGGGAATGCCGCTACCCTGAATGCCTTTGGTGATGTCGATGGTCAGTGGCTGTTGGGCGAGGGTGAACCGACCGACGAGTAGTAGGACGATCAGCCCAAGCAGTTTGAATGCTGTGGATCTCAATGCTTAACCTCCTGGTTTGAAACGGAAATTAAAGTTACGAAATTTGGAGAGAACTTCGGAGTCGCCGGGTACCGGCAGTGGTGAGGCTTTTTGCACGGCGGCGACGGCGGAATTGTCGAAGGCGGCGTCGCCACTGCTCTGCGCGATTTGAACGCTGGTGACCGCGCCGGATGGCGTCATGGTAATTCGTAGCGTGCAAGAAAGGGTATCGTTGCCATCCAGCGGTAGCGACCAGTAGCGTTCGACGCGTTGTTTGATCAAGGCGGCGTGCCGCGCTACGGCTTCTTTAAGAAATTGTTCGCGCGCCGCCAATTCCTGAGCCAATTTACGAGCCTCCTCCGCCTTGCGTTTGGCTTCTTCCTCCGCCTTGCGCTTAGCCTCCTCGGCAGCTTGGCGCTTGGCTTCTTCCGCCGCCTTATGTTTGGCATCTTCCTCCGCCTTGCGCTTAGCCTCCTCGGCAGCTTGGCGCTTGGCTTCTTCCGCCGCCTTATGTTTGGCATCTTCCTCCGCCTTGCGCTTAGCCTCCTCGGCAGCTTGGCGCTTGGCTTCTTCCGCCGCCTTGCGTTTAGCCTCCTCAGCAGCTTGGCGCTTGGCTTCGGCGGCGGCCTGACGTTTGGCTTCCTCAGCAGCTTCGCGCTTGGCCTCCAACGCAGCCTGACGCTTGGCTTCCTCAGCAGCTTCGCGCTTGGCTTCGGCGGCGGCCTGACG
>JARSSP010000033.1 GCA_029624675.1 Candidatus Contendibacter sp.
CTTGGCGCTTGGCTTCGGCGGCGGCCTGACGCTTGGCCTCCTCGGCGGCTTCACGTTTAGCTTCCAACGCGGCCTGACGTTTGGCTTCGGCGGCGGCCTCACGTTTAGCTTCCTCAGCAGCTTGGCGCTTGGCCTCCTCGGCGGCTGCACGCTTGGCCTCCTCGGCGGCTTCGCGGCGTGCTGCTTCCGCCGCCTCGCGGCGCGCTGCTTCCTCGCGCTGCCGGCGAAGTTCCGCCTGGCGCCGCTCCTCCGCTTCCCGTTCGGCCCGCGCCAGTCTGGCCTGTCGTTCCGCTTCCTCACGCTGGCGGCGACGCTCTTCCTGCGCTTGTCGGTCCAATTCCGCCCGAATCGCGGCTTCGTCCACCACCTCGGACTGAATAAGTTCGATCTCCTGTTGTTCGGGGTGTGGCCCGCCCGGTAGGTTCAAGTTGAACAGCAAAAAAACGCCGATCAAGGTATGCACCGAAATGGTGGCTACCGTGGCCACGAAATCCTGATAAGTCGTCCTATGTTCAGGGTGCATTGGCCTCGACTACCGACCGTCTGGCGGTGCATCCGGCGGCGCGGTGGACAAGCCCACCTTGGCCGCGCCCACTGCCTTCAAGGCCGCCATCGCTTGAATGACCTGCTCATAGCGCACTTCCTTATCAGCGCGAACCAAGACCGGCGGCTGCGGGGCGCGCCGCAGCCGTTCCTCGATTTCCACTCGGCGCGGCGTGAGCTGTTGGCAATCCACCCGTTGCGCCTTTTCCGAACCGACATTGAAATAACAAGCGCCATCCCGTTGCACCGACAGCACCAGCACCTCGGTTTCGGGCGTTTGGCTGTCCAGCGATTCGGCGGGCGCCTTGGGCAGATCCACCTCGACGCCCTGGTTGAGCAGGGGTGCGGTCACCATGAAAATGACCAGCAACACTAACATCACGTCGATGTACGGGACGATGTTGATTTCCGCCTTGAGACGGCTGTGTGAGCTGCGCCGGGCCATGGGTCAATCCTGGGCGGCCGGGGCGCGGGCAACCTCGGCGTGGCTCTTGCGCAGGCTATAGGACTGGCGCTGGAGGATGTTGGAAAATTCTTCCATGAAGGTCTCGTAGCGGTTGGCCAGCCGGTCCACTTCGTGCGCGTAGCGGTTGTAGGCGATCACCGCCGGAATGGCCGCGAACAAGCCCATCGCGGTGGCGATCAACGCCTCGGCGATGCCCGGCGCCACGTGCGCCAGTGTCGCCTGCTGGGCCAGCCCCAATGCCCGGAAGGAGTTCATGATACCCCAGACCGTGCCGAACAGTCCGATGTAGGGACTGGTGGAACCGGTGGTCGCCAGCAGCGACAGATATATTTCCAGATGATCCAGTTCCCGCGACCCGGCGGCCCGCATCGCCCGCTGCGCGCCGCTGACCACCGATTCGGGATCCACGGTCGGTTGGGAACGCAGGCGCAGGAATTCCTGAAAGCCCGCCAGAAAGATGGCCTCCATCCCCGAAACCTCTTCCTTTTGGTGGCTGATGCGCGCATACAGCGAGGCCAGATCGATTCCCGACCAGAAATCGTCCTCGAACTGGTTGGCCGCCTGCTTGGCGGACGTCAGGACCAGCGCTTTCTTGACGATCACCCACCACGAAGCCAGCGAAATCAGTACCAGTCCCAACATGACCAACTGCACGATCAGGCTGGCGTTGACGATCAGGCTCCAAAACGACAAGTTATGTGTCACCAGTGATCTCTCTCAGCAAGTCCTGGGGCATCCGACGGGCCTGAAAGCTGTCGGCGTCGATACAGGCCACCTTGACGCGCGCCTCGCACAACGCTTCGGCGGAATCAGCCCGTTGGATGAGCTGCGCGAAGGTCAGGCTGGCCGCGCCAGCCCGCGCCATCTGGCTGATGACTTCCAACTGGTCGTCAAGGCGGGCGGGCCGGCGATAATCCACGTCCAGCGACCGCACCGCGAACAGCAACCGCCGGTCGCGCAGCAACGCGTCCTGCTCGAAGCCGCGCGCACGCAACCATTCGGTTCGGGCGCGTTCCATGAACTTCAGGTAATTGGCGTAGTAGACCACGCCGCCGCTGTCGGTATCTTCGTAATAAACCCGGATGGGCCAGACAAAGGTTTCCATCTTCCGTTAAAATTTCATCCGAAATAATATCTAGTGAATTTTAGGGGGTCTTCGATGCGTGCTCTGATCCTGCCCGTTTTGCTGCTGGTCACGCTATCCGCTTTCGCGGCGGCACCACTGACCTTCGAGGAGGTCGACACCGATGGCGACGGCCTGATCAGCGCCGACGAAGCCGCCAATGTCGAGGGCCTGGATTTTAACGCCGCCGACGGCGATAACGATGGCACGCTCAGCGTGGACGAATACGAAATCGCCATGGAAAAGTTGTCGCCGCCCGCCGAGACCGCTGCCGCGACCACCGTTGGGCCGGCGGTATCCACCACGCCTGCTCCACCCGCCACCGATGTCGCGAAACCCAACGCACCGGTGACGCCTGCTTCGCCCCCCACCAAGATCGATGCCCCCAAGCCCGCGGAATCCACCCTGTCCGTCAAACCCGCCGCGCCTCCGGCGCCCCCGAAACCGTAGCGATCCGTGGGTTCAGGACGTGCCGCCGAACAAGTCGCCGCTGGTGGTCGGACGGGTGGTCTCCAAACCAAAATGGCGATAAGCGTGCGCGGTCGCCACCCGCCCGCGCGGGGTGCGCATCAAAAAGCCCTGCTGGATTAAAAAAGGTTCCAGCACATCTTCGATGGTGCCGCGCTCCTCGCCCAGCGCCGCCGCCAACGTGTCCAGTCCTACTGGACCGCCACCGAATTTGTCGATCATCAACCACAGCAATCGCCGGTCCTGTTCGTCGAAACCGCGTTCGTCCACTTTCAACAGATCGAGCGCCCGTTGCGCCACCTCGACGGTGATCCGTCCCCCGGCCTTCACCTGGGCGAAATCGCGCACCCGGCGTAGCAATCGGTTCGCGATGCGGGGCGTGCCGCGCGAGCGCCGGCCGATTTCGGCCGCGCCGGCGGGTAGATCGGTCTCGACCCCGAGAATCCGCGCCGAGCGCGCCACGATCTCGGTCAATTCTTCCGAGGTGTAGAACTCCAGCCGGTGGACGATGCCAAAGCGGTCCCGTAGCGGTGAAGTCAGCAATCCAGCGCGCGTCGTCGCGCCAACCAGGGTGAACGGCGGCAAGTCCAGCTTGATCGACCGCGCCGCTGGCCCTTCGCCGATCAAGATGTCGATCTGGTAATCCTCCATCGCCGGATACAGCACCTCCTCGACGACCGGACTTAGCCGGTGAATCTCGTCGATGAACAGCACGTCGCGCGGTTCCAGGTTGGTCAGCAGCGCCGCGACATCGCCCGGCCGCTCCAACACCGGTCCCGAGGTTTGCCGCAGGTTGACGCCCATCTCGGCCGCGATGATGTGCGCTAGGGTGGTTTTGCCCAGCCCCGGTGGGCCGAACAGCAAAACGTGATCCAGGGACTCGCTCCGAGCGCGAGCGGCGTGAATGAAAATCTCCAGTTGTTCGCGCATGGCCTGCTGGCCGATGTATTCCGCCAACCGCCGGGGACGCACCGCTCGGTCCAGCGTGGCGTCTTCTCCGCTGGCGGCGGGAGCAATCAGGCGATCGGGCGAATTCATGCGAGTGGCGCTGTAATATTAGTGGTTTTTAATCAGTGTGCGAGCGGAACCCTGAAGTTTCGCTTAACGCCGCACGCTGGCCTGCAACGCCAACCGGATGATCGCTTCGCTGGTCAGACCGTCGGTGTCGAGCGATTGGACCATGCGCGAGGCTTCCGGCAATTTGTAACCCAACGCCACCAGGGCGCTGATGGCGTCGTCCACCGGATTGATGGCCGGCACAACCGTGCGTCCGCCCGGTAACACGGCCGCCGTGGGGTCCAGGCCCAACTCGCCAATCCGGTCGCGCAGCTCGATGATCAGCCGCTCGGCGGTTTTTTTGCCGATGCCGGGTAGACGGGTCAGCGCGGCGGAATCTCCCTCACGCACGCAACGCCCGAACAGTTCCACGCTCATTCCCGACAGGATCAGCAGCGCCAGCCTGGGTCCGATGCCAGTGACCCGGATCAGGTTGCGGAACAGGCCGCGTTCCGCCGGGCTGGCGAAGCCGTAGAGCGTGTGGGCATCCTCGCGCACCGCCAGGTGGGTCAGCAACGTCACCTCCGCGCCGATTTCCGGCAGGGTCTGGAACGTGGTCAGCGAGGCTTCCAGTTCGTAGCCGACACCGTGGGCGTCGATCAGCAAATACGGCGGTTGCTTCCAGGCTAGCAAGCCGCGCAGACGACCGATCATCGCCGTCTCCCAGCCAGCACGGCGGCCGCGCCGAAGCGTTGCAGGGTTTGACGGGTATGGCCGTGGCAGATAGCCACCGCCAGCGCGTCGGCCGCGTCGACTTGGGGGAGAGTTGGCAGATTCAGTAACAGAGCCACCATGCGCTGCACTTGAGACTTGTCCGCCGCGCCGCCGCCGACCACCGCCTGTTTGATGGCGCGCGGCGCGTATTCGCTGACCGGCAGCCCCGCCATGACCACCGCGCATAGCGCCGCGCCGCGGGCCTGGCCCAGCTTGAGCGCCGAATCCGGGTTGCGGTGCATGAACACCTGCTCGGCCGCTGCTTCCACCGGCTGGTAGGTTTGAATCACGACGGTGACGCCTTCGAAAATGGTTCTCAGCCGTTCCGGCAGCGGTCGGCCGCTGTCGGTCTGGATACAACCGCTGGCGACGTGACGGCCGCGTGGTCCGTCCATGTCCAGGATGCCGTAGCCGGTCACGCGCGAGCCGGGATCGATGCCGAGCAATCGAACCGTCGCCACGCTTAGAGTTTCGCCAGGATGGTGTCGGGGATGTCGGCGTTGGAATAGACGTTCTGGGTATCGTCCAAATCCTCTAGCAGATCCAGCAGCTTGACCATTTTTTGGGCGTCGTCGAAGCCGAGAGTCATGGAGGACGCGGCGCGTTGGGTCACTTCGGCTTCCTCCGGGGTCAGGCCAGCGGCGATCATGGCGGCCTTGACCGTCTGGAACGCCGCTGGATCGGTGAGCACGTCCACTGAACCATCGTCGTTGCTCACCACATCATCGGCGCCAGCTTCGATGGCGACTTCCATGATGCGATCCTCGTCGCGGCCGGCCGGATAGCTCAACACGCCCCGTTCGGTGAACTGGAACGCCACCGAGCCACTGGCGCCGAGATTGCCGCCGCATTTGGTAAATGCATGGCGAACTTCCGCCACCGTGCGGTTGCGGTTATCGGTCATGGTGTCCACCATCACCGCCACGCCGCCGGGACCATAACCCTCGTAGCGGATTTCCTCGTATTCCACCCCGTCCAGCGTGCCGGCGCCGCGCTTGATGGCCCGATCGATGGTGTCTCGGGGCATATTGGCGGTCAGTGCCTTGTCCATGACCAGCCGCAACCGGGGATTGGCGCCGGGATCACCGCCACCCATGCGGGCCGCCACCGTGATTTCCCGGATCAGCCGGGTGAACAATTTGCCGCGTTTGGCGTCCTGGGCGTTCTTTCGGTATTGAATGTTCGCCCATTTGCTATGTCCAGCCATGCGAAGCCTCGTGCCTGAATGAATACCGCGCGGATGGGGAAAGATGTTCAGTCTAGCATCTTGCCATCCCGTCGCGGATGGCGAAACCGGCCGGTGGCGAAGAACGCGCAGGCTTGGGAGACCGCGGTTGGATCCACCAGCATCTGCATGTGGGAAACCGGCAGGCAGATGTGGTCGGTCATGCCTGGCAACTGGGTTTCGACCACGGCGATCATGCCGTCCGCCGGAGCTGGCATGCCGGGAAACATCAACCCCAACCCCAGGTTGAGGGTTCCGGCGATCGAACCCAGTTGATGGGAATTGACCCAGGCCGGAGCATCGCCCAACAGGCCGGCTTCCAGTCCCTGGCCGACAAAACAGCCCAGTCCCATGTTGTGCATGACTCGAGCGCCATAGCTGCCCTGATGCGGCGTTCCCAGCGTCACTACCCGGCCTGGCCGCTGCTTGGGATATCGGTGAAACAGATGACGCACCACCAGCCCGCCCATGCTGTGGGCCAGGAAATGCACGACCGGCGTATCCACGTGCTCCAGCACCGCATGCAAATCCTCGGCGTTTTCCGCCGGGGTGCGGGTCATGGAAGGGTAGGAATAATTCACCGTATGGTAGCCGGCTTCCTCCAACCAATATTCAAGCAGTTGCATCCACAGTCCATGCACGTACAAACCATGCACCAGCACCACCGTTTCCCGCTGGGCCGCCATATGTTCTGTTCTCCTCGGTTAGGTTGCGACGCTGGATTTTAGCTAAATTCACCGCCGCCCGGGCAGGTTCCGCTAAAGTCTTGGGCGAAGGGTGGCGCCAGCCGCTCGCGGCCCTCCGCCGGTCTAGCCGCCGCAGGTTCCATCGAACAGGGCCACGACAGCGTGACGGTTCAGTTTTCCCGCGCCGGTGAGAGGCAATTCAGCGACGGACCGGATGTGCTTGGGAACCTTGTAATCGGCCAGATAATCCCGGCAAAAGGCCTTGAGTTCATCTTCCCTCGCGCCCTGGCCGGCGTGAAAAACCACCAGCGCGACCGGTGCTTGTCCCCATTTGGGATCGGGAATACCGGCGCAAATCGCCCCGGCGACAACGGGATGTTTCATCAAGGCTTGTTCGATCTCCTCTGGGGAAATGTTTTCTCCGCCAGAGATGAACATATTGTCGGCCCGCCCCTTGATGAAAATCAGACCATCCTGATCCTGCACGGCCAAGTCTCCCGTATAAATCCAGCCATCCCGGTCGATGATTTTTTCGGTCCGCGTCGGATCGTCAAGGTAGCCGTCGAAATTATGCGGGCTGCGCAGACACAGAACGCCGGTTGCGCCGGGCTTGACTTCGCGTCCGGATTCCCGGTCGATGATCTTGGCGTCGCAATGGAACATGGAGGTGCCGATGCTGGCCGAATGGGTCAGCAACTCTTCTAGGGAATCGGAACGGGCGACATAGGCGAAATTGGAAGGGCCGGCTTCCGTCATCCCGTAGCTCTGGCTGATGGGAATGCCTTTGTCCAGGAAGGTTTTCATCACCGCCTTCGAGCAGGGAGCGGCGGCGGTAGTGATCGCTTTCACTCTGGAAAAATCGGTTTCCCCGAATTTTGGATGAGCGATCAGGAATTGCAGCATGGCTTCCACCGCGCCAAAGTTCTCGACCCGCCCTGCGTGGATCAGTTCGAGAATCAGGCCGGGATTGAATTCGCGCAACAGAACGCTGGTGATGCCCGCATGGAACAGTGGCGTGAAGGTGTTCCATCCGCCGATGTGAAAGAACGGGAAGGTGATAAGTACGTTTTGGTAGGACCCCGTGAGGCCGGTCGCAAGAATATCGACCGAGTTCCACACCATTTGCCGATAAGAGACGATGCAGATTTTCGGCACGGCGGTCGTGCCGCCGGTGTGGACGTACAGGCAGCGGTCGTTCAACGCCAGCGGAATGTTCACCTCCCTGGAAGGGGTCTTCAGGATGATGGTTTCAAAGACTTGTTGGTCGTCGTCGATATGGATCGCCGACTGAACCGAGGGGGGAGTCGATAACGACGAGACCAATTCGGCGAATGCGTTTTCGTAAAAAAGGACGCGGGGCTGGAGACGAGCCATCAGGTCGTCCAACTCCGGTTTTTTCAGGCGCTGACTTAACGGGGCCAAGATAATCCCCAGTTTTCCGCAGGCCAGATAAATGTCAATGGATTCGATCCGGTTGCGGCAGACCAGGGCGATGACATCACCCTTGCGCAGGCCCAGCGCGTCGTTCAGATAAGCTCCCACCCGACAGGCCCGGTCGTTCATTTCCTGAAAGGTGAAGGTCTTTTGGGTGAATGAGTCATAAAGAGCGGTTCGATAGGGCGTCAAGGCAGCGCGGCGTCCCGCCCAATCGCCAACCCAGTTCATGGGCAGATCGTCGTAGCTTTGAGTGAAGCTCATTGAAGTCTCCTCCGGATCAAGTAGGGGAAAACACGGATCATGGACGCTCCGTGCGCCACGCCGTCGGCCCGTAGAGCACCGCGGTACAGGCCGCTGGCAGCCGATCCACCGAGGGAGGTTCGGGCTTTCGGTAGGGCCTGGGCGACAGCGCCGCCTGCACGATGTCCCGGACCCAATGGTTCAAATCGGCGTCGCAGCCGTCGCCGGGCGGAAACGGCTTCTGCGGCTTGCACTGCTCGTCCCCCGGCGGGCAGGCCAGCCGGACATGGAAATGAGCGTCGTGGCCCCACCAGGGCCGAACCTTTTCCAGCCAGGTCCGGTCGGTTTCGTGGGCGCACAGCGCCTGCTTAATGATCGGGTTGACGAAAATGCGCTCCACCTCCGGCGCCAGCGCCGCCTGCCGCAGCGCATCCCGATAACGCGGCGACCAGCGGGAATGGTTGAGTACGCCCTCGGTGGGTCGGATCATCGACGGCATGTCGATCCGCTCGACATCAGCTCGCGACAACAACTGGTCGCGCGGTTGTTGCAGGAACCAGACGTCCACATCCAACCCGCTTTGATGGCTGCGATGGCCGTTCGGCATCGGCCCGCCGCGCGGTTGCCCCAGATCGCCGATCAGCAACCGCCCGCCGTTGGCCGCCGTGCGCCGGCCCAGCCGCTCCACGAACGCGATCAAGGCCGGATGTCCGTAATAACGGTTGCGGCTAGGACGCATGACCTGATAGCCGTCACCCGCCAGCGGTAGCGCCACCGCGCCGGCGATGCAACCGGCGGCATGGGAGCCGATCACCTGCGGCGGCCCGGCCAGCGGATACCCAACCGTGCTCCAACCATTGTCGGCCCAAGCCAGCGGGGCGCTGGCCCAGAACAGCGGGAATAACAAAATCGCGGGTCGGATGGTCATCGCATTTCCACTCAGTGCAAGGTTGACAGGATAAAGCTTAGCGAAGGAATCGGTTTTTGGGCAGCGCCGACCCGTTCGGGCAAGCCGGGGAAGGAGCGCGCGGCTATGCTGAAATCATTGGTGCGTTTGGAGAGAATCCGCTCATGTTGCCCGACTATTTCGAATTTTCCCTGCCGACCCGCGTGATTTACGGGATCGGCGTCGTCAATCAGTTGAGCGACGCCGTGGCGCATTATGGCGCCCGACGGGCGTTGCTGGTCACCGATGCCATTCTGATTCAGGCCGGCTTGGCGGAGCGGGTCAAGGCGGGCTTCCGTAACACCGCCATCGACATCGTGGCGACGTTCGACCAGGTGCCGCCCAATTCCACGATCAAAACCGTCGAGGACTGCGCGGCGCTGGGCCGGGAACATGGCTGCGATCTGATCGTCGGCCTGGGCGGCGGCAGCGTGCTGGATACCGCCAAGGTCGCCAACCTCCTGCTGGTCAGGGGTGGACGAGTACAGGAACACATGGGCGCGTATCTGCTGGGCGCGACCAAACTGCTCCCCCTGTTCCTGATTCCGACCACCGCCGGCACCGGGTCGGAAGTCACCAAGGTGGCGGTGATCGCCGACCCCGACCACGACGTGAAGCTGCCATTCGCGGAAAACCAGTTCCTGCCCGATCTGGCGATTCTCGATCCGGAACTGACCCGCACCCTGCCGCCGAAATTGACCGCCATGACCGGCATGGACGCGCTGACCCACGCCATCGAAGCCTACGTGGACAAGGAATGGTCGCCAGCGGCGGATGGGCTGGCGCTGCAAGCCATCCGCTTGATTCGCGACCATCTGTTGCTAGCCTGCGCCCAGCCGGAAAATCTGCCGGCGCGCGGGGCGATGCTGGTGGCCAGTTGCCTGGCGGGCATCGCCTTCTCGCACTCGATGGTGGGAATGACGCATGGCGTCTCCCACGCCCTGGGCGGGGTTTACCACATCCCGCACGGACTGGCGAACGCGCTGGTCTTGCCGGAGGTGATGGACTACAACCTGGAATCGCGGCTGGACCGTTACGCCGACATCGCCGAGGCGCTGGGGGTGGTGTTCCCGCGACCGGGCGCGGCGATTGGGAACTGGTTGCGTTATAGCGGACTCGGATTCGCCGCGCCGCTGGCCAAACCGTTGACTGGGCTGGACCGCTGGTTTCGACGCAAGGCGGCGAAAGCGGGCATCGCTTTTGTCCGGACCCTGAACCGGCAATTGGCGCATCTGACCGGGATGCCGCTCAACTTGCGCGACGCGGGCGTCAAGGACGGGTTGGCCAAGCTGGAGCAAGTGGCCGATACCGCGATGGCCGACGGTTCGATGCTGTACAACCCGCGCGAGCCGGAACGGGAAGCGGTGATCCGCATCGTCCGCGCGCTGTACGAGACCGCCGTGACCCCGCTGCCAGTAACGCCAACGGATTTGCGGCCGGTGGGAGCGACAGCGACCGTGCGGGAGCTGCGTAACGTTTTCCCGGACGCCGATACGCTTTATCGAGTGCTGGGCGGCTTTTTCGAGCGGCTGAAAACCGATCCGCGAATCGGCGGGCCATTAAAAGCTTCCGGGCTATGCGTTCAGTTCGCCTTCGATCCACCCACGGCCACGATGACCATCGACGCGCGGGGCGACGAAGTGAAGATTTACCGAGGCGCGGAATTCAGCGGTCAGCCGGAAGTGACCATGCGCATGAGCGCCGATTTTGCCCATGCGTTCTGGCACGGCCAGGTCAATCTGGTGTCGGCGCTGACCCGCCGGCAGGTCGTCGCCAAGGGCAACGTGCCCAAGACGTTGAAATTGCTGCCGATCCTCAAACCCGCCTATGCCCTGTACCCACGATATCTGGCTGAGGTTGGTATGGCGGATAAAATCATAGACTCATGATTCTGCTAGCCCAGCCCTTCAGCTTGCGACCAGCAGCCGGGTCGCCATGAGCGCCACCACGAGCAGGAACACCGGGCGAATGAACGGCGCGCCGTAGCGAATCGCGCCGTGCGCCCCGGCGAATGCGCCCACCATCAGCAGCACCCCCATGCTCAGGCCAATGACGTAGTCGATGTTGCCGAACACCATGAAGGTCAGCAGGGCGGCGAGGTTGCTGATGAAGTTCATGAACCGGGCTACCCCAGCGGCGGCGACCAGGTCCAGCCGAAATAGCTTCATCGCCGCCGCCATCCAGAATGCCCCCGTGCCAGGGCCGATGAAGCCGTCGTAGAAGCCGATCAGTCCCCCGGTGACCAGCTTGATGCCGCGCCGGACGGCATGGGGCGGCGGCGGTGGTTCCGGCGGGGCGGCGGACTGTCGGGCGCGGCGCGGCCAGATCAGATAGGCCGCCGCCAGCAGGATCGCCAGCGGCAGCAGCTTTTTCAACACCCCGACACTCATCAGATAGATCAGCACCGCTCCAACCAGCGCGCCCACGAAGGTGCCGAAGCTCATCGCCCACCACAGCGTGGGCTGAAACAGTCCCTTGCGGATGAAGGTGACCGAGGCGGTCAGGGTGCCGAAGGTGCCGACCAGCTTGTTGGTGCCGACCACCAGATGCGGCGGCATTCCGGTGCTCAGCAACGCCGGCATCACCAGCATTCCGCCACCGCCGGCAATAGCGTCGATGAAACCGGCTAGCAAGGCGGCTCCGCCTAGGAGCAAGGCGGTGGTGAAATCCAGGGCGATCAATGCCCTGTTTCCATGCCGGGGCCGCGCGTTCGCGGTCGAGCCGGCATCATCGGACCCGTCATCGACTGGCCAGGCGGTCGATGGTGGCGATGTCCTCGGCTCTCAATTTAAACTCCGTCGCCCGCAGGCTGTCGCGGACGCTGGCGACCTTGCTGGCGCCGGGGATCGGCAGGATGTGTCGGCCCTTGTGCAGCAGCCAGGCCAGGGCGATGCGGTGTGGCGAGGATTGGTATTGGGCGGCGAGCTGTTGCAGCAGGGGTTCCTGGCCGAGGCGCAAGTGGCCGTGATGCCCGCCCACCGGGCTGTAGGGAATGTAAGTGATCCGCCGCGCCTGGCAGAAGTCGATCAGGCCATTGTGGAAATCCTGCTGGTCGAACAGGTTGCAGCGATTTTGCACCGAGGCGATCACGGTGAAATCGAGCGCCTGCTCCAGTTGGGCGGGACTGACGTTGGACAGACCGAGATAGCGAACCTTGCCTTCTTCCTGCAATTTGACCAGGGCTTCCAGCGAGCGGCGGAAATCCACCTTGGGATCGACGGCATGCAACTGGTAAAGGCCGATGCAATCGGTTTGCAGCGCGCGCAGACTGTTCTCGCAGGATTGGCGCAACCAGCCGGGATCGCCATCCACCACCCAGGCGCCGCCGGGCCGGCGCAGCCCGCCCTTGGTGGCGACCATCACTCGGCCGGTCACGCCGAGCGAGTCCAGCGCCCGCTGGATCAGCCGTTCGTTATGACCGATGTCGTCGTCGTCCAGGCAGTAGACGTTGGCGGTGTCGATGAAATTGCCCCCGTCGGCGACGAACGCCTCGATGACCGCGAGCGCCTGGGTTTCGTCCGGTCGCCCGCTGATGGACAGCGGCATGGCGCCCAGCCCGATGGCCTTCAACATCAATCCCGTGTTGCCGAGTTCGCGTTGTTTCATGAGGTCTGCTCCGATGGGGGTGGTGGCGTGGACGTTCTATGGGGTAAGCAGTCGGCTCAGTATGCCTTGATAAATCCGACTGAGACGCTCAAGGTCGGCGATGGCCACGCATTCGTCAACCTTGTGAATGGTGGCGTTGACGGGACCCAATTCGATGACTTCGGCGCCAGTGGGGGCGATGAAGCGGCCGTCCGAAGTGCCGCCACTGGTGGAAAGTTCCGGCTCCAGTCCGGTTTCGGCGCGAATCGCGGCGGCGGCGGCGACCACCAAGTCGCCGGGCGGGGTGAAGTAGGGCGGGCCGGACAGCCGCCATTCCAGCGCGTATTGAAAGACCTGGCCGGTTTTGACCTCTTCGTTCAGCAAAGCGGTTTCGACGATCAACCGGGTGCGTTCCTGGAGTTGGTCGACCGTCACCGCTGGCGAGAAGCGGAAATTGAACAACATCTCCAGATCGCCGGGGATGACGTTGTCCGCGCCGGTCCCGGAGCGAAGGTTGGAAATCTGGAACGAGGTGGGTGGGAAAAACTCGTGGCCTCGATCCCAGATTTCATCGGTCAGGGTCGTGAGCAGGGCACCGACCGCATGGATGGGATTTTGCGCCAGGTGCGGATAGGCGACGTGGCCCTGTACGCCGCGCAGGATCAGCCGGCCATTCAGCGAGCCACGCCGGCCGTTCTTGATCGTATCGCCCACGTGCGTGGCGCTGGACGGTTCACCCACCAGGCACCAGCGGATTTTCTCGTCGCGCGCTTCCAGCCACTCCACGACCTTGACCGTGCCGTCGACCGCCACGCCTTCCTCGTCGCTGGTGATCAGGAAGGCGATGGCGCCGCGCGGTCGCGGGCAGGCGGCGAGAAAGCGTTCGCAGGCGGTGATCATCGCCGCCAAGCTGCCTTTCATGTCCGCCGCGCCGCGCCCGTACAGGAATCCGTCGCGGATTTCCGGCGCGAACGGCGGCGATTGCCATTGTACCAATGGACCGGGCGGCACCACGTCGGTATGGCCGGCGAAGGCGAATAGCGGCCCGTCCTCGCCCAATCGCGCCCAGAAGTTATCCACCGCGCCGAAGCGCAGCCGTTCCACCCGAAAGCCAAGTGCTTCTAGCCGGGCGATCAAGGTTTCCTGGCAACCGGCGTCCTCGGGCGTGATCGAGGGCCGGCGGAGCAGGTCGAGGGCAAGGTTCAAGGCGATGGACATGGGCGCGAAACTCCGATATGGCTGCTTCGGCAAGCGTGGCTTGAAGGCTTTCGGTTCTTCGACGGTTTCGTGGAAGTTGGGCTGAGCCAGGGGTTATTCGCAGAAGTTTTTAGGCATCACTCTCAATGACGCTCCCATGACTCAATATCACCAACACACACGGAAAAAATGGGGTGTGCCTCTGGAGCTTCTGCATTCCGCCATTTTCGATACAGTACAGGATTACGCTCCTTCAATTTTGCCAGGAGATGGGTCCACTCGTACGCCATTTGACCTGTGGTGACGGTGAGGGACATCACCTTCTCGGTTGGCTTGATTTTACTTTTATTAAAGGCATAACCTCGCATCGTCGCCTCCGCATGAATACCATCCAAATATGGTGAGATTGCAGCCAGTGGAGTCGACTGATTCTTGAATCGGTCCAGTTGCGGATGGTTGCGATAGCCACGTGTTTCTCCGTGCAGAACCGCCTGTGCCAGGAGAGCTTCCCGCCACAGCGCTACCAGACCTTGCGGATCAAGATACCTTGGATGTAAGGACCAGAGGCGCATGTCTATGGTGACCAACGGTTGGTTAGGCAGAATGGGTTAATATTGCAATAGACAGAAGTCGTGGGTCCGCGCTTTCGAGAAGGCACGTTGCCCAAAACGTAGATAGCCTTGGCTATGTAATCCAACCTGTCAATCCCACAGCAATTCATTCAGGCTGACCCGGCCACGGGCCTTCTCATCCACCTGCTTGATGATGACCACACAGTAAAGACTATGGCTGCCATCGGGAGCGGGCAGGACACTGGGCATCATGATCGAACCCGCCGGCACCCGGCCGTAGCTGACCTCGTTGGTCGGCCGATTGTATTCTTGGTGTTCTGGCCGAATTTCCGGGGCGAACGGCGGCGATTGCCATTGCTCCATGGTCGCCGAATCTATGGCTGCTTCGGCAATCGTGGTTTGAAGATTTCCAGTCCTTCCCTACGGCGTGGCTGGAGTCACCTTGACTGAATACTTGATGGGGTTGCTTTTGTTCACGATCCGGAGGATAACCGGTTGATCCCCACCGTTGGAGAGTAAGCCCGATTTACGGTAGGACACATCTATCTCGTTCATTCTGATGAGTTCCTTCTGGTTCCCACCATCCGCGTCAAGAATGGCGAGATACCCTTGCAAATTGGTGTTCTTGCCGGCGGAGTTGGTAAAATCGACCAGTACCTTGTAATCGCCCTTCTTGAGCGACGTGATGTAATAAACGGATGCATTGGTGTCGAGCGTGCCGGATTTAGCCGCTCCTTCCGCCATTTCCATCGGTATTACTTTTCCAAAAAATGGCAATATGTTGGAGTCGGATTCCTTCAGGACGGTCAGCCAGAAAATCGCCCTTCTGTTCTCGTTCGCCAACTTGAAACCGACCTCCGTCGGCGTTTCCGACGAGAAGCGATAAACCTTGCGATAACCCGTGTCGATTTCGTTGAAGCGGATCACGTTGTCCTGTTTGGAAACTCCATCTCGATCGAGCAGGGAGAGGCTGCTTTGCAGATTGCCATCCTTCCCATCAAACTGATAGGTATCCAATATCACCTTGAAGGTATCGGCGGGCAGAGCAATCTTGAAATAGCCGCGTTCATTCTGATCGAGAACGACCTTGCTGGTCATGCCAAGCTGGACGGGAAACGGATTGTCGATGCCCTGGATCGGTGCTTCGGTCGATTTATCGATCACCTCCAGCGGTTTCTGATCGAGTACTAGCGGTTGTACGGGTTGCGCCTCGATTTTTTTCACCACTTCCTGCTTCACTTCCGTCAACGCGCCCTTCAACTGCTCGGCGTTGTTGGCGGTGAAGTATTTGCCCTGTCCCGCCTGGGCGATGCACATCAGTTGTTGTTTTTCCTTATCTCCCACATCGAAACCGACGACGTGAACCTTCAGTCTGATGCCCTGCTGGAGCAAACTGCCGACCGCTGCGCAGGGATCGCCCTTGCAGGTTTCCTCGCCATCGCTGACCAGCACCACCGTGGTTTCCACCTCGGCGGTCTTGAGTCGCTCGGCCGCGATTTGCAACGCTTGGGTGATCGGCGTCATGCCTTTGGGGTCGATGGACTGAATTTGCTGAATCAGCGCGGCCTTGTCGATCCGCCCGACCGGCGCGATCAGTTCGATATCGCCGCAATCGCCCTTGGCGCGATGACCGTAGACTTCCAGGCCGACCTGGATCATATCAGGCAAGTCGCGGAGAAGATTGGTCATCACGTCCTTGGCGATGGCCATCTTTTCCTGGTTGCCGATCTTGGCTTTCATGCTGCCGGAGGCGTCCAGGATAAACAGGACGCCGGGCGCGTTCGTTGCGCCACCCGCCGCCGCCTGCGTGGGCAGAGCCGTTGTATTGCCTGGATTGGCTGGGTCGATCTGCTGGGGTTTTTTCGCGCTCTCCGGCGGTGGCGACGAGGTGTAGTGGACCTGGCCCTTGTCGTCCGTCCACTTGTACAGATCGGTTGCGTTCGCCGCCCACATCCCCACCGCTCCCGCCGAAGCCAACAGGATATTTGCAATCAATATCTTTAGTTTCATGGTATTGCCCTCCTAAATTTGCCGCTGAATAATCCGCACGCTTTTCTTACCATTCCAATTTTTCAGAAAATCAAGATAGCGCCTCGGCGAGATCACGTAGTAGTTTCGCGCCATCACCGCGCCATGTGCTGCCATGCATGCAAGCGAGTGTTGTTGGATTTGTCGAGGCTAGCCTCTCAAGCATCGCGCGTGCGTTCTTTGTGTGCGAGAAGTAATCCATTTCGTGGCGGAAAGCCTCACTCGGCCCAAGAATGTCCGACTCCGTGATAGGCGGAAGATTAGCGCCTCCCTGCGTAAACAGGTCGCCACATAGCAGAGTCTTTGTTCCTTCTTCCATCAGGAAACCGCATTCCCACGCGTGCGGCAGATGCGGCGTGTCGAACCAACGCACGGAGTGTTTGCCCAAAGGGAGTAGCTCTCCATCGGCCAAGGCGCGAGGTGCCCGATCAGCAAGGTCACTAATCGATACCATGGCAGCCACAGTGCCGCACAACGGTACAGATTGCGGAGCGGCGCCAAGCCATTCATTGAGCGAGCCGCACTCGTCAGCTTCCACATGGGAGAACGCAATGTAGCGCAGTCTCTCGACCGGCAACACGCTCACCACGGCTTCATGGACCAGTGGAAACATCTTTCGCAGGCCGGTGTGGAAAAGCAATGGTTCATCATCCAAGATAAGATATTGGTTGAACGAGAATCCGACCGCACCTTCGATTAAAATCGGCGTGTTAATGCGGTAGATCCCTTCAGCAATCTCATGCACATTCGTTCCGGACTGCTTGTTCGTAACGGTCATCAAACTCTCCTTTCCGTAGATCGGATGATAGTGGTATTCAAGTGGATATCGCCCAAAGTCGTGCGTCAGCGGCGAGTGGAGCCGGTGCTTCGCGCTGACGAGCGAGTCTGGCTCCACGCGCCGGTTAGGTGCCCTTGATATCAAGTACCCCTAATTGGGAGGTTGGAGTCACATTTATTTCCATATTGAAGGTTAAAACCCCCGCCTTTCAGGCGGGCAGATTTCAT
>JARSSP010000034.1 GCA_029624675.1 Candidatus Contendibacter sp.
GTGCCATTGCCGTGATCGAAATGGCGGCTGGTGACACGACTGCTTGATCTACCCCAAAAAGCAGAGCGAGGAACGAGCGGCGCTTTTTGTTGTCCGAGTGAATGTGATTGTTAGGCTTCAACTATTCGACTTCTTTAATTTGTTAATAAATTCCTGCGGATGGTTTTCCAAACCTGTTGGCTCACTTGAGTTTAAGCCAATAGCTCTAGCTACCAGTTCAGTAAAATCCACGCAACTTTTGTCAATCAAGTTATACGGAACAGTTGAAGAACGAATAGCATTAGTGTTGGTAAGCGCATAGTCATACATTTGCTTCGTCACACCAACAGCAAGCCCATTATTTGCCGAGTTAAGACTAGATGTGGATTCTTTTACTATTTTGCCCGGAATAGTTCCAAAGGCGACTTTGGCAGAATTAATGGGGTATTTCCCAAAACCAAACAATGAATTCCATTTGTTAGTTTTTCGATTTCTTATACCCCATACAACATAAGCGTGACCTGGAACGGAGTCTCTCGCTACAAATATCAACCAATAACCCTTATCAGAGGGCCAACTGCTGGAACCTCGATCGATTTTTTTAAGGTCAGCATACACGGCGCCAGACAATAACGACAATGTTAGCGCAACTATAATGCCAAGTTTACTCATAGGTTGGGTTCCCACATTTACTTGTCGAAATCGAAATCATCTTTCGGTTTTGGTGTTTCCTTAGGTTCAGGTGTTCTATCTAAATCCCTAGTATCTGGGGCTCTAACTTCGACTTCACGCCTGCCTGGATTGCGTTCTGCCGCTTCCCTCATCGCATCACCTAGACGCTCAAACGCCTCTTTGGCATCTCGACTATCGACGCCAGTTGGTTTGCCGTCCACAGTGACCTCTCCTGCATGCAAAAACTGCGAGAAAGAAATGCAGAGCGTGATAAAAATAGTCTTGTGTAGTTTCATTGCTATCTCCTGAGTATGTAATTTCAGATTGGTTGGTTATTTTTATAGCCTAACAAGTGATTATGTGGTTTCTGCTAATCTACCACGATCCTCTATCGTTAAAAATATTTAATTGATCTTGCTAGATTTTGTTAGCGGTCTATCATGCATCGCCAATCCCGCTACGCCGGAAATCTCCTCGATGTTCGCCGTCTTCCCCAGAACTCGCGTTGGCGCAGCAGAATATTTTAATCCGGGTGGCGTCCCCCTATCGCCAGGGGTTGCGGCTCGCAATCGCGCTATCACCCGCTCCGTCCGCTCGTGATGAGACCGCTTTCTGGCCGAGGGCATCGCGGGTGGATTTTTTAATTTTAGGACCATCCCAAACGCGACCGACGGGAAAATTCACGATTCCCGGCGAAGTCGTGAATCCACCGAAAGAGTACCAGCGCTGCGGCTCTCTACGCCTCCCAGCGCAAAAGCGCTCCAGGACGCTCCTAGAGCCGCAAAAGGCACAGCGACCACCGGCAAACCGGAAGCGCGAAACCAAAAACCCAGGATAGTATGATAAAATATGATTTATGAACACCATCGAACGCCTGACCATCACCCTGACCGCCGAAATCGCCGAGGCGGTGCGCACCGCCGTCGCGGCGGGCGAGTACGCCTCCAGTAGCGAGGTCGTCCGCGAGGCCCTGCGCGACTGGCGGCACAAGCGAGCGCTCCAGCGGCACGAGCTGGCGGAGCTGCGGGCGCAAGTCCAGAGGGGGATCGACGATCTCGACGCCGGCCGAGTCCGGGATTTCGATCCCGAGCGAATCATTCAGACAGGACGCCAGCGATCGACACCCCACGCCGCCTCCGCCTCACCGAGCAGGCCGAAGAGGATCTGATCGAGATTTGGACGTTCGTCGCCGAGCGGCAGGGAGCCGCCGCCGCTTCGGCGTTCGTGCGCAAAATCCAGTCTCGCTTCGAGCCGCTGCTGGTTCACCCGGAGTTAGGACCGCGCCGGGACGACCTCGCGCCCGGCTTGCGGGTCCATTTCCACCAGAAGTACGCCCTCTACTACCGCCACACGGATCGCGAGGTCATCATCGTGCGGGTGCTGCACGGCTCTCGCGACGCGCGGGCGTTGCTGGGGGAGGGGGATGCCTCACCCTAATCGGGCGCGGTGTTCTGCGGTCGGATTCCCGCTTCCGACGGGACGGGCAACAGCCCGAACAGCGCCCGGTCGTCGGCGCGGGTCAGCGCCTGGTCCATCAACTCGCGCAGGCGCTCTTTGGGCCACTCGCCGCTCTCGACCTTGGCGAGGATGACCGCACCGACCAGAATCTTGCGGCGGGTCTCCTCAGAACGTTGGCGCTTTTTATCCGCCGCCCGCGCGCGGGCGACCTGCTGCTGCTTGAGCGCCTTCGCCTGCTTTAATCTTTTTTCCAGATCGGCAATCCGATCCTCGATACCGGGCATGGGTCCACCTCCTCCAGAAGGATAGCGGGCATTCTAGCGCAAGCCTGTCGCCCGATTCGACCGGCGAGCGATCCCGGCTCATGGAACTGTGGTATGGACCCGCACCCTGAACCCGGACCCTGAACCGAGCGCCCGACCCCCGAGCGGACGGCCGATGGCGACCGACGGGGGGACGGGACGAGGGGCTAGCCTCCGGCGACGAGGCGGGCTACAATCGGTGGGGGGCGAATCCCAAAGGGCGCACTTATGCAAACCTCGCCCGCTCTGCGGGCTGGGTTTGCGTGCGCGGGGGCTTCGCCCCTCGACCCCGGAGAAAGACCTAAAGACCGCCATGGCAACCTACCACCTCTCGGTCAAGACGATCAGCCGCGCCCAGGGGCGCAGCGCCACGGGCGCGGCGGCCTACCGCAGCGGCGCGCGGATCGCCGACGAGCGCACGGGGGTCCTCCACGACTACCAGCGCCGGCGCGGGGTCGAAGCCGCTTTCCTGCTGTTACCGGCCAACGCCCCCGACTGGGCGAGCGACCGGGCGCGACTGTGGAACGCCGCCGAACAAGCGGAAACCCGCAAGAACTCCACGGTGGCGCGCGAGTTCGAGATCGCCCTGCCCGCCGAACTGGACGCCGGAGAGCGGCAGCGGCTGGCGGCGGACTTCGCCCGCGAGCTGGTCCTCCGGCACGGCTGCGCGGCCGACGTGGCGATCCACTGGCCGGGCCGGACCGGCGACCAACGCAACCACCACGCCCACGTCCTGCTGACCACGCGCCGGCTGACGGCGGGGGGGTTCACCGAGAAAACCCGCGAGCTGGACGACCTCAAGACCGGCGAAATCGGGCGCTGGCGGGCGCGGTTCGCCGACTTGCAGAACGCGCGGCTGCGCGAGGCGGGGGTCGAGGCCCGGGTCGATCACCGGAGCCTGGAGGCCCAAGAGATCGACCGGGAGGCCACGATCCACCTGGGACCGACCGCGACCGCGCTGGAGCGCCGGGGCGTGCCGACCCGGCTGGGCGAGAGCAACCGGGCGGTCCAGGCGAGCCACGCCGAGCGCCAGCGGGAAGCCGAGGCGCGGCCAGCCGCCGAACGGCGGGAAACCGAACCGACGCGGCCCGCGGAACCGAAAGCCGCCGAGGCGGAGACCCGTGCGCCGGCCCCAGAGAGCATCCTTCAGGCGCTGCGCGAGAAAACCGCCCGGCTGTATCGGACCGAGGTGTTTCCTCCACCCCTGGAAGCGGCGTTTGCCGAACCGCCGCCAGCCCGTCCACCCTCCCCGCCGGAGACCACCGAAGCGGAACGGCAACGGCGGGCGGACGAAGCGGAGCACGCCCAGCGGCGGCGGGACGCCGAACGGCAGGCGCTCTTGCGGGCGGATATCCCGGCCCTGGAACGCGAACTGGCGGAGTGGACCCGTCATCAGGCGTGGCTGGCGCGGCACGAGCCACCGCCGGCGAGCTGGTTGGCCGATAAATGGGGCGAGCTGGCGCAAGCGAAGCGGGCCGCGACGGCGGCGGCACAGGCGCTCGACGCCCTGGAGTCGGCTTACGCCGACTGGCGCCAGGTCCACAAGCTGGGTTTGTTGCTGCTGGCCGGCCTTCCCGGCAGCCGACGCCGGGAGGTTCCGGCTTGGGAGCAACGGATCACGGAGGCCAGGACCACGCTGGAGCACGCCCAGGCGGCCCTCGCGGTGGCTCAAGAGGCCTACAACGCACGCCTGCCCGCCGCCGAACGCGAAGCGCGGCAGATGGCCGAGGAAGGGCGGCGGCAGTCGGCCGCGCTACAAGGGCGGATCGAGGAGCAGGCCGGCCTGATCCAGCGGGCCAAAGCCGCTCAGGAAGCCGAGCGGGAACGCCGCGAGGCGGAGGCCCACGCCCGAGCGGAGGCCGAACGCCGGCAGCGGGAAGCCGAACAGCGGAAGACCCCGGAGCCGGAGCGCCCGCCACCGGCACCGAAGCAGGAACCGCCGAAATTTGCTATACCCGCGCCGAGACCGAAACCCCGATATCCCGCGCCCGGAGGGTGAGCGCATGAGCGAAGACGACGACAAAAAACTACCGGCCATCCAAAACCGCCTCATCAGCGCCGCCGTGGAGATCGACCAGGACGACCCACTCGGCATCGTCTACCAGCACAGCCTGTTCTGCCAGGTGGCGCTGCCGCGCAGCCGGCCGGAGGGGCGCGTCTTCGAGCGAGCCTATGGAAACGGTCTGGTACGGCTGGAAGCGGGGGTGTTGTACAACGGTTACAAAATGGTTGAGCAGCCCCTGCCCGCCGGCCCGAAGCCACGCCTTGCGCTTTGTCACCTCAACAGCGAAGCCGTAAAGACTCGTTGCCCTAGCGTCGAGGTCGACCGAAGCGCCCGGAAATTCATGGAACGCTTGGGGCTGAACACGGATGGCGGAAGCACCTACAACTTGTTCAAACGGGAAATGAAAGCCTTGGCCGCCTGCCGGATGACGCTGGGCTTTGGCGGCAAGGAACACCCCGTGACCGTGGACGCCAAACCGATACGGCGCTTCGAGGCATGGCTGGCCTACGATGGGGGCCAGGCCACCTTGTGGCCCGGCGTTATCGAACTGTCGCGGGAATATTTCGACAGCCTGCTGGAGCACGCCGTGCCGCTCGATCCACGCGCGGTCAGCGCCTTGGCGCATTCCGCGATGGCGCTGGACGTTTACAGCTTCCTCGCGCGCCGCCTGTTTACGCTGGAAAAACCCGTCAGGGTGACGTGGCACCAGTTTCACGCCCAGTTCGGGCACGAGTTCAAAGACTGGCGGAACTTCAAGCAACGTTTCATTCCCGCCCTTCGCGCCGCCCTCGTCGTGTATCCGTCCGCCAAAGTCGAAGAGGTCACGGGCGGTTTATTGCTCAAACCCTCCTTACCGCCCGTTCACCGCGAATCAGTGGCGGTATCGCACGGCTTGGCCGGCCAGGTTCGCGCCAGCTTGCCCTCACCGCCCCCGGTCAAGCACCTCGCGCCCGCGACCGTCGAACAGTTCCGCAAACTGTACCCGCGTATCGATCCTCACGCTTGCAAGGGCGATTTTGACGGGTGGCTGGAGGCGAAGGAACAACCCCGCAACTACGACAAGGCGTTTCTGGGATTCGCCAAAAAATGGGTCAAGGGCAAGGTCTGAAATGTCCCCATAGTGGCCGTTTGGAGACGGGGACATAAAAGTTATCCACGGCACATCAGCACCACTTGGATATGGCACATCAGCACCACCTAAAGTCGAAAAATATGGCACATCAGCACCACCCTAAATCCTTATATCTTGCATATATCTAAAATCAGATAGCCGAAACCGCCGCGCCTGTGGATAACTTTCTGGCTGTGGATAACTATGCTGCGGTGCAACAAAGGAGTTCGCTTCGCTCACGTCACGTTCGATTGGGAGGGGTGCGGTAGCCCCCTCCCAAACCCTCCCCGGAGGCCCACCACCGCCAGCGACCACGGGCAAGAACGGCGACACGATCACCGAAAACCCAAAGACGGTCTCCAGGAAGGAACTCGAACGGACGGCGACTACGGGGAAGGACAGCGACAACCGGCCCATAAAGAAACCGGCGGGGAAAGGGGCGAGGACAACACCCCTTCGACTTTTCGCTTCAAAACCGCGCCAGAGGTGCCAGAACGCCACGGAAGGACCAAGGGGCTCATTTCCCCTGGCCCCGGCCAGAGAGGCGCTAGAAGGGGTCTGCTCACGAAACGGAAAAAACTGTACGTTAAGCGCCAAGGTGTCAGGTTGAAGCCTAAGAGGTTGCGCCACAAGTGTCAGAAAAAGCCTGAAATTGACTCTAACCTGACGCATTTTCGGCCTCTAGCTGACGCCCAGTTAAGGTGTGCTCCAACCTGACACCGGAAGCAGGCGGCTCTTGTAAGTCTTTGTCTAAAAAGGATTGAGAGTCCTTAGCGTACGATTTTTTCCGTTTCGTGAGGTGACCCCTAGAATGCCATCCTGGGCCGTCCTGGCAGCGGACAACAAAAAACCCACCCCGCTTCGGGGTGGGTTACTCGTCGGCGGCACATCGGCGCCGCCGCGTGTGGTCGAGCGCCGTCCAGTCCGGCGGCGCCCGACGGCGCGCGCCGGAAAAAACGCGCCGCGACCGCCCGAGTGGCCCGTTCTGTCTCGTGTCGGCGCGGGCGGGGCACCGGCGATTCAAGGGGTTGCGCGGGGCGGGCCGGGCGACACGGGACCGTAGGGCGCATTTTATCCAGTATAGGTGTGATGGCAAACTCAAGAGGTCTGATGCGTGAGCTTATGGCTAAACCTGTAAAATATGGGATACCTTTGTGCAGAAATACCCAATATACGACGGAGGTAGGAAATGGCTTCGTTTGGTGCCGTAACTAAAGGATGGGCTGTTTACATAACTTTAAATCAGTACTCTACAGACGAGGAAGGCGAAATATTTATTACACCAGACATGATGTCTGAGAACGAGATTGATGGGAACGTAAGATACTTAGTGTCTGAAATAGAGAAGGCGGGAAATCAAGCAAAGAGGAAACTGGCGAAAGCTAATGAAAAGATAAAAAAAGACGGATTGTTCCCGCGAAAATGATTCAAGTTACAGCTAAACATAGTAAATAGGGGTAGACCTAACTTGTGGGTAATAACCAGCGCTTCGCGTCCGCCCAACCACGCGAATCAAACGGACTTCGCCCGCCTAAAATTTCATTTTATTCGGACTCGCCGCTTATCCGTCGTCCCATTAGAGCACACAGACTATGGCAAAGCATCGGGAGACCATAACCATTGACGAGATTATGTCGGCAGATATGTCGGCACTTGCCTCACCACGGGACAAAATTGAGGAGTGTGCATTTTTTCTAGAGCTAGCCTCCAGAGAGTCAAACCGCTCACGGTTTCGATGGCTGATGAGTGCATATCTCAACGCGGTGTATAGCTATTTTGAAATAAAGGCGCTTGCAGCCCATACGGCCTATCCCGACCCTGAAATAGGCGAATACATCGAAGGCCAAGACATGCTTTCTATTCTGCGACAATACGTTCGAATTGATCAAAACAGGAAAAATCCATCATTCGTAAAGACATCAGCTCTCGACGGATGCTTAGAGACTCTCTACGAACTCAGAAAGAAAAACACACACCACTACCCCCTCGCAATTACGAAGTCGAGTCCTGTCCTTCCAGAGGGATATCACTTCGGCTACTTAAAGAGCAAAAGCATACCAGCACTAGAGTTCTGTAGAAGCGTCATGTCTTTGATAGAACATATAGAAAAGAAACTAAACGGCGGTGTACCCTAACAAAGCAAATACACTCGGTCGCCAAAACGCGCCGCTCCTTCTCCTTCGTCGCTTTGCTTTTTGCCGCTGGTGATTTGCAGCATTATGCGTTGTAAAACATGAGACAAATCGTGCCAAACGGTCCGATCGGTCCGGTTCGGCGCGGCGTTCGAGGTCCGGACGATCACCGCCCCCCGCCACCGCGCGAGGCCCAGCGCCGGGCGCGGCCTGGAGGTGCGTGACAACTCCCATCCTGTAATCAGTAATCAGGATTGACTACGACATTGGCTGATCGCCCAACTATTGAGAGCGGCCAGGAACCCGCCAGCCGACGAAAGCGCCCGACACAAAGCCGAGCGGCAACAGAAATCTTATTTGATGGAAAGGCGGATAGCCTGCATCGATACAGACAGCGTGCTACACCTTGATGCAGGCAACCGATGCAGGTGTAGCGATGGCAATTCTTTCAATCAGCGAAGCGGCCCGGACATGGCGCATGGGGCGGACCACGATTCAGCGAGCCATCCGGGAAGGCAAGCTTTCAGCGGCGATCCAGCCAAACGGCAGCAAGGGAATCGATACATCCGAGATGGTTCGTGCATTCGGTGAGCCCTGCATCGATGCAGGCAACGACCCAGTTCGCGATGCAGGAATAAATCCAGGTGGTGCCAACCAAATTCATGTCGATACAGAAGACGTGAGTCAACTTGATACAGCCAAAACCGTAGCAGCGCTACAGGTTCAAATCGACTTACTCAAGACGCAACTAAACGATGCCCATGACCGGGAACTGTGGTTTCGGCGCCAGTTGGATGATGTTCAACGCCTGTTGCCGGCGCCAGCAGCCAACCCGCCATCGCCCAGGCCCGCACCGGTCGGCAAGGTCCGAGCGTGGATACTGCTGGCCGCGCTGGCGGCGGCGCTGGCATTCGCCGGCTGGCACTTCCGCGCCGTGATCGTTTCTGCGCTGGCGTCATGAACTCTAACGTTTGCCTCAGCCGCCGCGCGGTGTTTGCGCGGTCGGCTGGAGGCGCTCGTTTAGGCAATTTCATTCATATAAGCAACAAAGAAACGAATTATACGCCTTTCGCCTATTGCCTTCCTCCAAATTTTTCGGCGCATATCAAATTTGCTTGATGGTCGCTTCGGCCGGAACTTTTTACCCCCCTGATACAAGTCTGATAGGGTGAAAAGTAAACATAGAGATATACCCCTGCGATTAATGCAATGGCAGCAACGA
Source organism: Candidatus Contendibacter sp. (assembly GCA_029624675.1). Lineage (GTDB taxonomy): Bacteria > Pseudomonadota > Gammaproteobacteria > Competibacterales > Competibacteraceae > Contendibacter. Next base: position 8,882 of record JARSSP010000034.1, read on the forward strand.
CCACAATTTTTAATTTATCGTTCATGTTTCCTCAGAGTTCATGGTAAAGAGTTTTCTTTTTGAATAATCCCGATCTACCTACCGGTATGTTTCAGGAAATCAAGAATATTGTAAGCAAGCGAGATTCTCTGAGAGACCGTTTTTATCAGTTCCTCATTAGTGGCGCAATTAGCTGTGTTTGCAATATGATCTTTCAGCGCATGTTCATCGATTGAGAAACCGTGATCTTTCTGGTATTGATCGACGAACTCATACCAGCGGTTCATGTCGGAGTCATGCTTTGTATGCCAGGTATCCGGAGCGATCCAGGCGTTCAATTTCTCTTGGGTTACTGTTGATAAAATCATTGTTGAGTCCTCTTGATCGAGTGCCTAACGGGGCGGATGCTTATCCGCCGCCCGTTGTCGCGGGCGCGAAGCGTCCGCGACAACATTTGCTTAACCTGCGAGGCGTACATTGGCGCAGTTTGTGCCGAGGAGCGTAGCGACGACTAGCACAAACTGTGACAATAGCCGAGTCAGGTTGAAGCAGTTGTTAGACTTCTTTTTGTTGATTAATACAGTATTTTTGTGCTTCATATAAAATATCATCACTCATTAGCGTTTCTTTGGTAATAGTTTTATTTTCATTAATCTCTATTATCTTAATTCCTGTTTTCCTTTTTAACTGTGATATTATATCACCCTGATAATCATATACTTTACTTTCTCCCCTAAAATGCGCATCAATACCGTCAATATTTTCTGAACCAATTCTGTTTGCAATAACATAATATGTCTTATTTTCCATTGCTCGTGTTCTTGCAATATCATAAGTCCATGGACCGCCAAAACTACATGGACAACATATTACTTGAACTTTTTTAAGGAATAGTATTCTTGATATCTCGGGTATCCATAGATCATAACAAATATTAATTCCTATTTTAACATTCTTTACCGTAAATATTGGTATTTCATTTCCTTCAGTAAATAAGCGTTTTTCAATTTTTGATAAATGTATCTTCCGATACCTTTTTATATCTCCAGTGGAATCGATTAATAAAGCAGAATTATATACCTTATTGTCCTCTACTATTGCATGACCAAAAACAATACTACTTTTTGTTTTTATACATACATCAGATATTCTACTAATATATGCATCATTATTTATAAGCAATTGTTTTAATTCATCTTCATTTCTAAATAAGTACCCGGTTAAACATAATTCAGGTGCCACAAATAAATCTGCTTTATACTTATTAATATAACTTATAAGAGTATTAGCATTTGCATTAATATCTTTATATTTTACATCAAATTGTATATATCCTATCTTCATTTTATCCCCGCGCGGAGCGCCAGTCTAACGCCTCACATCACCGGCAACAAAAAGGGGTAGACCAAGCAGTCGTGTCACCAGCCGCCATCTCGATCACGGCAGGTCGAGCCGGGTGTTCATATCGAGATCGAACCGACCATACGGGTTGACGTGTTCCCAGATCAGCGGCGTCAGGGCGGCATAGTCGCGTGGTGTGAACCTGCCCTGCCAATGCGGCTGTGCCAGCACCTTCTGGATCATCAGCGTGTTGATGTAGACCATACAGTTCTGGATCAGGTGCAGCGCGAGCATGCTGACCTCGTGATCCTCGCGGCGGTTGCTCGCCATCTCGCCCCGGCGGGCGAAGAACACGAAGTCGGTCGCGCCGTTCCACTGCTCGACTACGTTCAGCCCTTCGTTGATTTCCCGGCGCAACGCCTCGTCGTGCAGGTAGCGGCACAGGAAGATAGTCTTGATCGCCTTGCCCAGCTCAGCGAATGCCTTGTAGGTCGGGTGCTGCACGTTCTTCTTGGTGAAGCGGCGCAGGATGGCTTCGGTTTCCCCTATCCCCAGGCGCAGCGCGGTGGCGTACTTGACCATCTGGTCGTACTGTTGCCGCACCGAGTCCCAGTCGATGGGCTTGGTCAGAATCTGTTGCAGGTTCGCGTAGGCGTCGGCCTTGCCGGTCTCTGGCCGGTACAGCTTCTGTGAGTGGATGGCCTTCAGCCGTGGCAGCAACTGGAAGCCCAGCAGGCGGCAGAAGGCGAACGCCACCGTGCTCTGGCCGTGCGAATCGACATACTGCCGATCCACCTCCATCTCGGTGCAATGGTGGATCACGCCCTCGATCATCGACGCCACCTCCGACGACGACGGCGACTTGAGCTGCGAATGGATGCACAGCGAGCTGCGCTCGACATGCCAGTAGATCATCACGCCGCGCCCGCCGTAGCGGACGTGCCATTGCGTGGTGAGGTTCTGATCCCACGCGCCGAAGTGTTTCGAGTCCGACGCGCAAGCGGTGGTGCCGCTACCCCAGATCGCCGGGTTGCGGGCTTGCAGCGTGCCGTCTGCGACGATGGCAATCGCGCGGCGCATCGCGTCCACGCTGATGTAACGGCGGCGCACATAGGCCAGGTCGCGGGCCGTGGTGCCGGAATCCAGCCCGGCCATGCGCTGCAAGCCAGCATTGGTGCCCAGGCCGTGCAGACACAGGAGCAGGCGCGGCTGCAACACCGAGCGATCCATCGACTCGTAGGAGGTCGGGCTTTTCAGGGCATCGGTAAAGCTCAACCGCAGATCGGCTTCCTTGACCATATCGAGCAGGCTGGTCATCGGCCAGAGGACATTGAGTTCGGCCTTTAGCGCGGTCAGATTGGGGGGATCGGGTTGCGCATCGAGCGGCGTCAGCGTGATCCAGCCACCGCCCTTGCTGCTCAGCCGGACGGATGGGTTCTTCTTCAAGCCAGCGTCGAAGGTGGACAGCGCCGCGCGCATTTCGGCCTGCAAGTCGGCGATGAAGCGCTCCACATCGAGAGGCAGGTTCAGCGCCCGGTAGTAGTCCTCGCGGTTTTGCTCGAAGTCAGCCGGCAGATCGTCGTCGGGGTTGCGGTAGCGGTTCGCGCCGACCACCCAGATTTCCTTGCAGCGCAGCCGCTCGCGCAGGGCTTCCAGCACGGCGATTTCATAGGTGACGCGGTTGACCCGATCCCGGCCGGCGGCGTCCCTCTCCATGACGGCTTCTCGCCACAGGCCACGTACCACGCCATCGAGCGGCACCTCCATGTCGGCCGGGAAGGTATGCACCTTGGTGTCGGCAAAGCGCTTCACCAGGTCGAGCGCGTCCATCACCGGGCGGTGGCGGTCGTTGTTGGAGCGGAATTCCAGCGCGGCCAGCAAGGTCGGTACCATGCGCCGGTAGTGGCCCTGGTAGGAATTGCGGATCACAGTGCGCAGGGTGATGCGGTAGGTTGGGCCGGTGGCCTTCCACTCCTTGACCAGATCGCGCAGCGTCTGCTCGCCGACCACTGGAAACACCACGTCGCGCACCACGCCGTCCGGCTGGGCCAAGGTGGCGTCGGCCAGATTGAACAGCAGGTTCTGCTTTCCGGACACGCGCTTGAGGTCCTCCAGCAGTTCGCGTTCGACCTTGCGTTCGGCACGCGCGCCGATCTGGTGGATGGTCTCGATCAGCAAGTCCACCAGGTCGTCGGTCAGGCTGCGGGCGCGCAGGTAGACGAATGCGGCCAGCCAGGTGAGGCGCGCTCCATCGGGATGTCGGCGCAGGTCGCGGGGAACCTCGACCGATACGCGCTGCCGGCAGCGTTCCAGGTCGCGCGATGACGCTTGATCGAAGAGATCGGCGGGCAGCTCGATGCCACGGATCAGTTCCAGCTTCTCCAGTTCGTCCCGCATGCTGGCAAGGCCGGGACGGCCAGGACTGCCGCGCAGCTTCAGCAGAACGGCCGGGGCGCTGCCGGCGGCTTCCCCTTGAGCATCAGTAGCGCTTTCCTCGCTGTCGGTCTTCTCTGGGCGCAGCAAGGCATCCAGACGCTCGCGGGTCGGGGGCGGCAAGCGTTCAAAGACGCTTTTGTGGAAACGGTCTTCGTGGGCACGCAACGCGCTGCGCGCAAGCCGCTCCATCCGCTCGGGCGTTGGCGGCTCGATGGCGAGTTCGCGGCAGCGCGCTTCCAGCCGCTCGATCATCGGCTCAATGTCACCGCCAACTTCTCCGGCAACATGATCACGCAGCCACTCCGTCAGCATCTCGGCATCGGCCACCGTCGCTTCGCGGAAGCCGAAACGCACACGGATTTCGCCGCGCAGCCGCTCGGCAGTGCGGCCCGTGAGGAAGGCTTCGCCGTCGAGGGGCGCGGGTGCGTCAAGTTGTTTGGCGAGCGCGGCTATGCCCTGTACCTCGACTTCGGTTTCGTCGCGCGGGAAACGGCCGCGATCGCGGAAGAAGGTCAGCAGGATGGCAAAGCCCAACCGGTTCGCCCGGTTTTTGGTCATCACCAGTTCGCGTTCGGCTGGCGCCAATACCCACTGATCTTCCGTACTGCCGCCGCCGTCCGCCATACCGCTACGCTCCTGGGGGCACTGACGCGGGCCAGCCGGCCCGCGTCAGAGTTTCGATCAAGGTGGTCCGCTTCACGCCGAAGTTGCGGCACACGGCCGCCTTGGACATGCCACCTTCGAGCGCGGCGATAATGGCATCCAGCTTCTCGCCGGTGATTGCCTGCGGCCGGCCGCCGATCCGGCCACGTTTGCGGGCAGCAGCCAGGCCGGCAACGACACGCTCCTGGATCAAGGCGCGCTCGTACTGAGCGAGCGCGCCGAACACCTGGAACAGAAACTCGCCCGATGGCGTGGTGGTGTCCAGGTTCTCCGTCAGTGAGCGGAACGCCACCCGCTTGTCCTTGAGTGAGGTCACCAGGGCGAGCAGATGCGACAGTGAACGGCCGAGCCGGTCGAGCTTCCACACGACCAACACGTCGCCGGGGCGAACGAATTCGAGCGCCCGCGCCAGGCCCGCACGGTCATCCTTCGCGCCGGAAGCATGATCCTCGAACAGATGCCGCGCATCGACGCCCGCGGCGAGCAGCGCATCGCGCTGCAAATCCGTGCTCTGCCGGTCGGAATCCGACGACACACGCATGTAACCTACCAGCATAAGCGGAAAACCATCAAGAAGAGGTTTCCGCATGGTAGCGTCTGGCGACAGAGTTTTCCGCACAATTTTGCGGCCACTCGGAGCTTGGTGCAGAGGGCTGTTGAAGATCTGTCGACAAACAAATGTTTTCCGACAGGCCTTGGCATAGCGCACGCCCGCCTTGCAGCGTTCTATGAATAGCGCTTAGTAATGACGGCGTATATACTTTGTTAGTATCAAGTGGCAGGAGGCCCCGATCATGTCAAAACAAGCTGTTTTCACGATGAAGCTGGATCCCGAGTTGCGCGCCGAGTTCATGGCCGAAGCCGAGGCGGCCCATCGCCCGGCGTCGCAAGTGCTGCGCGAGTTGATGCGCGAGTTCATTCAGAGCCAGCGCAAGTCGCGCGAGTACGACGAGTTCCTGCGCCGCAAGGTCGAGGCCGGCCGGGCTTCAATGCGCGCTGGATTGGGGCGATCGAACGATGAAGTTGAGGCCGAATTCTCCGCACGGCGTGCCAGTGTGGCGAGCCAGTCGTGAGAGTTGTTTGGACGCCCGAAGCGCAGCAAGACCGTGCCGATGTGTGGGACTACATCGCAGCCGACAATCCGCGCGCGGCGGCCCGGATGGATGAGATTTTCAGCGACGCGGCCGCCCGGTTGATCCAGCACCCCATGCTGGGCAAGCCGGGAAAGATTCCCGGGACCCGCGAGTTGATCCCGCACGAAAGCTATCGCCTGGTGTACCAGATCGACGGCGAAACGGTGTGGATACTGACGCTGGTTCATACGGCCCGCCTGTGGCCGCCTGTGCGCGATTAAGAGATGATCATGGCAACAATGAAACGGCGCGTTGACAGACTGCTTTCGAGCCAGACCGCGGTCGGCGGCAGGCGGCCAGAAGCAGTCACTCATCGCTCCGCGATGCCGAGCCAATTTGCTATCAAATTTTTTAGAATCCCCAGCTCGTAGCGCTACAGCACTCAATTGCATCGCAAGTGCCAGCGTTGGCTTTCCTCCTTCACCCGTAAGGTAAAAATTGAAAAACCGTCTGTTTACTGTCCTTCTGACAGCCGCTGTCTTTGGTCTTGGCTCGGCTGTCAATGCTGCTGAAATTTCCAGTGCTGAAGCAATGAAAGCCATCTCTGCAGCCGTGCTGCCTGCCATGGAAAAGAACCAGATTCCTGGTATGGCTGTGGCATTGGTATTGGGGGACAAGACTTATGTCTTAAACTATGGCGTGTCAGATGTTGAGAAACAAACACCGGTAACTGACGAGACGATTTTTGAGATTGGCTCTATCAGTAAGACCTTCACAGCCACACTGGCGACGCACGCAGAAGCCACTGGGAAGCTGAAACTGACCGATACAGCAGCAAAGTATTTGCCTGAGTTGTCTGGTACGGACTTCGGTAACTTGCAGCTTTTCCATCTTGGAACGCACACCGTTGGCGGCATTCCTCTGCAGGTGCCTGATGAAGTCCAAACTCGGGAGCAGCTTCTGGAATACCTCCGCACCTGGAAGCCTGCGTACAAAACCGGCACGATGCGTACTTATGCAAACCCAAGCATCGGTGCTTTAGGGTGGATAACGGCGAAAAGTTTGGGGCAAGATTTCAGCACCGCCATGACTCAAACCATTTTCCAGCCCCTCGGTTTGACTAGCACTTATCTGAGCATCCCTGCACAGAAGATGTCCAGCTACGCTTGGGGCTACAACAACGATAAGAAGCCTGTGCGTGTCAATCCAGGCATGTTGGACAGTGAAGCCTACGGCATCAAAACCACGGCTACTGACCTGATCACCTTTGTGAAGGCCAACATGGGCATGTTGCCCTTGGATAGCATGCTGCAATCGGCTTTAAACAATACCCGCAAGAGCTATTTCAGCGTAGGCCAGATGACTCAAGACCTCATCTGGGAGGAGTATGCAATGCCTGTTGACTTGCCTATGCTGCAAGAAGGCAATGCTCCCAAACTTATCCTGAATCCAACCCCAGTAAGCGCTAAGGTTCCTGCAGCCACACCTAACAGCAATGTGTGGGTTAACAAGACTGGTGCTACCAACGGCTTCGGTGCTTATGTTGCGTTTGTGCCTGAAAAGCGCTTCGGGGTTGTGTTGCTGGCCAATAAAAACTACCCCAATGCTGAACGGGTAGAAATTGCCCACAAAATTTATAGCAATCTAACCGGGAAACAATGACAGCTTTGGGTCGGCTGCCGTCGCGTGTGCAGTGTCAAAGCTGACATGACAAATACGTGAGATGGGCCGATGCTCGCCGTCCGGTCCGGCTGTTGAGTCTCCCCTGCAGGAGTCACAGCGCTCGTATGTCACGCGCCATCCTAGACGTCAGGCGGCCTCATCCAAACCGGAACAATTTGGACGTGAACGCCAGGGTGCCATTGCCGTGATCGAAATGGCGGCTGGTGACACGACTGCTTGATCTACCCC
>JARSSP010000035.1 GCA_029624675.1 Candidatus Contendibacter sp.
TTCAACGGATCGAGGAAGCCCGCGCCACCTTCGAGAAAGCCAAGGGCGAGGGCCGCGCCGCCGCGCTGCTGAGCCAGCATCGCCCCAACATGTTCACCCAGGACATCGCCAACCTGATGCCCGGCTTGCCAATCAAGGTGACGCTGACCTACGCCCAGACCGTGCCGCGCGTGGACGGCGCCTACGAACTGGTCGTTCCGCTGGTGGTGGGGCCGCGCTATCAGCCGCAGGGCGCGGGGGTCGCGCCGGGTCAACCCGCGCCCAAAGGCGGCGTTCAGCACTGGAACGCGCAAATGGGCACTTCCGGCGGGGCGACGGCCAAGAACAGCCAAACCGCTTACGGCCAGTGGGAAGTCGAACAACTGCCCGCCTACCCGCCAGTGTTCGAACTGAACGTCCCCGACCAGATCGACCCGGAGCGAGTGGGCCTGACCGTCCACCTCAACGCCGGCATGGCGATTGCGAACATCGAAAGCCGCACCCATCCGATCACCAAGGAAACGCCGGCCCAGGACCGCGCCGAGGTGCGACTGGCGAACGGCCGGACCTTGGACAACCGCGATTTCGTGCTGCGCTACACCCTGGCGGGAACGCGGACCCAGGCCGGCTTGCTGGCCTATCGCGATCAGCGCGGCGGTTTCTTCAGCCTGCTGCTTGAACCGCCCCAGGTCCCGGCGGCGACGGACATCACCCCCCGCGAAATGGTGTTCGTGCTGGACTGCTCCGGCTCGATGGACGGCCTGCCCATCGACGCCAGCAAAGCCTTCATGCGGGCGGCGCTGCGGCGGCTGCGGCCCACCGACAGCTTTCGCATCATCCGCTTCAGCGATTCCGCCAACGAATTTTCCGCCCAGCCGTTGCCGGCGACGCCGCAAAATATTCAAGCGGGTCTGCGCTACACCGACTCGTTGCGTGGCGAGGGCGGCACCGAAATGAGCACCGGCATTCGCCAGGCCCTGGCGCCGCCGGTTCCGACGGGCGCCATTCGCATCGTTACCTTCCTGACGGACGGCTATATCGGCAACGAAGCGGAAATTCTGGCGCTGCTCAAGGCCAATCTGAACGACGCGCGGTTGTACGCCTTCGGGGTCGGCACCGGCGTCAACCGCTACCTGTTGAGCGAAATGGGCCGGGTCGGACGCGGCTTCACCCGCTATATGGACCCGACCGAGAATCTGGAAAAAGTGGCTGGGGAACTAGCCGACCGCCTGCAATCGCCGGTATTGACCGACATTCAGATCGACTGGGGCGGGCTGGAGGTCAGCGAGCAAAGCCCCGACCGGCTGCCCGATCTGTTCGCCGGCCAATCGTTGCGGATTCAGGGCCGTTACCAGCAACCCGGCCGGTACGAAATCAAGGTACGCGGCCTAGTGCAAGGCCGCCCGGCGATCTTGCCTCTGCAAATCGAATTGCCGGAAACCAGCACCGAGGGCGAGGCGGTGCCGATCATCTGGGCACGTTCCCTGATCGGCGACCTGCATTACCAAATGACGACCGGCGCGCACCGGCTAGGCAACGAATCCGTCAACGTGGACGCCCTCAAGCAGCGGATCACCGAACTGGGGTTGAACTTCGCCCTGGTGACGCCGTGGACCGCGTTCGTCGCGGTGTCGGAGAAGATTTACAACGCCCATCCCGAATCCACACCCACGCTGCCGGTGCCGGTGGCTCAGGTCAAGGGCACGACCGAACGGGCCTACGGCGAACCCGCCGTCCCGATCACGACCGGCGCGGTTTTCACCGGCGGTGGCGCCCCGGAACCGGCGACGCTGCTTGGCCTGGCTCTGATGGCGCTGCTGTTGGCGGGGTTCCTGGTCCGGGGACGCTCACGCCGGGTGGCTAGCGATCAATGGATGGCCTGTTGAAGCAATGGCTCGCCTCCGCCAGGGATGGCGGGGAATGGGCGGACCGGCTACTTCTCCATGGTTCGCGCCCCGGCGTGGCCCGATTCCGCAAGCGCGGCGGCCGGTAAGGCGAATGAACCGCTGACGAGGTCGGCCTCCGGTTCGGCGATTTCGGGGAAACGGACGCCGTGGAGCACTTGAACATCGAAGATTTCCTGGACCGCGCCCTCGAAACGCAAAAAGGCCACGGTACGGCCATTGCGAAGGTCAACCACCCAAACTCCGCACGTGCGTTCCTTGAGCCGCTCAGTGAGCGGGATGCCGCCGAAGAGACTCTCCCTGACCTGCGACAAGCCCACAAAGGCGTAAGGACCCACGAACCCCAAGCCACGGGTAAAACCAGGCAATTCCGCGACGGTCTCGACGCGGCCAGCGGCGAGATCGGCCACCACCAGCGCTCCCTTACCGGATTCGAGCAGCCAGAACCGTCCACCGTACCAGCGCGGCGAATGAGGCATCGACAAGTTCCTTAGCAAAATCTCACCAGAATCCACGTCCATCACCACACCGCCAGCCGCCTTGTTCTCCCGCCAGCCTTGCGGCGTGTCGGTCTCGCCCAGGGCGGTGACGAAACGGACGCGGCCATCGACCATCGCCAAGCCATTCAAATGACAACGATCCTCGGCGGCGAGTTGGCTGACGAACGGCGGGCGCCAGCGCGGCACGAAGCTGTGCGCATTGTCCAGCGTCGCCAGGCAGGAAAAGCGGGTGTTGACGATCCAAAGCTCCTCGCCCGCGAACGCGAGTTCGTGAACGCGGATGTCGCCGGTCACGTGGCAGGAACGCGGCAGGAAGCACGCATCGTGCTTGCCAGGGGGGTCGAGCTTATGCGCCACCGCCGGTTGGTTGCGGTAGTCCCATATGGACCTTTGGACACCGATGGCCAGCGCGTGAGGGCCGATGGCGATACCCATCGGGCTGGGGAAAAAGCGCAGGTGCGTGTTGAGCTGATCACCGTCGGCGCGCACGGCAATGATCCGGCCGCTCTGGTATGTCGAAATCAGCAGCGAGATGCCGAGTCGGCCGAGCAATTGCGGGAAGTTGGCCGTATACACGCTGTGGAAGGCGTGGAGATCGGCCGCTGGAGCGACGGGCGCGAGCGGCGCCTCCGCCGGCGAACGGCGCGGCGCCGGCTTTTTCGCCGGCGGTCGGGCGAAAACCTCGCGGGCGCGCTCCGCGACCTCGCCGATCAAGGGCATGACCGGTTTCAACTCCTCCGCGTTACGCCGCCATTTTTCCGGCGCGGGCGAGGTCAGGGTGTGGCGTGCTTGCGGCAGCGGAGCGGTGAGCTGGCGATCCCAGACGATGCCGGTGAACGCGCACAGCCGCTCGATTTCAGCTTGCGGTTCAGCGAGCAGACGGTCGTAACTCGCCACGCACCAACGTTCGGCGGGCAACACTTCAAGATCATCGAGCAAGACACGGGCCGTCGTGACCCATTGCATGGCGGCGATTTCGGCCAGGGATCGGCGCGCGAGATCGCGCCAGCCGGGAACCAGCAGGAGCGACCACGGCGATCCGTCCCAGTCTGGTAGTTGGGGATAGGTGACGAAGCGTCGGGAACGCCAAGCATCCAGGATACTGGAAATGGTCTCGCGCGGATCGCGATACAAATAAATGAAAACGGCGTCGGGGAACGCGGTGGCCAGGAAAGGGACGCGCAACGCGTTCTTCGGCGTCTTTTCCAGCAAGCGCAGGCCGATTGAACCAGGGGCGGGTGGCTGCCCGTCACGGTCGCGCAGACGCTCCAGGAAAGCGGCTTCGAGTCGGGCGACGATCGACGGTTCGGCGTCGGCGGCATCCAGCCGGTTCGACGCAAAGCCGCCGTGGGCGGGATGGAGGCGTGGGATGTTCTCGATCACGGCGTGGCTTTCGCCCCCAATCGTCCACACGCTGGGGGATTGCGCCAAGGTCTCGAACAGCAGGCTGGTGCCCGAACGCGGCGGGGCGACGATGACGATGGGCCGCTCGATTCGCCGTGCGCCCACGCCGCCAGGTCGGACGGGAGAATGTTCGGGTGTTGGATGCCGAGGCGGCGGATTGCTGGCCGGCGTCGGCGCCGATCCCGCCGCCTGGGACGCCAAGTCGGGATTGAGCGCCGGGCGCACCACCATTTGGCGGACGATCTCGACCGTTTCGCTGCCGTTGGGCAGCCGCAGGCGTTGTTCGAAGCGTGCGAGTCGCCGGTCGAATTGCTGGAGCGCTTGGCGGAAGGCGTCCCAACCATCCGCCGATTCGCCGAAGCGCGCCCACAGGGAACGCCATCCCTGCTGGAAATGGACCAACTCGCCCCGCAATTCGGCGACCAAGCCAGCCTGGGCCGATTCGGAGACGGCCAATTCGGCCAATAAAGGAGCCAGCAGGCTTTCCTGCTCCCACGGCGACATGACGACCGGCTGGTTCACCGTTTCCGTCGGCAAGCGAACCTCCGCGTCAGGTTGGAACGCCACGAACCGAGGTGGGTCCACGACACGCCCCGATGGATCGAAGGGCCGCTCTCCCCGCGCGACCAAATTCCAGAACGAAGCCGAACCGACCGTGTCGGCGACCAGATGGATGCGCTGGGTCGGGTTGGGATTGAGGACGTTATGTCGTTTCCATGTATCGAAAATCCATGCCTCGCCGGCTGCCATGTGCAGCGAGCGTCCGCCGCACACGAATTGCACGGCGGGATCGGTGAGGATCGGCACATGGATACGCACCCGTTGCATCCAATAGTAATTGGTGTCGGTGTGCGAAACCGCCTCCGCGTTGCCGTCAAGGCGCATCAGTCGGGTACGACCCAGTACCGTATCGAAAGTGGCAAGCACCTGACGCAAATAGGGGCACCGATCAAGATGGGCGGTGGGCCGCATCGGTCCCTTGGTGGCGTCGTTGGCGGGGTCGCCATGGGCGGCGATCAAGGGCAGGGCCGAATTGCCCGGATGCCCCTGCGGATGAGCCCGCCACTCCGTTTCGTGGAATCGCATGACTTCCGCGTTCAGCCGCTCAACTTCAAAGTGGAGTGGCAACTTGATGAATTCAGTATCTAATTTCATACAAAAATACCTGAATACTTGGCCTATTTTTTGTAGACTTGTTGTTTTTACAGAACATATTATCTACCATTCTTGATTAGTTTACTGTGTTAATCTCAAGATCAAGATGCTCCGACAAACGCTTCGATGAGGATAAGTCGCAATGAATGATATTGTTAAAACAACTGACTGTATCCTTATAGATAATGATCTTCCTCTTTCCCGCCAACAACGGCGGGCGCTGACACGCGGCCAGCGCAAAGCCGAGCAAAAAATCGGCCCGTCGTCGGGCGTCGTCCTGGCTCTCGGCGCCGCGTTCGCGGGTGGGCACGCGCAGGCCGCCACCTTCACCGTCACGAACCTCGCCGACGCTGGCTTGGGCAGCTTGCGCCAAGCCATCCTGGACGCCAACGGCGCCGCAGGCGCGGACACCATCACGTTCCAGGCGGGCCTGACCGGCACCATCACCCTGACCACCGGTCAACTCGCGATCACCGATTCGGTCGACATCCAGGGACCGGGCGCGGCGATGATCACCGTCAGCGGCAACAACGCCTCGCGGGTGTTCTACCTCTACAACGGATCGGCGACCTTGGACGTGACGATCTCCGGCCTGACGATCACGGGTGGCAACGCCAACATCGGCGCTGGCATCGTGGACTTTGACGAGAATCTCACGCTGGATAACGTGACGATCACCGGCAATACCGCGTCCGGCGACGGCGGCGGGCTGTGGGCGGACGGCTTTAGCATGAACCTTACCATCCGCAACTCGACGATTTCCGGCAATACCTCCGGTGACGACGGCGGCGGTATTTACGTTGAGGATACCGGTGGTCCTCTGCTCATTCAAAATACGGTGATCTCCGGCAACCAGGCGACAGGTAACGGCGGCGGCGTTTATTTTTACGATCCGGATGATCCCGTCACCATCGAAAACTCCACCATCTCCGGCAACAGCGCCGGTGGCCGTGGAGGCGGTATTTATCTCTATAGCCCCGACAGTGGTGCTTTTACCATCCGCGGCACGACGATTTCCGGCAACAACGCCGCAACGGGCGGCGGGGTTTATCTATACTCGCCGGACCATGGGGGCACCATCGAAAACAGCACCATTTCCGGTAATCAGGCGACTGCGGGTAGCGGTGGCGGCATCGTTCTCTACAATCTTTACAATTTCGAGATCCGCCATACCACGATTGCCGGTAATTCGGCGACCGGCACGGGAGGCGGCCTGTTCATCGAGGATGGCCAGCTCCCGCTCCTGAACTCGCTGGTGGGAGACAACACAGCCGGCGCCAACAACGACCTGGGCAACGGCAGCGGTGGCTCTTTTGACCTGACCTTCACGTTGGTCGAAAGTCCGGGCACGGCGACCATCAACGACAATGGCGGCAATATTTTCGGTCAAGACCCGCAACTTGGCGCGCTCGCCAACAACGGCGGCCCCACCCAGACCCACCTGCCGGCGGGGGCAAGCCCGGCGGTCAACGCGGGCGATCCGGCTTTCGCACCGCCGCCATCCACCGACCAGCGCGGTTTGCCGCGAGTGGTCAATGGCCGAATCGACATGGGCGCGGTGGAGATCAACCCCGGCACGATTCAATTCAGCGCGCCGACCTACAGCGTCAATGAAAATGGCGTCACCGCCACGATCACGGCGACCCGCACCGGCGGCTCGGACGGTGGGGTATCGGTGGATTATGCCACCAGCGACGGCACTGCCACGCAACCGGCGGATTACGCCAGCGCCGTCGGCACGCTCAACTGGGCGAATCAGGATACGGCGAACAAGACCTTCTCGGTGACCATCGTCAACGACCCCAGCGCCGAGCCCAACGAAACCGTCAATCTCACCCTCTCCAATCCGCAAGGCGGCGCGGCGCTCGGCACCCCCGGTTCGGCGGTATTGACCATCGTCGATGACGATCCCACTATCACCCAGGGCACGAACGCAGCCCTCACAACGCCCGCAAATACGCCGGGCACGGTCAACCTGAACGCCACCGATCCCAACCCCGGCGATACCCTGACCTGGTCGATCCTGACTCCGGCCGGCAACGGCACGGCGACGGTCAGCGTGACTCCGACCGGCGCCGCCCAGGTCATCACCTATACGCCGAACCCCAACTTCGTCGGCCCCGACAGCTTCGTCGTGCAAGTCAGCGACGGCAATGGTGGCGTGGACACCATCACGGTGACCGTGACGGTCACCGCAGCCGCGGCGGGCGGTCCTGGAGAAAGAGGCATTCCCACCCTCGGCGATTACGCCAAGATGCTGTTGGGCGGGTTGCTCGCCGCCGCGATGGCCTGGGTGCTGCCGCGCCGCCGACGGGTGAATCTGCTGCTGCTCCTGCCGGCGCTGGCGCTGGCGATAACCGGGGGTGGCGTCGACTCGGCCTCCGCCGCTCAAGGGGAGGAGCATAAGCATCAGAATGAGAAGACCGGCGCCCTTGCGCGGATCGAGCAGACGGGCGAACGCGTCGTCATCGTTCTCGCCGACGGCACCACGGTCGAAATCGCCACCGACGATGTCAAAGTCAAGGACAACGATAAGAGTAAGGCGAAAAGTGATCGCAACCAGGGACTGAGGGTATTGCAAGCAGCGCAAGCCGCGGGTGAACCGGTCACGGTCAAGATCGAATACGACACCGCTGGAACCGCCCGGAAAGTGAAGCTGATCGTCGGTGGCCAAACTCCATAGATACTTACTCCAGCCCTTGCTTTTAAGGTGATCTAGTAGGCGAACGCGGCGGTTTTGGTAGATTTTCGTTCCCACGCTCCCGCGTCATTGCCATTAAGTCAAGCCCAGTCGCCCCCATATCGGTGACTCCACATACCTTGGGAGTCACCGATGAACCGGGCTACATACACGCTAGAAACCACCCGTCGCCTGCTTGCCGACGAACCGCGCGGTCTCCTTCAGCGCTATCAAGTACCACGCCCTGGACCTGTTGTGGAATAACCTGGACACCCAACCGCTGATCGAGCGGTTGACCGCGTTTTTTCTGACCCATCCGACTTGCGCGCATCCGCAGCGCCGTCCACCTCGTCGGAAAACCTCCGACAGAGCCTTACTGGATTTCCAGCATCGACAGAAAAAACATTGTTATCGAAAGAGTCGCTTAACTTAATGGCAGTGACGCTCCAGCGTTGGAATACCGTCAGCAAGGTCGTCACCAAGTCATAGGTGGCAATCCTCTTTGAATCATGACGACAACCCGCCGCGTTATTCAACGGCCTTGCGATATATCGTGGGATCGATTGCTCTTCTAATTGTCCCCGATGGAAGGGCAACAATTTAACTTATTGATACTTAATATCATATTTTTATTTTTCAGTGGTGGCATGGACATTGCTAAATAAGGATCGACAAACGATGTCATCCCTAAACCAGCCAATGAGGAGTTACCCCATGAACAAGACCATCGCAACCACCCTGTTGATCCTGGCTTCCGGCCTGACCCTGAGCACGACCGCGCTGGCGGAGCCTTTCAATCGCAGCGGTTCTTATGTGAACGCCATCAGCAATGCTCATTCCAGCGCCAATACCCCGAGTGTACAGAGTGTTCGGCAACCCAACATGCTGGCGACGGTCGGCGGTTTCAATGATCGGACCGAATACGAGGTGACCACGGTCGATTCCAATCCCGTTGTCAACTCTTCCATCTCCAAGATGCTTTCGATCATTACGCGCGGGTTTAATGATCGCAGCTAAATACCGGCAGGCCGAGATCGCCAGCCGAGTTCTCCAGCACGGATGACTTGGCGGCGACTCGATCATTCATTGCATTTCGTTGGGTATGAGGTGATGTCATGAGCCAGCCATCTGTTTCCGCTCCCACTGAAGCAACCCCGGCTTCTTCAAGAAAATGGCGAATAGGAGGCGTGGTGAGTCTGGATCTATCACCCGCCTTGCTCAGCTTGGCCGCTCGAAATAAAACCAGGTTGTTTCCGTTGCGTCCCCCGGCGGTCAAGACCGCCTTGTCCTCTTGAATCATTCCTTAAATCCTTGCCTTAGGGAGAATCTCCATGTCGACAACCCATGCTTGCGATCCCGTTCTGAAAGACCAGCGCGCCCTGGTGACCGGCGCCAGTTCCGGTATTGGCGCGGCCATCGCCAAGGCGCTGGCGGCGGCCGGCGCGAAAGTCGTCGTCAACTACGCCGGTGGCGCGGACCGGGCGCACGCCGTGGTCGAACACATCCGGGCGGCTGGCGGCCAGGCGATGGCGATTCGCGCCGACGTCGGCCGGGAAGACGAAGTCGAAGCCATGTTTGCCCATATGATCGAGACTTGGGGCAGCATCGATATCCTGGTCAACAACGCCGGCCTGCAAAAAGACGCGCCCCTGGTCGAGATGAGCCTGGCCGACTGGCAAAAGGTTCTCGACATCAATCTGACCGGCCAATTCCTGTGCTCCCGCGCCGCCGTGCGTGAATTCCTGCGGCGCGGCGTCGTACCGGAACTGTCGCGCGTCGCCGGCAAGATCATCTGCATGTCCTCGGTCCACGATGTGATTCCGTGGGCCGGACACGCCAACTACGCCGCGTCCAAGGGCGGTGTCAGCCTGTTGATGAAAACCATGGCCCAGGAACTCGCGCCGCGCTGCATCCGGGTCAACGCCATTTCGCCCGGCGCGATCAAGACCCCGATCAACACCGCCGCCTGGATGACCCCCGAGGCCGAGGCGGAACTGTTGAAGCTGATTCCCTGCCGCCGGGTCGGCGAGCCGGAAGACATCGCCCGCGCCACGGTGTGGCTGGCTTCGGACGAGTCCGACTACGTCACTGGCGCTACCCTGTATGTGGATGGCGGCATGACCCTGTATCCGGGCTTCGACCAGGGCGGATGAAGGAATCTCCCCATGATCAACGCAACCGATTACGACATCCTCATCGTCGGTTCCGGCGCGGGCGGATCGGCGGCGGCTTACGCCCTGGCATCCGCGGGTCGCCGGGTGCTGCTGCTGGAAAAGGGGCGGGAACTGCCGCGCGACGGCAGCACCCTGGACGTGGACAAGGTGATCCGGCAAGGGGTTTTCAAGAGCAAGGAGCAGTGGCTCGACCGGAACGGCCGAACCTTCGAGCCGGAGGAATATTTCAATCTGGGTGGCAAGACCAAGTGGTACGGGGCGGCCCTGGCCCGATTCGAGCCGCACGAATTCGAAGCCGAGCCGGTGCATCAATGCCTGCCCTGGCCGATTTCGTATCGGGAACTGGAGCCCTACTACGAGCAGGCCGAAACCTTGCTAGGCGTCCATCGTTTTGAGCCGGAACCGGATCTGCAAGCCATCGTGGGCAAGCTGACCCGCAACGGCGCCGGTTGGAGTGCCCAGCCCCTGGCACTAGCCTTGGACCCAAACATCGTCGAACATCGCGAAGAAGCCGCCCATTTCGATGCCTTCGCTTCGGTCAAGAACCTGAAGGCCGACGGCCAACATGCCTTGTTGGAGCGCGTCCAGCACCGGCCCAACCTCGCTATCCTGACCGGGCAGGCGGTGCGCGATTTCATCTTCGACCCCGAGCGGCCCGAGCGGTTGATCGGGGTTCGCACCGAGAGTGGCGACGAATTTGAGGCCGATACGGTGCTACTGGCGGCGGGAGCGTTGCATTCGCCGCGTTTGTTGCAAGGCTATCTGAGCCGCAGCGGTTTGGCCGAGCGGCTGCCGTGCGCGGATGCGGTGGGGCGCAACTACAAATCCCACCTGCTCAGCGCCGTGCTGGCTTTTTCCGCCACTCCCAAGACCGATCTGCTGCGGAAGACCCTGTTGCTGTTGAACGACCGGCTGCCGCACAGCAGTATTCAGCCCCTGGGTTTCGATGGTGAACTGCTCAGTACCCTGATTCCGGGGTTCGTCCCGCGTTGGTTCGCCAGCGCGCTCGGTCATCGCGCCTACGGTTTCTTCTTGCAGACCGAGGACGGTTCCGATCCCGCTAACCGCGTCGTCGCCCAGATCAACGGCGCCCGCTATCCCCAGCTCGACTACGACCCGACACGGTTGCCAGTGGCGCGGGAGGAACATCAGCAGTTGGTGCGCGACTTTAGTCGCTCGCTGTGGAAAATCGGTCTGCCGGCGGCGGCCAAGGGGATTCCGCTGGCCGGCACCGCGCACGCCTGTGGCACGCTGGTTGCCGGTCACGATCCCCAAACTTCCGTGGTGGACGCCGACGGCAAGGTGCACGGTCTGGATAACCTGTACGTGGTGGACGGCAGCGTCCTGCCGCGCTCCAGCCGGGTCAACCCGTCGCTGACCATCTACGCCTGGGCGCTGCGGGTGGCGGAACGGTTGCAACGAGGGGAGCCGCTAACATGAGCGACAAACTGCCGGACTTTATCCGTTTTGGGCGGGCCATCTGCGGCGATTTCGGCCAGGCCGAGCGGCGCGAGTGGTGGCTGGGCAACGGCCTGGGCGCTTATGCCGCTGGTACGATCGCGGGAACGCTGACCCGGCGCTATCACGGGCTGCTGATCGCGCCGGTTCAGCCACCGCTCGGCCGCTGGCTGGTGTTTTCCAAAGCCGACGCCACCCTGCTCGACGGCGACCGGGAAATCCCGCTGTTCAGCAATCGCTGGGGCGGGGGAGCGGTGGCTCCCGAAGGGCATGTCCAGCTTGAATCCTTTCACCTGGACGGTCGGATGCCGGTGTGGCGTTATGCCCTGGGCGACCGATTGATCGAACAGCGCATCTGGCTGGAGCCGGGCGCGAATACGGTTTATGTCGCGTACCGGCTGGAGGAAATCCCCCCCAACCCCCCTTTGCAAAAGGGGGGTGGCGAAGCCGGGGGGATTTTCGCACTGCAAGTTCGCTTGCTGGTCAATGCCCGCGATCATCACGTCAGCATGGCGCCCGGCGGTTTCTCGCCGCAGGTTGAGAAAGTAGGGGAGCAATTGCGCGTCATCTGCCCTGATCATTTCACCTTGCGCTTTCAGGCGACGGGCGGCCAGTTTCAGACCGCATGGGACTGGATCGAAAACTTTGATCTGCCGCTGGAACGGGAACGCGGCCTGCCGGATCTGGACGCGCATCTGTGCGTCGGTTACGCGCTGCTGACGCTGCGTCCCGGCCACTGGGTGGGAATCACCGCCAGCCTGCGCGACGACGCTTCCGCCGACCTGGACGCAGCGCTGCAACGGTTTTTCGACCGCGAGCGCGCGTTGCTCGACCGCGCTCGGAAGTCCCTTCAAGTCCCCCCCAACCCCCCTTTGCCAAAGGGGGGTGGCGAGGCCGGGGGGATTTCGCTGCCCGACTGGATTGAACAACTGGTGTTGGCCGCCGACACTTTCCTGTTCGCCCGGCCGCTGTCGGATTTGCCCGACGGCGAATCGGTGATCGCTGGCTATCCCTGGTTTGGCGACTGGGGCCGCGACACCATGATTGCCCTACCGGGTCTGACGCTGGCGACGGGCCGACTTGAAAGCGCGCGACGTATCCTGCTCACCTTCGCCCGGTTCGTCGATCAGGGTATGTTACCCAACGTCTTCCCCGGCGCGGGCGAAACGCCGGACTACAATACGGTGGACGCCGGGCTGTGGTACTTTGAGGCATGGCGGGCCTATCTGGAAGCCAGCGGCGATTGGCCGGCGCTGGCCGAAGTGTTCCCGGTGCTAGCCGACATGATCGACTGGCACGTTCGGGGCACCCGTTACCGAATTGGCATGGATGCGGCTGACGGATTGATCCATGCCGGCGAGCCGGGCGTGCAGCTTACCTGGATGGACGCTAAGGTGGGCGATTGGGTGATGACGCCGCGCATCGGCAAGCCGGTCGAGATCAACGCGCTTTGGTACAACGCTCTGATGATCATGGCCGACTTTGCCGAGCGGTTGGGACAACCCTCCGCGCCCTACGCGGAACTCGCCACCAAGGTTCGGCAAGGCTTCCAGCGTTTCATCCGTCCCAACGGTGTAGGCCTATTCGACGTGCTGGACGGTCCCGCCGGTGACGATCCCACCACGCGCCCCAATCAAATCTTCGCCGTCAGCCTGTCGCACAGTCCGTTGAACGCGGAAACCCAGCAGGTCGTGGCGCGAGTTTGCGGACGGGAGTTGCTGACCTCCTACGGCCTCCGCTCCCTGGCGGCCGACCATCCCGATTACCGCCCTTATTACCTGGGTGGCGTTTGGGAACGCGACGGCAGTTATCACCAGGGACCGGTCTGGGGCTGGCTGCTGGGCCACTACGCTCTGACCGAATATCGCGTCCACGGCAATGCGGCGGCGGCTCAAGCTCGGTTGCTGCCCGTCCGCGATCACCTGCTGGACGCTGGCTTGGGTACGGTCAGCGAAATTCTTGACGGTGCCGCGCCACACGTCCCGCGCGGCGCGCCCGCTCAGGCTTGGTCGGTAGCCTGCGTGCTGGAGGCATGGCAGCGGCTGGAGCGGCTGAAACGGCAATAGCTTTTTCCTTGAAGTTTGGAAAAGGCCGCCCAGACCGCCCTCGTTCCGGCGTAGAACCTTCTACACTGCTAACGACTTCGTGCGCCTGCTGTGCGTAGCACGGTCAGGCGCAACGCCCATTTAGGCCAGCTTGTAGATGGGTTGCCAGAAATCACGGTAACCCAACCTATGTGCTGTTATTTAGGCGGCATCGGTTGCCGCTCCACACGCTCGAGCGCCGGGTCCAGACAAGCCCAACCCGGCGCGCTCGCAACCCAAATGTTCGTGCTCGGTTGAATAGAGGAAGGGTTATCCAGATTACCCGCACGGACCACGCGGAGATCTGGGCGGTTGGAGGATTTGGCGAACAGATGCGTGCCACACTTCGGGCAAAATTGACGAGTGACCTCATCGCCACTGTCGGCGGTCTTCGTGTACTCGGAAAGCACCCCGGAAAAGCTGAGTCCGTCCGCGGGTACAAGCAGATTCACCGACCCATTCGCCGCGAGATGTTGGCAGTCGCGGCACCAGCAAATGCGGGTTGCTAGAGGTTCCGTTACGACCTTAAAACTCACTGCGCCGCAAAGACAACGACCGGTTCTTTCAGTCATGTGTTTGTTTCTCATTTGAGTGGATTGGGTCTAACGGGGTGGGCACTTCGCGCCCGCGACAACGTCGTGCATCAGTGACGCGGCTTGTCCGCGTCCGCTGGATGCGATTGTCGGACGGCATCTGCCTAGACCAGCGTGGCGCCTTCCGCGAGCCCGGGTCGTGCCAGTTCGTTGATGCGCTTTAGCAGCTCCGGGGTCAGGTAGATATCCGCGGCTTTGGCATTCTCTTCGACCCGCTCCGCGCGACGGGTTCCTGGAATGGGAAAGATATCCTGCCCCTGGTGCAGCAGCCAGGCCAGCGCGAGTTGCGCGGGCGTTACGCCAAGTTCCTTTGCGACCGTCATGAAAGGCCTGAAGCGGTCCCTGTTCGAGGCGAGGTTTTGGCCGGAAAAGCGCGGGTTGTTTTGGCGAAAGTCACCCGGGTCCAGACTGGTGACCGTGTCGGCCAGGAAACCGCTGCCGAGCGGTGACCAGCCGACCAAGGCAATGCCAAGTTCGCGAAGGGTCGGCAGCAGCTCTGCTTCCGCTTCACGTCGCCAAAGCGAATATTCGAACTGCACGGCGGCGATCGGATGAACTCCGTGCGCGCGTCTGACCTGCTCGGCGCTCGCGTTGCTCAAGCCGAGAGAGCGGACCTTGCCCGCACGAACGGCCTCAGCCATCGCGCCAACCGTTTCTTCAATGGGCGTGGCGGGGTCGACGAAGTGCGCGTACCACAGGTCGATGACATCGACGGCCAGACGCTTGAGACTGGAGTCCAGTGCCTTGCGCACGTAAGACGGTCTGCCGTTGATCTTGAGCGAGAACCCCCAGCCCGTGGGCAGTTCGGTCCCGGTCTCGCGCTCGTCGAAGACGATGCCGAACTTGGTGGCCACGAAAGCCTGTTGGCGCCTGCCGGCAATGGCGCGCCCGACCAGGATTTCGTTATGGCCGTTGCCATAGGCATCGGCCGTATCAATCATGTTCATGCCGACATCAAGCGCGCGATGGATCGTCCCGACGGCTTGTTCGTCGTCGGAGCCGCCGTAATAACCCTCAAGAACCATCGCGCCGTAACCGAGGCTGCCCACGTCGGGGCCGTTGGTTCCAAGTTTTCTCTTCTCAATCACGATCGCACCTCCGTCGATGTTGCCGTCAAACGCTATAGCTTACCTGTCGAGACCGCTCGGAAGATGCTTCCCTTGGTTCGGCAAATTATCGTAGGGCAGATTAGGGCGGCAGCTCGTAATCCGCCTTTTGGGATACCTGCCGGAATCGGTGGGTTACGCTTTGCTAACTCGCGCTACCTCACTTGGGCCTTTTATTAATCCAGTTGATTTTTGGGAGATTCTAATCAATGACAGTAATGCTTCGTTTGTGCCTCCTCAGATGGAAACGCCTTCGCTACTTCTGGTCTGGCGTACCCTACTTGGCCTTTCCCTTTGGATCCGTCTCCTTGCGAAAAGGGAGGAATTCATATACGTCTGGTTAGGCTCTAAGAAACTCCAGCAGGTCCTTGTTGAGCCGGTCTTTGTGCGTGTCGGCGAGGCCGTGCGGCGCATCGGGATACACGATCAGTTTCGCATTTGGTACGAGTTTCGCTGAGGCGCGACCCGACGCATCAATCGGGACAACTTGGTCATCATCGCCGTGAATAACAAGCGTGGGCACGTCGAACTTTTTCAAATCTTCTGTGAAATCCGTCTCTGAAAAGGCCTTAGGACCCGTCTATAGCGCTCCTATACCGGTTGTGGAATTTCCAAATACCATCTTATTTTGTCA
>JARSSP010000036.1 GCA_029624675.1 Candidatus Contendibacter sp.
CCCGGCACACACGCTTAGCATCAGCCGCGCGCGTAGCGCGTCGGCTGCATGCTTTCGTTAGAGCTATCTTTCTGCTCAACTCATTCGCTAATCAAGTAGGTTACCAAGCTCAGTTCACTGAAGCGTTGCCTGCATCCGGGGTGGCAATGGTTAGCAGATCAATCATGCTGAAATCTCTGCCTTGCAGACCAGCCTCCACGGTTGGCAGGGTTGGTGTCCAATCGGGGGCCTGCGCAAGATAGGACTGTTTGTCACCCTGAAGCAGTCCGATAATCACTTCGGCGACTATCCGTCCTCCTACCGGCCCAAGATGTTCGCCTTTTGCCAAGGCCTCAGCCTCTTTGAGAATGTAATACCAAAGCGGCGTGGTGACATCGAGATGCAGCGGCTTCAGTTCAGGAAAGCTGCTCGGCTCCAACACGTCTTGGTGCATAGCCCTGGCAACACGCTGGCCCGATGGCAAGCTGAAAGTCAGGTGACGCAGCAGGTTTCTTTGCGCCAATGATGCGGGGTTATTGGGCAAGCTAGGGTTAGGTACCACGGTGGGCGGTAGCGCAAATAGTGCTGATGACAGTTTGGTGTCGATTTTCTTGTTCGGGCGGACGTTGCCATCACCAAAGTTGAAGAACGTGGGCCAGCCAACGAAGCGGCGCGGTGCGCGAACCCCACCACGCAAATCGTCGGGGTCAGCCGGATTAGCACCTGGGTCGCCGAAGATCATCGCAAAGAATGGACCGCCAGCTAAGCCAGTAAAGTTAGCGCGATATGACGGACGCACCTGACTATGACCGAAACGGTAGGCCGCAACCGCAAACTCCACCGGAATAAAGGGCTCGTTGTTCCACTTGTAAAACTTCCGGCCGTGCTCCAAAACATCATTCACTATACCTTCTCCGCAGGTCAGCGGCAGGAACTCATGAACGATGATCCACTGATAGTGCCAGCGTGTCAGGCGCTGCGCTTCCTGGAACAGTTCAGCACCAGCCAGCCCGGTGACCGCAAGCTGATCGACGATGGCATTGTGGAACTTCAAAAATGCCAAGTGGAGTTGTGAAATGATGAGATTCTCATCATTGCGTGGATCACCAATCAGCGCTATGTTTTCCGCATTGCGCGGCAGGTCGTCCTTAATCCCGCCACTTTCGATAAGAAACTTTTCTGGATATTCCCGCTGGTACAGGTAAGGCGAGGCGGTAGGGCCACTGCCGTAAAGGTTGTCAAGCGCGAGCGTCGGCGTGCGGAAGTTAGCGATTTGTTCCGGGTCGACCTGCCGCTCCAGGCTGGATGTCGGGTCAAACGTCATGTCATGATCCAGGAATTGCCCCAGAAACGTCATACCCGCACTCATCTTGAGATTGTTAACGTTGATCTTGTTGAGCGCAGGATCGATGATCAGGTCTTTGGCTGAAGCATTAGGAGGGTCTTTGGCATCCATGATGCCGCCAGGTTTGCCCAATTCAAGCAGCGCCTTGCGCGTAGACGGCGTGTCAGCGGCGAACGGCGGTAACGAGCCAAACATGCGGCCAAACTTGCCGCTATCTTGGTACTTAGAACGTGGTGGAATAAAATCAATTGTAAATGTACTGCCATGACTAGCCATTGGAACCTCCCGATCAAATTGACTTAACCAGTGATTATGTCGTTTCGGCCTATCTACATAAATCAGTCATTGCACTCAACAATAACTTGATTTTTCTCGTCTTTACCAGCGGTATAACTCCATACACCAGCCCTTTAGCCTTGGAAATCCCGCTATGTTCGCCGTCCGCCCGAAGCAGACCCGGCACCACGAGGTGCTTTTAGCTAAAAGGCATCTTCCATGCCACAGCCGCGCCCGGTGCGAATGGTGTTATCCATGAAGGAGTTATCGGCGCTGGTTCATTTTTTTACTGCCGGGGCGGTTTCAATTTGAAACAGGGAGATTTCACGCCGTTTCAAATTGAAGCGAGCGCTTGGCGATCAAGAAGGGCCATCCGCCCTGCCCGCGCTCAACGCTTCCGCCAGTCGCCGGGCGCCCGGATAGTCCGGTTTGCCGGAGCCAAGCAGCGGAATTTCGCGCACGGTCAAGACGCGCCGGGGAATGTAAAGCTCCCCCAATCCTTCGCGGTGGGCCGCTCCGATCAATTCCTGACGGTCGGCGTCCCGGCGGGTGGTCAACAGCACGATGTTTTCGCCCTTGACCGGGTCGGGCAGATTGATGGCGGCGTGCTGGTCTTCCGGCCAGCACTCGGCGGCCAGTTGCTCGATTTTGGCCAGCGAGATCATTTCGCCAGCCAGCTTGGCGAAGCGCTTGGCCCGGCCGAGGATGGTGACGAAACCCTCCGCGTCGACGCGGACGATATCGCCGGTATCGTGCCAGCCCGGCCCGCGCCCGGTGCGCGGCGGGACCAGCCGGTCCGGCTGGCCGGGCAGCAGGTAACCGGCCATGACGTTCGCGCCGCGCACGCACAGCAGCCCACCCTCGGCGATGCCCTCCACCGGTTCCAGGTAATGCTCGATGCCCGGCAACAGCTTGCCGACCGTACCGCCGCGATGATGACGGCGGCTGTTGGTAGCCAGCACCGGACTGGCCTCGGTCAGGCCATAGCCCTCGCTGATGCGAATACCGAATTTCTCCGCCCACAGCCGGCGCGTCTCCTCGCGCAACGGTTCGGCGCCCATGACGACCAACCGCACGCTGAAAAAATCGTAGGGATCGGCGTGGCGACCGTAGCCCATCAAAAACGTGTTGGTGCCGAACAGCACCGTGGCGCGGCGCTCGTAGCTCAGTTCCGGAATGACGTGGTAGTGCAGCGGCGAGGGATACAGAACCAGCCGGGCGCCGAGCAGCAACGGGGTCAGGGTGGCGGTGGTCAGGCCAAAGGCGTGGAACACCGGCAAGGCGTTGAGGATCACATCGCAGGGCGTGATGTCCAGGGCGGCGCGGGCCTGGGCGAAGTTGGCCAGCAGGTTGCGATGGGTCAGCACCACGCCTTTCGGCTCCCGTTCCGAGCCCGAAGTGAACAAAATGACCGCCGGGTCGTCGGCGCGCACCGGTCCAGCCCATCGGTGGAAGCTCCACCCCGGAACCAGGGCCCGCGCCAGTCCGCGCAAGCGCGCTGACAGGGTGGCTCGCGGCCGCAAATCCTCCAGGAACAGCACCTGAACGTGTTCGCCCAGCGCGGCGATGGGCGTGTCCAGATTGGCGGCCGCCGCGAAGGCGCGCGAGGTGCAGACCGTTCGCACTTGGGCGGTACGGCAGGCGCTGATGAGTTCGTGAGCGCCGACGGTGAAGTTGAGCACCACCGGCGTCCAGCCCCGCAGGTGCAAGGCCAGGAAGGCGATGACGGCAGCGGCGCTGTTCGGCAGAAGTAGGCCGACCCTCGTCCCCGACCCATCGGCCCTCACCCCCGACCCCTCTCCCAGTGGGAGAGGGGAGTGATCGAGTAGTTCGGCCAGGATGAAGGCGCGAGTGAACAGCGCCCGCCAGCCGAGCCGTTGTTGTTGGGCGTCCTCAAGAATCACTCGCCTCCCGCCATGCCGTTCCCACGCCTCCAACAACGCCATGACCAGCGGCTGGTCGATATTCATGCCGGCGTAGGCCAGTTCGACCATGAGTTCGTCCAGTTGCCGACCGAGTTGCTGGCGGCGGGCGCGGCCACTGCTGGCGGTGGCGGACAAGCGACGCGGTGGCAGTAGGGTCAGGCGGACGCGCGGGAACGGCCGCCGGCGCACGATCCCTTGCAACCGGGACAGCAGGCTGTATTGGGCGCCCTCGATATAGACCGGTAACAGCGCGGCGTCGGCCTTGTCGGCGGCCAGCGCCGGCCCTTCGTAAATTTTCATCAACGCGCCGGTGACGCTGATCCGTCCCTCCGGAAACACCGCCACCCGCTCGCCGGCCTTGAGGTGCTGGATCAGAGTCTTCAGGTAATGCGGGTTGGTCGGATCGATACCGATGTGGCGGGTCACGGCGATGAACGGCTTGACCCACCAGTGGCGGGCAACGTGGGTATTGATCACGAAGATCGGCACGTCGGGCAAAAATGCCGCCAGCAGCGCTCCATCCAGATAGGAAGTATGGTTGGCGACGATCAGTAGCCGCCGCTCATCGTGCGGGTAATGTTCCCAGCCGCGCAGTTCCACCCGGAACAGCCGCCGGAACAATCCGCGGGCCAGGCGTTGCAGCACGTGGCGCATGGTTCAGCGCGAGCCGTGTTCGCGCGTGGCGGCGAACCGCACCTCGGGCCAGCGTTCCTGGGTCAGTTGCAGGTTGACCCGGGTGGGCGCGATGTAGACCAGTTCGCCGTGATGGTCCAGCGCCAAATTATCGTGCAGCTTGGTTTTGAAGTCGTCGAACCGTTTGGGATCGGCGCAGCGCACCCAGCGGGCGGTGGTGACGTTGACGTTCTCGAAGCCGCACTCGACCCCGTATTCACTGCGCAGCCGGAAGGCGGCCACGTCGAATTGCAGTATTCCGACCGCGCCCAGAATCAAGTCGTTGCTGTTGAGCGGGCGGAACAGTTGGGTCGCGCCCTCCTCGCAAAGCTGCTCCAGGCCCTTTTGCAGCGCCTTCATTTTCAACGGATCGCGCAGCCGGGCGCGGCGAAACAGTTCCGGGGCGAAGTCGGGGATGCCGGTGAAATTCAGGTCCTCGCCCTGGGTGAAGGTATCACCGATGCGGATGGTGCCGTGGTTGTGCAGGCCGATGATGTCGCCGGGATAGGCTGCTTCGACGTGCTCGCGCTCGGCGGCCATGAAGGTGAGGGCGTCGGCGATCTTGATCTCGCGGCCGAGGCGGACATGACGCGCCTTCATGCCCGGCTGGTAGGTGCCGGAGCAGACGCGCAGGAAGGCGATGCGGTCGCGGTGCTGCGGGTCCATGTTCGCCTGAATCTTGAACACGAAACCGGTAAAGGCTTCCTCCTCCGGGTGGACCGCGCGGGTGGCGGTGGGGCACGGCCGGGGCGGCGGCGCGTGCTCGATGAAATCGTCCAGCATTTCCTGAACGCCGAAATTGGTCAGCGCCGAGCCGAAGAACACCGGAGTTAGACGACCGGCGCGGTATTCGGCGAAATCGAAGGTATGGCTGGCGCCCCGCACCAGTTCGATTTCGTCCCGCAAGGCTTGCGCCCGATCCGCGCCCAGCGTCGCGTCCACATCCGGGTGGTCGAGGCCCTGGATGATGCGGCCGGTATTGACGCGGCCGTCGCGGGAAGGATCGTAAAGGTGGATGAAATCCTGATCGAGATGGTAGACGCCCTTCAGTTCGCGGCCCATGCCGATCGGCCAGGTGACCGGGGCGCAACGAATTTTTAGGATGTCCTCGACTTCGTCCAGCAGTTCGATCGGTTCGCGGCCGTCGCGGTCCAGCTTGTTGATGAAGGTGAAGATCGGGGTGTCGCGCAGCCGGCAAACTTCCATCAGCTTGATGGTGCGTTCCTCGACGCCCCGCGCGCAGTCGATGACCATCAGCGCCGAATCCACGGCGGTCAGGGTGCGATAGGTGTCCTCGGAAAAATCCTCGTGGCCGGGCGTGTCGAGCAGGTTGATGATGCGGTCGCGGTAGGGGAACTGCATCACCGAGGAGGTGACCGAGATGCCGCGCTGCTGCTCCAGCGCCATCCAGTCGCTGGTGGCGTGGCGGGCGGCCTTGCGGCCCTTGACCGTGCCGGCCATCTGAATCGCGCCGCCGAACAGCAACAGTTTTTCGGTCAGGGTGGTCTTACCGGCGTCGGGGTGGGAGATGATGGCGAAGGTGCGCCGGCGGCTGAGTTCGTCGAGAAAGGTGGTCATTACAGGCTGGGTGATAGGTTAGGTTGGACTGTGATGGGGTTTTAATTCTACTTTGCCAGAACACCTGTCACTAGTCGTTAAGTCGTTGTTTGCGATAGTCGGAATCGATGGTGGCCGGACGTTTGCGGTGGCGGACTTCCATCTAGCGAAAAACCTCCTCCAAGGGCGTATCCGGCCGGGGTAAGAGGCTGTCTAAAAACGCCTTTTAGAATTCCAGCGGGAGCGATCATGGAAGAGCACCCAAGAATACGGATGGCCAGCACCCACCGCTGGTCCGGTTCAGGCCAGCCGCGTCCCGATGGTCGCTCACCGCGTCGAAGCCGCGTTCCCGCAGCAGCGCCGGAACCACCGCGCCCTGATCGTAACCGTGTTCCAGCAACAGCCAGCCGCCCGGCTTCAGATGATTTGGAGCCTGGGCGACGATAGCGCGCAGGGCGGACAATCCATCGTCGCCCGCCACCAGCGCCGCCGGCGGTTCGAATCGCAATTCGCCTTGTCGCCAACGGAGATCAGCGGCGGCGACATACGGCGGATTGGCGACGATCAGGTCGAACCGTTCGTGACCCAGCGGCGCGCACCAGTCGCCTTCCCGAAATTCCACGTTGCGAATCCCCAGTCGCCGGGCGTTGCGCCGGGCGACGATCAACGCCGCTGGACTTTGATCGGTGGCGACGATCCGCGCCAGGGGCCGTTCCACCGCCAGCGCCAGGGCAATCGCGCCACTGCCCGTCCCAAGGTCGGCGACGGTCACCGGCCGGTCCTTCGACAACCGCGCCAGCGCCAATTCCACCAACAATTCGGTTTCCGGGCGGGGAATCAGCGTATCCGGGGTGACTTCCAGGTCCAGCGACCAAAACTCCCGTCGGCCCAGGATGTAGGCCACGGGTTCGCCCGCGCTCCGACGTTCCAGCCAGGCGGCAAAACGAGCGGCCTGTTCAAGCTCCGGCAGTCGTTCTGGCCAGGCGTGCAAATAACTTCGTGGTTGTTCCAGCGCCGCCGCCAGCAGGATTTCGGCGTCCAGGCGTGGACTATCGCTGATTTCGGTCAGCCGCCGGGCGGCGTGGGCGAGCAATTCGCGGAGGGTGGCGGCGCTCACTCGGCCAGCGCCGCCAACTGGTCGGCCTGATATTCCTGGATCAGCGGGTCGATGATGGGATCGAGATTGCCGGCCAGAATGTCGCCCAGTTTGTAGAGCGTGAGGTTGATGCGGTGATCGGTGACCCGCCCCTGCGGGAAATTGTAGGTGCGGATGCGCTCCGAGCGGTCGCCGCTGCCGACCAACAGCTTTCGAGTCTGGGCCTGGGCGGTTTGCTGCTTCTCTCGCTCCCCCGCCAGCAGCTTCGCTTGCAGCAGGGACATGGCCCGCGCCCGGTTCTTGTGCTGGGAGCGCTCGTCCTGACATTCCACCACGATGCCGCTGGGCAGGTGGGTAATGCGAATCGCCGAGTCGGTCTTGTTGACGTGCTGGCCGCCGGCTCCGGAAGCGCGATAGGTGTCGATACGTAACTCGCTGGGATGAATCTCGACCTGCTCCACTTCCGCCAGTTCCGGCAGGATCGCCACGGTGGCGGCGGAAGTGTGGATGCGGCCCTGCGCCTCGGTGACCGGCACCCGCTGCACCCGGTGCGCCCCGGATTCGAATTTCAGCCGCGAATACGCGCCCTGGCCGATGACGCGGGTGATCACTTCCTTGTAGCCGCCGTGCTCGCCAAGACTTTCGCTGAGGATTTCCCACTGCCAGCCGCGCAATTCGGCGTAACGGCCATACATGCGCAACAGATCGCCGGCGAACAGCGCCGCCTCGTCGCCGCCGGTGCCGGCGCGGATTTCCAGGAACACGTTGCCGGCGTCATGCGGGTCGCGCGGCAGCAGCAACAGTTGCAGCGCCCGTTCCTGCTCGGCGCGGCGGGCTTCGGCTTGCAACACTTCGTCCTGGGCTAGGGCGCGCAGGTCCGGATCGCTATCCCGACTCATCTCGCGGGCCGCGTCCAGATCGTCCAGGGTACGGCGATAGGTCCAAAATCCGTTCGCCACCGGCTCCAGTTGCGCGTATTCCACCGACAGGGCGCGGAAACGGTCGCTGTCGCCGATGATTTCGGGTTCGGCCAGCAACGCGCCGACCTCCTCGCGCCGGGAGGCCAGTTGTTCCAGCTTGGCCAGCATGGAGGGATTCATCGATGGGAATTTTCGCCGTTCAGGCGGTACAGATTCTTGATCAGATTCAGCATATCGACGTCGCCTTGGGTGGCGGCCTCGCGCAGGCCGGCGCAGGGCGAATGAAGGAGCTTGTTGGTCAGGAGATTGGCGAGAAGCTCTAGTACCTCGCCTGGATTTTTGCCCTGAGCCAGTTGGCGTCGCGCGCGGGCCAGCGCCTCGTCGCGGATGGTCTCGGCCCGCTGGCGCAGGGCAAGGATGCTGGCGACGCCATCCTGGGCGCGCAACCAGCCCATGAAGTGTTCGGCCTGGTGATCGATGATCTCCTCAGCCTGCGCGGCGGCGGCCTTCCGGGAACGCAGGTTCTCCTGGATGATGTCCTTGAGATCATCCACCGTGTATAGATACACGTCATCCAGGCTGGCGACCGCCGGATCAATATCGCGCGGCACCGCCAGGTCCACCATGAACATCGGCCGGCGGCGGCGCTGTTTCAGGCAGGACTGGACCCGCGCTGCGTCCAGCATCAGGCCAGGACTGGCGGTGGCGGCGATCACGATATCGGCCTCGCCCAGATGAATGGGGATTTCTTCCAGGGCGATGGCGTAGCCGCCGAACGGCGCGACCAGGGCGTGCGCCCGCTCCAAGGTGCGATTGGCGACGATCAGCCGGCCCACGCCGTTTTCATGCAGGTGGCGGGCGACCAGTTCGATGGTGTCGCCGGCGCCGATCAGCAACGCGGCGCGCTTGGGCAGATCGGCGAAAATCTGCTTGGCCAGACCCACCGCCGCGAACGCCACCGACACCGGGCTGGCGCCGATGCGGGTGTCGGTGCGCACCTGTTTGGCCACCGCGAAGGTATGCTGGAACAACCGCTCCAGCCGGGCGCCCAGGGTCCCCGCGCCGTTGGCGGCCTGATAAGCGGCCTTGACCTGGCCGAGAATCTGCGGCTCGCCCAGCACTAGCGAATCCAGCCCGGAGGCGACCCGCAGAATATGACGCACCGCCTGCTGGTCGGCATACCGGTACAGATAGGGCTGTAAATCCACCGTCGGCAACAGGTGATAATCACCCAGCCACTCCACCACCTGGCCACCATCCCGATCGTTCAGGCCACAGTATAGTTCGGTGCGGTTACAGGTCGAAAGGATAGCCGCCTCATGGGCCCCGCCACGATCAAGCAAATCCCGCAGGGCCGCGCCCACTCGGTCGGGCGCGAACGCCACCCGTTCGCGCACGCCGACGGGAGCGGTCCGGTGATTGAGGCCAAGAGCCAGAAGCAGCATGAAACGCGGTCGGACAAGGTTGGAAAATTAAAAAATCATTCTGCGGGATAAAACCGGTGAATGGCAAGGTCATACCGCCATTGGATTATACTGTGAACCGATGGTGGTTCCGTGGGCGCGAACAGGCGCGCCGCGGGATGAAAACCGACATTCCGCTCTGGCTCCACTCCGTTTCGCGCGGCCTTTCCAGCCGCCGAACCACGACGCGCGCTGGCAATGAACAGACTTTTGAAGGCATTGGGTTTTAGTGGCCTGCTGTTGAGCGGCTGCGCCACCGTGGTGGACGCGCAGGCGCCGGTTGAATCGGAATTTCCGATCCGGCCCGTCATGCGGCCCAGCTCCCGCGCCGAGTTGATGTACGAGGTGCTGGCGGCGGAGCTGGCCGGCAAGCGCGACCAGTTGGACATGGCGCTGGACCATTACCGCAAGCTGGCCATCACCAGCGACGATCCCCAATTAGCGGAACGGGCGACGATGCTGGCGCTGTTGATGAAAGACAACGCCGCTATCCTGGAATTGGCGCGCCGCTGGCACGCCCTGGTCCCAGCCAGCGACCCGGCCCGCCAGGCGCTGGCGCTGGCGCTGCTGCGCAACGACCGGGTGGACGAGGCCGCTCCTTATCTGGAAGCGGTGCGGCAGGCCGCCAGCAAGAAGGACCAGCAGCAAGGTTTCGCCACTGTGGCCTCGCTGCTCAGTCAAGTGGACGACAAGCAGGCGGCCCTGCGGGTGATGCGACGATTCGGCGACCGCTATCCACGTTCGGCGTTCGCCCAGTATTACCAGGCGATGCTAGCCGCCGCCGCCGGTGACCGGGCGCTGGCGCTGGCCAGTCTGGACCGGGCGCTGGCGGCCGATCCCAAGCTGGTTCTGGCCTATCTATTGCGCACCCGCCTGCTGATGGACCAGGGTGATCGTACCGCGGCATTGGCGGGACTGGCCAAGGCGGTCGCCATCCTGCCGCGCGACCGTAACCTGCGCATGAATTACGCCCGTCTGCTGGTGGACGCGGGGCAACTGGACAAAGCCCGCCACGAATTCGCCACCCTGCTCAACCAGAACCCCAAGGATACCGATTCCCTCTACGCGTTGGGCGTGTTGGCGACCGAAACCCGCCAGTTCGACCTGGCCGAGAGCTATTTCCTGGAACTGATCAAGCGCAATGTCCGGCTGGCGGACACCTATTTCGAACTGGGTCGGATCGAGGAACAGCGCGGCAACTACGCCAAGGCCAACGAGTGGTACAGCCGGGTGTCCGGCGAGGAGCGCTATCTGACCGCTCAGTTGCGCAAGGGCATCATGCTGGCCAAGGCGGGCGAAACCGTCGCGTTCGCCCAGCATTTTGAGACGCTGCGCCGCGACCAACCGCAAAACAGCATCACCCTCTACATGGCCGAGGCTGAGGCGTTACGCGAGGCCAGCCGCTATCAGGAGGCTTTCGATGCCTTGGAGCGGGGGTTGGTGTTACATCCCAACGACAAGGAGTTGCTCTACGCACGGGCGCTGGCGGCTGAAAAGCTGGATCGGTTGGACGTGCTGGAGCGGGATCTGCAAGCCATTCTCACCGCCGACCCCAAGAACGCGCAGGCCCTCAACGCGCTCGGCTACACCCTGGCCGACCGCACCACGCGCTACCCGGAGGCGCTGGGCTATATCGAACAGGCGCTGGCGCTGTTGCCCGACGATGCCGCCGTGCTCGACAGCATGGGCTGGGTGCAATACCGCCTGGGCGACCACGCCAAGGCGCTGGAGTATCTGCGCCGGGCCTATCAGGCTAACCCCGACGCCGAAATCGCCGCGCATCTGGTCGAGGTGTTGTGGGCGGCGGGTCAGCGCGAGGAGGCGGTGAAAATCTGGCGGGAGGCGCTGAGGAAAAGTCCGGACGACCCCCACCTGCTCAGGCTCAAGGAAAAGTTGGGCCAGTAACCCCCGTTCGTCCACCGTGAACCGACGCCCTCCGCTCTGCCCCACCCTGCTCGCCGCCGTGCTGGCTGCGCCGTTGCTCGGCTGCGCGATCCCCTCGCCGATCCCGCCCCCCACTCAAGACGCCTGGATCGCCCGGCAGACGGTTCTAACGCAACTCACCCGCTGGCAAGCCGCCGGTCGAATTGGCGTCGTCAATGGCCAGGACGGCTGGCACGCCAGTTTCCAATGGACGCAGCAAGGTTCCGGCTATCAAATTGATCTGAGCGGTCCGCTCGGTCAGGGTCGAGTCGTCGTCGAAAGCGACGGGGCGTGGGTGCGCATTCAGACCCAGGACGGCCGGAACTGGACCGCGTCCGACGCCGACGAACTGCTGGAACAGGCGCTGGGAGTACGCCTGCCGGTGAATGGTTTGCGCTACTGGGCGCGGGGCCTGCCCGAACCTGGATCGCCGCCCGTGCTGCAAACGGACGCCAGTGGTCGCCTGACCCGGTTGGAGCAGCAAGGCTGGATCATCGAGTATCCCGTTTACACTCCAACTTCCAGGCTCAACCTGGACCTGCCCGAGCGCATCATCGCCCGGCGGCGGGACCTGAGCGTGAAGCTGGTCATCGAGCAATGGACGCTGTAAACCCCGATCCCGCCGCCTGGCCCGCGCCCGCCAAGCTCAATCTGATGCTGCGCATCGTCGGTCGGCGGCCGGATGGCTATCACCTGCTACAGACCGTGTTTCAGTTCCTGGATCGCGGCGACTGGTTGTGGTTTACCCCGCGCGCCGATGGCGTCATCGTTCGCGACGGCGAAATTCCCGGCGTGCCGGTCGATGCCGACTTAACCGTGCGCGCCGCCCGTCTGCTGCAAGAAGCCGCTGGCGTTCGCCAGGGCGCGACGATTCGCGTCGCCAAGCGGTTGCCGATGGGTGGCGGGCTGGGTGGCGGTAGTTCCAACGCCGCCACGACGCTCGTGGCCCTCAACCATCTATGGCGAACTGGATTGACCCTGGCGGAACTGGCCGAACTGGGCCTGACCCTGGGCGCCGACGTGCCGGTGTTCGTCCACGGCCGGGCGGCCTGGGCCGAGGGTGTGGGCGAACGGCTGACGCCAGTGGATTTGGCCGAGCCCTGGTTCGTGGTGCTGGTCCCCGCCCGCCATGTCGCCACTGGCGCGGTGTTCGCCGACCCGGATTTGACAAGAAATTCCCCGCCGATCACAATTGCCGACTTCGTGGCGGGCGTGGGTGGCAACGATTGCGAGGCGGTGGTTTACCGCCGCTATCCCGAAGTGGCCACCGCCGCGAGGTGGCTGGCGCAATTCGGCCCGGCGCGGCTGACGGGGACCGGCGCGTGCATGTTTGCCACCTTCCCGGATGCTTCCGGCGCCGAGCGGGTGCTGGCCCAGTTGCCCACCGGCTGGTCCGGTTTCGTGGCGCGCGGTCGTAACCGCTCGCCGTTGCATGAATATCTGACCGGGCGACAAGCCGCGTCCGTCTAACACACTTCCAAGTTTCTTGGGCCGTGGCCAAGTGGTAAGGCACCGGATTTTGGTTCCGGCATTCCCAGGTTCGAATCCTGGCGGCCCAGCCATCTTACCCAGCAAAGCAGACCGACAGCGGGGGAACGGGTCGTGTATGAAGGTCGCATGATGGTGTTCGCGGGCAATGCCCATCCGCGTCTCGCCAACGAAATCGCCAGCCACCTGCAACTGCCCCTCGGTCAAGCGGTCGTCGATCGGTTCAGCGATGGCGAGGTCATGGTCGAACTGATGGAGAACGTTCGCGGCCGCGACGTGTTCATCGTTCAGCCGACCTGCCATCCCACCAACGACAATATCATGGAACTGCTGGTGATCGCCGACGCGCTGCGGCGTTCCTCGGCGGTGCGAGTCACGGCGGTCGTTCCCTACTTCGGCTATTCGCGCCAGGATCGCCGCCCCCGCTCGGCGCGGGTGCCGATCTCGGCCAAGGTGGTCGCCAACATGATCACCAGCGTCGGGGTCGACCGGGTGCTCACGGTGGAT
The DNA here is from genome assembly GCA_029624675.1 of Candidatus Contendibacter sp. GTDB lineage: Bacteria > Pseudomonadota > Gammaproteobacteria > Competibacterales > Competibacteraceae > Contendibacter. Next base: position 13,152 of record JARSSP010000036.1, read on the forward strand.
TTGCACGCTGACCAGATTCAGGGTTTCTTCGATATTCCGGTGGACAACATCTACGCCACCGCGATCATGCTGAACGACATTCGCGCCCAGGACTTCGGCGAGATGATGGTGGTGTCGCCGGATGTGGGCGGGGTGGTGCGGGCCCGCGCCCTGGCCAAGCGACTCGACGACGCCGAGCTGGCCATCATCGACAAGCGTCGGCCCGCGCCCAACCAAACCAAGGTCATGCACGTGATCGGCGATGTGGAAGGCCAACACTGCATCGTGGTGGACGACATGGTGGACACGGCCGGCACGCTTTGTCTGGCCGCCCAGGCGTTGAAGGAGCAGGGCGCCGCCTCGGTGCGCGCCTACTGCACCCACGCCGTGCTGTCCGGGCCGGCGGTACGGAACATCCGCGAGTCGGTGCTGGACGAATTGGTGGTGACCGACACCATTCCGCTGCGGCCCGAGGCCGAGGCCTGCCCGACCATCCGCCAGATCGGCGTGGCCGGCCTGCTAGCCGAGACCATGCGGCGCATCCACATCGAGGAATCGGTCAGTTCGCTGTTCGCCTGAAAGGCTGTAATAAAAAACTAACTGGCTGATTTATAAAAACTCTGTCGTGCTTGCCGATATCGCCTTGGGGGCGCCGGCGAGCAGCGGACGCAAGTCCGCTGTTTCCGGACTCCCAACGCTGGATTGACTGAATTTTCACCGAGAGCGGCGCGCCTGGTCGCGGGCGCGTCGTGTTTTTATTTTCACCGTTTGGAGTTGAAGCCATGAGTGCGATGTTTGAACTGAACGCCGAGCCGCGCGGGGATCTGGGGAAAGGTGCGAGCCGCCGCCTGCGCCGCGCGGGCAAGGTGCCGGCCATCCTGTACGGCGGAGGTCGGGAACCGCGGGCGCTGACGCTGGAGCATCTGGAATTCACCAACCAGTTGCAGAACGAAGCCATTTATTCCCATATCCTGACCCTGAAGCTGGGCGACGAGGTCGAAAGCGCCGTGCTGCGCGACTTGCAGCGCCACCCCTTCAAGCCGACCATTCTGCACGTCGATTTCCTGCGGGTCAGTGCCGACCGCAAGCTGCGGGTTCATATTCCGTTGCATTTCGTCAACGAAGCCAGTTCCCGAGGCGTCAAGCAGCAGGGTGGAATAGTCAGCCACGCGCTGATCGACATCGAAATCGCTTGCCTGCCCAAGGACTTGCCGGAATTTATCGAAGTCGATCTCACTGATCTTGGGATGGGCGAGGCCCTGCACCTGTCCGATCTCAAGCTGCCAGCCGGGGTCGAGCTGGCCACTCACATCGCCCCAGGTTCCGAACTGGACGCCATCGTCGTCAGCATCCACCACGCCCACGGCGGCGAGGAAGGTCCAAGCGTCGCCACGCCCACGACGCCGGCGGCCTAAGGCTGCATGGGGGTCCCTCGTTGCCCGTGGCTCCCCTGCCCCCCAGCGCACCTCCCCCGCCTGACGAGGGAGGTGGGCGATCACCGACGTTACGGCTGGTGGTGGGGCTGGGCAATCCCGGCCCCCAGTACGCCGATACCCGGCACAACGCCGGGTTCTGGCTGGTGGACGAACTGGCCCGTCAGCACGGCGGCCAGTTTCGCCCGGAGTCCAAATACCACGGCGAAACCTGCCGAATCGCGCTGGCCGGCCAGGAACTGTGGCTGCTCAAACCGATGACCTTCATGAACCGCAGCGGTCTAGCGGTCGCCGCGCTGGCGCGATTCCACCGGATTCCGTTGCCAGCGATTCTGGTGGCGCACGACGAGTTGGACCTGCCGTTGGGGGTGGTTCGGCTTAAGAAAGGCGGTGGTCCAGGCGGTCACAACGGCCTGCGCGACCTCATCGCCCATCTGGGCGGCAACGATTTTCTCCGGTTGCGGCTCGGCATCGGCCATCCCGGCGACAGCCGCGAAGTGCTGGATCACGTGTTGCGCCGCCCTCTTGCCTTGGAGCGGGCGCTGGTCGAACAGGCCATGGTCGACGCGCTGCGCGAACTGCCGCGCCTGATCGCCGGGCAATGGGACCGGGCGGTTCATGCCTTGCACAGCCGGCGCGTCGAATCCTCTTCCAACCCTTCCTGAACCGGGCAGCCATGGCTCTCAAATGCGGTATCGTCGGCTTGCCGAACGTCGGTAAGTCCACCCTGTTCAACGCCCTCACCAAGGCTGGCATCCAGGCCGAGAACTATCCGTTCTGCACCATCGACCCGAATGTCGGCGTGGTGGCGGTGCCCGACCCGCGCCTGGACGCGCTCGCCGCCATCGTCAAGCCGAAGCAGATCATCCCCGCCACGGTCGAGTTCGTGGACATCGCCGGGCTGGTGGCCGGCGCGTCGAAGGGCGAGGGGTTGGGCAACCAGTTTCTGGCGCACATCCGCGAAACCGACGCCATCGCTCATGTGGTGCGCTGTTTCGAGAACGACGATGTGATTCATGTCGCCGGGCGGGTGCGGCCGCGAGAGGACATTGAAACCATCGGCACCGAACTGGCGCTGGCCGATCTGGCAACGGTGGAGAAAGCCCTGCAACGCGCCGAGAAGGCGGCCAAGGCCGGTGGCCGGGAGGCGTTGGAACGCAAGGCGGTGTTGGAACGGGTGCGAGCGCATCTCGACACCGGCGTTCCGCTACGGACGTTGGAACTGGCGGCCACCGAGCATGAATCCTTGCGCGATCTGTTTCTGTTGACCGCCAAGCCGGTACTGTACATCGCCAACGTTGCCGAGGACGGTTTCAACAACAATTCGCTGCTGGATCAGGTGCGGGAGATCGCTTCCCAGGAAGGCGCCGAGGTCGCGCCGGTGTGCGCGGCCATCGAGGCGGAATTGGTGGAGCTGGACGAGGCTGACCGAGCGGAGTTTTTGGCCGATTACGGGCTATCCGAGCCGGGTCTGGATCGGGTGATCCATGCCGTCTATAAGCTGCTGGGGTTGCAGACCTATTTTACCGCCGGCCCCAAGGAAGTCAGGGCCTGGACGGTGCGGACCGGCTCCACCGCGCCCCAGGCGGCGGGGGTAATTCATACCGATTTCGAGCGGGGCTTCATCCGCGCCGAGGTGATCGCCTATGCCGACTATATCGCCCATGGCGGCGAGGCCGGCGCCCGCGAGGCCGGCAAGTGGCGGCTGGAAGGCCGGGACTACATCGTCCAGGAGGGCGATGTCATGCATTTCCGGTTCAATGTTTAGCGCGCGGATGTGATCCGCAAGGTAAAGGCGAAACGAATGTCGAAAAATTCATCATTGGATTTTTATGAAAAATTTTCTATTGGGCGATCTTTGTTCGGCTGGATCAACCCAAAAACCAGCCGAAAGTGATATATAAATATATATTAATCAATAAGTTGATTTTATATTGCCTCTAAAGTATTTTGGCAATGACCAATGCCATCGTTGCGCAGGGTGTCTAACTGAAGCAGTGAACGCTAGGTTCCAATCCTTCCCATCGCCGCCCCGAACCCTCACAGCGCCCCGGCCATCCGCCGTCCTTCCGCCTCGTTCACCCGCGCCAGCAACAGCGCCCCGCCGACGAAGAGCACCAGCAACGACAGAATCGAAAAGCGCGGATTACCCGTCAGCAGGCTGACCGCCCCCATCAGCACCGGCCCCAGTACCGCCGCGAACTTGCCCAGCATATTGAAGAAGCCGAAGAATTCCCCGGACTTTTCCGCCGGGATCAGCCGGGCGTACAGCGAACGGCTCAGCGACTGCACCCCGCCCTGCACCAGGCCGATGGCGATGGCCAGGACATAGAATTCCCAGGGATGGCGGATGAAATAGCCCCAGACGGCGATCAGAATATAAACCCCGATGGCGATGAAAATTCCAGTGCGCGGTCCCCAACGCTCGCCCAGCCGGCCAAAGGCAATGGCGGCCGGAAAGCCCACGAACTGGGTGATCAGTAGGGCGACGATCAGACTTTCGGCGGGAAAACCCAGCGCCAGGCCATAGTCGACCGCCATGTGAATGACGGTATCCACCCCGTCGATGTACAGCCAATAGGCCAGTAGAAAGGCGCCGACCACCCGCAGCCGGCGGACTTCGCGAAAGGTGCCGCGCAACTGGGTCAGGCCGGCTCGAATCACCGCCAGACCATTTACCCGGTCCGGTGCGGGTGGTTCGGGCACGAACAGCCATAGCGGAATCGAGAACAACGCCCACCACAGCGCCACCGTCACGAACGAGACCCGCACGCCCTCCGCCGCGTCCGCCAGGCCGAACCAGCCGGGATACAGGGTCATCAATACATTCAGGGCGAACAACAGGCCGCCCCCCAGATAGCCCAGGCTGTAGCCCAGCGCCGATACGATGTCGAGCTTGCGTTCGCTGGCTACCCCGACCAGCAGCGCGTCGTAGAAGATGTTGCCGGCGGAAAAGCCAATCAGCGCCAGGACGTACAGGGCCGCCGCCGAGGCCCATTCACCCCGGCTGACCCCGTACAAGGCGCCGGTCATGACGATGCCCAGCGCCGCGAAGCCCAGCAGGAACCGCTTGCGGGCACCACCCCGGTCGGCGATGGCGCCGAGCGGCGGGGCGAGCAGCACGATCAGCAAGCTGGCCAGCGAGTTGGCTGCGCCCAGCCAGAAGGTGCTTTCCGTGACCGATGCCTCCGCGCTCCAATACTGCTTGAAAAAGATTGGAAAGAACCCGGCGATCACCGTGGTGGCGAAGGCCGAGTTGGCCCAGTCGTAAAAGGCCCAGGAAACCACCCGGCGACGATCCAGGCGTTCGGATTTTGGAGAAGATTGTTCAGAGACCATCAACCGGCTATCCCATGGCATTGGCAAGTGATCAGATTGTCTGTTTGACGGAAATACGGGAATGCAACTAACCTGCATCTTATTGAAAGCAACAATTGAAATGCCTGACGAACTTTACCGCAAAGTGAAGGCCAAGAGCGCCTTGGAAGGTCGGCTTATCCCACGCCATGATGACCACACCTGTCGAAAGCCCGCCGCGACCGGCCCGAATTCGCTTATTCGATCCACTCATCTATAATCATGGCCAAGCCACCTTTTCCACCATGGGATTGTGGGGGCGGACCCAAACCTAGGCCATTTCATCCACCGAGTTAGGTGGGCGCGGACAGAACTTCACATGTCGGCACGCATCGCGACGGTCAAGCGCGACACTTTGGAAACCCGGATTCAGGCGCGCGTCAATCTGGATGGCGCGGGCAACGCCAGGCTCGCCAGCGGCTTGCCGTTTCTCGACCACATGCTCGACCAGATCGCCCGCCATGGCTTGATCGATCTGGACATCGAGGCCGAGGGTGACCTGCACATCGATGCCCACCATACCGTTGAGGACATCGGCATCACCCTCGGTCAGGCAGTGCGACAAGCGCTGGGCGACAAGCGGGGCATCCGCCGGTACGGCCACGCCTACGTGCCGCTGGACGAAAGCCTGTCACGGGTGGTGCTCGACTGCTCCGGCCGGCCTGGGTTGGAGTATTGCGTCGAATTTCCCCGCGCCCGAATCGGCGAGTTCGATGTGGACCTGTTTCGCGAATTTTTCCAGGGCTTCGTCAATCACGCCCTGATCACCCTGCACGTGGACAACCTGCGCGGCCGCAACGCCCATCACATTGCCGAAACCGTGTTCAAGGCGTTCGGACGCGCGCTGCGCATGGCGGTCGAACCCGACCCGCGCGCGACCGGCGTTCCTTCCACCAAGGGCAGCCTGTAAAGCTCACCCTCTCCCGCGCTTCCGTCTCCCCGAGTTTTCCGCATGACCAGCATCGCGATCATTGACTACGGCATGGGCAATCTGCGTTCCGTCGCCAAGGCGCTCGAACATGTCGCTCCACAGGCGCGCGTGATCGTCACGCAGAACCGCCAGGACATTCTCCAGGCCGGCCGGGTGGTGTTTCCCGGCCAAGGCTCGATCCGCGACTGCATGCGCGAACTGGCCCACTGGAACCTGGTGGCAGTGGTCCGGGACGCGGCGCTGGGCAAGCCCTTTCTGGGGCTGTGCCTGGGACCGCAGGCGTTGCTGGAGTTCAGCGAGGAGAATGACGGCGTCGCCGGTTTGGGCGTGTTGCCCGGCCGAGTGATCCGGTTCTCCGACCCCCGCGATCCAGCCAGCGGCGAGCGGCTCAAGGTGCCGCACATGGGTTGGAATCAGGTCCGCCAGGCCGGTGATCACCCGCTCTGGCGCGGCATTCCCCAGGACAGCCGCTTCTATTTCGTTCATAGTTATTATCCGCGACCCGCCGACGAAACGCTGGTGGTGGGCTGGACCCGTTACGGTTTCGAGTTCGCCTCGGCCATCGCCCGGGACAACATCTTCGCCGTGCAATTCCACCCGGAAAAGAGCGCCCAGGCGGGCCTGCGGCTGCTCGCCAATTTCGCGGCCTGGAATCCCTAGCGGATCAGTGGTCAGTCAACTCATGTAGAAACCTGCCATGTTGCTCATACCCGCGATTGACTTGAAAGATGGTAAGTGCGTGCGGCTGCGCCAAGGGCGGATGGAAGACTCGACGGTCTTTTCGGACGACCCGGTGGCGATGGCCGCGCGTTGGGTGGAGGCCGGCGCCCGCCGCCTGCATCTGGTGGACCTGAACGGCGCGTTCGCCGGCCGACCGGTCAACGCCCAAGTGATTCGCCGCATCGCTCAAACCTTCCCCGATTTGCCCATCCAGGTCGGCGGCGGCATTCGCGACGAGCAGACCGTGGAGACCTATCTGGACGCTGGCGTGCAATTCGTCATCATCGGCACCAAGGCGGTGCAGGAACCGGGCTTCATCAACGATCTATGCGTGGAATACGCGGGCCATATCATCGTCGGACTGGACGCCAAGGATGGACGGGTCGCGGTCGATGGCTGGTCCAAGCTCTCCAAGCACGACGTGATCGACCTGGCGCGGATTTTCGAACGCTACGGAGTGGAGGCCATCGTTTACACCGACATCAGCCGCGACGGCATGATGCAGGGGGTCAACGTCGAGGCCACGGTGCGGCTGGCGCAGGCCATCAGCATCCCGGTGATCGCCTCCGGTGGCGTCAGCACCCTGGATGACGTGCGGGCGCTGCGCGCGGTCGAAGGCGAGGGCATCATGGGCGCGATCATTGGCCGGGCGCTGTACGACGGCGCCATCGACCTGGCCGAGGCGCAACGGATCGCCAATATCCAGGGGAATGGGTGATGGGACTGGCCAAACGCATTATTCCCTGCCTGGACGTGGATCGGGGCCGGGTGGTCAAGGGCGTCAAGTTCGTGGAAATCCGCGACGCTGGCGATCCGGTGGAAATCGCCCGCCGCTACGACGAACAGGGCGCGGATGAAATCACTTTTCTCGACATCACCGCCAGTTCCGACGACCGCGAGACCATGGTCCACGTCGTCGAGCAAGTCGCCAGCGAGGTGTTCATCCCGCTCACCGTGGGCGGCGGCATCCGCGCCCTGGACGACGTGCGGCGGATGTTGAACGCTGGGGCCGACAAGGTGTCCATCAACACCGCCGCCATCGCCCGCCCCGAATTCGTGCGCGAGGCTGCCGAGCGGTTCGGCAATCAGTGCATCGTGGTCGCCATCGACGCCAAGGCGGTGCATCAACCCGGCGAATCGCCGCGCTGGGAAATCTTCACCCACGGCGGTCGCCGGCCCACCGGGATCGACGCGGTGGAATGGGCGCGGCGGATGAACGCCTACGGCGCCGGCGAAATCCTGCTGACCAGCATGGACCGCGACGGCACCAAGCGCGGCTTCGATCTGGAACTGACCCGCGCCATCAGCGAGGCCACCACCATTCCGATCATCGCCTCGGGGGGGGTGGGCACGTTGGACCATTTGGCGGATGGCATTCTGTTGGGCAAGGCCGACGCGGTGCTAGCGGCCAGCATTTTTCATTTTGCCGAATACACCATCGAACAGGCCAAGCGCCATATGCGGGCGCGCGGCATTGAAGTGAGACTATGAACGACGACTGGTTGGAACGGATCAAATGGACGGCGGACGGGCTGGTTCCCGCCATCGCTCAAGACGCGGACAGCGGCCGGGTGCTGATGATGGCCTGGATGAACCGGGAATCGCTGCGGCGCACCGTGGAACGCGGCGAGGCGGTGTACTGGTCCCGTTCCCGCCAGGAGCTTTGGCACAAGGGCGAAACCTCCGGCCATACCCAAAAGGTGAAAAGCATCCGGCTGGATTGCGACCACGACGTGCTGCTGCTGGAGATCGAACAAATCGGCGGCATCGCCTGTCATACCGGTCGGCAAAGCTGTTTCTTCGAGGAATTCCGTGACGGCCAATGGGTTGTCACCGATCCCGTACTGAAGGACCCGCGCGAGATGTACGGCGCATGAGCGACGACACCCTGCGCGAATTGGCGGCGACGCTGGAAGCGCGCAAGCAGGCCGATCCCGATAGTTCCTATGTCGCTCGCCTGTACGCCAAGGGCCTGGACGCCATTCTCAAGAAGGTCGGCGAGGAAGCCGCCGAAACCCTGCTGGCCGCCAAGAACGGCGATCCCGAACATCTCGTGCGTGAAACCGCCGATTTGTGGTTTCATACCCTGGTCCTGCTGGCGCATCAGGGACTCGGTCCCGATGCCGTGCTCGACGAATTGCGTCGCCGTTGCGGCGTCTCCGGCCTGACCGAAAAAGCCGCCCGCGTCGCTGGCTAGACCCGCGACGCCTTCCTCCGTCGTTACAGAGGCCACATCGTCATGCATCTCAGTATTTGGGAATTACTGGTTGTTCTGGTCATCGTCCTGGTGCTGTTCGGCGGCAGCCGGCTACGCAATCTTGGCTCCGATCTCGGCTCCGCCATTCGTGGCTTCCGCGACGCCATGAAGGAGGGCGCCAAACCGGAAACCGTTGAGGAGAACCCCAAGAAGCTTGAACGGCAGGCGACGCCCGAGCGCGTCGGCGAAACCGCCGCCCACGACCCCTTGGCCAAGGATCACCAAAAGGTTTAGGTTTAGGTTTCGGATCGCACCGCCATGTTCGAGATCGGCTTCTGGGAGTTGGTCATGGTCGGCGTCGTCGCTTTGCTCGTGGTCGGCCCCGAACAATTGCCGGGGCTGGCCCGCAAGGCGGGCTTCTGGCTGGGCAAGGCCCGCCGCATGATCGCCGAGGTCAAGGCGGAGGTGGACCGGGAACTGCGCCTGGAAGACATCAAGCAGTCGTTGCGCCAGCAGGCCAGCCAGGGTGAAGTGAAGGAACTGACCGACCAGATGCAATCGTTCCGCCGGGAGATCGAGGAGGAATTCGACGATCCCGGTCCACCGCCGGGCTGGCAGCCGGGAATGCCGACCAGCGCGCCCCCACCGCCAGACTGGACCCCGCCGGTCGCGAACCAGGAATCGCCGGCGACCGTTGACGCGCCCACCCCGGTTCGGTTGCAGAAGCCGGATATGCCCGCGCTGGCCCAGATGTCGTCGTCCCCGACCGAAAGCGCCGCCGCGCCGCCGCCCTCTTCTCCAGCCGCGAACTGACCCACCGTGTCCGATGCCGACCGCGAACAACCCTTCATCAGTCATCTGATCGAACTACGCACCCGGTTGGTGCGCATCGTCGTTGGAATTGGGTTGATGTTCGCCGTGCTGTCGCCGTTCTCCAACCCGATCTACAGCGCGCTGGCTGGACCGCTAACCCGGCACATGCCAGCCCAGAGTAGCATGATCGCGATTGACGTGCTGTCGCCGTTTCTGACCCCGCTCAAGTTTACCCTGATCCTGGCGGTGTTCATCACCATCCCGTGGATTCTTTATCAGGCCTGGGCCTTTGTCGCGCCGGGACTGTACCAGCGGGAGAAACAGATGGTCTTGCCCATCCTGACTTCCAGCACCCTGCTATTTTACTGCGGCATGGCCTTCGCCTACTTTTTGATCATGCCGATCTTCTTCACCTTCATCACCGCCACCGCCCCGGAAGGCGTCGCGGTGATGACCGACATCAATCGCTATCTCGATTTCGTGATGATGCTGTTTTTCGCGTTCGGAGTGGCGTTCGAGGTGCCAGTCGCCACGGTAATCCTGTCGTTGGCCGGCATCCTCTCGCCCGAGACCATGGCCGCGAAGCGGTCCTATGTCATCGTCGGCGTGTTCGTCATCGGCATGTTGCTCATGCCGGACGTGATTTCGCAGACCATGCTGGCGGTTCCGATGTGGCTGCTGTTTGAGGCTGGCATATTGATCTCGCGGTTGCTCCTACGCCGGCGCGACGCGGCGCGGGCTACAGCGTCCGCCGGGGAATCTTGAGTCGTCCAACGCTTGCCAAAAACTCGCCACAACCTGGGGCGAGCAGCAACGCAAGCCCCTCGCGCATCCCGATAGCGCCAAGCCATCCGCCGGGCGGTTTCGGCCATTTCAGCGCGTGGCGTCATAAGGAAGCTCGGCGCTCGAAGCGAGAGTGACTCCATGTCAAGTACCCTGTAAAAGCCGACAACGAACGCTTGGCTTGCGCCGAGCATCGCGATCAAGACCCACCACCCCATCTGGGCGACAAACAGCAAAGAAATCACCGCCGAGGGGATAGACAGCGCGAGGATCAGACAAAAAAATTTTCCCAGCCTTTTCAAGGTGAAATCGAAGGAGTTCATGGGCCGTTCTTTCATCCGCAACTTTCGAAGAAACCACCGAGGCAGTCGCCGCAAGCGGTCGTTACCGGATCGGATCGGATGTTCGGCGCCAGTTCGTCTTCCCCGCTCCCGGAACAGGTATGTTGCCCACGCGAGCTTGCAAACCGATCTCCAAATCAGTAAGTTTCATCACCTAACTTTAAAACGACTCCTCGATTTCAATCGACCCTGTGCAAGGAATTGTCATGAAGCGGACTTTCCAGCCTAGCATCATCCACCGCAAGCGCACCCACGGCTTTCGCGCCCGCATGGCCACCAAGGGTGGTCGCCGAGTCTTGAAAGCGCGCCGCGCCAAGGGCCGCGCCCGACTGACCCCCTGAAGCCGTGGCCGATGGCGCGCGCTTCCCGCGCCGCGCCCGGCTGACCGGCCGGAACGCCTTCGCCCATGTGTTCGCCCAGCCGGTCAAATCCAGCGACCGCTATTTTACCGTGCTTGCCCGTCCCAACGCGCTCGACCATCCCCGCCTCGGTCTGGCCATTTCCCGCAAGGTCGCCCCATCCGCCGTGGCGCGCAACCGGATCAAGCGGATCGCCCGCGACAGCTTCCGGCATCATCAGGGATGGCTCGGCGGCCTGGATTGCGTGGTGATGGGCCGCGTCGGTCTGGTCGAACCGGACAACGCCGTCCTGTTCGCTGCGTTGCAACGACACTGGCGCAGGCTGGCGCAATCATGCGCGCCTTCCTGATTGCCTTGATCCGCGGCTATCAGTGGTTCATCAGTCCGTTGCTGGGCAATCACTGTCGTTTCTATCCAAGCTGCTCCCAGTACGCCCGTGAAGCTATCGAGCGCCACGGCGCCTTGCGCGGCGTCTGGCTGGCGATCCGGCGGGTGGCGCGCTGTCATCCCTGGCAGCCGGGCGGTGTCGACCCCGTTCCCGAATCTTCCCCGAAGGACCGTTGATGGAAAACCAACGTTTGTTGCTGTTCGCCGCCCTAATGTTCGTGGTGTTTCTACTCTGGCAAAATTGGCTAGAGTTTCAAGCCATTAAGCATCCTCCACCGGTCCCGCCGCCGGTGGCCACCGCACCGACGGGGCCGACCAGTCCCGCCCCGCCGGCCACGGTTTCGGGCCAGGACGTGCCGACCGTCGCGCTGGCGGCGAACGCGGCGCCGGGCGCGCAAGCATTGGGCGGCGGCCAGCGGGTCCGCGTGGTCACCGACCTGTTCGAGGCCGAGATCGATACGGTGGGCGGCGATCTGCGCCGGGTCGGTCTGCGCACCTACCCGGAATCGGTGGAACATCCGGACCAGCCGTTCCAGTTGCTCAAGGACAGCGGCGCGGACCTCTTCATCGCCCAGTCCGGACTGGTGGCGTTGAACAACGGTCCCGCGCCCAACCATTACGCCACGTTCGTTCCCGAACGGACCGAATACCGGTTGGCGGACGGCCAGGACACGCTGGAAGTGCGACTGAACTGGTCGGACCCGTCCGGGGTGAAGGTGAGCAAGACCTACACCTTCCGGCGCGGCAGTTTTTTGGTGGAACTGAATCAGCGGGTGGAGAACGGCGGCGCCAGCGACTGGCAGGGCGGCCAGTACCGACAGTTCCAACGGGTGCCGCCCAAAGTCGTCAACAGTTTCTTCGGTAGCGGCGTGATCACCTACACGGGCGCGGTCATTTCCACGCCGGAGCAGCGGTACGAGAAGATTTCCTTCGACGACATCGCCAAGCAGGAGTTGAACCAGACGGTCAAGGACGGCTGGGTCGCCATGATCCAGCATTATTTCCTCGGCGCGTGGGTGCCGAATCCGGGCGAGACCGAGGATTTCTACACCAAGAAAACGGAGAGCGCCAACCGCTACATCGTGGGAATGCGCGGCGCGGTGCAGACCGTGCCGGCCGGCGCGACCGGCGATTTTCACACCCGTCTGTACGTGGGGCCGAAATTACCGGACGTGCTGGAACAGGTCGCGCCCAATCTGCAACTGACCGTGGACTACGGCGTGCTGACCATCATCGCCGAGCCGCTATTCTGGTTGCTGAAATGGATCCACGCCATCGTGGGCAACTGGGGCTGGGCAATCATCTTCCTCACCATCCTGATTAAACTGGCGTTCTACAAGCTGTCGGAAACCAGCTACCGGTCCATGGCCAACATGCGCCGGCTGGCGCCGGAACTGACCCGACTCAAGGAGTTGTACGGCGACGACAAGCAGAAGATGAACGAAGCGATGATGGGCCTGTACAAGAAGGAGAAGGTCAATCCGCTGGGCGGTTGCCTGCCGATTCTGGTGCAGATTCCGGTGTTCATCGCCCTGTACTGGGTGCTGGTCGAAAGCGTGCAGTTGCGGCAGGCCCCGTTCATGTTGTGGATCAAGGACATGGCGATTCCCGACCCCTACTACGTGCTGCCGCTGATCATGGGCGTGACCATGTTCGTCCAGCAGAAGCTGAGTCCAGCCCCGCCCGATCCGGTCCAGGCCAAGGTGATGATGGCGTTGCCGATCGTCTTCACCTTCATGTTCCTGTGGTTCCCGGCGGGTCTGGTGCTGTACTGGGTCGTGAACAATATCCTGTCCATCGCCCAGCAGTGGGTGATCACCAAGCGGGTGGAGTCGGGCGCCGACGCGGCGGCGCTCAAGGCCAAGGAAGGATCGGGACTGGGATTGGGCGAGCAAGCCAAGAAGTTGCTGACGCTGGCCAAGCGAGCGTTGCCCGACCAGAAGAATCTCGGCAAGCGCAAGAAGTAGCCGACAATCTGTCATTCCGGCAGGGAAGCCGGAGTTGGATCGGCGCGGAAGTCCGCCGAGAACGCTTGCCGGGGGAGTCCGCGCCACGAATGAATCAAGAGTCTGTCCGACCCTCAAACCACGGGGCCGCCGCTGATCACGCATTGGGCATTGGATTGCTCTCGCTGAAAAAGACGCCGCCACCTCCTCGCTCGAAAAGCGTCTTTGGGACGCCGCCGACCAGTTCCGCGCCAATTCCGGCCTGAAGGCGCAAGAATACTCCGGCCCCATCCTCGGTCTGATCTTTCTGCGCTTCGCCGAGGTGCGCTTTGCCGCCCAACGCGCCAAACTTTCACTCCCCTCGCCCTTTGGGAGAGGGATCGGGGGTGAGGGAAATCGGCTATGCCGATGTGCCCGGCCTGTGCGCGACCGGCCGCTGCTGCGTCTACTGTCTAGCGACTATACTTCGAGATTATGAGCCTCGACCTCGCAACCATTCTCCCCAACATTACGCACTCGCTGGAAGGCACAGGCTTTCTCTTCGGCGCTGGCACATCGGTTGAGGCGGGCTACCCGATGATGAGCGGCCTGACTCGCAAGGTTGTCCGTGCGCTCACGGCGGATGAACGCACCATGCTCGACGAAGTGCTCAAGGCTGTCGGTGCGGCTTACGATGACGCGGCGGCTACACCGAACATCGAGGAGATTGCTGACTTGGTCATCGCTCATGCCATCAACTCAAAGGATGCGCGATGCACCGCGCTCGAAACCAAATTGCGGGAATTGGTGATTCAGGAAATCCTTTCGGTCAAAACTCCGAACGTTGATAACCACGTCCAATTCTTCCGCGCTCTATCCAAGCGGACGTTCGGTCGCCCATGTACAGTTTGGATTTTCACGACGAACTACGACCTACTGTTTGAAGTTGCTGCGGCGAAAGCTGGCGTGTTCGTCGAGAATGGATTCTCAGGATGCACCGAGCGTTTCTTCAACCCCGGCCAATTCAAGGCAACGTCTGGTGAGGTTGTTGGCAATCGCTTTACCCCAAACAACCAACTCACAATAAAGCTGGTGAAACTCCACGGTTCCATCTCATGGACATTTGATGCTGGGCAGGTTTTCGAGCGGCATCCCGAAGCGCTCACCGGGGCTGTAAATCGCATCATGGTTTTACCACGCCAGAAGAAAGTCATGGAGACTCTCGCCTCGCCCTACGAGACACTGTTTGCCTACATGAGCCGCGTGCTCGGTGGAGAGTGCAAATACCTCCTTTGTTGTGGATTCAGCTTTGGTGACGAACACATCAATCAACATCTCGTTTTGCCTGCGCTGCAATTGGGGCGCATTCGGCTTTTCACCTTGAACGAATTTGAGCCAGGCGGGGTCGCTGACTTCAAGAAATTGCCATCGTTCGGCGGGGGCTATTCAAACGAGGTTTTCACGGGCGGCAAGGTGACAACACCCGGCACAGACCTTTGGAAATTCAGTGAGTTCGTGAAGCTGTTTTGACTGGATTCCTTTCATGAGTGATTACCAGATTGGAAAAGTTGTTGGTGTCGCCGGAGACGAGATCTTCGTATCGCTGCTCGACCACGAGCAATCCACCGACTCGGAAATGGGGGTGCCCGAGTCCATGACCATCCATCTTGCCAACGGATCTGGACCAATGCCTGTGTTGATTGGTCAACCAGGGACTTTCGTAATCATCGCGCTGCCAGCGGGGCGATTGCTCTGCATGGTCACCAGCGTCGAAATGCGTGAGGCGAAGACAACAGCGGCGGAACTTCGCGAAGTTGATTCTGCCGGTGTTTTCGTTCTCGACCGGGCGAGTCGTGCCTTGGCGACCATCGCCGTTGGCACAATGGACGCGGCAGGGAAATTTGAACGAGGCTCTGACGTTCTCCCGACGGTGAACGCGCCGGTGTTCGCCGTCGCACCGGAACTGATCGACGAGGTTTATTCGAGCTACGCCGAAGGTGACTTTGCCATCGGAAAACTTTCTCTAGTTCCGAGCCAACAGGCGAAAATCAATCTTGATGCCTTTCTCACTCGTCACGCCGCTATCCTCGGGCAGACGGGCGGCGGCAAGTCGTGGACTGTCGCATCGCTGATTCAGAAGATGTGCGCGTTCCAGCAAGCTACAATCGTGCTCTTCGATTTGCACGATGAATACGCAGCGACTTTTGGCACTTATGCGGACGTGATTTCCGCAACAGATCTGGAATTGCCTTATTGGCTGATGAACTCCGAGGAACTGCTCGGTCTCATGGTGGACCGCAGCGAGTCTGCCGCCCCGAATCAAATCGCCAAGTTCAAGGAACTACTCCAAGCAGCAAAAGAGAACCACCCAGAGAACAATACACTTGGCATCAAGAAAATCACTATTGATACACCGGTGTTCTTCGACTTTGATGCAATTCTCAGCGAATTTCGACGGCTCGACACAGAGAAAGTCGCCGGGAAAACAACCGAGAAGCAAGGGCCGCTCTTTGGGCAGTTCACACGCCTGCTGATGCGCATTGACTCTCGGTTGAACGACAAACGCTACGACCTCATTTTTAAGCCGAAGACCTACAGCACCAGCGCGTCGATGGAGAACTTGTTCCGTCGGTTACTTGGTGAGACAGCCGGGGCGCGGAAGAGGGTCGTGGTCGTGGCCCTGAGGCCCGTGCCATTCGACGTTCGGTCTTCCGTGATTTCGCTCATTCTGCGCTGCCTGTTCGATTTCGCTTACTGGCATCATCGTGCCCACAAAATGCACTTCCCAATTGCCGTCTTCGCAGACGAAGCCCACATCTACTTGAACGATGGCGACCCAGCGACCGAAGCCGCCAAGCACTCGGCAGAGCGGATTGCCAAGGAAGGGCGGAAGTATGGCATCAGCCTCACCGCTATCAGCCAGCGCCCGCGCGAAGTATCCGCCACGATCCTTTCGCAGTGTAATAGTTTTCTCTGCCTGCGAATCTCAAACCCGGATGACCAGTCATACGTGAAAAACCTCTTGCCGGATTCTGTGCGCGGTATAACGAGCATGTTCTCCACATTGCGACGGGGCGAGTGCATTCTCCTTGGGGACTCTGTGATGATGCCGACCCGGATCAAAGTTGACCAACCAAACCCAGCGCCAATCAGCGATGATGCTTCTTTCTACAAGTCGTGGAACGAAGCCCCAAAGGATGTCGATTTTGCCAAGGTGCTGAAGGCGTGGCGAGACCAGGACATTGTGCCCTGAACGCCATGCCCCACGCCTACACAGAAGGCCAGTTTGTCGAGCAGCCCGCCATCGGGCTGTTTACCGCGCTCGGCTGGCGGACGGTGTCGGCGCTGGAAGAAACCTTCGGCCCCGGCGGCACGCTGGGCCGCAAGACCAGTCAGCCAATTCAGCGCGACTGGCGCATTCTGCACCCGCCGGCCCGATTTGGTCGGCTTCGTCAATGGCCTGTCCTGGGTGGTGGTGGAGCTAAAGAAGCCCGGCGTGCCGACGCAAGCCACCTTCGACGAAAACTTCACCCACTACAAGCTCCGCCGCCGCACGGCGGTAAGCCAGCCCGTTAGCGCTGGGTGATGGATACCATCGCCGCCATCGCCACGCCGCCCGGGCGGGGCGGCATCGGCGTGATCCGCGTATCCGGCCCGCTGAGCATAGCCATTGCTGAAGCCGTGTGCGGCGATCTCCCCGCTGCCCGTCAAGCCGCCTTTCGCCGATTCCGCGCTGGCGATGGCGTGGTGCTGGACGAAGGTATAGCGCTGTATTTCCCCGCTCCCCATTCCTTCACCGGCGAGGACGTGTTGGAACTTCAGGGTCACGGTGGGCCGGTGGTTATGGATCTGTTGCTGGCGCGGGTCCTGGAACTGGGCGCCCGCCTGGCCCGGCCCGGCGAATTCTCCGAACGCGCCTTCCTCAACGACAAGCTCGATCTGGCCCAGGCCGAGGCGATTGCCGACCTGATCGCCAGCGACACCGCC
Organism: Candidatus Contendibacter sp.; assembly: GCA_029624675.1. GTDB lineage: Bacteria > Pseudomonadota > Gammaproteobacteria > Competibacterales > Competibacteraceae > Contendibacter. The sequence continues at coordinate 30,364 of JARSSP010000036.1, forward strand.
GCCGCCGCCCGCGCCGCGCTGCGCTCGCTGCAAGGAGAGTTTTCCCGGCGGGTTCGCGCCCTGGTCGAGGAATTGATCGAACTGCGGATGTACGTCGAGGCGGCGATTGACTTCCCCGAGGAAGAGATCGATTTTCTTGCCGACAGGGTCATTGTCGAGCAATTGCGGACGTTGCGGGAACAACTGAACGCTTTGCAAGCTACCGCTGGGCAGGGGCGACTGTTGCGCGACGGCATGACCGTGGTGATCGCGGGTCGCCCGAACGCCGGCAAGTCCAGTCTGCTCAATCGACTGGCCGGGCGCGAGGCGGCGATCGTCACCGCCGTTCCCGGCACGACGCGCGACGTGTTGCGCGAGCACATCAGCATCGACGGGATGCCGCTGCACGTCATCGACACCGCCGGGCTGCGCGACAGCGACGACCCGGTGGAACGGGAAGGCATTCGCCGCGCCTGGACCGAGATCGAGGCCGCCGACCGGATTTTGCTGGTGGTGGACGACCAGCAAGGATTGACCGTGGAGGATCGGGCGTTGCGGGCGCGGTTGCCGGCGGGCGCGGCGGTGACGGTGCTCTACAACAAGATCGATTTGAGCGGCCGGTCGCCGACGGTGCGGGGTGGCGAGTGGGGAACCGAAATTCTGCTATCAGCCAAAACCGAAACGGGACTGAATCTGTTGCGCGAGCATCTGAAAGCCTGCATGGGTTATCACGGTGGCAGCGAGGGAACATTCATGGCCCGTCGCCGGCATCTGGAGGCGCTGGAACGGGCGACGGCGGCGCTGGAACGGGCCGACTATCAACTGGAAGTCATCCGCGCTGGCGAGTTGGTCGCCGAGGAACTGCGCGAGGCGCAAAGCGCGCTGGCGGAGATTACCGGGGAGTTTACCAGCGAGGATTTGCTGTCGCGAATATTCAGCAGCTTTTGCATTGGAAAATAGCGAGACTTCCAGCAGGGTCCAAAGCCTTCCGTAAAATCTCCTCAAGCCCGCGTAAAAGCGGGTTTTTTGCTCCGGTATCGGCTTACATGTTCCGCCTGAATCCGCCTAAAATTGTTCCCTAATTTGTTCCCTTTTCAGGAGAGTGGCTTTCATCGGGAACAATATGTGTTCCCAACTCTTGTGAAGACAGGTAATGAAATTAGGTTTTCAAGGGAACAAATAGTGGGTGCAATCCTGTAAAAAGCCAATCAAGGCAAAGCGTTCCAGTGATTGTTCCCAAGATGGGTGACTGTTTCCTGATCTTCTGGCAATTGGAGGAACAACGCGAGAGGTGAATCATGGCACTGACCGATACCAGGCTGCGGAAGCTCAAGCCGAGGGAGCAAGCCTTCTCCGAGTCGGACGGTGGTGGGCTGTTCATCGAAGTCACCCCCAACGGCAAGAAAGGCTGGGGGCTACGCTACCGGCTGGCGGGTAAGCAGGAAAAGGCAAGGTTGGGCGAATAGCCGGCGTACTCGCTGGCCGAAGCCCGCAACTGGCGCGAGGACTGCGCGGCGCTGGTGAAGCGCGGCCTTTCGCCGATGGCCTTGAAGCGCGGCGATCCGATCCCCAGCGATGCGAAACCCGAAGCCAGGGAGATGGCGCAGCTCTTCCTGAAAAACTGGTGCTGGCAAGCGGTGGAGAAGGTGAGGGCCAAGGAAGCCGAAGCCAAGCCCACCGATACCGTGGCAGCGTTCGCGTGGCGCTGGTATGCCGAAGTCGCCGAGCCGGGCAATAGCAACCCCCGTAACATCAAGCGCGTACTGGAAAAGGACGTGATCCCGGCGATTGGCGCAAAGCAGCTTGCCGAGGTGACCGTTACCGACGTGCTGGCGATTACCGACCGCATCAAGGCGCGGGGGGCCGATCAAATGGCCCTCCAAACCCGCAACGTCATGAAACGGCTGTTCGCCTATGCGATTGCGCGGGAGAAGGCGACTTTCAACCCGGCGGCGGCAGTGGAAGCGAAGTTCATCGCGACCGCCAGAAGCCGTGACGTGGCTCTGACCCCAGACGAAATCGGGCGGTTGTTGCGGGCGATCTACCAATCCAGCATGAAGCGGGCGCACAAACTGGCGCTGCACCTGCTGATTCTGTGCATGGTGCGGAAATCGGAATTGATCGAAGCCCGATGGGAAGAAATCGACTTTGACAAAGCCGAATGGGCGATCCCCGGCAAACGGATGAAGAAAGACAAGCCCCATCTCGTTTTGCTGTCCCGGCAAGCCGTGGCGATGTTCGAGGAATTGAAGGGGCTGGCGAGCGGTTCCGAATGGGTGTTCCCTAGTCGAGGGAGTTTGAATAAGCCCATAGCTCATAGCACGTTGAATGTCGCTGTGCGGGCGCTGGAATTCGACGTGCACGATTTCGTGATTCACGACTTTCGGCGAACGGCATCGACGCACCTGCACGAGGCCGGATTCAATTCAGACTGGATCGAGAAATGCCTAGCCCACGAAACCAAGGGCATCCGGGGCGTCTACAACCGGGCGCAGTACGCCGACCAACGGCGGGAAATGCTGCAATGGTGGGCGGACTTCGTGGATAGCCAGATTCAGGACGGGCGCGGCAAGGTCATCATCGGGCCTTTCGGGAAGGCATACTAGTCGGCGGCATAATGGTTTGCCGCGCCTAGCCCGACGGCGAAAACCGGGTTCCCTTGCCCGGCTGGCGCGGCACCTAATTAAGGGTGACACGAAAGGGCGTGACGATGTTCGATCCAGTTACCGATCTTTTGACCTTGGAAGAGGCTTGCCAGCATCTCGAGCTTTCGCCGTTTCGCATTGCCCTAGCTATCGCCTACAACGAACTCCGCTGCGGCGTCATTGCCCGCAACTGGAGAGGTAATGCCGTGCCTTCCAGAAATGATATTCCTAGAGGCCCGAATGGGCACCAGTGGAATAGTCCGGGTATAAGAGCAGATCTTTAACGAGGATAGAAAGGACCGCGCTTGGCGGATTTACCTCGATGGCACAAATGTTTCTTATCTGATTCGCACCGCATGGGCCGGGCATTTTTGGTATTTGGATCATGGTGAAGCCTATCGCTTGTTCTATGAAGAGCTTGACGGAATTGATGTAAAGTTCCTCGAGCCGCATGACGGCGCTTTCCATCATTGCCATCAACCTGACCGGTTTCCGGAACCAGAATTTACTTTCTTTGTGGACGACGACCAGCCCAACCGGCGGGTAACAACCAAAGATCTACTATTCGTGAGAGAGGATCTCAATCGACTCCAGCGTAAACCTGAAGCTAAGCCCTTATCCGATCGCGCCGAGACAACCTATTTGAACATCATTGGAGCAATGCTGGCGCTGATGTTGGGTAAGTCGCCAGCGGGAAAGCTGCAATCTATTTTCGACAATCAAGCCGCGATCATTGACGCACTACTTGGGCACCATGAAGGCAAGCCGGGTATATCGAAGCGGACGCTGGAAGATAAGTTTGCAGCGGCAAAGCGAAGCCTGACTGCAACCTGATTCATTACCGCAACTGCGGCGATGGCATCCGCAACTGCGGTGATTGCAGAAGCCCTGCTGCATATTGTGCGAAGCCATGCCGGTATGTTCCGGCGAATGCTACGGAGTAACGAGCATGGCCGCACAAATCCAAACCACGCTAACCATCCTTCGGCGCAAGCAGATGGAAGCCCGCACCGGGCTTTCCCGTTCCACCATTTACGAGCGAATCAAAACGGGAACCTTCCCTGCTCCGGTTTCCATCGGAGCAAGGGCCGTCGGCTGCGTCCATCGCAGAGCCAAACGCAGTTGGCGGAGGGTGCGGCCATGACCAGAGCCGACTTCTTGCGCCAGTTAACGGCAACTTTGCCGGGAGTGACCGCTGCAACGCAGCGGCAACGCATCATGGCGGCACTTCGCACCGGGCCACTCTCGACCGTGGAGGCAATCCGTTTTCTGGACATCATTCGACCTTCGGCGCGCATCGCCGAACTTCGCAACGACGGGCATCGGATCATCACAACCTGGCGAGCGGACGCCACGGAAACCGGGGAACCGCATCGCGTGGCGCTATACGTCCTAACGACAGGGAGCAGTGATGTAGATAGGCGTGCGTGAGGCACCGCGGGCTGCCATGCGCTGAGGTGGGCATCATCTTTTCGAGATGTGCCCACCGGTGGACGCTGGCACGAAATCCAGTATCGCAGCGCTGTCTTGCGGCAATTTGCCGACGGTGGCGCGGGCGATGCGTGAACGGAAGCCGAAGCGGTAACGCTGGAAACCGACGTAACAGACGTAACGGACGTACAACCCAGTAATGACGGAGATTTTACCGTTACGGCTGGTGTTTCGGATGCCGTAACGGGCGTAACAGCAACCGGACCGTTATCCGTTCCCGAAAGCGACCGCCCCTGTTTCAAGGTGTTCGATGCTTGGGCGACACTCCGAGAATCGAGCAACAAACTCAGGCCGGGCGTTTGGCACTTCGGCATCAAGGCGGGCAAGAATGCTGAACCGCCCAGCTTGACCCAACAATGGGTCTGTTCCCCGCTGTATATCGCGGCCGTGAGCTTCGATGGGCAGGAAAACAACTTCGGGCGGCGGCTGCGCTTTCGCAATACGTTGGGGCGCTGGTGGGAATGGGCGATGCCGATGGAGTTGCCACGCGGTGTGGGCGACGATCTATGCGGCGAACTGCTGGCGATGGGCGTGCAAATTGACCCGAACGCGCATCGGTTGCTGGGGCAATATCTGCAAGCCAAGCCGCCCAAGCGGCGCGTGCGTTGCGCCCTGCAAGTCGGCTGGTGCGGCGATGTTTTCGTATTGCCGGACGAGGTGATCGGGCCAGAAGCAGCGGACGTGATTTTTCAATCCGGCGAGCGTGGCCACGATGAGCATATATGGCGGCACGCGGGCTTGGTTTCGCTGCCCGGCGCGGGGTTGTGGGCGACGGGTGGCGATCCTGTACAGCGGTGCGATCTTCGCCTGTTGGCACTGCTACCGGCTGGCCTATCCCAGCCAGCGGGACGCACCTCATGATCAAGCGGCGCGGCGGGCCGACAAAATTCGGGCGGCGGCTGGGCTGGGAATCGGGCATTTTCAATGGCCCCGGCTGGCGTAAGCCCAAGGGAATGCGCCAGCGCACCTACGAGCGGCTTAACGCCGAAGCTGAGAAATGGACCGAGGTATCGCTGGCCGGGATGATGCGGCGGTTTGGCGTCGGGCTAGAAGAGTGGTGAAGCCGTCTCGCAAAAACTAGGGGCTGCTGGCATCGTTCAGGGAGACAACCACGAAATCTGTTCCCGGATTTGTTCCCATGATCGATTGGCGTTTTTCCCAACAGAGAGACAGCTTATCGCCGATTCGCTAGATTCTAAATCGAATTCGTGGCCAGCGAACCGGGTAATCTCTCACTCTGGGGGACTTATGTGTACTCGGCAGCCCTTCTATCCCATCTACCCAGTCATGAAAAACTGACAGGTCGTGAGCCCTAGATGCCCATCATCACCATGAATCGCTGCGATCTACGGAAAAATTGGCGGAGAGAGAGGGATTCGAACCCTCGATGGAGCTTTATGACCCCATACTCCCTTAGCAGGGGAGCGCCTTCAGCCGCTCGGCCATCTCTCCAGGGTGATGCGTGCCCATATAGACACTAAAGTTTTCAGTATACCGCTTATGAATACCAACTTAAAGCTCCTGACTTCAAGCGTTGTGACTGGCTGGCGGTTGCGCTGCGCCGGAGGCGGAATCTTGCTCACGTTTGATCCGTTCATAGATTTCCTCACGATGCACCGCAATATCCTTGGGCGCATTAACACCAATGCGGACCTGATTACCTTTGACGCCAAGTACGGTCACAGTCACTTCGTCACCGATCATCAGCGTCTCCCCAACTCTGCGCGTCAGAATCAACATGTCAAGCTACTCCTTGTTTTCCATATAACAGCATCAGGTCATCTTGCGGTTTTTGACCGTTCGCGTCTGCAAACGGTCCATTCCCACCGGTGGATTTTTTCGCATGTTCATGCTCGTCCCCACCCTGGCTTACGCCAGAGCGCGATCAAGGATCAAGCCACCTTATCCAGTTCGAAAGCCTCATGAAGGGCGCGAACCCCCAGTTCTAGGTACTTCTCGTCCACCACCACCGAAATCTTGATCTCGGAAGTCGAGATCATGCGGATGTTGATCCCTTCCTTCGCCAACGCCTGGAACATCCTGCTGGCAACGCCGGCGTGAGACCGCATGCCGATGCCAACCAGCGACAGTTTAGCGATCTTGGTGTCGCCCGACACTTCGCGGGCACCGAGTTGGGCAGCATGTTGCTTGAGGATTTCCAGGACACGCTCGTAGTCGTTGCGATGCACCGTGAAGGTGAAGTCGGTGGTACTGTCGCGCCCGATGTTCTGGATGATCATGTCCACTTCAATGTTGGCGTCGGACACCGGCCCCAGGATACTGAAAGCAATGCCTGGTCGGTCCGGAACGCCCAGCACGGTGAGCTTGGCCTCGTCGCGGTTGAACGCGATCCCGGCAATCAATTCTTTCTCCATGGTTTCCGCCTCGAACGCTTCCTCAAAGGTGATCAACGTGCCTGGCCCTTCCTGAAAGGTGGAGAGCACTCGTAATGGGACATTGTGTTTGCCGGCGAATTCCACCGAGCGGATTTGCAGGACCTTGGAACCAAGGCTGGCCATCTCCAACATCTCCTCGAAGGTGATGCGATTCAGCCGTCGAGCTTCCGGCACCACCCGGGGATCCGTGGTGTAAACGCCGTCTACATCGGTGTAAATCTGACATTCATCAGCCTTCAAGGCGGCGGCCAACGCTACCGCCGTGGTGTCGGAGCCGCCCCGACCTAGGGTGGTGATGTTGCCATCCTCGTCCACCCCCTGGAACCCGGCCACCACCACCACCCGGCCCGCGTCGAGTTCGGCGCGCATGGCGCTGGCTTCGATCTCTTGGATGCGAGCCTTGTTGAAGGCATTATCAGTGAGGATGCGAACCTGACCGCCGGTGTAGGAGCGGGCCGGACAGCCGCGCTTTTCCAGAGCAATGCACAAGAGCGCGATCGTCACTTGCTCGCCGGTGGCCAGCAACACATCCAATTCGCGGGGATCGGGGCGGGGGGTAATGCCCTTGGCCAAGCCGATCAGCCGATCCGTTTCGCCGCTCATGGCCGATACCACGACCACCACATGATCGCCACGCGCGCGCCAGCCGATCACTTTTTCCGCCACGTTCTCGATACGCTCAAGGTTCCCCACCGAGGTACCGCCATACTTCTGTACGATAAGCGCCATAGTTTCCCTATCGAAACAAAGGCTAATGCCCTTCCCGACCGGGAAATGCCCGACGGGACGTAAAAGCGGCGATTATAGCGAAAGGCGGAAAATCTCCAAGCAATTCCGGTGCGGCGACGCACTACCGCTAGGCGGGATTCAGATCAGTTGACCGCGCACCCACTCCGGCACGGAACGCAGGGCATGATCCAGCTTCGTGGGATCGGTGCCGCCAGCCTGGGCCATGTCGGCGCGGCCGCCACCCTTGCCCCCAATCTGCTGGGCAACGGCATTTGCTAGATCACCTGCTTTGACCCGTTGGGTTTCGGCCGGAGTTACACCAGCCACCAATCGCACCTTGCCGTCCTCGACCGTGGCTAGCACGACGGCCGCCGCCTTGAGCTGGTCCTTGTAGCGGTCCACCGCCTCGCGCAGGGTCTTGACGTCCACACCATCTAGCCGGGCGGCCAGCACCTTGATGCTGTCCACCTGCACCGCCTGACTCAGCAAGTCGGCACCTTGGCCGCTGGCCAACCGTCCTTTTAGCTGTTCGATTTCCTTTTCCAACTGCCGGGTTCGGTCGACGAGTTGTCGAACCTTGTCCGGGAAGTTGTCGCGGTCACCCTTGACCAGTTGCGCCACTTGCCGGGCGCGGTCCTGAAGCGAGGCCACGTAATCCAGCGCTCGTTCGCCGGTGACCGCCTCGATGCGCCGTACCCCAGCCGCCACGCCGCTCTCAGCCACGATTTTGAACAGGCCGATATCGCCGACCCGCCGGACGTGGGTGCCGCCGCACAGCTCGGTGGAGAAGTTGCCCATGCGCAATACTCGGACCTTATCCCCATACTTCTCGCCGAACAGGGCCATCGCGCCGGTGGCGATGGCCTCTTCCGGCGCCATGATGGCGGTTTCCACCGCGACGTTGCCGCGAATCTGGGCGTTGACGATGCGCTCGATGGTTTCGAGTTGTTCGGCGCTGACGGGTTCGAAATGCGCAAAGTCGAAGCGCAGCCGCTGCGGATCCACCAGCGAGCCTTTCTGGGTGACATGCGCTCCCAATACCCGGCGCAGCGCGGCGTGCAGCAGATGCGTCGCGGAGTGATGCAGGGCAGTAGCCTGACGCTGGGCGGCGTTCACTTGCGCTGATAGCGTGGCGCCGCGCCGCAACCGACCCTGCTTCAACGCGCCGATATGGGTGAACACGCCTTCGCCCTGCTTATGAGTATCGCGGACCTCGAACTCCAGTCCATCGGCCCGCAGCCAGCCAGTATCGCCGACCTGACCGCCGGACTCCGCATAGAAAGGAGTGTGATCGAGCACCACCATGCCGTCGTCGCCGACGTTTAATGCCTCGACCGCCTTGCCATCGCGGAACAGCGCCACCACGGTGGCATCCTCCTCCAGTCGGTCGTAACCGTGGAACTCGGTGGAACCCGCGACGCCGAGATCGGCGGTCTGGCGCAAGCCGAACTGGCTGTGGGCGCGAGCACGCTCCCGCTGCGCTTCCATTTCCCGCTCGAAACCGGCGTTGTCCACTTGCAGGCCGCGTTCGCGGGCGATGTCAGCGGTCAAATCGACCGGGAAGCCGTAGGTGTCGTACAGCTTGAACACGGTCTCGCCGGGGATGACCGTGCCGGACAATTGAGCGATACCGTCTTCCAGCAACCGCATCCCGTGGGACAGGGTTTCGGCGAAACGCTCCTCTTCCTGCCGGATGACGCGGGTGACCTGATCGGCGGCGGCGACCAGCTCCGGGTAAGCGCTGCCCATCTCCGCGACCAGCGGCGCGACCAGCTTGTGGAAAAAGCTGCCCTCGACACCCAGTTTGTGGCCGTGGCGCAAGGCACGCCGCATGATTCGGCGCAGTACGTAGCCACGCCCTTCGTTGGACGGCAGCACACCGTCGGCGATCAGGAAGGCGGTGGCGCGGATATGATCGGCGATGACGCGCAACGAACTAGAATGCAAGTCCGCCGCTCCGGTCGCCTCGGCGGTGGCCCGAATCAGATTTTGAAACAGATCGATCTCGTAGTTGCTGTGGACGCCCTGCATTACCGCCGCCAGCCGCTCCAGCCCCATGCCGGTATCCACCGAGGGTTTGGGCAACGGGGTCAGCGCGCCATCGGCGCTCCGATCAAACTGCATGAACACCAGATTCCAGATTTCGATGTAGCGGTCGCCGTCGGCGTCGGGTGTACCGGGCGGGCCACCGGCGATTTCGGGACCGTGATCGTAAAAGATTTCCGAGCAGGGACCGCAGGGACCGGTATCGCCCATCGCCCAGAAGTTGTCGCTCTCGTAGCGCTTGCCGCCAGGCTTGTCACCGATGCGGGCGATGCGCTCCTTCGGCACTCGAATTTCGTCGGCCCAGACCTGGTAAGCCTCGTCGTCGGTCTCGTACACCGTCACCCACAGCTTGTCCGCCGGCATTTTCAACACCCCGGTCAGGAATCCCCAGCCGAAATGGATCGCCTCGCGCTTGAAGTAGTCGCCGAAGCTGAAGTTGCCCAGCATCTCGAAAAACGTGTGGTGACGAGCGGTGTAGCCGACGTTTTCCAGATCGTTGTGCTTGCCGCCGGCCCGCACGCAGCGCTGCGCGGTCGCGGCGCGGTGATACGGGCGATGGTCGCGGCCGGTGAACACGTCCTTAAACTGCACCATGCCGGCGTTGGTGAACAGCAGCGTGCTGTCGTTGAGCGGGATCAGCGGGCTGCTGGCCACCACCTCGTGGCCGTGGTCACGGAAATAATCCAGGAAAAGCTTGCGAAGTTCGGCGCTGCGGGTCATGGTCGTGTTCGTTTCGGTTTTAGATTCGGGTCAGATCGTCTCGAACGTCTCGAACAAATACTTGATCTGGTCCAGGGTAAAGCCGTGTTGGCGCAGCACCCGGGTTTGCTGCATTCGCCCAGCGACATCGGTGGGCACAAGAGCCTTGAACCGCTTGCGGTGCAGTTCCCGCAGCTTGGGCAGCCAGAATGGATTCAGCGCGGCCAGGCTTGTGGTCACCTGCTCGTCCGGCACGCCACGCTCGCGCAGTTCGCGAGCGATCCGCAACGGTCCGTAGCCCTTGTCGGCTCGCGTACTGGCGTAAAGCTCGGCGTAGCGACCCTCGTCCAGCCAGCGTTCCTCGACCAACTGATCCAGCACCGGATCGATCTGGGTGGGCGGATAGCCGCGCTGGATCAGTTTCTGGCGCAATTCCAGCCGGGAATGCTCGCGCCGGGCCAGCAATTCCAGGGCCTTGGCGCGAACGGTTCCCGGATCGGTGGCAACGGTTTTCTCAAAGGTCCGCGTCCAGTTCATCGGCGGCGGAATCGTTGGTCTCGTCATTGCCGGTGCTACCGGGCTCGATGCCTGGCACCGCGTCGGGACGGGCCAGGAAGTGGGCGCGGATCTTGCTCTCCAGGTCGCGGGCCAATTCGGGGTTTTCCTTGAGATAAGCGCGGGCGTTGTCCTTGCCCTGGCCGATGCGGGCACCGCCGCAACTGTACCAGGCGCCGGATTTCTCGATCAGCCCGGCCTTGACGCCGAGGTCGATGATCTCACCCAACCGGGACGCGCCCTCGCCGTAGAGAATCTCAAATTCGGCCTGTTTGAAGGGCGGAGCCAGCTTGTTTTTGACCACCTTGACCCGGGTTTCGTTGCCGATCACCTCGTCGCCCTTCTTGATGGACCCCGTTCGACGGATATCCAGCCGCACCGAAGCGTAGAACTTGAGCGCGTTGCCGCCAGTGGTCGTTTCCGGCGATCCGAACATCACGCCGATCTTCATTCGGATTTGATTGATAAAAATCACCAGGGTGTTAGAGCGTTTGATGTTGGCGGTGAGCTTGCGCAGGGCCTGACTCATCAAGCGAGCGTGCAAGCCGACGTGAGAATCGCCCATGTCGCCCTCGATTTCGGCCTTGGGTGTGAGCGCCGCGACCGAGTCGATCACCACGATGTCGACGGCGCCAGACCGCACCAGCATGTCGGCGATTTCTAGGGCCTGCTCGCCGGTGTCGGGCTGCGACACCAGCAAATCGTCCACGTTGACCCCCAGCTTGGCGGCGTAGATCGGATCGAGCGCGTGTTCAGCGTCGATGAACGCCGCACACCCTCCCTGCCGCTGAGTTTCGGCGATAACCTGCAAAGCCAGGGTAGTCTTGCCGGAGGATTCGGGGCCGTAGATTTCAGTCACGCGCCCCCGCGGCAGGCCACCGATACCCAGGGCGATATCCAACCCTAGCGAGCCAGTGGACACGACCATCACGTCGCGGGCCACGCTGGTGTCGCCTAGTCGCATGACCGCGCCCTTGCCAAACTGGCGTTCGATCTGGGTCAGCGCCCCGGCGAGCGCCTTTTTCTTGTTGTCGTCCATTCCGCGAACCCCTCTGTGTGATGATGACCAAACCGGACGATCCCGCCGAGATCGGCGGCCAACGGCAATTGTTCCATAGAACCGGCGGCTAACCTAGACCCGGCCAGCGGCGCAACACTCGATAGCGGGCGCCGCCCTCTTCGTGCAACGACTCGACCAGGGCGATGTCGCGGATCAACCAGGATACCGGCGCGGCCGGCGGTTGCGCCGGGGCCGGACCGGGAAACTTGCGGGCCAGGGTCACATGAGCCTGAAACGCCCGCCGTTCGGGGGTAAAGCCACAGCCGCGCAAACGCCGATGCAGATCGGCCACCAACTCGTACAGTTCGGGTGGGGTGTGGCTGGAACCCAGCCACAGGATGCGTGGTTGCGGCCAGTAACCGTAGCGGTCCAGGGTCAGTTCCAGGGCCGGCACCGCCAAGTCCGCCAGCACGGCCTTGTACTCGGCGAGCCGGGCGGCGACGGTCGCGCCCAGAAACACCAAGGTCAGATGCAGATTGTCATCGCGCACCCGTCGTCGGCCAGCGACATTCGCCGCCAGGTCCGCCAGTTGCCGGCGTTCGGTTTCCTCCGGCCACAAGGCGAGAAAAAGCCGTTGGGGTGCGTCAGGATCGGCGGGCGAGGACATCCAGCACCCCTTGCAGGGCAGCGACCACGGTTTCCCGGCGCACGGCGTTGCGGCCGCCCTTGAAATACCGGCGTTCGACGCGGGTTGGACTCTCCCGCGAGGCCCAGGCCAGGTAGACCGTGCCAACCGGCTTGTCCGGGCCGCCGCCATCGGGACCAGCGATGCCGCTGACCGCCACGGTGATATCGGCGCGGCTGTGCGCCAGGGCGCCGGTCGCCATTTCGGCCACGACCTCGGCGCTGACCGCGCCATGCTCGGCAAGGGTCGCGTCCCGCACGCCCAACAGTTCACCCTTGGCGGCATTGCTGTAGGTGACGAAACCCCGGTCGAACCAACCGGAACTACCCGGTATGTCGGTGACGGTCTTGGCGATCCAACCGCCGGTGCAGGATTCGGCGACCGCCAAGGTCCAGCCTTGCGCACGCAGGGCCACGCCCACATGAACGGCCAATTCGTAAAGATTTCGACGGGTTGGATTCGACGCGGACAAGGCTGTTTCCTGATGTTCTCGCGGTGTAAACAAGCCTGCGCGGGGCGGTTTCACCAAGCGATGCCAAATTCAAGATACCAGAATCGAAGGCTTCAAGCTTGAACCGGCGCGACCGCAGTGGGTTTGGCGTCTGGGCTATTTCAACCAGCCCTTGCGACGGAAGAACCAGAACGGCGCGACCACCGACGCGACCATGATCCCCAGCGCCAAGGGATAGCCGAGCGTCCATTTCAATTCGGGCATGAATTCGAAGTTCATGCCATAAATACTGGCGATCAGGGTCGGCGGCAGCAAGGCGACCGAGGCCACGGAGAAAATCTTGATGATCTTGTTCTGGTTGATGTTGATGAAACCGACGGTGGCGTCCATCAGAAAGTTGATCTTCTCAAACAGAAACGAGGTGTGCCCGTCCAGCGATTCGATGTCGCGCAGGATTTGCCGGGCCTCCTCAACCTGGTCGGAGGAGAGCAGCCGCCGCCGCATCAGGAACGAGATGGCGCGGCGAGTGTCCATCAGGTTGCGACGGATCCGCCCATTCAGATCTTCCTCGCGAGCGATGCTGGCCAGCACCTCGGCGGCGGCCTCATCGGTTAAATGGGCCTTGAGCACTCGCCCCCCGATCTCCTCCAGGTCAGCGTAGACGCCCTCCAGTGCGTCGGCTGAATATTCGGCGTCGGTGGCGTACAGATCGAGCAGCACGTCCCGACAGTCCTCCAGATAGCCGGGCTGGTGCCGGGCGCGCATGCGTAGCAGGCGGAAAACCGGCAGGTCTTCTTCGTGCAGGCTGAACAGGATGTCCTGCTTGAGGACGAAGGCCACCGGCACGTTGCGGGACTCGTCCGCCTTGTCCAGCAGGAAGTCGGAGCGGATTTGCAGAGCGCCAGTCGCGTCCTCGAAACAGCGGGCGCTGGCCTCAATGTCGCCGAAGTCGTCCTCGTCTGGCAGGGTCAGGTTGAACAGTTCCCTGGCCAGCAAGCGTTCCTCGTCGGTCGGGTCGTCAAAGTCGATCCAGATCGGCCGGACGCGCTCAAGGTCGGTCCCATCCTCGATCTGAATCTGGCGCAGGCGACCGTTTTGCAATTCGAAAGCATTGATCATGGGATTTGCGCGACGGGCGAAATGGCGCGGAAAATAGTCTTAAACCAAATTTGGGTAAAGCGAATTCTTCAAGAGGCCGATCGCGCTTGGACCACCTCGACCCGCACACGCCGATGATGCAGCAGTACCTGCGCATCAAGGCCGAGCATCCCGACATCCTGCTGTTCTACCGGATGGGAGATTTTTACGAGCTGTTTTACGACGACGCCCGCCGCGCCGCCGAGTTGCTCAACATCACCCTGACCACTCGCGGCCAGTCCGCCGGCGCTCCGATTCCGATGGCCGGCGTCCCGTTCCACGCCGTGGAAAGCTATCTCGCCCGACTGGTGAAACTCGGCCTGTCGGTGGCGATCTGCGAGCAACTCGGCGATCCCGCCGCCAGCAAGGGACCAATGGAGCGGCGGGTCACCCGGATCGTCACGCCTGGCACCCTAACCGACGAGGCGCTGCTGGACGAGCGCCGCGACAACCTGCTGCTCGCCTTGCACCAGGTCAAGCAGGTCTACGGGCTGGCCCATCTGGACCTGAGCGGTGGTCGATTCACGATCACGCAGGTTCACGGCCCAGCGGCGCTGCTCAGCGAACTGGAGCGGCTGAAACCGGCGGAACTGCTGATCGACGAGGCCGCCGACCCGCCCGAATCCTGGCGCCAGCATTCCGGCCTGCGTCGGCAGGCGCCCTGGCATTTCGACCCCGACAGCGCCACGCGCGCCTTGTGCGCTCAGTTTGGCGTGCGCAACCTGGACGGTTTCGGCTGCGCCGACCAGCCAGTCGCAGTAGCCGCCGCCGGCTGTCTGTTGCAATACGTCAAGGACACCCAGCGCGGCGCTCTCCCCCATTTGACCGGTCTGCGGGTCGAGCGTCATGAGGACAGCGTTATCCTGGACGCCGCCAGCCGCCGCAACTTGGAACTGGAGCACAGCCTAAGCGGTCGCCACGACCATACCTTGATCGGCATTCTCGACCGCTGCGTGACGCCAATGGGCGGGCGATTGTTGCGTCGCTGGACCCACCGACCGTTGCGGGATCGGGCCATCATCGGCCAGCGACAAGAGTGCTTGCGGCAATTGCTGGAAAACGGCGGCTACGAGTATTTGCGCGGGTCGTTGCGCGGGACCGGCGACATGGAACGGATTCTAGCGCGGGTAGCGCTAAAATCGGCCCGGCCGCGCGACCTGGTCGTCCTGGCCGACGCCCTGGCCCGCCTACCCACCGTGCAACGGTTTCTCGGCTTGCTGGATGCGGCGCTGCCGCGCGACCTCGCCCGCCGCGCCGGGACACATCCCGAAGTTTGTGATCTCTTGGACCGGGCGATCATCGCCAATCCGCCACAGGTATTGCGCGATGGTGGGGTGATCGCTCCGGGCTACGACGCCGAACTGGATCAACTCCGGAACCTGAGCGAGCACGCCGACGACTATCTGGTGGAGTTGGAAGCGCGGGAACGCCAGCGGACCGGCATCACCAATCTCAAGGTCGGGTTCAACCGGGTGCATGGCTACTACATCGAAGTCACCCGCGCCCAGTCCCAGGCGGTCCCGGCCGATTATCTACGGCGCCAGACCCTCAAGGGCGCGGAGCGCTACATCATTCCGGAATTGCAGGAATTCGAGCATCGGGCGCTGCGCGCCCAGGAACAGGCGCTGGCGCGGGAAAAGGTGCTGTACGACGCTCTGCTGGATCGTCTGATCGCCGATTTGCCCGCGTTGCAGACTAGCGCCGCCGCCTTGGCGGAACTGGACGTGCTGGCCAATCTCGCCGAGCGTGCCGCCGCGTTGCGCTGGAACCGGCCGGAACTGGTGGATCCACCGGGGATCGAGATCAAGGCCGGCCGTCATCCGGTGGTCGAACAGGCGCTGGAAGAAACCTTTACCCCCAACGACTTGATGCTGGAACCGGAACGGCGGCGGATGCTGATCGTCACCGGGCCGAACGCCGGCGGCAAATCCACCCTGATGCGCCAAACCGCGCTGATCGTATTGCTCGCCCACCTGGGCAGCTTCGTTCCGGCCGAGCGGGCGGTGGTCGGCCCGATCGACCGCATCTTTACCCGCATCGGCGCGTCCGACGATCTGGCTGGCGGCCGCTCCACCTTCATGGTGGAAATGAGCGAAGCCGCCAACATCCTGCACAACGCCACCCCGCGCAGTCTGGTCCTGATCGACGAGATCGGGCGCGGCACCAGCACGTTCGACGGGCTGGCGCTGGCTTGGGCCTGCGCCGCGCATCTGGCTGGCACGGTGCGCGCTTTTACCCTGTTCGCCACTCATTACTTTGAGTTGACCCGATTGCCGGACGAACAACCCGGCATTGCCAACGTCCATCTTGACGCGGTGGAGCACGGCGAAACCCTCGTCTTCCTGCACCGGGTCCAGGACGGGCCGGCCAGCCGCAGTTACGGCCTGCAAGTAGCGGCGCTAGCCGGCGTGCCGCCGATGGTGATCCAGCAGGCCCGCCAGCGGTTACGCTGGCTGGAACGACAGATGCTGCGACGGGAATTACCGACGCGGCCGGCGCTGGCGACGCCGCAACTGGCGCTATTCGGCGAGTCTATGCCCCCAGTCGTTGCCGCGCTGGCGGCGTTGGATTTGGACGCGTTGACCCCGGAACAGGCGCTGATTGAACTGAAGCGGTTGAAATCGCTGAGCGACTCGTAGCATCGCCTGATCCGATGGCATCGAGCGAGCTGACCACACCTTTGCCGCCACGGCGCGTACCTCGGCGGCGGCGAGAACGACCGGCGGGCGAGCAGGGTTTGAGGCGGATTTTTGCGCGAACCTGATCGAGCAACTTGGGCTTGACATTCATGACCACTGCCACTTCCATGTTTCTCATGGCAGGTGGCTCGTTTCCGTGACGGAAAATCGCGCCTTGCCGAGGCCAGAGGTGACGCTTTCGATAAGCCCATTCGCGTTGTTGTCAGAATACAACTTGTTATATTTAACAACAAGTTGGTCAAGGCTTACCGTGATTATACGTCAAGATTGACGTAAGATAAGGCGTCGTTTAGGAGGTCTACTTTATGTTAGCAGTCAAAAGTCATGAACGACGACAAACTATCTGAAGCAGTAAACAGATCGGGCTTTCCACTCCAGATTGGGTTGGAATATCTGATCAATCAAACCCGATCTTCTCATGGGTGGAAGGTTATATATTCTGAACATTCATGGAAAAACCCCACAGATGGTTGCTCAGGTTTTATCGATTTGGTTCTTGAGAATAAACATGGTACGTCCGTATTGATTGTTGAATCAAAGCGTGTTTTGGAGACGTCCTGGGTATTTTTAATTGAAGATCAAAAACAACTAAGGCGTCGCCATGCCAAATCATGGGTAATGCGATACATCGATAATAAGTTTACGTATTTTGGTTCAAAAGAACTCACTCTGGAGCCTACTACACCTCAATCCCAATACTGTGTTGTTGATGGCCAAGACCCAAAAAGTAAGCCAATGCTTGAAAGGGTGGGCTCAGACGTTGTTTCATCAATGGAGGGTTTTGCAACTGAAGAAAAGGAACTTTACTTGAAGGATAGGGAGGCATTCCGAATATATTTTGGTGTTGTCGTAACGACGGCAAAGCTAAAGGTGTGTTCGTTTGATCCTGCCAAGATTTCTACCACAGATGGAAAAATTCAAGATGCCAGTTACACAGAGGTTCTATATCTCCGTTTTCGAAAACAACTACTGTCACACTATGAGATTCCAAAGCATTATGCTGTTGGCGGTCACAGAGAAATAGCTCGTGCTAAAGAAAGCACGGTATTTGTTGTAAATGCGGAAGCATTGCCCCAATTTTTACGAGAATTCGAGGTTGATGATAATAGTCTTAGGGGCGCAGTGTGAAAACTGCTAACAAATCGCTCCAGCCGACCGCTACGGTCGCTACCGCTCCCTCCGCGTCGGCTGAACTTGGTCGTTCGTCGGCGCTTCGCGCCGACGAACGGGGCGCGAGTTGGGCCCACTTCAGGTTCTCGGCGCGAGCGCCGTCGAACCCTCGTCGGAGCGTCACCCCTTCGGGGCGACTTCGTTGTCCCGTACTCACGTCCCCGCCGCCCACCACCGTTCGCTGGGGACTCCAAAACTCGGAGGGAAGGGCGGCGGGTCCGCTCCGTGCGGGATGACGCTCAACTCGCGCCCCGTTGGGGCTCTCCATGATCGGGACACTTGAGCCGTACTCCCGCCAGATGGCCGAGGACTTGTTTTCTGTATTTCCCGATTGGGAGCACTTTCTCTCTGTTGTCTCCGAAGACGGACTTAATTTCTTCCGCGTCGAAGTGCCTCCGTCGCCCGGAACCAAGAACGGCCCGCTTGGCGTTACCTCGCTATGCAACGGAGAGATCACGGTCTACTTCGACTCCTGCCACCGCCGGTCTGGATTGGCTGCAATGGGGTATCACCGGCCGAAAACCTGGATAATCAGTTACAGTAAGGCTCTGCCCGGACCCACTCTCGTGCCGCTGACCACCCGCCAACGCTCCCAACTGTTCTCGCAACTGACGACGCTGGAACACGCCGGCATTGCGCCGGCGCAAGCGTTTTCTGTGATCGGACGCGATCTTCCCTCCAACGCGCGGCAAGCCTTGACGCAAATCGCGATGATGCTGGCGCGCGGACAATCGATCGCGGACGCCGGTCAGCGCAGCGGCCTTCTGCTGCCATGGGAAGCGCGGCTGGTGCGCGCGGCAGAACATGGCGGACGGCTGGAATCCTTGTACAAACGCCTGAGCGAACATTACGCCAGCCGCGCCCAGTTGTTTGGTCGATTGAAATCGCGGCTGATTTTTCCGTTCCTGATGCTGACGCTGGCGACCTTCGTCGCGCCCTTTCCCGCCCTATTCCAAGGCACCATCGGCTTGAGCAGTTATCTGCTACGCGCCGCCGGACCGCCGCTGTTGCTGTACGGCGGATTGCGTCTGCTGGCGCTCGCCTACCGCCAACAACTCGCCCGCGAAACCGGCGCGACGTGGGCCAAGCTGCTGCTAGCGATTCCGGTACTCGGCGGATTGCTGGCCCGGCAACAGCAGCGGGATGGACTATTCGGCTTGCTGTTGTTGCTGGAATCCGGCGTGCCGATCTTGGAAGCACTGCCCTTGGCCGGAAAAAGCGTCGCCGACCCGCTGTTACGCGCCCGATTCGCGGGCGCGGCGGCGGCGCTGGCCGATGGCCGGTCGGTGCTGGCCGAAACCCTGAATCGCTACGGCGTGGTGGACGATGCCGACGCAACGGCGCTGTTCGCCAGCGGCGCGGCGGCGGGCCGGCTGGACGAAGCCATCCGTCACCAAATACGCCAATGGGATGCTCAACTGGAACTGCAATGGGATACGCTGGCTGAGTGGCTACCCCGCCTGTTTTACGCGGCGGTGGCGATCTTCATGGCATGGGGAATCGTGGGCGGCTACCGGGGTATGATCGTTCCAGATTGATGGCTTTATTCGGGAGAAAACCATGCCGACATTCCACGACTTGCGCAGCCGCCGCCGCGAACTGCTGGACGAATTGGATCAGATGGCGGAAACGGTCGCCGAGTTGACCGCGATGCTGGATGGTATCGCCGAGCCGATACCGGAGGAGTTTATCGAGCACCACGAACACCGCGCTTGGCTGCAACGCCAACAGGCCGGCGTGTTGGTGATCTTGCACGAAACGGAACGAACCCTTCTGGAATTCGGCGCGGACGATTGGGACGAGGCTTGAAGTCAGGCCAATCCCAAAACCGCCCCTTTTCCTGAGAGCTCTGCTCCCGCTGCCGCAAGGCCCACATCTGGGCGTACAGCCCGCCCTGTTGCAGCAACTTCCTGTGGGTAAGCGTTCAGACCCCCCTCGTCCCGCACAGCGATGGGTTTCGCTACGCTCAACCCATTGTTTTTTCGTAGGATGGGTTGAGCGTAGCGAAACCCATCAATACGGGGCGAAATCACCAGGGGATCTGAATGTTACCCCTATGCCCTATGCGAGCCCTGTTTCCGCACCCGGCCGTGATCCAGCACAAAATCTGGTCGGCATCAAGGCCGCCAGGAAGAAAGCGTGTCACTGTCATTGTCATTCAGGCGGATGGACCGGATGCCTAATTCGGAATCAAATCGAACGCCGGTTTATCGGCGCCCATGCCGTCGTTATAATCCTCTTGTGACTCAGACCAGCCATTCCTAAGCCTTGACCCAGAGTCATGGTTTCCAGCCGCCGGCCCAACTTCGGCGCCCGTTCCTGGCGGCGCGGATGTTCGAGGCGGCGCGACGAGTGGCTTCAGCCGGAAACCCATGACGAAGACAGCCGGCGTGGCCGCGCCTCTCGACGCCACGTCCCAAGAAACTCGCGCCCATCGCCATCGCGCACGGGCATCCTCCACCACCGGGGAGTCGATCATCGTCAATGAGCACACTCATCGAGCAATTTCGCCAAAGTTCGCCCTTGTTCGGCGGCAACGCGGCTTTCATAGAAGACTTGTACGAGAGCTTTCTGCGCGATCCCGAGTCGGTCAGCGAAAACTGGCGAGGGTATTTTCGGGACATGCAGGCCCAAACCCTGGGCGCCCGGGATGTGGCGCACGGCCCGATCCGCGATTCCTTCGCCCAACTGGCCCTACAGCCGCAAGCCGGCGTGAGTCGCGCGCCGGGGCTCAGTCCCCAGGCCGCCGAAAAACAGGCTTCGGTCTTGCGAATCATCAACGCCTACCGCAACCGAGGCCACAAGGCCGCCGATCTCGACCCCCTACGCTTGCGCGAGCGACCGCCGGTGCCGGAGTTGAACCCCGCCTATCACGGCCTGAGCGAGGCCGACATGAACACCGCGTTCAACACCGGCTCGCTGGTGGCGCCCTCGCAATGGACCCTGCGCGAGATCATGAGCCTGATCCGCGACGTGTACGTCGGCACCATCGGCTCCGAGTACATGCACATCAATGAAACCGCCGAGAAGCGCTGGATTCAGAAGCGGCTGGAAGGCCAGCGCGCCCGGCTGGAGTTGAATGCGGGGCAGCGTAAGGAATTGCTGCACTGGCTGGTCGCCGCCGAGGGTCTGGAGCGCTACTTGCACACCCGCTACGTCGGCCAGAAGCGCTTTTCGCTGGAAGGCGGCGAGAGCCTGATCCCGATGATGGACGAACTGGTGCAACAGGCCGGCGCCCAGGGCGTGCAGGAAATCGTCATCGGCATGGCCCATCGCGGTCGCCTGAACGTGCTGGTCAACATCATTGGCAAGTCGCCTGGCGATCTGTTTCAGGAGTTCGAGGGCAAGCGTCGGATCGGCAGCGCCGGCGACGTGAAATACCACATGGGTTTTTCGTCCGACGTGGAAACGCTGGGCGGGCGAGTCCATCTGGCCCTGGCGTTCAACCCCTCGCACCTGGAAATCGTCAATCCGGTGGTCGAGGGCTCGGTGCGCGCCCGCATGGAGCGGCGGCGGGAGCTTGGCGCGGAAACCCCGCCCTTCAACACGGTGATGCCGGTCCTGATCCACGGCGACGCCGCCTTCGCCGGCCAGGGCGTGAACATGGAGACCTTCCAGTTCTCGCAGGTGCGCGGCTACCGCACCGGCGGCACCGTCCACATCGTCATCAACAACCAGATCGGCTTCACGACCAGCAACCCGCTGGACACCCGCTCGGCGCTGTACTGCACCGACGTGGCCAAGATGGTCCAGGCGCCGATCTTTCACGTCAACGGCGACGATCCCGAAGCGGTGCTGTTCGTCACCCGGCTGGCGGTCGAATACCGGATGACCTTCAACAAGGACGTGGTCATCGACATGATCTGCTACCGTCGGCTGGGCCACAACGAGGCCGACGAACCGGCCGCCACCCAGCCGATGATGTACAAGAAGATCCGGGCGCGGAAGACGACCGCCACCTTGTACGCCGAGAAGCTGGCCGCCGAAGGCGTGATCGCCGAGCAGGATTTTCAGGACATGCAGGCGCGATACCGCGCCGACCTCGATGCGGGCCGGCAGGTGTCGCGGCCGACCTTGCCGCACGCCAAGGGACCGCACTCGATCGACTGGACCTTGTACTTGAACGAAGACTGGAACGCCCCGGCGCCTACCGCCGTGCCGCTGGCGACCGTCCGCGATCTGTCCGAGCGCCTGCTGCGGATACCGGAAGGTTTCGAGATGCATCCGCGCGTTGCCAAGATCATGGACGACCGGCGCAAGATGGCGGCGGGCGCGCTGCCGCTGGACTGGGGCTTCGCCGAGAACATGGCTTACGCTACCCTGCTGGAGGAAGGCTACCAGGTACGCATTTCCGGCCAGGACTGCGGGCGCGGCACCTTCTTCCATCGCCATGCGGTGCTGCACAACCAGAAGGACGGAACCAGCCACGTTCCGTTAATGCACCTTCGCCCCGGCCAGCCGAACTTCATCGTCATCGACTCGATTCTGTCGGAAGAAGCGGTGCTGGGTTTCGAGTACGGCTATGCCACCGCCGAGCCCAACGGCCTGGTCATTTGGGAAGGCCAATTCGGCGACTTCGCCAACGGCGCCCAGGTGGTGATCGACCAGTTCATCACCTCCGGCCAAACCAAGTGGGACCGGCGCTGCGGGCTGGTCATGCTGCTGCCGCATGGCTTCGAGGGGCAGGGACCCGAACACTCCTCGGCCCGGCTGGAGCGTTACCTGCAACTGTGCGCCGAGCAAAACATCCAGGTGGTGGTGCCCTCGACCCCGGCCCAATGCTTTCACATGCTGCGCCGCCAGATGAAGCGCGGTTTCCGCAAGCCGCTGGTGGTGATGAGCCCCAAGAGCCTGTTGCGCCATCGGTTGGCGGTGAACAGCCTGGAAGACCTGACCGAGGGGCATTTTCAAGAGATCATCCCGGAGATTGATCCGCACGATCCGACCCAGATCACCCGCCTGGTATTCTGTAGCGGCAAGGTCTACTACGATTTGTTGGAAGCCCGGCGCGAGCGGAAGCTGGATCACGTCGCCATCGTCCGCATCGAGCAGCTCTATCCGTTCCCGCAGGCGCTCTATAGCGCGGAGGTGGCCCGCTATCCCCGCCTTGCCGATGTCGTTTGGTGCCAGGAAGAACCCATGAATCAAGGCGCCTGGTTCGAGACTCTCCACCACCTGGATCGGGATTTGCCGCCGCCCCTCAAAATCCGCTACGCCGGCCGGCCGCATTCGGCGTCGCCGGGCACGGGCTATCACAGCGTCCACGTCGAACAGCAGCAAAAACTCGTCAACGAGGCTCTGGGCCAGTAACCACCGCGACCCAGACCGAACAACTACCCGAAATCGAAGGGAACAATAATTATGACCATCGAAGTGAAAGTCCCCGCTCTACCCGAATCCGTCTCCGACGGCACCCTCGTCAACTGGAAGAAAAAACCGGGGGAGGCGGTGAAGCGGGGCGAGAATCTCGTGGATTTGGAAACCGACAAGGTCGTTCTGGACATACCCGCCCCCGCCGATGGCGTGCTCGGTTCGATTCTGCGGCAGGAAGGCGAAACCGTCACCACCGGCGACGTGATCGCCACCCTGGAAGAAAGTGGCGCCGCCGAAGCGGCGATCCCGGTCGCCGCCGCGATGGCCGCCCCGGCGCCAACTTCGACATCGGCTCCGGCGACCGAAGTGGACCTTGAAGGTTTGAGTCCGGCGGTGCGCCGGCTGGCCGCCGAACACGGCCTGGATATCGCCAGGATTCCGGGCAGCGGACGCGGTGGTCGGGTGACCAAGGCCGACGTGCTGGCGTTTTTGGAAGGAAAGCAACCCGCGAGGCCCGTCTCCGCCACCCCAATCCCCCCGGCTTCGCCACCCCCCGTTGCCAAGGGGGGGCAGGGGGGATTTACCGCGCCGGCTCCGGCTCCGGTTGCCGCCGCGGCGACCACGGCGCTACCTGTCGACGCGCTCGGCCGGCTGGAGCAGCGCGTGCCGATGACTCGGCTGCGCGCCCGCGTCGCCGAACGGCTGCTGATGGCCAAGAACAACACCGCCATGTTGACCACGTTCAACGAGATCAACATGAAGCCGGTGATGGATTTGCGCAACCGCTACAAGGACGAGTTCGAGAAAAAGCACGGCGTTCGCCTCGGGTTCATGGGCTTCTTCGTCAAGGCGGTGATCGAGTCGCTCAAGCGCTATCCGGCGGTCAACGGCTCCATCGACGGTAACGACATCATCTATCACGGTTACTACGACATCGGCATCGCCGTGGCCTCGCCGCGTGGCCTGGTGGTGCCGATCCTGCGCGACGCCGACCAGATGAGTTTGGCCGATATCGAAAAAACCATCGGCGAATTCGGCCAAAAGGCGAAGGAGGGCACGCTGACGGTCGAGGAAATGACCGGCGGCACCTTTACCATCACCAACGGTGGCGTGTTCGGCTCGCTGATGTCCACGCCGATCCTCAACCCGCCGCAAAGCGGCATTCTGGGGATGCACGCCACCAAGGACCGGCCGGTGGCGGAAAACGGCCAGGTCGTGATCCGGCCGATGATGTACGTGGCGCACTCCTACGATCACCGTATCATCGACGGGCGGGAAGCGGTCACTTTCCTGGTCACCGTGAAGGAATGCATCGAAGACCCGGCTCGCCTGGTGCTGCAAGTCTAGGCGCGTCTGGCGCGACGACGCGATGATGGAAGTCCCGCTGCGCCGCGTCCGGCGGAGCGGGTGGGGCGGGAGGGCGCGCGCTTGGCGGCGACCGCCCTCGCTCCCGGCTTTTCTCCCGCTGGCGGGCGAGGGAAGCCTCGATTTACTCACAGACGATTCAAGGGGCAAGTATGGCTAAGACTTACGATGTGGTCGTCATCGGCGGCGGTCCCGCCGGCTACGTGGCGGCGATCCGCTGCGCGCAGCTCGGGCTGGAAACCGCCTGCGTGGAAAAATGGATCAACTTCAGGAACGAACCGGCCCTGGGCGGCACCTGCCTGAACGTGGGCTGCATCCCGTCCAAGACCCTGCTCGAATCCTCCGAGCATTACCACCGCTTGCAGGAAGGCTTGGACGCGCACGGTATCCGGGTCGAGGGCGTCCGGCTGGAATTGGACCAGATGATGGCGCGCAAGGAAGACATCGTGCTGCAATTGACCAACGGCATCAGCGCGCTGTTCAAGGCCAACGGGGTCGAGTGGCTGAAGGGCCATGGCAAGCTGCTGGCCAACCGCCAGGTCGAAATTACCGCCCGCGACGGTTCGGTGGAGGTGGTGAACGCCGACCATGTGATCATCGCCACCGGTTCCAAGCCCATCGACATCGGTGCCGCGCCGGTGGACAACGCCGAGGGGCTGATCGTGGATTCGACTGGCGCGCTGGATTTCCGCGTCGTGCCCAAGACCTTGGGCGTGATCGGCGCCGGCGTCATCGGCCTGGAACTGGGCAGCGTCTGGAACCGACTGGGTTCGAAGGTCATCATGCTGGAAGCGGTCGAGGACTTTCTGGCCCTGGCCGACCAGCAGATCGCCCGCGACGCACTACGCCAGTTCAAAAAGCAGGGGCTGGATATCCGGCTGGGCACGCGAGTGACCGCAACCGAGAAAACCGCCGACGGCGTCAAGGTTCGGTTCAAGGACCAGGACGGCGAGCACGACATCACGGTCGATAAGCTGCTGGTCTCGGTGGGCCGCCGGCCCAACACCGACAACGTCGCCGCGCCCGAGGCCGGACTGCTGTTCGACGAGCGCGGCTATATTCACGCCGACGACACCTGCAAGACCAATCTGCCGGGCGTTTTCGCCATCGGCGACGTGGTGCGCGGGCCGATGCTGGCGCACAAAGGCTCCGAGGAAGGCATCATGGTGGCCGAGAATATCGCCGGTCAGCACGGACACCTGAACTA
This sequence comes from Candidatus Contendibacter sp., assembly GCA_029624675.1. Classification (GTDB taxonomy): domain Bacteria; phylum Pseudomonadota; class Gammaproteobacteria; order Competibacterales; family Competibacteraceae; genus Contendibacter. The sequence goes on from JARSSP010000036.1 coordinate 55,931, forward strand.
TGACGCCATTCCGTGGGTGATCTACACCACGCCGGAAATCGCCTGGGTCGGCAAGACCGAGCAGGCGTTGAAGGCCGAAGGCGTTCCCTGCAAGATCGGGACGTTCCCGTTCAGTGCCAACGGTCGCGCCAAGGCCATGGAAGCCGCCACGGGCATGGTCAAGATTTTGGCCCACGCCAAGACGGATACCCTGTTGGGTTGCCACATCATCGGACCGTTCGCCTCCGAACTGGTGCAGGAAGCGGTGCTGGCCATGGAGTTCCACGCCAGCAGCGAGGATTTGGCCCGGACCATCCACGCGCATCCAACGCTGTACGAGGCGATGCACGAGGCGGCGCTGTCGGTCCATGGCCGCGCCCTGCATAAGATCAATACCTGAGTCGCCCAGCGTTGACCCATGAAAAAGGGCGCTGGTCGCGCCCTTTTTCATGATCGCCGCATCGATCTGATCGTCGCTTCCGCAACAGCCGCGCCGGCACTGGGTCAGATCAATGTTGGCAACCTCATTATCCAATCTCCCTTCAACGAGCCTCCATCCCCATGACGCTGGCCCGCGTGCTTCTCGTCCTGCTCCTCACGGTACTTTCGCTGATGTCGTCGCTTCCGACCCTCGCCGCCGCGCCCGAATCCTCCACCGCCACGATTCCCGCCGCCCGCAAGACCATCTTGCTCGACGATTTCGAGAATCTCGGCGGTTGGAGCGCCGCCGCCTCGCCCACCGCCCGCCTGGAAATCGCCCAGGACGCCGGTCGCGCCGGGCGGGCGATGCGGCTGGACTTCGAATTCAAGGATGGGGCCGGCTGGGTGATCGCCCGCAAGGCGTTTCCCATGCGGTTGCCCGACAACTTCGCCTTTCAATTCCTCATTCGCGGCGATACGTCGCCCGGCGACGCCGAATTCAAGCTGGTCGATTCGCGGAAAAACGTCTGGTGGTTCAAGAAGCGCGAGTACGCGATTCCCACCGAATGGCAACCGATCACGGTCAAGCGGCGGCAGATCAACCTGGCTTGGGGGTCCGGTGGCCCGCTGGACGAGGTGGCGGTGCTTGAATTCGCCTTCGCGCCGGGCAGGCCGGGCAAGGGTTCGATTTGGATTGACGAATTGAGTTTCGAGGAGCGCGAGCCGGCCCACGCCTATACCCTGAACCCAACCGTGCGCGTTTCCACCGCCGTTGAGAGCCAACCGCCGGACGCCGTGCTCGATCCCAATCCCGCGACCCGCTGGCATAGCGGCGCATTGGCCGAGGACCAATGGTTGTTGCTGGATTTTCTCACCCAGCGCGAGTATGGCGGGCTGGTGATCGACTGGGACCCGGAGGATTACGCGGTCGATTACGAGGTTCAAACCTCCAACGACGGCGAAAACTGGGAAACCGCTTACCGGGTGCGCGACGGCGATGGCCGACGCGATTACCTCTATCTACCCGATGCGGAATCCCGCTACCTGCGGCTTAACCTGCAGCGCAGCAGCCGGGGCCGCGGCTATGGCATCGGACGTATATTGGTTCAATCCTACGAATTCTCCAGTTCGCCCAACCAGTTTTTCGAGGCCATCGCGCGCGACGCGCCCTGCGGCTTCTACCCTCGCTATTTCCAGGGCGAGCAATCCTACTGGACCGTGGTTGGAGTTCCCGGCGACGGCAAGGAAGGGCTGCTCAACCAGGACGGCGCGCTGGAAGTGGATAAGAGCGGCTTCACCATCGAGCCGTTCCTGTTCGCCGATGGCCGCCTGATCACCTGGGCCGACGTGGACGCCCGTCAGGCCCTGGCCCAGGGTTATTTACCGATTCCCACCGTGCGCTGGGAGCACGAATCCTACTGGTTGTCGATCACCGTCTTCGCGGCCGGTCCGTCGGGCGAGTCGGCCCTGTACGCCCGCTACCAACTGGAAAACCTGAGTCCCGATCCACGCCACGTCACCCTGTACCTGGCGCTGCGGCCGTTCCAGGTCAATCCACCCTGGCAGTCGCTCAACATGATCGGTGGTGTTTCCCCAATCCGGGATCTGGATTACGCCGACCGAACCATCCGCGTCAATCAAGGGGCCAAGACGATCGTGGCGCTGACCGCGCCCGACCGCTTCCGCGCCGCCACGTTCGATCAGGGTGCGCTCACCGATTATCTGGCGGCGAGCAAGTTGCCCGAACGCAGCCGGGTTGAGGACACCTTCGGTTATGCCTCCGGGGTGCTGGAATACGGCTGGGATTTGAAACCGGGCGAGAAGCGCGAGGTGGTGTTGCACATCTCCTTCCACTCCGCCGGAGCGGGTGGACCCATTCCGGCAACCGCTACCGAGGCCGCCACCGAGGTCAACCGGTTGCTGGAGCGAACCGCTCAGGACTGGGCGGCGCGACTGGACCGCGTGGGTCTGGAACTACCACCCGTCGCGCAACGGCTGGCCTGGAGCATCAAGAGCAACCTGGCCTACATCTTGATCAACCGCGATGGTCCCGCCATTCAACCAGGTTCGCGCAATTACGCTCGCTCCTGGATCCGCGACGGCGCCCTGACCTCCGCCGCCCTGCTGGGGATGGGTTACACCGAGGAGGTGCGGGAGTTTTTGCAATGGTATGCCGGCCATCAAGCGGTGGACGGCGCGATTCCCTGCTGCGTGGATGCACGCGGCGCCGACCCGGTGCCCGAACACGACAGTCACGGCGAATTCATCTACGCGGTGATGGAGTACTACCGCTACACCCGCGATGTGGGCTTCCTGCGGCAGATGTGGCCGGCGGTGGTTCGGACGGTCGGCTACATGGATTCCTTGCGCCAGCAGCGGCTGACCGAGAAGTACCGCACCGATCCGGACTGCGTGGCCTATTGCGGTCTGGTGCCGGAATCCATCAGCCACGAAGGCTATTCCAGCCAGCCGCGCCACTCCTACTGGGACAACTTCTTCGTCCTGCGCGGCCTCAAGGACGCGGCGGCGATGGCCACGATCCTGGACGAGGACGCCCAGGCGGAGCGGTTCGCGGCGTTGCGCGACGCCTTTAGCAAGGACTTGTACGCCTCGATCCAGGAAACTCTCAAGCTGCACAAGATCGACTTCATTCCCGGCGCGGTCGAGTTGGGCGATTTCGACCCAACCTCGACCACCATCGCCGTGGATCCGGGCGGCGAACTGGGGCGCTTGCCGCAACCGGCGCTGAATCGCACCTTCGAACGTTACGACGAGTTTTTCCGCCAGCGCCGCGCCGAGGCGAAATGGAAAGCCTATACCCCTTACGAATGGCGGGTGGTGGGGACCATGATTCGACTGGGCTGGCGCGACCGGGCTCTGGACCAGATGGCGTTTTTCATGGAAGGCCAACGACCGGCGGCCTGGAACCATTGGGCCGAGGTGGTCTGGCGCGATCCCAAGACGCCGCGCTTCATCGGCGACATGCCGCACACCTGGGTCGGCTCCGACTTCATCCGCGCCGCGCGCGGCCTGTTCGTGTACGAGCGCGAGGCCGACCAGGCCCTGGTGATCGGCGCCGGCATTCCCACCGCCTGGGTGGAAAGTCCCGAGGGTGTCACGGTACGGCGGATGCCGACCTGGCACGGCACCCTGAACTATCGGATGGCGATGACCAACCCGGATACGCTGCGGGTGCGTTTGACCGGCGACGTGACCGTGCCGCCGGGAAAAATCATCCTGCATTCGCCGCTCGACCGGCCGCTTCGGGCAGCGACGGTCAACGGCCGGGTGGCGACCTTCGCCGCCAACATCGTCACGGTTGATCAATTTCCGGCCGAAGTGGAGTTGCACTACGCCGCTTCCCCGTGAGCGGTCCATGATCGCGATCCAAGCTACACTGTTTGGAAGAATCCATCGCCGCCGGGAAAATTCGTCATGGTCACCGACCTTCACCCGCTCAGTAACGGCCGCTACGCGGTCTTGTTGAGTACCGCCGGAACCGGCTATTCGACCTGGAACGGGTTGGCGCTGACCCGTTGGAACGGCGATCCCATCGAGGACAGCGACGGATTTTTCCTGTACTTGCGTGACCGGGACAGCGGTGAATGCTGGTCGCTGGGTCAACAGCCGGTGGCTGCGCCAGAGGCGCGACGGGCCAGCCGGTTCGGCGACGACATCGCCGAACTGCGCTGCGAGTACGCGGACATCGCGGCCGAAATGACGATCGTCGTTCCCGCTGACGCCGATGTGGAATTGCGGCGGGTGACCCTGCGCAATCAAGGCGACCGTCCTCGGCGAATCGAATTGACCAGCTACGCCGAGGTGGTGTTGAACGCGCGGGCCGCCGACATCGCCCATCCAGCCTTTTCCAAGCTGTTCGTGCAAACCGAGTGGGTGGTGGAACAACAGGCGCTGCTGGCGCGGCGGCGGCCGCGCGCCGCCGGGGAACCCGTCTGTTGGCTGATTCATGCGCTGATCGGCGACGGCGATAAAACCGAACAGCCCCACTACGAAACCGACCGCGCCCGGTTCATCGGTCGGGGCTATTCGCTCGCCGCGCCGAAAGCGCTGGTGGAAACCGGCCCGCTCTCCGGCACGGTCGGCAACGTGCTGGACCCCATTGTCAGCCTGCGGCGAACGGTGCAACTGGCGGCGGGCGGCTCGGCGCAAGTCACGTTCCTGCTGGGCGCGGCGGCCGAGCGGGAAGCGGCGCTGGCGCTGGCGACGACTTTTCGGCCATTCCCCCCCGTGATGGAGGGAGAGTGGCGCGAGGCACCGGGGACGGTTAACCGCCAGAACCCGCAAACCGCCCCGCCGCTTTGCGCCAACCTTCCTGATCCAGGGCAGGGAACGGGTGGCGAAGCTGAACGAAGTGTTGCCGACGACGAACCGCTGCAATTTTGGAATGGGCACGGCGGTTTCAGCGCCGACGGCGCCGAATACGTGATCCGACTTCAGCCCGACGCCAGCGGCCGCCTGCGTCTGCCGCCGCTGCCTTGGGTCAACATCATCGCCAATCCCCGCTTTGGCTTCCTGGCCAGCGAGACCGGGGCCGGCTACACCTGGAGCCGGAACAGCCGCGAGAATCGCCTCACCCCCTGGTACAACGACCCGATTCTCGACCCACATGGCGAGGCGTTGTACCTGCGCGACGAGGACGACGGCGCGTTCTGGTCGCCACTGCCGGGGCCGGTTCCGCAACCCGCGCCCTACGAAGTCCGTCACGGTTTCGGCTACAGCCGCTACCGCCACGTCAGCCAGGGGCTAGAACAGGAAACGTGGTTGTTCGTACCGCGCGAGGACCCAGTCAAGATCACCCGAATCCAGTTGCGCAACGTCAGCGGCCAGCCGCGCCGACTGTCGCTGTTCAGTTATGCCCGGCTGGTGCTGGGCGTGTTGCCGGAGGATTACGCGGCGGATCTGATCATCGAACGGGACGCGGTGACCGGCGCGCTACTGGCCGAGAATCGCAATCGAGAATTCGCCGGGGGCATCGCCTTTGCCGCCGTCGCGCCGCTCGACAGCGTACCGGTCCATGTCAGCGGCGACCGGGCAAGTTTCATCGGTCATCACGGCAATCCAGCCCGGCCGGCGGCGCTCGAACGCGACGCAGTGCTGAACGGGCAACTGGGCGCGGGCCTTGATCCCTGTTTCGCGCTGCAAATCACGCTGACGCTGGAGCCGGGCGCGACGGTGGAATACGCCATCCTGCTGGGCGAGGCGGAAAATCGGGACGCGGTTCGCCGGCTGATCGGCCGCTACCGCCGGGATGGCGCGATTGCGGCCGCGCTGGACGAGGCGCGGGAATTTTGGCGCGACCGACTGGCCGCCGTGAAGATTCAAACGCCCAGTCCGGCGCTCGATCTGATGGTGAATGGCTGGCTGGCCTATCAAACCCTGAGTTGCCGCTTGTGGGGCCGCTCGGCGTTTTACCAGTCGGGCGGGGCGTTCGGTTTCCGCGACCAGTTGCAGGACGCCGCCGCGCTGATTTATCACGACCCGGAGCTGACCCGCCGGCAACTGCTGCTGCACGCCGCCCATCAATTCCAGCAAGGCGACGTGCTGCACTGGTGGCATCCGCCGACGAGTTGCGGCATCCGCACCGGTTTCAGCGACGACTTGCTGTGGCTGCCGTACCTGGCGGCCTTTTACACCCGCGCCACCGGCGATTGGACCCTGTTCGACGAGCCGGCGCGCTTCCTCAAGGCGCGGCTGCTTGATCCGGGCGAGGACGAGGCGTTCCTGACCCCGGAGGAATCCGGAGAAGTCGCCAGCCTGTACGAGCATTGCTGCCGGGCGCTGGATCGGTCGCTGACCCAGGGCGCGCACGGCTTGCCGCTGATGGGAACCGGCGACTGGAACGACGGCATGAACCGAGTCGGGCGGGAAGGGCGCGGCGAAAGCGTGTGGATGGGGTTTTTCCTGTACGCCATCCTTGGCGAATTCATCCCGGTGTGTGGCCGGCGTGGCGATCACGACCGGGCGCGGCGCTACGCCGCGTTCCGCCGCCATCTGGCCGAGGCGCTCAACCAACACGGCTGGGACGGCGAGTGGTACCGCCGGGCCTGGTACGACGACGGCGCGGCGCTCGGTTCCGCCGCCAGCGACGAGTGCCGAATCGACGCGCTGGCGCAAGCCTGGGCGGTGATTTCCAAGGCCGCGCCGTGGGCGCGGGCCGAAGCGGCGCTGGACGCGGTCGAACGCCATCTGATTTCCGAGCCGGAAGGGCTGATCCGGTTGTTGACGCCGCCGTTCGAGAACACTCCCCACGATCCCGGCTACATCAAGGGCTATGTCGCCGGGGTGCGGGAGAATGGCGGCCAGTACACCCATGCGGCGCTGTGGGTGGTGCGGGCGCTGGCCGAACTGGGCCGGCGCGACCGGGCGGCGAAACTGTTGGAAATGCTGACGCCGGTTCACCACGCCCTGACCCCGGAGGCGGTCGCCGTCTATCGCCTGGAACCGTTCGTGGTCGCCGCCGATGTTTACGGCGCGGCGCCGCACGTGGGGCGGGGTGGCTGGAGCTGGTACACCGGCGCGGCGGGCTGGATGCTGCGGGTGGCGCTGGAATCCATCCTCGGCCTGGAATTGGTCGAGGGGCATACGCTGCGACTGCGGCCCTGTATCCCGGACGAGTGGCCGGGTTTCCATCTGCATTACCGACTGGCGGACGGCGACGCCGTGTACGAGATCGAGGTTCGCAATCCCGATGGCGCCGCCGAGCGGGTGGTTGCGGTGGAAATGGACGATGTCGGTGGCTTGGTCGAGGATGGCGCGGCCCGCATCCCGCTGTTTCGGGATGGAAAGACGCACTGGGTGGTCGTGACATTGGCGAATCGCTCCTACAAAGACGAATGAGGTTCACCGCACCGCCGCTGTTCCACCCACTCGCCCCCCCGCTTCCCGCCGTAATACGACGGCCAAACACCAAGCCACCCGCTTGTAGCCTAGCGAATACCGGCATCTTGCTTTATGAGGATTCTGGTGTATTATTAAACTACGTTTAATAAATTCAACATCATGACGGCAGCGGCGAGAGACCGGAAATCGCGGTTTGCAACTTCATCTTGATAGAGCGGAACGACCGTGCGGGAGGCCCCCATGAACATCATCAGAAAGTCCATCCCCAGCGTATTGCTTGCCATGCTGCTGGCGCTGCACGGCTGTGCCTCGCCGCAAGGGCAGCGCGGCATGGAGACTTTTGGCCGTGGAGTGGCCGGGCTGGTCCTGTCACCCTTCATGATCGTCGCTGGACTGGCGCAGGGTCTGGCGTTTCTCCCCTTCACCATCGGCGCCAGCCTCGACGAACTGAACCGGGGACTGACCCAGGCGCAGGCGGTCTCGCTGGACGACTCCTACAAGGCCACGTACCAAGTGGCTATCAACGACCCCCGCGTGGACCCACGGACCGGCCAAATCGCCGGCCAGAACCATGGCTTCGGGCAACACCGGCCGGAGGCCATGCTGGAGGCTAGCCAGGCGTTCCAACGCCTGCTGGTTTCGCAGGGGATGCCAGTGGAGAAGGCCAGGCACTACGTGCTGGTCGGTGACTACACCTACACCCGGACCCGTGGTCAGATCCTGGTGGCGGTGGTCTACCGGCATACCGGCATGGGATCGTTCCGGGTAGTGTCCAGGGAAACGGGCATCGTCACCACGTTCCGCCCTGAAAACAAGGGGTGGGGAGTAGCCTACGAACGCGATGTCGACGGCCAGGTGATCGACGAAGTGATCGACTGGGCCGGTTTCGACTATGCGATTCTGCGCCAGGACAAGGTGGTGGCCATGCTGATGGTGATCGCCGCCGAATCGGTGAAGTCGGGCAAGCGCTCACCCGACTACTGGCCGGTGGAACGGCGCTGGACGGCGGGTGAGATGAACCAGATCGTCGCTGAATCTTCCAATCGGGTGGAGCGAGCGATCACAGCGCGCTAACGCCGGTTAGGCGGGGGAGCGGATTGACTCGCGATGAGGGCTAGCCATTACGGCAGGCCCGCTCCCACAATCCCCCGCTTATCTTGCAGTCGCTAAATCTCCCGCAACGCCCGCCACGGCGGCTGATTCAAGGCCGAGCGCGCGCCCAGCAGTCCGGCCAGCCCCACGCCCAGCACCCCCGCGCCGCCGCCCAGCGGCCAGACCCACCCGTTCCAGCGGTACGGAAACTCGAACACGTAAGTAGCCAGCACGTAGCCGATCAAGGTCGCGGCGGTGGCGGCCAGCACGCCGGCCAGCAACCCCAGGGTGGCGAATTCCGCCAGCAGGCTTTCCCGCACCACCTGCCGACGCGCGCCCAGCGCGCGCAGCACGGCGCTTTCGAACCGTCGCTCGTCCTGAGTGGCCTGAATCGCGGCGTACAGCACCACCAGCCCGGCCGCCAGGGTGAACAGGAACACGTATTCCACGGCGGCAATGACCCGGTCCATGATCTCGCGAACCTTGCTCATCAGCGCCTCCACGTCCAACACCGTCACCGTTGGATACTGCCGCACCAGTTCCGCCAGCACCGCCTTCCGCCCCGGCGACAGGTGGAAACTGGTGATCCAGGTGGCCGGATAGGCGTCCAGCACGCCGGATGGGAACACCACGAAGAAGTTGGCCCGGAACGAGTCCCACTCGACGCTGCGCAAGCTGGTCACCTTGGCCTCCAACGCCTGGCCGGCGACCTGGAAGCGCAGGGTGTCGTTCAAGGCGATGCCCAGGTCCTTCGCCAGCCCGACCTCGACCGAGGCGACGCCTTGGCCGCGATCTCCGGCATTCCACCAGCGGCCGGCCAGGATGCGGTTGTCCTCCTGCAAGCGGTCGGTCCAGGACAGATTGAATTCCCGTTCCACCAGGCGCTTGGCGCGGGAGTTGTCGTAGCTGTCCGGTCCCACCGCCCGGCCATTGATCGCCGTCAGCCGCCCGCGCACCATCGGGAACAGCTCCGCGCCACCCAAGCCGCGCTCGCGCAGGAATGTTCGCACACCGTCCACCTCGCCGGGCTGGATATTGATCAGGAAATGATTGGGGGCGTCGGCCGGCAAGCTCGACCGCCAACTGTTCAGGAGATCGGCGCGCACCAGGGTCAGCATCAGCAACGCCATCAGCCCCAGCCCCAGCGCCACCACTTGCACCGCGCTGCCGGAGCCGCGCCGGGCGATGTTGGCCAGCCCGAACCGCCAGGCCACGCCGACTCGGCCCCGCAGCAGGTTCAGCGACTTCACCAGGCCCCAGGCCGCCAGCGCCAGCGCGACGACCGTTCCCGCCACTCCGGCGCAGACGTATAGCGCCAGCCGCCATTCGCCCGCCTGCCAGGTCAGCAGCGCTAGGGTCGCCAGCACGGCGGGACCGTACAACGCCCACAACCGTGGATCGACCGGGCCGAGATCGCGGCGCAACACCCGCAGCGGCGGAACTTCTCGCAGTCGCAGCAGCGGCGGCAGGCCGAAACCAAGCAGGGTGACGAAGCCAGTCGCCAGGGCGGGCAGGAGCGGTCGCCAGGAGGGCGGCGGCAGGTCGGTGGCGCTGACCAGCGGCCCGAGCACGCCGCTCAACCCGTACTGGGCCAGATAGCCGACCCCCAGCCCCACCGCGCCAGCCAGCGTCGCCAGCAGCAACAGTTCCAGTACGAACAGCCGCATGACCAGGGTCTGGGTCGCGCCGACGCAGCGCAGAATGGCCACGCTGTCCCAGTGGCGGGTGGCGAAGCGGCGGGCGGCGATGGCGATTCCGACCCCGGCCAGGATCACGCTGACCAAGGCCGCCAGATTCAGAAAGCGCTGCGCCCGTTCCAGCGCCAGGCGCAGCTCGGCGCGGGCCTCGCGCACGCCTTGCAGCTTCTCGCCCGTCGCCAGCCGGGGTTGAACCCAGGTCTTGAAGGCGTCGAGCGCCGCCGGCTCGCCGGCCAGCAACAACCGATACTCGACCCGGCTGCCCGCTTGCACCAGTTCGGTCGCGGGAATGTCGGCCAAATTCATCAGCAGCCGGGGAGCGATGCTGAACAGGTCGCCGGCTCGGTCCGGTTCGTAGGCCAGCACCTGTTCCACCCGGAACGCGCGCGCCCCCAAGTCGAGTGTGTCACCCACCTGGAGGTTGAGCGTTCGCATTAATCTTTCGTCCAGCCAGACCTGGCCCGGACTGGGAATGGCGGTCGCGATGCGAGGCGGCGTGAATGGCGCTTCGCTGATTTGCAACGCGCCGCGCAGCGGATAACCGGGACCGGCGGCCTTGACCTCGGTCAACTGCGTGGTTTCGCCCGCTAGAACCACGCTGCGAAATCCCAGGGTTTCGGCGGTTTGCAGGCCGCGTCGGCGCGCTTCCTCGGCCAGGCCGGGTTGAATCGGATTGGGCGCCGCGATCACCCAATCCGCGCCCAGCAGTTCGCTGGCCTTGCGCTCCATCGCCAATTGAATGCGGTCGGTGAAGAAACCGACCGCGGCAATGCTGGCGATGGCGATCAACAAGGCGACCGCCAGCACGCGCAATTCACCGGATTGCCAGTCGCGCCGCAGGGCGCGCAGGGCCATGCGGATCAGGTCCGACCTCTTCATGACGAGTGCTCCCGCCGCTCGCGCAACCGACCGTCATCCAGTTCCAGCACCCGGTCGCAATAAGCGGCCAGCTCCGGATCGTGCGTGACCAGGATCAGGGTCGTCCCCTGCTCGCGGTTGAGCGCGAACAGCAGTTCGATGATGCGATGACCGGTTTTCTGGTCGAGGTTGCCGGTCGGTTCGTCGGCGAACAGCACGGCGGGATTGCCGGCGAAGGCGCGGGCGATGGCCACCCGTTGCTGCTCGCCGCCGGACAACTGCGACGGATAGTGACGGGCGCGGGCCTTGAGTCCCACCCGTTCCAATAAATCCAGCGCCTGTCGGCGGGCGTCGGGCTGACCCGCCAGCTCCAGCGGCAACAGGACGTTTTCCAGGGCGGTCAGCCCGGTCAGCAGTTGGAACGACTGGAACACGAAACCCACCCGTTGCGCCCGCAGCAAGGCGCGACCATCCTCGTCCAGACCGCCGAGATCGGCGCCCGCCAGCCACACCCGTCCCCGGCTTGGCGTATCCAGGCCCGCCAGCAGACCCAGCAGGGTGGACTTGCCCGAGCCGGAGGCCCCGATCACCGCCACGCTCTCGCCCTGGGCGATGCCGAAGGTGACATTATCGAGAATCACCAGAGTTCCTTCCGGGCTGATTACCTCCTTGCCCAGGTTTTCGGCCCGCGCGATGCAAGCGGCGGTCGGGTTGTCCAAGGGCGAAGCGGCGGCTACGCTTACGTTGCCGCCCGTTCCAAGATCATGATCGACACGCATGGCCGAATGCTCCAACGATGAAATCGATTCGTTCACGATGGTTTTTAATCCTGTTGCCGTGGCTGGTGATCTGGTCCGGCCTGGTCCACGCCGAGGCGCCGGTGATTCTGGTGCTGGGCGACAGCCTGAGCGCCGGCTACGGCATCCCGGCCGAACAGGGCTGGGTCAACTTGCTGCAACGCCGCCTGACCGAGCGCGGCTTTCCCCATCAAGTGGTCAATGCCAGCATCAGCGGCGACACCACCAGCGGCGGCCTGAGTCGGTTGCCGGCGGCGTTGGCGCGGCACCGTCCCGCCCTGGTCATCCTGGAGCTGGGCGCCAACGACGGGCTGCGCGGCCAACCGCCAATGGCCATGGCCGCCAACCTGGGGCGGATGATCGAGTTGTCCCAACAGGCCGGCGCGCGGGTGCTGCTGGCGGAAATGCGGATTCCGCCGAATTATGGTCCGTTGTACGCGCAAAAGTTTCAGGCGACGTTTGGCGAGCTGGCCCAGCACCACCAGGTTCCGCTAATTCCCTTTTTGCTGAACGGCGTGGCCGGCAATCCGGCGCTGATCCAGGACGACGGTCTGCACCCGCGCGCCGAGGCGCAGCCCCGGATTTTGGACAACGTGTGGCCGGCGTTGGAACCACTGCTGGCGCGGTGAGTTTGAAAAGCCTGACGGCAACAACGGAGTTTGGATAAGGGTTTATGGCGATACCCCCCGAGCGGTGCCCATTCTGCGCCCTTCCGCTGGAACGCATCGTGCATCAAACCGCGCATCTGGTTGCGATCCGCGACGCTTTCCCGGTGTCGCCAGGGCATACCTTGCTGATCCCGCGTCGGCATGTGGTGTCGCTATTCGACGTGACCGTGGTGGAGTGGGTGGAACTGGGTCAGTTGCTGGCGGAAGTCCGAACGGCCTTGCAAAACGAGTTTCAGCCGGACGGGTTCAATATCGGGATCAACGACGGCGTGGCGGCGGGCCAGACCGTGCGGCATCCACATGTGCACGTGATCCCGCGCTATCACGGCGATCACCCCGAGCCGCGTGGCGGAGTGCGCTGGATTTTGCCGGAAAAAGCCAAGTATTGGCCGTGACGCCCAATCCGCCGGACTTTTTCGGCCAGACCCCCTGGTTCCACGCTCCTTGAATGCTGCTTTCCCGGAAGGAGAACAGGCGATGAATTCTTCGAATTGCATTCCGAGTCCACAGGGGATGGATTCCACTTCAAGGCCGGCCCTGGAGGACGGTACGCTGGCCCGCTGGCAATCGCCACAACCCGACGTGACTGGAAGCTCAACCCCGCTGGCCGACAGAGGACCGCCACCCCGAAGGGAAGACGATGCGGCCAAGGAGCCGGCTCAAACCGAAATGGGTGATCCCTGGGGCATGCTGGCTAACCACTTGAGAGTGGTCCTGGGCTCAATCCTGGCCGGTCCATGGCCGGAAAGCCCGCCGTTTTGGGCCGAAACCGCCGCTTCAAAGGGATTTTCCATCGATGAAATCAACCAGTACGACGCCTACATCCGCCCCAACCACGTCCCCCTGTTCGCGGCCGCCGCCAAGCAATTTCAGGTTTACGTCCTAATCCGTAAAACCAATAAAGCCAGTCTGGAGTACATGGGACGGCCCGGCTATACCGGCAAGCGCCTGGATTGCAAATGGAAAACCGCCAACCGCGACGTGGGGTTCCACCGGTTGGCGGGATTGGTGGCTTCGCCGGAAATCCAGCCGCAGGCTTTCGCGGGGGCCAAGCTGGAATCCGCCTGGCGCGAATGGCGTCAGCACCAGGAGCTGATTCTCAAGTTGCCGGAGGGTACCGATCCCACCGGCCTGGATTTGCGGGGCTCCCGCAAACCCTACGCTCTGCAACTGAATCCCCGCCACAAGCATTACGGTTGCGTGGTCTGGATTGAGGAGGGCATCCTCCAGCCGCGCTATATCCATGCCGATTACGATTTGTACGCCTTGGCGCCCGCCGTCAATCCCGGCCAGCGCGCCGCGCCGCGCCAGGACGAGATGCTGGGGATCGCCCATAGCGCCGGGCCGCAGTGGTTTTCCTTTATGAACTGGATGGATCAACAACTGGGTTTTCCCATGATCTTCCATGGCGAACAGGAGCACTTCCTGCCCCATGTCGAGGATGAAGTGATCGCTTTCTTCCCCGACGGCAAAACGATCCGGCTGCTTGAAGGCAAGGCGGCCATCGAGAAGTTTTACGCCGTGACCCTGGGCGGGCGGCAACCCGCGAAAACCCGCTAACGATCAACCCCGGATCAATCGGCTGTCCGCGCGAAGAACGGTTCCAGCAAGCGGGCGCAGGGTTCGGGGTCTTCCAGATGGGGATGATGCCCGCCGGGCAGGATTTTCACGGTCAGCCCGGCGATGCGGGCGTAGCGTTCCCGCATGTAGTCCCGCTTGACCAGGTAGCCGTCCGCGCCGCAAATCAGCAGCGCCGGCGCTTCGATCCGCGCCATGTAGGCCAGGATTTGCGGCTCGCTCAGATAGAGCGGCGATACGAAGCGCAGCCGGGGATCGGTGCGCCAGCCGAAACCGTCGTCGACCGGCTGGAGGCCGCGCTCGACTAGGGTTGTCGCCGCTGCCCACGACAGACCGCTAGCCTCGCAGCGCGCCTGAATCGCCGCTTCCACGCTCGGATAGATCGGCGGACATTTGCGCGGCAGGGCGTTCATCTGCTCGATGGCTTTGCGCAAGTTGGTCGGACCATCGGCGGGATTGCTGGTCGGTGGTCCCAAGCCTTCGATCATCGCCACCCGGGTGATCCGCTCCGGCAGGATCGCGGCTACGAAGCTGACGATGCCCCCGCCCAGGGAGTGGCCGAGCAAGTTGAACTGTTCCCAGCCCAGCGCGTCGGCGGCGGCCACGACATCAGGGATGAAGTCCACGAAGTGGTAATGCGCGCTCGGCGGGCGGTGGTCGGAATGGCCATGGCCGGTCAAATCCAGCGCCACCAGCCGCGCGCCAGGCAGCCGCGGCGCCAGCGCGTCGAAGCTGGCGGCGTTGTCGAGCCAGCCATGCACCGCCAGCACCGGGACGCCGTCCGGCGGTCCCCAAGCCCGCGCCGCCAGCCGCAATTGGGGCGTGCGCAGTTCAATTTCTTCCGCCATCGGCTAAGCGCTAGTCGCCAATCGCCGTCAAATACCTGGTGGATAATCCCAGCCCGAATCGGCCGGAAACCGATTGACGTATTTTACGCTGGAGCGCGGCTCGGCCATCATCTCGGCCACGATATCCCGCCAGCGGGCGTAGTGGGCGGTTTCCTTGTGGCGGGCGGGCGCCTCGGCGTCGCGATAAACCTCGACCAGCACGAAGCGGGTCGGATCGTCGGTCTGCTGGATGACGTCGAACCGGGCGATGCCCGGTTCTTGGACGCTGTGCCGCGCATTGTCCAGCGAGGCAGCCTGGAAGGCTTCGACGCAGTCCGGTTTGACGTGAACGAAAACGTGAACGATGAGCATGAATTTTTTCCTCCTTGTCCAAGGTTGCATAACGCTTCAGGCCGAACTTGTCGGCAGGTAATCGAGCAGCAGGCCGCAGAAGACGACCAACCCGAACGCATGGTTGTTGAGAAACGCCTTGAAGCATTCCTCTGGCTTGCGGTCGCGAATCAGGTATTGCTGGTACAGCGCCAGCCAGGCCGCCACGAACAGGCCGAGGTAATAAATCCAGCCCCGGGTGGTCAGCAGACCGATCCCGACCAGCACGGCCAGCAGCGCCAGTTGCAGATAGCCGATGATTTGCTTGTCCCGGGCGCCGAACCGGATCGCGGTGGATTTCACTCCGATCTTGAGGTCGTCCTCCCGGTCCACCATGGCGTACTGGGTATCGTAGACCACCGACCACAGCACGTTGCCGAGAAACAGCAGCCAGCAGACCGGCGGCAGCGCGTTGGTGATCGCCGCGTAGGCCATCGGAATGCCCCAGCCGAACGCCGCCCCCAGATGGAATTGGGGAAAGTGGTGCAGCCGCTTCATGAAGGGATAGCTGATGGCCAGGGCCACGCCAACGAAGGATAGTTGGATGGTCAGGGCGTTCTGGGTCAGCACCAGACCGAAGGCCAGCAGGCACAGCACGATCATCACGCTCACCGCCTCGCCTAGACTGACCCGGCCCGCCGCCAGCGGCCGGTCGCGGGTGCGGGCGACGTGCGGATCGAAATCGCGGTCGGCGATGTCGTTCATCACGCACCCGGCCGAGCGCATCAGCGCCACGCCCAGCACGAAGACGAGGACGACGCCGCGTTGTGGTTGACCGTCGCCGGCCAGCCACAACGCCCACAGCGTCGGCCAGAGCAACAGGTAAATGCCGATGGGGCGATGCAGGCGCATCAGTTGGGCGTATTCGCCCAGACGGTTTTCAAACTGTTCGATAGTCATGGTGCGCATCAATCCGGTCGATGACAGGCGGATACCGGCAAATCGGGCAGAAAAATTTCGCAGACCAGCAGGGGGGATTCCTCGATCCAGAACAGCGAGCGCCGACCCCAAATGGCGTCCGGCGGCTCGCCACGGCCCGCGAACGCCCGCCAGTGCAAGCGCTGGCCCGCCACGATGCGGGCGATTTCGACCGGGCCGCGCCGCACGCCGGGATCGGCGAACAGGGCCTGGCCCAGCGGGCGGGTTCCCAATCGGGTCAGGCGGCGGCCCCGACCACGGAGGGTTCGCGCGGGAATCAGGGTTCGGGCGAACACCCAGGGCCGCTCGTCGCACAACAAGTGGACCTCGCGGATCCAGGCCCAGGCGTCTAAACGCAAATCCAGGACGCGCGCTTCATCGCGATCCGGACGGCTCCAACCCTGGCGCAGCACGTCCACGCGGAACCGCCCTCCGCAAGCACGCCGCAGCCGCTGAGTCAGCGACCCGCTGTCGAGCAGCCAGTCGGTCAGCTCGGCCGGCAGGCCGCGAACGCGGGCGCGCGAATGCGGGAACCAAAGCGGCGGGGAATTCGACGGGATGGAGCAATCGAGGGGCACGGTTGTTGTTCGGTTTTTTCAGGGTCGACGCTGATTCAGCGTGGCAGGTCATTATGCACGGTTGCCGGGTATCGGGGGAATGCTGGCTGAAGGAGGACGCCGAACACCGGCAATCGGCGAATACAAGCCGCGTGGTAGCAGTAAACGCGCGGCGGCCTTTATCGATCTCCGGCCTGTGGCGGAGTCAATCAAGAGTTCCGAATCTCCGGCGCCCCAACAATCCTGACTCCCTCGGCGGGGTTCTCGACCGCCCGCGCCAGCGCGGCGACCATTTGATCCAGCGTCACCAGCCCCAGCCGGCGCGCTCGTTCCCGCGTCGCCGGCAATGCTTCAAGAACGCGATAGAGGGGCAACAGCAGATACGGCCACCGATGGCCGGGTCCTAGCACATACCAGGGCCGCAAGATCGTCGCCGCCAAGCCGCTGGCCCGCACCAGTGCCTCTCCCTCCATTCGCGCCGCGATGAACGCTTTCATCACCGGCGCCGGCTGCGCCACGCTCAGGTAGACGAAATGACGCACCGTGGAATGTTCCACCGCCGCCACGGCGGCACGGATGGAAGCCAGATCCACATCCCGAAACTGCCGTGCTTTGAGCGGGCTCGGATGCGGTGTTCCCACCAGATGAACCAGGGTATCGGCTGGGGGAATCGAGGCCGCGAAACTGGCCGCGTCCAGCGCGTCCCCGACGACCTCCTCCGCGCCCATCGGCAATTTGCCCGTCGAACCGGGACGGACCAGGGCGCGCACGGAATGCCCGCGCGCCAGCAACTTTTGAATCAAGGGCCGACCGATGTAGCCGGTCCCTCCGGTGACGAAAACATGCCGTGTGTCCATGGTTGAATTCTAACGGCTAGCCCGGCCGTGGCCTATCCCCTCCTCATAATGACTTCAGACGGCAAGGGCGGCGTTGGGCGCCATGGCGGCCCACGTATCCGCAATGGGCCGGGGAGCGCCCCGTCATCCCAAGAATCGTTTGGCGTATCCCGTGATCTTTCCTATAATCGCCGCCATTTTTCGGCCGACACCGATCCCCAAAGGGGTTTTGGCGCGACTGGACATCCCTGGTGATCTCTCCGGTAAACGTCCCAGCAAGAGCGACGCGCGCGGTCAGGGTGCAACGCGCCTTGCGCGCCTTCCAGGCAGCGCGCGTTGTGCCTGGCATTTCCCTGTTATTTATATGATGTAGGAGAGAGAGCTAATGCCCTCGCGTAGTGAATTGGCCGCCCGTCGCCTGGTGGACAACATGACCGACGAACCGGTCTCTTCCGGCCCAGCCAGCCGCGAATCCTCGACCCCCGCGCGCCGCGAACTGGCCAACGCCATCCGCGCCTTGAGCATGGACGCCGTGCAACGCGCCGAATCCGGTCATCCCGGCGCCCCGATGGGAATGGCGGATTTCGGTATGGTGCTGTGGAACGACTTTCTGCGGCACAATCCGACCAACCCCAAATGGTTCAACCGCGACCGCGTGATCCTGTCCAACGGCCATGGCTCGATGCTGCTGTATTCCCTGCTGCACCTGAGCGGCTATGACCTGACCATCGAGGATCTGCGCAATTTCCGCCAGTTGGATTCTCGCACGCCAGGTCATCCCGAATACGGCCTCACGCCGGGCGTGGAAACCACCACGGGACCATTGGGACAGGGCTTGGCGAATGGCGTCGGCATGGCCTTGGCCGAACGGGCGCTGGCGACCCGTTTCAACCGTCCTCGCTTTCCCATCGTCGATCATTACACCTACGTTATCCTGGGCGATGGTTGCCTGATGGAGGGAGTTTCCTACGAAGCTTGCTCCTTGGCCGGCCTCTGGGGACTGGGCAAACTGATTTGCCTGTACGACGACAATGGCATTTCCATCGACGGCAAAGTGCGGGGCTGGTTCAACGAGGATATGGTGCAGCGTTTCCAGTCCTGCGGCTGGCATGTGATTCCCAACGTGGACGGTCACGACCCGGTGGCGGTCCACGAGGCCATCGCCCAGGCGCGGGCCTATTCCGAAAGCCCGACCCTGATCTGCTGCAAGACCACCATCGCTCGGGGTTCGCCGAACAAGGGTGGCAGCGAGAAATCGCACGGTGCCCCGCTCGGGGCCGCCGAGGTCGCCGCGACCCGCGAGAACATCGGTTGGCGGCACGAGCCGTTCGTCATCCCACCCGAGTACTATCGCGCCTTCGACGCCCGCGCCAAGGGCGCGGCGTGGGAAGCCGAATGGAATGAACTGTTCGCTCGCTATCGGGCCGAATACCCCGGACCGGCGGCGGAATTCGCGCGGCGGCTGGCCTGCGGGTTTCCTCCCGACTGGCAGGAGCTCGCCTGGAACTTCATTCAAGCCATGCAGGAGCGCCACGAAGACCTCGCCACTCGGGCCGCTTCCCAGCGTGCGCTTGAGACCTACAGCCCCTATTTTCCCAGCTTGGTCGGCGGTTCGGCGGATCTCGCCGAATCCACCGGCATTCCTTGGGTCGGCTGCCGACCGGTCGATTTCGAGAATCCCGACGGTAATCTGATCTATTACGGTGCCCGCGAGTTCGCGATGAACGCCATCATGAACGGCTTGGCCCTGCATGGCGGTTACGTGCCTTTCGGCGGCACCTTCCTGATGTTCTCCGACTACTGCCGCAGCGCCATCCGCATGTCCGCGCTAATGAAGCTGCGCTGCGTGTTCATCCTGACCCACGACTCGATCGGCGTTGGCGGTGACGGCCCGACCCACCAGCCGATCGAACATGCCGCTGGCTTGCGCATCATTCCCGGACTGTCCGTCTGGCGGACCTGCGACACCACCGAAACGGCGGTGGCCTGGAAAGCGGCGTTGGAGCGGCTCAATGGCCCGACCTGCTTGATTTTCACCCGCCAGAAACTGCCGCACCAGGACCGGACGCCCGAGCAGGTGCGCGCCATTGCTCGGGGCGGCTACGTGCTGCTCGACTGCGGAGACGACCCGGAAGCGATCATCATCGCCACCGGCTCCGAGGTGCAACTGGCCGTGGCCGCCGCCCGGCAACTGAACGGGCAGGGCCGGCGGGTGCGGGTGGTGTCCATGCCGTCGGTGGATGTGTTCGACGCCCAGGACGCCGCTTATCGCGAATCGGTGTTGCCGACGGCGGTGACCCGGCGGGTGGTGGTCGAGGCCAGCGTGACCGCGCCGTGGTACAAATACGCCGGTTCGCAGGGCGTGGTGATCGGCATCGACTGCTTCGGCGTGTCGGGTCCGCCGGAAATCATCTTCCAGCATTTTGGCTTCACCACCGAGCGGGTGACCGCCACCGTGGCAACGCTGCTCCAGGCGAATATCCCGAGCGGATTTGTCGCGGATTAAAGTCTATAATCGAGAATTGTAATTGGGCGGGTATCGGTACCCGCCTTCCCTTCCGAAACCACACCGATGGAGGAAAGCATGGCTATCAAGGTTGGCATCAATGGGTTTGGCCGCATCGGCCGCATGGTGTTTCGCGCTGCGGTGAAGCACTTCCCGGACATCGAGATCGTCGGCATCAACGACCTGCTTGAGCCCGACTATCTGGCCTACATGCTGATGTACGATTCCGTACACGGCCGTTTCAAGGGCGACGTCGCTGTTGATGGCAATACCCTGGTCGTCAACGGCAAGAAGATCCGTCTGACCGCGGTCAAGGATCCGGCCGAACTAAAGTGGAACGAAGTGGGCGCCGATATCGTCGTCGAATCCACCGGCCTGTTCCTGACCAAGGAAACCTGCCAGAAGCACATCACGGCCGGCGCGAAGAAGGTCATCCAGAGCGCGCCCAGCAAGGACGACACCCCGATGTTCGTGTACGGCGTGAACGATAAGACCTACGCCGGCCAGACCATCATTTCCAACGCGTCCTGCACCACCAACTGCCTGGCGCCCGTCGCCAAGGTGCTAAACGACACCTGGGGCATCAAGCGCGGCCTGATGACCACCGTCCACGCCGCCACCGCCACCCAGAAGACCGTCGACGGCCCGTCCAACAAGGATTGGCGCGGCGGCCGCGGCATCCTGGAAAACATCATTCCGTCCTCGACCGGCGCCGCCAAGGCGGTGGGCGTGGTCATCCCCGAGCTGAACAAGAAGCTCACCGGCATGGCTTTCCGCGTTCCCACCTCCGACGTGTCCGTCGTCGACCTGACCGTCGAGCTGAACAAGCCCGCGTCCTACAAGGACATCTGCGCCGCCATGAAGGCGGCCTCCGAAGGCGCGATGAAGGGCGTGCTGGGCTATACCGAGGATAAAGTGGTCGCCACCGACTTCCGCGGCGAGAGTTGCACTTCCACGTTCGACGCCGACGCCGGTATCGCCCTGGACGACACCTTCGTCAAGGTCGTGGCTTGGTATGACAACGAGTGGGGCTATTCCTGCAAAGTGTTGGAGATGGTCCGCGTCATGGCCAAGTGAGCGGTCGCCACGCGGTGGCGGTTCCTTGCTGAACTGAAATCCCTGCCCCCGCCGCCTTGCGTTCCAAGCCAAGGCGGACGGGGGTTTTGCTTGTGGAGGAGAGAGTAATGAATTTCAAGCGCATGACCGATCTGGACCTGGCCGGCAAGCGGGTGTTCATCCGCGCCGACCTGAACGTGCCCGTCAAGAATGGCAAGGTAACGTCCGACGCCCGTATCACTGCCTCAATGCCCACCATCGAGCACGCCATGAAGGCCGGGGCCAAGGTGATGGTCACTTCTCATCTGGGCCGTCCGACCGAAGGCGAGTTCAAGGAGGAAGACTCCCTCAACCCGGTGGCCGAGGTGATGTCGGCCAAGCTGGGCAAGCCGGTGCGGGTGATCCGCGACTGGGTCAATGGCGGCTTCGAAGTCACCGACGGCGAAGTGGTGCTGCTGGAAAACTGCCGCACCAACAAGGGCGAAAAGAAGAACAACGAGGAAACCGCGAAGAAATACGCGGCCTTGTGCGATATCTTCGTCATGGACGCTTTCGGCACCGCGCATCGCGCCGAAGCCTCCACGCATGGCGTCGCCAAGTACGCGCCGGTCGCCTGCGCCGGCATCCTGTTGACCGAGGAGCTGGACGCGCTGACCAAGGCGTTGGCCAAGCCGGCCCGACCGCTGGTCGCCATCGTCGGCGGCTCCAAGGTCTCGACCAAGCTGACCGTGCTGGAAAGCCTGTCGGAAAAGGTCGATCAACTGGTGGTTGGCGGCGGCATCGCCAACACCTTCCTCAAGGCGGTCGGCAAGAACGTCGGCAAGTCGCTGTGCGAGGACGATCTCGTGCCGACCTCCCAGGCGCTGCTGGAGAAAATGAAGGCGCGCGGCGCGAACATTCCCATCGCGGTCGACGTGGTCTGCGGCAAGAAATTCGACGCCGCTGAACCGGCGGTGCAGAAGGACGCCGGCGCGGTCGCCGACGATGACATGATCTTCGACATCGGCCCGAAGAGCGCCCAGGAACTGGCCGACATCATCATGAAGGCCGGCACCGTGGTGTGGAACGGCCCGGTCGGCGTGTTCGAGTTCGACCAGTTCGGCGACGGCACCAAGACCGTCGCCATGGCGATCGCCAACACCAAAGCGTTTACCTTAGCTGGCGGTGGCGACACCATCGCGGCCATTCAGAAGTACGACATCTACGATAAGGTGTCCTATATCTCCACCGCTGGCGGCGCGTTCCTGGAATTCCTCGAAGGCAAGGTGCTGCCCGCCGTTGAGATTTTGGAGCAGCGGGCGAACAGCTGATTCTGAGTATTAGACTAATGTTTTACGGGCGACGCATAGTCGCCCGTTTTCTTTAACGGGACTTTCTTAAAAAACGAAATATGAAAGCAGCGATTTTGTCATAATAACCAATCCATCCACGCGGATGGTTAACGAGTGAAACACAATCTCATTAGACCGGATATTAGAAAAGCCACTATGACCGTTATGCTTAAATCTCATGCCAAGGTGGGCGTTTACGTGGACGCCGCCAATATTTCCCGCAACGGCGGGCAGCGCATGCAATACGACGTCTTGCGCGAGTTCGCCTGCCGTGATCATGCCGAACCCCTTCGGTTAAACGTTTATCTGACTTACGACGAGGAACGCGCCGAAACCAACGCGGTCTACCGAGACAAGGCCCGCGCCTATCAGTCGGCCTTGCGCGAACTGGGTTACAAAGTCATCGAGAAACGGGTCAAATGGTTTCAGGACGAAGCCGGCAACCGCTATGGCAAGGCCAACGCCGACCTCGACATGGCCGTGGACGTGCTGCTGCAATCGGAGAACCTGGACCGGGTGCTGCTGGCGACCGGGGATGGCGATTTCGTGCAAGTGGTGCGCGCCCTGCAAAACAAGGGTTGCCGGGTGGAAACCCTGGCGTTCGACAACGTGTCCGAGGAGCTGCGCCGGGAATCGGACATGTTCGTGTCCGGCTACCTGGTGCCGGGTTTGCTGCCGACTCGAGGCGATGACTATTTCGCGCCGACCTGGGGGGCGATGGGGTCGCGGGTACGCGGTTACTGCTACCACCACGACGACAACAAGAGCTTTGGCTTCATGCGGTTTCTGGTCAAGCTGTCGCCGTATCTGTGGAAGACCGACTCGCGCGATCCCGACTCCCCGTACCGGACGGCGTTCTTTCACGACTCCAGCCTGCCGGATGGATTCAACGTGATGAAACTGCCGTCCCGCAACCATATCTTTGAATTTACCTTGGCCGAACCGAACGGCAAGCAGCCGGTCGCCACTGATATTCTGCTGGTCCACCCCGCCTTGTCCTGAGGAGAAGGAAGGCTGAAGCAACCTGTCAAGGCGCATCTTCGTCGAGAACCATCATGCGTAATTTCCGAATCCCGAAATCCCTGGCCTGGTTTCCCCTGATTCTCGCGCTGAGCCTGACGGGGGTTTTCGCCAAACCGGTCGAACCGACCGGCGCGGAGATTGCCGCCGTCGCCGTTCCGACCCTGACCCCGACCGACCGGCAGGTCGCGCTCGACAAAACCATCGCCGAACTATTGTCCCAGCATCATTATCGCCAGAGCAAACTGGATGATCGGCTGTCCGCGCTGATCCTGGCCAACTATCTCGACGATCTCGATTTCGGCCGCGCCTATTTCCTGGCCAGCGACGTCGCCGGTTTCGAAAAGTACCGCAACACCCTGGACGATGCGCTGAAAAAAGGCGACCTGCAACCCGCCTACGACATCTTCAACGTCTATCTGCGCCGGTTGGCGGAGCGGACCGCCCGGATTCAGGCTCTGCTCCAGCAGGATTTCCGCTTCGACGTGAACGAGTCGCTGGACGTGAACCGCAAGAACGCGCCCTGGGCCAAGACGTCGGCCGAGCTGGACGACTTTTGGCGCAAGCGGCTCAAGCACGAGCTACTGACGCTGCTGCTATCCGGCAAGGATCGGGCCGCCGCCCGCGAGCTGCTGGTCAAGCGCTACGACAATCGCCTGCGGCAGGCCCAGCAAACCGCCAGCGGCGACGTGTTCCAGTTGTACATGAACGCGGTCGCCCAGGCCTTCGATCCGCATACCGCCTATTTCTCGCCGCGCAATACCGAAAACTTCAATATCCAGATGCGACTGTCGCTGGAGGGCATCGGCTGCGTCCTGCGGATGGAGGAAGAAATGGTGACGGTGGTTGAGCTAGTCGCGGGCGGTCCCGCCGATCTCAGCCACCAGATCAAGGCGGGCGACCGGATCGTGGCGGTGGCGCAAGGCGACAGCGAACCCTGGGTGGATGTGGTCGGCTGGCGACTGGACGATGTGGTGGAGCGCATCCGCGGTCAGCGCGGCACGGTGGTGCGCTTGAAGGTACTGCCGGGCAAGGCTGGCGCAACGGCGGCGGAAAAAACCATCCGGCTGGTGCGCGACACCATCAAGCTGGAGAAGCAAGCCGCCAAGAGCGACATCAAGACGCTGCGTGGTCCCGATGGCCGCGAGTTGCGGATTGGGGTGATCACTATCCCCGCCTTCTACAGCGACTTTGAGGCCGCTCGCCGCCGCGATCCCAATTACCGTAGCACCACCCGCGATGTTCGGCGGTTGCTGGGTGAACTGAACGGCAGAGTGGACGGTCTGGTGTTGGATCTGCGCGAGAACGGTGGCGGTTCCCTGCAAGAAGCGGTGGACCTGACTGGGCTATTCATCGGCGAGGGGCCAGTGGTGCAGGTGCGCGACGCCAGCGGCGGCGTGGAAGTCGAACAAGATAGCGAACCCAGCCGGGCTTACGACGGACCGCTGGCGGTGCTGGTGGACCACGCCAGTGCCTCGGCCTCGGAGATCTTCGCCGGCGCCATTCAGGATTACGGGCGCGGCTTGGTTGTCGGCGATCCCACCTTTGGCAAGGGCACGGTGCAAACCCTGGTGGATTTGAACCGGCTCACCCGGGCCAAGGATCCACAGGGGCAACTGAAGCTGACCATCGCCAAATTTTACCGGGTCAGCGGCAGCAGCACCCAACATCGCGGTGTTCGACCGGATATCGCCATTCCCTCGGCGGTGGACGACGAGGAGGTCGGCGAAAGCGCGCAAAAGAACGCGTTACCCTGGGACGAAATCGCTGCCGCTCGCTATCGCGGCGACCGCGGCATCTTGGCCCTGGCGCCCGAACTGGCGCGGCGGCATCAGGCGCGGGTTGGCGGCGATCCCGACTACCAGGCGTTTCTGCACGATCTTGAGTTCACCCGGCAGCAACGGGACAAGACCACGGTCTCGTTGTTGGAAAGCCAACGTCGGCTTGAGCGGGAACGCGTCGAGACCTGGCAGCGGGAACGTGAAAACCGCTACCGCGTCGCCAAAGATTTGCCACCGCTCAAGGTTGGCGACGAAATCCCGGAAGGTAAGGACAGCGCGATTCCGGACATGGCGTTGGAGGAAAGCGCCCGTATCGTCGCCGATCTGATCGTGTTGAGCGGCTCCGGCAACGCGCTGGTCATGAGTCGCTAACGGCATGGCGTCGGTGGCGCTGACGCTGGATGAGCCGCTAGCCGAGCGGTTGACCGCCGCGCTCGAACGCTTGGCCACCGCCTTGCCCAGCGTGCCGGAACCGCCGGACTGGGCCCGATATCGGGCGTTTCGCTGGCGGCGAACCGGTCCGCGTGGCCATCTGCAACCGGTGCGGCATCCCCATCGGCTGCGGCTGGCCGACCTGCAACGGATCGACCGGCAAAAGGCGGCCATGGATTTGAACGCGCGGCAATTCCTGGCGGGACGGCCGTGCAACAACGTTCTGTTGTGGGGCGCGCGCGGCACGGGCAAATCCTCGCTGATCAAGGCCCTGCTGAACGAACACGCCGACCGGGGCCTGCGGCTGATCGAGGTGGACAAGCACGACCTGATCGATCTGCCCGACATCGTCGAACCGCTGTTCGAGCGGCCCGAGCGGTTCCTGCTGTACTGCGACGACCTGTCGTTCGAGGCCAATGATCCCAGCTACAAGGCGCTCAAGGCGATGCTGGACGGTTCGATCAACGCCGCGCCGGACAATGTGCTGTTGTGCGCCACCTCCAACCGCCGCCATCTGTTGCCCGAATACCTGTGGGAAAATCAGGATGCCCGGATCGTCGAGGGCGAGTTGCATCACGGCGAAGCGGTGGAGGAAAAAATCTCGCTGTCGGAGCGCTTTGGCTTGTGGCTGTCGTTCCATCCGTTCAGCCAGGATGATTACCTGGCCATCGTCGGTTGCTGGCTAGAGCAGCTTGGCTGGCCGGCGGGGCTGGACCACGCGGCGCGCGAGGCAGCGCTGCGCTGGGCGCTCCAGCGCGGGTCGCGCAGCGGCCGGGTGGCCTGGCAGTTCGCCCGCGATTGGGTGGGTCGGAACAGCGTCTGATCCTCAGTGGGCCCGATGCTGGGCGAAGGCGATCCGGTCGATTACCGCCATCACTAGCGCCGACACCACGAAGGTCAGATGAATGATAACTAGCCAGAACAACTGGTTATTCCACAGCGATACATCCTCTTGTCCCTGCACGGCGGTCATGAACGCCTTGAGCAGGTGAATGGAAGAAATGGCGACGATGGCGACCGCCAGCTTGACCTTGATGGTCGCCGCATCGATCTTGCCCAGCCAGGACGGTTTTTCCTGGCCCTCACTCACGTCGAGACTGGACACGAAGGTTTCGTAGCTGCTGAGAATCACCATCACCAGCAGGTTGGCGACTAGCGCCATGTCGATCAGGGCCAGCGCCGACAAGACCAAATTCACCTCGGTGACGGTGGTGATGACGGCGAACAGATGGACGACCTCCTGAAAGGCCTTGACCGTGAACAGGATCAGGATGGCGATCAGCGCCAGGTAGATCGGCGCCAGCAGCCAGCGGCTGAGCAGGATAGTGCGTTCGAGCAGGGTTTCAAGGGTTTTCATGGCTTGTTCAAAGGGTGATGACGCCGAGTTTTTTCGGCGGTTCTTGGTCAGGGTGAAAGCCGACGGGCGCTGCCTTCGAAACCCAGTTTGGCGCTGACGGCGTTCGTGCCGGGCCCGTCAATCATCCAGGTTTTTGGGTGGGGCTCGCAGCCAAAAGGTGACCGGACCGTCGTTGGTCAGGCTGACCCGCATGTGGGCGCCGAACTGGCCGGTCGCGACCAGCGTGTGCCGACGCCGGGCTTGTTCGACCAGATAGCCGAACCGTCGTTCGCCCTCGGCTGGCGACGCGGCCGGGGTGAAACTGGGCCGCAGCCCCTTGCCGGTGTCGGCCGCCAGGGTGAACTGGGGGACCAACAGTAGCCCGCCGCCGATCTCGCGCACGCTCAAGTTCATTTTACCCTCGGCGTCGGCGAACACTCGATAACCCAGCAGGCGCTCCAGCAATCGGTCAGCCTCGCGCTCGCCATCGCCGCGTTCCACCCCGACCAGCACCAACAATCCCGGCCCGATCTCACCGACGAGATCGCCGCCGACCTCGACCCGTGCCTCCGTGACTCGCTGCAACAGTCCGATCATGCCAGGCGATCCGCGAAGCCTTGGGTCGCGGTGATCAGCGCGTCCACGATGCCCGGTTCGCTGGCGGCGTGGCCGGCGGGGGTGACGATGCGCAATCCCGCCTCTGGCCAGGCCCGGTGCAAGGCCCAGGCGTTGTCCAGCGGACAGACCACGTCGTAGCGACCATGGATGATGACACCGGGAATGCCGCGCAAGCGGCCCGCGTCGCGCAACAGTTGATCCGGTTCCATGAAACAGTGATTGATGAAGTAGTGGCACTCAATGCGGGCCAGGCTCAGCGCCCGGCGGGCCTCGCCAAACTGTTCGACCAAGGTCGGATTGCTTTCCAGCGTCAGCGTGGCGCCTTCCCACACCGACCAGGCCTTGGCCGCTCGCAGCCGTTCCAACTCGTTGTCGCTGGTCAGCCGCCGATAATAGGCTCGGACCAGATCATCCCGTTCCGCCACTGGGATCGGCGCCAAGAAGTGTTCCCACAGATCGGGGAACAAGCGGTTGGCGCCGGCCTGATAGAACCAGTGAATGTCCTGATCGCGGCACAGGAAGATGCCGCGCAGGATCAGCCCCAGCACCCGTTCCCGGTGGGTCTCGGCGTAGGCCAGCGCCAGGGTCGACCCCCAGGAACCGCCGAACACCAGCCAGCGGTCGATGTTCAGGTGCTCGCGCAGCTTTTCGATATCCGCCACCAGATGCCAGGTGGTGTTGTCGCGTAGCTCGGCGTGCGGGCTGGACTGACCGCAACCGCGCTGATCGAACAACACGATACGGTAGCGCTGGGGATCGAAGAAGCGCCGGTGCAGCGGCTCGCAGCCAGCGCCGGGACCGCCGTGTAGAAACAGGACGGGCAAACCGTTCGGAATGCCGCACTCCTCGACATGCAGGGTATGCCGATTGTCCACGGCCAGACGCTGGCTGGTGTAGGGCTTGATGTCGGGAAACGGGACGCGCATGAGGGCTCCAATTCGAGACGGAAGCAAGGGCTTCGGTTGAATCTCGTCGCCGCCGATTTTACCCGCAATCCGTTCGGACCCGACACCATGCCTAAAGGATGTAATCCACCACCGCGTCCAGATCGTCGAATACCCGGCCTCCATGCGGCTCGACCTTGGCCTCGTCGCCGTGGCGATATTTGCCGGTCCGCACCAGAACACCGCGCAAGCCAGCCGCCAGCGCGCCGCACACATCCATTTCGGCATCATCGCCGACCATCACCACATCCTGCGGCGGCAGATCGAGGCTAGCGACCGCAGCCTGAAAAAAATCGTCCGAGGGTTTGCCGAGCACCACCGCTTCCAGTTCGGCGGCGTATTCCAGCGCCGCCATGAACGGTCCCACGTCCAGGTTCCAGCCGCCGCCATCGCGGAAATAACGATTGGAGCCCATCGCCAGCAGCGGCAACCCGTCCAACAACAGCCGGAAACACTGATTGAGCGCTTCATAGGTAAACTCGGGCCCGGCGTCGCCGAGCAGCACCGCGCCAGGCGCTGGCCCGATCAGATCGGCGAACTCGCCCCTGATGTTGGGATGGACCAGCAAGTGTGGCGCCAGATCGCGGGCGATCAGGTACTGGCGAGCCGCCACTACCGGGGTAAACAGATGTTGGATTGACACTTCCAACCCCATGCGCGTCAATCGGCCGACCAAGTTGGCGCGGGTCAGGCGGGTGGTGTTGGTCACGAAGCGCACCGGAATGCCAGCCGCGCGCAGGCTGAGCAAGGCCTCGCGGGCGCCGGGCAGGGGATAACCGCCGACATACAGCACGCCTTCCAGGTCAAGCAACACACCATGAATCATGAAATTCCCACTGGATCGGATTCGGGAGACAGCTTGGGCCATCGAGGAGCAACCGCTGTTTCCAGTGAGTATAGAAGGCGCTGGGGCCGGAAAAACCCGAATTGTTTCGATTGCCGGATTCAAGTCGCCGCGCCCAGGACCAAGGCTCGCTGGCGGGTGGCGGCGCGCTCGGCGGCCAGGGCGACGGCATCATGGTCGGCGGCGAATTCCGGCCAGCCGGCGGCGTGGCGGCCAATGAGGGTGGCCAGGGCCGCGATGTGGGCTGGATCATCGTTCAAGGCCGGGAGATAGCGGTAGCGCTCGCCGCCAGCGGCCAGGAACACCCGACGGTTTTCGATGGCGATTTCCTCCAGCGTCTCCAGGCAGTCGGCGGCGAAACCGGGGCAGGCCACGTCCACGCTTTTGATCCCGGCCTTCGCCCAGGTAGCTAGCAGGGCGCTGGCATAGGGTTGCAGCCATTCGGCGCGGCCGAAACGGGACTGGAACGCCACCGCCCATTGATCCGATTGCAAGCCCAGTCGTTCCGCGACCAGCCGGGCGGTTTTATGGCACTGGCAATAATAGGGATCGCCAGCCAGCAGATTCCGCTTGGGCAGACCATGGAAGGAGAACAAGAGCCGCTCGCCGGGTTGGTCGGCGCGCGCGGCGCGGAGGTGGGCGGCCAACGCGTCCAGATAGCCGGCATCGTCGTGATACTGGGTGATGAAACGCAGTTCCGGCAACCAGCGCCAGGTCCGCAGTTCGGCGGCGACCGCATCGAAGGTCGAGGCGACCGTGGCGGCGGAGTATTGCGGGTACAGCGGCAGCACCAGCAATCGCCGAACGCCGGCGGCCCGTAGTTCCCCGAGCGCGGCCGCGATGGAGGGGTTGCCGTAGCGCATTCCGACCGCTACCTGGATCGGACCGGGATAGCGGTCCGCCAGCGTCGCCGCGACCGCAGCCGCTTGTCGTTGGCTGATCGCCAGCAGTGGCGAGCCCTCCGGGGTCCAGATGATCTGGTACTTGCGCGCCGAGCGGGCTGGCCGGACCCGCAGAATAACCCCGTGCAGAATCAGCCACCACAGCGGCCGGGGCAGTTCCACCACCCGTGAATCCCAGAGGAACTCGGCCAGATAACGACGCACCGCGGTGGGTGTGGGCGCGTCGGGCGTACCGAGATTGGCCAGCAGAATGCCGGCGCGGGCGGGCTGGTCGTGGGTGAAGAGGGAATAATCACTCGATTTCATCGGGATTTGATTTCATGCGTTGAGAAATGGCCGCCGTCGGCGCGAGTAGGGAATGATCCCCATATCTCATGCCTGAATCGGAATTGACGCGAAATGACAAGAACGCCCAATCTGTCCTTGTAATAATTAAATATTTAATATGACCTTACAATCAGTGGAGGATGTTTTTCGGTCCAGTGGGAGTAGTAATAGCTACCCCGCAAATCCGAATTGGACATTCCAAATCCCATGCTGGCATCGCGCGTCCGGATTACCACCGAGACTACTATTATTGATGGAGCGATACGGCAGTATCGCATTGTTCCCAAATCTTGTAGCACCGCCTGAATCCGACAAGCATCTTGAGAATTGGAGGGTAACCCATGCAGGCCAATATCCGGCGAGCCGCCTTAATGCTCGCCTTGCTTTCCCCCTTGACCGTCAGTATAGCCATTGGCCAAGACAAGGCCCCGGCGCCCGCCCCGGTCTCATCGCCGGCTCGACCCAGCGCGTCCGGCCCAGTTCTGGAGCCCGGCGCGCTCGACCTCGTGAAAAAAATGGGCGCCAAGCTGGCGGCCACCCCGGCGTTCCTGGTTCGCACCCGCAGTTCCCTTGAAGCACCGGGCGGCACCGGGCAGTTCCTGACCTTCTTCACCGAATCGGTGGTGGCGGTCGAGCGGCCGAACAAACTGAGCGCCGAGATTCGCGGTGACGCCCCGCCGTTCGATTTCTACTTCAACGGGAAGCAGATGACCGCCTACGAACCCACGCGCAAGCTCTACGCCACGGCGGACGCCCCCCCGACCCTCGACGAACTGGTGCCGTTCGCGGCGAAGACGGCCGGCATCCTGCTGCCGTTCGCCGACGTGCTCTACCGCGATTCCTACGCCGTCCTGACCCAGGATGCCACCAGCGCCTTCTACGCCGGGTTCTCGGTGATGCGCGGCGCCCGCTGCGAGCATGTGGCGCTCGCCACGCCGGAGATCGAAGGGCAAATCTGGATCGACGCCAAGACCGATTTGCCCTGCCTGATCGCCGGCACCCTGCGCAAAGTGCGGGGCGCTCCGCGCTTCACGGTGGAGTTCTACGACTGGAAGTTGAAACCGGAACTTCCCGACAAGCTCTTCACCTTCACCAAACCCGAAGGCGCCAAGCCGATCGACTTCCGCGCCCTGACCGGCGCGGGCTGGAAATGAATGATTTTGGAGGCAACCATCATGCGGAAACATCTATGGGTTCTCGGAATGGCCGGGCTGGCACTCCTGCCGCTGCGGGCGAACGCTTGGGGCGGCTTTCATGCTGGCGGGGGCTTTCACGCCGGCGCGGGCGGCTTCACCGCCTGGCACGGCGCGGGCTGGGGCGGCGGCGGCTTTGGCGGGGCCTATCACGCCGGCTATGGCGGCGTCACTCATGTCGGCTACGGCGGGGTGACGCACGTTGGCTACGGCGACGCCTATCACGCCGGCTACGGCGGCGGCGCCTACTATCACCCGACTTATGCGGCGGGCGGCTGCTGGGGCTGCACCACCGGCTACAGCGCGGGCGCGGTGGCCGCCGCTGGAGCCGTGGGCTTGGCCGCCGGCGCGGCCATTGGCTCGGCGGCGGCCAGTCCGACGGTGGTGGTGCAACAACCCGTCTATGTTTCGGGACCCGCGATCGGCACCGAGGTGGTCGCTCTGCCGGGTGGTTGCAACAGCGTCTCCGCCAACGACACCACCTACTACAACTGCGGCAACGCCTACTACCAGCCGCACTTTGGCAGTAACGGCGTGTACTACACGGTCGTGGCAAGCCCGTTTTGATCCAACGCAACCGTTAGCTCCCATCGCCCGCTGGCGGAAGGGGGTTGGAAGAGGAGGCAAGAATGCTCAAAAGGTTTGCAATCCTTGTCCTGGCATCCTGGCTCGCGTCTGCCTGCGTCTCTCCCGAAGAGCAACAAGCGGCCAACGTTCAGCGTTGCTCTGATTTCGGCTTTACCATGGGAACCATGGCCTTCGCCAACTGCATGATAAGCACGGCGACCCAAAGTGATACGCAGCAGGCGGCCATCCTGAGTCAACGAACCGCGCGGGACGCTGAAGAAGCGCGAGCCCGCCAGGCCCGGGATCGGGCAGACCAGGATGCCTGGGATCGACGCACCGGGCAGGGGATCTATGCGACGCCCTCGGCAACGCCCAACCAGCCGACCCGCTCCGATCATTCCAAATCCGAGTGTCACAAGGACGAAAACACCACCACGCTACCGGACGGGACGGTCCGGATGACCAGCAACGAACATTGCTCATCATCATCGTTTTAGCAATCTTGCTCCAATCCGAAGGAGGTTGGCATCGATGAAAAAACCTATCCGTCTAGTCCTGGTTCTGCTGGCCGGTTTTGTTGTCGCCAGCGCCCAGGCCGCTGATACCCCACACGTTACCGGCGTGCCCGGCGCCCCCGACGCCACCACGACCATCCCCGGTAACCAACTCCCGCCGCCTGATCCGAAATTCGGCGGGGTGATCAAGGACGACGCGCTGCAATCGAAACCCTGGTGGCCGCCGCGCGTGGTGCCGCCCAAGGGCGCTCCCAATGTCCTGCTGATCATCACCGACGACGCCGGCTTCGGCGTGCCCAGCACCTTCGGCGGGGTGATCCCGACGCCGACCATGGACCGCATCGCGAACCAGGGTCTGCGCTACAACCGCGTGTTCTCCACCGCGCTGTGCTCGCCGACGCGCGCCGCGCTGATCACCGGACGAAATCACCACTCGGCCGGCTTCGGCGTGATCTCCGAGCAATCCACCGGCTTCCCCGGTTACAACAGCATCATCGCCAAGGATAAGGCGACCATCGGCCGCATCCTGAAGGACAACGGCTACTCGACGTCGTGGTTCGGCAAGGATCACAACGTACCGGCGTTCCAAGCCAGCCAGATCGGCCCGTTCGACCAGTGGCCGACTGGCATGGGCTTCGAGTACTTCTACGGCTTCGTCGGCGGCGACGCCAACCAGTGGCAGCCGAACCTGTTCCGCAACACCACACAGATCTATCCGTTCCAGGGCAAGCCGGGTTGGAACCTCATCACCGGCATGGCCGACGACGCCATCGACTACATGACGCGGATGCACCAGACCGATCCGTCCAAGCCGATCTTCATCAAGTACGCGCCCGGCGCCACCCACGCGCCGCACCACCCGACCAAGGAGTGGGTGGACAAGATCAGTGCGATGAAGCTGTTCGACGACGGTTACGAGAAATTGCGCGAGCGGATCTTCGCCAACCAGAAGCGCCTGGGCGTGATCTCACAGGACGCCAAGCTGTCGCCCTGGCCGAAAGACGTGCTGAAGCCTTGGGACCAGCTCAGCGCCGACGAGAAGAAGCTGTTCATCCGCCAGGTGGAGGTTTTCGCCGCCTACGCCGCCTACAACGACCACGAGATCGGCCGCGTGATCCAGCACTTCCAGGACCTGGGCCGACTCGACAACACGCTGGTCATCTACATCAACGGCGACAACGGCACCAGCGCCGAGGGCGGCCCGCTGGGCACGCCGAACGAGGTCGCGTTCTTCAATGGCCTCAACAAATTGCCCGCCGAAGTGCAGTTGAAGTTCTACGACGTTTGGGGCACCGAGCAGACCTACAACCACATGTCGGCCGGCTGGTCGTGGGCCTTCGACACGCCGTTCTCGTGGTTCAAGCAAAACGCCTCGGCGCTGGGCGGCATCAACCAGAACATGGTGGTGTCGTGGCCGGCGCGCATCAAGGACCAGGGCGCGCTGCGCGAGCAGTTCGTGCATGTGATCGATGTCGTGCCGACGATCCTGGAAGCCGCCGGCATCCGCGCTCCCGAAGTCGTGGATGGCATCAAACAGAAACCCATCGAGGGAACCAGCTTCGCCTACACCTTCGACGCGGCCAACGCCAAGGCGCCGTCGCGGCACAAGACGCAGTACTTCGAGATGATGGGCCAGTGGGCGCTGTACGACGACGGCTGGTTCCTGAGCACCAAGGTCAACCGCGCGCCCTGGGAAGCCTTCGGCCCGGCCAACCCGGACCCGTTGAACAACCAGGTGCTCGAACTGTTCGACCTGAACAAGGACTTCAGCCAAACCGAGAACGTCGCGGCGAAGTACCCGGACAAGGTCAAGGAACTTAAGGAGAAGTTCATCGCCGAGGCTCGCAAGCACCAGGTGTTCCCGATGGATGCCTCGGTGGCGGGGCGCATCGTCGCGCCGCGCCCGAACATCACCGCCGGGCGCACCGAGTTCGTCTACACCCGGCCGATGGTCGGTCTGCCGCAGGGCGATTCGCCGAATCTCCTGAACGCCTCGTACACCATCACCGCTGACATCGATGTGCCCGCAAGCGGCGCCGAGGGCATGATTCTGACTTCGGGCGGGCGCTTCGCCGGCTACGGCTTCTATCTGCTCAAGGGCAAGCCGGTGTTTCTGTGGAACCTGGTCGATCTGAAGCGGGTGAAGTGGGAGGGTCCGGAAGTCCTCGCTCCGGGCAAGCACACGCTGGAGTTCGACTTCAAGTACGACGGCCTGGGTATCGGAACCCTCGCGTTCAACAACATGAGCGGCGTCGGTCGTCCCGGCACCGGCACGCTGAAGGTCGACGGCAAGGCGGCGCAGACCATCGCGATGGAGCGCACGCTGCCGATGATCCTGCAATGGGACGAGAGCTTCGACATCGGCTCGGACACGCTGACCGGCGTGAACGACGCCGACTACCAGCCGCCGTTCCCGCTGACCGCCAAGCTGAACAAGCTGACGATCCAGGTGAATCGGCCGCAACTGTCGCCCGAGGACATCAAGAAACTCGAAGAAGGGATGGCGAACGCCGCCGATGCGAAGTAATTTTTTTCAATCGTGAACCGCGCGGGCCGTTCCGACCATTCCGGGACGGCCCGCGCATTCAATCAACTGTTGTGAGACCAATGAGAGGAAAGAAACGATGAAGCGAGTCCTGTTCAATTCGATACTGGCTGCCGGCTTGATGACGGCTGCCTTGTTCGTTTCCAGCAGCCAAGCCAGGGAGAGCGCCTTTGAAGCCGTGCCATTGGGCGTTGAAGCCTACATCTATGGTTATCCGCTGGTCACCATGGAAATGACCCGGCGCGTGATGACCAATGTCGAGAAGCCGGAAGGCACACGCGCTCCGATGGGGCAGTTTGTCCGGATGCGCCAGTATCCTTCCGCGACGTTCAGAGACGTTACTGCCCCGAACGCCGACACGCTGTACACCACCGCCTGGCTGGACGTGGGGCAAGAACCGTGGGTGTTGAGCCTGCCGGATGCACAGGACCGTTATTATCTGTTTCCCATGCTCGATGGCTGGACGGAAGTGTTCCAGGTACCGGGCAAACGCACCACCGGCACCGGCCCGCAAAAATACGCCATCACTGGCCCCGGTTGGAAAGGCAAGCTGCCCGAAGGCGTGAAGGAATATAAATCGCCGACCAACATGGTCTGGCTGCTCGGCCGCATCTACTGCACGGGTACACCGGAGGATTATGCGGCTGTCCATCAGATGCAGGACGAGATCTCGCTCGTCCCGCTCAGCGCCTATGGCAAGCCCTACACGCCGCCCGCGGGCAAGGTCGATCCGTCCATCGACATGAAAACCGCCGTGCGGGATCAGGTGAACGCGCTCAGCGCCGACGAGTATTTCAACTTGCTGACCAAGTTGATGAAAGACAATCCGCCCGCCGCCGCCGACAAGCACATCCTGGAAAAGATGGCCAAGATCGGGATCGTTCCCGGTCAGCCGTTCGATCGTAGCAAACTCGCCCCCGTAGCCCACGAAGCGTTCTCCCTCGTGCCCAAGGTCGCCAATGAAAAGATCATGCTTTGGCTGAAGGAAGGTATCGTCGAGGGCGACATGAAACTGGAGCACGGCTGGCTATTCACCACCAAAACCGGCAACTACGGTACGAACTACCTTCAGCGCGCCTTGATCACCGCCATCGGGTTGGGAGCGAATCGTCCGCAGGACGCCGTCTATCCCACTTCGGAAGGGCCGAATGCTCTCGGCTCCTACACCGGCGCAAAGAACTACGTGATGCACTTTGCAAAGGGTCAGCTCCCGCCGGCCAACGGTTTCTGGTCGCTGACGATGTACGACGGCGACTACTTCTTCGTGCCGAACCCGCTCAACCGCTACAGCATCAGCCCCCGGCAGAACCTCAAGGCCAACGCCGACGGTTCGGTGGACCTCTACATCCAGAACGCAAGCCCCGGCGCGGACAAGGAGTCCAACTGGCTGCCGGCGCCGAAGGATAAGTTCATCCTGATGCTGCGCCTCTATTGGCCAAGCGAGAAGGACCCCTCGATTCTCGACGGCTCGTGGACAATTCCGCAGGTTAAGGCCGTGGAGTAACTTTCGATCATGAACCGCGCGGGCTGCTCGCAAGAACAGCCCGCGGATTGACCGGACTCCACTCTTGTCTCTCGATTCCCCCTGACCATCCCTTTTCAAGAAGAGTGACACCATCATGATCAACGCCAGTTTCAATCATCCGCGCGGGGTGCGCATGTGGCTAGCGGGGGTGGGCCTTCTGGGCCTTTCCGCCTGCGGTAGCCTGCAACCGCCCCCCACCGAACAGAGCATTGCCGGTCTGACGCCCTCGGGCGCCGTGACCCTGACCGAGACCGTCGCGGCGGGCATGACGGGGGGAACCGGTGCGCTGACGTTCCAGGGGCGCAGCTATCCGTTCAGGGTCGTCGGCACGGTGATCGGACCCGGTGGGGCTTCGCGGACCCAGGCCGTCGGCAAGGTCTACCAGCTGAACCGTCTGTCCGATTTCGAGGGTACTTATTCGGAGGGGACGGGGCAGGCGGGACTCGCCACGTCGGGCAAGACGGAATTGTGGATGCGGAACCAGGCGGGCGTGATCATGCACCTGACCGGCGCCAGCGAGGGCGTCGTGCTCTCGCTCGGGCGCGATGAGGTTGTGGTCCAACTGGCGAATTGAATCCACACGCAACCTCATTAAACCCGACAGGAGTTGGCATAAAACGGCGCGGGCTGCTTTGCGAGGAGCGGCCCGCGAATTAAATGGCGGATCAATTTCGATGAAAGGAACCAACCCGTGAAACCCAATAAACGGACTTTTTTCGGCGGGGCGATGGTCTGCTCCATCGCCATAGCCCTCCTCACCGGCGGCGCGGTATCCGTGCAGGCGGCGGAGAATTACAAGATGACAACGCCCATCGCACCGGGCGTCGCCACGCCGAACAGAGTCGAAACCTCGATCGGCACACTACACCTGCACGACGGTTTCCCGTCACACGAAACCGTCGAGAAGATTTACGACAATCTGGATCGTTCACGCGCCTTGCAGGCTTACCTGTTGGCGATCCCGATCGTCAACCAGGCCGGCATGCGCGACTCGCTGCGCCAGTTTGGACCCGACAACCAGACGAACGTCATCTGGGAAACCCTGGTCGATCCGAAAACCGTGGAACTGACAGCCAACGACAACACGGTCTACAGCTTCATCTGGATTGATACGAAGAAGGGGCCGCTGGTCGCGGAGATCCCCCCCATGGTCCTGGGAGCCATCGATGATTTCTGGTATCGCTGGGTGGCCGATATCGGCATCACCGGAGCCGACAAAGGGAAGGGCGGCAAATACCTGATTCTGCCGCCGGGGTACAAGGGCGAAATCCCGGAAGGCTATTTCGTGGTACGACCGAGCACCTACGGCAACTGGATGCCCTTCCGGTCGTTCCTCGTCGATGGCTCGCCCAAGCCCGGCGTCGAGTCGGTCAAGAAACACCTGAAGATCTATCCGCTTGCCGATGCGGCCAATCCTCCGCCGGTCAAGTTCATCAATGCGTCCGGCATCCCGTCCAACTTCGTCGCTCCGGGCGACTATGCGTTCTGGGAGCTGTTGAACCAGGTGATTCAGGAAGAACCCCCAGAGGGTTCCGACCCCACCACGCTGGGCCTGTTCGCCTCGATCGGCATCGAGAAGGGCAAGCCCTTCAATCCCGACGAGCGGATGAAGAAGATCCTGGCTGACGCCGCGAACATCGGCGCGGTGACGGCGCGAACGCTCGCTTTCAAGATCCGCGAGAAGGATGCCTTCATCTATCCGGACGGCCAGTGGCGCAAGCCGTTCTTCGGCGGCTACAAGTTCGAGATCTCCCCCGGAGTCGCCAACCTCGACGGCGCAGCCTTCTTCTATTATTTTGCCACCGGCGTCACACCGGCGATGGAAGCGAAGATGGTCGGCGAAGGATCGCAGTACCCGTGGGCTTCGCTGGATTCGAAAGGCAACCCGTTTGACGGCGGCAAGACCTACCGGTTGCGCCTGCCGCCGAACATCCCGGTCAAGGACTTCTGGTCGGTGATCGTTTACGACAACCAGACGCGCTCAATGCTACAAACCGATCAGCAGGCCCCGAGCGTGAGCAGTCAGGGTAAAGGCATCAAGACCAATGCAGACGGCTCGGTGGATGTCTATTTTGGCCCCAAGGCGCCGGACGGTTTCGAGAACAACTGGGTGCAAACGATTCCTGGCAAAGGCTGGTTCATGATCCTGCGCCTCTACGGCCCGCTGGAGCCCTGGTTCAACCAGACTTGGCGGCCGGGCGAGATCGAGGAGGTGAAATAGCCCCCTCGATCAGGTTATAAACCGCGCGGGCCGCTTCGCGAGGCGCGGTCCGCGAATTCACCATCGAAGCAATATCAGAAACTTTAAGGAGACCGAAGGTTATGCACCGCATTGTGTTGAACGTGGCGCTGGCGGTTGCCGTCGCCGCCGCGCCATTCACCGGCTACGGGGCCGAGAAAGACGCCATTTCCCAAGCCGAGAAGCACGAGAAGAACCGGCCCGGCATCCTTGAAACCAAGGCCATCGCCGAGGAAGGCTTCATCTACGGTTTGCCGATCGTCATGAACTATGCCGTCATGTATGAGTATGCGGTGGACAAGAACTCGGGCCAGTTCAAGGCCCCCTTCAACCAGATCTTCAACGAGGCCCGCGTCTTCACCTACAAGGACACGGCGATCATCACCCCCAACAGCGACACGCCCTACTCGTTGCTGTGGATGGACCTGCGCGCCGAGCCGCTCGTGCTGTCGGTGCCGGCGGTGGACAAGAAGCGCTACTACTCGGTGATGCTGACCGACGGCAACACCTTCAACTACGGCTACATCGGCAGCCGCGCCACCGGCAATGACGCCGGCGACTACCTGGTCGTCGGGCCGAACTGGAAGGGCGAAACGCCGGCGGGCATCAAGAAGGTGTTCCGCTCGACCACCGATTTCTCGCTGGCCGCGTACCGCACCCAGCTCATCGACCCCGAGGACATGCCCAACGTCGAGAAGGTGCAGGCGGGCTACAAGGCGCAACCGCTGTCGGCGTATCTCAAGCAACCCCCCCCGCCTGCCGCGCCGGCCATCGATTTCCCGAAGATCGACAAGGAGATGGTGAAGACCAATTTCTTCGAGTACCTGGACTTCGCGCTGCAGTTCGCGCCGGCCGGCCCCGAGGAGGAGGCGATCCGCGCCAAGCTCGCCAGCATCGGCATCGGCCCCGGCAAGAAGTTCGCCTTCAAGGACCTTTCGCTCGAGCACAAGGCCGCCATCCTGCTGGCGATGAAGGAAGGCGACAGCAAGGTCGAAAAGTACCTGGAGGCCGGGATGAAGGACATCAACGGGTGGAAGGTCGGCTCGCTGTTCGGCGACCGCGCCTTCTACAACGGCGACTGGCTGAAGCGCGCCGCCGCTGCGAAGGCAGGCATCTACGGCAACAACGCCGAAGAGGCCATGTATCCGCTGACCAAGACGCTGGCCAGCGGCGAGGTGCTCGACGGAGCCAAGCACAGGTACACGCTGACCTTCGCCAAGGACCAGTTCCCGCCGGTCAACGCCTTCTGGTCGGTGACCATGTACGACGGCAAGACCCAGTTCCTGATCAAGAACCCGATCGACCGATACCTGATCAACTCGGCGATGCTGCCGTCGATGAAAAAAAATGCGGATGGCTCGCTGACGCTCTACATCCAGAAGGATTCGCCCGGCAAGGACAAGGAATCGAATTGGCTGCCGGCGCCGGATGGTCCGATCTACCTCGCCATGCGGCTCTACTGGCCGAAGACCGAGGCGCCGTCGATCCTGCCGCCGGGCGAAGGCACCTGGCAACCACCAGCGATTCAGGTGGCGAAGTGATGTGGATGCTTCCTCAGTCCCGGACTCTGAGACTGGCCGTTAAACAGGCCTACGGGGTACGAAGCCAGTGCGGCCACCAGGGATGGCCCCACGAGGGGGTAAAAACCAGCGGATAAGAGGGTCGAGGGGAGCGCCCGGCATGATCTGCCAGTCGGGCCGTTACCAGGTGCGTAAGCGCTGACAGCCGGGAAAGACCGGCACCTAACGTCAAAGGCTGACCGCGCTTCGCGCGGTTCGCTATCCCTCTCTGGCCTAAAGACCGGGGTCTCTCGCAAGGAAAACTGATGAAACCGACCGATCAAATCGCCCTCGCCGCCGGGCTACTCGCCCTCGGCGCGGCTCTCGCCGCGCCGGTCCGGGCGGAACTGAGCGCCGAGGAACTGGCGAAGATGGCTCAAAATCCCATCGGCAACCTGATCAGCCTGCCGTTTCAGGACAACGTCAACTTCAACGTCGGACCGGAAAACGGCACTCAGAACGTGCTGAATATCCAGCCGGTCATCCCGTTCGAATTGAACGCGGACTGGAACCTCATCACCCGCACCATCATCCCGGTGATCTCTCAGCCCGCGTTCGCGCCGGGTCAAGATCGCAGCAACGGACTGGGCGACATTCAGTTCACCGCATTCCTGTCGCCGGCCAACGCCAGCGGGCTGATCTGGGGCGTGGGCGCCATCGCGCAACTGCCGACCAACAGCAACGACCGGCTGGGCAACGACCGCTGGGGCCTGGGACCCTCCTTCGTGGCGCTGCATCTGGACAAGGGCGATCCC
The DNA here is from genome assembly GCA_029624675.1 of Candidatus Contendibacter sp. Lineage (GTDB taxonomy): Bacteria > Pseudomonadota > Gammaproteobacteria > Competibacterales > Competibacteraceae > Contendibacter. The sequence continues at coordinate 97,404 of JARSSP010000036.1, forward strand.
TGGGTGTACGGCGCGCTGGTCAACAACGTCTGGTCGGTCGGCTCGGGCGACGATCCCAGCTACAACAACTTCCTGCTCCAGCCCTTCCTCAACTACAACTTCCCGGAAGGGCTGTACCTTACCAGTTCGCCGGTCATCACCGCCAACTGGAAGGCGGACAGCGACGACCGCTGGACCGTGCCGCTCGGTGGCGGCGTGGGGAAAATCTTTCACTTGGGCAAGCTGCCGGTGAACACCCAGATCCAGGCGTTCTACAACGTGGTGGCGCCGGATGACGGTCCCGACTGGACCCTGCGCTTGCAGGCGCAACTCCTGTTTCCGAAGTGACTTTTTGGAGACAACAGTCATGCGGAACTATCCACGCCGGCTACGGCGGCGCCTACTACCACCCGACTGACGCGGCGGGCGGCTGCTGGGTTTGCACGACTGGGTACAGCGCCGGCGCGGTCGCCACCGCTGGGGCCGTGGGCTTGGCCGTCGGCGCGGCCATCGGCTCGGCGGTGGCCAGCCCGACGGTGGTGGTGAACGGCCAATCCCAGCAAGTAAATGTCGGTGATTTGAGTAGGGGGGATGATCGCAGCAGGTTCGAAGATTTGCAAAATACTGATGTCCTCGGATCAGAAACGAGGACCTGGCGCCTCGCGAAATCCGCGAAAAATGGCCAGCGCCTATAACATGATTCAAGATCACAATCACTTGGAGCGAAGATCGGGAGGCAAACCATGTTTCGAAAGCAAGTATTACAAGCAGGACTCTGGGCAATAGTGGCCAGTGCCGGCCTGCTAGCCTCGGGCAGCGCGACGTCGGCCGGAGTGGACCTGTACGATGGCGAATGGCATTACAACCTGACGCCGTATGCCTGGTTCCCGAACATTTCCCAGACGCTCCATTTCAGCACGCCGTTGGGGGGAGGTAAAACCGTTGATGCCGAAGTCAAGCCGGACAGCTATCTCAGCGACCTTGATTTCGCCCTGATGGGGGCCTTCGAAGCGCGCAAGGGCGACTGGGCCTTCGCGATGGATCTGATCTACAACGACTTCAGTAACCAGAAGGGAGAGATCAAGACCGTGCGGGGACCGGGCGGCAACCTGTCGCTACCCATCGACACGAGTTTGAACGTGGATCTCAAGGTGTTGATCTGGGAGGGCATCGGCAGCTACACCGTGGCGCGAAGTTCCGCCGGGACGCTGGATGTTTTCGGCGGCATCCGCTACCTGGGCCTGGAAACCTCCACGGATTTAAGCTTTTCCGGGCCAGACGGGGTCATCGGACGTTCAGGTAGTACCTCCGACAAGATCAACGTATGGGACGGGATCGTCGGCGTGCGCGGCGAGGCGCGGTTTGGCGACAGCGACTGGTTCGTGCCGTATTATCTCGACATCGGCGCGGGTAACTACTCGAACTGGACCTGGCAGGGCTGGGCGGGGATCGGCTACCGCTTCGACTGGGGTGATGTCGTGCTGGTGTACCGCAATCTCTCCTATTCGACGGACGGCGATCAGACCGTTGAGGATCTGCGTCTGGCGGGTCCGGCATTGGGCGCCACCTTCCGTTGGTAAGGCCCAAATCGACGTTCATGCCCCGCGCAATCTGGATTATCGCCACCCTGCTCGCCATTCCGCCATTCCCGCGTTGTGGGTTCTGTCGGATTCCGGGCCTGCTCCCCGGCCCGTTTTTTTACGGGCTCCGGCGACGGCGCTGGTGCGCTTAAGTTCCCTCCGCCTCCCACCATGGAATCCCGAATCATGCACCGATGGTCCTTTCCCAGCCTGGCATCGCTCACGTCGATCTGGCGCCGACCAAACCGGAAATGAGCGTGGTTGCGCTGGTGGCGCCCTACACCACGGTCGCCGACGTGGCCCTCGGGGGCGGCGGCGGGCGAGCCGGTTGGATCCGCGCCTCTGGGCCGCACCGGCATCGCCGCGCAATTCATCGACGGCGAGACCAGCCAGGTGATCGCCGAGTACGCCGATACCCAGGTCGGCCGGAAATACGTGGTCGATACCTCAAAAGGCGTCGGCAACGCCATCACCACGGGTTTTTCGGCTTACGAAACTCCGTAGGATCGTCGGCGAGCGGCGGACGTGAGTCCGCTGTTTTCGTACCCGCCGAGATCGCCGACGCCTGGCCGCGTTCCGGGAACCAGGGGGCTAACGCCCTCGCGCGCGGAACGACCGCGCCGCTGCCGCAAGATTCAGGAGGCCACGATGACCAACCAACTCCCAACCAAACCCAAAATCACATGAGGATTGACCCATGATCACGCGGCGTTTCCCCATGATCGCCATGATGTTGCTGGCGGCGTTGCTGAGCATGTTTCCCGACTTGACGCGGGCTGCCGGGGAGCCGGCCAGGAAAACCGAGGCGGAACCCAGGAAGGCGGCGAAAAAAGCCGACTTCCTGTTCGTCCAAAATGCTCGCGGTATCCAATACGCCGATGGCAAATTGACTCTGAAGGGCGTCAGTCCAACCACGATAGTCTTTTCCGACCGCCCGGAGCGCCTCGCCGGTCATATGTCCACCGCCGAGTTCGTACCGTTCTGGAAAGAGGGGAAGGACAGTTTTCTCTCCGATCCACCCAACGCCACCCTGTCGATCCTCGGCTCGGGCAAGGTCGCGGACGTGGTCGTGGTGCTGCGTGATCCGGTCTTGAAGGGCGACGAATTGAGCTACGACACTCGGGTCCTGGAAGGGGAAATGCCCGCCGACGGCGGCGCGGCCTCCCTGTTCATCGACGCCATCGGCAGACCATTGACGCCCATGTCGTTCGCCGGCGCCGATCGCCGGATGTGGCGGCGGGCGAACAGCGGCGATTCGGACGGCGATTCGGACGACGGTGATTCGGATAGCGGCTGTTCGGATGACGACAATTCGGATGATGGATGTTCGAACGACAGTGATTGATTCCGACGCCAACGCCGATCAGTCTCAATCCCCAAGTCCGATGGCGACCAGGAATCCGTAACCATGCTCCTTTCCCGCCGGCGATTCTTCCCATTCGCCGCATCTTGGTGGTTCCGCATCCTCCTGCTCGGGGGCATGATTTTGTGCGCCTCTTGGGCGCGCTCGGATACCGAATCGATGGAACCCCTGCCCGCGGCGATGTCGGCCAACCATCCACCGGGCGCGCCCGGCGGCGGTTACGTCGGCGCCTCAAGCTGCGCGGAATGCCATCCGACCGAATATCGGCACTGGCAGGGTTCGCAGCACGCGAAGGCGATGCAACCCGCCATCGAGCCAACCGTGCTCGGCGATTTCAACGACGTGCCCTTCACCTACGCCGGCGTCACCTCCACGTTCTTCCGCCGCGACGGCAAATTCATGGTGCGCACCGACGGACCGGACGGAAAGTTGCAGGACTACGAAATCGCCTACACTTTCGGCGTGTACCCCTTGCAGCAATATCTGATCGGCTTCCCCGACGGCCGCTATCAGGCGCTGGGCATCGCCTGGGATAGCCGCGCCAAGGAACAGGGCGGACAGCGCTGGTTTCATCTCTATCCCGATCAGAACCTCACCGCTCGGGACCCGCTGCACTGGACCGGCTATCAGCAGAACTGGAATTACATGTGCGCCGAGTGCCACTCCACCAACCTGCGCAAGAATTACGACGCCAAGCTGAAACGGTTCCACACCACCTGGTCCGAAATCAACGTCTCTTGCGAAGCCTGCCACGGTCCCGGCGCCGATCACTTGGCCTGGGCCAGACAGGAAGGGGACTGGCAAAAGTTGAACCGTACCAAAGGTCTGGCCATCGCGCTCGACGAGCGGCGCGGCCTGCGGTTTCAGATACGCGAGCTGGCCATGCAAGGGCTGAACCTGGCGACCGCCACCCTGAATCCGCAACTCGGTGTGCTGTTGAATGCCCAGCCGACCACGGGCGGCGCTCCGAGCGGCACGCCGCGTTCTTCTGGCCGTGAGCTGGAACTGTGCGCCCGCTGCCATTCCCGGCGTGGGCAGTTCTGGGAGGACTACGTCTTCGGCCAGCCTTTGCTGGACACCCACCGTTTGGCGTTGCTGACGCCCGATCTCTACTATCCCGACGGGCAGATGAAGGACGAGGTGTTCAATCATGGCTCGTTCCTGCAAAGCAAAATGTTCGCTAAAGGGGTAAGTTGCGGCGACTGCCATGAACCGCACAGCGGCAAGCTGCGCGCCGCCGGGAACCAGGTTTGCGCGCAATGCCATCTCGCGACTAAATACGAGTCGCCACGCCACCATTTTCACTCGGCCGGTTCCAAGGGTGCGGATTGCGTGGCCTGTCACGCGCCCACCACGACCTACATGATCGTGGACCCGCGCCACGACCACGGTTTTCGCATTCCCCGGCCGGATTTGACGGTAAAGCTGAATATCCCCAATGCTTGCAATCGTTGCCACCAGGACAAATCAGCGCAGTGGGCGGCGGAGCAGGTTCGGCAGTGGTACGGCAATCCCCTGCCCGGTCACCAACGGTTCGCCGAGGCGCTGCACGCTGGCCAAATCGAGGCCGCCGGCGCGCGGGAACTGTTGCGGGCGCTGCTGCGGAACCCGGACCAGCCCAATATCGCGCGGGCCAGCGGAGCAGTGTTGCTGGGCGAGCGGCTTGATCCCGCCGGGTTCGAAACCCTGCGTCCCTTGCTGACCGATCCCGATCCATTGTTGCGAAGCGCGGCGACGCGGGGGCTGGAAGGGTTGCCACCGGAACTGAAGGTGCAATACTTGTTACCATTGCTCGACGATCCAGTGCGACAGGTACGGATCGACGCGGCGCGGGGGTTGGCCGCGGCGCCGAAGGAAATGCTCGCCGAAAATCAGCGGAGGGCGATCCGGCGAGGCGTCGACGAATACATCGCCGCCGAAATGACCCACGCCGACCGCCCGGAGTCGTATCTCAACGTCGGCCTGGTCTATTCCGACCAAGGCCAGTTCGACCGGGCGGAAGCGGCTTACCGCGCCGCCCTGGACTTGCAGCCGACCTTCACCCAGGCCGCGGTCAATCTCGCCGACTTGTATCGGCTCCAAGGACGGGATGGGGAGGGCGAACAGACCTTGCGCCAAGCGCTGGCCCGCGATCCCCACCATGCCACCGCGCACCATGCGCTGGGGTTGTTGCTGATCCGCCAGCGCAAAATGTCCGAGGCCCTGACCGCGCTGGCGGAATCTGCCCGGCTGGATGGTGATAACCCCCGCTACGGCTATGTTTACGCAGTAGCGCTGAACGGGGCTGGCCAAGCCGAAGCGGCGATCCGGACACTGGAAACGGTGCTGGCGAAATATCCCAACGACCGCGATACACTGATGGCGCTGGTGGCGTTCCAGCGGAACGTCGGCAACCTCGACGCGGCGCGCGATTACGTCCAGCGCCTGGCGGCGTTGGAGCCGGACAATCCTGAAATTCGGGCCTTGCTGCGGCAATTGAGCGGGGCGACGCCCTGACCGGACTGGCGACCAAACGACTTGGAGGACGTCGAATCGAATCCTCCTGATCCATTGCGACCCGGAGTTGGTCATGGCCCATCGAAGCAATGCCAACCCTCGGGTTTCATTCCCCGACCGTTGTTTGGCAATAGGCGGTCAATCCCGTTGTTCACGTTGTACTATTTCAAGGAGAAATCCGATGATGCAAAGCGTTCGCAAAATAACTGGCGGTATTCTGCTGGCCACGTCATTGCTGTTGAGCAGCCTGGCGGTGGCGGCGGACATCGACAAACCGGTCGGCAAGGTCGCGATTGCTGAAAGACAATTCGGGCTGGTTCTAGGCGGCAGCACCGGCAGCGGAACGCTGACGTTCAAGGGCAAGAAATATCCGTTCAAGATCAGGGGCCTGAGCGCCGGCCTCAATGTGGGCATCTCGAGAATGAGTGCGGTCGGCGAAGTGTACGCCCTACAGGATGTATCGAAATTCCCCGGCACCTACACCCAGCTGGGAGCGGGCGTGGCCGTGGGCGGTGGCGTGGGCGGCCTGCGCTTGCAGAACGAGAATGGCGTGATCATGAACTTGCGCTCGCGGACCAAGGGGTTGAACCTCAACCTTGGAAATGTGACTGGTCTTACGGTCACGATGAAATAAAGGACGTTTTTATATAGCCTCTCACAGGCTGATTTGTCGAAAAAACGCATTCACCCCTGCCCTTCCCCCTATGCGGGGGAAGGGCTTTTTTTCGTCGTCACTCAGCCCTGAGTCAACCATCCGTCAAAGGCCGTGTTCGCCACGCGGCCGGCGTGGTTCCCGACCAGCGCCGGAACGCCCGAGTAAATGCGCTGGGATCACTGTAATCGAGGGTTGCCGCGATCTGGCAGATGGACATGCCTGTGTTTTCCAACAATTGGCGCGCGATTTCGTAGCGGACCTCATCCACCAACGCCTGGAAGGTAACGCCTCGTTCCTCCAGGCGCCGGTTCAGGGTGCGGCGGTGTATCGAAAAAAGCTGTGCGACCTGAGCCAGGGAGGTTCGGCGGGTAACCAACGAGATTCGCAGGACGCGGCGTAACCGGCGGGTTAGGTCACCGCTGTCCAGGTTTTCAAGCGTGGCGATTTGCCGTTCGAGCCGGTGGCGTTGGTTGGGATCGGCGTCCGGTAGGGGATGATCAAGCCACGTTGTCGGGAAGATCAGCGCGGTTTGCTCCCGGTCAAAGCGGAGCGGCGCTTGAAAGAAGCGGCGGTACGGCCCGATATCGTTCGGCCGCCGATGGGAGAACAGCACCTCGGTCGGCAGCCAGGCGGGGCCGCACAGCGCCCGCAGGATATTGAAGGTGAGGGCGATGGCGCCATCGTAAGTCTGGTCGGCGCCTTCCACGCCCCCCTGGTAGATCGCGTAGCACAGTATCGCCGTGCCCTGTTCGACCGATAATAGGGGCACTCCCCCCTGGTCGTGCAAATGCAGGTTTAAAACCAGGCTGCGCAGCGCCGAGCCGACATCCGGCAAGTGCTGGAGCAATTCGCCAACCAGGCCCAGGCAAGCGGGCCCCATCCTCTGTCCGATCAGCAAGCCGAAGTGGGGACATTGCGTCGCTGCCGCGCACCGTTTTAGCAACTGGCCCATGGCGGCAAAGGAAATCGTGTTCTCGGGATCGTCGAACAGGACTGGATCAAGGCCGAGGCTGGCCATGATTTCCATCGGGTCGACGCCGAATTCCCGCAGCACCGGCGAAACCGCAGCCAGCGGACCGGTCCGCAGCCAGCCGTGGCTGACGGGATGCGTTTGGGTTGAATCGACGGCGCTTCCGTCCCCGGTTAATCGGCCATGGCTGTTCATGCTTGATAATTAACAAAAAGAGGTGACATTTTGTCAATCCCGCGAATCTTTATTTATGAGTCTCTTGAAAATTGCCTAAAATCGCGAGTTGGATCGAGTGAGTGGCCTCTCCGCCTCTCCGCCTCTCCGCCTCTCCGCCTCTCCGCCCTGCTACCATACGGATTCAACCCCCATCCATCGAGGATCAAAAAATGCTGAAAATGCAACGAGCTTGCAGCCTGGTCGCACGAGTCGCGCCCTGCCGGGCCTTCATGGTGTTGTCGCTGATGGTTACCCTGGGTCTCGGCTTGCAAGCCTGCTCGACGGCGCCCATGTCCCCACACCAGGCCGACGAGCAGCGCGCCGAAATTCGCACGATGGCGAACGAGACCATCGCGCAGCTTTACCAGCAATATCCCGCCGCGCGCCGCCAGATCCAACAGGCGGCCGGTTACGCCGTCTTCAGCAACTTTGGCTTCAAAGTGCTCTTCATGGGTAGCGCGACCGGCGGGGGACTCGCCGTCAGCCGCGCCACCCGGCGGGAAACCTTCATGCGGATGGTCGAGTTGCAACCTGGCTACGGCTTCGGGGTTCAGCGCTTCCGACTGGTGTTTGTCTTCGAGACGCCGCAAGCCTTTGACCAGTTCGTGAACTCAGGCTGGGAATTCGGCGGCAATGTGATGGCCTCGGCGCAGACCCGCACCCAGAGCATGGGTAACCAGTTGGGCGTGTCGGTCTCGCCAGGCGTGCTGATGTACCAGCTTAGCGAGCAGGGCGCCATCGTCGGGATCAGCATCACCGGCGCCAAGTACTATCCGGACTCGAATTTGAACTAGTGTTGCCTGATTCGCCGGTGTTCGGCGGAAGAACCTTGATTGATGTTCCGCGCCGCTCCGTTCAAACCCCGGATGGCGACGCCCTCGCGGGCGCGGGATGCCAGTTCCGGGGTTGTCCGCTTCTCGGTCGCCTACTTTCTGGTCGCGCTGGTGCTGCTGTACGTCACGGCGCCATTTGTGCAGAGTGTTCGGAATGGAATTCTGATCGAAGCGGTGCTGATGACGCTGGTGCTGTTGTCCGCGGTGCTGGCGGTGAGCGGCCGACGGAGAACGTTGTGGTGGGCGATGGTGTTCGCCGTACCGGCGCTGGTGGAGAAATGGGTGAATTATTGGTGGCCGGATCTGCTACCGCCACAGGTTTCCCTGGGGATGGGCTTGGTGTTCATCGGCTTCATCCTGCTGTGCTTGCTGGGTTTTATCCTCCGGGCGCCCCGGGTCAATTCCGAGATCCTGTGCGCCGGCGTCGCAACCTACCTGCTGCTGGGCTTGCTCTGGGCCTTTGCTTACCTGCTGGTGGAACGGTTGGCTCCTGATTCCTTTGCCTTCACGGTCGGACCCCCCACCAGCCGCTCACTGGCGGGTTTCAACAGCCTTTATTTCAGCATCACCACACTGGCCACCTCGGGCTATGGCGATATTGTTCCGGTGTCCAATCTGGCGCGGATGCTGGCGATGACTGAATCCATGGTCGGCCTCTTCTACGTGACCCTGCTGATCGCCCGGCTGGTTTCGCTCTACTCTTCTCAAGGCCTATCCGACGATGCGAGCGAGCCGTTGGTGTTGAGTGATAATCGACTTGCGGCGGACACGGACGGTCCAAAACCACGGTCGGAATCGCAACAAATTCCCGATTCAACCACCTTCGCCGGAAAAGATTAATGGAAACAGCAACCGCAAGCTGGACAACAGGCACGATTACTTTGGTTGCCCGCCCTCGGCGGGACTCCCACCGCGCCGATTTGAACCGAGCCGAACGCCGGGCGTTGCACCTATAATTAGGTACGGGTGTTCATCGGAGGTTGCCTCGCCATGCTGGGTGTCTTTCTCGACCGCGACTCGCTGGATTGCGGCGATCTGGATTTCGGCGATCTCGATCGCGTGCTGCCGAACTGGCGCCATTACCCCGCCACCGTGCCCGCCGAGGTGGCCGAACGAATCGAAGCCGCCGAGGTGGTGATCAGCAACAAGGTCGTTTTGGACGCCGCCACGATCCAGCGGGCGCCGCGTCTGCGGCTGATTGTCATCGCCGCGACCGGCGTCAACAACGTGGACCTGGACGCGGCGGCGGCGCGGGGCGTCACTGTCTGCAATTGCCGGGGCTATGGCACGTCGGCGGTAGTCCAGCACGTATTCGCGCTGCTGCTGGCCCTATGCACCCGCTGGCCGGAGTACCAACGGGCGGCGCGCGATGGCCGCTGGCAACGGGCCAGCCAGTTCTGCCTGCTGGATTTCCCCATCCACGAATTGGCCGACAAGACCCTGGGCATCGTCGGTCATGGCGAACTGGGCCGGGGCGTGGCGCGGGTGGCCGAAGCGTTCGGAATGCGGGTGCTGGTCGCCCAGCGGCCCGGCACGGTGGAGACCTTGGCGGACCGGACGCCGCTGCCGGCGTTGTTGCCACAGGTGGACGTGCTCAGCCTGCATTGCCCGCTGACGCCGGCGACCCGTGGTCTGATCGGCGCCTGGGAACTGGCGCTGATGCGGCGCGACGCCATTTTGATCAACACCGCCCGGGGCGGGCTGGTGGACGAGGCCCTGCTGGCTGACGCGCTACGCCGGGGCGCGCTGGGCGGGGCGGGCGTGGACGTGTTGAGCCTGGAGCCGCCGGTGCACGGCAATCCGTTGCTGGCCCCCAATATCCCCAACCTGATCGTCACCCCGCACTGCGCCTGGGGCAGCCGCGAATCGCGCCAGCGCCTGGTCGGGCAACTGGCGGAGAACATCGCGGGGTTCCTGGCCGGGACGCCGGTGCGGGTGGTGGGTTGACAGTTACGGCAAGTGCGGCCGTTCCAGGTATTCGTGTGACTGCATTTCCTGCAAGCGGCTGACGGTGCGCTGGAACTCGAACCTCAGCTTCTCGCCGGTGTAAAGCTCCAGCACCGGCGCGGCGGCGGACAGGATCAGCTTGACACCCCGGTCGTAAAATTCGTCCACCAGATTGACGAAGCGTCGCGCCTGATTTTCCATCTGCCAGTCCATCACCGGCACGTTGGAAATCAGCACGGTGTGATAGCAACGGGCGATTTCGATATAGTCGGCGGTGCCGCGCGGCCCGTCGCAGATTGCCCGAAAATTGAACCAGACGATGCCATCCGCCTCGCGCAGGGTGGGGATGAATCGACCCTCGATTTCCACGTCGCCGCCGCGATGGCCCGGTTCCGGCGCGATATGGGTGAAGGCGTCCTCCAGAACCTGATCGGCCCGCTCGTCCAGCGGGTAGTGATAAATCTCCGCCTTTTCCAGATAGCGCAGCCGGTAGTCCACGCCGCCGTCCACGTTCAACACATCCATATGTTGCTTGAGCAACTCGATGGCGGGCAGGAACCGGGCGCGTTGCAGACCGTCCTTGTACAGACCGTCCGGCTCGATGTTGGAGGTGGTGATCAGGGTGATGCCTCGGGCGAACAATTCCTTCAGCAGACCGTACAGCAGCATGGCGTCGGTGATGTCGGACACGAAGAACTCGTCCAGGCAGATCACCCGCGCCCTTTCGGCGAAGTGGCGGGCGACCACCCGCAATGGCTCCTGCTGGTGGCGCAGTTGCTTCAACTCGGCGTGGACCGACCGCATGAAGCTGTGGAAGTGGATGCGCTGCTTGCGCTCCAGCGGCAAGGCGTCGAAGAAGGTATCCACCAGATAGGTCTTGCCGCGTCCCACGCCGCCCCACAGATACAACCCGCGCACGGCGGGACTACGAGTCGTGGCGGAGGGTGGGTCGCGTCCGACCAGACGGGTGAACAGTCCTGGCTTCTTGCTGGGTGCGGGCTCGGGCTGGATCAGCAGTTGCTCGTAAATTTTTTGCAAATGCTGGATGGCGCGTTCCTGGGCGGGATCGTGCCGAAAACCTTCCCGTTGCAAGTCGCGACGATAGCGTTCGTAAGGCATGGCGGAACTCGACGGCGTGGAATGCTAATGGCTGGGCAGGAACAACGGCCGCCCGCGCGGATGGGGTGGGGGCGGTAGATACCCCGCCCAGTCGCGGGTGGGATCACCGAAGGCGAAGAAATCCGGATTGATCAACACCGGCCGGGCGTTGTAGCGCAGCGGCCGAAGCTGGGTGTCGGTCAGGTAGCCGCCCGCTTCCTCCAACAGGATCTGGGCGGCGGCGGTATCCCATTCGCCGGTGGGGCCGAAGCGCGGGTAGAGATCGGCGCGGCCCTCGGCGATCAGGCAGGATTTTAGGGCGCAACCGAGGGCGATATGCCGATGCGGACCGAGCAGGCTGAGATAATCCTGCAAGCGCCGGGTACGGTACGAACCCTGGCTGCTGACCACGCGCACCGGGTAATGGCAGACCCGGGCGACCCGGATGCGCTGGGGGGCCTCGCTGGCGAGTTGCTTGAAGGCGCCACCGCCGCGCCAGGCGTAGTAGCAGGTTCCGTCGACCGGCGGCAGAATCAGCCCCAGCACCGCCTCGTGGCGGTGAATCAGGGCGATGTTGATGGAAAACTGGTCGCTGCGCTGGATAAACTCGCGGGTGCCATCGAGGGGGTCCACCAGCCACAGCCATTCCCAGTGGCTGCGCTCGGCGAAACCGACGTCGGCCGCTTCCTCGGACAGGATCGGGATGCCGGGCGTCAGTTGCGCCAGGCCACGCAGGATGCAGCCGTGAGCGGCGAGATCGGCTTCGGTGACCGGACTCTGGTCGGCTTTCTCGGTCACGCTGAAGCCATTGGCGTAGACGTCCAGAATGCGATGCCCCGCTTCCCGGGCGATGGCCTGAACCGGCTCCATCAGAGCGGCCAGGGCGTTGTCGGGAATGGTGAGCATGACGCGAAAAACCTCAAGGATCGATGGATGAGCGAATACGGCGCGATCTGCTTTAATTCTACAACAATCCAACCCCACACCGTTTATGTGGTGGAGTTTCCGACCATGACCCTGCGGTTGCCTTGGCCGCTGATTCGCACCGTCCTGCTCGACATGGACGGGACCTTGCTGGATTTGCGGTTCGACAATCAATTCTGGCGGGAGCTGGTGCCGGCGCGTTACGCCCAGCGCCACGGCCTGCCGCTCGCCCAGGCCCGCGCCGAAGTGGCGGCCCGCACCCGGGCGGTGGAAGGCACGCTGGCCTGGTATTGCCTGGATTACTGGACCCGGGAACTGGCGCTGGACATCGTCACCCTCAAGCGCGAAATCGAGCACCTGATCGCGGTGCATCCGCATGTGCCGGACTTTTTGGACGCACTGCGCGCCGCTGGCCAGCGGGTGATTCTGGTCACCAACGCTCATCGCCACAGCCTGACCCTGAAAATGGAGAAAACCCGGCTGGCCGGTCATTTCGACGCCATCGTCTGCGCCCACGATCTCGGCCTGGTCAAGGAGCAGCCGGAATTCTGGCCTCGGTTGCGTGAGCGGGAGCCGTTCGATCCCGCCACGACCCTGCTGGTGGATGATCATCTGGCCATTCTGCGCGCGGCGCGGACCTACGGAATCGCGCATCTGGTCTCGGTGTTGCGGCCGGATTCCGCCGATCCGCCCAAGCTGCCGGGCGAATTCCCGGCGATTCACGACTTTTCCGAGTTGTTGCCCGTGAGCGAATGCGCTTGAACCGGGATGACGTGAGGTAACAAGGTCATGCAGGAACTTCAGCCTGGACAGAACCGCCCGCTCGGCGGCGGGCGCGTGAAAATCGGCGTGGCGGGTGAGCCGCGCGAGGATTTCGTCGCCCGGACCCAGATCGGCGCGGTACTGCTCGCCGCCGATGGGCGGGCGCGGGATCTCGCCGACCTGATCAGCGCCGACCAGCCGCGTTCCCGCGACGGCGCGGTGGCGTTCACCGAGCCGGCGGGCGAGTTTGAGATCGATCTGGACGCCGTGCCGGCAACGGTCGCCCGCGTCGCCCTGGTGCTGACGGTCAGGCCGGGGGCGCCGCCGGGCACCACCTTCGGCGTGTTCGCCACGATCCACGCCTGGGTAACGGACGCCGCCAACGCGCCGCTGCTGGTGTTTCCATTGCCGCCGACCGGTCGCGGCGAAACCGCGATGATCCTGGCGGAACTCTATCGGCACCAGGGGCAATGGAAGTTCCGGGCGGTGGGGCAGGGGTTCGCGGCGGGTCTGGCGGCGCTGGCGGCGCATTTCGGCCTGTCGGCGCCAGAGCCACCCGCCACGGGTCCAGGTGCGCGGGGCGGAGCGGGCCAGGCCGGCGAAGCCGCCTTCAGCGGCACCGGGTTTTGCGTCCATTCGGATGGCTATGTGTTGACCAATCACCACGTGATCGAGGGCGCGCGGGAAATCCTGGCCCGTTCGCCACGCCAGCGGTGCGGTCTGGAACCGGTGTTCGCCGATCCGACCAACGATCTGGCGCTGTTGCGGGCCGCCGCGCCCCTGACTGGAGTAGCGGTGTTTCGCGACGGGCCGCAGGCGCGATTGGGCGAAGCCGTGATGGTGGTGGGCTATCCGTTGGGCGGGTTACTCGGGTCGGGGCCGCAGGTGACCACAGGCAACGTCAGCTCGTTGATCGGTCTAGGCGACGATACCCGTTCCCTGCAATTCACCGCGCCAACCCAGTCCGGCAACAGCGGTGGTCCATTGCTGGATGGCGATGGCGCGGTGGTGGGGGTGGTCAGTTCGAAGCTAAACGTGGTCCGCGTCCATGAGATGACCGGGGATATTCCACAAAACGTCAATTTCGCCATCAAGGCGATGCTGGCGCGTGGCTTCCTCGAAGCAGCTGGGGTGGATTATCAGAGCCGGTTGCCGCGCGCCGCGCGCGCCACCGCCGACATCGCCGCCGAGGCTCGCGATTTCGTGGTGAAAATCGAGTGCCGGGGATAAGTGGGCGCGATGATCCACGAGAGCAAGTGAATCGATACCCGTGAAGTTTTCCCCGTCGCGCGCTCGGCGGCTCACAGCGCGGCGTTGCCCGGACGCGCTTCCCTCACCGGCAAACGGCCACTGCCTCTCCGGTGAAGCCGGGGGTTTCCTGGATTCAACCCCTATAGCGCCCCATACCATTTGTGGAATTTCCAAATACCGGAAGTACCCAACATGTTGACGTCCAAAACGTTGAAGGCGGAAGGCCTGTTGTTGCTGGCGGCGGTGATCTGGGGTTTCGCCTTCGTCGCCCAGCGAATTGGGATGGACCACGTCGGCCCGTTCACCTACAACGGCGTCCGCTTCGTCCTGGGCGCGCTGTCGTTGCTGCCCTTGCTATGGCTGGGCCGGCGTTCCACCGCGCCCATCGCGCCCGGTGGTTGGCGGCCGATCCTGGGCGGCGGCTTGCTGGCCGGCCTGATCCTGTTCGCCGGCGCCTCGCTGCAACAGGTCGGCATCGTTCACACCACCGCTGGCAAGGCTGGCTTCATCACTGGCTTGTATGTGGTGATCGTGCCGGTGCTCGGTCTGTTCTGGGGACATCGCACTCCCTGGAGCACCTGGGCCGGCGCGGCGCTGGCGGTGGCCGGTCTCTATCTGCTGACCCTGACCGACGCCTTCACCCTGGCCGAAGGCGATGGACTGGTGTTGCTCGGCGCCTTGTTCTGGGCGGGTCATGTGCTGGTGATCGGCTGGCTGTCGGGACGGCATGTCGAACCAGTGTTGCTAGCCTGCCTGCAATTCGTGGTCTGCGCCGTGCTGAGCCTGGCGGTGGCGGCGGTGACCGAACCGATCACCCTGGCGGGGTTGCGGGGTGGGGCGCTGCCGATTCTCTACGGTGGCCTGCTGTCGGTGGGGGTTGCCTACACTCTGCAAGTGGTGGCTCAACGCGACGCCCCACCAGCCCACGCCGCGATCATTCTCAGCCTGGAAACCGTGTTCGCGGCGCTGGGCGGCTGGCTGCTACTGAACGAAATCCTGTCCGGCCGCGGCTTGCTCGGCTGCGGGCTGATGTTCGCCGGGATGCTGCTGTCGCAACTCGGTTTGGGCAAGGCCGCGCCCTCGCCAGCCGAACCGGCGGTGATTCCCGATCCGGTGCTGGTCGCCGACAAACATTCCTAACGGGTTTTCCGCTCGGCATCGAGTTCCTCCGCCGACTGAGCGTCCGCGCCGGACGCCGACGTGGGTTCGCTGGACGCTTCTGGATCGCCGCCTTGTCGCGCTTCGTGCCAGCACTGATAGCACAGCCGCAAGCCATCTTGACTGAAAATGCTGGCGGGCGGGCCGAACCGTCCGCACAAATCGCAAACCAGATAGCTGCTGACCATGACCGCCTCCTCGCTGAATCTGCCCGCCGGCTGCGAACCCCGCTGTCCCGGCTGCACCCATCGCATGTTAGACGCCACCGCCAGCGAAGCGCAAAAAATGGACTGGCTGCGGCGGACGCTCGCACCCTGGGCGGATCGGTTGTCTCCGATGCGGACGGTTGCGGGCGCGGCGCGCTGGGGCTATCGGGGCAAGGTTTGCTTGTCAGCGGTCTGGAGTGAGGCGGAGGGCTGGAATTTCGGTCTGTGGCGGCGCGACGAATTGATTCCGATTCCCGACTGTCCCATTCACACCGGCTTGGTGCGGGCCATGGTTCGCTGGCTGCGGGGGGCGCTGCCGCCAGGAACGCTATTTCCGCTGGCTTTTTACGTTCAAGCCGGGGCGCAGGCGACCTTGATTCTGAAGGCCCCTCGGGTTCCCAACCTGGACTGGCTGGACGGGGAACGGCAGGCGGAACTGGCGGATATCGGGTTGGAGGGATTCTGGCTGCACTTGCACCCGGCCGCCGGGCGGCGGCTGTTCGCCCGCAATGGCTGGACCCTGCTGTGGGGACAGCCGCGCTCGCGGGATGCGTTCGGACTGGAGTACGGACCGACCGCTTTTCAGCAATTGATTCCCGCTTTGTACCGCGAGGCGTTGGACGCGGCGGAAACTTTTCTCGCGCCGGAGTCGGGCGACAGCCTGGCCGATCTTTATTGCGGCATCGGGGCCAGCTTGGCGCGCTGGACCCGGCGCGGGGCGCGAACGCTTGGCGTGGAGTTGGGCGGCGAAGCGGTGGCGTGCGCCGGGCTGAACGCTCCGACCGCGACCGTATTGCGGGGTAAGTGCGCGGATCGGATTCCGCAACTGCGGGCATGGACCCCCACCAAGGGAACCCGATTGCTGTACCTCAATCCGCCGCGCACTGGTTTGGAGCCGGCGGTGTTGACCTGGACGACCGACGAGTACCGACCCGAGCGGTTGGCCTATCTGTCATGCAGTGCTGGGACGCTGAGTCGTGATCTCCGGGAATTGACCGAGGCCGGTTATACGATGGAGCGGCTGATTCCCTACGACTTCTTTCCCCAGACCCGCCATGTCGAAACCTTGGCGCTGCTGGGGTGTGGGGCGTATGGTTACCGGGCAACCGAATCTGACCGAGCGGACTGTGGACACTCCCTACGATGATTGGCGAGGTCGTCCATGACGCTGCCGGCGGTCAATTTGAAGGTGGGCGATATATCGTGTCCCGCGCTGCTCAAGCCCTTCGCGGTCCAGGTGTTACAAGTATTGAGGATATGGTATCGACCTATACCCTCGTAAAACTGGGCGTCTCCATAAATACCTGGCGCGATGGAAACGATTTGGCCGGTTTCATCGTGAAACAGGCTGTTCGAAATGAACGTCATCAATGAAGCAAGCTCGGCTTCGGAAACGCAAGTGTCCATTATCTGGCTGCGCGGAAATGACTCGTGGGGGGAGTTGGGAACGGCAACGATGTGAACGATGGCTCCCGTGGACCAGAACATGGCTTGTAGCGTAAGGCCCGTCGTGATCTCCTTGGCCTGATAAAAGCCCTTGTCGCCCCAACCGATCTCGTAATAGGCGGGATGGCCGAACCGTTCGGCCAGGGCGGGAATGCTTTGGTGCAGATCGGAAGCGGGAACGACAAGCCCTGTATGCCATCCATGACTCACAACATGGATTCGATGCGCCGGCGGGGTATCCATCGCTTGCGGCTGAACGGCGTAAGGTACGCCTGAACAGGCATATAGCAAGGTCAACGTCAAAAACAGCGCAAGGGGTTTAATCATTCAACAAATGAATTTCACGCCGTTTCAAATTGAAACGAGTGTGCAAACCATCTCCATGGTTCCAGCAATCGCCAGATACCGGTTCATGGAAATTCGTGTCTTCGATCGTCGCCGCTTTCATCCAGCAGCTGGCGAATAATCACCCCCGCCACCATCATCCCGAACAGCGCCGGCAGATAGGAAATCGTGCCGTTCACCGCCCGAGGCCGGCTGGGCGTCTCGCCGCCGACCGGCTGATGCGGCAGGGGCGGACGGCGCGGCTCGTCGCTGTAGACCACGGGATAGTTGAGCGGCGCGCTCAGTTCCCGCAGTTTTCGCCGCAACTCGCGGGCCAACGGACAGACCTGAGTCTGATTCAAGCGCGCCACCCGCACCCGGCTCACATCCAGGCAGTTGCCCGCGCCCAGCGCCGAGATCACCGATACGCCACGGCGGTGACAAGCCGCCACCAGCGCCGCCTTGCAGGCGATGCTGTCGATGCAGTCGGCGACATGGTCGTAGGGCGCGGCGGCAACCAGCGTTTCCGCCGCTTCCGGCCGGAGAAAATCGCCGATCAAGGTCAATTCGATGGTGGGATCGATGTCGCGCAGGCGCTCGGCCATGACTTCGACCTTGGGCCGGTCCAGCGTCGAATGCAACGCCAGCAGTTGCCGGTTGAGGTTGGAGGGCGACACCACGTCGTGATCCAGCAGGGTCAGCCGACCGATGCCGGCCCGGCCCAGCGCCTCGGCGGCGTAACCGCCCACGCCACCCAGCCCGGCAACGAGCACATGCGCCGCCCGCAACCGGGCCAAGCCCTCGGCTCCAATCAAAATTTCAGTACGGGCCTGGGGATGCGGCATCGGGTAGCTTGAACAAGCGGCGGGCGTTCTCGGTCGTGGCGGCGGCGATTTCCACCGGGTCCGCGCCGCGCAGTTCGGCGACGCAGGCCAGCACTTCCGCCAGATACGCCGGTTCGTTGCGCGCGCCGGGATGGCCGCTCGGCGGCTGGTCGGGCGCGTCGGTCTCCAACAGAAACCCATCCAGCGGCAGAACCTTCATCAGGCCGCGCAGCCGATTCGCCCGAGGATAGGTCAGCGGCCCGCCGAAACTGAGCAAAATCCCCAGGTCCAGCAGTCGCCGGGCCTGATCCTCGCTGCCGGAAAAGCTGTGCACCATGCCGCGCACGCCGGCGAATCGCCGCACCAGCTTGATCACCTGATCCACCGCGTAGCGGGCGTGGATGACAACCGGCAGGTCATGGCGGCGAGCCAGGCGCAACTGGCCGGCGAAGTACTCCGCCTGGAGATCGGGATCGAGGTCCGGCAGATAACCATCCAACCCGCACTCGCCGATAGCGGTCGGCCGTTCCCGCGCTAGCCAGTCGGCCAGTTGGTCGAGATGTTCCGGTCGATGCTCAGCCAGATAGGCCGGATGCAGGCCATAGCAGGGATACAGCCCCGGGTAGTCGGCCGCGACCGCCTTGAGCTTCGGCCAGAGCCGGGCGCTGACCGCCGCCAGCACCTGCGCCTCCACGCCGGCGGCCCGGGCCCGCCGATAGGCGGCGTCGCGGTCGGGGTCGAAACTGGCGTCGTCGAAATGGGTGTGACTGTCGATCAGCGCGAGCATGGGAGGAACGTCAGGCGATCACGATCTGGACGTTGGCCGCGCGACCAAACACCGAGGACGGTGTGATACCGAACATGTTGCGAAACGCCCGGCTGAAGTGGGAGGAATCGGCGAAACCGGCGCCCAGCGCCGCGTCGGTGAGGGTGTCACCCTTGGCGACCAGCGCCGCCACCACCCGCATCCGGTGCCACTGCCGGAAGCGCCGGATCGGCACCCCCACCTCTTCCTTGAACAGATGCACCAGTCGGGTCGGCGACAGATTCACGTACTCGGCCAGATCGATCATCGAGTAGCTGTGCGTCAAATCTTCCTTCATTAACCGAATGACCCGCTGAATCCGATGATCCAGCGGTTGCTGGCGCTCCCCGGAAACGGACGGTGGGATCAGGCGGTTGAGTAATTCGTGCGTCGCGGTGGCGTTGGGCTGGCGCTCCCAAATCTCGCCCAGCGCCGCCAGCGCCCCGGCTTCGTGCGCGAGGCGGTACAGGCATTGCCACTCGCCATCGAGCATGGCGTTCTGGATCGCCAGATAGTCGGGGCTCTCCGGTTCGATGAACAGAATCGCCATGATCGCGCCGTCAATTTGCAGTTCGTTGAGACAGCCAGGCGGGACCAGGGCGCTCCGACACTCCTGCCAGACGCTGCTTTCGCTCTCCAACAGCCGGAACGGTTTGTCGATGCCCAGGCAGAGCGCCGCCGAGCCGAGCCGGTGTTCGGAGATATCCGGCAGGCGGCCGATGAAAAGACCGCGATTTTGCCAAACGTACAGTCTGTTCAAGGTCTTGCCTTTCTGAGGGTGGAACGGGGCCGGATCGCGGACGGCGCAAGCCGGATTGGAACCGCCTCCTGACCGGATTTCAGCCGGGAACGGTCATGAAAGTGTAATGCGCGCACGCGGCGCTAGCCAGTTTCGCCAAGTCGTCGCCATTTTCGACAAGCCGGGTTCGGGCGAAGTGATTAGGCTTGGCCATCCGCGACTTCCGTCGCCTTGCGAGCAACTGTCCGGCCCGGCGCCGGACCCTGAGGATTGGGAGCCATGTACGACACCATCATCGTGGGCGCGGGTTCGGCCGGCTGCGTGCTGGCCAACCGGCTGTCCGCCGATCCGAACCGGCAGGTCTGTCTTTTGGAGGCGGGTCCCGAGGATACCAGCCCGTGGATTCATATCCCGGTCGGCATCTTCTTCATGATGCGCAGCAAGACGCTGAACTGGCGCTATCAAACCGAGCCGCAGCCGCATTTGCATGACCGTCGGCTGTTCTGGCCGCGCGGCAAAACCCTGGGCGGGAGCAGTTCCAGCAACGCCATGGTCTACACCCGCGGCCATCGCCGGGATTACGACCACTGGGCGGAACTGGGCAACCGGGGCTGGAGCTACGCGGATCTGCTACCGTTGTTCAAGCGGGCGCAGCATCAGGAGCGCGGTCCGTCGGCCTATCACGGCGTCGGCGGGCCGCTCAACGTCGCCGACCCGCGCCAACGCGGCGAGATCAGCGCAGTGTTCGTCCGCGCCGCCGGCGAGGTCGGTTATCCGCTCAGTGACGATTTCAACGGCGCCGAGCAGGAAGGGGTCGGGCTCTACCAGTTGACCCAGAAGGATGGTCAGCGGTGCAGCAGCGCCCGGGCCTATCTGCATCCGGCGCGTGGGCGTCCGAACCTGACCGTGATCACCCACGCCTTGGCCAGCCGAGTGCTGTTTGAGGGTCGGCGGGCGGTGGGCGTGGCCTATCGCGACCGGGACGGTCGGACGGTGGAACTGAAGGCGCGGCGGGAAGTCGTCCTGTCCGGTGGGGCGATCAATTCGCCGCAACTGTTGTTGCTGTCCGGGGTCGGACCGCGCGCCGAGTTGGCGAAACACGGTATTCCCCTGGTGCACGACTTGCCGGGGGTCGGCCAGAACTTGCAGGATCATCTGGACGTGATCGTCGCCCACCGCGAACGCCGGCGGGCCTCCTATGGCTTTGCCCTGTCGTTCCTGCCCCGCCTGGTCAGGGGCATCGTGGAGTACCACCGCCACCGACGCGGCTTTCTGACCAGCAATCTGGCCGAGGCCGGCGGCTTCGTCAAATCCGACCCCGCCCTGCCGCGACCCAACCTGCAATACCATCTGACCGCCACCATTCTTGACGATCACGGCCGGCGTCTCTGGCATGGTTACGGCTATTCGCTGCATGTTTGCGACCTGCGGCCCAGGAGTCGCGGTCATCTGAGCCTGAAAAGCGCCGATCCGTCGGCTCCGCCGTTGCTCCAGCCCAATTACCTCGACCATCCGGACGATCTGGAAACCCTGCTGGCGGGGGTGAAAACCTGCCGACGCATTCTGGCGGCGCCAGCGTTCGACGGCTATCGCGGCGAGGAGCTGTTCCCCGGCGCGGCGGCGCAAAGCGACGACGAGCTACGGGAGTTCATTCGCCGCCGGGCCGAAACCATTTATCACCCGGTCGGCACCTGCAAGATGGGCGCTGATCCCATGGCGGTGGTGGACGATCAACTGCGGGTACATGGTCTAATGGGGTTGCGAGTTGCGGACGCCTCGATCATGCCGACCCTGGTGGGCGGCAATACCAACGCGCCAACCATCGTGATCGGCGAGAAAGCATCCGATATGATTCGGACCGCGTCGGATTGAGTGGGTTTTAGAGCGAGGCGCCGTCTGGGGCGAGGCTCCCATACCGGGGCGCGGGAGCCTGACCATGGGCGTTACCCCGCCCAAGCGGCAACGTAGGTTGGTTGCAAAAGCGCCTTTCGGCCAGGCCATGGCGCCAATCGTCCGCGACCGAAACCATTGGCAGGTTGGCCAGTTCACCCGCTCAGGCCAGCAGCTTCCCGCATTGGGTGGCGAAGAACTCCACGGCTTCGTCCACATCGGCCAACGGCATTTCGTAACCATCGGGTAGATAGCCGTACATGCCCCGTTTGACCCGGTTGTTGCCGGCGTAAAAAACTCGAAGGATCAACTGGGCATGAGGCTGATTCGGACCGGCGTGAAAGTCAATGATGATCTTGTCGCTGAAGATCCAGAAATGATTCACCCGAGAATGGGTTTCAATCTGGGGTTTGAGCTTGCGCACTTGCGCCTTGACCGTCTCGAAGTCCCGCTCCAAAGCACTGGATCCGTCGTCCTGGCGAACCCGGCTTTGCGCCTGTTGGGTACGGAACTTGTCAACCGCTTGATCGAATATCTTACTGATGTCCTTAGCCATGTTTTCCTCCCGCCACCTGATCTCGCCTCTATTTTGGCACGAGCCCCTTAATTTGCAATCGGGTCGGCGGCGCCATCGCTCGCGACGGCGCGCACCGCGCGGCATTTGACAAAACCGATGGTGCGAGCCCGATGTTCTTGAACTATGCTGAAATCTCCTGAACTTTTCCAAGGAATAAACTCATGCACATCCCACAAAATTTACTTGATGGCAGTATTTGCCCGGTGACCGCTGTCGTCAGCGGTCTGTGTCTGGCGGGCGCGGCGTTGGCGGCGCATCGGTCGGCGGAAAAACCGCAGCCGTTGCGCTTCGCGGCGATCACCGCCTTCATCTTCGCCGCCCAGATGATGAATTTCCCGATCAGCGGCGGCACCTCGGGTCACCTGCTCGGCGGCGTCCTGGCCAGCGCGCTGTTGGGCGTACCGTTTGGCGTGCTGGCGCTGGCGCTGGTGGTGACGATCCAGGCATTGGTATTCGCCGACGGAGGCTTGACCGTGCTCGGCGCCAACGTGTTGAACATGGCGGTGCTGGGCGCTGGTCTGGGCGGCTTGCTGCGACTGGAACTGCTGAAGAGACTACCCGCCAGTGGAAGTCGAGTTTGGATCGCCGCCGGCCTGGCCAGTTGGGCGTCGGTGATGCTGGCGGCCCTGGCCTGCGCGGTCGAACTGGCGCTGACCGGAGTCCTGCCGCTGGAACAAGTCGTGCCAGCGATGCTGGGCGTTCACGCGCTGATCGGGGTGGGCGAGGCGCTCATCACCTGCGCGGCGCTGGCGCTGTTCAAACAACCGGCGACGGTCGGCGCGGTCTCCGCTTCCCGCGACTTTGCCGTACCTGCCTTGGCAGCCCTGCTGATCGCGTTGTGCCTGAGCCCGTTCGCCTCGCCGTTGCCGGATGGTCTGGAAGCGGTCATGGCGCACTACCAGGTGCTGCACGAGGCCGCGCCGCTGTTCGTAACCCCTCTGGCGGATTATCAGGTCGCCGACATCGCCTCCGAAGGTTTGTCCACCGCCTTGGCTGGACTAGTCGGCGTTGCGTTGACCTTCCTGACCGCCTGGGCACTGGCCTTACCCTTGACCCGCGCCCGCGCGGCTTGACCTTGATGCTGTTTCTTACAGCCCATGACCAGTGATCTCCCCGGCCAGTCCAGCGCCTCGCGGAATGGCCGGTCGTCCAGCGGGCTTGCTTGCCGTTCATACTGTCTTGGGCAGGTCACCGATCATTTGTCGAACGCGAAAATCCGCTTCCAGTCGTTCTTCATGCTGATGACGATCCAGCCCGGCTGCTTCGCTTCATCGTAGTTGCTGGTTTCGGCGTAACCATTCGTTGCCCTTGCGCCCTGGCGAGGGGGTGAGGGGATGAATGACGAGCGGTTTTGCCGCTTGCCGTCGTTTCAGATTCCGCATCCGCGACGGTGTAAAGGATGCGGTAGTGGCCTTGCCGCACGGGATAACGCTCCTAGCTGGAGAGCTTCTCGAAACCGGGGCGCGCGGGTTTTCCCGCAGGGTTTCGATGCGCGCCGGTCATCGCCAGCACTTCAAAATGCGCTCGGCGGGCCGGCCCGCGTCGTCTCGAAGGGGTCGGGCCCGCCGGTTCCGTTCGGTGGCGTGGGTTCAGTGCGCCAGTTGGACCAGGACCTCATCGCGCCCGAGCGAGAGCACGACGCCCTCACTGGTGCCGGTCAGATGCATGATCACGCCCGCCTGGTTCCGCATCCACAATTCCGTCTTACCCGACGTGGCGAGTCCGGCCTGCCCCGTTCCCTCCGAATAAGTCCCCTCGAAATCGGACAGACGGTTCAGCCGGTAGACCTCGCCGCTGGCCTTGACCTGAGAAGCGCCGCCGGGTCCGATAACCGTGCCGACGACCCTGAACGGATAGGTGCGCCCCTGGAACGTCAGCGCACCGGTTCCCCCCGTCATGCCCGCCGCAACGGTCTCGGTCAGGGTCACGGTGCCCGAGGGCGTCAGGCCGGCAATGCTCTGGGCGGTGGGGGGCGGTTGCAGGCTACCGCAGGCGGAAAGGCCCAGAAGGCCCACCCCCGCTAGCCACATGCACACCCCGCGCGGATGATTGAAACGGGCGTTGGTCATGTTGGTGTCACTCCTCATTGAAAATGGCGCCTGGAAAGCGGCGTTCCAGCGGCAGGGATGGGAAATTGAACCGCCCATCGTTTCGGCGTATTGGGACGCGGCCGGCGACTGGATTCCAGGTCGGTTCGGTCCATTCGATACTGGGTCCGACTGGCCCGTTTGGGCGTCCGGCCCGAATTCGTTGCCAGCGGGGGAGCAGGACGCGGCGCGGGCGATTCCAAACGGGTGGGATTCCATCGGTTCGATTTCCCCGCTTTCGCGGGAATCGAACCGGGGCGCCGAATCACTCCAGCGCCAACACCAGGCGTTTGCCCAAGGCCGCCGCCGCCTTTTCCAGTTGGCGCAGCGTCGGGGAGTGGCGGGGATTTTCCAAACGCTGGGCCGAGGGCCAGGAGGTTTCCAGCGCGCGGGCCAGATCCGCCAGCGACCGATCCCCCCGCGCCCGACGGATCAGCAAGGCCGCTTGGGTTCGGGCGTCCGGGGCGATCAAATGCATCCCTTCGCCAGCGGGGGACGGGGCGGGAATGGGCTTGTTTTCATCCAACAACCATCCCAGCATGGCCGACAACGCCTCGCCGGCATTGAACAGAGCCTCGTCCAGCGTTTCTCCATCGGTCAACGCGCCTTCCAGATCGACGAAGCGCACGAAGAACCCGCTACCTTCTTGGGGTTCCAGCACGGCCGGGTAACGAATGTCCATGGGTTTAACTTCCTCCTATTTTAGCTTGACACCGGATTGCCGGGCGATACCGGCTATCAATCCGGGCTTGAGATCGCGCTTGCCGTGAACGGGAACCGTCACCGCGTGACCGCCTTTCACCATGATATGATGGCTACCGTTGATCCGGTCCAGTTTCCAGCCAGCGGCTTGCAGTTTTTTGATGACCTCGTTCCCGTTCATGGCAATCAACATATATCTATTTAGATATATTATCAATAGTTTATTTTATGGTCATCAAGGAGCGCTGTCGCTTACGGCTCAAAGGCAAAGATCCGCTTCCAGTCGTTCTTCATGCTGATGACGATCCAGCCCTGCTGCTTCGCTTCGGCCATGAGCGCGTCGCTGAACGTGCCGATCTTGGTCGCGGGCAGCCCCTGGGCCGGGCCGTAGGCATACTCGCGCGTCGCGTCATCGTGCAGCACCAGCATCGCCAGCCGCGCGCCGTCGCCGGCTTTCGTGTACTCCAGCATCTGCCGGTCGCCGGTCGAGTTGCCGAACGCCGCATGGGGCCGGCGGCCGATCATCAGGTGAATGCTCTCGGGTTTGCCGGCGTTGTTGTCGTTGAGCAGCAGTTTCGGCTCCTTGGTCAGGAACGGCTTGCCGTCCTTGTCGTAGCCGTACTTGGTGCCGCCGGCGGTGCCGACCACCTGCTCGGGCGGGATGCCGTAAACCGCATCGGAGTAGACGCGCACGAAATCCTGGCCGCCGCCGGTGACGATGAAAGTCTTGTAGCCGTTGGCGCGCAGGTACTTCAGCACTTCCTGCATCGGCAGGTAGGTGAGTTCGGTGTACGGCTTTTTCCAGCGCGGGTCTTTCGCCTCGGCGAGCCACTTCTTCGCTTCGGCACTGAAGGTTTCCACCGACATGCCGGTCGAGGTGGCGGCGAGCAGCTTCATCAGGTCGGGCATCGTCAGCTTGGCAATGGCCGCGCGATCGCCCTTCAATACTTCCAGCACGGTCGAGAACGGGGCGACCTTGGCCAGCTCGGGCTTGGCTTTCACCAGCGCCGGCACGCTTTCGAGAACGTACATCACCTGCGTGTACATCGGGTGCTCGACCCACAGCGTGCCGTCCTGGTCGAAGGTGGCGATGCGCTCCTCGGGCGGCACGAACTCGGGACTGCCCTGCGTCGTGGTGTTTTCCACGAAGGCGAGGATAGCCTGCTTGGCCGGGCCATCGTTCCACGAGTGCAGCGGATCGGTCTGGGCTTGGGCGTATAGGCTGAAGACCAGCAGGGTGCCCAGGGCAACGATGCGCGCGAATACTGAGTATCGAGCCAGGCGTTTCATTGAGGTTCTCCTGTAAAAGCGGGCGCCACGGAAAGAGGCGCCCGCCTGGTTACATCAATGCTGGCGTAAACCGGCTACTCACCGGCGTGGCTGACGTGCTTCACCTCTTTCATCGCCTCGATGATCTGGTCGAGGTTATAGCTCGCCGGGGCTTGCAGCGACGGGAATTGCCGGTAAGTCTCCAGCTCCTTCAACCACAGCATCTGCCCGATGGGCAGCAGGTTCCAGTCGTAGATGTAGGCCGTGCTCGGCGCGGCGAGCGCTCCACCGTAGCCAAGGAGAGTCTTCTGATCTTCCGCAACGGCCTGCTCGAAGGGGTCGCGCTTGATGTTGTTGACCTGGGTCCAGTGATAGGTCACAACTCCCGTCAGGCCGCCAGTCGCCGACGAAGGCGCCATGGAGTAATAGAACTTCCAGTTCTTGTAGCGGACGGCCGAGGGGTGCGTACCGCTGTAGTAGAAGAGATAGTCACGCGCGGAGTCGCCCTTGCCTTCCAGGTAATCGCGCTGATTGACGCCGTCGAGCGTGGTCTTGACGATGCCGGGGTACTGGCCGGCCTCGATCTGCTTCTTCAGGCTGTCGCCCTTGGGGCCGCCGGCGATGTCGACCAGGGTGGGCAGCCAGTCCAGCGCCGAGAAAATTTGGTCCTTGACCGTACCCGGCTGGATGTGTCCGGGCCAGCGCACGACGAGCGGGGCGCGCATCCCACCCTCCCAGGTGGTCAGCTTGCCGCCCCGGAACGGGGTGACGCCGCCGTCCGGGTAGGTGATGGCCTCGGCACCGTTGTCGGTGGTGAAGACGACGATGGTGTTGTCGAGCTGGCCCATGTCCTCCAGCTTCTTCAGCACGTAGCCGATATTGTCGTCGAGCTGTTTCATCCCGACTTCGTTGATGCCCCAGTCCTTGCCGCCCTTCTCGCCCAGCATGGCCTCGTATTTGGGCGACAACATGGTGGTGATATGCATGCGCGCCGGGTTATACCAGACGAAGAAGGGCTTGCCGGTCTTCTTGGGGTCGTGGCGGTCCAGGTAGTCGATCACCTTGGCCGAGATCTCCTCATCCACCGTCTTCGAGCGCTCCAGCGTGAGCGGCCCTTCGTCCTTGCAGGTCTGGTTCTTCTCCGTGCCGTCGGACGACTTGCAGGCAATGATGGGCCGCGGCGGCGTCATGCACAGAGTGGTCCTCGGATCGACCGCGCCGGGCGGGTCGGAGAGTCCGGGGACCGGGGTGTTCTTGCAGGGCGGTACGACGGTCTGCTCGGTCGGCGACTTGTTGATGTCCGGGAAGCTGACCCCCTGCATCGCATCCAGGTGATACAGGTAGCCCCAGAACTCCTGGAAGCCATGGGCCGTCGGCAGCGAGGCGGTCTTGTCGCCCAGGTGGTTCTTGCCGAACTCGCCGGTGTTGTAGCCGAGATCCAGCAGGAACTTGGCCAGCGCCGGCGTGCCCGGCAACAGGGAACTGGTGGCGCCCGGCAACTGGGGCATGATCATGCCCGCCCGCAGCGGATGCATGCCGGTGAAGAAGGCGGTGCGCCCGGCCGTGCAACTCTGCTCGGCGTAGTAGGTCTGGAAGAGCGTGCCTTCCTGCCCGATGCGGTCGATATTGGGCGTCTCTCCGACCATAATCCCGCGGTGATAGGCGCCGACGTTCATGATGCCGATGTCGTCGCCCATGATGAACAGGATGTTGGGCTTTTTGCCCCCGGCCGCGCCGGCGGCGCTGCCCGCCTTGGCGGCGATGGTCAGCTTCTGGCCTGGCTTGATCTCGTTCGAGGTCAGTTGGTTCTGCGCCTTCAGGGTTTCCACCGGGACCTGGAAGCGCTCGCCGATCACGATCAGTTCGTCACCCTCAACCACCCCATAAGTGGCGGTGACGGTGTCGTACTGACCCTTGGCGTGATGGCGCACGCCCTGGTCAGCGGCCTGGGCAGCGCCGGCAGCCAGACAGGCCAGAGCCAGGACCGAGCCGGCGGTTTTGATTCCCCTCGCAAGGGGCGATTTCGAGAACGATGTTTTCTTGAGTGGCATGGGCGATGCTCTCCTCGGTTAGGTGGGGTGGTCATAAGCTGGCGGCATTCGACGGGGTCGGGTTGCGGCCTTCATCGAGCCTCGCGGATTCGATCACCGCTTCGATGGTCTCCAGCAGTGTGGTGCCGCGAAACGGTTTGGTCAGATAAGCCGCCGCGCCCCGCCGCGCCGCCTCCTCGCTCAAACCCGGCGCGTCATGGGCCGTGATCACGATCACCGGCGGCCTCCCGCCGGGCGTGCGCCGGGCAGCCAATAGGTCGAAACCGGACATCCCCGGCAATTTCAGGTCGCAGACCACGCATGCGGCGTCTCCGGCGGCGGGGTCCACCAGCAGCGCTTCCACCGAGGTGTAGGCCGTGGTCCGCCAGCCGGTGGTGTTTAACAGGCGTTCGAGCGCTGGTCGCAGGCTATCGTCATCCTCAACAACAAGTATTAGTTTGTCGGCTACCATCGCGGACCTCCTCATCGACGGGCAAGCCGATCAATGCGAGAGCAAACCCCACTCCGGTGTTGGAGGCGACCGGAGAGGGCTTGTCACGGAGATTCGCTTACTTGCCGGTCATGCCCTGCCAGTCCTTCTGGGTCATGGGCGAGTCGTAGGGCTTGTCCTTGTACTTCTGGTTGGCTTCGCTAAAAAAGCTCTTCAGGGCCGACTCGGCGCTGGTGCCCGGTTTCGCTTTCGTCGCTGCGGCAGTGACGCCCGGGTGTGCTTGCGCTTCCGCCATGCTGACTTGGCCGTCCTTATTGGTGTCGACTTGATCGAAAGGGGGGAAACTTTCATCTTTCCAGCCGCCCGCCAAGGCAACGCCAGCGCCCATCAACAAAGCCAAGCCACTCGTGGTAATCAAGGATTTCTTCATGTCGTTTCTCCAGATTGAACGTCGTTTTCGTACCGTCGCGTCAAACCGCCGCGCGGAGCATCAAACATGCGACCGGCTTGTTCCCATGGAATGTCCGACCGAACCGCATGTTTTATTATTTATCATCTCATCGAGACGGCTCCGAGACTATTGGACGAAAGGGCAATGGAGCTTGCCCGAAAGGGCAAAGGCGAACGTGGCCGCGAGCACGGCCGGGGTCAATCCGGCAGATGTTGCAGCCGCTCGGCCAGCCGGCCGAGCTCGGCCGCCGAGTTCGCGCCCAGTTTGGCCATGAGCTGCGCGCGTTGTAGTTTGACGGTGCGCTCCGCGATCCCCAGTGTGTCGGCGATCTGCTTGTTGATCTGACCGGCGACGATCCGGTCGAAAACCGCGCGCTCGCGGGGGGTCAGCGCGGCGAAGGCCGCGCGCAGCCGCTCCGCCTCCGCGCGGGCCACGCGTTGGGCCGCGTCGCGGTCGAGCGCGCGCTGGAGCGCCTCGAACAGGGCCTCGCGCTCGACCGGCTTGGTCAGAAAATCCACCGCACCGGCCTTCATCGCCCGCACGCTGGCGGTCACGTCGGCATAGCCGGTCAGAAACACCACCGGCAACGGGTTGCTCTGGCACCGCAGGGTCGCCTGCAGGTCGAGACCCGACGGCCCCGGCATTCGCACGTCCAACAGCAGGCAGCCGGGGCGATCCGGCGGTGGCTGCAACAGAAAATCCCCCGTCGAGGCGTAGCCGCGCGCTTCGAAGCCGGCCGCGCCGAGCAACCGCAGCAGCGCGGTCCGCAACGACTCGTCATCATCGACGACGTGGATCATGGGTGGAAGGGTGGTCATGCCGGCCCCAGCGAACCCGCGTCGCCGGCCACGGGCCATTCGGCCTGGAACACCGCGCCTTCGCCAAGACGGGATTCGGCCCGGATGCGGCCGCCGTGGACCTCGACGAGGGTGCGGGCAATCGACAGCCCCAGCCCCATGCCCCGGCGCTTGGTGCTGAAGAATGAATCGAACAGCTTCGGCAGGTGCTCGGGGGCGATGCCATGACCACAATCGCGTACCACGAGGATCACGCGGTCCGCGTCGCGTTCGACGGACACGGCTACCGTGCGCCGGGCCTCGGGCAGGCCGTTCACCGCATCCAGGGCGTTGAGCACCAGATTGAGGAGCACCTGCTGGATCTGAACCCGGTCGCCGACCAGGGGGGCGGCGGTCGCGGCGGGTCGTACCTCAAGCGCCACCCCGCGCCGCCGCGCTTCGGGCTGTAGCACAGGCTCCATCTCCCTGACGGCGCCGTTCAGATCGAAGGGTTGCCGTTCGACCGCATGCTTGGCCAGCAACGCCCGCAGCCGCTGGATCACCGCGCTGGCCCGCAGGTCGTCCCGGCGGATGTCGGCGAGAATCGCGCGCAGTTCGTCGCGCCGGTCCACGCCGGAGGTGAGTAGAAGATCGGCGGTGTCGGCGTTGCTCAGGATCGCGCCGAGCGGCTGGTTGATCTCGTGGGCGATCGCGCCCGTCAATTCCCCGGCGACCGCCAGCCGCGCCGCGTGCGCCAGTTCGAAGCGCTGTTGCTGTACGGCCAGATTGGCCAGGCGGCGACGGCGGCGTTCGACGAGGAGCCAGGCAATCAGCCCCGCTTGAAGCAAAAACACGGCGGCGGCCATGATCGCTTCGTTTCGGTGCGCCTCCAGGAACGTCGGTTCCTTGAACCACGCGATGGCGTCGCCCGGAATCGCGTTCGCGTCGATGTCCCAGCGGCGGACCTGCCGCCAGTCGAAGTTTGCGGTCGGGAGCATGATCTCCGGCAAGCGCAGCGCGGTGGGCGTGACGCCGGCGAGTAAAGCGTTCGCGATCTCTCCCGCCTGTCGTCCCATGGCCGCGAAATTCGGCATGGAACCACCGACGATGCCGGTACCCATGAAGGTATCGAACGGTCCGTACACCGGCGCGGCGGCGGCGGCCATGAGCCGGGCAGCCTCGCGAGGAGAGAACTGGCGACCCACGCCGTCCTCGAAATAGCCGGGCGTGAATACCACGGCGTCGCTGCCCAACTCGCTCAGCCGCTTCAATATCGCATCAGTTGGCAGGCCGACAAGAAACTCGACGGTTACCCGGCCCTGAAATTGCAAGATTTCGCCGCGCAGCTTGGCTTCCCAGGCGTGATCCTGCGCGGAGGACCCCGTCACCACCACCAGCCGCCGGGCCCGCGGATGCCAGCGCAGCGCCAGGTCGATGGTGCCCGGGAAATCGTATTCAATGGGGACGCCAACCACGTCGGCGGGCAGCGGCGGAAGCGATGACAGGAACGACCGGGCAACGGCCCCGTGGACCATCGGGATCCGTGGGAACAGTTCGGCGCGATGGCGGAGCAGGAAATCGAGCGATTCTTCACCCGCGGCGACCAGGACACCCGGCGGCCGCCGGGCGTACTTCTCGTTCAGGAATAGGGCCAGGGCGCGAATGTAGGACGCCCCGTCGAAGCGGGGATAGTTGAGAAACTCGGCGCTCAGCTCGGTCGAATCGGCGAGTGTCTCGCGCAGGCCGGCTTCAAATTCGAGGTTCGCCGGCAACAGCCGATGGTTGGAATACAGCACGAGGACGTGCTGGGTCTCCCCAGCCAGGGCAGGTGACACCAGCAAGAAACAACACGCGACCACAAATCCCATGAGGCAGGATCGAGCGTTGGAGCCAGCCGCGAGCATCGTTGCCGTCATTCGACCAAAAAGCGCTATGAGGTATCGTGACAATTCTAACCGATCCACGCGCGGTTACTTCTCCGGCTCGCTCTCCTAGCCGGTCGTTGAGGGACGTATTGATATGGCAGGAAATCCGTTCGGAGGATAGGCTCTAACCCCCGTTGCCATCCCCACCCAAGACAGCGCCCCGAGTGCGAATCACCTCCGCGTAAAATCGGCCGCTCGCCTTGATGGCGCGCCGCTGGCTGGCGTAATCCACGTGGATCAGGCCGAAGCGTTTCGAATAGCCATGCGCCCACTCGAAATTATCCAGCAGCGACCAGGCGAAATAACCCCGCAGATCCACGCCGTTACGCATCGCTACCAGAGCCGCGCGCAGGTGGTCGCGCAGATAGCGCCGCCGCAATGGATCGTCCACCCCACCGTCCGCTTGCGGCGGATCGTAGAACGCCGCGCCGTTTTCGGTGATGTACAGCGGCAGCGGCCCGTAACGGCTGGCGACCCACTCCAGAATGTCGGTCAGTCCCTGGGGATACACTTCCCAGTCCAGCGCGGTGTGCGTTTGCCGATCCTGGCGAACTCCCGCCGTCTCCAGCGGCCAGACTCCCGGCGCGTGCCGCACCACTTGCCGGCTGTAATAGTTGACGCCAAGGAAATCCAACGGCTGGCGGATGAAATCGAAATCGGCGTCGGAAAATGTGGGCCAGGCCGGGCCGAAAATCTCTGCTAGCTCGCACGGATAGGCCCCCAGAAACACTGGATCAAGGTAGTAACGGTTGGCGTAGGCATCGGCCCGCATGGTGGCGTTCAAATCCTCGGCGGTTTCCCGATCTGGGTACTTCGGCTCCAGATTGACCACCAGGCCGATCCGATGCCGACCCTCGGCCCGGTAGGCTTGCACGGCGGCGGCGTGCGCCCGCAATAGATGATGAGCAGCGATGGGCGCGGCATGGGGATTGCGCTGGCCTGGCGCCAGTGTGCCATGCAGATAGCCGCCGTCCACCACCACCCACGGTTCGTTCAGGGTCACCCAGAGTTTCACCCGGTCGTCCAGCGCCTGGAACAGAATGCGCGCGTAGTCGGCGAACCAGTCGGCGCTGGCGGGATTCAACCAGCCGCCGAGGCGATCCAGCGCCGCCGGCAAATCCCAGTGGTACAGAGTCAGCATGGGTTGGATACCGTGTTCCAGCAGCGCGTCTACCAGCCGTTCGTAGAAACCCAATCCCCGTGGGTTGATTCGACCGCGCCCCTCCGGCAACACTCGGCTCCAGGACACGCTGAAGCGGTAGGCGTTCAGGCCCAGCTCCCGCATTCGCTCGATGTCCTCCCCGTAACGATGGTAGTGATCGCAGGCCACGTCGCCAGTCTCGTTCGCGTGAACTCGGCCCGGCGTGTGCGCGAATTCATGCCAGATGCTCGGTCCAGCGCCATCGGCCAGTGGCGATCCTTCGATCTGATAGGCCGAGGTGGCGGCGCCCCAGAGAAAATCGGCGGGGAACGGCAAGGGGTCAGACATGAGGAAACCTCCAAGTCGGCAAGGGAGCGGTGGGGTTGAATAGCAGACACCGTTGAAAACTGAAATCGCTTGTTGCAGTCTCCATTGAAATCGAACCCAGGAACAGCCCATGCCGCATCCCTCCGCATCAGATCCGGCCGATCCCGCTGGAACTTTCCCTCCAGTCAGCGGTTATTACTCCGCGCTGAAGACCGGTTTTCAGGAAACGACCCGGCGCGTGCAGGAAATGCATCGCGCCATTGCCGACCTGTCCTTTCAGGCGGCGCGGTGGATGCCGCCGGGTTTGGCCGGGCCGGTGCGACTGGTGAAGAACGCGCACGACACGATTACCGACGGGGTCTACGCCACGATCCGCCAGAGTGGCGGCGGGTTGCTCGCAGCCGCCGCCTGGCTTGAACAGCGCGCCGCCGCCAACGCGCCCGCCCCGACCGCGCCACCCAGCCGTCTGGCTATCGGCCTGCGCAGCGCCCTCAATGCCACCGTTGGCGATCACCTGGCCAGCAGTGCCAACCCACTTGCCATTACCATGGGTTTCTACGCCGCCGGTTACCATCCCATCCCGCTCACGGCCGCCAGCCTGCGCGCGCACCTGCCCGATCCCGGCGACCACCTGTGTATTTTCATCCACGGCCTCGGCTGTGACGAGCAGAGCTGGCAATCGGTCGCCAAAACCGTCGGGGATGCGCCAAGTCCGCCCTACGGTGCGCGGTTGCAGGCCGATCTGGGCTATACCCCGCTCTACCTGCGCTACAACACTGGCCTGCCGATTGCGGACAACAGCCACCAACTGGCGCGGCTGTTGTGCGACCTTCTCGCCGCCTGGCCGCGGCCATTGCGGGAACTGGTGCTGATCGGTCACAGCATGGGCGGGTTGGTGGCGCGCGGTGCCTGCGACGAAGCCGCCGCTAAGAACCTGCCTTGGTTGAAACCGACCCGCATGGTGATTTGTCTGGGCTCGCCGCATCGCGGCGCTCCCTTGGCGAAACTGGGCCACCTGGCCACGGCTGCCTTGCATCTCTCCAAGGTGACCGCGCCATTGGCCAAAATCGCCGCTGCCCGCAGCGCCGGCGTCAAGGATTTGCGCCACGGCTTGCGTGCGCAGGAGGAACGCACGCAAGCGGCGGCGATGGCATCCAGCGTGGCCTATCGATTTATCAGCGCCAACCTGACCGAGGACCCCGATCATCCGCTGGGCCATATCCTGGGCGATGGTCTGGTCACGCTCGGCAGTGCCACGCCGCCTAAACTGGCGGATGATGTGGATTCGGTTCGTCTGGGCGGTCTGGGCCACATGGCCCTGCTGAACGAGCCTCGGGCGTATGAGTGGATCAGGCAATGGCTAGGCGTGCCTGGCAAGAGGGACCGGTGATGAACCCGCCTTACCACCACACCCTCGGTTCTGGGCCGGACGTGCTGTTGCTGCACGGCTGGGGCATGCACTCTGGTGTCTGGGAAAACGTGGTTGAGGGGCTGCGCGATGATTACCGGATCACGATGCTTGACCTGCCGGGTCACGGTTACAGCCACGGGTCGGAACCCGCCTCTACCCTGGATGCCTTGACGGCGGCGGCGCTCGCCATCGCGCCGCCCCGCGCGGCCTGGGTCGGCTGGTCGCTGGGCGGACTGGCGGCCCAGCGGGCGGCAACCATCGCGCCGGAACGAGTCAGCCGCTTGGTGCTGGTCAACAGCACGCCCTGTTTCGCCCAGCGACCCGACTGGCCGCACGGCATCCCCTTAGCGGTATTACAGGGCTTCGCACGGGAACTGCGCCAAGATTATCGTGCCGTGCTTAAGCGCTTCGTCGCCCTGGAAGTTCACGGCAGCGAGCACGCCAGCGCCCAGTTGCGTCGGCTCAAGGCGATGTTGTTTCAGCGTGGCGAGCCGGACGTGACGGCGTTGGAGGACGGGCTGGCGATTTTGGAACAGACCGACCTGCGCGCCCAACTGCCGCGTATCGTCTGCCCGACCCTGCTGCTCATGGGGCAGCGTGATCAACTGACGCCGGCGGCGGCCGGGGAAGCCATGCGCGACCTGCTGCCGGATGCCCGGCTCCACGTTTTCGCTCGCGCCGGCCACGCGCCCTTTTTCTCTCACTTGGCGGAATTTGTGACCCAATTGCGAGCGTTTCTCGATGCGTGACGACAACCAGGGATTGCCGTTCGAGCTGGACCGGGCCCGACTGCGGCGAGCGTTCGAGCGGGCGGTCGCCACCTACGACCGGGCGGCGTTTCTGCATCGCGAAGTGGGCCAACGCCTGCTGGAGCGGCTGGATTTGATCAAGCTGCAACCAGAAACGATTCTTGATGTGGGCTGCGGCGTCGGCTCGATCACGGCGGCGCTGATGAAAAAATATCGTGGGGCGCGCGTGATCGGCCTGGAGCGGGCAGCGGCGATGGTGGCGCTGGCCCGCCGGCGCGCGCCGTGGTTGCGCACCCTCCATGGCGCGGTCGCCGAACCGGAAGCGCTGCCATTGTCGGCAGCCAGTTGCGATCTCATCTTCTCCAATCTGGCCTTGCCCTGGACACTGGACCTGGATCGCGTCTTCGCCGAATTTCGGCGGGTGCTCAAACCGGGCGGGGCGCTGTTCTTCACCACGCTGGGACCGGACACGCTGAGCGAACTGCGGCGTAGCTGGGCGGCGGCTGACGGTTATAACCATGTCAACGCCTTTCTGGACATGCACGATGTCGGCGATGCCTTGCTGCGAGCGCGGTTGGCCGAGCCAGTCATGGACGTGGAACGATTGACCCTTGCTTACCCAGACGTGGACGGGTTGATCCGCGATCTCAGGGCGCTTGGCGCGGGCAACGTAACGCTTGGCCACCCACGCGGTTTGACGGGCAAGGGCCGATTGTCGGCCATGCGGGTCGCTTACGAGCGATACCGCCGCGCCGATGGGTTGTTGGCGGTTAGCTGCGAGGTGGTATATGGACATGCCTGGGGGCCGAGTCAGGATCTGTCCCGCCCACGTGGAAGCGATGCGGCTTTTTTCCCTCTGGCTCGGTTGCGCGGACGCAACCGGGACGGCCACTGAGTCCGTAACCTCCCCATTTGGCCGACTTTTTATAAGAAATAAATCCCTAGTGATGGAGAAGGGTATTGACAAGATTTGCATATCACGTTACTTGTTAATTAAGAAAGCAAAGCGGGGCTTCCAGGTCATGGTTGCGGTCGAATATGACACAAAAGAGTGCCAGTTTTGTTATGTGCTGCGCCCTAACCGCTCGCTGTCGTGGCGGCAAAATCTGGCGGTGTTCGCTGGATTGTGTGCCGTGACGCTGGCCTTGGTGATTCCATTGGTGGCCATGGGATTTTGGCCGGTATTGCCGTTTGCCGGCCTGGAACTGCTGGTGGTGGGCATCGGGTTGTATCATGTAGCCTGTCGCTGCCATGAATGCGAGGTGATCTGTCTCGCGGCCGACAATATTCGTATCGAACGGGGTCGGCGGCGTCCCCAACAACGTTGGGTATTGCCGCGAACCTGGGCGCGGGTGGTCCTGAATGGCTGCTCCCGCCAATGGTATCCAAGTCGTTTGCTCATTCAAGCCCATGGCCGAACGGTGGAGGTTGGCCGGTTTTTGGTCGAGGAAGAACGGCTTCGGCTTGCCAGGGATTTGGCCCGCAGTCTCCATTAAATCAATAAATTCAATTTCTTATGGAGTTAAGAAGCCGGAGGGAATGAATCCGGTTGTTTTATGCGTCCAGACTTTAGCGCCACCGATCAAGGGTACGGGGCGCGATCAACCATGGGGAGAGGAGTATGGCAATCGATTACATTCCACGCAGGGGCGGCATTGCCCTGGGTGGCGCAATATTGACGGCGTGGAGCGCGGGCGCGCACGCCGAATTCGCGTTGAACATGCCGCGGGGTGTGACCGCCATCAGTCATGATGTTTACAGCCTGCACATGCTGATCTTCTGGATCTGCGTGGTGATCGGAGTGGTGGTGTTCGGCGCCATGTTCTGGTCGATCTACCATCACCGTAAGTCGCGTGGGGCGGTACCCGCTCAATTCCATGAAAGCACCCTAGTCGAGATCGTCTGGACGGTGATTCCGATGCTGATTCTGATCGGCATGGCGATTCCCGCCACCAAGACGTTGGTCCGCATGGCCGATACCCGGGATGCCGAACTGACCGTCAAGGTGACCGGTTATCAGTGGCGCTGGCAGTACGATTATCTGAACGAAGGCGTCCAGTTCTTCAGCACCCTTTCCACGCCCCAGGCGCAGATCCGCAATCTTGCGTCCAAGGGCGAGCACTATCTGCTGGAGGTGGACAATCCACTGGTGGTGCCGGTTGGCAAGAAGGTCCGCATCTTGACCACCGCCGCCGATGTGATTCATTCCTGGTGGGTGCCGGACCTGGGTTGGAAGAAAGACGCCATTCCCGGTTTTATCAATGAAAGCTGGACGTTGATCGAAAAGCCCGGCGTCTATCGCGGCCAATGCGCCGAACTGTGCGGCAAGGATCACGGTTTCATGCCGATCGTGGTTAAAGCCTTGCCCGAGGCGGAGTTCAAGCAATGGCTCGCGCAGATGCAGGCGAAAAACAAACCGGGTCCGAAAACCGCCCAGAATGATTCCAATCCTCAAACCGCTTCTGGAGGCCAAACGCTATGAGCACGGCATCGCCCGCCCTTGATCATGATCACGACCACGAGCACGGACCGTCGCGTGGTTTGAGCCGCTGGCTGCTAACCACCAATCACAAGGACATCGGTACGCTGTACCTTCTGTTTGCTCTACTGATGTTCTTCGTCGGCGGCGCCATGGCGCTGATCATCCGCGCCGAACTGTTCATGCCAGGCCTGCAGATCGTTAATCCGCATTTCTTCAACGAACTCACCACCGTTCATGCGCTGGTGATGATTTTCGGCGGGGTGATGCCGGCTTTCGTCGGCCTGGCCAACTGGCTGATTCCGATGATGATCGGCGCGCCGGACATGGCTCTGCCGCGCATGAACAACTGGTCGTTCTGGATCATGCCGTTCGCCTTCACGCTGCTGCTGTCCACCCTATTCATGCCGGGTGGCGGTCCGGCCGGCGGCTGGACCCTGTATCCGCCGCTGGTGTTGCAAACCGGCGCTGCCTTCCCATTTGTTATCCTAGCCATCCACATGATGGGCGCTTCCTCGATCATGGGCGCGATCAACATCATCGCCACGATTCTCAATCTGCGCGCGCCCGGCATGACGCTGATGAAAATGCCCCTGTTCGTGTGGACCTGGCTGATCACCGCCTATCTGCTGATCGCGGTCATGCCGGTATTGGCCGGCGCGGTGACCATGCTGTTGACCGACAAATTCTTCGGCACCTCGTTCTTCAACGCCGCCGGCGGCGGCGACCCGGTGATGTTCCAGCACATCTTCTGGTTTTTCGGCCATCCCGAGGTCTACATCATGATCCTGCCGGCGTTCGGCGTGATTTCCATGATCATCCCAACCTTCGCCCGCAAGCCGCTGTTCGGCTACGTCTCGATGGTCTACGCCACCGCCTCGATCGCTTTCCTGTCCTTCATCGTGTGGGCGCATCACATGTTCACGGTGGGGATGCCGCTGGCCGGCGAGTTGTTCTTCATGTACGCCACCATGCTGATCGCGGTTCCGACCGGCGTGAAGGTGTTCAACTGGGTATCCACCATGTGGAAGGGTTCGATGACCTTCGAGACGCCGATGCTGTTCGCCCTCGCCTTCGTAATCCTGTTCACCATCGGCGGTTTCTCCGGGCTGATGCTGGCGATCGCGCCGGCCGATTTCCAGTACCACGATACCTATTTCGTGGTGGCGCACTTCCATTACGTGCTGGTACCAGGCGCGGTGTTCTCGATCATGGCCGCGGCTTACTACTGGCTGCCGAAATGGACCGGCCACATGTACGACGAGAAACTGGGCCGGTGGCATTTCTGGCTGTCGGTGGTCGGGGTCAACGTGCTGTTCTTCCCCCAACACTTCCTGGGGCTGGCCGGCATGCCGCGCCGCATTCCCGATTACGCCCTGCAGTTCACCGAGTTCAACATGATCTCGACCGTCGGCGCGTTCCTGTTCGGCTTTTCGCAACTGCTGTTCGCCTATAACGTTATCCAGACCATTCGCGGTGGTGCAAAAGCCACCGACCAAGTCTGGGAAGGGGCGGATGGTTTGGAATGGACCTTGAGTTCGCCGCCGCCGTATCACACCTTTACCACCGCCCCCGTGATCAAGTGAAAGCGAGAGCGGGAAGAAACCCCGTGAAGCCCGCAGACCAGTCCGTCGACGCAGCGTCGCAAAGCCGTACCGCTCAAGTTCGGCGCACGACGATCGCGCTGGCGGTGCTGGCCGCAGTCTTCTATGTTGGAATTATTCTGATCATGGCGTGGCGATGATGGCAAAAACCGAAAACTCAGCTCCAACGGTGGCGGCGTCAAACCGACGATTGATTCGACGCTTACTGATGATAACGGCCGCGATGTTTGCTTTTGGTTTCGCGATGGCGCCGTTGTACGACGTGCTCTGCCAGATCACCGGCCTGAACGGCAAGACCGGCGGCCGCGTGGTGGCGGTGGAACCGATGAAAGTGGATGAATCGCGGACGATCACCGTGGAATTCATCGCTAATCTGAATCTAGGAGCTCCGTGGGAGTTTGCCCCCCAAATCACGCGCATGCAGGTGCATCCAGGCCAGTTTTACCAGACCCACTTTTGGGCGCGGAACATGGCTGATCAACCCATGACCGGGCAGGCGATACCCAGTGTTTCACCGGGTTTGGCGGCATCGCATTTCCAAAAGATCGAGTGTTTTTGCTTTACCCGCCAGCAGTTTCAGGCGGGCGAGGGCAAGGAAATGCCGGTTGCCTTCCGCATCGATCCGGAGTTGCCGTCCGACGTGCGCACCGTGACCCTGTCCTACACATTTTTTAGAATCGATAACGCGGGCGGTTGAATCAGGGTACCGTCCATCACGCAGACATCACCTTAAGGGGGATTTTATGACGCACGCGGAACATGCGCCGCACGCGGGACACGCGCCAGATCATTACTATGTGCCGCATCAAAGCCACTGGCCGATCATCGCAACCATTAGCCTGTTCACGCTGATGGTGGGAGGCGCCACCCTGCTGAACGGGGGCAACAGTACGTTACTGCTAGCTGGGTTGGCATTGATTCTGATCACCATGTTCGGCTGGTTCGGCACGGTGGTCCGCGAAAGCGAAAAAGGTCTCTACAGCAACCAGATGGATCGCTCGTTCCGTTGGGGAATGGTTTGGTTCATTTTTTCCGAGGTGATGTTCTTCGCGGCGTTTTTTGGCGCGCTGTTCTACGCCCGCCGCTACTCAGTGCCGTGGTTGGGCGGAGAGTCCACTCACGCGGCTCTGACGCATGGCCTGCTCTGGCCCAAGTTTGAGGCGGTCTGGCCGACCAACGGTCCTGGCGACATCGGGGGCTTTTTCGCGCCGATGCGCCCCTGGGGCTTGCCGGCGATCAATACCCTGATCCTGCTCAGCAGTGGCGTGACCATCACCTGGGCGCACTGGGGCCTGGTGGAAGGTAACCGCCCCCAGTTGTTGAAAGGTCTGGCGGCGACGGTGGCGTTGGGCTTCCTGTTCCTGGCCTTGCAGGCCATCGAATACCATGAAGCTTACCAGGAACTGAACCTGACCCTGGGCAGCGGCATCTACGGCTCCACGTTCTTCATGCTGACCGGGTTTCATGGCTTACACGTCACCATCGGCGCGATCATCCTGACCGTAATCTTGCTGCGCAGTCTGGCCGGCCATTTCACGCCGCAGCGACATTTCGCTTTCGAGGCGGCGGCGTGGTACTGGCACTTTGTGGACGTGGTGTGGCTGGGATTGTTCATCTTCGTCTATTGGTTGTGAGCCGCCAGCGGATTTTTAGAGCCCGTGCGGCGTGATCAGCCCCGTGGCGTAAGCCAGCATCAACAGGATGAAGAGCGCCACCGACAGGCCGATTCGCACCGTCAGCGCCTTGACGGTGCGAGGATTGCGGTTCCCCTGATCGTGGATCAGAAAGAACAGCCCGGAGCCCAGGCTGGCGAGAATAAGCAGTAGCATGAGGATAACGACGATCTTGATCAACATGGATAAACTCCAACGAATTAGGATTATCGCCGCGAGTATACCCGAACCGATGTCGGTGGGATGAAACCGGGTTTCGGGTGAGAGGAGCGGTGCAAATACGGATCGGCAATTGGGCCTTGCGGCCCGGTTGGGCGGCCACTGTCGCCACCCTGCTGGTATTACCCCTGTTACTGGGGCTTGGCTTCTGGCAACTGGATCGGGCGCGGCAGAAAGCCGAGCTTCAGGCGGCGTTCGCCGAGCGATCACAACAGCCGCCGACGTCCCTGGCCGAGGTGAACCCCGACGATCCCGCAAGCCGTTATCGTCGGGTGGTCGCCACGGGTCGGTATGACGGCGAACATCAGTTATTGCTGGACAATCAGGTCCACGATGGTCAGCCGGGCTATCATGTCCTGACACCGTTGCGGCTCACTCAGGGTTCGGCGATATTGATCAATCGGGGTTGGCTGCCGCTTGGGAGGTCGCGGCGGGAATTACCGGATATTTCGGTAGCCGCCGAACCGGTAACCGTAATTGGCTGGCTGGCGCAACCGACCAACCCTGGTTTGCGGTTAGGCGACGCCGCGGGTAGTGATCCGCGCTGGCCACGGGTTATACCGTATGTGGATTACGACCGATTGGCCACCTTGCTGGGCTATCCGCTGTGGCCAACGGTGATTTTACTGGAACCTGGGGCATCCGCTGGCTACGGGCGCGACTGGCAACCTCGCTTTGGGGGCTATGGTCCGGAGCGCCACCAGGGTTACGCCGTGCAGTGGTTCGCCTTGGCGCTGGCGCTGGTGATCTTGTACCTCGCGGCTAGCACGCGTCGGCTGCCACGCCTGGAATGAGGATTTCAATGAGTATTGATGCGATCCCGGCCAAAACCGGCGCGATGCCCATGATCTGGCGGCAGCGGTTGATGCTGTTGTTCATCGTTGCCTGTTTCGCGGTTCCACTGGCGGCGGCCTGGCTGCTGGTCGGTCGTTGGCAACCCGAGGGTTCGGTCCATCACGGCGAATTGCTAAACCCGGCCCGGCCGCTGGCGAATTTGCGCTTTACCGCTCTCGATGACCGACCGGCGGACAGAGCGGCAACGCAGGGCCGCTGGGTGCTGATTCATGTCGGTTCGGCCACTGAATGCGACGCACACTGCCAAACCGCCCTCTACGCTATGCGCCAGGTGCGGCTGGCTTTGGGCAAGGACATGGGGCGGGTCAAGACTCTTCTGCTGCTCGATGGATTACCGGATGCCCGGTTGGGTCAATGGTTGGCGACCGAACATGCGGCGACGACCGTCGGGGTGGCCGGTACCGCGACCCGAACCGAGTTGGGTGACGCGTTCGGCTTGACCGGAACCGGAGGGAGATGGATTTACCTGCTGGACCCGCTGGGCAATTTGCTGATGCGCTATCCGGCTGCGGTCGACCCGCGCGGGATGCTCAAGGATTTGAAAAGATTACTCAGCCTGTCCAACATTGGATGAGCGGAATGCAAACAACGATTTTTTACCGGCTGACCTGGGTCGCGCTGGTCCTGACGTTTGTCGTGGTGGTGTTGGGCGCCTATGTGCGGCTGTCCCATGCTGGTCTAGGTTGTCCGGATTGGCCCGGCTGTTACGGGCGGCTGCTGGATCTGCCCGATCGGGCCGATCAGATCGCCGAAGCCAACGCTGCCTATCCACAGCGGCCAGTCGAACCGGCCAAGGCGTGGAAGGAAATGATTCATCGTTACTGCGCCGGGACACTCGGGCTGTTGATTCTGGCGCTGGCTGCCCTGGCTTGGCGCAATCGGCGCCAACCCCACCAACCCGTCGCCCTACCGTTGGCGCTGTTGGGACTCATTATTTTTCAAGCTTTGTTGGGGATGTGGACCGTAACCTGGCAGTTGAAGCCCCTGGTCGTCATGGCCCATTTGCTGGGGGGGTTGACGACCCTGGGTCTGCTAGCCTGGTTGGTTCTTGGCCAGCGTCAGGGTGGAAGCGCGGGCGCCACCACCAACGAAAACCGGGCGCTACGCCGCTACGCACTGCTGGGACTGATGTTGCTGGCGGGCCAGATTGCCTTAGGCGGCTGGACCAGCGCTAATTACGCCGCGCTGGCGTGCCCGGACTTTCCCACCTGCCAAAGTCACTGGTGGCCACCCATGGACTTTCGAGAAGCATTCACGCCGTGGCGAGGGCTGGGAAGATCCTACGAAGGTGGGGTCCTGGCTAATGACGCGCGAGTGACGATCCATGTCATGCACCGTATCGTCGCGCTCGTCGTTGCGATGTACTTAGGCTGGCTGGCCTCGCGGTTGGTCGCGGTGACCCGAGACCCAACCCTGCGATGGGCGGGTGGCGCTATTGCCGTTCTGCTGATTATTCAGCTTGGCTTGGGTATCGCCAATGTCGTGCTGCATCTGCCACTGCCGGTGGCCGTGGCTCATACCGGCGGCGCGGCGTTGCTGCTGTTGTCCCTGGTGACCATCAACCATCTGCTCCAATCGGAATCCACCGCATGATGATCACCGCGATTCAAACCCTGCACACCAGCGTCCGCCGCCATGGGCGAGATTATCTGGAGCTGACCAAACCCAAGGTTGTCGCTCTGGTCACTTTCACCGCCATCGTCGGCATGTTGTTGGCGACGCCGGGGATGGTCCCGTGGGAAGTTTTGCTGTTTGGCGC
Source organism: Candidatus Contendibacter sp. (assembly GCA_029624675.1). Classification (GTDB taxonomy): domain Bacteria; phylum Pseudomonadota; class Gammaproteobacteria; order Competibacterales; family Competibacteraceae; genus Contendibacter. Next base: position 141,355 of record JARSSP010000036.1, read on the forward strand.
CTTGGGTATCGCGCTGATGGCCGGTTCCGCCGCCGCCCTCAATCACTTGGTGGATCGGCGAGTGGATGCCCTGATGGCCCGCACTTGTCGCCGGCCGCTGCCGAGCGGCCATCTGGAAACCGGTCAGGTGCTCGGCTTCGCGCTGGTGATCGGCACGCTTGGCTTAGTGCTGTTGCTGAGCTTCACCAACCCGTTGACCGCCGCGCTGACCGCCGCTTCGTTGATCGGTTACGCCGTGGTCTACACGTTGTTCCTCAAGCGGGCGACGCCGCAGAACATCGTGATCGGCGGGGCGGCGGGCGCGGCTCCACCGCTGCTCGGTTGGACGGCGGTCACCGGCCAGGTGGACCCGGGTGCCTTGCTGCTATTTCTGATCATCTACGTGTGGACGCCGCCGCACTTCTGGGCGCTGGCCATCCACCGCCGCCACGATTACGCCAAGGCCGACATCCCGATGTTGCCGGTCACCCACGGCGTTGCCTTCACCCGCCTGCAAATCCTGCTCTACACCATCCTGCTTGTTCTCGTTTCCTTGTTGCCCTTTTTGATTGGGATGAGCGGCGGCATTTATCTGGTTGGCGTTCTGGTCTTGGGCGGTCGTTTTCTTCATTACGCCGCGCGGCTGTTTTCAACGGGTGACGACCGACTGGCCATGCCCACCTTCGGATTTTCCATCGCGTATCTGTTCGGCCTGTTCGCCGCGCTGATGCTCGATCATTACGCGTTTGGCCCGCTCACGGCGCTCTGGCGTCACATATTCTAAGTCAGCGGGAACCCAATGATTGATATTCGGCGGTTGGCTGGCTAGTGTTAAAGCCGGTTCCGCTTAACCCATGAGGATGACCCATGATGCAATCGGTACGTAGGCTGCTTATCGCCATCGGGATCAGCGCTGTCCTGGCCGGCGGCGCGCAGGCCGCTGGAGATCCCGACGCCGGCAAGGTCAAGTTCACCACTTGTACCGGCTGCCACGCCATTCCGGGCTACACCAACGCCTATCCCAACTATCACGTACCCCGGTTGGGTGGCCAGCATCCTGACTATATCGTGGCCGCGCTCAACGGTTATCAGACCGGCGAGCGCCAGCATCCGACCATGCATGCCAATGCCTTTTCGCTGAGCGAGCAGGACATGCGGGACATCGCCGCCTTCGTGGCTGGCGCGCGCGCTTCGGCGGCGCCGCTGCCGATCCGTGGCGACGCTGTCGCAGGGAAGGCCAAGAGCGGAAGCTGCGCGGCCTGCCATGGCGCGGATGGCAATGGCAACATCCCGATCTACCCACGGCTGGCTGGCCAGCATGAGGACTATCTGCGCAGGGTACTGGCGGACTATCAGAGCGGGATGCGCAAAAATCCCATCATGAAAGGCATGGTGGCTACGCTTTCGGCCCAGGACGTGGCCGATTTGGCCGCCTATTTCGCCAGCCAGCCCAATGGACTCACTGTGGTGAAGTCGGATTGATTCGGTTCCAAAAAACAGGACCATCGACGGTGGCTTGGGTAAGGGCCCTTAAAAAGTTTGACCCTTCAATTCCTTAACTTGTGGGCCGGTTGCATTTTGTCCAGGGGGTGTGTCGATGCGGGACCGATTGCATCGACATGCGAGAACACCACCATCGATTGGTTCTTACCGTAGGCGAACGGGAAGGAGGGCGAAATGAAGCGCATCTATTTCTTGGTTCCAGATATCGATTTAGCAAGACTGATCGTGAATGAGCTATTGGTCGCGCGCATTGAAGAACGGCACATCCACATCCTGGCCAAGCGCGGCACCCCGTTGGAAGACTTACCCGAGGCCTCGTTTCTTCAGAAGAGCGACTTTATCCCAGCCATGGAGCGCGGTCTGGCGCTCGGCGGCACCATCGGTACGCTCGCGGGCTTGGTCGCGGTCGCCCTGGGTCCATTCAGCCTGGTCGTGGCGGGAGGCGGGATCGTGCTAGCCAGCGGGTTGGCTGGGGCTGGCGTCGGAGCCTGGTTGAGCGGGATGGTAGGACTCAACATCGGCAATACTCGCCTGAAGCGGTTTGAAGAAGCCATCGAACAGGGCGAGTTGCTGATGATGATCGACGTTCCGCGCGACCGGGTGGAACAGATATCCAAACTGGTCGCGACCCACCATCCCGAGGCACACCTTGAAGGCACGGAACCGACGGTTCCCGCGTTCCCCTAATCAGTTCGGTGATCCCAGCGCATACCCTCGATGGCGCGGCGCAACCCTCTTTTCCCTCGTCCGCGAGCGGCCAGGGATTGGGAATGAGGGCAGCGAGCGGAACTGCCCTCGTTCAGTAAATAGCCCCCAGCAAAACCGGGGGCTTTAGTTTCGTCCCGACTCCCATCGAGACCCAGTCCCCCAACAGGATCGCCCAGCCACATTCTGCTGGCGCATCCCTACACCCGCGCCAAATGGATCACACTCTTGCTCTTGATGCACCTGATCGCTGGCGACTTCGCATGATCCCATGGAAACAGCGGCTCCTGGGATCGATGCGCGTGAAATCAACGGGCTTAACCCAGGGATATCTGCATCATGAAAGCTGAAGAACGCGACTAATTGAGAAAACCCGGCGAATATTAGTAGAATAGGCCGTCGTCCAGACCCACCCCAGCGTTTTCCACTCCAGCTTCAACCATCGGAAAACAAATAAAACACCTCTAACCCCATGGCTTGCTAAGGAGGCTTGGATATGGCCCAAAGCTCAGCATTGCCGGTCGAGCAATATAATTTCGATATCGTCCGCAGGTTTATGATCGTGGCCATGATCTATGGCGTGATCGGCATGGCGGTCGGCGTCTACATCGCTTGCGAACTGGCATGGCCGTTTCTGAATTTCGACATTCCCGCGCTGACCTTCGGGCGTCTGCGCCCCGTTCACACTAGTCTGGTGATCTTCGGTTTCGGCGGCAGCGCCCTGTTTGCCACGTCCTACTACATCGTGCAGCGCACCTGCCAGGCCCGACTGGCGTTCCCGTGGCTGGCCGAGTTCACTTTCATAGGTTGGACCGGCGGTGTGGCGCTGGGTGTCCTCACCTACATGGCCGGTTTTTCCCAAGGCAAGGAATACGCCGAGTTTGAATGGCCTTTGGACCTTGCCATCACCGTGGTTTGGGTGTGCTACATCCTGGTCTACGTCGAAACCGTCCGTCGCCGCAGTCAACCACACATTTACGTCGCCAACTGGTTCTTTCTGGCCTTCCTGCTGGCCGTCGCCTTGCTGCATATTTTCAACAACATAGCGGTGCCGTCCGCCTTGTTGAAATCTTACAGCGTATACTCCGGCGTGCAGGATGCCATGATCCAGTGGTGGTATGGCCACAATGCGGTGGGCTTTTTCCTGACCGCCGCCTTCCTCGGCATGATGTACTACTTTGTGCCCAAGCAGGCTGGCCGGCCGGTTTATTCGTACCGGCTGTCAATCATCCATTTCTGGGCGCTGATCTTCCTTTACATGTGGGCCGGCGGCCATCATCTGCACTGGACCGCGTTGCCCGACTGGGTTTCGACCTTGTCCGCCACCTTTTCCATACTGCTGCTGATGCCCTCGTGGGGCGGCATGATCAACGGCATCATGACCCTGTCCGGCGCGTGGGACAAATTGCGCTCCGACCCGATCATGCTGTTCCTGATCACCTCGCTGTCGTTCTATGGCATGTCCACCTTCGAAGGTCCGCTGATGTCGCTGAAGAGCGTCAACGCTCTGTCGCACTATACCGACTGGACCATTGGCCACGTGCACTCCGGCGCGCTGGGTTGGGTAGCGCTAGTGAGCTTCGGCTCCTTCTATCACCTGATGCCGCGGCTGTACGAAACTCGGATGTACAGCCAGACCTTGATTTACGTCCACTTCTGGCTCGCTACCATCGGCATTGTGCTGTACATCACCTCAATGTGGATTGCCGGCATCGGTCAGGGACTGATGCTGCGCAGCTTTGACGATTACGGCAACCTAGCCTACACCTTCATCGAGACGGTCGAATTCATGCATACCCCGTACGTTTGGCGCGCGCTGGGTGGCGCCTTCTTCGTCGCGGGCGCGCTGGTGATGGTCTACAACATGGTGATGACCGTGCGGGCGGCTCGCATCGAACGGGCGACCTTGGAAGCCAAACTGGCAGCCAAGCTGGCGAAGGCCTGACCCGAACCTCGACCGGAGACTAAATGACCATGCGACACGAACAAGTCGAAACCAACTCCGCCCTGATGTTGCTGCTGATCCTGGCGGTGATCAGCGTCGGCGGCCTAGTGGAAATCGTTCCACTGTTCTCCATCAACGAAACGATTGAAAAGGTGGAGGGCGTGCGACCCAACACTCCACTAGAGATTCGCGGCCGCGACATCTACATTCGCGAGGGTTGTTATCTGTGCCATTCGCAGATGATCCGGCCGTTCCGCGACGAGTGGCTCCGCTATGGCCATTATTCCCTGGCGGCGGAATCACAATACGACCATCCGTTCCAGTGGGGCTCCAAGCGCACCGGCCCCGATCTGGCGCGGGTGGGCGGCAAGTACTCCAATCAGTGGCATGTCCAGCACATGAAAGCGCCGCGCTCGGTGGTGCCGCAGTCGATCATGCCGAACTATCCATGGCTCCTGACCAACGATCTGGATTATTCGGACGTGGCCGACCGGATGCGCGCCCTGCGGGTGACGGGAGTACCTTACTCCTTGACGCAGCAGGAGTACGACGCCAATGTCAAGAGGTTTGGCCCGACCGTCGCCGATCAGCTCGACATCAGCAAGGCGGAGGACAATCTGCTGAAGGAGGCCCGCGACAAGAATTTCGACGGCATTCCCGGCCGGGTCACGGAGATGGATGCCTTGGTGGCGTACTTGCAATCGCTGGGAACCATGGTGGACTTCACCAAGTATGACGAAGGCTACTTCGCCACGTTCCGCTAACGATTCGAACTCGGCCTCCCCCCTGTTTGAGGAGGCTGGCTGGGAGTATCCGTCCGATGTTCGACTGGCTGCTGTGGTTCACCCACATGGAGAATTCCAAACCCTTGGCGCTGGTACTGTTCTTTGGCGCATTCTGCGGCATTCTGGTTTATGTATTCACCGGGAAACAACGCGCCAAGCGGCTGGAATCCTACAAATACATCCCGTTCGACGACGAGGAGTCGCAGCGGCCCGAACCTCATGACTTTGCCCGCGGCAAGCCGCGGGCGCGGATTGAAACCCAATCCCGCAAGGTGATGGACAATGAGCGATAACAAACTGAATGCAGCGCAACAATCCGGCGCGGTCCAGACTACCGGCCATGCCTGGGACGGCGATTTGCAGGAGTACAACAACCCACTGCCACGGTGGTGGCTGTGGTGTTTCTATGGAACCGTGGTTTTCTCGGTTCTCTACTGGTTCATCTATCCCTCCTGGCCGGTGGGCCAGACTTGGCTGAAGGGATTCGGCAAGGTGGATTACACCATCGTCGACAAGAAGACCAACAAGGTTGAGGAACGGGAACAACGCTGGAATACCCGCGCCCTGCTGCTGGCGGATTTGGGCGAGGCGGCCAACAACGAACAGCGCAAGGCCATGCTGTCCAAGGTGCGAGCGGCCAGCCACGACCAGATCGTCAAGGACCCCAAGATGATGGAATTCGTTCGTTCCGTCGGCAAAGGTCTGTTCGGCGACAACTGCGCCGCTTGCCACGGTCGCGGCGGTCAGGGCGTAGTGGGCATGTACCCGAACCTCTCCGACGATGACTGGCTTTGGGGCGGCTCCATGGACAAGATCCATGAGACCCTGGTACAGGGTCGCAAGGGTTTCATGCCGGCGTTCGAGGGAGTATTGAAGCCGGAGCAACTGGACGACGTGGCTGAGTACGCCTTGGTCTTGTCGAACGAAGCCAAGCCAAGCGAAGCGTCCGAGCGCGGCAAGGAAATTTTCCAGGGTCAGATCGGCGGCTGCTACTATTGCCACGGCGCCGACGCCAAGGGGGTTCCATCACAGGGCGCGGCCAATCTGACCGACAAGATCTGGACCATCGCCAATGTGCCAGCGCAGAAAACCCTCCAGGACAAGAAGGCCGTGCTTAAGACCTTGATCGCCAACGGCGTGAATAATACGCGCATCATGCCGGCCTGGAAGGGACGCTTGAACGACGACGACATCAAACTGCTGGCGGTTTACGTCCAGCAACTGGGTGGTGCCAAATAGGAGGCTAACCATCCAACAGGCTATCATCCGGCAGGCTATCATCCGGTCGGCAACGACCAGTTAGTGGGTTCCCGCCCCCCGCGCAGGGGGGTACACTATTTGCCATTGGGTATCGATTTTGGCGTCCTACCCATTACTTTGATTTCTCAAGCCTTGACCGGGTGTCCATCGGGTGAATTGCCACGACGCCCGTTTTCCGATGCGATCAACACGATTGTTCGCACCGTTTCACGTTCATCGGGTGGAACATGTCCGAAGACAGTATCCAGCTTTATCAGAAGCGCATTCAAATCCATCCTCGCTCCGTCAAGGGCCGGTTTCGTAACCTCAAAACCGGCGTCATGGTCCTGGCCTATACCATCTATTTTCTGTTGCCCTGGCTGCGTTGGGAGCGGCCCAACGCACCTGACCAGGCGGTGCTGTACGATTTGCCGGGCCGGCATTTCTACATTTTCGGCCTGACCGTGCAGGTACAGGATATCTTCTGGCTGGCCGGGGTTCTGATCATCTTCGCCATCCTCTTGTTTTTCGTGACCGGGCTCGCTGGCCGGGTCTGGTGCGGCTATTTCTGCTTTCAGACCCTATGGACCGATCTGTTTATCATGATCGAACACTGGGTGCAGGGCGAACGGCCGGCGCGGATGCGATTGGATAAAAAACCCTGGAATCGAGAGAAATTGATCAAGAAGGGGGCCACCTATGGCCTTTGGCTGCTGGTGGCGTTCTGGACCGGCCTGACCTTCACCATGTACTGGGTCGACGCGCCGACCTTGGTGGTGGATATCTTGCTGGGTCGGGCATCCTACGCCGCCTACTTCACCACTTTCTTCCTGACCGCCACCACTTTCGTGATGGCCGGTCTGGCGCGCGAGCAAGTCTGCATCTACATGTGTCCCTACGCGCGTTTCCAGAGCGCCATGTTCGATCATGACACCCTGATCATTTCCTACGACGCCAAGAAGGGCGAGGGGTCGAAGGGCCGGGCCAAGGAATACCGGGGGCAAAGAACCCCCGAGGAACGCAAGGCAAAGGGCTTTGGCGAATGCACCGATTGCGGGCATTGCGCGCTGGTCTGCCCGATGGGGATCGACATCCGTAACGGTCTTCAATACCAATGTATTTCCTGTGCGCTGTGCATCGATGCCTGCAAGCACGATTTGGTCAATTACACTTCGGAAAACGCGCTGAATGGCCGAAAGACCCAATTTTTACGACCGAAGACGGTCGGCTATGGGGTAATCCTGGCGGCGGCGACCGTGATCTTGATCTGGAGCGTGCTGACCCGCGCGCCCTATACGGGCACGGTCGAACAAATCCGCCAGCCGCTGTATACCCAGTTGTCCGATGGCGGCATCCGCAATGCCTACGAAGTCAAGTTGAACAACAAATTGACCGCGCCGATGACCGTCGGCATCTACATCGAGGGTCTGCCTGGCGCAACTCTGGACATGGACGGCATGGAACGGATCGAGCTGGCGCCGCAGGAGCGGATCAAGCTGCTGGCGCGAGTGCAAATTCCGCCGGTCGAGAGCAGCAAGGTGGTTGGTGACAAGGTGATGTTCGTTATCGAATCCCTGGACGGCGCGACAGCCAAGCCGATCCGTCAGGAAGTGCCGTTCTACGCGCCGGCCGGCAGCTAATGACCGATCTGTTGCTCGGTCTCGCGCTTGGCGCCGGAGCGATCTTCCTGGCCAACCTGGGATTGATTCGTTTCGCGCGCACGAGCGCGAAACAGGCCGCGGCCACGGTCGCCTTGGTGACCGTGGGTCTTTACGTGCCGTATGGCATCTTACGCTGGCCGGGCGGTGATGTGTTCGCCCTGTATTTGGCGATCTATCTGTTGACGTCCCTGGCTTGCGGCATGGCGCTCGACGCCCGCGCCAGCGGTCGGGGATTGCACTGGGGGCCGGCGGCGATCGGGGGGTTTTTCATCCTCGTGGCGGTGGTGGGCGCGGTGTTTGTCGCGGTGGCCGAGCGTGGCCTAAGTCCCACGCTGTTGCGCTGGCTGTTGCCGGAGGCACAAACCCACCACGAGGTTTCGTCGAAATTTCCCGGCGTGGTCGCGCGCGATTTCCACCAGAAGGAAGCTCTGTATAACCAGTATTTGCAGCAGATGGAACGCCAACGCCAGCGCGGCTGGCGGATTCAAAAGGGGTGGCTTACCGAGCCGGTGGCGGGTAAGCCGGCGGTGTTCCGGGTGGCGGCGCGAACCCGCGCGGACGAACCGCTGAGTGGGGCGACCGTGACCGGGCGGTTTCTCCGGCCTTCGACCAGTGCGTTGGACATCGGGTTTACGTTGGCGCAGCAAGCGCCGGGAGTATACGAGGCGGCGCTGACCCTGCCCGCCGCGGGTTCGTGGGATCTGGTGCTGCAAATTCGCCAGGGCGACGAGCTGCACGAAATCAGCGCCAGCACCACTGTGGGCGACGGTAAGGGCCGATGACCGAAGACCGCGATTTGACGGTTTTTCTAGTTGCCGCTGGAAGTGGAAGTGGATGGGTGATGACTCGCGGTTGCATCGCTGGAAGCGATAATTCATTGGCATTGATCGATGACATTTCTTGATGCAGGCCGCCGCTGATTTCCCCGCTGCCCCCGCTGGTTCCAGCGTGGCCTGTTTCCACTGCGGCCTGTCCGTTCCACCGGGAACGCATTACGCGGCGGTGATCGACGGCCAGCGCCAGCCGATGTGCTGCCATGGTTGCGAAGCTGTGGCCGAAGCCATTGTCGCCGCCGGGCTCACCGATTTTTATCGTCACCGCACCACGCTCTCGCGCCGGGCCGAGGATTTGATCCCGGAGTCACTACGTGGGCTGAAGCTGTACGACCGGCCGGATTTGCAAAAAAACTTTGTCCGCGCCGAGAGCGAGCACATCCGTGAAGCCGCGCTGATATTGGAAGGCATTGTCTGCGCCGCTTGCATCTGGCTTAACGAGCGCCACGTGGGCCGCTTGCTGGGCGTGCTGGAATTCCGGGTCAACTACTCTACTCACCGCGCCCGGCTGCGGTGGGACGAACGCCAGATCAAGCTCAGCGACATTCTGGCCGCCATCGGCGCCATCGGCTACATCGCTCATCCCTTCGATCCCAACCGCCAGGAAGCCTTGCAGAAGCGCGAACGCGCCGTGGCCTTGCGCCGGCTGGCGGTGGCGGGGCTGGGTTCGATGCAAGTGATGATGCTGGCGGTTGGTCTGTACGCCGGCGAGTACCAGGGCATGGAGGAGTGGATTCGCGAACTCCTGCGCTGGACTTGCCTGATCCTGACCGTGCCGGTCGTAACCTATTCCGCCCAGTCGTTTTACCGCGCCGCCTGGCGCGACCTGCGTCGCCGGCAACTGGGCATGGATGTCCCGGTGGCGCTGGCGATTGTGGCCGCCTTCGCTGCCAGTGTCTGGTATACCGGTAAGGGTGGCGGCGAGGTTTACTACGACTCGGTGACGATGTTCGTCTTCTTTTTGCTGACCGGGCGCTTTCTGGAAATGACCGCCCGTCATCGGGCCGCGCAAATCTCCGAGGCGCTGGTGCGGATGCTGCCGGCGACCGCCACCCGCCTGAATACAGCGGGTGAGGAGGAGATCGTTCCCATCGCCGAACTGGCGCCCGGCGATCGGGTGCTGGTGCGGCCCGGCGAGACGATTCCCGCCGACGGGACCGTCATCGAAGGCGCCAGCAACGTGGACGAATCGCTGCTGACCGGCGAAAGCCTGCCGGTGTCCCGGCAACTGGGCGAGGTGCTGATCGGCGGGGCCGTGAACGTGGACAGTCCGCTGGTGATGCGGGTGGAGAAAGTCGGCGCCGACACTGTGCTGTCGGCGATCTCCCGTCTGCTGGACCGCGCCCAGAGCGAGAAACCGCGCCTGGCGCTGCTGGCCGACCGCATCGCTGGCCGGTTCGTCGCTGTTTTGTTGGTGGTGGCGGCGGTGGTGCTGGCGGCCTGGTGGTCGCTGAGCGATTTCGACACCGCGTTCCGGGTGACCTTGTCGGTGCTGGTGGTCAGTTGTCCCTGCGCGCTGTCGCTGGCCACGCCCACGGCGATGGTCGCGGCGACCGGCGCCCTAACGCGGTTGGGTGTGCTGACCACGCGCGGTCATGCGTTGGAAACCCTGGCGCAAGCCACGCACGTTATCTTTGACAAGACCGGCACGCTGACTTTCGGCCGGCCACGGGTGGCCGCGGTGGAAACGGTCGGCGGCTTGGAGACGCGGCGCGGTCTGGCGCTGGCGGCGGCGCTGGAGCGCGGTTCCGAACATCCGGTCGGTCGCGCCCTGGTGGAAGCGGCGGGCGAGTCGATCCCGTCGGCGACCGATATACGCAACACGCCCGGCAACGGTCTTGAGGGTTGGATCGAAGATCGGCGTTATCGGATCGGGCGGCCGGAATTCGTGGCTGCCTTGAGTCAGACCGCCGCGACCGAACGCGACGATCTGGACGCCGCCAGCACCTGGGTGGCGCTGGGCGATGAAGCCGGGCTGCTGGCCTGGTTCCGGTTGACCGACGCCTTGCGGCCCGACGCGGCGGCGGCGGTCGCGGCGCTGCGGGCGCGCGGCTTGACGGTGGAACTGCTCAGCGGCGACCGGCCCGACGCCGTGACCCATATCGCCCGCGAGGCGGGGATCGCCACGGCGACCGGCGGGATGTCGCCCCAGGATAAATTGGAGCGGCTGCGGGCCTTGCAGCAACGAGGGACAGTGGTCGCGATGGTCGGCGACGGCATCAACGACGCGCCGGTGCTGGCGGCGGCCCAGGTGTCGCTGGCCATGGGGAACGGGACGCAACTGGCCCATGCCTCGGCGGACATGATCCTGCTGTCGGAAAGGCTCGAGCACCTGGTCGACGGCGTGGATATGGCTCGGCGGACCCTGACGATCACGCGCGAGAATTTTGCTTGGGCGATTGGTTACAATTTGATTGCCCTGCCGCTGGCGGCCGGCGGTTGGCTGACGCCTTGGATGTCGGCCATCGGCATGTCGTTCAGTTCGCTGTTGGTGGTGGTGAACGCGCTACGGCTGCGGCGGTTCTAAACAGTGGAGGTTCTTCCCGCATGCGGATTCTGTATTTGCTGATTCCGATGGCTCTTGGGGTGGTGGGCGTGGCGCTGTGGGGGTTTTTGTGGGCGGTGCGGACCGGGCAATTCGACGATCTGGAAGGATCCGCCCACCGGATCCTGATGGACGACGACGATCCGCGCATCCCCCATTACCGCGCCGAGGCCAAAGAGGATAAATCCTTGAGTGAATGAAAGAAATCATTTAGCATTTCCTATATAAATCTTATGGAGAAACCCCATGTTCACCTTTCAGAATTTCCCGATTGTCATCATTCTTATCCTGGTCGTCGCCTCGTGGCTCAGCTTCCTGTCGGTCGTGCCGTGGGGTAGCCTGTTCTGAATCCAGCTTCAAGACTGGCGATAGCCGCCTTTTCCCGCGAGGGGGAAGGCGGTTTTTATTGCCCCTGGAATCCGGAGCGAACCGATGAACGTTGCGCTGGAACTACTGGAACGGAAGCGCATCCTGGCTGAATTGACCGAAACGGCTCGCGCCTGGCTTGGTCGACTGGACGTACATCCAGTGCTGGATTCCACCAACGATGACCTGTTGGCCCGGATCGACGAGGACTGGCCCAGCGGCGCGGTCTGCCTGGCCGAGCAGCAGCGGGCTGGGCGGGGCCGGCTGGGGCGGTCCTGGCAGTCACCCTTCGCCGCCAGTCTGGCCGGTTCACTGCTGTGGCGGTTTCATCTGTCGGCGACGGCGCTGAGCGGTTTGAGTCTGGCGACTGGCATTGCCGTGGCCCGCGCCCTGCGGAGTTTCGGCGTGGCCGAAGTCGGGCTGAAATGGCCCAATGACCTATGGTGGCGCGAACGCAAGCTGGGCGGCGTCCTGCTGGAATCCAGCGGTGGCCCCGATGTTTTCGCCGTGGTGGCTGGCGTCGGCTTGAACGTGGCGCTGCCCCCCGCGGCGGCGGCGGCGATCGACCAACCCTGGGTCGATCTGCGGGAAATCCTGGGGGTGGAGCCCATTGCCCGCAACCGGTTGGCCGCGCTGCTGATCAGCGAATTGATCGAAACCTTCGTGCGGTTTCAGGGGGGGGGGTTCGCCGATCTGGCCGCCGAGTGGGCGGAATTTGATCGGGTGGTCGGACGACGGGTACGCCTGACCCTGCCCAATACGACTCTGATCGGCATCGCCCGGGGCGTGGACGCGACGGGTGCATTGTTGCTGGAGACCGCTGACGGACGGCTGCGACCCTGTATCGGCGGCGAAATCAGCCTGAGGCTGGAGCCATGATCTTGCTGGCCGATGTCGGCAATAGCCGCATCAAATGGGTTTGTTGCGAGCGGGGCGAGTTTCGGGCGCGCGGTCGGGCCGCGCATGGCGAAGAGAGTTGGAGCGAACTGGCGGGCCGGCTGTGGGTGGATCTGCCCCGCCCGACGCGGGTATTGATCGTCAGCGTGGCCGGATCCAAGGCTCGGGTGGAATTGACGGCCTGGATCCAGCGGACCTGGGCCATCCAGGCGGAATTCGCGGTTTCGACCGCGGCCGCTTGCGGGATCCGCAATTCCTACGCCGAACCGGAGCGGATGGGCGCGGACCGCTGGGTGGCGATGATCGCGGCGCGGGCGCTGCTGGGATCGCAAGCCTGCTATGTGGTCGATTGCGGCACGGCGGTCACGATCGACGCGCTGGCGGCGGATGGCCAGCACCTGGGTGGGGTGATCGTACCAGGGATGCGACTGATGCGCGAGGCCCTGTATCGAGAAACCCAGCAGATTCCGCCGGAAACCGGAGAAGCGCGTCTGTTCGGTCAGAGCACTCGCGACTGCGTCTGGGGTGGAGCGCTGTATGCGGTGGTCTCGGCCATCGACGAGATTATCGATCGGATGGTCGCCCGCCACGGTCCCGGCGCGCGGTTGTTGACCGGCGGCGCCGCTGAGGCGGTGTCGCCCAGTTTGCAACGCGACTATCGACTGGAGCCGGACTTGATTTTCATCGGGCTGCAGGTGATCGCTGGGGGTTGAGCGCGGGCAATGTCCAGGCCCGGAACGGCGCCTGATTCGTTTGCCGGCGCCTCACTGTCAGGCGGGTTGCCAAGCGAAACCGCGAGGCTGTGGTTTCTTCGATCAGCGGGGTTTGGTAACGAATCGCGCGATGCGTCTGGAACCGTTCGCGGTTAGGGCGATGCTTCATCTCGGACCCAAGCCGCTGGCCTGTCGGGCCAGCGCCGTGACCCGCTGCCAATCACCCGCCACCAGCGCGGTTTTGGGAGCCAACCAAGAGCCGCCCACGCAAGCGACGTTAGGCAGCGCCAAAAACTCCGGCGCGGTCGCGGCCGTGATGCCTCCGGTCGGACAGAACGTCACGTCCGGAAACGGTCCCGCCAACGCTTGCAGCATCCCAACGCCACCTGCCTGCCGAGCCGGGAACAATTTCATCTCGCGCCAGCCGGCCAGGCGGGCGGCGATCACCTCGGACGGCGTCATCACGCCCGGCAACAACGGCAGACGACTTTCGCGGGCGGCTTCGATCAACGCTGGGGTCAAGCCAGGGCTCACGCCGAAACGGGCGCCGGCATCCCGCGCCTCGATAAAATCCTCGGGACGGATCAGAGTGCCGGCCCCCACGATGGCCTCCGGCACCTCGCGCGCGATTGTCCGGATCGCCGCCAACGCCACCGGAGTGCGCAGAGTCACCTCCAGCACCCGCACGCCGCCCGCGACCAAGGCGCTGGCCAGGGGAACCGCTCGTGCCAACTCGTCGATAGCGAGGACCGGAATCACTGGACCAATGCGTATCACCTCCAGCACGGTCAATCCGTGCATGGCGCGTTTCCCAGCGTGCGGACGAAGCGAGCGGCGTTCGACGTGGCATGGGACGCCGGTGTTGCTTCCACGCTCTCCCAGGTCGCGAAGGTAAGCGCTCCTTGCTCCGCCCCGCTCACGTTGGCGCGAAAACCGGCAAACAGTTCGCGCCCGAAACCATGCTGATGGTCGCGCAAATCCACCGGCTCCAGCCGACGGGCCATCCACTCCGCCGTTGCGACCTTCGCTTCGAGAATGCCGCGCTCGCCATCGAGCAGAATCGCGTCGCCGTCGCGTACCTTGGCCAGCGGCCCGCCGGCTAGGCATTCCGGTGTCACATGAACCGCTGCCAGCACCGCGCCGGACGCGCCCGACAAGCGGCCGTCGGTGACCAGCGCCACCTTGAACCCCTCGTCCTGTAACACGCCAAGCGGCGGCGTCAACGTGTGCAATTCCGGCATCCCGTTGGCGCGCGGCCCCTGATAGCGCACCACGGCGACGAAATCGCGCCGTAGCTCGCCCCGCGCGAACGCGGCCATCAGCGCCTCCTGCCTGTCGAACACCAGGGCGGGCGCTTCCACCACGCGATGCTCCGGTTTGATCGCCGAAGTCTTGATCACCGCGCGACCCAAATTGCCGTTCAGCAATTTCAATCCACTGTCGGGAGCGAACGGTCGCGCGGCGGGACGTAGCACGCTCTCGTCGCCACTGTGTTCTGGCGCCCGGCGCCAAGTCAGTACGCCATCGTCCAGAACTGACTCCTCGCGATAACGCGCCAGACCTTTGCCAACGACGGTCAGTACATCACCGTGCAGCAGCCCCGCGTCAAGCAGTTCACCGATGAGAAAACCCGCGCCGCCTGCGGCATGAAACTGGTTGATATCGGCTTGACCGTTCGGATAGATCCGAGCGAGCAGGGGTACCACAGCCGACAAGTCGCTGAAGTCGTCCCAGTTGATCGCGATGCCGGCGGCCTGGGCGATGGCGACCAGATGCAGGGTGTGATTAGTCGAACCGCTAGTCGCTAGCAGACCGACGATCCCGTTGACCACCGCCCGTTCGTCCACGACCCACCCTATCGGGAGGTACTCTTCGCCCTGGGCGGTGATCCGAGCCGCGCGCTGGGCCGCCGCCTGGGTCAGCGCGTCGCGCAGCGCGGTGTTGGGAGGGACGAAGGCCGCGCCGGGCAGATGCAGGCCCATCGTTTCCATCAGCATCTGATTTGAGTTGGCAGTGCCGTAAAACGTGCAGGTGCCCGGCCCGTGATACGCCTGGAACTCCGCCTCCAGCAGCGCGTCGCGCCCAATCCGGCCTTGAGCGTACAGTTGACGAATTTTCGCCTTCTCGGTGTTGGGCAGGCCGGAGGCCATCGGTCCGCTGGGCACGAAGATCGTCGGCAGGTGGCCGAAGTGCAGGGCGCCGATCAGCAGTCCCGGCACGATCTTGTCGCAAACGCCGAGGCACAGCACGGCATCGAACACGTTGTGTGCCAGCGCCACGGCGGTCGCCATCGCGATCACGTCGCGCGAGAACAGCGACAGTTCCATGCCCGGCTGGCCTTGCGTCACGCCATCGCACATGGCGGGCACACCGCCGGCGAATCGCGCCACCGCTCCCACCGCGCGCGCCGCTTGCTTGATCAGGGCGGGAAATCGCTCCAGCGGCTGATGGGCGGACAGCAAGTCATTGTATGAGGAGACGATGGCGAGATGGAGCCAACGCGCCTCGCGTGGGATGGCCTTGTCGGTCGGGTCGAGGGTGGCGCAGGCATGGGCGAAGTTGGCGCAGGATAGGTCCTTGCGCGATCCACGCGCGCGGGCCTGGTCAAGCCGCGCCAGGTAGGCGGAGCGGGTCGGCGCGCTGCGCTGGCGAACGCGGTCGGTCACCGCCGCTACGGTCGGATGAAGCGTCATGGCGAAACCTCCTGTGTCATGAACGGAGACTGGGTCGCCGATGTTGCGCTCTCACTCGATCCACTCGTGGAGCGGTTGCGATGGCGCGATACTCTCCTGTTCCAGCATGGCCGAGGATGTCAAGATAGATCGGCAGCGTTGTTGCAAACGGCCATCACGCGACGAATGCACAGATCAACGATTGTAATGTGGCGGCCGTTTTTCCACGAAGGCGCGCAGACCTTCCAGGCCGTCGGCGTGGCCCGCGCAGGTGGCCAAGCCGCGCCGCTCGCGTTCCAACTGCGCTTCCCACGAGGTGTCGAACGCATCGGTCAGCAGAGTTTTGACATGGCCGAAGGTATGCAAGGACTTTTGAGCGAGGGTCCGCGTCATCTCCAGCGCGGTATCCAGCAATCGCGCGTCGGGAACCACCCGCGTTACCAATCCCCAGGCCAGGGCCTGGTCGGCGGCTATCGGCTCGTCGAACGCAGCGATTTCCAGGGCGCGGGCCAGCCCGACCAGGCGCGGCAGGGTGAAGGTGCCGCCGGCGTCGATGCACAGCGCGTTGCTGGTGAAACCCTGCTTGAGCCGCGCCGATTCCGCCATGATTCGAAAATCGCAGGCCAAGGCCAGGGAAAAGCCGCCGCCGGCCGCCACGCCGTTAATGGCGGCGATGACCGGCTTGCGCAGTCGACGGATTTCGGTCACGCAGACATGAACCTGCGTGGCCAGTTCGTGAAATGCCGCCGCCGGTCCATGGGGATGGGCCAGCACGAATTTAATATCGCCGCCGGCGGAAAAGGCCGGACCGCTGCCAGTGATGATGACGCCATGAATCGCCGGGTCGGCTCCCACATCCAGCAGCGCTCGGGTCAGCGCCTGGGCGGTCGGGATATTCAGGGCGTTATAGGCTTCCGGTCGGTTCAGGGTCAGTTGGGCCGCCGAACCATGAACGGTCATCAGCACAGGTTCTCTCATGGGACATGCTCCTGGGGGGTATTGAAAAGGGCTGACTCAAGCAACGCGCATGGGCTACGAAGCCTTGCCGGAATACAGTCCCACGTCGGGCGCGCCGAGGTGCCTCAACCTGCGCATGTCAATGACGAAATCGAACGATTGTTGTGACAGCGGCGCGTGGCCGGTTTGCATTTCGTAGCGCCGCTCGCGATCGGGCAGCGCGGGAAAACGCTCGCGCATCAATACATCGAAGATCTTTTGCGGCATCCAGTCGTTGTTGGTCGACAGCGAGCCAAATTCGTCGTGATAGGCAATCGCCACCGGACTGTCGGCCAGCGTGGGTTGCACGAAATAAAGCCTGACGGGCCGGTCTTGCAACACGACGTGTTTGGCCGTGTCCTGAATGATTTGCAGCTCGGCGCCTTGGGGAGCGGCGATGAGCGCAAAGGCGTGGAAACGCGCCGCGTGGACCGCTAGCGCCAGCGCCACGACATAGCCGGCCCCTTCGATCCACCGCCCTCCACGCTTTGCCAGACCACACAGATTGATCCACGACAGCGTGACAAAAACCAGCAATACACCGGTCAGGGCAAACGTCGTGCGGTAGGAAGCGTAACGATCCGCCACCACAAGATTGACGCTATACGCCGCCAGCGGCAGCAACACGAGCAGCATCAACCAGAATGCGGCCATTTGCCCGCCACGTCGCCACCCTTCGGCGCCCAGTCCCGCCGCCAGCAGCGCCGCGGTCAGCCCCACGCTTGCCGTGAAAGCGGCCCGCGTCGAGCCGTCGTCGTCGTTCAGCACGAAGATACTGAGCGCGTTGGGCAACGATCCCTGGATGAACCACCAAAGCTTACCGAATGGATCGTGTTCGAACATGATGCGCGCCGATGCCTCAAACACCTCGGCCAGATACAGCACCTTCACGATGAGAAAGGCCACGACTAGTCCAGCGAACACGATGCCCAGATGAACGCTCACCCAGCGCAGATTCTCACTCCACGACCGCCCGCGTCGACTCGGTAGCGCCGTCGCGATGCCGACGCAGTAAAATAAGCCGGTCGGCTGATAAACCAGGGCGGCGAGCGTCATCAACAGCACGGCCCCAGATCGGCGGAATCCTGGCCAGCACGCGCGCGCGTTGTCCGCCAGTGCAAACCCACCGAGCGAAAACAACGCCGCCACCGTGTAGGGCCAAGCGGTGGCCCAACTGGCGATCACCTGCGCCGCTGGCACCAGGGAGGCCATGGCCGCCGTGAACGCCGCCGCGGCTAGGTTCCAGCCCCGCCGCCGCAACAACCCAAACAGGAATACCGCGATCAGCCCAAGCCCGATCGCGCCCGCGAACCGTAGCCATTCAAGTTCGCGGATGGAGTCGATCCAGCCAAAGGAATATTCCAGCAGAAATCCGTAAACCGGCCGTCCATGCGAAGCGATGAAATGGATGATCTTTCCCGGTTGTTCGTGCGCTTCGTTGAGGTTGGAGTAGTCGTCGCGGAAGCCGAAGTGATGAAACGTGGTATTCCAGTAGGTAGCGAGCGGTAGCCCGAAAAGCATCAGGGCCAGCGCCCATGCGAACCATGGGGCCGTGGAAGATTTCTGGCGCTGGCGATCCAGTGCGCCACCTGGGAAAGAAATCATAAGGAATAACAGAAAATCTTCTGGTTATTGTGATTCAAGGTCTTATTACCCCTGACCCATCACGCGCGCTCCCACCGTTGAAATCGGTACGGCCAGGCGTGATCCCGATCCGCTGGATATGACTCTTCCCAAGCCAGCCGCCAGTCTCCCTCGTTCCATTCCGGAAACCAGACGTCGCCGGGCACATCCGCCTCCACCCGCGTGAGATATAGCCGTTCGGCCAGCGGCAGAGTTTGCCGATACAACGCCGCGCCACCGATCGCCATAATTTCGGGAACCGCGCCGGCCAGTTCCACGGCTTCGTCCAGCGACCGCGCCACCATGCAGCCGGGCGCTTGATAATCTGGGTCGCGGCTCAACACGATCATCCGCCGTCCCGGCAATGGCCGACCGATGGATTCCCAGGTGCGCCGGCCCATCAGCAACGGCTTGCCCATCGTCGTTCGCTTGAAGAAGCGCAAGTCCGCCGTCAACCGCCAAGGCAGGCGGTTATCGCGACCGATCACCCGGTTGCGCGCCAGCGCGGCGATGAGCGCGAGCGAGGACATTCAGGTCAGAGAAGGAAAATTGATCGCGGGTACGCTCCAAGCGGGGATGCCAGGTTGGTCCAACCGGATCGCGGTCAGCCGGTTGCCCCAGACGCAGCCGCTGTCGAGGGCGTAAATCCCCGGCGCGCGATAATAGCCCAGCGCCGCCCAGTGGCCGAACACGAGGTTAAGATCGGCGCTGCGCCGGCCGGGCACGGTGAACCAGGGCAACAGACCCGGCTCCTGACTGCCCGGCGGCCCCTTCTCGGCAAAGGACAGCGCGCCATCCGCCGTGCAAAACCGTATCCGGGTCAGGACGTTGACGATGAAGCGCAGCCGGTCGTAACCAGCCAGATCATCCCGCCAGCGGCGCGGTTCACCGCCGAACATGTGGGCCAGGAAATCCCCGCAATCCGGCCCGCGCAGGGTCGCTTCCAGTTCCGCCGCGCAGCGTTGCGCCAGAGCCAAATCCCACTGTGGCGGCAGGCCCGCGTGAATCAGGGTGAAATTCAGCGTTGGATCGTGGTGCAACAAAGGCCGTCGGCGCAGCCAGTCCAGCAATTCGTCCCGATCGGGCGCAGCGAGAATGGTATGAAACGTGTCCTTGCGCTTGGGCTTGACCTGACCGGCGGCGACCGCCAACAGAGTCAGGTCGTGATTGCCCAACACCGTCACCGTCCGCTTGCCCAGGCCATGCACCAGCCGCAGCACTTCGACCGAATGCGGCCCACGATTGACCAGATCGCCGACCAGCCATAGCACGTCAGCGACGGGATCGAAGCGCAGATGATCCAGCAGGCGGGCCAAGGGGTCGTAACAACCCTGAATATCGCCGATGGCGTAAACGGCCATGTTCAGCCTCTTCAGGGTTTGGCCGGCAGCGGCGGCAATTGATCGAGAATGCGTCGGGCCACGCTCGGATAATCCTCGTCGAAATGGTGGTCGCCGGGCATTTTTTCGACGATCACGCCCAGATCGGCTAGCTTCGGACAGGTCGCGTCCACCTCATCAGCGCCGTAAATGCACAATCGTTTGAATCCACTCAATTTTTCTAACTCCGGCCGCACCGGTTGGTCGGCGGCGTCGGGTTTGTCGCTGATCCAGTCCGTCAGGTTGAACTCGAAGGAGGCGTGATCCGACAGGCCCAGCAACGCCATCAGATCGATGCGATCCCGCAACTCCTGGGGCAGGCGGTTGACGACCGCCGGCAGCACATCCGCGCCGAACGAATAACCGATCAACACGATCCGGCTCTTTTTCCAGACGTCCAGGTAGTGGCGCAGCACCCGCTCCAAATCCAGCGCCACTTCATCGGGCTGACGGGCTTTCCAAAAATAGCTCAACGAATCCCAGCCCACCGTGGGTAGACCGTTTTTCGCCAGTTCGGCGGTCACGGCGCGGTCGAGCAGCGCCCAGCCGCCATCGCCGGAGAACATCACCGCCAGTTGCGGGCGGTCGGGACCAGCGGTAATCGGCATCTCGGTGAGCGGTACGCCACTGACGCTGGCGTCGGGCTGCACCTGCCGGACGATGCCGGGGTCCAGCCATTGCAGCAAGGCGGAGACTTGCGGCAGCCAGCCCCCGACTCCCGTCGCGCCCGGGATTTCGGTCAGCCGGGCCAGTTGCACGGATTTGACGAATTGCGTGGCCGCGTTGGCATCGCAGGCCGGTCGGTTTTGAAACACGAACCAGGTGGTCGGGAGCCGAGTTACCGGCTTGAGCGCGGTACCCTTGCCGTCTGGCAACGCGGCGCTCTCCAAATGCGCCACGCCCATACACAAGGGCTTGCGCAACGGCAATTCCGGGCAGAAGTCGACGCCAACTCCCGCATGAAAGCGATCGTCTGGTCCCTGGGCCAGCGCCGCGTAGGTCAACGCCGCGCCAGCGCCGTAACCGAGCAGAATGAGAGGCTGGTGAGTGGCGATGGGATAGCGCTGCTCGATCAGCCGATTCAATTGATCGAGGTCCGCCGCCGGGTCGGCGCAGGCGGTCTCCGCTCGGTCCAATCGGGTCAGATAGTCGTTCAAGTCGATGCTCGCGACCACGTAATCCAGTTCCGCCACCGCCTTGGCCGTCGCCGTCAACTCGGTGTTCCAGCTGCCCGCGCCAGAAACGAAGAGAATCACGCCCTTGGGGTCGTCGGTGGCGTATCGAACCATCAGCTTGCCGAAGGTCGCATCGTCCAGCGCATCCTCGGCGGGTTGCGCCAACGTGGCGGTGGCCGCCAGCAGAGCAGCGGTCAAGCCCAACATTCGCCATGACATGCGCATCGATGGGTTCCGCGGGATAGTCATTTGCCGATCATTCCCCTAACACCGCCGGCGATTAGGGCGGTCAACTCCGTCAACACCCGAGGCAGCGCCAGACCGCCTGGCGCCGCCAGATAGCGGGCTTCCCAGTGGGGATTGAATTTATCCTTGTACTGATGCAGGCCCCGGAAATTGTAAAGCGCTTCACCGCCGCCAAACACCAGCGCCCCGAATCGGTTCCACAGCGGCGCGAGGTTGCGGTTCTGCAAGCCGGCTAGGGGTGCCATGCCGAGATTAAACCACTCGTAGCCCTGGTCGCGGCCCCACAGCATGATCTGAATAAATAAAAAGTCCATCAGTCCATTCGGGCTGTCAGGCAGGTAACGCATCAGATCCACCGACAGTTCCTCGCGCCCGCCCAGCCACAGGTTGGCGAAGGCGACAATCTCCGCGTCGTGGCGCGCGATGGCAATCGGGCCGGTTCGCAGGTAGTCCTCGTGGTAAAATCCCAGCGAAAATCCCTTCTCCCGCGCGTTTTTCCCCCTCAGCCAGGCGTCGGAAACCGCGCGCAACCGGGGTAGCAGGTCCGGCACGGCTGTCGCCTCCACGATCTCGAACCGGTAGCCGTCCCGTTCCAGTCGGTTGACGGTGTTGCGCAGGGTTTTCCGGGCCTTGCCGTCCAGCGAAAATTTCGCCAGCCGCACCCGCGCTTCCTCGCCGAACTTGAGCAGCGTCAGTCCCAGTTCCACGTACAATCCCAGATGGTCAGGGTGAACTTGATAGAACACCGACCAGCCACCGTGGCGCTCGCACAACTCGCGGAATTGCCAGGCCAGTTCGCGGCGATCCTCCTCGCGGGCGGCCACCGGATCCCCCATCACCACCCAAGCGCGGCCCGCGATGCCGTACATCAGGAAAGCATCGCGGTTTTCGTTGAACAACAGCGCTTTATCGCCCAACAAGGCCAGATGAGCGTAGCTACGTGGGAACGCGACGGCGATGGCCTGGGCCGGTCGCAGATCGTCCGGCCCGGGTTGGTCCGGCTCAAAGCGCATGGGCCGCAGCAGCCTGGCGACCCCAAAGAACAGCACGACGCCCAACGCGCCCACCAGCGCCCGCAGGGATCGCGGCGCGTTGCCCTGGTCGCCGAAACTGAAATCCCACCACAACATCCGCGAGTACTTGACGTGCTGATACGAGAAGATGCCGAGCCAGGCGACGCAGACCAGCACTACCAGAATGGTGGCGATCCAACCTGGCGAGAAGCTTTCGCCGAGCAGCGAGGCGCGACGGTAAAATTGTTGGCGGGACGGCAACAAACCCGCCAACAGAATGGTCAGGATGATCGCTTCCTCGTAATCGGCGCCCTTGAGCAGCGAGGCGGCGATGCCGGCGCCCAGGAAGAATACGGCCAGCAGCCAGGCGGCGTCCAGGCGGCGTTGCAGGCCCCGCGCCAGCAACAGCAAGCCTATCCCTAGAAGACTGCTGACGAAATGGGAGGCTTCCAGCACCGACAACGGGATTCGATCCTCCAGCCACGCCAGCCGGGCCTCGACCGCCGGGGTCACCGCCGAGAACAACAACACCGCCCCGCTGATGAGCGCCAGCAAGGCGAACACCTGCGGCAACAACACTGGCGCCCACGGTCCCACCAGACGCGGCAGCCACAGAATCCGTTCCTTCTGATGTCGCAATTCGTACAGGCCGAGCGCAATCGCCGCCAGCGCCAGCGGCAGCAGGTAGTAGATCAGTCGATAGGCCAGCAGCGTACCGAGCAGGTCGGCGGTGGGCAGATGGTTCTTCAGCAGCAGCACCACCAGCGACTCGAACACACCCAGCCCACCCGGAACATGACTGATCAGGCCGGCGAACTGGGCCACGAGAAAGACGCCGAGCACTTGGCCAAAGTCGATCTTGGCCGAGGCCGGCAGCAGGATATACAGCACCGCGCTGGCCATGATCCAGTCGAGGGAACCCACCGCCAGTTGCGGCAACGCCAGGCGAAGCCGTGCCATCGGTAGCGTCCATGGTCCTACTCGCAGCGGCTGGCGGCGCAAAACTCCCAGCAACAGATAAGCGACCGGCGGAATCAGAAGCAAGATCCCCAGCAGTCGGCTATTCATGGTCAGGTAAGGGAAAGCGTGTGGATCCGGCGGGTTCAACGTCAGCACCACGCCCCCCATGGTCAAAATGCCCAGCCAAAAGGTCAGGGTGGTGAATAGGACGATCCGGGCGATGTCCACCGCCGTCAGGCCCCAGCTTGAATACAGTCGATAACGTAGCGAACTGGAGGTCAGGACCGAAAGTCCAACTGAATTGCTGATGGCGTAACTGATCAGAGCGGCGAAACCCACCTTGGGCCAAGGTAAGGGATGGCGAATGTAGCGCAGCGCCAACCAGTCATAGCCGGTGGTGATCAGATAGCTCAGGATGGTGCACAGGCAGGCGGCTGCTAGCCGCGAACCTGGTTGCCGCTTCAAGGCGGTGATGACGTCCTGGTAGCCGTGCACGGCTAGCGCATGGTGCAGTACCCACAGTGCGGCGATAAACAATGCCAAGCCGATGCATGGCCCCGCGTAACGGGCGAACAGCGCTTTCATGGCAGGCTCAGGATAGCGTCCCGGTTGGTGTGGGACGTGACTCGAATGGCGGCGGCGGCCCGTGGCAGCCATTCGTATTCGCCATGTTCGGTGGGATTGAGCGCCACCCGCCGCCATTCCGGCAGCAGGACCCGGAAGACGTGCTCGACATTCTCCGTAACGTTCGGGGCATAGCGATGCCGCCAGGGCGGCAGGATCGGAAAGCGGTTGACCACGCCGCAGGCGACGATTTTCGCTTCGTCGCCCAGGCCGGTTTCCTCACGCAACTCCCGGCGCGCGGCGTCCAGCGGGTCGGTTTCATCCCAGCGCAGGCTGCCGGTGACCGACTGCCAAAAATCGGGCGGGTGACGGCGGCGCAGCACCAGCACCTCGCCGGCCGCCGTGTACACCACCACCAGCACCGATTCCGGGCGTTTCCAGGATGGCGATCTCCCCTCGTCCACTGGCGGAACAGGGGGCGGGGGTGACGGTTGTGTTTCCAACCGCCTCCGCCTTCAGGGCGTGCGGCGCAGGCGGATGTTGAGATCGCGCAACTGCGCCTCGGTGACGGGAGCCGGGGCCTGAGTCAGCAGGCAGGCGGCGCTCTGGGTCTTGGGGAAGGCCATCACCTCGCGGATGGAACCGGCCCCCGCCATCAGCATCACCAGCCGGTCCAGACCAAAGGCCAGGCCGCCGTGCGGCGGGCAGCCGAACTTCAAGGCATCCAGCAGAAAACCGAACTTGGCCCGCGCTTCCTCGGGACCGATGCCCAGCAGTTCGAACACCGTGTTCTGCATCTCCTGGCGGTGGATACGCACCGAGCCGCCGCCGATTTCGGTGCCGTTCAGCACCATGTCGTAGGCTCGCGACAGGCAATGTTCGGGATGGGCGCGCACCTCGGCGGGATCGTCGGTACGCGGCGCGGTGAAGGGGTGGTGCAGGGCGTTCCAGCACTGTCCCTGCCCGTCCCATTCGAACATCGGGAAATTGACCACCCACAGCGGCGCCCACGCGCCATGCACCAGGCCGAGATCGTGACCGAGCTTGATCCGCAACGCGCCCAGCGCGTCGTTGACCACCTTGGCCGAGTCCGCGCCGAAGAAGATCAGGTCGCCATTTTCCGCCCCAGTGCGGGTCAGCACCTTGGCCAGGGTCTCGTCGGGCAGGAATTTCACGATGGGAGCCTGCAACCCCTCGCGACCAGCGGTAACATCGTTGACCTTGATGTAGGCCAGTCCCTTCGCGCCGTAGCGACCGACAAACTCGGTGTAAAGATCGATCTCGCGCCGGCTCAGCTTGCCACCGTTCGGCACTCGCAATGCCGCCACCCGGCCGTTGGGATCGCTGGCGGGACCGGAGAAGACCTTGAATTCCACGTCGGCCATTAGATCCGACAGCTCGGTCAGTTCCAGCGGGATGCGCAAATCCGGCTTGTCGGAGCCGTAGCGCCGCATCGCGGTGTCGTAAGGCATCCGGGGAAACGGGTTGGGCAAATCCACGTCCAGGACGGCCTTGAACATTTGCCGGATCATTTCTTCCATCAGGTCGGTAATGGCCTGCTCATCCATGAACGAGGTTTCGATATCGAGCTGGGTGAACTCCGGCTGGCGGTCGGCGCGCAGGTCTTCGTCGCGGAAGCAGCGCACCACCTGATAGTAGCGGTCCAGGCCCGCCATCATCAGCAGTTGCTTGAACAACTGGGGCGACTGCGGCAGGGCGAAAAAGCTGCCCGGATGGGTGCGGCTGGGCACCAGATAATCGCGGGCGCCTTCCGGCGTGGCCTTGGTCAGCATCGGGGTTTCGATGTCCATGAAGCCATGCTGCTCCAAAAACTGGCGCAGCACGCTGATCACGCGGGTGCGCAATCGCAGCCGTTCCTGCATCTCCGGTCGACGCAGATCGAGATAGCGGTAACGTAGGCGCACTTCCTCGGAGGTGTCCGAATCGTCCAGTTGGAACGGCAGTGGCTCGGACCGGTTGAGAATTTCCAGCTCGCGGACCAGCACCTCCACCGCGCCGGTGGCCAGGTTGGGATTCTCGGTGCCCTCGGGCCGTCGGCGCACCCGACCCGTCATCCGCAGGACATATTCGTTGCGGACTCGTTCGGCGTTGGCGAAGGCATCCGGGGTATCGGGGTCGATCACTGCTTGCACCAGGCCCTCGCGGTCGCGCAGGTCGACGAAGATCACACCGCCATGATCGCGGCGGCGATGCACCCAACCGCAAAGGGTGACGTCTTGATCCAGCAAGGTCTCGGTGACCTGGCCGCAATAATGGCTGCGCATGGTGTCCGGTTTCCGTTTTGCGGGGCGAAATCCCAAGAAAACGCAAAGTCTGGCGCGTCGGGAACCGCCGATTTCAAGGGCGGGAATGTTACGGATTCAAACGGCGGGCCGCAACCGTGGCGGCCAGCGGTTGCGCGTGGATCCTTATGCCGGCTCTCAATGAAGACCACCGCCCTGAAGGCGGTGGTCTTCATTGGGGTTTCACAGCAAACCACCGCTGAAAATATGCGGCAGATCCAGAATGGGAATCGGCTGGTCGCCTTGTTGGAAACAGGAAATCGCCAGAGTCTGCCAGCGGCGGGGTTGCTTGGGTAGAGCGCAGACCTGGTCGTCGTCGACGCGGGTCCGCGTTGGGATGGCGGAGAGCAGTAACGCGCCATACTCGGGGTCCGCTCCCGGTCGCGTCTGATAGGCGAATACTCCGGCCAGCGGCTCCTGGCGTTGCGTCAACTGCCCTCGCAACCAGGCCGCCAAATCCATCGCCGGCAACACGGTGTCGTTCCAGACCAATACCTGCCGGCAATAGGGTGGACTGCGCGGAACATCCAGCAGGATCGGCGCCTCGATCAGATGCGCCAGTTCGCGCTCGCCCACGGCGGCGCGCAGTTGGTGATCCAAGGCCAGCACCCAGGCGGCGCTTTCAGCCATCGGCATTCTCCAAGGCGGCGGCGATCAGGGCCGCCAGACGCTCGGTGGTGGTCACGCAACCCAGTTCGTCGTTCAGCAGGGCCAGCGCCTGAATCGGAGAATCCGGCAGGGTCATGCAGGCCGGCAGGGCCAGCAAGCGGGGCGTCACCGTCAATGCTTCCACTTGATCGCAGATCAGGCCGAAGCGATCGGCGCCGTTGTCCAGCAGCGGGCAGGCTCGGCGATTGTCCGGCGGGTCCGATAAAATCCGCAATTCGCCGGACAAACAGTACACTGGCCACCACTCGCCCGCAAACCCCACCGCTCCGATGCTGCGCGGAATTCGCACCTCGCGATCAATATCCAGCAGCGACTCCAGCGCCTGGATTTCCGCTTGCGGCAGGAGCCATTTGCGCCCGTCCAGGGTCAATACGGCGAACGCCCGGATCGCCTGAAGATCGGCCAGGGCCGTTACTTGCGAGGGTCGGTTCATGCGCGCCGCAACAACTGGTGGATGTGACCGAGCAGTTCGTCTTCCAGGAACGGCTTGGTCAGGTAAACATTGACCCCGGTTGTTTCAGCCTCACGCCGATGCTTCTCGGTGGAGCGCGAGGTGATCATGATGACGGGCAACTCATGGGTGGCCTGATTGGCTCGCAGGTGCGCGGTCAATTCCAGACCGTTCATGCGCGGCATCTCCAAATCGGCCAGCACCAGATCCGGACGCTTGCCGTTGATGATCTCGATCGCTTCCAGACCATCGCGCGCGGTGCGCACCTCAAAACCGGCGTCCTGCGCGAACTGCGCCAACGAGCGACGGGCGCTCAACGAGTCGTCCACCGCCAGCACAAAAAGGCGGTGAGGGGCGGTCGCGGCCGGCGGCGCCGCGCGGGCGGCGGCCAACGCGGGTTGGCCGGCGGTCGGGGCGCGCAGAAGTTCCGGCAAATCCAGCACCGGCGCCACGCTGCCATCGCCCAGGATGGTGGCACCCACGATACCGCTGAGCCTGGGAATGTACTGACCCAGGTTCTTGACCACCAGATCGCGGCTATCGATGATTTCCTGCGCCAGCACGGCGCGAACGGCGCCGGTATCCTCTCGCACCAGCAGCACCGATGGCGCGGATCGGCTCCGCGCGCGGTGATCCGGCGGCAGGTTAAGCAGCGCGTCCAGGGAGATCAGTTCGTAGATCTCGTCGCCCATCTGATAGGTGGTGATCTTGCCCAGTTTCTGAATCGTGCCAATACCGGAATACAGAATCTGCTCGATGCCGCGGTCGGACAGGGCCACCATCTGATCACGCAGGCGCACCAGCAACGCGTGGGTGGAGATCAAGGTGACCGGCAACCGCAACTCCATCAGACAGCCCTGACCCGCCTGGGTCTGGATGCGCAGCGAACCCTTCATAGCCAACAGTCGGGTGTAGACCATATCCATGCCAATGCCGCGCCCCGAGGTTTGAGTCGCTTCGTCGCGGGTGGAAAAGCCCGGCAATAAGATCAACCGGATCAACTCATCGTCTGATAGCAGTTGGTCGGCGGCGAGTAGACCGCGCGCGATCGCCGTCTGGCGAATCGTCGCCAAATCCAGTCCGGCGCCATCGTCCTGGCAACGCACGACGATGTTGTTCCCCTCGCGTCCGAAGCTGAGTTCGATCCGCCCGACCGGCGGCTTGCCCAGGCGCTTGCGCTGGGCCGGGGATTCGATCCCATGATCCACCGCGTTGCGCAGGATGTGCATCAGTGGATCGACCATGTCGTTCAAGATGTTGCTATCCATCAGCGTGCCGGCGCCACGCACCGTCAATTCCGCTTCCTTGTCCACCAACCGGCAGGTCTGCCGCACGCCGCGTTGCAAGCGCGGCGTCACCGTCTGGATCGGCACCATACGGGTACGCAACACCGCTTCCTGATTGTCCCGATGCAGGCGACCTTGATCCACCAGCAAGGTGTCCAGCGCCGCCAGATTCTCCTCGATGGCGCGGCCCAGTTCGCGAGTGTCGGTGGCCGCCTCGACCAGGCGATGGGTGACGGTGTTGAGTTCGTTGTACTGCTCCAACTCCAGCGGATCGAAATCACCGCGCTGGATGGATTTGGAGAGTGGCGACGACACATTGCGGATATCGACCAGTTGCTCCAGTTCGGCGG
This sequence comes from Candidatus Contendibacter sp., assembly GCA_029624675.1. Taxonomy (GTDB): domain Bacteria; phylum Pseudomonadota; class Gammaproteobacteria; order Competibacterales; family Competibacteraceae; genus Contendibacter. The sequence goes on from JARSSP010000036.1 coordinate 170,213, forward strand.
TCAGTTGCTGGAACAGGCGGTTTTGCGCCATCACCGCCCGGGTTTGCGTGACCGTCTTGCGAATCCGCTCTTGAACTTGACCGGTGAGAATGATGCTCTCGCCCACCAGCCGCAATACATCGTCGACCAAATGGGCGGGAATGCGCAGGGTCGCCTCGGGCGCCGCTGTCGGTTGCGGCGCCGCTGGCTCCGGTTCGGTCGGTTCGGCCGGCCATGGTCGGGGCACGGCCGGCAACGGCGCTGCATCGTCGGTCGGTATCCCCGTCCGGTCGATCCGGTTGGCCCAGTCCAGCACCTCTTGCAGCACGGCGGGGGCTTGCGACGGCGGCGCGCTGATGCCAAGCAGCGCCTCGCTCATGGCTTCCAGACAGTCGGCCGCGTTCAACAGGGTTTCGGCCAGCGGTCGGTTGGGTAACGCGCCATGCTTGGCGAGCGCCTGTAGAATGTCCTCGACATGGTGGGTTAGCGTGGCGATGCCGCGCACCCCAACGGTATTGCCGGCGCCTTTCAGGGTATGGGCGATGCGCCGCGCCACATCCACGTCGTTGACCTGGCCATCGCCGACGGCCAGGCGTTGGATGGCGGCGGAGAACTCGGCGGCCTGGTGAGGCAATTCCTGAAGCAAGCCATCCAGCAATTCCTGATTGACATCGGCTGGCAGCGCTAGCGATACATCCTCGGGCTGGGCTTGCCGGGGTCGGGCTTCCGCTTCGGCTTCCTCGGCCACCAGTTTCGGCGCGACCAGCAGGTCGACGAGCGGAGCCGCCGCCGAGGTCACCAACGGTTGCGGCCAGTGAGTATCCTGGAGATGGTGTGCCAGGGCTGTGCAAACCGCGCGGTCGTCCAGCGTCTGCAGATAGTCAAGCGCCAGGACAGGCCAGGTTTCCACCACCCACCGCTGTTCCGCGTTGAGCGGGCTGTCCTGAGCGGCCAGTTGGTTCAGATTGGCTTGCAAGCCGACGCAAACCTGTTGTAAACCGGCCAAGCCAATGGAGGCCGAGGCCTCCCCCAGCCGTTCCAGGCGCTCGGCATAATCGGATAATACCTCGCGCCGGACAGCGGGCGCGCTGTCGGCGGCCGTGACGAGAGTTAGAACCTCGTCGGAAGTTTCGACGATTTGAGCAATTTCCGCGCTGAGGATATCCAGCAACTCCTGGCGGGCTTCATCCAATCCGACTGTTTCAGTAGGTTCTTCGTCCTCTTCGTCGCCGCCCGACATCCATTCCTCCGCCTCGGCCGCCGCTTCGATTTCCAGCTCCTCCGTCTCGGCCGCCGCTTCGATTTCCAGCTCCTCCGCCTCGGCTGCCGCTTCGGTTTCCAGCTCCTCCACCTCGGCTGCCGCTTCGGTTTCCGCCCATTCCAGTAACGCGGCGGGTTCCATCCCCGTGACCGCTTCAGATTCAACTTCAGTTTCAGCTTCAGCTTTAGCTTCAACGCCGGTTTGAGCTTCAACCTCGGCTTCGGTTTCGGCTTGGGCTTGAACCCCCACCTCGGCTTCGGTTGCGGCTTCGGCTTCGGCTTCGGCCGCGATGCCCACCTCGGGTTCGGTTTCGGCCGTCGCTATCGCCTCGGCTTCGGGCAGCCGTTCGGATACGCTAGCGTCGGTGGAAATTCCGATGACGAACGGCGTGGTGGATTCGGGTTCGACTAGTATAGGCTCCGTCGCTTCGACCATTGCTGGCTGTGGCGCCGGTGTTGACGGGGCGGGTTCGACCGCTTCGATGGGCGATGTTTTTTCCACCGTTTCCACTGTGGCGCCAACTGGTTTCCCTGCCCCGATTTCCGCCAGCGGCGCTGGTTCCGATTCGGTCGCCAGCGTTTCGCCAGCCAACAAGGCGCGTAACGCCCTGGCTTGTTCCGTCGTCAGCGGGGCGCTCCAGATTGGGCTGGACAAATGATCGACCAACGGTTCGCTAACTGCTGGATCGGCTGGGTCACCCAAGTAGCCGATGACCAGAATCGGCCATTCCTCCAACCGCTCTCGCTCGGCATCGCTCAGATCGCGGCCACCGCCGCTCAAGTCCGCCAGATGGTCTTGGAACAACCGGCAAGTTTCCCGTAATCCCGGAAGCCCGGCATTGTCGGCCGTCCCACTAATATACCCTACCTGTTCGGCGTACCGGCGGACGCCTTCGGCAACGCCCTCCTCGTCAAGCAACTCCAAAAGGCCGAGCAGTTCGGCGACCTGTGCTTCCAGCGCCGCAACCTGTTCTTCCGATATGAGCATGGCGGCTAAACCCCTCTCGCGGGCGGCAGTAACCCTGTGATGGTGGCCATGACGACGGATGCATCTCCGCTTATGCCGGCAGCCGGAACACGCGCACCGAATCCAGCAGACCCCTGGCGTATTCCACCAGATTGGTGGTCTGGATCGTTTGCTCCTGCAACTGTTGGCTGGTCTGGCGGGTGCTTTCCTGAATCTGTTGGGCGCGGTTCAGCAACTCACTGCTGACGCGCGCCTGTTCCTGCGAACGAGACGCAATCTGTTGCACGGCGGCCACCAACTCGGCGGTGGTTTCCTGGGTTCGCTTCATCTGGTCGCCAGCCTGCTCCGCCAGTCGGCTGCCGTCCACGACCTGGCTGATGGCGGCGTTCATGGCGTTCACCGTGTCCGCCGTCTCGATCTGGATGTTGCTGACCAGGGTGGCGATTTGTGAAGTGGCCTCGCGGGCATTCTCGGCCAGGCGCTGCACTTCGCCCGCCACCACCGCGAACCCACGGCCCGCCTCGCCGGCCGAGGCCGCGTGCATGCTGGCGTTCAGCGCCAGGATGTGGGTACGCTCGGCGATGGTGTTGATCAGGTTCACCACCCCGCTGATTTCCTGGGAACGCTCGCCCAGGCGCTTGATGCGCTTTTCCGTCTCGCGGATGGTGTCGCGGGTGCTGTTGATGCCGCTCACCGTGCTGGTCACCGTCTGCAACGCCGTTTGGGTGGTCTTGATCGCGGTTTCGGCGGCGGCGTTGCAGGTTTGCGCCAGGTCGGCGATCTGCCGCATGGTCTCGGCCGCGGCGGTCAGATCGGCGGCGGTCTGCTCCACCGCCTGGCGTTCGTTTTCGGCCACGGCGATCACGGTGTCGGCCTGCGTCTTCACTGTGTCGGAGGCGGTCGCCACCTGCTCGGAGATTTGGGTCACGCCCTGCAACACGACGGCGGTCTCGGCGGTCAGCAGATTCAGCGCGTCAGCCACCGGACCGGTTACGTCCTCGGTGACCGGCACCTTGACGGTCAGGTCTCTCTGGCTAAGCTGGGACACCGCTTGCAGCAGATTGATGATGGAGTCGTTGAGTTGCTCGTTTTCCTGCTCCGCTTGCACCAGCGTGCTCACCCGCTCGCCCAGCACCTGGTCGAACGCCTGGCCCAGTTCCGACAGCTCATCGCCGCCGGTCAGGTTGGTGCGCGACTCGTAGTTGCCTTCGCCGATTTGCTTCACGGTCGCCATGATCTGGTTGAGCGGATTCACGATGGCCCGATAGGTGGCGGTGCCCAGACCGAAGGTAATCACGAAACCCAGCAAGACCATTACCGCAATCGCGACCGTGAAAACATTGATGGTGTTCCTCGCGGCTTTCGTGTTCTGCGCGGCGTGTTCCTCGGCTTGCGCCGTGCTCGCCTGCAGGGTTTTGAAAAAAGGATTGATCAGCACATCGAGATCATTACCGATGAACAGATTCAACTGGCCGCGATCCCGCGCGGCCAGCAATTTTTCTAGCTCGGCGAAGACATCGTTGACGCTGTCCATGGGAGTCTTGAAGGTAGTTTCCCATTGCGCCCGATCACCCGCGCTCAAGGAGTCGAGGTACGCCCGCCAACTGTTCTGAAAGCTTGTCTTGGCCGCCGGCAGCGTGGTGCTCCCCCGCTCCCAGGTGGCAGTGCCGCGCGCCACATTGTTGACCATGGCCAGCACATCGGCGCGAAGAATTTCGCCCAGTCGGCCTAGGCTAGCTTGCTCGGTCACGGATTGACCGACCTGGACGACAGCGCCGCCGACACGATTCATGCCTAAATAGGCGGTCAACCCGATCGCCACCAGAACCACAAGTTGCACGACAATCGTAATGGTTAACCGCGCGTTGATTTTTTGACCGCCCATAACGGCTTTTACCTCCTCAGGTGATTGAATCCCGCCTCACTTGGCCGGTTCATGGATTCCCGGCTATTTCAGTGACGGCTCCTGTGTCCGACGCTGTTCCCTGCTGTGCCTGTCCGATTGAAACCGTTACTTAAACAGTCCCGCCAGTTCCTGTGGAGTGACGATGACGAACTGACCGTCGCGCAGCACGGTGATCAGCACGAAATCGGAACCCTGGTTGTCGGTGGTGAAATCCACCTTGACGCCGCCGATGTCGTAGGGCTGGCGGCGCGCGGCCTTCAGGAAATTCTCCCGGGTCAACGGCCCCTCGATCGCTTGCATGATCGTCACGAACAGTTTGCCGACGATATAGCTTTCGAGCGATACATAATTCAAGTCGCTGCCCAGCGCCTTGCGCGCTTCCACCACCACCGGCAGCGACGAGTTGGGAGACGGAACGATCTGGGTGGCGATCACCTTGCCCACGATGTTCTGATCCTTAAGCATCTGTTGCAGTTGATTGCCGGCTGCTGGGGACGGCGAACTGAAAATCCAGGTTTCGCCCTTGTAGCGGGCATACGCCATGAAGGCGACCGCCGGATCGTAGACCGCCATGGTCACCACCAGTCGGCAGCGATTGCCGCTGTCAGCCTCCCATTTCTTCAACGATTGATAGCCCTCGCGCGCGCTGGTGGTGTCTCGCTGATAAACGCCGACCGGGCCGATGCCGTTGCGCTCGGGATTATCCCCCGACAGATTCAGGATATGATCCACCCTAGCGACGATCGACTCGGTACCAGGCTGCTTGGCCAGAGCCGCGCGGAGCCCCTTGACGCCTCCCATTCCGTAAGCGTCGTTTTGGACGTAGGCGCATATCTCGGTCGGTTTGAAGCCCGCCGCCAGCGCCGCGTCGACCACGGTCTCTACTTCCTTGACGTAACTGGCGCGGAAATTCAGCACATCGCCCGGTCCCGTGAAGGCCGCGCCCGTGTAGAACCCGAACGCCGGCACCTTGTTTTCGGCCAGCACCGGCAGCACGGCTCGGGTGGTTGGTGAGCCAAAACTATGCACCATCGCAAAAATACCCTGCCCAATCAGCTTTTTGGCGGCATCGACGGTTTTGGCTGGATCATAGAGATCGTTGATGACAACGAGTTCGATGGAGCGTTTCTGCACCGTTTGGCCAGCGAGCGCCGCTTCGATTGCTTGTTTCTGCAGGAGACCGTATACCTTGTAATCTCCTGACAGGGGGATGGTAGCTCCGATGCGGATGGTTTTGTCGGTGACGCCTGGATCCTCGGCCCAACTCCAAGGCGTGACCGCGCACAGCCCCAGCAACAACCCCAGCGCCATTTTATTTTTGAGCCATCGCCAACCCACCGCTCTTTCGGTGGCGCCATTGGAATCATGTCGTGCACGCATACGCGTTATCTCCTTTGGGGTTATCTATTATCAAATCAATCTTGTCAGCGTTGTAGTTTTTTTGTAGCCGCTTAGCTCTCCTTAAAAATCTTTCCTAACGCATTTTCAAGGAAGAAAAGGGTAATCATTCATCCCTTGGGTACAACGACGATCAATCCATGCCAGCCATATGTCCACCCAGCGCCCGAAAAAACCCCTGATGATCGAATTCCAGCCATACAATCTCATCCTGCGTATAGGCCTTGGTGACATGAGTTCGCAAGGGGGTTGGCAAGGGTGGTAACCGGGGGAGGGCGTGGCCGATAGCCACCAGTCGGGGCAACCCGTCAATCAATATCCCGACCGATTTGTCGCCCTGGTCAAAAACCAATAGCCGACGTTTTTCCTGATCGGCGGCGCTGTCTTCCATATCCAGGAACCGTTTCACGTCGAACACCGGCGCCAGATTGCCGCGCAGATTGATTAGCCCCAACATCCATGGTGGTACATTGGGCAGCGGATAGATCGACGTCTGCTCCAAAACCTCGCTGACCGTGTCCTGGTTGACCAGCAAGCTAAGGCCACCGACCCGGAAACCGTATCGCGCGCGCTGCTGTTCGACCGAGGCGATCCCGGTCACGACGCTGCTTGGCGGTTTGAAGCGACTCAGCGCCGCGCTGGGATTGAGCCAGCGCCGGGCAACCCTCGCGGTCTTGTCATTCATGGTCGTTGAAAGCCATGGGTGGTTTTACGAAAACGCCTTCAATTGGTCGATGATGGCGTCGGGCGAGTAGGGCTTCGTGACGAACGCTTTGCCACCTTGCATCTGCGCCCAGAGGCGATCCGCCTTCTGCTTCTTGCTGGTGACGAACACGACCGGGATGTCCTTGGTGGCGGTTTCATTACCCAGCAACCGGCAGGCGGCGTAACCATCCATGTCCGGCATGATGATATCCATGAAGATCAAATCGGGTTTTTCCGCCTTGGCCTTATCGACCGCTTCCTTACCATTAGTCGCGGTGATCACGACACAGCCGGCCTCGGTCACGATACTCTTAATATTGGCCAGCTCGGTGGGGGAATCATCAACCACGAGAACTTTTCGCGGGGGCATGAATATCTCCTCTTGAAAAAGCCGCGCCGTTCATCATTCAAGCCCGGCGCACGCACTGTAAATTCCGCCTAGTGGCGGGTTATGGAAGTTTCAAATACTTCTTGACAGTTTTCTGGAAAACGGATTGCTTGGCGGGTTTGGTCAGATAAGTGTCACACCCCGCTAGGGCACCCTTAACCCGGTCAAAAGGCGATGATTTACTAGTCAACATGATGACGGGTATTTTTCTCCTGACCTTGTCCTTCTTGATCGTCTTGCAGATTTGATAGCCATCGGCGCCAGGCAATACCACATCCAGAAAAATCAGGTCATAATTTTTCCGGGCCAGCGCCTCAAACGCCTGTTCACCGGATTCGACCGCGTCGACCTGAACCCCAAGCAACTTCAATTCCAGCTCCATCTGTTTTCTGATCGTGCTGCTGTCATCCACCACCAAGGCCGTTGGCGCGGGCGGCTCTTCGACTTGGACCGACACAGGTGTCGATTCACCGATAGTCCGCTCTGGAGCGGTGCTAGGCGCTTGGGCCGCGACCTGATCCAACACACCGAGCACGCGGGTAGCGATGAAGGGCCGACGAATGTAATAAGTTGTGCTGTTTGTGGGCGCTTCCTTGGTAACCAGCGCGGTTGGAATTGTCGAAGGCGCGCCACCACGTTTGGACGTTGGGGATTGGCTCGCGTCGCCGCCGCGCCAGGCGCGCCACTCCGCCAAGGCATTGGGGTCATCCGCGTCCACCATCATGATTTGGCTGGGTTCATCGACCGAAACCAGCGTATAGGTGTAAGCGCGATACAACGAGAGTTTGAAGATGTTCCGCAGAACATTTCGCTCATTCTCGGGAATTCCAATGACGGCGACCGCGAAAGTCTTCCCATCGCTCATTTTGTTTCTCCACAGGCTGGTGGATTTATTTTATTTATATGATATCAATCGATTGCATCGAAAAATCCCTCAAGGCCGGTCCAAGGCGAAACGTGGGAACGGCGAAAGGATACCGCCATGCCGCCTAAGCGATTGTTACAATTTTGTGAGTATAGACCAAAATTCCCGGTTTTTCGACCGATTCCACGGAACCTGTCGCGTGGGGGATGTGAACCTGATCGTGATCTCGTTAAGGGGTTGTTCGACAGCCCTTGTAGACCGGCCGGGCTGGGGTATCCGACCATAACCATTGGGCAACCTTCTAAATAACATTAGTACTTTAATCCAGCCTGTGGAGATCGAAACGGTGGGCAGCCTATACAATCAAGGTTAGGCAAAGGCATCAGGGAAAACCTGATTTAAAGGGGGCGCAAAACCTGATTTTAGTCTGGCAAACCTTAAAAATGAAACCAACTATATGTTTTTACTTTTAATTCTTCTCATAGGGAACCAAGATCGCGGTTCTTGACCGCTGGATCGGAATCCCCACCATGGCGGCGGGGAGATCGGCATCGTCAAATTTAACCCGTGGTCGCTGCTGACGTGGCGCAGGCTCCACACCCGCCGGCCCCATCGCAGGTGGGGGTGGATTGGCTCTCCTTGGCTGGGGTGCTGTCGGTCTCGACGACATTCTTCCTGCCCCCGCTCTTGAAGTCGGTCTCGTACCAACCGCTGCCCTTGAGCCGGAATCCCACCGCTGAAATCAGTTTCTTTAATTTCGGCTGACCGCAACTCGGGCAGTCGCTGAGTTCGGGCTCGCTCAGCTTCTGCAATGCTTCCAGTTCATGGTCGCAGGACTGACAACGGTACTCGTAAATCGGCATGACGCACCTCGTGGACTAACGGAATGGTTGGGGAATCTAATTAAATTAAATGGGAACAATGGAGGGCGATTTCAAGGCGCTGATCCGAGCCGCCCCGATTGTGGTTACACTATCTCACATGTCACCGCCCATTCGCCTGTTGCTCGCTACCCTGTTCATCCTAGGATTGTCCAACTGCGGCTCTCCCGCCAACCAGACCGTCATAGTCGAGTTTTGGGCGATGGGCCAAGAGGGCGAGCAGGTCAAGGCGCTGTTGCCGGAATTCGAGCGTCGTCACCCCGGCCTGCGGGTGCGGGTGCAACAAATTCCCTGGAGCGCGGCCCACGAAAAGCTGTTGACCGCCTATGCTGGCGACGCCATGCCGGATTTGTTCCAACTCGGCAATACCTGGATTCCCGAATTCGTCGCCCTGCGCGCCATCGAACCTCTGGATGCGCGGTTGCAAGCCTGGCCAGTGGACGCGCTGGCCGACTACTTTCCCGGCATCCTCGCCACCAACCGACTGGACGGGCGAACCTATGCCCTGCCGTGGTACGTGGATACTCGGCTGTTGTTCTATCGCACCGATTTGCTGGCCGCCGCCGGCTTCGCCGAATTGCCCCCGACTTGGGAGGAGTGGGTACGGGCCATGATCCAGCTCAAGGCGCGGGCGGGTTCGGAACACTATGCCATTTTGCTCCCAATCAATGAATGGCAGTTGCCGGTGATCCTAGCCCTGCAACGTGAGGCAACACTGCTGCGTGACCATGATCAATACGGCAATTTCCAGGAGCCGCGTTTCCGCGAGGCGTTCAACTTTTATCTCAGTCTGTTCGAGCGGAAACTGGCTCCGCCGGTGGGCAATCACCAAATGGCCAATCTCTATCAGGAATTCGCTAATGGTGCGTTCGCGGTTTACGTCAGCGGGCCGTGGAACATCGGCGAATTCGGGCGGCGGTTGCCGGCGGCGGTGCAGCCCCACTGGAACACCGCGCCGCTGCCCGGTTTTGACGGCGGACCTGGCCCGTCGCTGGCCGGCGGCGCCAGCCTGGCGCTCAGCCGAACCTCGCCGCGCCGGGAAGCGGCTTGGAAACTGCTGGAATTTCTGGCCGAGCCGGAGCAGCAGGCCCGGTTTTATCAACTGACCGGTGATCTACCAGCCCGCCAGTCGGCTTGGGCCGATCCGGCCCTGGCCGGCAACCGTTACGCCCAGGCGTTCCGGCGCCAGTTACAACAGGTCCGGGCCACGCCCGCGATTCCCGAATGGGAACGCATCGCCAACAAACTGGCCTATCACGCCGAGCGGGCTATTCGCCGGCAGGTCAGCGCGGACGAGGCGCTGGCGGCTCTGGATCGGGACGTGGACCGGATTCTGGAAAAGCGGCGCTGGTTGCTGAGTCGGGGGTTGCAGCCGTGACCGGCCACCAACGCCATGCCACTCTAAGCGCTGGCATTTTTCTCGCCCCGGCCCTGCTGCTGATTGCGATATTTTTCTTCCTGCCGGTGCTGGCGGCGCTGTTGTTGAGCTTCACCGATTTCGACGTCTACGCACTGGGCGACTTGAACCGGCTACGTTTCGTCGGTTTCGCCAACTATCTGCAACTGCTGCAAAGCCCGCTGTTCTGGACCGCGCTCGGCAACACCCTTTACTTCATGCTGGTGGGCGGACCGTTGTCGGTGGCGATATCGCTTGGCGCCGCGCTGTTGGTGAACGCCCGCCTGACCCGTTTTTCGGGCTTCTTCCGCACCGCGTTCTTTCTGCCGGTGGTCACCACCCTGGTGGCGGTGGCGGTGGTATGGCGCTATCTCTACCATCCGCGCCATGGGCTGTTGAATTACGGCCTGAGTCTGTTGGGCATCGATCCCATCGACTGGCTGGGCGATCCAGACTGGGCGATGCCGGCGATCATCCTGATGGCGGTGTGGAAGAATTTCGGCTTCAACATGATCATCTTCATCGCCGGCCTGCAAAACATCCCCCCGCAACTTTACGAGGCGGCGCGGATCGATGGAGCCAATGCCCGGCGGCGATTCCGCCATATCACCCTGCCGCTGCTGGGGCCGACCTTCCTGTTCGTGGCCCTGATGACCATGATCGGTTATTTCCAGGTGTTCGCCGAACCGTATGTGATGACCCAGGGCGGTCCGGCCAACCGCACGCTCAGCGTGGTCCTGCTGATGTACGAGGAAGGCTTTCGCTGGTGGAACATGGGTTACGCCTCGGCGACGGCGTTCGTGCTGTTCGCGCTGATCCTGGTCGGGACCGTCTTGCAACTGAAGTTGAGGGGGCGGGAATCACCATGAATCGACGGTTGCATCGCCTGCTTCCCGCCCTGCTGGCGCACGGCGCGCTGGCGGTGGGCGCGGTGTTGGCCCTGCTGCCGCTGTGGTGGATGCTAGCGGCGTCGCTGATGCCCGCTGGCGAAGCCAATCACTATCCGCCGCGCCTGTGGCCGAGCATGGTGACCTTTGAGCATTACGCGGCCTTGTTCACCCGCCTCGATCTAGGTCGCTACCTGTTCAACAGCGCTCTGCTGGCCAGCGCGGTGACCGTCATCGCGCTGTTCATCAACTCAATGGCCGGCTATGCCTTCGCCAAATTCCGTTTCCGTTACCGCGACCGCTTGTTCCAGGGTTTGCTGGCGGCGATGGTGATCCCCGCCCAGGTGGCGATGTTGCCGCTGTTTCTGCTGCTCAAACAATTCGGGCTGATCAACACCTACTGGGGCGTGATCATCCCTGGCATGGCCAGTATCTTCGGTATCTTCCTGATTCGGCAATATCTACTGGCGATTCCCGATAGCCTGCTGGATGCGGCGCGGATGGACGGAGCCGGTGAATTTCGGATTTACTGGTCGCTGATCCTGCCGCTGTGCCGGCCGATTCTGGTGACGCTGGCGATTTTCACCTTTCTCGGCGCTTGGAACGATTTCATGTGGCCGCTGATCGTGCTCACCGACAGTTCGAAGCATACCTTGCCGGTGGCGCTGGCCAACCTGCTGGGCGAACACGTGCAGGATACCGAGCTGATGATGGCCGGCTCGGTGCTCACCGTACTGCCGGTGATGCTGCTGTTCGTGGTATTGCAAAAATATTACATCGCTGGGATTCTGCTGGGCGGCATGAAAGGCTAGGGGGCGAGCGGTGGGAAACCGCCCAGGCGGCGGATTCCGCCAGTCGGGTTACCAACTTGGCGCCGATTCAGCGCATTTCCAGTTCGTTCAGGTGCAAGTCAAAGTTCTGGATCATTTCTGCCAGGCTGCGGATTTCCTCCGGCGTGGGCGCGCTCGCCGCCTCCACGCCGGAACCGGCCCCAGCCAGCACCAACCGAGCTAGCCGCTTGAGTTCGCGCAGGCCATCGTCTTGCTCGTCGATGGCTTCCACAACCTCGCCGCATTGCACCAGTTGGTCGAAAAAATCGTGACCTTCCTGTTGAGCCCGCGCCAGCGCGCCGATTCCGGCCAGCCAGATTTGGCTGGCCAAGGCCAGCGTGTCTTCCACCTTGCGCGTTTCGCGCATGTATTTCCGCAGTTGTTGGTACGCCATGGTTGCCACTCCCGCGCCAAACCCCAAGAACGGTCGTCCGTGACAACACGTTCCGGGCGTTCCGAACCCTTATGCTGATTCTCCGTGGCGGACCCCAAAAAGCTTTTCGAACCGCTGGTTGCCCTCCAGATTATGGCGGTTCAAGCAGTTGGGCCATCACCCCGGTCCACCGTCCCTTCCAATGGTAACGGCATGGATTAGAATAAACACACTAACGGCGTGAAACGGGGGACTTGAGCGGTTTTTCTCGATAACTATTTGATTTCCTATCCCCATACCCTTTGTTCTGTGAAGGAGAAGGAATGAAAAGAATCGCACTCTTAGACTCGTCGCTTGAGTGGTCCGCCCCAGTCGGGCCGATTGCCCGTGGCCATAGCCCGGCGGTTTCCATGAATAACCAGGGCGACCTGGTCCTCGTTTACGCCAACAGCATCTGGACGCCTGTGCCCGAGTTGCGGGCTCGGGTCGGCAAGCTTGATGATTCATCGGTAACCTGGCACGACGAGCGCAAATTCGACACTGGTTCCTTCCCCTCGGTGGGCATCAACGACCAAGGCGAAGTGGTCAGCACGCACCAGTAGAACAACGGCGGCAAGTCGCTCTTCTACAGCACGGGACAGATCAACGGCAACGAGGCGGTCTGGAACAAAGAGGGCGCCGGTACTCTGTACACGACCGGTAACAGCACCTCCGTCGATCTCAACAACTCCTCGATCCTTGTCGAGGTGCACTAGGCGAATGTCGCCGACTCTCTCTGGTCGATGGTCGGGCAGCTCAGCGGTGACTCGATCGAATGGCTGCAAAAGAGCCCACAATTCGACAACGGTAGACGTCTGAGCGTGGCGCTCAACTCCACCGACAGATCGTACAATTTCACGAGACGACAAAGTTCTTCCCTGGACGGATCTTCGGCAACGCCGACGAGATCGAGGGCAGGCAACAAATCAAGTGGTTCGGCTCCGCCGAAACTGCTCGCTTTCTGAGCGCCAACCCGAAGGTTGACATGAACGAATCCGGCGTGAGCGTTCAAGTGCACCTTTCGGTTGACGGCGCGATGTACTACCGCGGCGGCTAGCTCAGCGAAGATGGTAGATCGATCAAGGAGGGCTCCTCTTTAGAATTCCTCGTGGGGTTCGAGTACGACGTGGCGATCAACAACGATGGCCTGGTGGTTCTAGTCTACGCCCCGCAGAACACGGTATCAGCGGAGAACATCTTATAAATTGTTGGGACGGTGGTCTCGTAAAAAACTGCGGCTCCGGCCGTGCAGGTTCGGCCGCTATCGCCCCATTGGCTGCAACAGCAGATCGTGGAAACCAAGCAAAGGATAATCATCAGAATATCCTGGAGGTTGTGGAGCTTGTTCCGCGTCTCGCAACGTGGATCGGGCAGATTGGCAAAAGACGGGCGCGGGTCGAGCAGTTGCGGCAGCATCCGGTTTCTCCATCCGGTCAATCGCGTCCCCTTACCCCAGCAATCCACCTCCTGTCAACTCACTACATAGCGCGATTGCCCTAATGCCACGGTTAGAGTTGGCGGAAATTTCCCCCCGAATGTTTTATGCTGTTAAGCCAGCCGTCGGTCGCGCGCCACTCGCCTGGCAGGGTCGCCGACGGTTCGTTTTTGTCGTTTCGACCCAATGACTCTAAAAAAACCAAAGGTGGATGACCATGACCGAGGCTTTGGCGGAAGTCGCGCCCTACCGCGCCGAGCAGGACGAGGATTACATGAACGACCGGCAGAAGGCGCATTTTCGCGCCATCCTGCTGGCCTGGAAGCAGGAACTGGTGGAGGAAAGCCGACGCACCGTTCATCACATGCAGGACGATCTGTTGAATCTGCCCGATCCCAACGACCGCGCCAGCCAGGAAGAGGAATTTTCCATCGCGCTGCGAGCGCGGGACCGGGAACGCAAGTTGCTGCACAAGATCGACAAGGCATTGGCCCGGCTGGCTAGCGACGACTACGGTTACTGCGAAGCGTGCGGCGTGGAAATCGGCCTGCGGCGGCTGGAAGCGCGACCCACGGCGGAATTGTGCATCGACTGCAAGCATCTGGAAGAACAGAAGGAGAAAAGTCAGGCGGTGTGAAGCCGCGTCGCCGCGCCGTCGGCCCGCTTAACCCACCTTATTCGTCGGCAAGCCTTCCATGATCTGGTGCAAACACGGCCAGGGAACCGGGCGCGACCGTTATCACCATGGCAATTTGCGTGAGGCGCTGATCGAAGCCGCGCTGGATTTGATCGCCGAACGCGGCCCTGCCGACTTTACGTTCGCCGAAGTCGCCCGCCTGGTTGGAGTGAGTCCAGCCGCCCCCTATCGACATTTCCGCGACCGCAACGCTCTTCTTGCCGAAGTCGCCCGCCGTGGCTTTCGGCAATTCGAGGCCGATCTGGTCCAAGCCTGGAGCGACGGGCGACCGGAGCCGCTCCGCGCGCTCGTCAACTGCGGCCGGGCTTATCTGGCGTTCGCCCGACAGCAGCCCGCCTACTATGCCGCGATGTTCGAAGCCGGGCTTCCCCCGGAAACCGACGCCGACCTCGCCCAAGCCGGCGAACGGGCTCTCGCCGTGCTCATGAACGCGGCGGACACCCTGTGGGCTAAGACCCCGAAAAATCAGCCACCGCCGCCCCGAATGGTTGCCCTCCACATCTGGTCCCTGGCGCATGGGATCGCATCGCTGTTCCTGAACTGCTGCGAAGGGTCGCGGCAACCGCTGCCCATGACGCCGGAGGATTTGTTGGAAGCCGGCATTCTGGTCTATCTGCGCGGGCTGGGCCTCGGCGGCGGTAAAGCCGTCCCGGCGGAGCGTTGACGGTTCGTCACCGCTTGACATAAAGGGGTTGGGGCGCCTAACATTGTTAATGTGATTAACATTTACATGGAGGACCTATGATTCTTGCGGCACATCCCCATCCCGTCGACAAACTGGCCTGGACTGGCTTGATCGTTCTCGGCCTGGTGTTCTGGTGGCCTCTCGGCCTGGCCATTCTGGCTTATCTTATCTGGAGCGGAAGAATGAAATGCGGGTATTTCGATAACGCAAGCCACCCTCGGCGTCATGGTTTCGGGCGATTTTTCCATAGCGCTGGCCGAGGGTGTTGCGACTGGCGACGGTCGACTTCCAGCGGCAACACGGCCTTTGACGAGTATCGCAGCGAAACGCTACGTCGGCTGGAAGAGGAACAGCAGGCGTTCGTGGAATTTCTCGACCGACTCCGCCGGGCGCGGGATCAAGCGGAGTTCGACCAGTTCATGGCCGAACGGAAGCATCGCGGCGAAGATCCCAAGCAACCAGTAACCAATTGAGAGAGGCCCTTTGCACTCATCCCTGCCCTTCGCCCGCGAGCGGGCGAAGATGGGGGGTGAGAAGACAAGTCCTTGACAGCGAAAGGTTACGCTGAGCCGGCCAACCCGACCAACATGGCTTGGCCGGCTGGAGCGCGCGCTTCCAGTCGGCAGCCCCGTCCCTCGCCGACGTAGTCGAGGGTGACTTCCAGATCCGCCGCTGGCAATTCACCCTGGCCACGCTCCGGCCACTCGATCAGCAGCACCGCCTCGCCGTCCAGTTGATCGCGCAAGCCCAGAAATTCCAGTTCCCCGGGATCGGTCAGCCGATACAAATCCCAGTGAAATAGCCGCCAACCGTCCAACTGATACGGTTCCACCAGGGTGTAGGTGGGACTTTTCACCGCGCCGCGATGGCCGAGCGCACGCAGCAGACCACGCGCCAGCGTGGTCTTGCCGGCGCCCAGCTCGCCACGTAAATAAACCACGCCGCCGGGCTTGAGAACCGCCGCCAGCCGCGCGCCGAGCCGTTCGGTGGCGGTGGCGGAATCGAGCATGAAATTCAGCATAACTCAGTTTGGATTCGCCAGTTGCCGCAGGAAGGGTAGCAGGTCGGTCGCCAGCAAGCCGCGCTCGCCGCTAGCTCGCGCCGCCAGATCACCGGCCCGGCCGTGTAGATACGCGCCCGCCTTGGCCGCCGCGAACGGCGACAGGCCCTGCGCCCGCAGCGCGGCGATGACCCCGGTCAGCACGTCGCCCATGCCGCCGCTGGCCATGCCCGGATTGCCGGCGTGACACAGCGCCACCAGTCCATCCGCCTTGCTGGCGATCAGCGAGCCGGCGCCCTTGAGCAGGGCCACGCCACCGAAACGCAGCGCCAGGTCCTCGACGGCGGCGAAACGGTCGGCTTCGACTTGGACGGGGGTCATTTTCAGCAAGTGGGCGGCCTCGCCGGCGTGCGGGGTCAGAATCCAGTCGTCGCGAAAGACCGGTTCGACCGCCAGTAGATTGAGCGCATCGGCGTCCACCACCAGCGGCCGGTCACGGGCGAGCGCGGCTTGCAACATCGCCCGACCCCAGTCGCCGCGTCCCAGGCCCGGCCCCACCGCGACAACCGTCGCCCGGTCCAACAGCGGCTCCAGGGCATCGGGGGTTTCGATGCCGTGGAACATCAGTTCCGGTCGGGCCGCCGCCTGCAAGCTGGCGTGAACAGCGCGGGTGGCGACGCTGACCAGCCCCGCGCCGCAACGGGCGGCGGCCTCGCCGGCCATTCGCGCCGCGCCGGCCATCCCCAGTTCGCCGCCGATGACCAGCACATGACCGAAATGACCCTTGTGGGCGCCGCGCGAGCGGTGGGGAAGCAATGCCGGCAAATCCTCGCCGACGTAGCGCCAGCAGGCGGGATGCAGGGCTGGATAAATGTCGGACGGTACCTCCAGATCGGTGAAATGGATATCGCCGCAACAGGCGGGGCCCTGCCCGGTGAACAATCCCTGCTTGAGGCCGATGAAAGTGATCGTGACCGCCGCGCGCACCGCCGCGCCCAGGATCGCCCCGGTGTCGGCGTGCAGGCCGGAGGGAATGTCCAGGGCGAAGCGGTCGGCGGGGTGCGCGTTCATGGCTTCGATGGCCTCGCGCCAGACGCCGCTCACGTCTCGCTCTAGCCCAGTGCCCAGGATGGCGTCCACCAGTAGATCGGCGCCATCCAAACCGGCAGTGGTGAAGGCTGTCGTCGGCACGCCAGCGGCGCAGGCGTCTTGCCAGGCGGTCAAGGCGTCACCGCGCAGCGCGTCTGGATTGGAAAGGGTCAACGCCTGGACATCCAGGCCAGTCTTGCGAGCCAGTCGGGCCACCACGTAACCGTCGCCCGTGTTGTTGCCGCCGCCGCAAACTACCACGATCCGGCGCGCGTTCGGCCAGCGCTGGCGCAGCAACTCGAACGCCGCTTCGCCGGCCCGGCTCATCAGGGTATAACCGGGAATGCCGCGCTCCTCGATGGCGATACGATCCAGTTCCCGCACCTGGACGGCACGGTACAATTCAAAAGGTAATTCGCGCATGGGAAATCTCCTTGGCCGCGATGATGAAGGGCACAATACGCCCGTCCTTGCACCAATTCCAGCCGTCGCCATGACCGTTGCCCTCACCGCCGCCCAACTCGCCGAACTGGCCGCCGCCGTCAAGACCTGGGGGCGGGAACTGGGGTTCCAGCGGATCGGCATCACCGACATCGACCTTGGCGAACACGAAGCGCGCCTGCTCGATTGGCTGGCGGCGGGTTTTCATGGCGAGATGCGCTACATGGCCGGACACGGGGTCAAACGCAGCCAGCCGGCGGAACTGATTCCCGGCACGGCGC
Organism: Candidatus Contendibacter sp.; assembly: GCA_029624675.1. Lineage (GTDB taxonomy): Bacteria > Pseudomonadota > Gammaproteobacteria > Competibacterales > Competibacteraceae > Contendibacter. The sequence continues at coordinate 187,715 of JARSSP010000036.1, forward strand.
GCGTTATCGCGGCGCGGATGGACTACTGGCCGCCGGACGCCGCCGAACCATGGAGCGTGCTGCGACGCCCGGAACTGGGTTATGTGTCGCGCTATGCCCTGGGCCGGGATTATCACAAGGTTCTGCGGCAACGGCTGCGCCGGCTGGCCGACCGCATCGCCGCCACCGTCGGGCCGTTCGGCCATCGGGTGTTCGTGGACAGCGCGCCGGTGCTGGAAAAGGCGCTGGCGGAAACAGCGGGACTGGGCTGGATCGGCAAACACAGCAACCTGCTGGACCGGCAAGCCGGCTCATGGTTTTTTCTGGGTGAAATCTACATCGACCTGCCGCTGCCGGTGGATGCGCCCACGACCGCGCATTGCGGGCGTTGCACCGCCTGTCTGGGCGTTTGTCCGACCCAGGCCATCGTCGCGCCCTACCAAGTGGACGCCCGCCGCTGCATCTCTTACCACACCATCGAACTGCCGGGACCGATTCCGCTGGAATTTCGCCGCGCCATTGGCAACCGGATTTACGGCTGCGACGATTGCCAACTGGTCTGTCCCTGGAACCGCTTCGCCCGTCCGACGGTGGAGCCGGATTTTCGGGTCCGGCATGGACTGGATGCGCCAGGACTGGTGGAAGTATTCGGTTGGGACGAAGCGGAGTTTTTGCGCCGCGCCGAAGGCAGCGCCATCCGCCGGATCGGTCATGAACGCTGGCTGCGCAATATCGCGGTGGCGCTGGGCAACGCGCCCCGCTCGCCCATGATCACCGCCGCCTTGCGAGAACGACTGCCCCATCCGTCGGCGCTGGTGCGGGAGCACGTCGCCTGGGCGCTGGCGGAACAAGGTTACTGACCGTTCAGCAGCTCCCCCAGCGTGCGGGTCAACAGCCGCAGATCCTGTTCCCGCGACAGGGTGTGTTCCCCGTCCTTGACCAGAATCACCCGCACGTCAGGGCTAGCCAGCTTGCCAGCCACTTCAAGGCTGATCCGCCACGGCACGTCGGTATCGCCCATGCCGTGAATCAACCGCACCGGCCCGTGGATCGGCAACGCCGCCCGGTCGAGCAACCGGTGTTGCCTCGCTTCCTCGATCAGATCCAGCGCGATGATATACGGTTCGCCGTAAGGGGAGGGCAGGGAGATCACCCGCTCGCGCCGCAGGCGTTCCCGCAGGCGCTCGTCGAGTCGATCCCACAGCAGATAGCCGGTGAAATCGACCGCGCAGGCCAGGCCCAGCAGTCCGGCGATCCGTTCCGGTCGCGCCAGCGCGGTCAGCAGCATCAGCCAGGCGCCCATCGAGGACCCAACCAGAACTTGCGGCCCCTCGGTCAGCCGGTCCAGCACCGTGACCGCTTCTTCCGCCCAACGGCCAATCGTTCCGTCGGCGAACCGGCCGCTGGACGCGCCATGGCCAGAGTAGTCGAAACGCACGAACGCCTGACCGCGTTCCCGGCACCAGTAATCCAGCGTGGTCGCCTTGATCCCGGTCATGTCGGAGGTGAAGCCGCCCAGGAACAGCACGCCCGGCTGGCGCCCCGGCCGACGATGATAGGCCAGGGTCGTCCCGTCGGCGAGGGTCAGTCGTTCGGGGCGGGAATCGAAGGGGCTCATGCGTGGGTTTGGTCCCCGCTGACCGGGGCGCCCCAGACCTGTTCGACCAGGGCCGGCAGAACCTCGCCGGCTGGTCCGTTCAGACTGAAGGTGACGTGGGGACTGAGCGGGGTCGGCTGGGGATTGATTTCCACCACCGTCGCCCCGGCCCGGAGCGCGGTGAACGGCAGTTCCGCGGCAGGGTAGACCAGGGCCGAGGTGCCGATGCTGAAGAAAACCTCGGCGGTCTCGGTGGCCTGTTCCGCCGCCCGCAGCGCGCCCGCCGGCAACATTTCCCCGAACCAGACCACGTCCGGCCGCAACAGGGCGCCGCAGCGCGGGCAGCGCGGTGGAATTTCCTCGCTATCCGGCCAGCTTTCGACTGGCCGATCCTCGTCAAGGCACTTGGCGCGGAACAGATTGCCGTGCAGCTCCAACACCTGATGGCTGCCAGCCCGCCGGTGCAGACCGTCCACGTTCTGGGTGATCAGGGTAAATTCAGTGATTCGCCGTTCCATCTCGACCAGGGCGGCATGGCCGGCATTCGGCTCGGCCCGCCGCACCCGTTCCTGCCGCCAAGCGTACCATTCCCAAACCAGCTTCGGGTTGCGGCGGAAAGCGTCTGGTGTGGCGAGTTCCTCCGGGTTGTAGCGCGCCCACAGCCCGGTCTGGGCTTCGCGGAAGGTCGGCACGCCGCTCTCGGCGGAGATGCCGGCGCCGGTCAACACGGCGACCCGGCGCGCGGCGCGCAGGCGGGTCACAAGCGGGGTGGGAATCGGGGATGGACTCATGGCGCGAAACTTTCACGGGAATGGTCGAAAATTTCAGCATAGCACGCGGGGTGCTCGCTGGGCAGGCAGCCTGGAGTCGGGAAGTGTATAGTTGCTTTTTACAACTAAAAGACCCATAATTTATTTATAGTAGCGTCAAGCCACTACGGACTTTGCCGAGGAGAGCCGCCATGCGCCTCGAATTCCTGATCATCGACCCACAAAACGATTTTAGCGATGCGCCCGGAGCGGCGTTGCCGGTGCCGGGCGCTGGCGCGGACGCCGAACGCTTGGCGGACTTGCTGGATCGCCTGGGTGACCGCATCGCCGCCATTCACGTTACCCTCGATACCCACCAGTTGGTGGATATTTCCCACCCGATCTTCTGGCGGGACGAGCGAGGTCAGCCGCCGCCACCTTTTACTCAGATCGCGGTCGCCGATGTTGAGCAAGGCGTTTGGCGGCCGTTCAAATTGGAACATCGGTCGAGGGCGCTGGCTTACGTGCGCGCCCTGCGCGACAACGGTCGCTACACCCTGACCCTCTGGCCGCCCCATTGCCTGATCGGTAGCTGGGGGCACGGTGTCATGCCGGCGGTGGCCGAAGCGCTGCGGCGCTGGGAGGAAACTCGGTTCGCCCGGGTGGACTACGTGACCAAGGGCCACAACCCTTGGACCGAACACTACTCGGCGGTGCGCGCCGACGTGCCCGATCCCGCCGATCCTAGCACTCAGCTCAATACCCGACTGATCCAGACCCTGGAGAATGCCGACCAGGTGGCTTTATCAGGCCAGGCGTTGTCGCACTGCGTCGCCAACACGGTGCGGGACATCGCCGATTGCCTGGGCCAAGAAAGCGTCCGCAAGCTGGTGCTGATCGAGGACACCAGTTCGCCGGTGCCTGGTTTCGAGGGGCTAGCCGAACGGTTCCTCGCCGATCTGTGCCAGCTTGGCATGAGAACCGCCAAAGCAGCGGAATTCCAATGCTGAGCCCCAACGACGACACTCGTGCTGGGGAGCGCGTCGCTCTCCTGCTGGATGCCTACTACACCATCGGTCGATTGCATCTGTTTTGTGAAGACTATGCCCTCCACGGCTGGGAGCCGGTTCCTCATCTGATTTTAGCCGATGGATGTTCAGCCGCGCCCGACAGCGATCTGGGTGCGCGCCTGCTGGTGCTGAACGCCCGCCAGCTTTTGCCGCGCTTCGTCCACGCCGCGAACGGGAATGAACGACTGGCCCGACACTGGCCGTTGGGCCAACGCATCGTGCGCCGCGCCGCCCGCCAGGCCCGAGATTTGGGACTGGACCCTAGCGTGCTTGACGCCACTCTGTTGGTCGCCTGGTGCGATGGCGCGATGGTGCATGTTCATCTCTACGGCGATGGTTGTCTCGCCGTCCGCCACGCCGATGGCGGGGTGGGGACGATCCGGGTCGAATACGCCGAGAACGCGCCCTACTATCTGTCTTATCTGCTCGACCCGGAGCGCTGGGAACTGTACCAGGAAGCCATCGGCGAGCCGGCGACCGCCCAGAGCATTCATTATCAAATCGACGCCGGGGAGAGCATCCGCCAGGAAGCTTTCAACACCCCGACCGCGTTTGATTTCGATCTGACCACTTTTCCGGTGGTGGCGGTCGCCACGGATGGCCTGGATTCGTTCGTGGCGGCTGAAACCGGTGCGCGGCTGGATTTGCGGACCACGGCGCGGTCGGCGCTGGATTTTCAAAACCTCGACGGCGCCTTCGTCCAGCGCCATCTGCGCCAAGTACTCGTCGACTATGCCCAGCAGCGGGTGATCAACGTGGACGACATCGGGCTGGGAGCGTTCGTCCGCCTGGCGGGCAGGCTGGAGACGGGTACACTGTCGGGGGCGGATGGCCTGTCCGCCCCAGAGGCCCTTCCATGATCGGATGCGACGACCCGGCGGAACCAGGAAAAGTCGGCTTGACGACCGCCGCTTCGGACGAAGCGGAATTTCTCCGCCGCTACGACGCCGCACGGTACGAAAAACCGTCCTTTACCGTGGATCTGGTGATTTTCACGGTGCGCGACGAACACTTGCACGTACTGCTGGTCAAGCGCGCCGAGCACCCGTTCAAGGGCTGCTGGGCGCTGCCGGGCGGGTTCCTGGATCCGCGGCGCGACGCGTCGGTGGACGCCTGCGCGGCGCGCAAACTGATCCAGGAGACCGGCGTGCGCGCCCCGTATCTGGAGCAGCTCAAGACTTACGGCTCCCGCGACCGCGACCCGCGCGGCTGGACCGCCACCACGGTCTATTTCGCGCTGATGGCCTCGGAATCGGTACGTCTGCTGGGCAATCAGGCGGAAGCGTCCTGGGTGGGGGTGCGAGGCGACCAGGTGGATTTTGAACTGGCTTTCGATCACGCCCAGATTCTGGCCGACGCCGTGGAACGGTTGCGCTCCAAGCTGGAGTACACCCATATCGCCGTGCATCTGTTGCCGGAGGAGTTTACCTTGCCGGAATTGCAGCGGACCTACGAAATCATCTTGCAGCAACCGCTCGACAAAAGCTCCTTTCGCCGCCGGGTGATCCAGGCCGACATGCTGGAAGAGTTGACTGGCAAACAGCGCGATGGCTTTGGCCGGCCGGCGCAGCTCTACCGCTTCCGCGATTACGGCCGGCGCACCTTCTTCCCCCGCAGCATCAGTCGCCACGCGCGCTGAAGGCGGGCGAAACAACCGCAGACAGTTTCCAGCGTTCCAGAGGCTGAAAATCCTTTAAAAACCCTATTATTGACCTGGGTTTATGCGTCAACGGCATTCTGTGGGATGTTCCCGCCCTCTTGTAAATTTTTTTGCTTTAGATTTCCCTAAACCACTTGACTTTGGTGCGTTTTAAAAGCAACATGTGTATAAATTAATATGCTTTTTCTGAGTAATTCACTGGATAAATTTCCTGGGGTGGGCCGCGATGACGACAAGACGCCGCTTGGAAAATAGTTTTCCCTTATATTTCGAACTAATATTGTTCAGTGTTGCGGTGGCTTGAAGAGGCGCTTTGTGAACCAACCCATTCTCAGTAAAGAAGCGATTGCGCTCATGCTCAGGATGCGTTTCCTGATCAAGAACGAATTTGGCGAACTTCTTTCTTTCCAGACCCAGGAAGCAGCAGCCAAGTTTTGTGAATATGGCTTCAGGTCAAGCCAGCCGGCATTGCGGGAACTGGCGCAGCTCCTCTCCTCGCTGATATCTGCTCCTGTTTCCGAGGCGCCGCGGCCTCGGGAAAGCAGTATCTTGGAATTGCTTGCCTCGGATCTGATCGAGCAACCGGTCCGTCTGGTCTTTACCAGAATTCCAGCGTTCGTGATCGACAAACCTCGGCGCCGTTGCCTGCTCAATTTTTCGTTCGAGGAATTGCTGGAAGAATTGCGGCCGCTGGGTACGGTCGATCCTGGCCTGACGCGATTGGAGCCGATTTCCCTGGGGGAACTGGCGGAACTGGAAAAGAAGGCGATCAGCGCCTCGCTACCTGGATTGATGTGGCTTTGCGGCCTGCAATTTTCGCAAGGGCAATTGTTGCCAAAGCCGCGGTCGTTCCCCGCCTTCGGCCTCAGCCGTTGGCCGGATTTCGGCACGCTGCCACACGCCGCCCAGCATCTCAAGATGGCGACTTTCCTCATGCGTAAGACCGCTTCCCTGGATGGCCTCACTGCTGGCACAGGAGCTACCAAGAATGAGGCTGTCGCTTTCCTCAACGCCTGCTTCCTCTGTGGCTGGCTAAAAAGGGTGGAGGGGGTCGCCCCGCCAGCGCCAGCGGCCCCCAAGTCCGGGCTCAGGGGCGTCATTGGCAGAATTCGGGTACGGCTGGGGATGAGCGGATGAGCAACATGACTGAAGTCAAGATCATTTTCACTGGTACCATGGGCGCCGGCAAAACGACGGCGATCAATGCCATCAGCGAAATCAAGACGATTTCCACCGAGGCCGTGGCGACCGATGAAACCGCCCAGCGCAAGGAAACCACGACAGTGGGCATGGACTATGGCGAGGTGACGGTGGATGAAGGTCTGGTGCTGCGCCTCTACGGCACGCCGGGTCAGCGCCGCTTTAGGCACATGTGGGAGATACTCGCCAAGGGCGCGCTGGGATTCGTGATCCTGGTGGACAACGCGCGTCCCGCGCCGCTGGAGGACCTCAGCATTTATCTTGACAATTTCAAGAATCACATCGCCGCCTCGGCGGCTGTCATCGGCGTCACCCGAACCGACGTATCGGCGCAGCCGGATATCGATGCCTATTATCAATATCTGGCGGAGCGCGAGGAAATGCACCCCGTCATGACGGTGGATGTGCGGCGCAGGGAAGACGTGCTGATGTTGTTGGATTCACTGCTTTTAAGTCGCGAATTCGAATGACCGGGAGATCGTAACTCATGAACATAAGCGATGGCGCCAGCCCGGTGGAGAAGCTGAAGGCGGCTCAAGAAAAACAGCAGGTCGAAAAGGCGCTCCAGCGATTGCTGGACATGTGCGCGGGGGCAACCGGGGCATTGGTGGCCACCGCCGACGGCTTCGTCGTCGCCCGCGTCTTCAAGCAGGACATCGCGGAGAAATCCTTGGCCGCCATCACCAGTTCGGTGATGAGCCTGGCCGAGGCGCTGGTCAACGAGACGGGCCAGGGGCCGTGCCAAAACCTGATCGTCGAAGGCCAGGAAGGCCACGTGGTTTCCCTGCGTATCAATCACACCCGAGTGTTGACCGCCATGGCGACGCGCAACACCCGATTGGGAATGCTGTTAAGCGCGGCCAAGGTGTGCGCGGAACAACTGGCGAGCACGCTAGGCGAAAAGTGACAAGCTTTCGCCGGCATGCTGGCTTGTTGAAGACGGCGATATGCCGTTCATGAGAAGCAGGATGGTCCCGCGGGACAGGTCAATTCCCAAGGGTATTTGTCGTTACCGAATCGATAATCGGAGAAGAGCAAATGGCAGATTTGAATTCGCTGTGCAAAGGTCTCGTCAGCAGCGTCAACGACGCGCTGGGAGCCGCCGTCGTGGATCTGGAGTCCGGACTGTTGCTGGCGGTGGCTCATAGCGTGCCGTACTTTACCCAATCCTACCTGGACGCCGTGGCGGCGGCGGCGGTCGACATGTTCCGCGGGCCGACCGTGAGCACGGTCGAGGACATGCTGGCCGACCAGCGGGGTACTCCAGGCAAGAAGCATCTGCTCAAGGAAGTCCAGATGGCCACCGATAACACTTATCATTTCATGTGCGTCGTACCCAACAAACCCAACGCACTGTTGGTGCTCATCACCGGCAAGAAGGCCAACCTGGGCATGGGATGGGTGGCCGTCCGCAAGGCGGTAACGGAAGCCGCGCCGCTATGTCCTTAAGGGATTGAGCGGCATCGCCGACCCGGACGTCAGGGTTTGCGTCCGGTCCGCTTTATCGGGGAGTGGCGAGCGTAACGCGAATCCAGGCGGCGTTCGCCAGACCCCCGGCGATATGGATCGGCACTCCAAAATATCCTGGACATGACAAGGGAAATCGCATCCGAGGCGTTGGCCGCCGCCCCTATCGAGGTGGTCTTTTCTCCGGCGAGCCTGGGCGACGCGGCGGCGGAGCGTGTGCGCCGAATCCTAAGCATACCTCGCGAGCAACTAGTCCATGGCGCCTCGTATACCGGGCGTCCATACACCTGGATCTATCGGGACGGCGAGTATGTCATCAAGGTGCGCGCCGAGTATCGCTTCCCAACCCGCGACGCGCGCCGCTGGATCGAACGCGCCAGGGAGCAGGAACAGCGGCTGGGCGTCCATCATCCGGCCAAGGGCTGGTTTCTCATCCAGATGGATGAGGTGGCCCTGATCGCCAATATCACCCCCCAAATGATTCCGCTGCACACGCTGGGCGAGGCGTATTCCCAGACCGATCGGTGCGCCCTGCTGGAGCGTATGCTTGACCTTTATCTCCGGGTCGCGGCGAATCATGGGCAGCGCCTGGACGAGGGGCTGTCGAACTTCGCCATCGGCGCCGACGGCGAACTTTATTACGTCGACGACGATATTTATCGCTGGGATGAATTGACATCCCTGACGCAGGCGATGGGGTTCTGGTGTCGCGCCCTGCCCTGGTTCACGGTGGAGGTGGCCGAGCGCATCGGCCAAGTGCTGCACCAGTTGTTGGACCGCTATTTTCGCGACCGCCATACGCTGATGGTGGCGGCCAACCTGATCCGCCAGTTACCCCTCGTCAATCCCGAACAGGGGCGTCGCCGGGCCGGGTTGCTCCAGGGTCTCGAATCCGCCGCGCCAAGAAAGCCGGCCCGGCGGAAGGTGCTGGGACAAGAGGCATTTGCCTTGTTGGGCGATATCCACGCCAATTATCCAGCTCTGCAAGCCGTATTGGCCGAGCTGGACCGGCTGGGAGTTCGGGACGGTTTGGTGCTGGGGGATGTCGTCGGCTACGGTCCCCACCCGGTGGAATGCATCCGAGCCGTGCGGGAGCGCAACTTTGCGGTGATCAAAGGCAATCACGAATATGCCGTCGTCACCGGCCAGTTCGTCAAGGGCTTTTCGAAGCACGCCAAAGCCGTCGCGGAGTGGACCCGAAACCGCCTCAGCGCCGAGGAATTGGCTTGGTTGGACGAGCTTCCGCCCAGCCTGCATCAAGAGGGCTGGCTGGCGGTGCATGGCGCGCCTCAGGACAAGCACTGTTTCTTTGGCTATGTCTATCGCATGTCGTATGAGGCCAATCTGGACAACCTCGCCGAGCGCGATATCCCAATCTGTTTTCACGGCCATTCCCACATCACCGGCGTCTACTTCCGCGACCAGAGCGGCGACAGCGGATTTTGCAAGGACCACCAGCAGTCCCTTCAAAACTACAGCTACTGTCTAGCCAGTCCCGGCTCGGTGGGACAACCCCGCGACAACGACGGACCCGCCGCTGCCTTCGCGATCTTCAACCCACAAACGAAGCAATTGGTTTTCCATCGCGTCGATTACCCGGTGGAAACCACCATCGACGCCATGCTGGCCAACGATCTTCCGGCGGTCCTGGCGCAACGGCTGCGCAACGGCGAGTGAAACGCGCGGCCCTGCGAAGCCGCTGAAACAGCCGTCCGAATCGGACGAGAACTTTTCTCCCGCCGTGGCCGGCGAATCGGCGAAACAACCCGCGGGACGTTGAACAATCAGTGGGAACATCAAAATCCATGTCAGCGGACAATCTCGAAATCAAAACCGAAGCCGATTATCAAAAGGTATTGGCAACGCTCTCGCGCCAGGATCGCCCCCACGCCATCCTGCTGTTTTTGATGAGAGTGTTGGAATCCTACCGCGCGGCGCGCAAGATCGGCTGGTCGCGCCCCTGGAACAAGCAGGCTGTCGTCAACTTCCAAAGCTTCAAGCTCGACGCCGTCCGCGACCATGAATTACTGGAGCTGGGTCGGGATGTGCTCGACGCTGAATGCGCGGCGATGCCCGCCCCGGCGCGCGCCTTCGTCGATGATCTGCTGGCGCGCCGCGACCGGCTGATGGGTTTCGTCTTCATTCAGGAATTCACCGACGCGGGGCGTCGGTTCGAAGGCGGGGTGTTGAGCTTGGGACGGCGGGCGGCCGAGCAACCTCGCTATCGGGACCGGCTCGACCTCATCCTTGAATCCCCGGTGGTGGAAGGTCACAGTCAGGGCCTCGCGCGCCTGCGGGTTTTCGTCGATCCCCACCTGGGGAAAAAGGAACCGCTGTGGTCGACGACCGTGGAGCCGGTCCATGGCGTCGCCAGCGGCGACCTTTTCGAACGACTCGCGGCGCTGTCCTGGGATTGGGCGCGGCGGCCGGAACGGGTATGGGACCACTGGACCTCGGCGTACATCGATTATTTCGGTCCACGCCAATGGCTGATGCGCAAAAGCTATTTTCACGTCACCGACGCGCCTTGGGTACGGATCGACCCGGCCGCGTCCACCGCGCCCAGGGAAATACTTCACCTGGAGTCCTCGATATCGTGAGCTTCGCGTTCGCGGTCATCCATGCGGTGGACGACATCGAGCAGGCCGCCGCTTTTTTCCGCGACGTGCTCGATTTTCGGGAACACAGCCGGAGTAGCGGCTGGGCGCAGGTGGAAAACGGCGCGCTGACCGTCCGGCTGGTGGCCGCCAACCGCTTCGCCCGCGCGCCGAGCGACCTGGAGCTGGACCTGGCGACCCCGGACGTATCGGCGGCGAGCGCGGCGTTGCTGGAACGGGAAGGATTGGAACCGCTCATGGCTCCCACCTGGGTCAGCGCGGACCGCATGGAGGCGCGGCTACGAGCGCCCCACCGCGTCGTGCTCACCCTGTCCCGTATCTTCGACGAGGATGCGTTGGGCATTCTGCCAGAGCTGCCCACCAGCCTCGTGTGGACCGAGGACGCCGCGGCGTACACCCAGCGGTTGTTGCGTTTCGTCCCCGTCAGTTTCCGCGCGCAGGCCCGGAAGCGCGTTACCGAGTGCGCGGAGACCCTGGCGATCACGGCGGGCAACGTCACGGTCGACCGGGATACCGCGTTGCGCGCCCTGGTCACGAGCACCCCGGCGTTTCAGCACGAGGGGTTGCGAGCGGCGCTCCGGGACGAGGGTATCGACCCCAAGCCCCTGTTCGTGGAGCTTGCGGAGCCATGAGCCGCGCCGCCCTGGCCGTGATCCAGCGCGCCGGAATGCTGGCCCGCATCGGCTGGATCGCCAGGAAGGCGCGCAATAGCTCCAGCGAGACGGAACGGTTGCTTGCCAAGCAAGCCTTGGCCGGATTGTTCGCGGATGCGCGCGGCATCACCATGAAGGTGGGGCAACTGTTCGCGGGCGCCGCTGGCGAAACCCCGCTGCGGGCACTGGTGACGGCGGAGATCGAGCCGCGCCCGCTCCGAGACATGCTGGCGGTGCTCGAAGCCGATCTGGGGCGGTCCGCCAGGACGCTGTTTGCCGTCATCGACGAAGCGCGGGCCGCCGCGTCCCTGGGCCAGGTGCACCGCGCCGTGCTCAAAAACGGCGGCGTCGTGGCCCTCAAGATGCGTTACCCGGACATTGCGGCGGCGGTGGACGCCGAATTGCGCCTGGCCGGATTGTTGCCTGGCGTGGGACCGGTAAAGCGCTGGGGCTTCGACTTGGAGGCGTACAAACAAACCCTGCGGGACAACATGCGGCGGGAACTCGATTACCGCTCCGAGGCGGAACGGCAACGGCGCTTCGCGGCGGCGGTGCGGATGCCAGGACTGCGGGTTCCCGAGGTTCACATGGATCTGTGTGGGGAACGAGTGTTGGCGCAGAGCTGGGAATCCGGCGTGTTGTTGGATCAGGTCGTTGGTTGGCCGAAACAGGATCGCCTGTTGATCGGCCGCACGCTGCTGTTGACCCTGTTCAAAAGCCTGTTCGTCGCTGGCGAGGTGCATGGCGACCCCAATCCAGGCAATTATTTTTACCGGCGCGGCGACGATGGCCAGCCGGAGGTGGTGCTGCTCGATTTCGGTTGCACCGTGCCGGTGAGCGAACCGCGCCGGCTGGCTTTGCTCAAGCTATTGCTGGCTTGCCGCGAGGGCATGGATGTAGCGCCGCTCCAATGCTTCGCGGCCCTGGGGTTCGACCCCGGCAAGCTTTCCCATCTGAACGAGACGTTGCCCGCCCTGTGTCGAGTTCTGTTCCGCCCGTTTTTGGTGGATGGTGCGTTTCACCCCGCCGACTGGCACCTGAAGCGGGATATCACGGCGCTGCTTGGCGAGCACCGCTGGTGGTTTCGCTCGGCGGGACCCGCGGATTTGCTGCTGCTCATGCGGGCTTTTCAAGGACTGGCGGCGCAACTCGGGCGATTGGAGGCGCGGTTACCCTGGTGGCCCTTGCTGGAGCAGGCGGTTGGAGCCGAACTCATGCAACGCGCGCGCGCCTGGACATTGCCGGAGTTGCCGCCGGCGCTGGCTTCCGGCGCGGTCAGCATCCGCGCCATCGCCCGCCGCCTTTGCGTGAGCGTCACCGAGGGAAGCGTACCGCGGATTTCGTTCAGCATGCCGGCCGAGGCCGCGCTCGATCTGGAAAACATCATCCCCGAGGACGTGCTGGAGCGCATCCGCGCCGCCCGCGTCGATCTCGGCGCCATCATGAACCACGTCCGCGCCAGCGGCATCGCGCCCCAGGAGTTGTTCGTGCTCGACGACGGCCCGAAGCGCCATCGGGTCTGGTTGGAATGAGCGCCTGTTACCTCATTCAGAAAAACCGCAGATAGGCTTCCAGCACTCGCAAGGTATAGTCGCCGGTGGCGCCCGTCCGGTACTGCGCCGGATCGCCGGTCATCCACCAAGCGGCCGCGCGCTGCACGGCGACCATTTCGTTCTGCTGGCTCTGGGCGAACTGGTCACGCAGCACCGGACCCATGACGCAGACCAGTATCGGCCGGGCCAGGGTCGGATCGGCGGCGAATTGCTCGGGTGTGACCTCCTGACCGAAACAGCGCCTGGACCAGCGCGCGATATTGTCCGGTTTGATCCGCCAGTCACTGTATAGGCTGGCATCGGCGCTGGCGGGCGGGGCCGCCAGCCGCAGCGCCTCCACCAGTGCCTCCACCTTGGCGTCGGAAAGCTGCGCCTGAACGATGCACGGCGCCAACGCCAGCAGGAACAGCGTGGTCAACCACCAGCGATGCCGGTTCGAAGGAAAACCGATGGAACGGAAAGTCGCGCGGCTCTGGGGCAACATGGCGTCCTCCTACGGCAAACTTCGGTGTGGTGAGGGGGCGGCGCGGTTCTCACCGCAGCACCACCGTTTTGCCGCCGTTGAGGAACACTCGCCGCTCCAAATGATAATGAATTGCCCGAGCCAGCACGATGTTTTCGATGTCGCGACCGACCGCCGCCAACTGCTCGGGCGTGTGGGCGTGATCCACCCGCTCCACCTCCTGCTCGATGATCGGCCCCTCGTCCAGGTTGGCGGTCACGTAGTGCGCGGTGGCGCCGATCAGCTTCACCCCTCGCGCGTGCGCCTGGTGGTAGGGTCGGGCGCCCTTGAAGCCGGGCAGGAAGGAGTGGTGGATATTGATCGCCCGTCCCGCCAGCGCCCGGCACAATTCCGGCGACAGAATTTGCATGTAGCGGGCCAGGATGACCAGCTCGGCGCCGGTTTGCTCCACCAGCGCCAGGATTTGGCGCTCCTGTTCCGGCTTGGTTTCCGGCGTCACCGGCAGATGGTGATACGGGATCGCGTGCCATTCCGCCAGATGCGCCAACTCGCGGTGATTGGACACGATGGCGGTGATCTCCATCGGCAGCGCGCCGGTGCGGTGCCGGTACAGCAGATCGTTCAGGCAGTGCTCGGCCTTGGAGACCAGGATCATGAGCCGCGGGCGCTGGCGTGGGTCGTACAGCCGCCAGTCCATCTTAAAGTTCCGGGCCAGCGGGGCGAAATCCTCCAGCAGGGTCGGCGCGGTCGTTTCGTCCAGGTCGAAAACCAGCCGCATGAAAAACCGACCCGATTCGGTATCGCTGAACTGGTTGGATTCGACGATGTTGCCCGCGTGGGCGGCCAGCGCGTTGGACACGGTGGCCACGATGCCCACCCGATCCGGGCAGGCGATGGTCAGGATATAGCGCAGGGTTGGCATGGATTCCTTTGGAAGCTCGCGCGGAAAAGCGCGCATTGTAAGCGAAACTCCCCGCGCTCAATCCTCGGCTTCCGGCAAATTCAACACGTTCCGCAACAGCGGCAGGTGCAGCCGGACGCAGTCCATGCCGGCGGCGATAGCCTCGTCGGCCTGATCGAAGTCCATCAGTCCCAGGTGCACCAGGCGTGGTGCCAGCACCACATCGGGTGGATCGCCGGCCATCCGCGCCCGGGTGATCCGATCCTGCATGATGTTGATCGAACCGGCCATGACATCGAACAATCCCGGCGGTTCATCCGCTTCCGCTTCGTCCTTCGTGTGGTTGTCATTGCCCAGCATGGCTTGCAGGCCGGCGCTCAGCCGCGCTAGTAGCGGACTCGGCGTCACCAAGCGCGGAGACCGACCGCTGAAATGCTTGCCGACGATGTCACCGTTCAAGTTGACCGCGATCACCCGATCCGCTCCCAGCGCCCGACACAACGATACGGGCAACGGGTCCACCAGACCGCCATCCACCAGCCAGCGGCCTTGATGGCGCATCGGGCTGAACAATCCCGGCAGGGCGATGGATGCCCGCACCGCCTCCAGCAACGAACCGTCCTGAAACCACACCTCACGACCGGTCTGCAGATCGGTGGCCACCGCGCCGAACGGTTTGGGCAAGGTCTCGATGGGCGCATCTTCCACCCGCTCGCGGAAGGCGCGCATCAAGCGCTCGCCCTCCACCCCCCCGAGCCGCACGTCCATGTAGCGGATGATTTCCCACCAGTCGATCCGCGCCACCCATTCTTCCAACCGGTCTAGCGCGTTGCTGGCATAGGCCGCGCCGACCAGGGCGCCAATCGAGGTACCGGACACCACATCTGGAAAGATGTCGGCCTGTTCCAACGCCCGCAGGACGCCGATATGCGCCCAGCCGCGCGCCGAGCCACTGCCAAGAGCAATGCCGAGTCGGGGTTTTCGCGTGAGCATGGGCATGGGTTTTCCTCGCAAGATCGTTCGATGGGCGGCCGACCTGGACCAGCAAGCAGATCCATCAGCCCACCGCGGGTCATCATGGCCTAAAAGTAGTGATCGCGATCACTGCCGTCGAACTGGCCGCCGCGCATGCAACAGTTCTTGAAACCGGCGACCTGAGTGGCAGGGGCAGGGGTCGTTGCGGCCGAGACGCTCAAGCAGCTCCTTGTCGCCGTTGACGACTTGTTCGCCGCGCTTGACGCGCGTCTCGGAGGGAAAACCGCGCTTACGCTTGCTCGTCGCCTCGAAACCGGCTGGAGTCGAGGTGCTGGGTCTTTTTGTCCATGGCACGCCTCCAAAGCTTGGACCCTCGATGAAGGGCGCGCGATTATAGCGGCGGGGGTATGCGCTGGCTAGTACGGCGGGGCGTGACCGTTCGGACCTCTCTTGTCCCGCACCATGATGGGTTGCGCTGCGCTCAACCCATCCTAAGAAAAAACAATGGGTTGTAGGATGGGTTGAGCGCAGCGCAACCCATCGATACGGGGCGAAACCACCAGGGGTTCTGAACGGTTACGGCGGGGCCAGCGCGCCAAGCGGAACGTTCTCCCGCCCCGGCAAGGAGGAAGAAGCCAGTGGTCTACTCCACCGTCACCGACTTGGCCAGATTGCGTGGCTGATCGACGTCGGTGCCCTTGAGGATCGCGACGTGATAGGCCAGCAGTTGCAGCGGCACGGTGAACACGATCGGCGCGATGGACTCGGGCACCGCGCCCAGCGACAGGACATGGGTATTAACGCCGCTCAGATGGGTATCCACCGCGCGGTCGGCGAACAGGAACAGCACGCCGCCGCGCGCCCGCACTTCCTGAAGATTGGACAGCACTTTCTCCAGCAAGCCATCCCTGGGCAGGACGCAGACCACCGGCATGTCTCCGTCCACCAGCGCCAGTGGCCCGTGCTTGAGTTCGCCGGCCGGGTACGCCTCGGCGTGGATGTAGCTGATTTCCTTGAGCTTGAGCGCCCCTTCCATCGCAATCGGATATTGCGGTCCGCGCCCCAGGAACAGGGCATGATTTTTCTCGGCGAAATGCTCGGCCAGCCGCTCGATGGCGCCATCCAGCATCAGCGCTTCCTCCAGCGCCTTGGGCAGCCGTTCCAGATCCCGCGCCAGGACGACCTCGTCGCGCTCGCTCAGGCCATGCCGCCGACCCAGCGCCAGCGCCAGCAGCCGCAACGCCACCAGTTGAGTGGTGAACGCCTTGGTGGAGGCCACGCCGATTTCCCGGCCCGCGCGGGTCAACAGGGTCAAGGCCGATTCGCGCACCAGCGAGCTTTCGGCCACGTTGCAAATGGTCAGGGTGGACAGATAGCCACGGTCCCTGGCCGCGCGCAGCGCCGCCAGGGTATCGGCGGTCTCGCCGGACTGGGAAATGCTGACGAACAGCGTTTCCGGCGGCGTGACGCCACGGCGGTAGCGGTACTCGCTGGCCACCTCCACCGTGCAAGGCACGCCCAGGTTTTCCAGCCAGTAGCGCGCTACCAGGCCGGCATGATAACTGGTGCCGCAGGCGACGATGTGAACGCCCCGTACTTGGTCGAACACCGCGTTGGCTTCCGGTCCGAAGCTGTCTTCTAGCAAATGGCCCTGATGAATCCGGCCTTCCAGGGTCTCGGCGACCACCGCCGGCTGCTCGAAGATCTCCTTGAGCATAAAATGCCGGTAGCCGCTCTTGCCCGCCGCCGCGCCCATCTGGCCCGAATACGCCACCGGCCGTTCCACAGCCTGACCGCTCCGGTCGTAAATGGCAAAGCGTTCGCGTTGAACCTCGACCAGATCGCCTTCTTCCAGGAATACGAAGGTCTGGGTCACCGGCGCCAGCGCGAACACGTCCGAGGCGATGAAGTGCTCGCCGATGCCGATGCCCAACACCAGCGGACTACCGGCTCGCGCCCCGATCAGACGGTCTGGGTCCTCGCGGCAAATCACGCCGAGACTGTAGGCGCCGGTCAAACGCGCCACGGCCTGTTGCACCGCCGCCAGCAAATCGCCGGTGATCCGCATCTTCTGATCGATCAGGTGGGCGATCACCTCGGTGTCGGTATCGGATTCGAAGCGATAGCCGGCGGCGATCAACTCGGCCTTAAGCTCCTGGTAGTTTTCGATGATGCCGTTATGCACCACCGCCACCGAGTTGTTGCTGACATGCGGGTGAGCGTTGCGCTCGCATGGTTCACCGTGGGTGGCCCAGCGAGTGTGCGCGAGACCGAGCGGGCCGCGCACCGGTTCCTGTTGCAAGCGTTCGGCCAGCGCCTGGACCTTGCCGACCGCGCGGACCCGGTGCAGGCGTTCGTCGCGGCTGTCCAGCGTGACGATGCCGGCCGAGTCGTAGCCGCGGTATTCCAGCCGCCGCAGCCCTTCGAGCAGAATGGGAGTGACGTTGCGTTCGGCGATGACGCCCACGATTCCACACATGACGATATCCAAAGGCAAGAAAATTGATTCAGGGTAGCGGCTTGCCCGCCGGGGAACAAGCCATTCCCGCAGCCACCGTCGTCGTCGCATCCCCTGCCAGCCATTCCCGAAACAGCGCGTTCAACGGTTCCAGGTTGGGTTTGACCACCGGCGCCAGCGCGGTGGGACCCTCCGCCAGCCGCGCCAGTTCGGCCTTGACCCACTCGCTCAGGGCCGGAATGCGCGGCCCCCAGGCCATTTCCTCGCCGCTCTGCTTGAGCCTCAGCAAGTGCTTGATGGCGTCGCGCAGTTCGCCGGGCGGGATCTGGGTTTCCACCAGTTCGCGGAACGGCATGGGCACGACGCCACGCCCGCTTTCCAGCCAGCGCACCGCCAGCAGCGGGCGCAATACGTACAGATATTTTTTCAGCCGCACCTGCTCGCCGCGCAGGTAAACCCGATCATTGCCCCGCGCCATGTGCAGGTAGTGCCAGGCACAGCCGAGCGGGGAGTAATAGGTCGGCGTCAGGGCCAGCATCGCTTCGCGGAATCCCGGTTGCGCCCGATAGACGAGGGGCGAATGGAGCCACTCGAACAGCGGCGGGTTGGATTTGCGCATCAGTTGCAGCGCCTTGCGCAGATCCCAGCCGTTGATGTCCAACACCCCCTCGATGGGCCGTTCGATCACGTCGTGGCGGTGCTCCAGGTCGATGCTCAGATACCAGTCGCGCGGGCGAACATAGATGAAACGCACATCGTAGTCGCTGTCGAGTGAGGCGAAGCCCCAGGCCCGGCTGCCCGATTCGCAGGCGTACAGGATGCGGACTGCTTCGGTGTGTTCGATGACCGCCAGCCGTTCGAGAATACTGGCGGTAGGGCTCATCGGCGAAGTATTGCTGGTGGCGTCAGACATGATGGTTGACTCGCTATCAGACTCGTCCAAACTGCTCGACGAAGATCGTCTCAATTGCCTCAAAGCGGTCGCGGCCCGCGAAGGCCAGCGCCGCCGGGTCGTTGGTCAGGAACCGGTCGGCGGGGTGCCGGGCCAGCTTGTCTTGTAGTCATGCGCTGGAATTGGGGTGGTTACCGTCGCGGAACACCACCGCCACCGTCTGGCCGCGCCGGTCGTTGCCGAGCATGACCACGCCGGGTGGTTTGCGACAGAGCCAGGTCACTTCGAGACCGAGCAGGTAAACGAGGCTTTCGATCAGATCAACGGGTTGCGATTGCGCTTCGCCACCGGCCACCTGCTTCAACCGATAGATGCTTTCCTCTTTCTCGAATCCTGCCTTAGAACCAGATTATGACATGGAGCCAAGCGTACCTGCTGCAAGATGGTCTCGTGCGACGAGGCGCGGTTTTATCTCACGCAATGTGGGGTAAGCCGGCTGGATGGAGATAAGGATGGGAGGCCGTGCGAGGGGTTGTGTCGATGATGTAGGGAATGGGTGAGTGCTTCGTTCTTGAGACAACGAGGAGATGAGCGGCGGAGCGAAGCGGAGTCCGCTCGATCTCCTGGTTCATCCGCAGCCTGTGGATTTTTATCCTTGAAAAATTGACAAAATCACAAAAATCCTTAACGAACGAGCGCGGCCGTGGTCGCGTATCCGCATCAACGCCGGTTATGCGTGTACGCGACCACGGCCGCGCACTTTAGGCCAATTTTTGTGATTTTGTCATTTTTTTCATTAGCTTATCCATAGGCTGTCGGAATGAATCAGTAATTATATCGTTTCGGCCTATCTACACAAATCAGTCATTGTTGAGAGCAATGGCTTGATTCTGCCTGCTTCTTCCAGCGGCATAACTCCATCATAAGCTCCTTGGCCCTGGAATCCCGCCTTGCTCGCCGTCCTCCCAAAGCAAACCTGGCGCCGCAAAGCATCCTTGACCCATAGGCATCTTCCATGCCACGGCCGTGCCCAGTGCGGATGGTATTATCCATCAATCAGTTATCGGTGTTAGCTCTTTATCTTAAGTGGCGAGGCGGTTTTAATTTGAAACAGGAAGTTTCACCCCGTTCCAATTTGAAACCAGCGCCTGGCGATCAAGGCGAGCCATCCGCCGTGTCGTGCGGCGGAGCGATGCGATGCGAGAACTGGCCAAAGTTCTAGCCGTCCTCCAAACCGGGTTGTTGGCATCCGTGGCCGGAGAGTTTGACCGGCATCGACAGTTTTGGGGAAATATCGGGAATGGCTACTACGCGGGTTATCCGTCCGGTTGTGGCACAATCGGTTCGGGCAACCGACCCTTGGAGGCATGACCATGTCCCTGCAACCCAAACCGTATCTGAGTCCTGAGGATTATCTCGGGCTCGAACGCCGCGCCGAACTCAAAAGCGAATATTTCGACGGTGAAACTTTCGCCATGGCCGGCGCAAGCGAGCCGCATAATCTGATTGTGGCTAATACTCTGTCCGAAATTCGGCAGCAGTTCAAAAAACGCCCCTGTAAGGCCTACGCCAACGATATGCGGGTCAAAGTCAGTCCGACGGGACTCTTTACCTACCCAGATGTCGTGGTGGTTTGCGGCCAAGCCCAGTTCGACGATAGTCAACGGGAT
Source organism: Candidatus Contendibacter sp. (assembly GCA_029624675.1). Lineage (GTDB taxonomy): Bacteria > Pseudomonadota > Gammaproteobacteria > Competibacterales > Competibacteraceae > Contendibacter. Next base: position 207,620 of record JARSSP010000036.1, read on the forward strand.
ACGTTGCTGAATCCAATCCTGATCGTGGAAGTGCTGTCGGATTCCACGGAAGCCTATGACCGAGGCCGGAAGTTCGAGCATTACCGCAAGCTGGAATCGCTGATGGAGTACGTGCTGATTGCCCAGCATCGCCCGCATGTCGAATCCTATCGGCGACAGCTAGATCAACGCTGGGTGTTGACGGAAAGCGATGGCTTGGAAAGCCGCTTGCGGCTGGACGCCATCGACTGCGAACTGGCGCTGGCGGAGATTTACGACAAGGTTGAGCTTTCCAGCGCGGCATAGTCCCAGGCCGGTTCCTCGTTCAAAAGGGCCACACCCCCAATACCACGAACCCCCCGACCAGCGTCCACGGCACGCTGCGCGTCGTGGCGGCGATGACGATAGCCGCTACCCCGGCCATCAACCGGGCATTGTCCCAGGCCAGCCACAGCACGCCCTGCGGCATCAGCAGTTCGGGAATCACCAGCGCGGTCAAGGTGGCGACTGGCACGAACGGCAACAAGCGGCGAAACCCTGGTGGGAACGCCACCTTGCCTTCGGCGGCGATGAACGACAGGCGGATGGCGAAAGTCACCACGCCACACAGCGCCATGATCAGCCAGACACTCATCGTATCCTGCCCGCTAGTTGCCAGCCGACCGCCATCCCGGCCAGCGCCGCCGCCAGCAGCCCCAGCTTGAACGGCAGACCAGCGGCCAGCAGCGCCACGATCCCGGAAACCGCCGCCACCGCTAGCAGAGTTCGGTTGCGGATCAGCGGAACCACGATGGCGATGAAGGTCAACGGCAAGGCGAAATCCAGCGGCCAATCCGTCGGCAGCCGCGCACCCACCACCACGCCGGCGGCGGTGGAGAGTTGCCAGCCGCCCCATAGAGCCAACCCCGCGCCCAGATAGAACCAGTGCCGATCAGGCCCCGCGTCGCCCGCCGCCTCCCGCCGGGCGATCACGGCGTAGGCTTCGTCGGTCAGCAGATAGGCCAGCGCCAGCTTCCAGCGTCGGGGCAGATGAGCGATGCGTGGGGCCAGCGCGGCGCTGTACAGGGCATGGCGCAGGTTGAGCAGACCGACCTCGGCCACCATCACCGGGGCTGGCACGCCCGCGCCGAGCAGTTGGCAAAACAGAAACTGCGCCGATCCGGCGAATAGAATCGTGGACATCGCCAGAGCCGCCGCCGGACTCAGACCCTGACTCAGCGCCAGCGCCCCGTAGATCATGCCGAACGGCATGACGCCAACCAGCAGGGGTGCCAGCGCTAGCACGCCGGCCCGGAATTCGCGGAAAGCGGAAGCAACCATGAGGGTCGTGATGGTGGGATGGAACGCGGAAGGGGCGGATTATGCGCCATCAAGGAGTCGAAGCGAATGGGAATGCGCTAAGCTTTCCCTCTCATCGTACTTTACCGGATGGGGATGATGAAACCACTCACGCGCATCGAGCAGCATTTCGCCGCCAGCATCGCGGCCAAGGAGCGCACCCTCGCCACCTGGGGGCCGCGTATCGTTCAGGCCGCCGAACATCTGGCCGAACGACTGCGCCAGGGCCACAAGATTCTGGCGTGCGGCAACGGCGGGTCCGCCGCCGACGCCCAGCATTTCGCCGCCGAACTGGTCAACCGTTTCGAGATTGAACGACCCGGATTGGCCGCCATCGCGCTGACCACCGACAGTTCGGCATTGACCTCCATCGCCAACGATTACGCCTTCGAGCAAATCTTCGCCCGGCAAGTCCGCGCCCTGGGTCGTCCCGGCGACGTGTTGCTAGCGATTTCGACCAGCGGCAACTCGCCCAACGTCCTGACCGCCATGGTCGCCGCGCGCGAATTGGGCCTGTCCACGGTGGCGCTGACGGGCCGCGACGGCGGGCGCATGGCCGGTTGCCTTGGCGCGGAGGATATCGAGCTTCGCGCGGCGGCGACGGCGACCGCGCGGATTCAAGAGGTCCACATCCTGATCATTCATTGTCTGTGCGATCTGGTGGACCACCGGTTGTTCGGCGAGGAGGAACCCTCATGAAGCATACATGGCCAATCCATCTGACGGCGGCAATCCTGGCCACGCTGCTGCTGACCGGCTGCATCCCGCTGCTGGTGGGCGGCACGGCGGTGGGCGTCGGCGTGGCGCACGACCGGCGCACGACCGGCGCTGTGGTGGACGATCAGACGATTGCATTAAAGCTCTACAACACGCTCGACCAGCAACTACCGCCGGGCAACCACATCAACGTCACCAGCTACAACGGCGCCGTGCTGTTGAGCGGCGAGGTCGTGTCGGCCCAGGCTCGGGAACAGGCGGAAACCATTGCCCGCCGCATCGAGCCACCCGTTCGGGAGATCTACAACGAACTGGTGATCGGCCCGCCCAGCGCCCTATCCAGTCGGAACAACGACACCTTGCTTACCACCAAGGTCAAGGCCGCGCTGCTACGGATCAACGACATCCCGGATTTCGATCCCAGCCGGGTCAAGGTGGTGACGGAGCGCGGGGTGGTCTATCTGCTGGGATTGGTGCGACCGCGGGAAGCGGACGCAGCGGCGAACGTAGCCAGCCAGGTTGGCGGTGTACACCAGGTGGTGACGCTGTTCGAATACATCCCCTGAGCGGGGCTATTTCACGATCTTCAGCACCGGCCTGCGGTCGGAACGCGCCGGCGGCTTGTCCGGCCGGTCTGGCTTCTCTGGCGGTGGCGAACCAGGCGGTGGCGGTTCGTCGCCGCCCTTTTCCTCGCCAAAGGCCATGCCATGCCCGTTCTCGCGGGCGTAAATGGCCAGAACGGCGGCCACCGGAATCTGGATTGCGCGGGCCACGCCGCCGAAACGGGCGTTGAACTCGATCCACTCATTGCCCAGCCGCAGATCGCGCACCGCCGCCGGGTTGATGTTGAGCACGATTTGCCCATCGCGCACGTGCTGCTTGGGCACGCTGACTCCCGGTGCTTCCGCGTCGACCAGAATGTGTGGTGTCAGGCCGTTGTCTTCAATCCACTCGTACAGGGCGCGGATCAAATAGGGACGGGTCGAGGTCATGGCGAAGGGTTCATGGGCAAGGCGCGGATAACGGATTTTCCCGCTAGGCGCGGGGAATGAATCAAGGAACGCCGACGAAGAGCGGTCGGCTCTCCGCCGGCGGCGGCGTCAATGCACGTCCTTCCAATACTCTTTCTTCAGCAGGTAGAACACGACGCAGAGCAGGCCCAGGAACAGCAATACCCAGATGCCGATCCTCTGGCGCTCCAGTTGGATGGGTTCGCCGACATAGGCCAGGAAGTTCACCAGATCCACCATGGCTTGCTTGAACTCCGGTGGGCTCATGCTCCCCGGTTGGACCAGTTCGAACTCCTTAAGGACCTTGGTTTCGTGGCCGGCGGCGTCCTTGTGAACCGCGTAGACCGGTTTTTGCATCCCTTGTAGCTGCCACAGTACGTGCGGCATACCGGCGTTTGGAAACGCGGCGTTGTTCACGCCGAAAGGTCGGGTGGCGTCCTGATAGAACGTCAGCAGGTAGGTATAGAGATAATCCACCCCGCGCGACCGAGCGATCAGGGTCAGGTCGGGCGGGACGACGCCGAACCACTGTTTGGCCTCGGCCTTGGGCATGGCGTTCTTCATGGTGTCGCCGATCTTGGCCCCGGTGAAGATCAGATTCGCCTTCACCTGCTCGTCGGTCAGCCCGATGTCGCGGGCCATGCGGTTGTAGCGCTGGTGCTCCAGCGAATGGCAGCCCATGCAATAGTTCACGAACAGCTTGGCGCCTTTTTGCAGCGAAGCCTTGTTGTGCAGATCGATGGGGGCCTTTTCCAGCGGAAATCCTTCTCCGCCGGAGGCGACGGTCAAGCCCGGCAGCGCCATGAATACCAGTGCGACGATGATTTTCTTCATTTTTCGGTCACCCTTTCCGGTACGGGCCTGGTCTTCTCAAACGCCGGCAGGATGGGCAGCACGGCGAAAAAGGCGAAGTAGAGGATGGTGCAAATCTGCGCCACCGAGGTGCGAGCCGGTGTGGTCGGCAACGCCCCCAGATAGCCCAGGATCAGGAACGAGACCACGAAGGCGACCAGCGCCAGCTTGAACGACAAACCGCGATAGCGGATGGACTTGACCGGGCTCCGGTCCAGCCACGGCAGAAAGAACAGCACGATGATGGCGGCGAACATGACCAGCACGCCCCAGACTTGGGTGCCGGCAAAGGACGGCACGGCCCGTAGCATCGCGTAGAACGGCGTGAAGTACCAGACCGGCGCGATATGCGGCGGGGTCTTCAGGGAATCGGCGGGATCGAAGTTCGGGTGTTCCAGAAAATAGCCGCCCATCTCGGGCATGAAGAAGATCACGGCCGCGAAAAAGACGAGAAACACCGCCACGCCGACCAAGTCCTTGACGGTGTAGTAGGGATGGAACGGAATGCCATCCAGGGGCCGACCCTTCTCGTCTTTCAGCTTCTTGATCTCCACGCCGTCGGGGTTGTTGGAGCCGACTTCGTGCAGGGCCATGATATGGGCAACCACCAGTCCCAGCAGCACCAGCGGCAGCGCGATGACGTGCAGCGCGAAGAAGCGGTTCAGGGTGGCGTCGGAGATCACGTAGTCGCCACGAATCCAGACCGACAGATCCGGACCGATGCCGGGAATGGCGCTGAACAGATTGATGATCACCTGCGCGCCCCAGTAGGACATCTGGCCCCAGGGCAGCAGATAGCCCATGAACGCTTCGGCCATCAGGCACAGGAAGATCAGCACGCCGAAGATCCAGATCAGCTCGCGCGGTTTCTTGTAGGAGCCGTAGATCAGGGCGCGGTACATGTGCAGGTAGACCATGATGAAGAAGGCCGAGGCACCCGTCGAGTGCATGTAGCGGATCAGCCAGCCCCAGTCCACGTCGCGCATGATGTATTCGACCGAGGCGAAGGCGTCGGCGGCCGAGGGCTTGTAGCTCATGGTCAGCCAGATGCCGGTCAGAATCTGGTTGACCAGCACCAGCAGCGCCAGCGAGCCGAAGAAGTACCAGAAGTTGAAATTTTTCGGCGCGTAGTATTCGGTCAGATGCTCGCGCATCATCTTGGTGAGCGGGAAACGCTCGTCGATCCAGCCGAGCAACCCGGTCGTACCTTGTGTGTTCGCCATTACGCAACCTCCGGATCAACGCCGATCAATATGCGGGAATCGCTGAGGTACCGGTAGGAAGGCACCTCCATGTTCGAAGGCGCGGGAACGCCTTTGTAGACGCGCCCGGCCAAATCGAAGCGGGAACCGTGGCAGGGGCAGAAGAAACCGCCTTTCCAGGTCGGCCCCAGATCCGCGGGCGCCACGTCGGGCCGGAAGGTCGGCGAACAGCCAAGATGGGTGCAGATGCCGACCAGGACCAGCACCTCGGGCTTGATCGAGCGGTTGGCGTTCTGGGCGTACTTGGGTTGCTGACTGGCCATTTCGGAGTTGGGATCGAGCAGCTGATCCTTGAGTCCGGGCAGATCGTCCAGCATTTTCTTGCTGCGCTTGAGGAGCCAGACCGGCTTGCCGCGCCATTCGACGGTCATCATGGCGCCGTCCTCCAGCTTGCTGATATCCGCTTCCACCGGGGCGCCGGCCGCCTTGGCGCGTTCGCTGGGCGACCAGGATTTCAAAAAGGGAACGGCGACGAACGCTACGCCAACGCCGCCGACCACGGCAGCCGTGGCGGTCAGAAACCGGCGCCTGCCGGGATCGACGTCCTCTACCGTACTCATACGCAGTCTCCTGTTTTAAAATTTATCGTTGGATTTGGGATGGATTGGCAACGCAAACGATGTGCACGGATTTCGTGTTCGCCGGAGCCAGACTGGGAGCTATTATTTTTTCGGAACCAGCAAGCTTCGGGGGTACGCTGGACGGTGCGCGAACTCCATCGGTATGAACTCCCGCCGTTTTCGCGGTACGGCAAAACTATACCTCAGGGAGGGTATTAGGGTCTATGCGCTTGTCGCCCGAAGCCGCGAGGTTGGCGTGGCCCGAACTGGCCGGCGCGGGAATCAGACCGGATTGTCGATGTCGACGAAGGCGAAATTCAAGGCGAATCGCTCGGCCAAATGCGCGCCCAGTGCCGGCACCCCATGGCGTTCGGTGGCGTGGTGACCGGCGGCGAAAAAGTGCAGGCCGTTCTCGCGGGCGACGTGCACGGTCTGCTCGGACGCCTCGCCGGTCAGGAAGGCGTCCGCGCCAGCGTTCACCGCGATCTCGATAAACGGCTGCGCGGCGCCGGTGCACCAGGCCAGTCGCCGGATGGGCGCGGCGGTGCCAGAAACATGCAGCGGCTCCCGGCCCAGGCGGGCGGTAATATGAGCGGCGAAGGCGTCTCCGCTCATCGGTTGGGCCAGTTCGCCCAGCATCACCAACCCTGGCGTCCGACCGTTGCCGCCGGCGGTCCCGGTAATAGTCAGGCCGAGCACTCGGGCCAATTGGGCGTTGTTACCCAGTTCGATATGGGCGTCCAGCGGCAAATGATAGGCGATCAGACTGATCCCGTGGCGGAGCAGGGTGGTGAGTCGCCGCTGTTTCATGCCCACGATGCGCGGACTCTCCCCTTTCCAGAAATAGCCGTGATGGACCAGCACGGCGTCGGCCTCGCGTTCGACCGCCGCGTCCAGCAGCGCCTGACAGGCGGTGACGCCGCCGACCAGGGTTTCGACGTCCGCCCGACCTTCCACCTGCAACCCGTTCGGGCAGTAGTCGTTGAAGTTCTCCACCGCCAGCAGGCGATCCGTATACGCAACCAGTTCGCTCAATCGCACCTTCAACCCTCCGCCAGAATCAGCCCGAGCGCGGCGAGCAGGGCGGCGTTCTGTTCCGGGCCGCCGACCGTGATCCGCAGAAACTGTTCGATGCGCGGCAGGCGAAAGTGACGCACGATCACGCTGTGCTGGCGCAGGGCAGCGGCCAGCACGGCGGCGTCCTGGCGCGGATGACGAGCGAAAACGAAGTTCGCCGCCGAGGGCAATACCTCAAAACCAAGCACCGCCAGCGCGGTGACCAATTCGGTGCGGTTGGCGATCACCAGGTGTCGAGTGCGCTCGAAATACTCGCGGTCCTCGAACGCGGCCACCGCCCCGGCGATGGCCAGCCGGTCGAGCGGATAGGAATTGAAGCTGTTCTTGATCCGCTCCAGCGCCTCGATCAGTTCCGGATGACCCACCGCCAGCCCGACCCGCAACCCGGCCAGCGAACGCGACTTGGACAGGGTTTGCGTCACCAGCAGGTTCGGATAGCGGTCCACCAGCCCGATGGCGGTCTCGCCGCCAAAGTCGATGTAGGCTTCGTCCACCACGACCACCGAGTTCCGGTTGCGTTGGAGTAGCCAGTCGATGTCGACCAGCGGCAGCGGACAGCCGGTGGGCGCGTTCGGATTGGCGAAAATGATGCCGCCGTTCGGGCGCAGGTAGTCGGCGACGCGCAAGGTGAAATCCCCGGCCAGCGGCACGGTTTCGAAGTCGATGCCGTACAGGCCGCAGTAGACCGGGTAGAAGCTGTAGGTGATGTCGGGAAACAACAGTGGGGCGGAATGCTGCAATAAACCCTGAAAGGTATGCGCCAGCACTTCGTCCGAACCGTTACCGACGAAGACTTGCGCTGACGTGACGCCGTAATAGTCGGCGATGGCCTGCTTGAGCCGCTCGGCGCTCGGGTCCGGGTACAGGCGCAGGGCGTCGGACAGTTCGGCCCGGATGGCCTCCAGCACGCGCGGCGAGGGTCCGTAAGGATTCTCGTTGGTGTTGAGCTTGACCAGTCTGTCGAGCTTGGGCTGCTCGCCGGGCACGTAGGGGGTGAGCCGCCGCGTCACGGGGCTCCAGTAAGGATTATTCACGGTTCGCTCCGCAATCGCCGCAGTTCGTCAACATTCAGGCCGGTCTTGGCGGCGATGGTGTCCAAGTCCAATACATCCAACAGGGCGCGGGCAATGTCCAGTGCCTGTTCCCGGCGGCCTTCGATGTGGCCTTGTCGTTGAGCCTTGCGCAAGGCGTTGCGCTGGTCGGCGATGAACACTTCCCGCCGCTCCAAATCCTCCAGTTCCTCCGGCTCCAGGTTGACCCGGTTGGCCAAGTCAAACGCCTGCCGCAACGCCGGCACGGCGGCCCAGTTGGGCGGAATCATCGTCAAATCCGCGGCATGTTTGATGAAATACAGCCATTGCTCCAACCGGCCTTCCAAGGCTTCCAGCGGTTTCTCGAACTTGGGCAGCTCGACGAACACCAGTTCCAAATCCTCCACCGGATAATCCATCAGATAATCCCGCTCCCGCAGCACGAAGCGGCTCAGATAACCAGGGTAGGACTCGAACATCACGAAATCGGTTAGGGTCAAGGCGATGACCGGATGCAAGTCGAGATAGTCTTCTCCGCTCCGTAACTGATTGGAGTAGGTTTTAGCGGCGTTGTACAGAATCCGTTTCTCGAAGCCTTCCACGTTCAGAACCTGCATTTCGATGATGACCAGCCGGTTATCGGTCAGGCGGGCGCGCACGTCGAGGTAGGTGTCCTTCATGCCGCGAATGCGGGGAGCGAGCCAGGGATTGACGATTTCCAGATCGGCGATCAGTCCCCGGCTGCCGTAGAGCACGGCGTCGAGAAAATCGATCAGCACCTCACGGCTTTGCTCCGAGCCGAAGATGCGCTTGAAGGCGAAATCGGTCTTGGGATTGATGAAGCGCATGACTAATTTTCCTCCCGCAATTTGGATAGCGCCCGTTCGTAGGCTTTCCGGGCGTTTTCCTCATCGCCGGCCTTGAATAGTACGTCGCCGGCGCGTTCTACTTCGCTACTGCCCAGTGAGGAGAGGTATTCGGTCAGCAGGTAATTCGCCATGCGCCGGGCATCTTGCGGTTGTTGAAGGGCGAGGAAGCATTCGGCGGCGTCGAGAAAATAGGCAGTAGGTTGATGACAGTGCAGAACGTGCATGTCCTGATAGATGGCCAGTGCCTGGCGATACTTTTGTTCTTGGAACAGCGCCTTGGCGGTGGGGTAAAGCGCCCGGCAGTAGGCGGGGCGGAATTGCTCGATGGATGGTGGTTGCTGGCGATAACTGGCGATGCGGTTTTCCTCGGTCCAGACCAGCGCCACCGCAGCTTGATCCAGAACAGTGGCGCGGCTTTGCAGGCCGGGCAGCAGTTGACCCTGCGTCGTGGCGTCCACAGCCGTGAGGGCTTTGGCAATGGCTTCGCGGCTGCTGAAACCTTGTCGCTGGTAGTATTCGCCGGTTGCGTAGAGCATCAGCAGGTGCCGGGCTTTCATTTCAACGGTCCCGCGAATCGCCTGCTGGATTTGGGGGTGGGTGGTGGGAGAGAAAGGTTGATAGGCCAGCGCGTAGACTTGCCCATCTTGCGTCACCAGCCATTCCCGCGCTTGCGGGTCGGCAGTGAAGCGGGCGCGGAAGGCGTTTTGCACCGCTGGTGGCAGGTGCGATTCGCTCAGCCAAGCAGTAAGTGGCGGGGCTGGAACAGCGCTGTGGGCGATGGGTAGAAAGCCGGCCACGCTCCACAGCCAAAGTAGGGCAGCGGCGCAGACGGGGAGTAACCCCCAGTGTGATCTGCGTCGCCAGGGGGGTTTAAAGCTACAAATCCTTGTCACGGGTAACTTGTCCGCTAGGTCCCGGCGCGACGGCCTTCGGTGGGCGCGGCACGTTGTCGTCCTGAGCGGCGGGCGCAGGGACCGTACCGCCAGCCTCGTTAGGGTTGTCGAGCAATTGTGCCTGACTCATCTCTTGGGCGGTTTGCGCGGCTTGCCGGCTTACCGAGGGGATGTAAACGGCGACGGCGTAGACTTCGGCGTCGTCCTTGCTGGTGAAGGTCTTGCGCGTGACGCCCGGCGGTAAGACCCCGCTGCGTAACGATTGGAACTGTTCCGAGGTTTTCTGCACATTTAGGAAGCTTTGGCGGGTTTTTTCAAAACGTTGCAAGCTGGCGTCTTTGCCGGTGTCGCTGGTTTCAAAGTCCTTGACGGCTTGTTGGGTGCTTTCGTCCATCTTGCTTTTCCAGCCGGTGTCATCGCCGATGAGCAACCCCACCAAGGCATCGGTGGCGCGCATGTCAGCGACTTTTGCCGCATTGAGACGCATCTTTTGTTGCAGGGCGGAATTGTCGCTGCTGCGGATCACGTCGGAACCGAAGCCGACAAAAGCCATTTCCCCTGTGGCGGGCACTTGGATCATCTTGCCGCCGACCGGGGGAACCAAGCCGCTCTGGATTTCCAACAGCACTTGACTCAAGCCATCGCGGATGGAGTCGGCTTCCATTCCGTTGGGCGAGGGACGGTTGAACTTACCACGGGTTTTGGGTGTAGTGACGATGCTGACATAGACCGTCTTTTTAGCAGTGTCGTCCTCGACGGCGTATGTCACAAACCCTTTCAGTAGCATCTGTACGGCTTGTTCCAGTTTTTCATCTTGCGTGGTGGCGAAATTGGCTAAGTCCTTTTTAGCGTCGGTGATGGTTTCCATTTGTTCCACTAGCTGATTGCGACCTTGACTACTCATGCTCCCCAAGACTGTCGCCAAGTTTTTCTTCGCTTCCAAGAAGGCTCTGACATAAGCGTTGCGTTTGGCAATGCGGGTGGCGGTGGGATTCTCCATGATTTCGTAAGTACCCGTGCCGGTGGCAACATAGCCAAAACCCGAACCAAATTTTACCGGTTCCGCGCCAGCAGAGCGTTTGTTGACGACAAAGTTAATGGCGTCTTGGGCGGTTTGGCCTTGCACGGCGGTTTGGCCGGTGGCGGGGTCTTTGACTTCCTGCACCGGACCTTGCACTTGGCTAAGTTGCTGTTGCTGTTCGGGGGTGCTGGCCTGAACCGGTGGCAGGAAGTCATCCGCCGATGGCGGAGCAGATTGAGCAGGTGTGGCTAAAAGCCAAAGCATGGATAAGAGGGGTATGCTGAAGTAAATCTTCATATTCATTCCTCGCTAACTGTGTTTGCACCACTGGATCAATTCAAACGGATGATTGCCCTTGACCCGGTAGACCTGAAAATCGTTTTCATCAACAGTCAAAATACTGCGCTCACCCGTTTGGTTCGCCAGCCAGACCAGCGCCGCATCAGCGAAATCGATGTCTTGATCGGCGTATTTCTGGATATAGGCCGCCAGTTCCGGGTAGCTGCTGACAGGGATTTCTGCAACTGCTAATCCACCTTGGGCGATCCAATTCAAAAGGGCGACCTTGCCAAGAACGTCCAGAAAAAAACAAGTTTCTACGATCACAGGCGCTACCGTTTGCAGCGGGAAGCGATTTTGTCGCAACCAAGCCAATGCTGCGTGATGCAGGGTATCGCCACGAACGTACAGTGCAACGAGAAATCCCGTATCAACCAGTGGTCGATGCACGAAACCGTTCCCGTAGCAGACGTTGGCTATTTCGGGCAATATCGCCGGAATGTGTGTGGTCTGCACCAAAGCCCTCAGCACCTAACTCGTAAGGTGTGGGCGAGAGAGAGTAGCTTAGAAGTTGGTGAAGTGCGCGTCGGACAGCTTCATCCTCTGTGATACCGTAAACTTGGCAGTAAGAGGCTAATTCCTCTTCCAAAGCTGATGGTAAATCAATGGAGAGATTCATAGGCTTTTTTCCACAGAACAGACCATAAAGCAATGCCGTAACGAGATTTCATGTCATCATTCTCCAGGGGATTTTACTTCCAGCTTTGCGGTTTTGACGCGGGGAATATCTTCTTTAGAGATTTTAACGCTTAGGGTAAAATATACTGATTTTGGCGGAAAAATTGTTCTTTCTCCCCCATGAAAACGGGAAGTTAAATATGGTGAAGTTATAATCATCTGTTTTCGATAATCATCTAGTGCCATAGGAGAGATAGAGCCGCCGTTGGCGTCGCACATATTATCTAAAGATACCACTGAACTGGCTAATGCAACTGTTTCGCCTTTCTCATCAAGTAAATTTAATTCAATTGCTTTTCTACATAGCATTTTTCTAATCCTATCTCCATCTTTGTTGTAGTTTCTACGTCCTTCAAGACTATCTGGTATTTTATCAACCGATAAAGCGAACCATTGCCACTTGCTGGCGGATAATGCTTTGTCGCCCCATATTAAGACGCTGAATGAAGATTCTTGATTTTCATCATATGCTTTACCTGCTACACTCTCCACCATTGTACCCTTTTCATAACCTACCTTATAGTTTACTGTAAGCTCACCTTTGCGAAGGGCAATTTGATTCAGAACGGGAATCAAGGTATTTTTCACATACTTATAATATTCAGATTCATCAATCCAAAGACTGACTTCATAATCAAGCGTTACGAATTGATCATTCGTTCCCGCTTTGTTGATCGTGGGATTCGGTTGTTCTTTAGTATTCGGTAACAATTCGGCACGAAGCAGCGTCGCATCCATCAAAGGCTGCAAGGTCTTCTCCAACAACGCCTTGGCGTCCTGTTCCTGTTTGATTTGAGTCTCCACTTGGGCATGGAGACTGACGCCTTCCACCTGTTTTATAGTGATGCTACTGGCTTTGGCTTTTTCCAGCAGTTTTTGCCGCTGAACCTTGGCGCGGATGTTGACTTGAAACAGACCATTTGCCTGGCTCTGGCTGACAATATCCGCCTTCTGAATAAAGCCCTTGGAGTAGGTCAAAATCTGGTCGCGAACGATTTGATCGTTTTGCACCATCGTTTCGGCGTCCACATACAAACCCAACGCCTGCTGTACCGCATTGCTATAGGCGTTGTTCAACGCGGAAGATTGATCCGTGCCCATGCCTTGCGCCACGACTTCCACGAGGTCGCTATTTCCTGAACCAGCCGCTGCCGTGTCATTGCCAGGCGCGGGTGCAACAGCGCCAGCCTCTGCCTTGGGACTGGCGGCGGGCAGTAGCGAAGCCGGAATGGGAGATGTGGCGACTGAAGCCGCAGGTGCGGCGGGTGGTGGCACGGGCGCAGCGGGTGGCGCGGCAACCGGCGGAGTTGCGGCTACAACCGGCGGTGGTGCAGGCGAGGGAACAGGCGGAGTCGTAGCAACCACTGGCGACGCAGCGGGCATAGGAGCCGGCGGGGGCGCGGCAGATAATGACCGGGAAGCAGGCAGCGCGGCAGGCGGCAATGGGGCATCCAGCGAATCTTCGGCGGGTGCGGCGGCGACGGTTCCCCCGCTGCCCTGAATCAAACTCAACTGCAAGGCTTGTTGCGCGGCTTGTTGGATCTTGGGATCGTCAGCGGAAGCTGTCTGTTTCTGCAAAAACTCGCGGGTCTTGTTCTGATTTTGCGAGAAGTGGAAGGTCAGCGCATAACAGGCCACGGCTTCTCGCTGTTGGCCTTGCAGGGCGTAAACCTCGGCTAGATTCGCCCACGATGAAGCCCGTCCCGGCGCCAGCGACAACGCCGTCGAAAAAGCTTTAAGCGCCGCCTTCAAATCGCCTGTCTTGATATACGCAAAGCCCAAGTTGCCGCTGTATTCCGCGTTCGCGGGATCGAGTTGATAAGCGGATTGAAACTGTTGCTTGGCTTGTTCGGGCTGCCCGGCTTTGATCGCTTCCAAACCCTTTGCGTTGGCTTCCTGGGCCTTTTTGGTATCGCCACGCGCTGGTTTCGGTAGCGCCGCGATCTGCTGCTTCAGCGCATTGAGTTCCTCAGTACGCCCGACCCCACCGTTATCCGCCGCGATGGCGATCATCTGCTTCAACAAGCCAATCGCGGAATCCTGGGCGGTTGCGGTCGAAAGCGGCAAACCGCCGAACACGATGACCAGCAGCAGGAAGGCAAACAGGGGTTCGAGCCGCAGGGAGAAAACAGCCAGGGAGAGCGAGCGGGGACGCATGAAGAACCTCCAAAATTTGCTATTTTTAGCCAACATTTTGAAATAACAGGCTTTATCTGAGCATTCGATGCGGTGGCGTGTGGCTTTGCCAATACAAATCAACTATAACATAATTAAGGCAATACAATATATCTCGGTCACTGCTTGACCCAGTGGCTATCTTGGCTGCTCGCCGGGCACGTAGGGGGTGAGCCGCCGCGTCACGGGGCTCCAGTAAGGATTATTCACGGTTCGCTCCGCAATCGCCGCAGTTCGTCAACATTCAGGCCGGTCTTGGCGGCGATGGTGTCCAAGTCCAATACATCCAACAGGGCGCGGGCAATGTCCAGTGCCTGTTCCCGGCGGCCTTCGATGTGGCCTTGTCGTTGAGCCTTGCGCAAGGCGTTGCGCTGGTCGGCGATGAACACTTCCCGCCGCTCCAAATCCTCCAGTTCCTCCGGCTCCAGGTTGACCCGGTTGGCCAAGTCAAACGCCTGCCGCAACGCCGGCACGGCGGCCCAGTTGGGCGGAATCATCGTCAAATCCGCGGCATGTTTGATGAAATACAGCCATTGCTCCAACCGGCCTTCCAAGGCTTCCAGCGGTTTCTCGAACTTGGGCAGCTCGACGAACACCAGTTCCAAATCCTCCACCGGATAATCCATCAGATAATCCCGCTCCCGCAGCACGAAGCGGCTCAGATAACCAGGGTAGGACTCGAACATCACGAAATCGGTTAGGGTCAAGGCGATGACCGGATGCAAGTCGAGATAGTCTTCTCCGCTCCGTAACTGATTGGAGTAGGTTTTAGCGGCGTTGTACAGAATCCGTTTCTCGAAGCCTTCCACGTTCAGAACCTGCATTTCGATGATGACCAGCCGGTTATCGGTCAGGCGGGCGCGCACGTCGAGGTAGGTGTCCTTCATGCCGCGAATGCGGGGAGCGAGCCAGGGATTGACGATTTCCAGATCGGCGATCAGTCCCCGGCTGCCGTAGAGCACGGCGTCGAGAAAATCGATCAGCACCTCACGGCTTTGCTCCGAGCCGAAGATGCGCTTGAAGGCGAAATCGGTCTTGGGATTGATGAAGCGCATGGTTCGTCTTTACTCGCCGAGACTTATGAGCCGTTGGAGGACTGGTCATCGGCACGAATGATTTTTCCTCCCCAAGCCAAGGCTTGGAAATGGGCCGTGGAGCCGTTCGTCTCTCCCGCTCGACGCTTCCCTTGAATTAGGAAGCGTGGGACACTGAGAATGACTGGCCGAGTTGGATTTTACAACGCCGAGGCGCTGGCGCGACCACGGTTCGCGCCAATGGGGCGTCTGTCCTCGCTCTCGCCGGAGCGTTAGAGTTGCGCACGTTGTCAGTCGAGTTGCTCCAAACTCGGCGGAAAGCACGGCCAGGAGCGTGGACGGTTACCGACAAGAGTGAGGTTCCCATGCGTTGGAGAACGGGTAGGGAAAGCGACAACGTTGAGGATCGTCGGGGCGTTCGAGCCACGCCCACCCTCGCGGGCGGTGGCATCGGCGCCATCATCCTCGTACTCGTCGCGATGTATTTTGGCATCGATCCGAGTTTTCTGCTGCAAAGCGGAACGCCGAACCGCGCGTCAACCCAGCAGTCGGTTCAGCCATCCCCGGCCGACGACGAGTCACGCAAGTTCGTCTCGGTGGTACTGGCCGATACCGAGGATACCTGGCGCGACCTGTTCCGTCGGATGGGCGGTACTTATCAGGACCCAAAACTGGTGCTGTTCACCGGCGCGGTGCAATCGGCCTGCGGCTTTGCCCAGGCGGCGGTCGGTCCGTTCTACTGTCCAGCGGACCAGAAAGTCTATATCGACTTGAGTTTTTACCAGGAACTCAAGAATCGCTTCCAGGCTCCCGGCGATTTCGCCCAGGCCTACGTCATCGCCCACGAAATCGGGCATCACGTGCAAAATCTGCTGGGCATCTCGAACCAGGTCGAGGCCTTGCGCCGCCGCTCTGGGGAGGCCCAGGCGAATGCCTTATCGGTGCGCCTGGAATTGCAGGCGGATTGTTTTGCCGGCGTGTGGGCCCATCATGCGAACAAGGCTCGCCAGATCCTGGAAGCGGGCGACATCGAGGAAGGGCTGAACGCCGCCAGCGCCATCGGCGACGATCGCCTGCAACTCCAGGCCAGGGGGTATGTCGCGCCCGATTCCTTTACCCATGGCAGTTCCGCGCAGCGGGTGCGCTGGTTCAAGCGCGGCATCGCCAGCGGGGATTTACGTCAGTGCGACACCTTCAACGCCGCTCCGCTTTAACCAAAGCCCACCACCATGCCGATCCACCCCGATAAACTTCAAAAGCTTGCTCATCGGGTCCTGGCGATCGAAGCGGAAGCCGTCAGCCAACTCGCCGCGCGTATCGACGCTCGTTTCGTGCGGGCCTGCCAGTTGATGCTGGCCTGCGCGGGCCGCATCGTGGTACTCGGCATCGGCAAATCCGGCCATATCGGCGGCAAGATCGCCGCGACCCTGGCCAGCACCGGCACCCCCGCTTTCTTCGTTCACCCCGCCGAGGCCAGCCACGGCGACATGGGCATGATCACCGCCCAGGACGTGGTGGTGGCGCTGTCCAATTCCGGCGAGACCGACGAAATCCTGACGCTGTTGCCCCTGATCAAGCGGTTGGACGTGCCCTTGATCGCCCTCACGGGCAATCCCGCCTCGACCCTCGCCACGATGGCGGATGTTCACCTCGATGTCAGCGTGGTCCAGGAAGCCTGTCCGTTGGGACTGGCGCCGACCGCTAGCACCACCGCCACCTTGGCCATGGGCGACGCGCTGGCGGTGGCATTGCTGGAGGCACGCGGCTTCACCGCCGAGGATTTCGCCCGCTCCCATCCGGGCGGCCGGTTGGGTCGCCGTCTGCTGTTGTTGACCGATGATGTCATGCACACCGGCGAGCGGATGCCTTGCAGCGCCCCCGACGATCTGCTCAAGGACGCCTTGCTGGAAATGAGCCGCAAGGGTTTGGGAACCACGGTGGTGGTGGATGGAGAGCAGCGGGTGCTGGGCGTCTTCACTGACGGCGACCTGCGGCGGGCGCTGGATCGGCAAGTAGACGTCCACACCGCCCGCGTCGCCGAGGTCATGACCCGCGACTGCAAGACCATCACCCCCGGCGCCCTAGCCGCCGAGGCATTGCAGAAGATGCAGCAATACAAGATCAACGCCCTGCCGGTGGTAAACTCCGCCGGCAAGCTGACCGGAGTGCTGAACATGCACGATCTGCTACGCGCCGGCGTGCTGTGACTTCCAACGACCCACGAGAAACCCACGATGCGCGATGTGCTCAGCAAGGCCGCCCAGATTCAACTGGTGATTTTTGACGTGGACGGCGTGCTGACCGATGGCCGGCTGTATCTGGGCAACGATGGCAACGAATACAAGGCGTTTCATATCCGCGACGGCCATGGCATCAAGATGCTGCTTGAGGTCGGGGTGGAGATCGCCATCATTTCCGGCCGTCACGCCGCCTCGGTCGAGCGGCGCATGGCCGATCTCGGTATCCGCCACGCCTATTTGGGCATCCAGGACAAGCTGGCGGTGTTCAACAACCTACTGGTTCGGCTCGGGCTGACCGCCGAGCAGGTCGCCTATGTCGGTGACGATCTGATCGACCTGCCGGTGATGAGCCGGGTCGGTCTGGCCATCGCGGTGCGAAACGCCGATCCCTTTGTCAAGCAGCACGCCCACTGGCAAACTCCTAGCCGAGGCGGGCGCGGCGCGGCTCGCGATGTCTGTGAACTGCTGCTGGAGGCGCGCGGCCAACTGGCGGCCTTGCGCGACCGGTATCTTTGAAAAACGCGAGCGGCGGCGTAACGGCGCGCGGTATTCTTTCCCTGACTGGACTGGCGCTGCTGGCCGGCCTGAGCTATGGCCTGCTAAGGTGGGTGCAATCCTCGTTGCGGGAACCGGCATCCGCCGAAAGTCAGGCCCCGGTATTGACCATCGAGCAGTCCCGGGCGGTGCGCCTGAATGCCGCCGGGGTGCGGGAATACGTGGTGGAAGCGCCTCGGTCATGGCAGTTGCCCGGTCAGGGTGGGGTCCGGATCGAGCAACCGGTGTTGGACTGGTACCTACCGGATGGCCAAACCCGGGAATGGCGGGTGCAAGCCGAACAAGGCTGGATCGCCGCCGACCAACAGGTCGCGCGCCTCGATGGCAAGGTGGTGATGCGTCGCGACGCCGAAAGCGGGAAGCCACCGGTCACCATCACCACCCGCGACGTGCGGCTTCACCGGGCCGAACGCCACGCCGAAACCGCCGCGCCGGTTCGGGCGGTCATACCTGGCGGCGAATTGAACGCTGTCGGCGCGCGCGCTTGGCTGGACCAAGAACGATTGGAACTGTTTTCCGAGGTAAGAGGCTTCTATGAACCACCCCAGCGCTAGGCTCGGGCTGGCGGCCGCGCTGACGCTGGCGTCGCCGCTGGTCGACGCCCTGCCGGAAGACCGCGCCCAACCCATCCAACTGGAGGCCAATCGCGGCCAGTTGGACCAGAAAACCGGCGTCAGCGTCTACGAAGGCAACGTGATCATCACCCAGGGTTCGATGCGGTTGACCGCCGACACCGTGACCATCTACGTCAAGGACAACAATTTCCAACGGATGGAAGCGACGGGCGCCCCCGTCAACCTGCGCTATCGGCCGACGGCGGACAAGCCGGAAATTCAGGGCGTCAGCCCCCGAGTCGAATACGATGTCGTCGGCGCCAAGGTGATCATGAGCGGCGGCGCCAAGCTAACCCAGGGCCAGGACACTTTTACTGGCGAGCGGGTGGAATACGATCTCAAGGGCGATGTGGTGCGGGCGCGCGGCGCTGGCGACAACGGCCGCATCCAGTTCACCATCCAGCCCCAGGCGCAAAAACCGCCGCCGGCCGCCCGGAAGCCCTGAGCGTGGCGCAACTGATCGCCAAGGAAATCGTCAAGCGTTACCGCAAGCGCGTGGTGGTGGACGCGGTGTCGTTGGCGGTCGCCAGCGGCGAGGTGGTCGGACTACTGGGGCCGAACGGCGCTGGCAAGACCACCAGCTTTTACATGATGGTGGGGCTGATTCATTGCGATGAGGGCCGAGTGCTGCTGGACGACCGCGACCTTACCCATTTGCCGATGCACGCGCGCGCCCGGCTGGGGGTCGGCTATCTGCCGCAGGAGCCCTCGGTGTTCCGCCGGTTGACGGTGCTGGACAACGTACTGGCGATTCTGGAAACCCGCCGCGATCTTCCCCGCCCCGAGCGCCGGGCGCGGGCCGAGGACCTGCTGCACGAACTGCATGTTGGCCACCTGGCCGACAGCGTGGGCATCAACCTGTCGGGGGGCGAGCGCCGGCGAGTGGAAATCGCCCGGGCGCTGGCGGCGAATCCGGCGTTCGTGCTGCTGGACGAACCGTTCGCCGGCGTGGACCCCTTGTCGGTGCTGGATATCCAGCGCATTATCGAACATCTGCGCGAGCGTCGCATCGGGGTGCTGATCACCGATCACAATGTCCGGGAAACGCTAGGCATTTGCGATCGTGCCTACATCCTCAACGAAGGTCGGGTGATCGCCGAGGGCGACCCCGCCGCGATCCTCGCCAACCAACAGGTGCGCCAGGTCTATCTGGGCGAGTCGTTTCAACTGTGATCGGTGGCGCGGCGGTCATGGTGTGGCTGTCACGGCGCGCAAAACCGACTAGAATGAGGGGTGGATTGAATTTCCCGACTTCGGGCCGAGCTTAAGTCCCCATGAGACAGTCATTGCAACTGCGCCTGGGTCAGCAACTGACCATGACCCCCCAACTGCAGCAGGCGATTCGCTTGCTGCAGCTATCCAGCCTGGATCTTCAGGCGGAGGTGCAAACTATTCTCGACTCCAACCTGATGCTGGAGCGAAGCGACGAACCGCAGGATCTGCTGGTGCGGCCGGAGACCCTGGCCGCCCAGGCGGCGGCCGACGCCCGCGCCGAAACCGAACTGAACGCCGCCCCGGCCGACGCCACCCTGCCCGACGAACTGCCGGTGGACAGCGCCTGGGAAGACATTTACGAATCGTATGACGGCGAGACCCGCTATTCGCGCGGTGAGGACGAGGATTGGGATCCCTACGAGCGCTATGCCGGCGACGGCGAATCCCTGCGCGACTATCTATATTGGCAGATGCGGCTGACCCCGTTCGACGACCGCGACATGGCGATCGCCACCGCGATCATCGACGCCATCGACGAGTCCGGCTATCTGTCGCTGTCGCTGGCGGAAATCGGCCAGGGGCTGCGCGGCGAATTCGCGGTGACGCCGGCCGAGGTCGAGACGGTGCTCAAGCAGATTCAGCGTTTCGATCCCCAAGGGGTCGGTGCCCGCAACCCGGCGGAATGCCTGCTGCTGCAACTGGAGGGCCTGCCGGCGGACACGCCATGGCTGGTCGAGGCCCGCCGACTGGTCGAGCAACATCTGGAACTGCTGGCCGATCACGATTTCACCACCCTGATGCGCCGGTTGAAGGTCCCGCGCGAGGCGCTGCAAGCCATCATCGGGCTGATCCAGTCGCTGAATCCCCATCCCGGTGCCTCCCGGTCCAGCGCCGCGCCGCAGTACGTCATCCCGGACGTGCTGGTTTACCGCCAGCGCGCCGCCTGGCGGGTCGAGCTGAACCCCGAGAGCACGCCCAAGGTACGGATCAACGCCCGCTACGCGGCCCTGGCGCGCCGGGCCGGTCAGGGCGGCGGCGACATGGCCTGTCTCAGAAACCACTTGCAGGAAGCGCGCTGGTTCCTGAAAAGTCTGCAAAATCGCAACGAGACCTTGCTCAAGGTGGCGACCTGCATCGTCGAGCGTCAACGCGAGTTTCTGGAAAAGGGCGACGAATTCATGAAGCCGCTAATCCTGCGCGACATCGCTGAGGTGCTCGGCATGCATGAATCCACCATCTCACGGGTGACCACACAAAAGTACATGCATACCCCGCGCGGCATTTACGAGCTCAAGTATTTTTTTTCCAGCCACGTCGGCACCAGCACCGGCGGCGAGTGTTCCTCCACCGCCATCCGCGCCATGATCCGCAAGCTGATCCAGGCCGAGGATCCCGGCAAACCGCTCAGCGACGAAAAAATCGCCAAGCTGCTTGAGGGAGCGGAAGGGATTCAAGTGGCGCGGCGGACGGTGGCAAAATACCGGGAAGCGATGGCCATTCCTTCGTCATCGGACCGTAAACGTCTGGTCTAGGGGCAGGCTCGGCCATGGGAATCGATGATTGACCCGGCCGGTTGGCCACCGCAACGGCCCTACCCGTGGCGCGCGCCCCGACCACGCGGTGCGCGGGAGGCGATACGCCGTCCAGTACGGGAAAGTCACGCCTGTCAGGCACGAAGACCGTGGTTTTGGGGATTCGGGGCAGGAAAATGTCAAACCTCTTTGTTCACATCCTTGAAGGCAGTCCATGCCATGCAAATCAAACTGAGCGGACATCATGTGGAAATCACCCAGGCGCTGCATGATTACGTGCACGACAAACTGGAGCGCATCGAGCGGCATTTCGACAACGTCACCAGCGCCCAGGTCATTCTCAGCGTCGAGAAACTACGCCAGAAGGCCGAGGCGACCATCCACGTGGCCGGTAACGAAATCTACGCCGACGCGGTGGACGAGGATCTGTACGCCGCCATCGATGCCCTGAGCGACAAGATCGACCGGCAAATCAAGCGACACAAGGAAAAGATGACCGACAAGCATCGCGGCGGAAAGGCGCGCGATTATCCCCAACCTTGAGGGTGGGGCACGGCGATGGACATCACGGACCTGATTACCCGCGAGCGGATCCTCTGCGACAGCGAAGTGACCAGCAAGAAGCGGGTCATCGAGGTGTTGAGCGAACTGCTAGCCAAGGGACAGGCCAATCTGACGGCTCGACCGATCTTCGACAGTCTGATCGGTCGAGAACGCCTGGGAAGCACGGGTCTGGGCCATGGCGTCGCCTTGCCTCACGGCCGGTTCGTTCACAGCCAGCGGGCCATCGGCGCCTTCGTCAAGCTCAAGCAGGGCGTGGATTTCGACGCCATCGACCGGCAACCGGTGGATCTGGTGTTCGGTCTGCTGGTGCCAGATCACTATACCGACGAACACCTCAAGATCCTCGCTCACTTGGCGGAGATGTTCAGCGATCGGATGTTTTGTCGGCGGCTGCGCGAAACCGTCGCTGACCAGGCGTTGTTCGAACAATTCCGAGATTGGAAACCGACTGCGGCGATTTCGCCATGAGCCTACCTCTACCCGCCCAAGCGGTCTTTCAGGGACTGGAAGCCATGCTGGACCTGCATTGGATTGGGGGGGCGACCGGGGCCGACCGCATTCTATGGTCTCCGGTCGAGGCCAGCGCGCCGCTGTATGGCCGGCTCAATTGGGTCCAGACGGCTCGGTTGCAGATTCTCGGCCCCGACGAACGCGCTTTTTTGGATCGACTGAAATCGACGACCCGCTTGGAATTACTCGACTGTCTGGTGGGATCTCCGACCGGCGCGATTCTGGTGTGCGGCGAGTTTGAGTTGGCCGAAACACTACGGCCCGGCGCTGACGCCACCGGCGTTCCGCTCTGGTATAGCTCAGCCACCCTGGCGGTGGTCCTGGATCGGCTCGAAAGCTACCGACATGGCCTCGAAGCCTCCACCGTGGTCCATGGCGAGCTACTGGAAGTATTTGGCATGGGGTTACTCATCACGGGTGGTAGCGGCGTGGGCAAGAGCGAGCTGGCCCTTGAGCTGATCAGCCGTGGTCATCGTCTGATCGCCGACGATACCCCAACCCTAACCCGGGTGGCGCCCGATATCCTGGAAGGCACCTGTCCACCCACGTTAAGCGACTTGCTGGAAGTGCGGGGGTTGGGGATTCTCAACATCCGCCGCATGTTCGGCGACAGCGCCATCAAGCGCAACAAACGGGTGCGGCTGATCATCCATCTGGTCAAATTGGAGGAGATCGCTCCGCCAGCCGAATCCCGCTTGCAGGGCTTGCGCGATAATCGAGTTATCCTGGGCGTGGGTGTGCCAGTGATCACCTTGCCGATCGCGCCCGGCCGCAATCTGGCGGTATTGGTGGAATGCGCGGTGCGCGACCATATCCTGCGACTGGGAGGTTATTGCGCCGAGCGGGATTTGATGGCGCGGATGGAAAAAATCATGGCCAGGGCCGCGCCATGCGAATAATCATCGTCAGCGGTTTGTCGGGATCTGGCAAGACCATCGCCTTGCAGACCTTGGAAGACTTGGACTATTACTGCGTCGACAACCTTCCGTTCAAGCTGATCTTGCCCCTGGCGCGAGAAATCCTTGCGTCCAGCGATCGACCACCGCCGGTGGTGGCGGTGGGAGTGGACGCGCGCAATTTCATCGACGATCTGGACCAGTTTCCCGCCACGCTTGCCGATCTGCGCGCTAGCGAACTTGACGTTGAGGTGTTGTTCCTGCAGGCGAACGATGAGATTCTGCTCAAGCGTTACAGCGAAACCCGTCGGCGGCATCCCCTGGACGTGGGTAGCGCTCCCCTGCGCGAGGCGATTCATCGGGAGCGACAACTGCTGGAGCCGATCGTCGCCAGCGCCGATCTGCTCATCGACACCAGCGAAACCCATATCTACCAGTTGCGCGAACTCCTGCGCGTCCGCCTCCACGATACGCCGCGCGAGGCGATGTCGCTGCTGTTCGAATCCTTCGGTTTCAAGAACGGGGTGCCGGCCGATACCGACTTCGTCTTCGATGTCCGTTGTCTGCCCAATCCCTACTGGGAGCCGTCGTTACGCCCGCTGACCGGTTTGGACCCGCCCGTCATCGAATTCCTTGAGCGCCAGCCGGAGGCGATGGCCATGGTCGCCGATCTGGGTCGCCTCTTGGAAGCGTGGCTGCCGCGCTTCGAAGCCAGCGACCGCAGCTATCTGACGGTGGCCGTCGGTTGCACCGGCGGCCAGCATCGCTCGGTCTTCGTCGCCGACGCCCTGGCCCGCCGTTTCAACGAAACGCGCGACTATGTCATGGTTCGTCATCGAGAACTAAAATAATGAAGAGTCAGACCACGACGTCATGTCGACCGCCGCTCAGGGGGACGCCGGGGTGTTGAAACGGGAAATCGTCATCATCAACAAACTGGGGTTGCACGCCCGCGCCGCCGCCAAGTTCGTCACCCTGGCGGCCGGTTTCGATGCCGAGATTCGGCTGCTGCGCGGCGGGCGCGAAGTCAACGGCAAGAGTATCATGGGGGTGATGATGCTGGCCGCCGCTCGCGGCGCCCGGCTGGAGTTGTGCGCCAGTGGCCCTGAAGCCGAGCAGGCGCTTGAGCATCTGGACGATCTGGTCCGTCGCCGTTTTGACGAAGACGAATGAGAGGGCTGCTCCGTGCCGTTTTCGCTGCATGGCATCGGCGTTTCCCGGGGATACGCGATCGGCAGAACGTATTTGCTGGAGCGCAATCAACCGGAAATTACCGAGTACACCATTCCGGACGCCATCGTTGAGGATGAGGTTCAGCGGTTTTTGAATAGCCTGGCCGTGGCCCGGCAACAGTTGCGGGACATCCAAACGCGGATCCCAGCGACCGCGCCTAGTGATGTCACCGCTTTCATCGACACTCACCTCCTCATGCTGGAGGATGTCACCTTCACCGAGGCGCCAGTCCGGCTGATCCGCGTCCACCGCTGCAACGCCGAATGGGCGCTGAAAATCCAGCGCGATTCCCTGGTGCAGGTATTCGACAACATGGACGATCCCTACCTGCGCACCCGCAAGGACGATGTCGACCATGTGGTGCGGCGGATTCAGCGGATTTTACTGGCCGAGGATCCGGCCTATCTCAACGATCCCAGCTATGCCGAACTGGTGGCCAGCCGACTGGAGGGCCGGATCGTGGTCGCCGACGATCTGACGCCGGCCGACACCATCTTGATGCAGCATCAGGGCGTGCTGGCGTTCGTCACCGAGTACGGTGGTCCACTGTCGCACACCGCCATTCTGGCGCGCAGCCTGGGAATTCCGGCGGTGGTGGGCGCCCGCAACGCCCGCGCTTATCTGGGCGTCGACGAACCAGTGATCGTGGATGGCCGCCAGGGGATCATCCTGGTTGGGCTGGACGAACGCATCCTGCGCTATTACCGCCACAAGCAGCAGCAAGAACGCCGCGAACAGCGCGAGTTGAACAAACTCAAGGGCCAACCGGCGGTGACTCGCGACGGAATTTTGATCGGCTTGCACGCCAACATCGAACTACCCGAGGACGCCCTCGCGGTGCGGGAGGTGGTGGCTGACGGCATCGGTTTGTACCGGACCGAATTCCTGTTCATGAACCGTACCGACGTGCCCGACGAGGAAGAGCATCTGGCGTCCTATCTGCATGTGATCAAGACCTTGGAGGGTAAACCGGTCACCATTCGCACCGCTGACCTGGGCGCGGACAAGCAAGTGGACGGCGTTCGCAGTGGACCGGTTTGCACCAATCCAGCGTTGGGTTTGCGGGCGATTCGGATGTGCCTGAAGGATCTGGCGATGTTCCGCCCGCAGTTACGGGCTATCTTACGGGCCTCGGCCCACGGTCCGGTACGCATGATGGTCCCGATGCTTTGCAACATCCACGAGGTATTCCAGGTACTGCGGCTGGTGGCGGAGACCAAGCAGGAACTGCGCGACCGCGGCTTGGCGTTCGACGAGAAATTACCGGTCGGCGGCATGATCGAGATTCCAGCAGCGGCGGTATGCGCGGACCAGTTCGCCCATTATCTGGACTTCCTATCGATTGGTACCAACGATCTGATTCAGTACACCCTAGCCATCGACCGGGTGGACGACGAGATCAACTATCTGTACGACCCATTGCACCCGGCGGTGCTGATGCTGATCAGCAACACCCTGCGCGCCGGACGCAAGGCGGGTATCCCGGTCAGCCTGTGCGGGGAAATGGCCGGCGATCCGCGCTATACCCGTCTGCTACTGGGTCTGGGTCTGACCGAGTTCAGCATGCATCCCAGCAATATGCTGGAGGTCAAGCGCGCGATTCAGGACAGCTATGTCGGCGCGCTGACCGAGACGATTCAGCGCCTGCTGCGTACCACCGACGCCGAGAAGTACGCCGAAATCCTCAAGGACATCGCGCAGAACTAGGTGATTTGCAAAGCGGGGCGGATAGGACGCCGCGTGGCGCGGTCCATCGTTCGCCCAGCAAGATTTTCGTCGGCAATCACCCGGAGATTCCAGCGGTTCCGGCACCGCGCCGCAGATCGTCGATCGACGCATCCTTCTCCGCCCAAATCTGGCCGACCCAGTTTTGAATAGCCGTTCGAAATGTGGGATCGTTGCGGTAGTCGCCACCCAGCAGTGGGGTGGGAATCGGCACCGAGCGGATGCGCACGATCACCCGGCGGATGCGGCCCATGAACAGATCCAGGAAGGTGGAATAACCGTCTGGGTAGACCAGCGTTACGTCCAGCAGGGTACGCAACCGGTCGGGTAGCGCCTCTAGGGCAAATGCCAGCCCACCGACCTTGGGGCGCAGCAGGTGGTGGTAGGGTGACTGCTGCCGGGCGTGTTTGTCGGGGCGAAAACGAGTACCTTCCAGGAAATTGAGGATGGCGGTCGGCGTGTCGCGGAACCGCGCGCACATCCGGCGGGTGGTTTCCCAGTCCTGGTCGCGCGCTTCGGGATGTTGGGCCAGATAAGCCGCCGAATGGCGCTTCATGAACGGAAAATCCAGCGCCCACCAGGCACCGCCCAGCACCGGCACCCAGATTAGCGGTTGCTTGATGAAGAACTTCAGGAATGGGATTCGGTGGTTGAATGCCCGCTGCAACACCACGATGTCCACCCAGGACTGATGGTTGGATCCCACCAGATACCATTCGTCGTGTCGCAGATCCTCCAGGCCCGCCATGTCCCATTCGATGCGTTGGGTCAGATTGATGATGAGATTGTTGCCGTCGATCCAAGCTTCGGCGATTCGTGTCAGCAAGCGGGCGTGGAGCTCGCGCCAGCCAGTCTGGGGAATGGCGAGCTTGAGCAGGAGCACGAGATAAAGCGGCGTACACCACAACAAGGTATTGA
This sequence comes from Candidatus Contendibacter sp., assembly GCA_029624675.1. Taxonomy (GTDB): domain Bacteria; phylum Pseudomonadota; class Gammaproteobacteria; order Competibacterales; family Competibacteraceae; genus Contendibacter. The sequence continues at coordinate 234,457 of JARSSP010000036.1, forward strand.
GGATGAATAACAAAAAGGCCAACGCGCCGCGAATGGGAGCAGGCAGAAAAGCAAGCATGGGAATGGGGCCTGTTAGGAGTTGGGCTTGGGATTCGCTAGCCAGTCGCGGACGGCGGCGTGACTTTCCATCATTGCCGACGGCTGGCCGCGCCGTGCCGCCAGCCAGTCGCGAACCGCCGGACCGGTGCCGATGGTCCAGGGTTTCAACCGGTCGACGGGTACCCGCTTAAAATCGGCTAATTCCTCGCCGAGGACGATTTCACCCCGCGCCGGGACATGGTAGGCCAGAATCAACTGATTCATCTCGAAAAAAGCGTAGTTGCCGATGAAATGGGCGGCGACGGCGTCCAAACCCAGTTCCTCCCGCACCTCGCGCTGGATCGCCGCGTCGGGTGTTTCCCCTTTTTCCAGAAAGCCGGTGATCAGCCCGTACGTTTTCTCCGGCCAGCTCTTGTTACGAGCCAGAATGACCGTCCCATCGAGTTCGACGATGGCGGCGACCACGGGCACGGGATTGTCCCAGTGAACATAACCGCAACCAGTGGCGATGCAGTGCTGGCGAAGGCGACCGCCGATATCGGCGGTGTGAAGCGGCTGGCTGCATTGCGGGCAAAAATTGACGGGCATCGAGAAGTATCCTGAGTTTGAGCGGGAGACAACAGGGTCGTGGTCAAGCGCGCGACCCTGGCGCATACGGACCCCTGGAAAAAATTAGCCTATAATCCTTTCTTACGCGGCAGCTCAATTCGATGCTGCCGTTTTGATTTTAGCGAACGGCTTGCGGACGAAATATTAATGAAACCACGCCATTTTCTCAGCCTGTTCGATCTGACGCCCGCCGAATTGCAGCAAGTGCTGCGGCGCGCCAGCGCGTTGAAAGCCCTGTACCGGCGCGGGGAGCGTTACGCTCCGTTTCCGGGAAAAGTGCTGGCCATGATCTTCGAAAAGGCGTCCACTCGCACCCGGGTTTCCTTCGAGGCCGGCATGGCGCAACTGGGCGGCAGCGCCATCTTCCTGGCGCCACAGGATACCCAACTAGGTCGGGGCGAACCCATCGAGGACACCGCGCGGGTGCTGTCGAGCATGGTGGATTTGGTGATGATTCGTACTTTCGAGCACGCCAGGGTGGAACGCTTCGCCGCGTATTCCACGGTGCCGGTCATCAACGGTCTGACCGATTACAACCATCCCTGTCAGTTGCTGGCCGACCTTCAGACCTTCATCGAACATCGCGGCGACATTCGTGGCCGCATCGTGGCCTGGATCGGCGACGGCAACAACATGTGCAATAGCTATCTCAAGGCCGCCATTCAGTGCGATTTTCAGTTGCGCATCGCCGTTGCGCCAGGCTACGAACCGAACGCGGAATTGCTCAAGCAGGCCGCTGGTCGGGTAGTCCTGCTGCGCGATCCGCTGGTGGCTGCCCAAGATGCCGATCTGGTCGCCACCGACGTCTGGTCGAGCATGGGCAAGGAGGCACAACAGCAACGGCGAGCACGGGATTTCGCCGGCTATCAGGTCACCGCCGAGGTGATGGCCCAGGCCAAGCCCGACGCGATCTTCCTGCACTGCCTGCCGGCGCACCGGGGCGAGGAAGTCAGCGCCGAGGTGATCGATGGACCGCAAAGTCGGGTTTGGGACGAGGCCGAGAATCGTTTGCACGCTCAGAAGGCATTGATGGAATTCCTGCTGCTGGGCGAGTCCGCGCCGGTCGCCTGACGCGCGTTGGGAAGGCGAAGATCGACGGGAAGGGGCGCAAGCTGGTTTCAGACGGTTAGAGAGGGACGAGTTGCCGTAGCCCGCGCTCCAGATCACGCTGGATATCCGTTACCTCCTCCAGTCCCACCGAAATCCGCACCAGCGACTCCCCGATCCCGGCGCGTTCCCGTTCCTGGGGCGTCAGCCGGCCGTGCGTGGTGGTGGCTGGGTGAGTGATGGTGGACTTGGCGTCGCCCAGGTTGGCGGTGATCGAAAGCAGCCGGGTGGCGTCGATCAGATTCCAGGCGGCCTGCCGACCGCCGCGCACCTCGAAGGACACGATGCCGCCGAACGCGGCTTGCTGCCGCTTCGCCAGTTCGTGCTGGGGATGCGAGGGCAGGCCCGGATAGTAGACCCGCTCCACCGCCGGCTGCGCCTCCAGCCAGCCGGCCAGTTGCAGCGCGGACTCGCTGCAGGCGCGCATCCGCAGATGCAAGGTTTCCAGGCCCTTGAGAAATACCCAGGCGTTGAACGGACTCATCGTCGGGCCGGCGGTGCGCAGAAAACCGTAGATGTCGGCGCCGACCCGTTGCCGGTCGCCCACCACCGCCCCGCCCACGCAGCGGCCCTGGCCATCCAGATATTTGGTGGCGGAATGGATCACTAGGTCGGCGCCCAGTTCGAAAGGCCGTTGCAAGGCGGGGGTGCAGAAGCAGTTGTCCACCACCAGCAAAATATCGTGGGCATGGGCCAACTCGGCCAACTGGCGAATATCGGCCAATTCCATCAGCGGGTTGGAGGGCGTTTCCAGATAGAACAACCGGGTTTCCGAACGGATGGCCGCTTCCCAAGCAGCAAGGTCGCTCAGCGGCACGTAGGTGGTGGCGACGCCGAACTTATTCAAGTATTGGTTGAGCAAGGAAACGGTAGTGCCGAACACCGCATTGGCGCAGACGATGTGATCGCCGCTTTTCAGCAGCGTCATGCAGGTCGCCAAAATCGCCGCCATGCCGGAGCCGGTGGCGATGCAGCATTCGCCGCCCTCCAGCGCCGCCAGCCGCTCTTGAAAAACGCGCACGGTCGGGTTGGTGAAGCGGGAATAGATGTTGCCCGTGGCGGTGCTGAAACGGGCGGCGGCTTCGGCGGCGTTGGCGAACACAAAGCTGGAGGTGAGAAAGATCGGTTCGGCGTGCTCGCCCTCGGGCGTGCGCGTCTGGCCGGCGCGCACCGCCAGACTGGCGAAGCCAAGTTCGGATGCGTCATCGGTAGTAAAAGACATGGCCGGGGTCTCCGCGGTGGATGAACGTTAGCGAGGTCGCCGCGGAACGCCCGGCGCTGGCGGCGCGCGGGAATCAAAAAACCCGCTCGGAGCAACGCCCTGGGCAGGCTGGGACCCGCTTTAGCGAAATTTGTTAAGCGCCTGCAAGCTGAGCACTCAAATCGGCGCTGGCGTCAAGCTTAATGGAGCGGCCGCTCCCCTGTCAAAAGCCGAGCATCACGCTCAGGCATTGTTGTGCAAGTCGATGATGGCGTTGTCGGTGCTTTCGCGCCAGCTCTTGCTGGCGTCGGCCCGCTCGCGGGCCAGACAGTCCAGATAGTCCCGGTCGATGTCGCCGGTGACGTACTCGCCGTTGAAGCAGGAGGCGTCGAAGCGTCGCAAGGTCGGGTTGCCGCGCCGCACCGCTTCTTCCAAGTCGGTCAGATCCTGGAAGATTAGGCGGTCGGCGCCGATGGCCCGGGCCACTTCCTCCTCGGAACGGCCGTGGGCGATCAGTTCGCGGGCGGCCGGCATATCGATGCCGTAGACGTTGGGATAGCGCACCGGCGGGGCGGCCGAGGCAAAATAAACCCGGCGGGCGCCAGCATCGCGGGCCATGCGGATGATTTCGCCGGAGGTGGTGCCGCGCACGATGGAGTCGTCCACCAGCAGCACGTTTTTGCCGCCGAACTCCAGGTCGATGGCATTCAGCTTCTGGCGCACCGATTTCTTGCGGATTTTCTGGCCCGGCATGATGAAGGTCCGGGCGATGTAGCGGTTCTTGATGAAGCCTTCCCGGTATTTGATGCCCAGAATCGAAGCCATCTGCAACGCCGCGGTGCGGCTGGTGTCGGGGATCGGGATGACCACGTCGATGTCCTGGTCCGGCCAGTCCCGGAGAATCTTCTCGGCCAGGTATTCACCCATCCGCAGCCGGGCCTTGTGGACCGAGACCTGGTCCATGATCGAATCGGGCCGGGCCAGGTAAACGAACTCGAAGATGCAGGGCGAATAGGCTGGGTTTTCGGCGCACTGGCGCGTGTGAATCCGGCCGTCCAGATCGAACAACACCGCTTCGCCCGGCGCCACGTCGCGGATCCGTTCGAAGTCGAGCGCGTCCAGGGCCACGCTTTCGGAAGCGACCATGTACTCCACGCCATCCTCGGTCTCGCGGCGGCCGAACACTAGCGGCCGGATGCCGTTGGGGTCGCGGAAGGCCACCAACCCGAAGCCCACGATCAGCGCCACGGCGGCGTAAGCGCCCCGCACCCGCCGATGCATCGCCGCCACCGCCGCGAAGATGTCGTCGGCATCCACCGACAGCCGGCTGCGCTGTTGCAATTCGTGGGCGAAGACGTTGAGCAGGATTTCCGAATCGGAATGGGTATTGATGTGGCGCAGGTCGGCCCGGAACAGTTCGTCCTTGAGCTGGACGGCATTGGTCAAATTACCATTGTGAGCTAGGACGATACCGAAGGGAGAGTTGACGTAGAACGGCTGGGCCTCGGCGGAATCGGCGCTACCGGCGGTTGGGTAGCGGACGTGGCCGATGCCGATATCGCCGTGCAGGTTGCGCATGTGCCGGGTGCGGATCACGTCCCGGACCAGGCCGTTGTCCTTGCGCAGGAACAGACGACCGTCATCGCAGGTGACGATGCCCGCCGCATCCTGGCCGCGATGCTGCAACACCGTCAACCCATCGAACAGACCCTGGTTGACCGGACCACGCCCCGCGATACCGATGATTCCACACATCCGCGATTACCTGCCGCAATGGACGGCGGCCGCCGTCGTTGGGAAACACGCTTAAAAACGAAAGTGCTGGGTCAGTTCCGGTGGCAGGAGACCCCGCAACTGGAGAGCGATGTTCTGAAAATAGGGCAGCAGTTGCGATTGTTGCCACCAGGGGTCCCTGGGCAAGGGCGTCAATCCCGCCGCCAGCACCAGAATGGCGATCACGACCGCGCCGCGCCCCAGCCCGAAGGCCATCCCGAGCACTCGATCGGTGCCCGTCAGGCCCGTGTAATCCACCAGTTGCGAGGCAACGATACCCACCAGGCCACCGATCAGAAGGGTGGCGAGGAACAGGCCACCAAAGGCGGCTGCGATGCGCAGCGAGGGAACGTCGAGATAGGGCGTCAGATGGCGGGCGCCATCCTCGGCAAACAGGAAAGCGATGGCGAAAGCGGCGATCCAGGTTGCCAACGAAATGACTTCACGCAACAAACCTCGCCAAAGTCCAATCAATACCGAGAGGGCGATAACGATGATGATGAGGTAATCCGCCCAGTTCATGGGTCGCCGTGTCCCGTCTTGAAAGGTTCGTTCACCTGGTTGGTCCAGCGCGCCAGTGGCCGGCTCTTTAGTGAAATCATCTTAACAGAATCAAATTCGAGCCGAAACGGCGGCTTCGGCGGGATTTAGCGCCAGATCCGCACCCGATACATCGCCCGGCCATTGGCCATGACCTCCTCGACCACGGCGCGGATTTTTTGACTGCGATAGTAGTCTCGCAGAGCGTTGGCGTTTTCCCGCAGAGCATAGCTGCCCACCACGGCGCCGCCAGCGCTGGCCGGTGCTGGTTGGGAAGACGCGGGCGCGACCGCGGGCGGCGCGGGCGCGCGGGCGGCCGCTGACGGTACCTCGGATTTGGCGATCAGTTCGATGTTGGGCAGGGCGGCGGGTGGCTTGGGTCGGACATTTTCGGTTCGAGGCGCCTGGGGTTGCGTGCGCGCGTCGCCACCCTGGCTGGATTCCAACTGAGCCTTGCGACGGGCGGCCTCGGCGCGGGCGGCCTCGGCCAGCGCCACTTTTTGAGCGGCCTCCTCCTGGGCGGACTTGCGGGCGGCCTCGGCGCGGGCGGCCTCCCGTCGCGCCGCCTCCGCCGCGCGGCGAACCTCGGCCTGGGCGGCCAGCGCTTCCGCCGGCGACGATTGATGAGGCGAGGCCGCTTCGTCCTGAGCCGCTTCGAGACGGGCGGCCTCGGCTTTGGCGGCGGCGCTGCGTTCGGCTTCCATCCTGGCGTGGCTTTTGGCGGCTTCGGCTTGAGCGGCTTTTTGTTTGGCCTCGGCCCGCGCCTTGGCGGCCTTGCGTTCAGCCTCCCGGGTCTTGGCGGCGGCTTCGTGGGCTGCCTGGCGGCGCGCGGCTTCCTCCGGGGCGACTTTGACAGCCTCGGTCTGGGAAGGCCCGCTTACCGTGGAAGAGGTCAGCGGCAATGCTGGTTTAGGGTGAGGGGTGGACAAGACGGTGGATGGCGATACCGGCCGCGCTGGCTCGGCCACGGTCGGAGGCGCCGGTCGCGCTGGCTCGGCCACGGTCGGAGGCGCCGGTCGCGGCGGCTCGGCCACGGCGGGCGGTGGGGCCGGTCGCGCTGGCTCGGCCACGGTAGGTGGCGCTGGTCGCGCTGGCTCGGCCACGGTTGGAGGCGGCTCCTCTGTCTCAGACCGTTCCTTCGGCGCGGGAACGGGAACCAGAGGTGACGATGAGGGAGGCTGTTGGGAAAAGGTCAAAGTCGGCGGAGGGGGAGACACCGGCGGCTGGACCGCTGGTGGCGGGGCGGCGGCTGGCTCAACGGGCGCGTGATCCTGTTTTTGCCATATTCTCGGGACGAAAATGACCGCCAGCGCTGTAATGACAGCGATGCCCACCAAGCGTTGAGTCAAGCGACTGTCCAAGATCAAGTCTCCCGTAAGTACGGCAACGAGGAATTGGGAATCCACGGCTGGGTGGCCAACACCGGAGCGATCAGGTGGAACGAACCCAGCACGACGATGCGGTCGCCGATGCTGGCCCCCGCGCGAGCGACTTGGCAGGTCTCCACGATGTCGTCGCGAGGGGCGACCGTCCGAAGACCGGCCGAGCGCAGGCGGGTGGCCAAGTCGGCCCCCGGACGCCCCCGCGCGCCGGCGAGCGTAACCGGACGCCACTCGTCCACAACCCCCGCCAGCGCCTCGATCACACCGTCGGCGTCCTTGTCGGCCAACAATCCCAGGATGGCCCGGGTGCGCCCGGCGCAAGCCCGGCCTCTTAATTGATCGGCCAGGGCGGCGGCGGCGGCGGGATTATGGGCAACGTCGAGAATCCACTCCACCGGGCCGGGAATAACCTGAAACCGGCCAGGCAACCAAGCCCGCGCGAGTCCAGCGCGAATGGCGGCGCCGTCGACCGGCAATCGGTCGCGCAGACTGGTCAAGGTCATCAGCGCGGCGGCGGCGTTGCCCAGTTGATGCTCGCCGGCCAGCGTCGGGGATGGCAGATCATCAAACCGCGCTTTGTCCGACCGCCAACGCCAGGTTACGCCCGCGCGGCCAAAGTCATAATCGCGGCCGACCCGCAGTAGCCGCGCGCCAATGGCGCGAGCGTGTTCGAGTAATCGGGGCGGCGGATCGGGATCGGCGCAGATCGCCGGGCGAGCGGGGCGATAGATGCCGGCTTTTTCGTAGCCGATACTGTCGCGATCCGGACCCAGCCAGTCCGTGTGGTCGAGGGCGATGCCGGTCACCAGCGCGGCGTCGGCGTCGACCGCGTTGACCGCGTCCAGTCGCCCGCCGAGACCGACTTCCAACACCGCGACCTCCACGCCGGCCTCCCAAAACCGTTCCAGCGCCGCCAGGGTCCCAAACTCGAAATAAGTCAAGGAAACGTCGCCGCGCGCCGCGTCGATGCGGGCGAACGTCTGACACAGCGCCTCGTCATCCGCCTCGACCCCGTCCACCCGAATGCGCTCGTTGTAGCGCAGCAGGTGTGGTGATACATAGGCGCCGACCCGATAACCGGCGGCGCGCAGGATGGCGTCCAGAAACGCCACGCAGGAACCTTTGCCGTTGGTGCCGCCCACTGTGATGACCGCGAAAGGCAGCGCGTTGGGTCGCAGGCGGTGCCACACGGTTCGCACCCGCTCTAGGCCCAATTCGATGGCCTTGGGATGCAGGGTTTCTTGCCAGCGCAACCAGTCGTTCAGCGTGGTGAACCGCATCGTCGCTCCAGTCAAGCCGCGCTGGCTTCGCTCACGCCACCGGCGTGGGGCGGCCGGTCAACATCGCCAACAGTGAAGCCAGCCGGTCGCGCAGTTCGCGGCGGTCCACGATCAGGTCGATCGCGCCATGTTCCAGCAGAAACTCGCTGCGCTGAAACCCTTCCGGCAGTTTTTCCCGCACCGTCTGTTCGATCACCCGTGGCCCGGCGAAGCCGATCAGCGCCTTGGGCTCGGCGATGTTGACGTCGCCCAGCATCGCCAGGCTGGCGGACACGCCGCCGGTGGTGGGATGGGTCAACACCGAAAGATAGGGTACGCCATGCTCGGCCAGCCGGGTCAGCACCGCGCTGGTCTTGGCCATCTGCATCAGCGACACCAGCGCTTCCTGCATTCGCGCCCCGCCACTGGCGGAAAAGCAGACGAAGGGAATGTGCTCGTGCAAGGCGGTTTGGGCCGCGCGGACGAAGCGCTCGCCGACCACCGAACCCATCGAGCCGGCCATGAATTCGAACTCGAACGCCGCGGCGACCATCGGTATGCCCTTGAGCGAGCCGCGCATGACCACCAAGGCATCCTTTTCCTCGCTGGTCTTCTGCGCCTGCGCCAGCCGATCCCGGTATTTCTTGCCGTCCTTGAATTTCAGGAAGTCGGTCGGCTCGATGTCGCCACCGATTTCGACCCGATCCTGCTCGTCGAGAAAACCCTGCAAGCGCTGGCGGGCGCCGAGATACATGTGATGGCCGCACTTGGGACAGACCCGCAGGTTGCGCTCCAGTTCGGCCCGATACAAGACCGCGCCGCACTCCTCGCACTTGCTCCACAGTCCCTCGGGCATCTGATGCTTGTTGCGGCCGTCGGTGCGAATCCGCGAGGGAACGAGTTTTTCGTACCAGCTCATGAAGAAGGACGATCAGGGATAGTGGAATGAGGACGGGGGTGTTGGGGAGGGTCTAGTCTTTCGCCGGGCCGGACCGATCCATCGCTTCCCGCATGGCGCCGACCCGTTCGGCAACTTCCCGCAGCATCTGATCGGGATCGTCCGCTAACTCGCCCATCCTGGCGACCAGCGCGCTGCCCACCACCACGGCGTCGGCGACCTGGGCGACGGCGGCGGCGGTCGGCGGATCCTTGATGCCGAAACCGACACCGAGGGGCAGGTCGGTCAAGGCGCGAATTCCGGCCAGCTTGTCCGCCACCTCGGCGACGTTGAGAGCGGCGGAACCGGTCACGCCTTTTAGCGAGACATAATACAGATAGCCTTGCGCCAGTTTGGCGGTATGCCGGATGCGTTCGGCGGAACTGGTCGGGGCCAGTAGAAAGATGGGGGCGATGCCAGCGGCCTTGAGCGGTTCGGCTAGTTCGGCGGCTTCCTCGGGCGGCAGGTCCACGGTCAGCACCCCATCCACCCCGGCGGCGCGGGCGCCAGCGACGAACGTGTCGTAGCCCATGCTTTCGATTGGATTGAGATAGCCCATCAGTACCACGGGGGTTTCGGCGTCGGTCTGGCGGAATTCGCGCACCTGCTCCAGCACCCGCCGCAGGGACATGCCCTGGGCCAGCGCCCGTTCGCACGCCTTCTGGATGACCGGGCCATCGGCCATCGGGTCGGAAAACGGCACGCCCAATTCGAGGATGTTCGCTCCGGCTCGCACCAGGGCGTGCAGCATCGGCACGGTGAGCGCCGGGCGCGGGTCGCCGGCGGTGATGTACGGGATCAGGGCCTTGCGGCCGGCGCGGCGCAAGTCGGCGAAACAGCGGGCAATGCGATTCATGCGCTGAAACTCGTTCACAATTGAATGCCTTCCAGTTTGGCGACGGTGTAGATGTCCTTGTCGCCACGTCCGGACAAGTTGACCACGATGTGCTGGTCGGGGCGCATCGTCGGGGCCAGTTGGGTGACGTAGGCCAGGGCGTGGCTGCTTTCCAGCGCCGGGATGATGCCCTCGATGCGGGTCAGGTCATGAAAGCCGCGCAATGCTTCGTCATCGGTGACGGCGACGTAGCGCGCCCGGCCGATGTCCTTGAGCCAGGCGTGTTCCGGCCCGACGCCCGGATAGTCCAGTCCGGCGGACACCGAATGGGTTTCGATGATCTGACCGTTGGCGTCGTTGAGCAGGTAAGTCCGGTTGCCGTGCAATACGCCGGGCCGACCCGCGCAGAGCGTGGCGGCGTGGCGGCCGGTCTCGATGCCCGAACCGGCCGCTTCGACGCCGTAGATCGCCACTTCGCTGTCGTTCAGGAACGAATGGAACAAGCCGATGGCGTTAGAACCGCCACCGACGCAAGCGACCAGGGCATCCGGCAGGCGGCCGTAATCGCTCAACATCTGCTCGCGCGCCTCGCGGCCGATGACCGCCTGGAACTCGCGCACCATCACCGGGTAGGGATGCGGGCCGGCCACCGTGCCGATCATATAAAAGGTGTTATCCACATTGGTGACCCAATCGCGCAACGCTTCGTTCAGGGCGTCCTTGAGGGTGCGCGAGCCCGAGGTGACCGGCTGGACGTTCGCGCCCAGCAACCGCATTCGGTAGACGTTCAACGCTTGGCGCTGGATATCCTCCGACCCCATGTAGACCACGCATTCCATGCCCAGTCGGGCGGCGACGGTGGCCGAGGCGACGCCGTGCTGACCGGCCCCGGTCTCGGCGATCAGCCGGGTCTTGCCCATCCGCTTGGCCAGCAACGCTTGGCCGACAGTGTTGTTGATCTTGTGCGCGCCAGTGTGATTGAGATCCTCACGCTTGAGATGGATTTGCGCGCCGCCGAGCTGGCGGCTCCAACGCTCGGCGTGATAGAGCGGGGTGGGGCGACCGACGTAGCGAGCCAGATCGGCGTCCAGTTCCGCCAGAAATTCGGGGTCGTTGCGATAGGCCCGCCAGGCGTCGTCCAGGTCGTGCAAGGCTTCCATCAGGGTTTCGGCGACGAATCGGCCGCCGTAACGGCCAAAATGGCCGGCGCGATCGGGGAACTGGCTGAAGTCCACCGGGTTACGCAGGGCTTTCGCGGTCATACACACCTCTTAAGAATGCGCGCATCAGTTCGGCGTCCTTGATGCCCTTGGCCGATTCCACCCCACTGCTGACATCCACCGCGTAAGGCCGGACCCGGCGGATCGCCTCGGCGACGTTATCGGGGCGCAGCCCGCCAGCTAGGATCAGCGGCTTGCGCCAGTCGGCGGGAATCCGCGTCCAGTCGAAGCCCTGGCCGGTGCCGCCCGTTTGGTTGCCGCCATGGCTGTCCAGCAGCAGACCGGCCGCCGTGGCGAATCGTCGTTCGTAATCCAGGACATCGGCGTTGGCGCCCATCGGCACGGCCTTGAGATAGGGCAAACCGAACGAGATGCAGTAGTCGGGATCCTCATCACCGTGAAATTGCAACAGATGCGGTGGGACACGGTCGATCACGCGCCGCACCGCCACCGATTCCGCATTCATGAACAGGCCCACCACGGTGATGAATGGCGGCAATGCCGCGACGATCCGTTGCGCGGTTTCCATGTCCACGAATCGGGGGCTAGGCGGATGAAACACCAAGCCGATGGCGTCCGCGCCCAGTCGGGCGGCGGCCACGCCGTCCTCGGGACGGGTGACGCCGCAAATCTTGACGCGGGTGCGGGAAATCGGGGTCATGGATCGGGGGCGGGAGGCGGACAGAGAGGATCAAAGGGAATTAAAGACTATCAGAAATCGAGCCGGTTGGTAGAGCGGGAAAAGGCCAGCGCGCTGGCTATCGTCAATTGGACGGGAAGTCGCGCCTGTGGAGAGGAAGGCGCTGACCGAAGTCGCAAGACGCCGGTGAAACCGTTCTCGACGAAGAAGACGCCGGTGAAATCGTCCTCGACGAGACAGGAAACCAGCCATGTTTCAATTAGCTATGGTTGATGCAGCGGTTGATCGGTTCCTCCATCCGAACCTTCACTCCCTCGCCCCCCGGCTAGGGAGCGAAGGTTCCGTTGGGTTCGCATGGATTCATCTCGACGTTCGCCCATGGGTTGACTAAACTTGGCTGAAGCCCCAACAAAACCCATGGAAACCACCATGCGCCGAGTCGTGTTCAATCAAAAAGGGGGGGTGGGTAAATCCACCATCGCGTGCAATCTGGCCGCCATCAGCGCCGCGCGCGGGCGGCGAACCCTGCTGGTGGATCTCGACCCGCAGGCCAACGCTTCCCGTTACCTGCTGGGCGCTGCCTTGGAGGAGCAAAGGAAAACCCTGGCCCACTTTTTCGACGACATCCTGGCCTATAAGCTGTTCGCCGACAAGCCGGCCGCCTATGTCGTCCAGACCCGCTTCGCCAATCTGGGGGTGTTGCCATCCGATCCCCGGCTTGAAGACTTGCAAATCAAGCTGGAGTCGCGCTACAAGATGTACAAGCTGCGGGAGGCTTTGGAAACCTTCAAGGAGTTCGACGAGATTTTCATCGATACGCCGCCCGCGCTGAATTTTTACACCCGTTCCGCGCTCATCGCCGCCGATACCTGCCTGATTCCCTTCGATTGCGACGATTTTTCCCGCCGCGCCCTCTATACGCTCATGGACAGCGTGCGCGAAATCCAGGCCGACCACAATCGCGCGTTGCGGGTGGAAGGCATCGTGGTCAATCATTTTCAGGCCCGCGCCAACTTGCCGACGCGGCTGGTCGAGGAATTGCGCGCCGAGGGTTTGCCGGTGCTGGAGGCGTTCCTGTCCGCCTCGATCAAGATCCGCGAATCGCACGCCCAGGCGCTGCCGATGATCCACCTCGATCCCAAGCACAAGCTGAGCCAGGAATTCGAGGCGCTTTATCGTCTGCTGGCCGCCTGATCCCATTCTCTAACCTTTGCATCGCAGCGAGGCCGCGCCATGATCGCCCCTGACACCACCATCGTTGCCCGCGTCGCCGAGGAGCTGAGGCGTGCCCGCCGGTTGTTGTTCATCACCGGCGCTGGTATTTCCGCCGATTCCGGTCTGCCGACCTATCGCGGCATCGGCGGGCTGTACAACGACCAGGCCACCGAGGACAACTTCTCCATTGAAACCGCCCTGTCGGGATCGATGCTGGAAGCCAATCCGGCCATCACCTGGAAGTACCTGCATCAGATCGAAAATTCCTGCCGGGGGGCGCGCTTCAATGATGCGCACGCCATCATCGCCGGGTGGCAGGGCCAGTTTGACGTGTGCGTGCTGACGCAGAACATCGACGGGTTCCACCGCGACGCCGGCAGCCGTAATCTGATCGAGATTCACGGCGACATCCACGATCTGTACTGCACGCGCTGCGATTACGCGACCACGGTGGTGGATTACAGCGCCTTGGACCTGCCACCCTCCTGTCCGCGCTGCCACGCTCTGGTGCGGCCCAAGGTCGTGCTGTTCGGCGAGGTGTTGCCATCTCACGCCATCCAGCATTTGTACGCGGAACTGGATCGGGGCTTTGATTTGGTGTTCAGCATCGGCACCACCAGCGTGTTTCCCTACATCGCCGGGCCGGTGGTGCAAGCCAGCCAGATGGGGGTTCCCACGGTGGAGATCAACCCCACCGATACCAACGTCACCCGGTTTGTGGACTATAAGTTGGTCTCGGGGGCGGCGGCGAGCTTGCGAGCGATCCAGGCGGCCTATCAGGAATAGCCGCGGGGTGTTCTCGTGGGCGCCAGCCGCCAACCTTACCCATTCGAGGAACCGTCCGCTGGGGGTGGGGTGAACGCTGAACGGTGCCTCTCCTTCAGCCGCCGGTAGTTCTGGGCGGAGTATTCCAAAAACTCCAGTTCACGGTCGTTGAGCGGGCGAACCGGTTTCACCGGGCTGCCGACGTAGAGATAGCCGCTGTCCAACACCTTGCCGGGCGGCACCACACTGCCCGCGCCGATGGTCACCCGTGACCGCACCACCGCCTTGTCCATCACGATGGCGCCCATGCCGATCAGGCAGTAATCCTCGATGGCGCAGGCATGCAGGATCACCCGGTGGCCGACCGTGACATCGTTGCCGATCACGGTGGGTTGGCCGCCCGGACAAAACCGGCTGTCGTGGGTCACGTGAACGATGGTTCCGTCCTGGATATTGGTGCGCGCGCCGATGCGGATGCTTTGAATGTCGCCGCGAACCACGCATAGTGGCCACACCGAACTGTCCTCGCCGATTTCGACATCGCCGATCACCACGGCGGTATCGTCCACATGGGCGGAAGGATGGATGCGCGGAATATGATGCTCGAACGGACGAATCGGCATGACGGGGTTCTCTTGGTGGAAAAGTCAACGGTCGCTTTGGAGCAGCCAGCCCCGCTCGGTTTTGTGGAAAGTCGCCTTTTCAGCGCGATGACGGCGTTCGCCGGCCTGGAATTGTCCGTATTTCAACCCTAGCGCCACCAGATCCAGGCCGGCCAGCAAGGGATCGCTACGGTCGCGCAGATTCAGCGCCAGATCGGCCAGGCTTTTCTGGAATGCCAGATCGTATTCCACCTCGGCGACATACACGTTCTGACCTGGTTCAAAGCCATTGGTTTTTCGAAAGTTTTCGACGACATAGAGACTGCCGCCCTCGCGCAGCAGCCGCTCGGTGATTTGTCGCTCGATCTCGCTGTCGCCCGGTCGGTTGGCGCAGGCGGCCAGCAGGAGCAGGGCGAGGATCGAAAACAGCGCGCGTTGCATGGCGGTTCTCCGCGATTTCAGCGCAGGGTCACCAGTTCTTCGGCGCTGGTGGGATGAATGGCGACGGTATCGTCGAAATCGCGCTTGGTCGCGCCCATGCGAATGGCGACCGCGAACCCTTGCAGAATCTCGTCCGCGCTCTGACCGATGAGATGGCAACCGACGATCTTTTCCTCGGGGCCGACGCAGACCAGCTTCATCACCGTGGGCGGCTGGCGGGCGGTAAAGGCATGATAAATCGGACGAAACCGAGTCTGATAAATCCGCACCGCGTCGCCGTATTGCCGCCGCGCCTCCTCCTCGGTCAGGCCAACCGTGCCGATGGGCGGATGGCTGAAGACCACCGTGGGGATATTTTCGTAGGGCAGCCGGCGTTCCGGCTGGCCGCCGAACAACCGGTCGGCCAGCCGACGACCAGCGGCAATGGCGACCGGGGTCAGGTGGAAGCGCTCGGTCACGTCGCCGATGGCGTAAATGCCGGGTACGTTGGTGTTCTGGTAGGGATCGGTGGGAATGGAGCCGTCCGGATTCAACATTACGCCCGCCGCCGCCAGTTCGAGCGCGGCGGTGTTGGGTTCGCGGCCGATGGCCCACAGCACGACGTTGACGTTCAGCGCGGGCTCCGCGCCTTCGCAGTGCAAGCTGAGCGCGCCGCTAGCCAGTCGCGCCACCGCGCGCACCTGGGTACGGGTCATCACATGAATACCATCCTCGCGCAACCGTGCCATCAATTGTTCGCGCAGCATGGCGTCGAACGAGCGCAAAACCTGATCCTTGCGCACCAACAGGGTGACCTCGGCCCCCAATGCTTGCAGCATGCCCGCCAGTTCCACCGCGATGTAACCGCTGCCCACGATGGCGACCCGCGCCGGGCAGGCGTTCAGCTCGAAAAAGCCGTCCGAGGTGATGCCAAACTGGGCACCGGGCAGGTTGGGTGTCTGGGGCCGGCCGCCGGTGGCGATGACAATATGATCGGCGCGGTAACGCTCGCCGCCGACCATCAGGGTGTGGGCGTCCATGAATCGGGCGAAGCCGCGAATCAGCGTGACGCCGGCTTCGGCCAGATAACCCAGATACCATTCGTTCAGGTTGCTGACAAAGCGGTCGCGCGCCGTTTTCAGCTTTTGCCAGTCAAAACCGAAGTAATCCAGTCGGAAACCATAACCTGGGGCATCATCGAGCGCATGGGCAAGATGGGCGGCATGCCACATCACCTTCTTGGGCACGCAGCCGACGTTGACGCAGGTGCCGCCCAGTCGAGCGGTTTCGATCAGGGCGCAGCGGGTGCCGTGTCGAGCCGCCCGTTCCGCCACCGACAGGCCACCGCTGCCACCGCCGATGGCGATGAGATCGTAATGCTGGGCCATGAATCCTCCGGGTTGTCTCCAATGGGTCCGCGTGGGAAGCGGCAAGTTCTCGGTTTGCCGTTACTATAACGTGTGGCCGGCGGTCGTGTCTGTCCGGGTGGTATGGAGTGACGGAATATTTTGAAGAAGATGACCATGCGAATACAGATGGGGTGGATGGGGTTGCTCGGGTTGTTGCTGTGGCCGTGGAGCGGCGGGGCTGGCGAGCTGAACTGGCAAGGATCGTTGGTCCAGGGTGGCTTGATCACTGGCCGGACCTTGCCAGGAACCCGGCTGGAGTTGGACGGTCAACCGGTGCCGGTGGGACCGGAAGGCGCGTTCGTGTTCGGTTTTGGCCGCGACGCGCCGCCCCAGGCCCGATTGACCGTGATCCTTCCCAATGGCGCTCGCGAGGAACGGCGATTGTCGATCGCTCAGCGTCAGTACGATATTCAGCGCCTCGATGGTTTGCCGCCGGAAAAGGTCACGCCGCCCCCGGAACTGCTGGAGCGCATCCGCCGCGAGAATGCGCTGGTGGACGACGCCCGTCGGCGGGATATTCCACAAGCTTGGTTTCTCGGTGGCTTTGCCTGGCCGGTGATCGGGCGCATCACCGGAGTGTACGGTAGCCAGCGCATCCTTAACGGCGAACCGCGCCAGCCGCATTACGGCGTGGATATCGCCGCGCCCATCGGAACGCCGGTGCGTGCGCCGGCCGATGGAATCGTGACCCTGGCCCAACCCGATTTGTACTACACCGGCGCGACGGTGATCATCGATCACGGCTACCGACTGAGTTCCACACTGATGCACCTGGACCGGATCGACGTCCAGGTCGGCCAGCGGGTGCGCAAAGGCGACATGGTCGCCACGGTGGGCAGGAGCGGCCGGGTGACCGGACCCCATCTGGACTGGCGGATGAACTGGCGCGAGGCGCGAATCGATCCGGCGTTGCTGGTTCCGCCGATGCCATGATCGGCGTTACTGTGTGATAGGCGATTCTGGAGAAACCCCGATGAGGAGTCTGGCGGCAAACTGCAAACCCCGCGACAGCGTGTTCGACAAAGCGCGCCGCGACACCGTTCTCGATCTCACCGACCTGGTTCAAAACCGCATCGATCCCGAGGCGTTCTTCCGCGAGAACCACATCACCGAGGGGATGCGCATCCTCCTCACGGAGGGGTTCCGCCGCCTGGAAGGTAAAACCATCCAGGGGGTGTTCAAGCTGACCCAGGCCATGGGCGGCGGCAAGACCCATAACCTGCTCGTGCTCGGCCTGCTGGCCAAACACCCTGAATATCGCCGTCGGGTCATGGAAGGATTCTACGTGCCGGGGGCAATGGGCGCGGTGCGAGTGGTGGCCTTCTCGGGCCGAGAGAGCGACGCGCCGCTGGGTCTGTGGGGCGCGATCGCCGATCAGCTCGGCAAAAAAGAGCAATTCGCGGCGTACTACTCCCCGCTCTCCGCGCCGGGACAGACCGCCTGGGTAAATCTGCTCGCGGGCGAGCCGCTGGTCATCATGCTGGACGAGTTGCCGCCGTATTTCGAGTACGCCAAGTCGAAGGCCATCGGCAACTCCGACCTGTCCGTCGTCACCGCCACTGCACTGTCGAACTTGCTGGTCGCCATCGGCAAGGACGAACTCCACAACGTCTGCCTCGTCATTACCGACCTGACGGCGACTTACGTCGGGGGCAGCCAGCGGATCATTCAGGCCCTCGGCGATCTGGACCGCGAGACCGGGCGCACCGCTATGAGCCTGGAGCCGGTCCGCATGAACACGGATGAGTTCTACCAGATCCTCCGCAAGCGCCTGTTCGAGGAGTTGCCGCCGAAGGGCGAAATCGCCGAGGTGGCCCAAGCCTACGCCAAGTCGGTGCGCGACGCCCGGCAGATGGATGTCACCAACGCCTCGCCCGAACAGTTCGCGGCGCGGGTCGTGGAGTCCTATCCCTTCCACCCCGCGATCCGCGATCTCTACGCCCGCTTCAAGGAAAACCCCGGGTTCCAGCAGACTCGTGGCCTGATCCGGTTGATGCGCATCGTCGCCGCCCGCCTGTGGGAGAGTGGAAAGGCGAAACAGCGTTACCTCATCAACGCTCACGACCTCGATCTCAACGACCGCGAGACCCTTTCCGAACTCAACCAGATCAACAACAGCCTGGAGAACGCCGTCTCCCACGACATCGCCTCCGGCGGGCAGGCGGTCGCCGAGATTCTCGACACCAACCTCGGCGGCGACGACGCCCAGGACGTGATGAAACTCCTGCTGGCGTCTTCCCTGTCCACTGTCGCGGGCGGGACCAAGGGCCTCACCATTCCGGAGGCGGTCGCCAATCTTTGCGCGCCGGACCGGGACATCGCCAAGCTCAAAAATGAGGTCATCAACCGTCTCGTCACCACGGCCTGGTATCTCCACGCGGGACGCGACGGGCGGCTGTTCATCAAGAACGTGCAGAACCTGGTCGCCCGGCTCCGCACCACGGCGGAGAGCTACCTGCACGACCAATCGCTCAAGGAGTTGCGCGAGCGTCTGCAAGAACTGTTCAAGCCAAACAGCGGCTGGTGCTACCAGAAGGTCCAGGTCCTGCCGGCGGTGGATGAGATCGACCTCACCCAGGACAAGACCGTGCTGGTCGTCGCTAACCCGCACGCCGGCGGACTCCACCCGGACCTGCTGAAGCTCTACGACAACATCGACTTCAAGAACCGGGTCTGTTTTCTCACCGGCCAGCGCGGTGCCGACGCCTTGCTTAACGCCGCCAAGGAACTGAAAGCCATCCGCCACATCATCGACGAGTTGAAGGCCGAAGGAACCCCCGACAACGATCCTCAACTGGTGCAGGCCCGCGACCTGCTGGACCGCATCCAGAACCAGTTTGGCAGCGCCCTGCGCGAAACCTTTTCCACGCTCTACTACCCGAGCGCCCAGCGGCTCATGTCGGCGGACTTTCCCATGGAGTTCACCGCCAACAAGTACGATGGCGAAGACCAGATCATCCGCACCCTCAAGGCCAAGATGAAGTACACCGAGGAGGTCGGCGGCGAGACCTTCCGCAAGAAAGTGGAAGCGCGCCTCTTCACCCAGAAAGTCATGCTGTGGAGCGAGATCAAGCGCCGCGCCGCCACCAATCCCGCCTGGCAGTGGCACCACCCGGAGGCGCTGGACAAGATCAAGGGGGAGTGCCTCCACCAGGACCTCTGGCGCGAGAGCGGCGGTTACATCGAGAAAGGCCCGTTCCCCCAGCCCGCCACTGAGGTCAAGCTGCAGGAGCTTTCCCGCGACGATGACACCGGGCGGGTCAGGCTCCGCGTCACCCCCATCAACGGCGATGCCGTTTACCTGGAAATCGGCGGGCAGGCGACCACGGCTTCCCACAAGCTGGCGGGGCGCGATTACGAGACGAACGAGTTGCAGGTGTCTTTTCTGGCGGTGGATTCAACCGGGGAGCACGAAACCGGTGATGCCGTCATCTGGACCAACCGTATCACCCTGAAGGGCCGCGTCTTTGACGCAGGTTCCGACAAGAGGGTGGAACTGCGCGCCGCGCCGCCCGCACCGATCCGCTACACCACCGACGGTTCCGATCCCAAGCTTGTCGGCGGTTCCTACCACGAACCGTTTGTTGTGCCACCGGGCGTCCGGTTGGTGCTGGCGGTGGCGGAGAAGCAGGGCATCCAATCGGACGTACTCCAGGTCGCCGTCCATTGGGACCAGCGGGAACCCGGAAAGCCCATCGACCAGGAGAAGCCAGCAACCTGGCGACCGGCTGGTGGCTTCACCTTCTCGACCACCCGCACCGCCTACGGCTTTCTGGAGCGGATTCGCAAACACGGCGGCCAGGCCGCGGTTACCCGGATCGCCGTCCTGAACGGCCAATGGGTGGACCTAAATCTGGCCGACGATCTCAGCCTGGATGCCGACCGGATTCAGGCGACGGTCGAGCATCTGCGGTCGCTGCTGACCGAGGGCGAGGTGAATATCGAGGCGTCTGCCCTGTGGTTTCCGACCGGGCAGCAGTTGCTCGATTACGTGCGAGACGCCGCCATCGAGTTTCGGCGCGGCGAGGTCGAGCAGTGAAGATTAGCCATCCCGGTTCCCTGGATAAATTTGCCTTGCAGCGAGAACATTTTTAAACTTGTCCAATCTTTTGAACAAGTAAGCCGCCATGAAAGTCGTGACCTACTCCCATGCGCGTAATGCGCTTAAATCCGTCCTGGATGCGGTGGTCCAGGACGCGGATGTAATCATCATCAGCCGCCGCGATGCGGAGGGCGATGCCGTCGTGATGTCGCTGGACAGCTATAACAGCATCATGGAGACCTTGCATCTCACCAGTAATCCCGCCAATGCGGCGGCACTGGCTCGGGCCATCGCCCAGGACCGGGCCGGACAGGCGCAAGAGCACCCACTGATGGCGGACGATTGAGCGTGCGCCATATCCGTTTCGTGCCCGATGCGTGGGAGGCCTATCTCTACTGGCACGACCAGGACCGGAAAACGCTGAAGCGGATCAATGCGCTCATCATCGCCGCCGCCCGTGACCCTTTCGCCGGGATCGGCAAGCCGGAACCCTTGCGCGGCGACTTGTCCGGCTACTGGTCGCGACGCATCGACGACACGAACCGGCTGATCTATCGCGCCACCGAAACCGAGCTGGTGGTGATCGCCTGTCGCTTCCACTACGCCGGCCCAGCGAGTGTCTGATGCCCGCCCAACAGAAATCCGCCGCCTTCGGTTTTGGGTTCCGCCCCGAGGAATCGGCGCATCACTTTCTGGTCACCATTCCGGCCAGTAACCGGGAGGAGGTGCTGATTTCCGAGCATTTCGTCTGGGATGAAAGCCAGGCCGGTTCTCCCCCGACCTTTGCCCCCGGCGAGATGGAGGGGAAGCTGCGAGTCATGCTCGTCCGTCCCAAGTGGAACGAGATCGCCGACGAGGTTCGCGTCGAGTTTAACCAGCGCCTGAAAAAAGAAGGGCTGCCGTCCGGGGCCTGGAAAACCGGAACCACGCCGGTGTCCCGCCTGCTCGGCAAGGAACTGGTGCTGCTGGCCTGGGCCATCGAGGAGGCCGATCCGGCACTCATTCCCACTGCCATCAAAAACTGGCTGGGACTGGTTCCCGAGGAGCGATGGTGGCTCTATACCATGACCTCGGCGGCCACCGGCCACGCCATCCAGGGACGCAACAAGGGCTGGCGCAAGGCGGTGCGGTACGCGCTCACCGAGAACCCGGTGACGGACGCCCCACACCCGCCACCCCCGATCTTTGAATTGCGAACCTCGGAGCAACCCCCCTCCACACCGGTCAGGAAGAAGCGGGCGGTGCGCCGAACCGGGAAGACCCCCCATTCGGACGACGTTACCCGGTGAGCGCCATGGAAAACGACAAGACCTTCATCGAGACCCAGTTCCCCGTCTCCAAGCTTTCGAAGGAAAGCTACAAGGAACGCAGCGCAAAGAACAGCCAAACCCTCACCGGCCTGGGTAAATGGTGGGGCCGCAAGCCGCTGATCATGGTGCGGGCCGCGATTATTGGATTGTTGCTGCCGGCGACCCGTGACCCGAAGAAGGATCGGGACATCTTCCTCAAGATTCTAACCATGGACGCGGAAGGCTTGTGGCGGCGTAAGACCAAGGCCATCGCGCTCAAGGACGTGTTCGAGAAGCTGACGCCAGCCGGGCGGGTACGCTGGTTCGACCTGGATTCGCCCAAACCCAAATTCCGGAAGGGCACCACCGCTGAGGAAAAGGAAGAGGTGCAGCGCCTCGTCTTCGACTGTCTGAGCTACGACGAGAAGCTCGCCTACTGCGACCGCCCGGAGCAGATCGAGGGACCTTCGGAGGCGGCCTGGCGGGAAATCAACGCCCATCTCGGAACCGACGCCCAAAGCTTGCCCGATCTGGTCCGCCAACTCGGCGAACGCCGCTTCGGCCATACGCCGCGAGTCGGGGATGCCTTCTGCGGCGGTGGCAGCGTTCCATTCGAGGCGGTGCGGATCGGTTGTGAAGCTTACGGCTCCGATCTCAACCCGGTCGCGGCCCTGCTGACGTGGGGCGCGTTGAACATCGTCGGCGGCGGCGCAGACATCGCGGAGCAGGTTCGCGCGGCGCAGCGGCGGGTGTATGAGGCCGTGGACCGCCAGATCATCGAGTGGGGGATCGAACACAACGAGCAGGGAGATCGAGCCGATGCGTATCTCTACTGCACCGAGACCCGCTGCCCGGAATGCGGCTGGTCCGTGCCGCTGGCCCCGTCCTGGGTGATTGGCGAGAAGACGCTCACGCTGGCCCGCCTCGTCCCCGACGAAGCGGCCAAGCGTTTTACCGTCGAAATCCAGCAGGGAACCACCCGAGCCGCCCTCGACCAGGCCCGCGCCGCCGGCACCGTCCGCGATTCGCGACTGGTCTGTCCCCACTGCGGCGAATCCACGCCGATGACCGCCATTCGCGGCGACCGGCGCGGCCAGACCACCGAATACGGCTTGCGGCTGTGGGATAACGAGGATTTGGTACCGCAGCCGGACGACGTCTTTCAGGAACGGCTGTATTGCATCCGCTGGGTCCACACCTGGACCGACGACGAGAGAAAAACCCAGCGCGACCGGTATTACCGCGCCCCGGATGAGAACGATTTCCGGCGCGAAGCCAGGGTGCTGGAGCTTTTACGAGAGCGATTCGCTGCATGGCAGGCGAAAGGTTATATCCCCAGTCGCCGGATCGAGCCGGGCGATAAAACTGACGAGCCGATACGGACGCGCGGATGGACGCATTGGCATCATCTGTTTATGCCGAGGCAGTTGTTGACCTTGGGCCTTCTCGCATACCAAGTTGCCAGTAAACAACATGATCTTATTTGCGATGTTCCCATGCTTTTAGGTTTGTCTCGTTGTTATGACTACAACTCACGGCTTTGCCGTTGGCATCCCAGATCAGTCGGCGATAAATCAGAACAGACATTTAGCAACCAAGCCCTCAATACCTTGTTCAATTACGCTGGTCGCGGAGTAAGTGCTCTCGACGATAGCTTCTTGATCAGCTTTCAGCCGAGCGAAAACCCTGGCATCGGGCAGGTGAGTGTTGGTGATGCACGGCAACTATCCACAGAATCAGATTTATGGGTGACAGATCCCCCCTACGCCGAAGCCATCAACTACCACGAACTCTCCGAATTCTTCCTCGCTTGGTACGAAAAACAACTGCCCAAGCTATTCCCCGACTGGTACGCCGACAGCAAGCGCGCCCTTGCCATCCGTGGCTCCGGCAAGGAGTTCCGCCAGGGCATGGTGGACGCCTACCGCAACCTCGCCGCCCATACGCCCGACAACGGGCTGCAAATCGTCATGTTCACCCATCAGGATGCGGGGGTCTGGGCCGACCTGGCGCTCATCCTCTGGGCCGCCGGGTTGCGGGTGACGGCGGCCTGGACCATCGCCACGGAAACTGAATCCGCGCTCAAGGAAGGCAACTACGTGCAGGGCACCGTGCTCATGGTGCTCCGCAAGCAGACCTCCCAGGACGTGGCGTTTCTCGACGAAATCGTTCCCCAGGTGGAAATCGAAGTCGAACAGCAACTCCAGTCCATGCTGGCGCTGGACGACCGGGAAGACCCCAACTTCTCCGACGCCGACTATCAACTTGCCGCCTACGCCGCCGCTCTGCGCGTCCTGACCCAGTACCAGGGCATCGAAGACATTGACGTGGCCTACGAACTGTCCCGCGAACGGAAGCGCGGAGAGGCGTCGCCCATCGCGCGGATCATCGAGAACGCGGTCAAGACCGCCAGCAACTTCCTCGTCCCCAGCGGCCTTGAAGCCCAATTGTGGAAGCGTCTCTCGCCGGAGGAAAAGCTCTACCTCAAATGCCTGGAGGTGGAATCCCACGGCGACTACCGCAGCGGCGTGTTCCAGGAATTCGCCCGGGGCTTCGGCGTGCGCGACTACACCTTCATGCTCCAAAGCGGCAAGGCCAACCAGACCCGCCTCAAGACCGCCACCGAATTCAAGCGCCGGGACTGGGGCACGGAAGGCTTCGGCTCCTCGCTGCTGCGCCACGCGCTGTTCGCCGTCTATCAGACCGCCGACCAGGACAACACCAAGGTCGGCCTCACCTACCTCAAGACCGAGCTTCGGGACTACTGGGCGCAGCGCGAAAACTTGGTCGGGATGCTCGGCTTCCTCGCCAAGCTGCCGATCCCGCACTGGACGAAGGACGCGGAAGCGGCCCGGTTGCTGGCGGGCGCGGTTGAGAATGATCATGTTTAGCAGAGGGTTGTCTGTGGCGACCTTGTCGTGAACCCTTCCCGGAGAATCTCGATGAAGCAGACGATACAAATCGATTGTCCAGCGGAAATTTTGCTGAACATTCACCTCAATGCCGAGGGTTTTGCGGAATATCTCAAACGTCAGGCCGCAATCAGCCTGTTTAAGGAAGGAAAATTATCATCGGGAACCGCCGCCGCCTGGTTGGAGATGCCACGCGCCGAATTCTTATATCTGGCGATGCAGGCTGGCGCAACGCTCCTTGATGATTCGACGGATGATTACAACCGTGAAACGGCATTATTATGATCGTTCGTGATAGCCATACAAAATAACACGGGATTTTTATCATACTGGCCTGGTCAGGAAACTGGCGGCGACGGTAGGAGAATAAGGGATGGTTGGCCGAAAGCGACGAAACCGCAGCGAATAACTGATGATCCATCGCTTCTCCTCCCGCCGCTGCCGCCTCGATCACAGCTTCCTCGCCGGGCGCCTGCGGGGCGCGCAACGCTACGACCGCATCGCCGGGTTTTTCTCCTCCTCCATCCTGGAAGTCGCCGGCGAAGAACTGGAGTCGGTTGCCGGCCCGGTCCGGCTGGTCTGCAATTCGGGGCTGGACCCACGAGACGTTGAGATTGCCAAGAAAGCGGCGCAGGTCGCCCTGCGGCGGGAATGGTGCGCGTCAGCGCCGGAACTGCTTCCCGAACCGGCCAAGCCCCGCTTCCGGCGTCTCTACGAATTTCTCGCCAGCGGCAAGCTCCAGGTCAGGGTCATTCCCGACCAGAAATTCGGCCTGATCCACGGCAAGGCTGGCGTCATCACGCTGGCGGATGGCCGCCAGACCGCCTTCCTCGGCAGCGTCAACGAATCCCTCACCGCCTGGCACCTGAACTACGAGCTGCTCTGGGAAGACGACTCCGAGGACGCCATTCGCTGGGTCCAGGAAGAATTCGATGCCCTGTGGGATTCGCCTTTTGCCGTCGAACTGTCCGATGCGGTGGTGCAGGACATCCAGCGGCTGGCCGAGCGGGTGGTCATTCCCGATCTGAGAGACTGGCGCCAGGAACCGGACCCCGCCGCCCCCATCATCGAAGCCCCGGTCTACCGCAAGGAAGTCGGCCTTTGGCAGCACCAGAAGCATTTCGTCAAACTGGCCTTCGACGCCCACATCGGCCCGCACGGGGCGCGTTTCATCCTCGCCGACCAGGTCGGCCTCGGCAAGACCATCCAACTCGCCATGGCGGCCCAGTTGATGGCCCTGTCCGGCGACCAACCGGTCTTGATCCTCGCCCCCAAGCCGCTGATCGGACAGTGGCAGAGCGAGTTGCAAACCCTGCTCGACATGCCGGCGGCGGTGTGGAACGGCAAAAACTGGGTGGACGAAAACCGGCTCGAATACCCGAGTACCGGTCCCGAGTCGATCCGGAAATGCCCCCGCCGGGTCGGCATCGTTTCCACCGGCCTGATCATCGCCGGCTCCGAGATTCGGGACTGGCTGGTCAACCTGAACTACGAATGCGTGATTCTCGACGAGGCCCATCGCGCCCGGCGGCGTAATCTCGGACCGGGCAAGGAGTACGATCCCGCCGAACCCAACCATTTGCTGCGCTTCCTATGGGAAATCTCCCCCCGCGCGCACAGCCTGCTGCTCGCGACGGCCACCCCGGTCCAGCTTCACCCCATCGAAGCCTGGGATTTGCTGGACGCCCTGGCGCGGGGTTCGGACGCGGTCCTCGGGGGTTACGGCAGCCCGTGGCGCAAGCCGCGCCAGGCTTTGGAATTGCTGCTCGGCGAGGCGCCGCTTCCGACCGAAGAAATCGATCTGTGGAGCTGGATGCGTAATCCGCTACCGCCCGCGTCCGAGGGGCCGGATTACCGCGCCCTACGGCGCTCCCTGGGGATGTCGGATCAGGATTGCCTGGCGCCCGGCGGCAGCTTCGACCGGTTGCGCCCGCCGGACCGGGCCAGAATCCGCCGCGTCTTTCCCCGATTCATGGAACAGTCGAACCCGTTCATCCGTCACATCGTCCTGCGCACCCGCGAATACCTGGAGACCACGCTCGATCCCGAGACTGGCGAACCTTTCCTGAAGTCGGTGCGGGTCCAACTGCACGGGGAACGCGGCGAGGACGCCATCGCGCTGCCCCCGTTTCTGGAAGACGCCTACCACCATGCCGAGACGTTCTGCCGCCTGCTCGCCCAGCGCGCCAACGGGGGTTTCTTCCGAACGCTGCTGCTGCGCCGCGTGGGCAGCACCATGGAGGCCGGCCGCAAGACCGTGGAGAAAATGCTCTCGGAATGGACCACCCTCGATGACGACGAAGACGATGAGGAGACTCTGAGCCAGCTTCGGACTCTGACACCCGAGGAGCGGGTGGTGCTGGAGCGATTCCTCAAGGCACTCGAAGCGAACCAGGAACGCGATCCCAAGTACCACATCGTCCGCAAGCTGTTGCTCGATCACGGCTGGCGCGAACGGGGGTGCATCATCTTCAGCCAGTACTTCGACTCTGTCATCTGGCTGGCGGAACAACTCACCGAGGAGATGCCCGACGAAGAGATCGGTGTCTACGCCGGGGAACAGCGGTCGGGAATCATGCGCCAAGGCGTCGTCACCCGGACGGCGCGGGACGTGCTCAAGGAGCGGGTCCGAACCGGGGAAATCCGCGTCCTCGTCGGCACCGATGCCGCCTCGGAAGGACTCAACCTCCAGCGGCTCGGGACGCTCATCAACCTCGACCTGCCGTGGAACCCCTCCCGGCTGGAGCAGCGCAAGGGCCGCATCCAGCGCATCGGCCAACTCCGCGACACCGTGGACATTTACAACCTGCGCTACGCCAGGTCGGTGGAAGACCGCGTCCATGACCTGTTGTCCGAACGACTGGAAAACCTCGCCACGCTGTTTGGCCAGATTCCCGATATTCTGGAAGACGTGTGGATCGACCTCGCCCTCGGCGAGATTGAACAGGCCAGGAAAACCATCGCTGCCGTGCCCCGGAAACATCCCTTCCAAATCCGCTATCACCACGTCCAGAAAGTAGATTGGGAAAGTTGCGCCCGCGTGCTCGATGCCGAGGAACGAAAGCGATGTCTATCGGTGGGTTGGGTGAAAATCCGATAATTCAGGAGTAACCGTTCGGTAAGCGTTCATTCCTTCCCCCAACTCCCTCCCAAAAGGGGAGGGGGAACCAAGCAACCGGTTGTTTCGTAAGGCTCCCTCCCCCCTTGTGGGGGAGGGCTGGGGGGAGGGGGGTATGAACGGCCGCGATGACGATCAGGCCAGCGGCATGTCTGGGAGCTGTTTCAGCTTCCAGATCTCGGCGTTGTACTCCAGCATGGTGCGGTCGGTGGAGAACTTGCCGCTGGTGGCGGTGTTGAGGATGCTCATCCGGGTCCAGCGCTCCTGATCCTGATAGGCTTGCGCCGCCAGTTTCTGGGCCTCGATGAAGCCGCGCAGGTCGGCGATCGTCAGCCATGGATCGTGCGGACTGGTCAGCGAATGCAGGATCGGATCGAAAATGCCCTGCTCGAACTGGTTGAAGTGAGCGCTTTCCAGCAGGTGCACGACCCGGGCGATGTCCGAATCGCCACGGATGATCGCCCCCGGATCGTAATTGTGCCGCCGCGCCTCGACTTCCTGGGCGGTCAGACCGAACAGGAAGAAGTTTGCGTCGCCGCACTCCTCGCGAATCTCGATGTTGGCGCCGTCCAGGGTGCCGATGGTGACCGCGCCGTTCATCATGAACTTCATGTTGCCGGTGCCGGAGGCTTCCTTGCCGGCGGTCGAAATCTGCTCGGACAGGTCGGTGCCGGGGCAGATCACCTCCATTGCCGAGACCCGGTAGTTGGGCAGGAAGGCGATCTTCAGCTTGTCGCCGATGTCGGGATCGTTGTTGATGACCTTGGCGACGTTGTTGGTCAGTTTGATGATCAGCTTCGCCATGAAGTAGCCCGGCGCCGCCTTGCCGCCGATCAGCACGCAGCGCGGGGTCCAGTTGGCGGTGTCGCCGCGCTTGATCCGGTCGTACAGGTGGATCACGTGCAGGATGTTGAGCAACTGGCGCTTGTACTCGTGGATGCGCTTGACCTGCACGTCGAACAGGGCGCCGGTGTTGAAGGTCACGCCGCAATCGGCCTCGACCAGGCTGGCCAGCCGCACCTTGTTGTCCTGCTTGACCTGCCGCCACTTCGCCCGGAACTTGGCGTCGTCGGCGTGGGGAATCAGCTTGCGCAGTTCGTCCAGTTGGGTGACCCAGGCTGGCCCGATGGTTTCGGTGATCAGCGCGTTCAGGCCGGGATTGCAATTGGCCAGCCAGCGCCGCTGGGTGACGCCGTTGGTCTTGTTGTTGAACTTCTCCGGCCACAGTTCGTAGAAGTCGCGGAACAATCCCTGCTTGAGCAGCTCCGAGTGCAGCGCGGCCACACCGTTCACCGAGGTGCTGCCGACGATGGCCAGGTAGGCCATGCGCACCTGCTGTTCGTAGCCTTCCTCGATCAGCGACATGTTGCGCTGGCGGTCGATGTTGCCGGGCCAGCGGCGCGCGACCTCGGCCAGGAAGCGGGCGTTGATCTCGTAGATGACGTCCAGGATGCGCGGCAGCAATTGCCGGAACAGCCGCACCGGCCACCGCTCCAGCGCCTCCGGCAGCAGGGTGTGATTGGTGTAGGCCATGACCTGGCTGGTGATCGCCCAGGCGTCGTCCCACTTGAGGTTGTGGTCGTCAAGCAGGATGCGCATCAGTTCAGCCACCGCGATGGTCGGGTGGGTGTCGTTGAGCTGGAAGCAGTTTTTTGCGGCGAACTGACTGAAATCCTCGCCGTGGACCCGCACCCACTGCCGGATCACGTCCTGCAGGCTGGCCGAGGCCAGGAAGTATTGCTGGCGCAGCCGCAGTTCCTTGCCGCTCTCGGTGGCGTCGTTGGGATAGAGGACCATGGTGATGTTTTCCGCCATGTTCTTGGCGCCCACGGCCTCGGTATAGCTGCCGGAGTTGAAATCCTCGAAGTCGAATTCGTCGGTGGCGGCCGCCGACCACAGCCGCAGGGTATTGACCGTGCCGTTCTGGTAGCCGGGAATCGGCACGTCGTAGGGCACCGCCAGTACGTCGTGGGTGTCGAGCCAGCGCCAACCCATTTCACCGTCGGCTTTGGGGTAGCCCTCGGTGCGCCCGCCGAACTTGATTCGCTGGGTGTATTCGGGTCGTTCCAGTTCCCACAGGTTGCCACTGCGTAGCCAGTGATCCGGTTCCTCGACCTGGTGGCCGTTCTCGATGCGCTGGCGGAACATGCCGTAGGCGTAGCGAATGCCATAGCCGACCACGGGCAGTCGCAGGGTGGCGCAACTGTCCAGGAAACAAGCCGCCAGGCGCCCCAGGCCCCCATTGCCCAGTCCGGCGTCGTTCTCGCACTCGGCCAATTCTTCCAGCGTCAGTCCCATTTCGTACAGCGCCTTGCTGGCCGATTCGGTGACGCCTAGATTGAGCATCGCATTGCTCAGCGCGCGGCCCATCAGGAATTCCATGGACAGATAGTAGGCGCGACGGACGCCGCCATCCTGTTCGTAGGCGTAGCGGGTATTCTTCCAGCGCTCCCACAACCGGTCGCGCAAGGTCAGCACCAGCGCCTCGTACATGTAGTAGGCGTACTTGGTATGCCGGTCGCGGCCCAACGTGTGGCTGAAGTAGTGGCGAAAATCGGCGGCGATGCTCTTGGTGTCCATGCCTAGGGGCGGCAATTCCGTCAACCAGGAGGCGGGCGTGCTTCTTTCCAGGAGTTTAATCGTCATGGCGTGTAAGGTCCGTAATGAAGTGCTTGTCGGAAATGCTCGGTGCGCCGAATCGAGCCGGCTTGAAAAGGCTTGGTGGTTCCAGCCACAAACCGCACGCTAGGGTTGGTTGTTGTATTGTTGGTCCCGAACGTCCTAACAACCATAGCCGGGCTGTTTCCAAATGCAAGCCGCCGGCGGGAAGCCGGCGGTGGGGTGGAAGCGAAATCCTTGACGAGGCGAGGTGCTAGTCCAGGCAGCGGGCAGCCTGTTCGCGGGTATAAAAGCAGCCCTGATAGATAAAGCCAGCGATGACGCTAGCTTTGATCGCCGTGATATGGCCGCCGTGGTCGCGCCCTTGAACCAGGTGATCGGGCAGGCCATCCAGCGCGTGAAAGGGCGCGGGGCGGCCATCGGCCCAGCAGGAGCAGTAGATAACGCCGGTTTCCCGATCCAGGAAGCCGGGAGTGAACCCGTAGCACTGATTTTCCGCGCTGACGCCGCCCGTGCCCGCGAACAATTGGTTGTCAGCCTCCAACATTTCAGAGGTAAGCATCCGCGCCATAACGATGCCCTCGCATGGGTGAATCAAGTCGACCTGAAACCGCCCCTCCTTAAAGCTGTATCATTTAAACAACTCTTTGTTGGAGGGAAATAGATTGTTGTATTTTAGTCTAGAAGGTTTCAGTCAAACAAACAACTGAAAAGTTGTCATTTGGTCGTCGCCGCGCGCCATGATTCACCCGTGTCATCAAAAGCAGGGAACCGTATCGCATGTCCATGATGCCTCATCTGTACGTTGCCTTGTCCGGGCACGGTTTCGGTCATCTGGCGCAGGTGGCGCCAGTGTTGAACCAATGGCGTCGCCGATGGCCGACGGCGCGATTGACCCTCCAAAGCGTGTTGCCGGAGGCGGTTTTACGCGAGCGTATCGCCGGTGCGTTCGGGTGGGTAAACGGCGCGGCCGATTTTGGCATGGTGATGGTGGATGCCCTGGACGTCGACATCGCCGCCAGTCTGGCGGCGTATCGGGCCTTTCACGCCGAATGGGACGCGCGACTGATCTGGCAGGAGAGCGTGTTGCGGGAGGCGGCGCCGAGTCTGGTGCTGGCCGACATTCCCTACCTGAGTTTGGCGGCGGCGGCCCGGCTGGACATCCCCACGCTGGCGCTGTGTTCGCTGAACTGGGCCGATATTCTGGCCGGCTACTGCCCGGACGCGCCCGATCTGGCTGGATTGCGCGCGCCGATGCTGGCCGCTTATCGCGGCGCCGTGGCCTTCCTGCGCCCGGCGCCGTCCATGCCGATGCCGGAGCTGCCGAATGTTCGATCCATCGGTCCCATCGCCGCCCTGGGTCGGGACCGAAGGATGGAGATCAACCGCCGGCTCGGCCTGGGTGGCAATGAAACGCTGGTGTTGATGGGACTGGGTGGCGTGGCCATGCGCCCGCCGCTGGAAGCCTGGCCGGAATGGCCGGGGGTGCGCTGGCTGACCCCGCCGGATTGGAACGTGGCGCGGCCCGACATGGCGAGCTGGGCGGCGCTGGACGATTGCGGGATGCTGGATTTGATCCGCTCGTGCGATGTGCTGTTCACCAAGCCGGGCTATGGCGCGTTCACCGAGGCGGCCTGCAACGGGACGCGGGTGCTTTACGTCGAGCGCGACGACTGGCCGGAGGAACCGTGGTTGAGTGATTGGTTACTGAAATATGGGAACGGAGTCAAAATCAACCGTCGGCAACTGGCGCGCGGCGAGTTGGCGGAGTCGTTGCGGGAGTTGCTGGTCCAGCCCGCCAAGCCGCCGGTGGCGCCGACCGGCGTGGACGAGGCCGCTGAGTGGCTGGATCGGCTGCTGAAATTATGAAGGCGGTTTTTTAGAGGCGGTTTTCAATCCAAGGTTGTTGCCCTGTTTTACCGTGCGATCCGCTGTCCTCACAGCTGTCGCTCGGTTCCATCGCAGCACCCCTCCAGTTGCTCATGCCGACGAGGATCGCATCGCCCATGTCGGCGGGCGGATTATCCTGGATGGTAGCGTTTCTAGCGATGCCGACAGCGACCCTTTGATTTTCCGGTGGCGGTGGATCGAACGTCCAGCGACCAGCACCGCCGCGTTGTCCGATCCCAGCGCGATCCAACCCCGGTTCACTCTTGATGCGTCCGGTAATTACCGTATCGAATTGGTCGGCAACGATAGCCATGAAGACAGCGCCCCAAATACGGTCATCGTCAGCACGATCAACAGTCCGCCGGTGGCCAAGGCCGGCCCGGAGCGCGCCGCCGTAGTGGGGACGACGGTCCTGTTGGACAGCTCCGCCTTGACCAAGGCCGACGGCGACCCCTTGAGCTATCACTGGTTCTTCGCAAACAGATACCCAGGCCGCTTTCGCCGTGGCGGGCATCCACACCCTGCGCCTGATCACCCACGACGGCGAGCGAAACGCCTTTGCCACCGTTACCGTCACGGTCAATCCCGAGAGTGCCCCACTGCCGCCCGACCCAGCTACCGTCGCCCCGCCGCTCGACCCGACGATGGTGACCAGCTTGCAAGTGGAAACCGAGTTTCTGTACACCGACGCCAACCCGATCCAGACCGGGGTCGCGGCCGGGACCATCGATCCAAAGCGCGTCGCGGTGATTTGGGGCGAGGCAGGGCTAACGCATGTCGAACGGCACTGTTTTGGACGAGGCGCCACCGTCGGGCCCGCGCTGGACGCGTTTGATGAGGGGCATGGCCAACTAGTCCGCCGAAGGGTCTTCGCCGATCCTCGGGCCGCCTCGCTGGAGACGCTCAAAGATTGGCCAAAACTCAAGACGGTGCTAGCGGTCGAGGCGATTCGCAGCGTCGACGGCAGCAACAAAGTCGAGGCCGAAATTCGTTGGGGGCAACATACTTCAGCATCCCTAAACTTGGAATTCTAAAAATTGGGATTGGTATTATACCTCCACGGCAGGCTGTTCCATGCCTGGGTCGTCGAGAGACGGCTCCGACGATGCGGCGGGTAGGATGGGAATCGGCTGGATCAACCGCGCCGCGCGACCTCGTGGCGGGTGGTGAAACTGGTCCAGCGCGAACTGACCGAAGCGATTCAAGCCGCCTGCCAATGGCAGTGAAGTCGGTGATCAGAAGGTCGTCAGCAACGATTGCTGAAAACGGATGGATGGCCAGCCCCGCCGATCTTCCGGATCAAGACGCCTTGACACGAAGCCCCCCCGCCTCATAATCCTCGTCCGCGCCCCATGCTCACCGTCGCATCGCCATCGACCTCCCCGACCCTGCCAGCCACCGTCAAACCGCCCATGGTTACCGGAACCCCGTACATTGTCGCCGCCCCGTCTGGAGCCGGCAAGACCAGCCTGGTGAAACGTCTGGTGGAAACCACGCCCGACGTGGTCGCCTCCGTTTCCCACACCACCCGCCCGCCCCGGCCCGGCGAGCGGGACGGTATCCACTATCATTTCGTTCCGCCCGCCGCCTTCGAGACGATGATTGTCCAGGGCGCATTCCTGGAATACGCTCAGGTATTCGGCCATCACTACGGTACCAGCCGTCGGGCCGTGCTGTCCAAATTGCAGGAAGGGCTGGATGTGATTCTGGAAATCGATTGGCAGGGTGCCCGGCAGGTGCGCGAACGAATGCCTGATAGCCCCAGTATCTTCATCCTGCCACCCTCCCGCGTGACCTTGCGGCAGCGATTGACCGGACGCGGCCAGGATAGCGCCGAGGTCATCGAGCGGCGCATGGCGGCGGCGCTGAACGAGCTGTCGCATTATGTTGAGTTCGATTACCTGGTGATCAACGACCGGTTCGAGACCGCACTGACCGCGCTGCGCGCCATTCTCATCGCCCAGCGCCAGCGGCGAACGGCCCAACTGGAGCGACACCTGGATCTGTTTCATACTCTCTTGTCTTAACCAATTGTTTTTCATTAAACTATCCAATTCAAAACCGGCAACGCCACCGATGGAGAACTCCCTAAAATGGCCCGCATCACCGTGGAAGACTGCCTCGTCCGGGTCGACAACCGGTTCGAGCTGGTGCTGATCGCCGCGCGCCGCGCCCGCGATCTGGCGTTGGGACGAGAACCGCTGGTACCCCGGGAAAACGACAAGCCCACTGTCGTCGCCCTGCGGGAACTGGCCGAAGGCAAACTCGATACCTTGATCAAGGAAAAATATGGCCGCTTCAGCCTGCCCCCCGTGGAACCCGATCCGCCTCTCGCCGCGCGTGACGAGCTCACGCCTGAATCGGACTAACCGCGCCGTCCGCGCGGCTGGAAGCCCGCCATCGTGATGGGTGCGCCATTGCGGGACGCTCGCGCCGCGGTTGCGTCCAACCCCCCCCTGGCGGTGGCTGAGGAATGGCTGGATGATCTGCGGTTGCGCATCGACGATCTGTGCGCCATCGCTGGCGACTATCTTGAGCCGGCGCAGGTCGAGCGCCTGCGCGAAGCGTGCTATTTCGCCACCGAGGCCCACGCCGGCGTCTACCGCAAAAGCGGCGAGCCGTACATCTTCCATCCGCTGGCGGTGACCCGCATCCTCGCCAACGTCCGCTTCGACCACGAAACCCTGATCGCCGCCCTGCTACACGATGTCATCGAGGACACCCCCCACGACAAGGAACAAATTGGCGTCCGCTTCGGATCGGAAGTTGCCGAGCTGGTGGATGGTGTCAGCAAGCTGACCCAGATCCAGTTCAACTCCAAGCTGGAAGCGCAGGCCGAAAACTTCCGCAAGATGTTCCTGGCCATGGCCAAGGACCTGCGCGTGATCATGATCAAGCTGGCCGACCGCCTGCACAACATGCGCACCCTCGGTGCCATGCGGCCGGAATCGCGGCGTCGCATCGCCCGTGAGACCCTGGAAATCTACGCCCCCATCGCCGGCCGACTGGGCATGAATCATTTGCGCCAGGAACTCGAAAATCTCGGTTTCAGCCACTTGTATCCCCTGCGCCATCGGATCCTGCAAGACGCGGTGCGCAAGCTGAGCGGCAACCGCCGCGAGATCGTCAGCCAGTTGGAAGCTCGTATCCAGGACCGATTGCGCGACGAGGGCATCGCCGGGCGGGTGGTGGGCCGCGGCAAGCACCTGTGGGGCATTTATCAGAAGATGCGCCTTAAGCATCTGCCGTTCAGGGAGGTGTACGACGTCTACGCGGTACGGATTATCGTGGACGTGGTGGACACCTGCTACCGGGCGCTGGGCGTGGTGCACGGTCTGTACAAGCCGATCATGGGCCGGTTCAAGGACTATATCGCCATTCCCAAGACCAACGGCTACCAGTCGCTGCACACGGTGCTGTTCGGCCCCAACGGCGTGCCGATCGAGGCGCAGATTCGCACCGAGGAAATGCATGTCATGGCCGAGGTCGGTGTCGCCGCCCACTGGCGCTACAAATCCGACGGTGACGGCCAGGGCAGCCACGCCCAGCAGCGCGCGCGCGAATGGTTGCGCAAACTGCTGGACATGCAGCGCCGGGCCGGCAACCCGGTGGAATTCCTGGAAAGCGTCAAGATGGACCTGTTTCCCGACGAGGTGTATGTGTTCACCCCGCGCGGTGAGATCATCCAACTACCGCGCGGCGCCACTGCGGTCGATTTTGCTTACGCCATCCATTCCGATGTCGGCAACACCTGCGTGGGCGCCAAGGTCGATCGGCGGCTAGTGCCGCTACGCACCCCCCTGGTCACCGGCCAAACCGTCGAGGTCATCATCACCCCCACCGCCCGGCCCAACCCGGCCTGGCTCAACTTCGTGGTCACCGCCAAGGCCCGCGCCAGTATCCGCCACTATCTGAAGCACTTGCAGCGCGGAGAGGCGATCCTGCTCGGCAAGCGGTTGCTGGAAAAGGCGCTGGCGGGCCGGGTCGGCGGTCTGGGCGAGTTGCCCATCGGTCGGATCAAGGCGCTGGCGCGGGAATTCAATCTGACCGATTTCGACGACCTGCTGGCTGACATCGGGTTGGGCAACCGGGTGGCGGCGCTGATCGCCAAGCGACTGCTGCCGGAGGAGGACGAGGAAGAGAGCATCGCGCTGGATACCAGTGCTCAACCACTGTTGATCAAGGGTGCCGAGGGCACGGTGGTCAGCTTCGGCAAATGCTGCCGGCCGCTCCCAGGCGACGCCATCGTCGGCTATCTCAACGCCGGGCGTGGCATCGTCATCCATCGCCATGGTTGCAAGAACGTCGCGAGCTACAAGAAGAACCCCGAGAAGTGGATCGAGGTCGAGTGGGAAGCGTCGGTAGCCGCCGACTTCAGCGCCGAACTGCGCCTCGACGTGGTCAACCGGCGCGGGGTGCTGGCCACCATCGCCGCCGCCATCGCCGCCACCGATTCCAACATCGAAACCATCAACACGTCCGAACGGGATGGCAACACCACCACGGTGCATCTGCTGCTGACCGTCCGCGATCGGGCCCATCTGGCTCGGGTGATGCGCCAGTTGCGCACCCTGCCCGAGACGCTGAGACTGGCTCGACGCGGTTAGCTTTTTCAACCGTTCGCTCCCCTCGCCGGCCCGCGGGAGAGGGGCTGGGGGTGAGGGGCGGCTTTCCTCCCTGGCTCGAAAACCAGGCAAAACTTTCAGGAGCATTCGACCATGCCGCGTGAAATCATCCATACCGACCAGGCCCCCGCCGCCATCGGCGCCTACTCCCAGGCGGTCAAGGTCGGCGCCACCGTCTACCTGGCCGGCCAGATTCCGCTCGATCCCGCGACCATGCAACTGGTCGAGGGCGGCATGGAGGCGCAGATTCGCCGGGTGTTCGACAACCTGGCGGCGGTGGCCCGCGCCGCGGGCGGGAGCCTGGCCGATACCGTCAAGCTCAACGTGTTTCTGACCGATCTCGGCCATTTCGCCCTGGTGAACCAGGTCATGGCCGAGTATTTTCAGGAACCGTATCCCGCGCGGGCGGCGATTGGCGTCGCGGCCCTGCCCCGCGGCGCCCAGGTCGAAATGGACGCGGTCCTGGCGCTGGAACCATAGCCGTCAGGCCGTCAGCGCCGGGCCGCCGGCCTTGGGAAAGCTCATGTCCTCCGCGCCCAATCCCCTGAAAGCGCCACCGGTCCCCGAACCGCTTCCGGTCACCGCCTTGAAGGGCATCGGCCCCAAACTGGCGGATCGGCTGCTCCGGCTGGGCATTCGCACGGTCGAGGATGTGCTGCTGCACCTGCCGTCGCGCTATCAGGACCGCACCCGCATCACCCCCCTCGGCCAACTGCGTCCCGGCGATGAGGCGCAGATCGAGGCCGATCTCGTCGGCAGCGAGGTGACGGCGCGGGGTCGGCGCTTCCTGCTCTGTCATCTGGCCGACGCAACCGGGGTTCTGACCCTGCGCTTCTTCCATTTCAGCCCCGCCCAGGAACAACTCTTCAGCCGCCCCGGCGCGCGGCTGCGCTGCTTCGGCGAGGCGCGGCAAGGCTACACCGGCCTGGAAATGATTCACCCCGAATGCCGACGACTTGGCCCGGACGCGCCGGCGGTGGACGACCGCCTGACCCCGGTCTATCCCGCCACCGCCGGCTTGCAACAATTCACCCTGCGCGGGCTGGCGGAACAGGCGTTGGCGCAACTGGATGGGACGACGCTGTTGCCGGAGCTGTTGCCGGCGGAATGGCGGGCGCGACTGCAACTCCCGCCCATCGCCGAGGCGGTGACGCTGCTGCACCGGCCACCGGCGGGAACGTCGTTGGCGGCGCTAGAGAGCGGCCGCCATCCCGCCCGGCGGCGGCTGGCGTTCGAGGAGCTGTTGGCCCATCAGCTCAGCCTGCGCCGACTGCGGGCGCGGATGCAGCGCCAGGCCGCGCCGGCGCTGGCCGGTCAGGGCGGATTGAGCCGGCGGTTTCTGGAACGGTTGCCGTTCACCCTCACCCCGGCCCAGCGGCGGGTCCTGGCCGAAATCGACGCCGATCTGGCCCAGCCCCGGCCGATGCTGCGGCTGTTGCAAGGCGACGTCGGCTCTGGCAAGACCGTGGTGGCCGCCGCCGCCGCGCTGCGGGCGGTGGAAACCGACGCGCAAGCGGCGCTGATGGCGCCCACCGAGCTGTTGGCGGAGCAGCATTACCGCAACTTCCGCGCCTGGCTGGAGCCGCTGGGCGTCGAGGTGGCCTGGCTGACCGGGCGGCTGACCGGCAAGACGCGACAAACCCTGCTGGAGCGGCTGGCCGCGGGTGAAATCCACATCGCGGTCGGCACCCACGCCCTGTTTCAGGAAAGCGTGATCTTTGCCGAGCTGGCGTTGGCGATTGTGGACGAGCAGCACCGTTTCGGCGTCCATCAGCGGCTGGCGCTGCGCGAGAAGGGCCGCGCCGGCGGCCGTTGCCCCCACCAGTTGATTATGACCGCCACCCCGATTCCGCGCACCCTGGCGATGAGCGCCTATGCCGATCTCGACACCTCGACCATCGACGAACTGCCGCCGGGCCGCCAGCCGGTGCGAACCGTGGTCGTGCCCGATGGCCGCCGCGACGAGGTGATCGAACGGATTCGCCGAGCGTGCCGCGCCGGCCGGCAAGCCTACTGGGTCTGTCCGTTGATCGAGGAGTCGGAGGTGTTGCAATGCCAAGCGGCGGCGGTCACCGCCGAGCGGTTGACCGTGCTCCTGCCCGAACTGCGGATCGGCCTGGCCCACGGCCGCCTGTCGGCCACCGAGCGGGAAACGGCGATGACCGCCTTCAAGGCCGGGGAGCTGGATCTGCTGGTCGCCACCACGGTGATCGAGGTCGGGGTGGACGTGGCCAACGCCAGCCTGATGATCATCGAGAACGCCGAGCGGCTGGGGCTGGCGCAATTGCATCAGTTGCGGGGTCGGGTCGGGCGCGGCGCGGCGCAAAGCAGTTGCGTGCTGCTGTACCGGCCGCCGCTGTCCCAAATCGCCTACAGTCGGCTGGCGGTGCTGCGAGAATGCAACGACGGGTTCGAGATCGCCCGCCGCGATCTGGAACTGCGCGGCCCCGGCGAGGTGCTCGGTACCCGCCAGACCGGCGAGCAGACCCTGCGGGTCGCCGACCTGCTGCGCGATCAGGATTTACTCAACGCCGTCCGCCATGTCGCTGACGGGTTGTTGCGCGATCATCCGGACCAGGTGGAGCCGCTGATCCGGCGTTGGATCGGCGCGGGCGCGCACTACGGGGAGGTGTAGCCACGAAGCGATCAAGGGGTGCCGCGGGCGAAAAACCGCTCGGCGCCAATCAGCGGCAGCAATCTCACCAATACCGCGTCCATCACCCCCGGTTCGGCCTCGGTTTCCTTTCTAGCCTTGCGCTGGGTCCAATCCAGGGTCATGACCAAATTCGCCACTACCACGCTGGGCTGGCCGAGAACGCCAACCGTGACTTCCGTGGCGGCGCCCCGAATACTGGTGCTGACCGGACAGCAAATCAACAAACCCGTCGCCCGGTTATAGGCCTGTCCCGAAAGGACCAGGGCGGGTCGGTACTTGCCGATTTCCTTGCCCTTCGTCGGTTCGAAATCGAGCCAGACGATGTCGTTGCGCTCGGGCACGTAACGGGTATCCATGACTATTGCCCAGTTTCCGACGGCAAGATCGTGGGCAATTCATCCGCGTGGGCGCACGTCGGCGTTAGCCCCGCCACCAATTCCGCCTCGGAAAATGGCAATGCCCACGCCTCGCGTTCCACCGGCTTGGGTTTGACCAGCAAACCGCCGTCCACCACTTCGACGGTCACCACCGTGCCCCGCTCCAAACGCGCCAACTCGCTCAGTATCCGGGTAATACGCAGGCCAAGGCTGTTTCCCCAAGGCTGTATGGTCGTATCCAACGTAAAATGCTTCATCACCGTGTCCCTTAGCGCCGGGTTGGTAACTACAATGTAGTTATATTCTACGCTGAATCCTTGGTGGGAGGAACGAAGCGCGAGTGGGTTCACCAATTCATTGGCCTAGAGCTCCCGCCAATCCATCCTTTCGCAAGCTCGCGGGCAGCATTATGATTTCTCAGTCCCGGCGAGATCGGAGCACGCATTCCATGAATGGAAAAGGCCCATCCAGCGGTTTTACCCTGACCGAGGTACTGGTCGCCTTGCTGGTGCTCTCGATCGGGCTCCTCGGTCTGGCGGGGCTTCAGCTTCATGCCCTGCAGTACGCGCACTCCAGCTATCAGCGCGCCTTGGTCAACCTGCAGGCGTTGGATCTAGCGGAGCGAATGTGGACGCATCTGGCGGATCCGCTCGCCGAGGTGGAGGAGTGGCGGGATTCGAACCGGCTGTCCCTGCCCAACTGGAAGGGCGTGGTCACGGCCGCGCCCGAGCGACCGGGCGCCTATCAACTGACGATCTCCTGGAGCGATCGCCGTTTTTCCGGCGTGGGAACCTATTCCTTTTCATACCAACTGCGGTTGCCGGCCCTGGATTAGCGGCGCGGTGGAGCGACCGAACATGGCGACTGGACGGCGTGGGTCCGGGGAAGCGGGCAACATGTCCGACGCTACGCGGCGGGCGGCGGGATTCACGCTGATCGAAATCCTGGTCACCTTGTTGATCAGCGCGTTCTTGTTGAGCGGCGTCATCAGCATTTTCCTGAGTAGTCAGCAGTCCTATCGGGTGAAGGAAGCGATGGGCCGCGCGCAGGAAAGCTTGCAGTGGTCGTCGGAAATCCTGTACCGGACGCTGAGCATGGCGGAATCCCTCCATTCGGACAGTAGCCCGGACCAGATCATCGTGAATTACGCGGGGGGCGCGGGGGTCGTGAACTGTCTGGGCCAGCCGGCGCCGTCCGGCGTGGTGGTCGTCAATCGTTTTTACGTCAGAAATCAGGCGCTCCATTGCGGTACGGCCTATCCGGCGACGCCCGACTCGGACCAGCCGTTGGTGGAGGGCGTGGCGCGAATGACGATCCGGTATGGCGTCGACGAGCGTCATCGCGGCCAGGCGGACCGTTACGTGGACGCGCCGAGCGACTGGAACCAGGTCGTCAGCGCCCGGATCACCCTGCGGTTGCTGGATTCGTCTTCGCCTCGGCAGCCGGAGGCGGTTCTGACCGTGGCGATGCGGCCGAGAATTTTCTCCCGCCTGCCGTGACCGTATCCGACGGA
The DNA here is from genome assembly GCA_029624675.1 of Candidatus Contendibacter sp. Taxonomy (GTDB): domain Bacteria; phylum Pseudomonadota; class Gammaproteobacteria; order Competibacterales; family Competibacteraceae; genus Contendibacter. The sequence continues at coordinate 275,451 of JARSSP010000036.1, forward strand.
GGATGGGCGGTGATCGCCAGTCGTCGAACGCAGCAGGGAACCGTGTTGGTGCTCGGTCTGCTGATCCTGCTGGTGATGACCACGCTCGGCGTCAAAGCCATCCTCGGCTCCAATCTACAGGAGCGCCTGGTGGTCAACCAAAAGCAAACCATCGAGGCAACGCTGGCGGCGGAATCCGGCGCGGCATTGGCCATCGGGTGGCTGCGGACTCACCCGGAGGCCTGGGGGAACGCGGAGACCTGGAAAAACGATCCGGCGCTGCCTTCCCGGACGTCGGCTCTTGCCAAGGGAATCCAGGGACCGGTCCATTGGATCGAGCGCATCGATTTCCAGGGCGATACCGCGATCATCGTCAGTCGCGGAGGAATCCAGGTGGGTGACGAGATTCTGGTGCAACGCACGGTGACGGTGGCCTGGCAAGACGCGGGGCCTGATTTGGCGGCGGCGCCGGCGGCGAACAGCCCGGCCGAAACGGGAGAGCGGCCGGGCGAAAACCGGCCCGACGACGCCCACGGATCCACCGGTCGGATGGCCGCCGCCGGTTCCCTGGATGGGATCGTGGGATGGAAGACCCCAGCCACCGGGGCGGGCGGCGAACCCGTAACCGCCCGCGATGCCGTGAGTCACGCCGGCGGGGCGGCGACGCCCGATGATCGCCCTCGGATCAGGAAGATACGAGGCAGGGTTCTTTTTTGGAGGCTGTCGGCTACGGTGAGCGGACAATAACCCCCCACCCCAACCCTCCCCCACCAGGGAGCTGTCCATTACACGTATCTTCAACCAATTGATTTCATTATTATTAAAACCAGGAAATCCCCTCCCCCCTTGCGGGGGAGGGCGAGGGAGGGGGGTAGGGTTGAATCGCAACTCCTTGAATGATGGAATGATGGCAGGCTGATCGGTCAACCCCCCACCCCAACCCTCCCCCGCAAGGGGGAGGGAGACTTGTGTGTAATCGACAGCACCAGGGGGGAGGGAGACTGATGTGGAATCGAGAACCGACAGTTCCCGCAAGGGGGAGGGAGTTTTTTACAGTTTTTTACCGCTCATCAGCCGGGAACCGCCGTTCGTCTGGTGGAAGTGACCATCGCCACTTCAAAGTGTTTTATTGAGACTCGTCCACGAGCGCCCGGCGCGGCGCTAAAGTCAGGAGATTCGACATGTCGTTCAGGACCAGAGGGTTTACGTTGATCGAACTGATGGCCGTGGTCGCGGTCGTGGCCATCCTGGTGATCGTGGGCGTGCCGACGCTGCGGGACACCCTGATCCGAAGTCGGCTGTCGGGACATATTCAGGAGTTTTACGGGACGCTGGCCCTGGCGCGCAGCGAGGCGATCAAGCGCGGCATCCCGGTCTCCATTTGCAAAAGCAACACCGGAACCGGCTGCACCGCCGGCAGCGAGTGGACGGATGGCTGGATCGTCTTTGTCAACAACGACAACGACGTTCCGGCGGCCGTGGACGGTGGCGAGACCATCCTGCGGGTCTTCCCGGCCCTGCCCGCCACCGACACGCTGTACGCCAACAATAATTTCACCAACTTCATTACCTACGACCGCTTCGGCATGGCCAACAATGTTGGAACCTTTGTGTTTTGCGCCAACAGCGACGAGACCAGGGCCAGGACCATCGCGGTCATCCGAACCCGTCCACGCGTCGTTGCCGACACCCGCACCATCCCCAAGAAAGAGGATGGGACGAACATCACCAGTTGCGAGAATCCCTAAATGAACGGACAGCCCCGCCGTCGCCGCCAGTCCGGCTTCTCCCTGATCGAGGTTCTGATCACGGTGCTGATCATCGCCATCGGGCTGATGGGCTTCGCGGCGATGATGCTCAATTCGATGAAGAACAACCGTCTCGCCATGCAGCGCAGCATGGCGACCGCTCACGCCTACGACATCATCGACTGCATGCGCGTCAATCGGGCCGCCGCGCTGGGCGGCAATTACACGGTCACCTTCGGTGGTAGCTTGAGCTCGGGCACCGTGGCCGGCAACGACGTGACCGCGTGGAAAACCCAGCTATCGACGCTGCTGCCGGAGGGGAAGGGGCAAATCAGCCTTCCGGGCAACAATGTGGTCAGGGTCGAAATTCAGTGGCAAGAGAGCGCGAACGCGGGCGACAACGCCACGCATACCTGGCAAACCGAGACGACGTTATGAACCTCCACCCCCCTATCCCCGCGCCGACGCTGACGCCCCCCGCCCGGCGGAAAGGTTTTTCGATCATCGAGTTGATGGTCGCCATGACCATCGGTCTGCTGCTGGTGGCCGGGCTGTTTTACGTTTACCTCGGCGCCTCGCAAAGCTCGCGGTTTCAAGGCGCGCTGGCCGCGATGCAAAGCAACGCCCGCTTTGCCATTGAACTCATGGGTCTGGACCTGCGGATGACGGGGTTCACCGGCTCGCAGGCCATCAATCCCGGCAATGTCGTCGACGTTCCGCTGACGGGCAACCTGTGTCCGATGGTCGACGCCTTTGGCAACAAGAACTGCACCGCCGGCGGCAATCCGGTGGCGGGTCCCCTGGTGGGCTACGAAAACACCAACCCGCCCGGTGTCTGCACGACCGCGAACACGACGCCCTGTTATCGGGCCGGCACGGATTCCCTCACCGTGGTGCGGGTGGACACCGCCAACAAATACGCCGTCACGGCGCACGACTCGGGGACCACCACGTTCACCTTGGCGAACTGGCCGACCAGCGACGCGCCGCAGCCTGGCGAAATCTTCGTGGCGGCGGATTACGTCAACGCCGCCGTCTTCCAGGTCGGGACCGCGACCAGCCCAAACGTGACCTACGGCGCGGGCGGCACGCCGGGCAATACCGGCGCCGCGCTGGGCACGTTCGGCCCCAGCATCAACGCGCTGGGTCTGTATCGGCTGAGCGGCGTCTCGTATTACGTCGGCAGGAACCCCGCCGGCGAACCCGCGCTGTATCGGGACAGTTTGGATCATACCGGCGCAACCTTGAGCACCACCGCCGAGGAACTGGTGCAGGGCATCGATGACATGGAAATCACCTATGGGATCGACGCCACCGATCCGCTCAACAACGTCGAGGGCTACTGGACCGCTGCCCAGGTCACCGCCGGAACCGATGGCACGTTGACCATGCCGGCGGGTACTCCCAGCAGTTACTGGAGGCGCGTCCTCAGCGTTCGCATCACCCTGACCCTGGTGTCGGGGGAACAAGAGAAAGTCAGCGCCACCGGCGACAAGCTGCGCAAGACCTTCACCAACACCATCGCCATTCGAAACCGGATATGAACACGTTGCGTGTCCCCTTCAAGAAAACCCAGCGCGGGGCGACGCTGATCATCGCCCTGCTGCTTCTCGTCATGATCGCCATGTACGGCATTCCCGCCGCCATGAACAGCATGCAGAACGAGCGCATGACCGGAAACACTCGCAACCGGGACCTGGCCTTTCAGGCCACCGAGCACGCGATCAAGGCGGCGGAAACCTGGCTTTTTGCCCAAACCGACGCCACGCTGAACGCCCTGGCCCCGGCCAACCTGCCATGCACCGCTGTCCCCGACGATGCGGACCCCACTCCTGGAGACGGCATCCTTCCCAATGGCGAATGCCACCCCAACGACGCCGCCTATTGGCAAAACACGTTCGATTGGGCCGCGAACGCCGTTACGCCAACGGGTACCGCCCTTGGCGCGAGCCTGGTCGCCACCCAGCCCCGTTACGTGGTGGAAAGAATGCCGAATGCGTGTACTCCATCGGGCGCGCTGCCCACGGGGAACCCCCCAGAGACCTGCCCGACGGGAGGGACGCCGCCCGACAGAATCGGTCATTACTACCGAATCACCGCGCGGGGCGTCGGTCAGGACAGCAACGCCGTCGTCATCTTGCAGACCATGTACGTATTTCAGGCGCCGTCGCCGTGAAGGAGAAAGCCATGTCATCGACAACCTTTTCGCATCGCGTTCGGGTGGTTTTCATCGCCGCCCTGCTGTGGTCCATCGGCGGCCAAGCCGTCGCTCAACTGGCCATTCCGGATTTTCCGCTGTTCCTGACTTCCGCCGGCGTCCCTCCAAATCTGGTACTGACGCTGGATGATTCAGGCAGTATGTCCTGGGCATATACCCCGGACATATTAAATATAAATTATTACGATGGGGATCAGTCAAACCTTCCCAATCGCTACTGGAGATCGGCTGACTACAACCCCATCTATTACAACCCGAAAACCGTTTACACTGCGCCGGTTAACGCTAGTGGAACCTCACTAACCACTTCTTTTACCAACGCCTACATCAATGGGTTTAGTCCCACCACGAACTACTCGAATCACGGGACGGCTGCTGGAAGCTTCTTTAATCTTCAAACGAGCTATCGACCCACCGCAGGTCTAAAATTCAATAATAATCCACAACATTGGTTCATGCTGCATTATAGCAGTGACGCACGCTGCCGTCGGCCTTCTTCTGGAGTTCCCTTACGCTGTCAATACAACAGAGCCGTCGGGACAGGACTCGCAGACTGGGTCAATATGAAATCACCAGCGGGAACTTGCGATAACCATGACGAGTGCTACAGAACACCCATGCCGGCTTACTATTACGTCTACGACGGCGCCAACGCCAACTGCGATGGCAATGGCACTCCTACGCTGCAGGGTAAGTTAGTCGATAACGACTGTTACGATATCAAGATCGTCAGCGCCACTTCCGGTCCCGGCACACAGGACATCAACGGCGATGGCGTTATCGGCGAGAGTGATAAGGACGAGCGCCAGAATTTCGCCAACTGGTACTCTTTTTATCGGACGCGCAACCTGATGACCGTCGCCGCCGCCTCCCTAGCCATGGACACATTGCCCGGAACAGTTCGGATTGCCTGGCAGGCGCTCAATAGCTGCAAAGGCACCGACACCGCCTGGTCCGCCGACAATTGCAGGGGTTGGGACAGCACCGTCCCCGTCGTCAGCAACGCGATCAAGCCCTACGCTAACAATAAAACCGCTTTTTACAGTTGGCTTCTGCGCCTGCCCGCCGACGGCAGCACCCCATTGCTCTCTTCGACGATCCGCGCCGGTAACTATTACAGTGCAGCTCAGAACACTGACAATGGTCCTTACGACGATGACTTGAATAGCAGCACGAACAATAATAAAGCCACATGCCGAAAGTGCTATCACCTCCTGATGACCGACGGTATGTGGAACAGCGATAACGTGACTGCCTATGGCAACTACGATAGTCAGAACCGGACCTTGCCTGATGGCAAGCAGTATCAAGCCAATCAGAACTACGCCAGACCCTACCGAGATACAAACCTTAACAGTTTGGCCGACATTGCCTTTTCCTACTGGGCAACCGATTTGGTGGACCCGGATCTGGATAATAAGGTTTCGGCTTCATTCCTTGATCTGACAGGTAACGAAGACGCCCGCTACTTCAACCCAAAGAATGATCCGGCGACGTGGCAGCACATGGTCAATTACACCGTGGGCCTGGGAACGACTCCTTTCCTTACCAGCACCGGCCTGACCTGGGGCTCCAATACCTACGACGGCAGTTACCCCGATATTTTGAATGGCGTCAAACTCTGGCCCGCGACCGGCGCAAACAGCGCTGGCAACGCCGCCGACTTGTGGCATGCCGCCATCAACAGTCGGGGCCGGTTCTATAACGTGGAGGGTCCGAAACAACTGAACGACGCCTTCAACGACATCATCAACACCATCAGCTCGGCGGCGGACGCGGGCGGTGGCTCCAGGATCAGCACCAACGTCGCGCGGACCACGGAAACGGGCGCCACGGCCTTCGTGGCCCGCTTCAACGCCGACTGGAGCGGCACGTTGCAGGCGATCCCGCTCGACCCGACGAACGGTACTCTTAAGCAGGACGAGACCTGGTGGGAAGCGGGCGTCCTGATTCCGCCGGGCAATCTGCAACCGCCCGCCGACTCGCGCAAAATCTTCACCCGCAACGGCGTCGTCTCCCAGGCCTTCGCCAGTTGCAGCACCCCCCTGAAAACGGCGCTGGACAAGGTCACCAAGCTGGACGGGACGACCGTGGTGGACAACCTCTGCCCGCAACGGTTGGCCTGGCTCCGTGGTTATATCGCCATCACCGGCATCACCAGAGCCTTCAATAGCGGCACCGGCAAGTGGGAAGCCACCTACACCGCGCCCAACCACGGCTTTAGCGCCGGCAACACCGTCGCCGTGTCGGGGGTGACTCCGACCGCCTACCAGGGAAGCGACCTGACGATCCTGAGCACCCCCGCGCCCACCACCAGCACCTTTACGGTCGCATTGACCGTGAGCACGGACCCCGGCGCTTACGTTGCCGATGAGAGCGACAACGACCCGGGCAACGACGATCGAGTCCGCTACGCCAATTTCCGGGATCGGACCCTTTCGGTGCTGGGCGACATCGTCAGTTCCGGCACCACCTACGTCCACAAGGACAACTTCGGCTACGGCGGCGACCTTATCGAGGTGGGGGGCAAGGACAGCTATAAGTCCTACGTCGATGGGAAAGAAACCGGGAACCCGCCCGTGGTCTACGTCGGCGCCAACGACGGCATGCTGCACGCCTTCAACGCGAAAACCGCCATCGCGGACGGCGGCGGCAAGGAATTGTTCGCCTACGTTCCAGCGGGGGTCTACAACAACCTGAGCCGGCTGACCGATCCGGACTACAGCAAGTCCCACAAGTTTTTCGTGGACGGCACGCCGAGCGTGGGGGATGTCTACCTCGGCAGTTGGAAAACCTATCTGGTCGGCGGTCTACGGGCGGGCGGCAAGAGCATCTACGCCCTCGACATCACCGACCCCGTCAACTTCAGCGCCACCGATGTCAAATGGGAATTCAACGACAGCACCGATCCCCTGACCCCCGGCAACGATATGGGGCTCACCTTCGGTCAACCCCAGATCGCGGCGGTCAGTCTCACCCAGTGGGCGGCGATTTTCGGTAACGGCTACAACAGCGCCTCCGGCAAGGCGGTTCTGTACATCGTCGATATTTCCTCGGGCGCGCCGATCGCCAAGATCCCCGTCCCCACCAACAGCACGTCTTGTGGCAGCGCCCTGTCCACGAATGGTCTGTCCACGCCGTTTGCGTTCGACAAAGACGGCAACGGGGTCGTGGACGTGATCTACGCCGGCGACTTGCAAGGCCACCTGTGGCGATTCGATAAGTCGTCGGGCTCCTGGGATGTCGGCAACGGTGGCGAGCCCTTGTTCAAGGCTTGCAGCGAAAACGGCCAGGCGCAGTCCATCGTCGCCCAGCCCAAGGCGATCAAAACCACGAACGCCAATGGCACCAGCGTGATAACGGTCTATGTTGGTACTGGCCGCTATCTGCAGGCCGATCCCAGCGACCCGACGAACCCGCTGAAAAACGACCTGATCAACACCGTCGTGCAAAGCTTCTACAGCATCATCGACGAGAGCGACGATCCCGCCAAGCAAGGCACGGTCCCCCGCGACAAGCTGTTGCCCCAGACCATTACCCAGACGAACGCCCCGATCGGCCCGTACAGCGCCAGCCGAACCGTCTCCAACAACAGCGTCGACGACCCCGGCTACAGCGACCGCGACAAGGGCTGCTACATGGACTTCGACACCACGTCGCCGGGCGAACCCTCCGAGCGGATCACGTCGGGCGTGCTGATCAAGACCTTTACGACACTGGAAACCCGGGTGATCTTCGTGACCTCGACCCCCACCAAGGACCCCTGTGAAAAGAGCGGCGACAGTTGGTTGATGGAAGTGAACACCAGTTGTGGTCGTCTGAAGAATACGCCCTTCGGCACGGTCGACGAGCAAGGGAACTTCCAGTCGCTCAGCGAGACTACCAGCATCAGCGGCATCAAGCTCGATACGCAAACCGGACAAACCGGTATCGTCAACGAAATCACCTGGATCGGCGGCCCCGCCGACAAGGGGATCGCCTTCAAGCTGTTGCCGGGCACGACGGGCAAGGTGGAGTCGGTCGCTCAAGCCGACGACAAGGAACCTCCGGCCGGCGCCAAAACTCCCAAGCGCCTTTCCTGGGAGCAAATCCAGTGAGCGCTAAAGTGAACCACCCATCGAGTTGTCGCCCCTCGCTGTCATCTCCCGCCCCCCAAGGGGGGGAGGGTGGTGGAGGCGGATCATGGACACCGTCGCGCCGGAATCGTCGGAAAGCCGGCTTCACGCTGGTCGAATTGATGATCACCGTCGCCATCATCGGCATCCTGGCCGCCATCGCGATACCGAACTATCTCCAATACACCCGCCGCGCCCACCGGGCCGCCGCCAAAACGGCCCTGTTGGGCAACGCCAATTTCCTGGAGCGAAACTTCACTGAAAGCAACCGTTACGACCAAAACTCCGCCGGCGTCGCCATCACGGCCGCCTCCTTGCCCTACCCACAATCCCCCGTTGACGGCGCCGCGATCTACAACATCGGGCTGGTGGTGGCCCAAACCACCTACACCCTGACCGCGACCGCCGTCGCCGGCGGTCCCATGGATGGGCAGACTTGCAACACGCTGGGCGTCAACAACCTGGGCCAGCGGTCGGCGGGGGCGGACAGCGTGGCGTATTGCTGGCAAAAATAGGCGATCTTCCTTTCATCCCTTGGGCCGGCTCACCGCCGGCCTTTTTTCATGGGGTCGGGAACAGTGGATAGTAATGCAGATTTGCATTACCATGGCGGTATCAACACGCCATGAGGGCCAGGCCATGACCACGCTGACGGTGACCGCACGGGGACAGGTGACGTTCCGGAAAGAGATGCTGCAACACCTCGGCATCAAGCCGGGAGATAAGATCGAACTGGACTTGCTGCCGGGCGGTCGAGGAATTCTCAAAGCCGCCCGGCCCGCCGGAACCATTGACGGCTTCGTCGGATTGCTGGCGGGACGAACGCGGAAAGTCGCCACCCTCGAAGAAATCAACGAGGCAGCGGCGCAAGGTTGGGCGGGCCAGGAATGAGGGTCGCCGTTGATACGAACGTCCTGGTTCGCGCGGTCGTGCATGACGATCCGGCCCAAGGAAGCATTGCCGCCCAGCTATTGACCGACGCCAAATTGATCGCCATCGCACTACCGTGTTTGTGTGAATTGGTGTGGGTGCTGCGCCGGGTCTACGGCTTCCCGCCCGCCGATGTCGCCGCCGCGATTCGCGCCTTGCTGGCGGCGGCAAACGTGGCAATGAACCGGCCCGCCGTGGAAGCGGGTCTGGCGGTGCTTGAGGCAGGGGGCGATTTCGCCGATGGCGTGATTGCCTACGAGGGGAACTGGCTCGGCGGGGAAACCTTCGTGTCCTTCGATAAGAAGGCGGTTGCGCTGCTGGTGGCGCAGGGACAGTCCGCGCGCCTGTTGTGAGGCGAAATTCGCGGCTTCGCGCCCTGCGGGTCCAGCATGGGTTTTCCGTTCCTTGGTCAAACTGCCGGTTTTGCTATAGTTCCCTCACGATCCAACCCATTGCAGTGAGGTCTTTCCCTGATGGAACCCACCTTCAAACTTACCGCCCTGGGCATTCAACCCGGTCAGGATCCGCAAACGGTGCGGACCCAGTTGCAGGCCATCCTCAAGGACGACCCCACGGTCCTCGAAGCCACTCTCCACCGCCTATCCCTCAACCAACCGGCGGTGCTCGGCGAAGGCATTTCGCGAGCCGAGGCCGAAAGCCTGCTGGAAGAATTCACGGCCACCGGTCTCAACTGCCGCATCGACCCGATAGCACTGAGTCTGGTACCGATGGAGGAAATGGGTCAAGCCTCATTTTATCAATGCCCGGCCTGTGGTCATCGTCAACTCCCCGCCACCAACAACCTGCCGGACACCTGCGAGCGCTGCGGCGTCGTGGGCCGTAACTACGCCGCGAGCAATGAACTCAAGCAGGCGCTGGAACTCGAACGCCGCCGACTCAAAACATTGATGAGCCACGAAGATGAGGCGGAAGAGCGGGAGAAGGCCCGCCAGCGCCAGGAAAAGCTCCGGGCGATCGCCAAACGCCAGGTCGAGAAGGAAATGGGCATCACCTCCGTCGACAAACTCAAGGCCCTGTTCAAACCCGGCGCCCCTTTGCCCATCATCGGGGGCATGACCGCCGCTGTCATCGGCGTCGGATTGCTGGTCTGGCAACTGCAAACCGACAAACCGGCGGCGACCGACAACCCTAGCGCCCAAACCAACGCCAGCAAGCCGGCCAACGTGCAATCTACGATCAACGCGCCCGACGCGGTTTTCAAGGTGGAAGGCGCCAAGCCACCGCTGGTGCAATCCAACACGAACAGCCCCGCCTCGGGCGCGGTCACCGGAGCAGCCACCGCGTCGGAGACCGCCGCGACCGCGACCGCCGCCGACTCCAAGCCCACGACCGCGATCGCCGCCACCGGCTCCAAGCCCGTCGCCGGCGCCACGATCTCGACCGCCGGCCGCATCGGCGCCGTTCAAACCCCACCGCTCGTCAGCACGGGAACCACCGCCGCCACCCCTCCCACCTCGGGCGGTTCGACGCCAGCGCCGGCCACGCCTCCCGAAACTGGACCCAAACCCTTGCTGGACATCGGTAAGCTGGCCCTGGCAACGCCCACCGCCGGGGGCGCGGGCGCCTCCGGAAAAATGGCCCGCCCGCCCGCCCGCGATCCCCAGTTGTTGACCAGCCTGGCGCTCTACCAACTGGAGGTCGGCGATCTACCCGCGACGATTCGCAGCATCGAGCGGGCCGTCGAAGTACTCGGCGCCGAACACAGCAATCTGCCCAGCGCGCAACTGGATGCTTTCAACCGTCAGCAAGTGGACCTCCGGGCCGGCATCGCCAGCCAATACTACCGACGGCAAGAACCGGCCACCGCGCAAACCCACTGGCTTCGAGCCACCAACCTGGCCAACTCCATCGTCACCCTTGGCGAGCGCGCCCAAACCTTCAGCAGCCTGGCCCGGACGCTCCACGAAGTCCAGGCGTCCACCGCCAAGGATTATTTCAATCGAGCCATCGAAACCGCCCGCACCATTCCCGATCCTTCCAGCAAGGCTCTGGCGTTCGGGGCCATCGCCCGGGATCTCGCGCATACCAGTCGCCTTGAGCAATCCCAGGACTGGTTCGTTCAGGCGGCGGCGGCGGTGAGCACCATCCAAGATCGCCCCAGCCGGCTCATCGCGCTAGCGGCGCTAGCCCAGCAGCGCGCCGAAGCCGGCGACACCGCCGCCGCTCATGCCCTATTGACTCAAATCGACAATGAAATCGCGGCAAGCGGCGACACCGCGCCGCCGGAGCTCAACCAGTATCGGGCCAAGGCGCGCAGCGCCCTGGCGCTGAGCCGGGTCGCCGGCGGCGACCGGGTGCTGGCCCGAACCGACTTCGCCGCCGCGCTCAGCCAAACTCAGCAATTGCCTGACCCGACCATGCGCGCCGACGCCCTGCTCTATCTGGCGCGGGATATCGCGGCGGCCGGCGACCGAGACGCGGCGGCCAAACTGGTCGCGGCGGCCGGCACCTGGAATTAGAGGGCTCCGCGTGGAAGAGAATTCCCGTGCCACCTCTTAGGTGGCGGCGTCCGCCAGCAATTCCCCACGCCCAAACCGCACCAGCGCGCCAATTCGCCGCTCCTCCAGGGAATCCCACTCGCACAGCGCCAGGGTTTCGCCCGGCTCCGACGAATCCGCGTCGAGCTTGATCCCGAGCCGGTTGATTCGCAGGGACAGCGGATGAAGATGTAGATACGGCTCCGGCTGACCGACGATCCGCCGGACCTGTTCCAGATAGTCATCCAGTGTGGTCAACGGCTTGCGAGCGTCGATCAATTCCTCCTCGGTTCGGGCCAGCCGTTGCTCCAGCGTCGCCAAGCGGCGCTCGTCGGCGGCGGTGCTCGACAACAACGGTCGCAAGCCCCGGGCCTGACCGCGCAGGGCTTGCAACTGCGCCCGCAATTGCCGCCGTTGCTCCTCCAGCGCATCGCGCCGCCCCCGTAGTTCGCCAATATGCTCCCGCGCCCGGCTCGCCAGAAACACCAGCATCCGCTGTCGTAGATTCTGGCGCAGTTCGGCCTCGCCGACGGCGGGAAAATGCAACCGGTGTTCCGAAAAGCTGACCTGAATCTGGCGAACCTCGCGTACCAGCATGTCGCCCTCCAACGCCGTGCCGAAGGCTTCGGTTTCCTGTTTGACCATCAGCATCAAGGCGAAACATTCCTCGGGCGGGCTGGGCTGCTGGAAAAACTCCCGCACTGACCGGGACGCGCTCAAGGTGGTCCGCAGGTCGGCCACCGTCGCGAAAAAGGCATTGACCCGTGGATCGCTGGCCCAGGCGCGCGCGCTCAGGATCAGCGTCGGCGGCAATTGCCGGGTCAGTTGGTGGCAATGGGTCAGCGCGGTCTCCACCGCGTCCACCAGTTTGTCGGCATAGTCGCCCACCAGCCGGAGGCGCGGCTCGCTGGCGTCCACCACCTGTTCGATGGCGTCCCGCAGCGCCGCCAGTCGTTCCTGATGATGCCGGCGCTCGGCCAACTGTCGCTGGGCAAAGGTGGTGATGCCATCGAACAGGTGGTGCAGAAAGCCGAGGTCGTTCGACATGGGTCAACCCTCCGCGCCACCGGATTCGACTGTCAGGACAACCGCGCCAGGCGTTGGTGCAGCGGGCTGGTCCGGGGAAAGTGGGCTCGCAGAAAATCCATCTGATCGACCAACACCCGCCGGCCCTGCAAGAAAACATATTCCGCGTGATTGGGCGTGAACGGAATGGCCAGCAACTGCATCCCCGCCTGTTCCGGAGTCTTGCCGCCCTTGGCGTGGTTGCAAGGCTTGCAGGCGGTAACCACGTTGTTCCAGCGATCACCGCCACCCTGCACGATGGGCCGGATATGATCGCGGGACAGATCACGAACCGAAAAGGTCTCGCCGCAATACAGGCAGGTATTGCAGTCGCGCCGGAACAACGCGGCGTTCGAAAGCGGCGGCGTGTAGTCCTGGCGGGCGCGCAGCCGCGCGTAGGCCCCACCCTGGGTGGCGATGATCGAATTCACCGTAACGGCGCTCCGCCGGCCACTGCGGGCGTTGACGCCCCCGTGCACCGTGTAAAGGGTCCTGCCACAGGTGTAGGCTACCTGGCCGGCGTGGTACAAACGCACCGCCTGCTGATAATCAATCCACTCCAACGGCATTCCCGTGATGTCCGTGTGCAGAATCTGCTGCTCCAACCCGTACATGCTTTACCCACCCATCTGTGCCCGTGATCCATCATGCTCGACGACTATTCGACGGCCGTATTGTCGCATGGTCAACCGGTCCTTGCGCCAACATTGACCCCTGCTCTCCGCGCCGGCGCTCGGCGGACCGCCGTCCGCCCAAAATCCGCCATGGCAATTCAGCCCGCGCCTTTTATACTGTTGGCGGTGTAGGTTACTCTATAATTCAAGGTTATCGCGCGCCTTCCCGCCGTTGGCGCGCGCATTCCCTAAAACCAACGCTGGCATCACCCCTAACAGGCTTGTTAAAAGCCTTTTTTTCGCGCCCATTTCCGGGTCGGCGGGACCCGGTGGAATCACCATTTAGGAGGACAACAACATGCCTGCTCGTATGGCCGTCCCGAAGGAAATCGTCTCGGGCGAACGACGGGTCGCCTTGGACCCTACGATGGCCGAGCGTTTCGCCAAGCTCGGCGTGGAAATGCTGATGGAAAAGGGCGCGGGTCTCAGCGCCTTTTTTCCCGATGAGGCTTACGGCAAGAGCAGCCGGCTGATCGACGACGTCAAGGCGTTGTACGCCGAGGCCGACGTCGTGTTCAAGGTACAAGCTCCCACCTTGGAAGAGGTGGAACTGCTTCGGGAAGGCTCGACCTTGCTGGCGGTCCTGTTGCCGCATCGCAATCTGGAGATGACCAAGCGGCTGCGCGACAAGAAAATCACCAGTTTCGCCATGGAACTGATTCCGCGTATCTCCCGCGCCCAGTCCATGGACGTGCTGTCCTCGCAGGCGGCGGTTTCCGGCTACAAGGTGGCGCTGCTGGCGGCCAACCTGGCCAGTGGCTTCTTTCCGATGCTGACCACCGCCGCCGGCACCATCCGCCCGTCCAAGGTGGTCATCATCGGCGCGGGCGTGGCCGGCTTGCAGGCCATCGCCACCTGCCGCCGCCTGGGCGCGATGGTGGAAGCCTACGACGTTCGCCCGGCCGCCCGGCAGGAAATCGAATCGCTCGGCGGCAAGATGATCGACACCGGGGTCAGCGCCGCCAGCGAGGGCGGTTACGCCCGCGAACTGACGGCGGAAGAGAAACAGAAACAGGCCGACGTACTGGCCAAGCACATCGCCGCCGCCAACGCGGTGATCAGCACCGCCGCCGTGCCGGGCCGCGCCGCGCCGAAGATCATCACCGCCGCCATGGTCGAGGGCATGAAACGCGGTTCGGTCATCGTGGACTTGGCGGCCGAGTCCGGCGGCAACTGCGAGCTGACCCAACCCGGCGAGACCATCGAGCACAACGGCGTGATCATCGCCGGCCCGCTCAACATCCCCAGCAGCTTCCCGGTTCCGGCCAGCGAGATGTACGCCAAGAACCTGTACAACTTCCTGTCGCCGATGATCAAGGACGGCAACCTGAACCTGGACTGGAACGACGAGGTGATCGCCAAGAGCGCGCTGACCCGCGACGGGCGGATCGTCCACGAGCCCACCAGCAAGCTGGTATAACCACAAAGATCGGAGAAGCGTTATGGAAATCATGAAGCAAGTCGTCGAGTTCTTCTCCCCCATCTACATCCTGATGTTGGCCGGCTTTCTCGGCTATGAAATCATCAGCAAGGTGCCGGTCATCCTGCACACCCCGCTGATGTCGGGCACCAACTTCGTCCACGGCATCGTGCTGGTCGGCGCGATGGTGGCGCTGGGCCAGGCGGTGACGCCGCTGGAGCAGGCCATCGGGTTTCTCGCGGTGCTGTTGGGCGCCGGCAACGCGGTGGGCGGCTATTTCGTTACCGAGCGCATGCTGGAAATGTTCAAGAGCAGCAAGGGTCAGGAGAAGTAAGTCATGGGCTACGCGATTGAAACGATTTATTTCCTGACGGCCGTTCTATTCATCGTCGGCCTCCAGCGGATGTCGCACCCGACCACCGCCCGCAGCGGCATCGTCTGGGCCGGCTACGGCATGGTGCTGGCGACCGTGGTCAGCTTCGTCCATCCGCAAATCCAGGCTGGCCCTGGCAATTACGCGCTCATGGTGATCGCCATCGCCATCGGCGGCGCCATCGCCTGGTGGGGCGCCAAGAAAGTGGCGATGACCGCCATGCCGCAAATGATCGCCATCTACAACGGCATGGGCGGCGGCGCGGCGGCGGCGATTGCGGCGGTGGAGTTGCTCAAGGTTCACGCGCACCCGTTGCCGATCAGCACCTTGATCATGGCGGTGGCTGGCGCCCTGATCGGGGCGGTGGCGTTTTCCGGTTCGGTGGTCGCGTTCGGCAAGTTGCAAGAGCTGAAATTTTTCAAGGATGACGCCAAGTTCCGCTTCACCGGCCAGCAGAAGGTGAATGCGGCGGTCTTTACGGCCGCGGTGGTGCTGGGCTTGATCATCGCGATGACTCATAGCTCCAGCGGCGCGCTGATCACGGTGTTCTTCCTGCTGGCGCTGGCCTTCGGCGCGATGATGGCGTTGCCCATCGGCGGCGCGGACATGCCGGTGGTGATTTCGCTGTTCAACGCCTTCACCGGTCTGGCGGTGGCGCTGGAAGGCTTCGTGCTCGGCAATTCGGCCATGATCATCGCCGGCATCATCGTCGGCTCTTCGGGCACCTTGCTGACCCTGATGATGGCCAAGGCGATGAACCGCTCGGTCTCCAACGTGCTGTTCAGCAACTGGGCGGCGCTGGGCAGCGGCGAGGCGCAAGCCGTGACCGGCAGCCTCAAGCCGATGGAGCCGCCGGATGCGGCCATTCAGATGGCGTATGCGAGCAAGGTCATCATCGTGCCCGGTTACGGCATGGCGGTGGCCCAGGCGCAGCACAAGATCTGGGAAATGTGCAAGCTGCTCATCGAGCGCGACGTCACGGTCAAGTTTGCCATTCATCCCGTCGCGGGCCGGATGCCCGGCCACATGAACGTGTTGCTGGCCGAAGCGGGCGTGCCTTACGATCTGATCTTCGACATGGACGAAATCAACGAAGAGTTCTCCACGGCGGACGTGGCGCTGGTGATCGGCGCCAACGACGTGGTGAATCCGGCGGCGCGCACCGACAAGGCCAGCCCGATCTACGGCATGCCGATCCTGAACGTGGATCACGCCAAGAACGTGCAAGTGATCAAGCGCGGCAAGGGCGTGGGCTTTGCCGGCATCGAAAACGCGCTGTTCTTCGCCGACAACACCCGGATGGTCTACGGCGACGCGCAGAAGGTCGCGGCGGGAATGATCCAGGGCATCAAGGATCTCGGCTGAGCGTCGCGAGGTAGCACGCAAAACGAGGCGGCCCACGGGCCGCCTTTTTCATGCGAGTTGCGCTATTCTCGCCCGCGCATCCTCAACCGATGGAGAGACCGTCATGCATCGCATTCTCTCAGCCGGACTGTGCGGCGGCGTGCTGTGGGCGCTGACCGGCGCTGGCGTCGCGCAGGAAATCGGCAGCGTGGACACCGCGTTCCAATGGCTCGGGCCAAACCACAAAATCGTGATCGAAGCCTTCGACGATCCCAAGATCGACGGCGTGACCTGCTACGTCAGCCGCTCCCAAACCGGCGGTGTCAAGGGCGGGTTGGGGCTGGCTCAGGACACTTCTGATGCGTCCATCGCCTGTCGGCAGGTCGGGCCGATCAGCATCAAGGAGAAATTCAAGGCCGGCGAGGAGGTATTCACCGAACGCCGCTCCCTGCTGTTCAAGAAAATGCGGGTGGTGCGGTTCCTGGATCAACCCCGCAATACCCTGGTGTACCTGGTCTACAGCGACAAGCTGGTGGAAGGTTCGCCGAAAAACTCGCTGTCGGCGGTGCCGATGATGCCCTGGGCCGGCGCGCCGCCCAAGACGGCGCCGTAAGCCAAGGACTCAACACCCCCGCTTGCCGAAGAATAGCCACCACCACAACCGCCACCGAAAACTCCCACTGAAATTCGCCAGCGGGTAGTCCTGAAATGCGAATGATCCATCGAGCGTTCCCCCCTTTCGCAAAGGGGGCGAGGGGCGATTTGAACCGGTCGGGCCGAGCGAAACCCGAAATCCCCCCGACCCCCCTTTGCGAAGGGAAACTCTCATCGTTCGATGAGCAGGATTACCTACTAACCAATGGTACCAGTTTAGTATGTCAGGTAATTGATCTTTATGAATTTGTGCTGTCTGGCGTCGGCGGCCTAACGATCATAGGCACCTAATTTCGTTTGCTCGTAATGAACTAGCGCCAATGGTTACCGAGGCTCACCACATCACCATCGGTGGTCTGACCGTCGAAGTGGTGCGTAAGAACATCAAGAACCTGCACTTGAGGGTCTATCCACCCAACGGACGGATCCGGGTGGCGGCGCCGCTGGTGGTGAGCGACGAGGCGGTGCGGCTGGCGGTGATCGGCAAGCTAGGCTGGATCAAGCGCCAGCAAGCTAAGTTCGCGGGCCAGCCGCGCCGGTCTCAGCGGGAAATGGTCAGCGGCGAAAGCCACTACTTTTTAGGGCAGTGTTACCGATTGCGAGTGCTGGCGTATACGGGTCCGCCCCGCATCCGTTGCGGTGGCGCTGATTTTCTCGATCTGTTCGTGCGTCCGGAAACGACAGCGGCGCAGCGACAACGGGTCTTGGAAGACTGGTATCGAGAGCAGTTGCGCGGGCGGATTCCCGCTCTGCTGGAGCAGTGGCAACCCGTCCTGGGCGTGGCGGTGGCCGAATGGGGCATCAAGAAAATGAAGACCCGCTGGGGCAGTTGCAATATCGGAGCCCGGCGTGTCTGGTTCAATCTGGAACTGGCCAAGAAGCCGGCGCGATGTCTGGAGTACGTCGTCGTCCACGAACTCGTGCATTTGCTGGAGCGCAACCATAACGACCGGTTCAAGGCACTGATGGACCGGCATCTGCCGACGTGGCACGCCTGCCGGGAAGAGTTGAACCGCGCGCCACTCGGACACGAAGAATGGCGGTATCTGACTCGGTGACCGCAAGCGCACGGACCAACGGAAACTCACCGCCGCCGCAAGCGCGCCAACAACAGGCCCAATACCCCAATCAACACACCCAGTCCCCAGGGTGTGAACGCCGGAATGGACTCCGCCCCACTCGAAAGCCGCAAGAAACGGAACGTGGCAGTCACGGCCTGGCCGGGCAAGGGAGTGACCGTAACACTGCCGGGTACGCACACCGGTGGCGGCGCGGAGCAGAGCACCTCGTCGAATACCCAGCCCGGCGGTGGCGGCTGATCGTCGACGACATAGGATTGCCCAGAGAGCAGGCCGGTAAACGGCTGGGTTTGCCCATCCTGCAAGGCGAAGGCGGCGGGAGCCAGCCCAACGGTGGTGAAGTCGAAAGCGGTCGGAGCGGAGCCGGGAGCGTCCAGCCCGATGACCAGAGTCGCCCGTTGCGTGTTGGTGAAGGTGCAGGTGACCGTCTCGCCCACTTCAAGATTGATCGAGGCGGTGGCGCCCTGAAGGATTCCGCTGTTGGCGTCGTCGCAGACGATGGCGGTCAAATCCCAATCCGTCGGCACGGTTTCGCTGACCGTGTAATTCCCTGACGGCAGGGTCGCGCTCAGTTGTTGGCCGTCCCCGATATTCCCATTGACCGCGCCACTGAAGGTGAAGGCGGTCGGGCTACCGTCGGGCAAGGTCTGTTTTTCGATGATCACCGTGCCACGTTGGGTGTTGGTGAAGACGCAAGTGACGGTTTCGCCGGGATCGACGTTGAGGGTGGCGGTCCGGTTTTGCAGATTGCCGCTGCTGGGCGTGGCGCTGCCGCCGTCATTGCACGTAATGGCGGTCAAGTCCCAACCGGCCAGGGCAAGCTCGCTGACGGTGTACTGACCCGGCGCCAGGTTGCCGAAACTTTGCGGCGCGGCGCCATCCGTGAGTGGGAACTGACCCAGGTCCATACTGCTGAAACTGAAGGAGGCGGCGCTGCCGCCCGGCACGGTCTGCTTGTCGATGACCACCGCGCCGCGCTGGGTGTTGGTGAAGGTGCAGGTGATGGTCACGCCAGCGCCGGTCAGGGTGAAATTGAGGTTGGGACGCGCTGCTGGGTTGGTCTGTACGCTTTGATCGTCGCAGACGATGGCCGTCAAATCCCAGCCGTCGGGCACCGTTTCATTGAGACTGTGTTGGCCCGGCGCGGGATTCAGGATCAGTTGTCCGCCATCCGTGATGGGCGAGTTGAGCGCCCCGCCATCCAGGCTGAAATCGAAGGTTTGCGGGCTACCATCGGGCAGGGTCTGCTTGACGATGATCAGGGTATCGACGGGCAGTTCGAAGGCGCCGATGTCGCAGTCGCCCGTTCGGGGGGCATTCACGGCTCCGGCGGCATTGTAGCCACGCGCGACGCCCCGCTGGTCAAGGCCGCTGACCGGGGCATTGGCGCAGATCGCATTGTCGGCGGCGTCCAGCGCCGGGCTGACCGCCAGCAGGGCGTGGGTCTGGGTCGGGCCACCGTTGTTCGCCAGGGGGTCGAGTTGAGGAGTATCGGTGAAGAGGTTGTTGATATTGCCGCTCAGCTGGGCTTGAACGCCGGTGCCGAGGAGGCTGTGACTGGCGTTGACGGTGATGGAGCCACTGGTGATCTCCCTGTAAAGGTCAGGATCGTTGATGATGCTGCTGTTGTCCGAGAGGATGCTGTTGTTCAAGGTAACGGTGAAGTTGCCTCCGCCAACCTGATTGGTGCTCACGACCACTCCACCGCCGGTTGTTGCCGTATTGTTCGTGACCGTGCTGTTGATGAGGGTCACATTGTCCGTTGCATAGATTCCTCCACCGCCACCCGTCGCCGTGTTTCCGGAGACCGTGCTGTTGATCGAGGTGATGGGTCCATCTCCACCCACCCCGCCACCGGCGTTGGTCGCCGTGTTGCCCGACACCGTGCTGGAATCGAGGGTAATGGAGCCTAGGGCGTACAATCCACCGCCTACCCCGCCGTTACCCGCGGAATTGCCCGAAACGGTGCTGTGATTCAAGGCGATATTGCCATTGGCGAAAATTCCACCGCCAAAGCCCGCCACCCCACCCAAGCCGATGCTCGACGAATTGTTCGAAACGGTGCAGTAGTTCAGGGTGACGTTGGAGCTGGTGCGAAACCCGGCCCCGCCAAGGGAATTGGTCGTTCCCTGGGTGATGGTCAGGTGTTGCAGGGTCACCGGTTGGGAGGCGATAAACACCGGAAGCGCATTATTGCCGTTGAGGGTGATTCCATTTGGGTCGTTTGCCACCGGGCCGGTGATGGTCACGGCCTTTCCCGTTCCGAAGGCCCCCCCACCGGCCAACGTCACTGTGATGGTGCCGTTGGCCAGCGCGCCCGCAAAGAGAATGGTGTCGTTGACGCCGTAGCCATTGCCGCTACCGTTGAGGCAGTCGTTGGCGTCATTCGCCCCGGCGTCGATGGCCGCCAAGGCCTCCCGCAGGGTGCATTGATTGTCATTCGCCACTCCAGGGTCGGCGGTGCTGGTGACGGTAAGGGTCGCGGCCCGCGTGGCGCCGCTCAGGGTCAGCAATATCAGCAATGCCAAACCAAGCCAGCGGCGCAACGGTAACATCGGATTCAAACAATGTTGTGAAATCCGCCTCGACATGAATATTCTCCTTGGATCGTCGCCATGGTTCAGCGGGGGCGCGGCGGTCCAACCGAACCGGGCTGGTCAAAACCTGTGACCGCCGTCATCAATCCCGCCCGTCGATTCAAAGATTAGTCGAAGAGATTGGAAACCGCGTCATTACAATCCCGTCTTCCTGATCCGAACCGGGTCTTTTGTGGTGGAGGTATCGATGACTGTCGAATCCGGCGCGCTGTACGTGGTGGCCACGCCCATCGGCAATCTGGAGGACATCAGCGCTCGGGCGCTGCGGGTGTTGCGGGAAGTGAACCGCATCGCGGCGGAGGATACCCGCCACACCGGGCAACTGTTACGGCATTTCGGTATCGAGACACCGTTGCTGTCGCTGCACGAGCACAACGAACGGGACCGGCTGGAGTCCATCGTCGCCCGCTTGCGGGAGGGCCAGGCGCTGGCGCTGGTGTCGGACGCCGGCACGCCGTTGATCAACGATCCCGGCTTTCCGTTGGTGCGCGAACTGCGCCGGCAGGGATTGAAAGTGATCCCGGTGCCAGGACCGAGCAGCCTGCTGGCGGCGCTCTCCGTGGCGGGGTTGCCGACCGACCGTTTCGTGTTCGAAGGTTTTTTGCCCGCCAAATCCACCGCTCGTCGGGAACGCTTGCGCGCGTTGGCGGCGGAGGAACGCACCCTGGTGTTCTTCGAAGCCAGCCACCGCGTCGCGGAGGCGTTGGCCGACCTGGCGGCGGCGTTCGGCCGAGAACGACCGGCGGTGGTCGCCCGCGAGCTGACCAAGTGCTTTGAAGAAGTTTACGGCGCGTCTTTGGGCGAACTCATGGCCTGGTTGGAAGCCGACCCCCATCGTCGGAAGGGTGAATTCGTGTTGATGATTCAGGGAGCGCCGACGGCGACCGAGGCGGATACGCCAGCGACTCGCCGGCTGCTGGCGGCGCTGTTGACGGAGCTGCCCACCAGCCGAGCAGTGACGGCGGCGGCCAAGGCGACGGGTCTACGGAAAAAACCGCTGTACGAACTGGCGCTGACCCTCGGCGGCCGACGTGAGTCGGAAGAAACCTGAACCGGGCCTTGCCAATTCCGGCGCCGCCATGGACACTAGCGGCGGGAACCGGCCGGACGGTCGCCGTATCGCCACGCGGTATGGAGGAAAGTCCGGGCTCCACAGGACAGGGCGCCAGGTAACGCCTGGGCGGCGCAAGCCGACGGAAAGTGCCACAGAAAACATACCGCCCAAGTTCGCGAGAACCGGCAAGGGTGAAAAGGTGCGGTAAGAGCGCACCGCGCGACTGGCAACAGGCGCGGCACGGTAAACCCCGCCCGGAGCAAGACCAAATAGAGGAGCATTTACGTGTGGTCCGCATGGCTCCTGGGTAGGTCGCTACAGGCGCCTGGCGACAGGCGTCGCAGAGGAATGACCGTCCTCGACAGAACCCGGCTTACAGGCCGGTTCCCTCCCTAAGCGCCCACACCGATAACCACCCGTCTCGATTTCCTAGCGGAAAGCCCCGCAATTTTTCTCTAGTGGCATCCTGTTTTTTCCTGTCACACTACCCAATCATTTTTGTACTTCTCGCCCCATTTTGATGAGCAGGTGATCCTAATAAATTATTTTAAAAATCATAACATTTTGTATATAAAACTATTTTTTAAAATCCTATCAGATAGCCTTCCTTGACAGTCACCAGCGCCCCTACCTATAGTTAGTGGGGAAAAGTGGGGAAAAGTGGAGCCTAAGGATCAGCCGGTTCCATCAAGAGGCGCGACATTGTTTCGAGGGATTAATCCGCTATCGCTGGATGGCAAGGGCAGACTGGCGGTGCCGACCAAGTATCGCCAACCTCTGTTGGATACGGCCGGTGGCCAGTTGGTGTTGACCATTGATCGTGATCGCTGTCTGTTGCTCTACCCACTGCCAGTTTGGGAAAGCGTCGAGCGCCAACTGATCCAGCTCTCCAGCACCAACTCACGCGCGCGCGCCTTGAAACGCCTGTTGCTGGGGCACGCCGAGGAATGCGCCCTGGACGCCAGCGGCCGGATTCTGTTGCCAGCGCCGCTGCGGGAATTCGCCAATCTGGAAAAACGGGTCGTGCTGGTGGGACAGGGCAACAAATTCGAGATCTGGAACGAGCAGGCCTGGAACGATTGGCGCGAGGCGCTGCTGAAGGGCGGGGACGACGGCGAATCCCTGCCCGAACTGGATGCGCTGGCGTTCTAGTCGTGACGAATCCGGCGGGGTTACCACATCAGCCAGTGCTGCTGACCGAGACCTTGGCTGGGCTGAATCCGCAACCAGCAGGTTGTTACCTGGACGCCACGTTTGGCCGGGGTGGTCACGCGGCGGCGATCTTGGCGGCGCTCGGGCCGAAGGGTCGGTTACTGGCCCTGGATCGCGATCCGGCGGCGGAACACTGGGCGCGGACCCGGTTTGGCGGCGATCCCCGGTTTACGTTCGCGCGGAGCACCTTCGGCCAGTTGGGAAAAGTAGTCGCCGAACGAGGCTTGGCCGGACGGTTGGATGGAGTGCTGTTCGATTTGGGGGTCTCGTCGCCCCAATTCGACGATCCGGCGCGCGGATTCAGCTTTAGTCGGAACGGGCCGTTGGACATGCGGATGGACCCGGATACAGGGATCGCCGCCGCCGAGTGGCTGGCCCAAGTGAAGGAAGCCGAGTTAGAGCGCGTGTTGGCGGAATGGGGCGAGGAACGTTTTCACCGGCGGATTGCTCGCGCTCTGGTCGCGGCCCGCCAGCGAACGCCGATCACGACCACGGCGCAATTGGCGGAACTCGTCGCCGCCGCCGTACCGACCCGCGAACCGGGTCAGCATCCGGCCACCCGCGCATTTCAGGCGATTCGCATCGCGATCAACGACGAGTTGGGCGAACTGTGGGTCGCGCTGCCGCAAGCGGTGTGGGCGCTGGCGCCAAGCGGACGGCTGGCGGCGATTAGCTTTCATTCCCTGGAGGATCGAGTGGTCAAGCGGTTCATGCGAGACCAGGCGCGGGGCCGCCAATGGCCGCCAGATTTGCCGGTGCAAGGTGAGCCGGAGGGGATGACCCTGCGCCTCGTCGGGCGGGCGGTTCGGCCGAGCGCGGCGGAAATCGCCGCCAATCCCCGTGCCCGTAGTGCGGTATTGCGAGTGGCGGAACGGCGGCCATGAAAGGTCAGGTCTTATTGGTGGCGGGGTTGACCGTGGCGGTGCTGGGCTCCGGCCTGGGGGTGGTCTATACCCAGCACGTCAATCGGCGCCTGTTCATCGAATGGCAAAAATTGCAAGTGGAGCGAGATACGCTTGAGGTGGAATGGGAATTGTTGCGGCTGGAACAAAGCACGCTGGTGACGGACGCCGCGGTCGAGACGGTGGCGCGAACGCGCCTGAACATGTTGACGCCGGATCCCGGCGCGATTCTCTACATCGCGCCCCCATGAAGAAGTTAACGTCTGGCAAAACCTGGCCGAACGCGCTGCGCGCGGTGATTGCGTTCGCCCGAACCACGACCCGCCACGGGCTGGTATTGGGGCTGCTGGGCGCGGCGGCGGCGGGCTTGGTGACGCGCGCCGCGTACATGCAGGTGGTCAATACCGACTTTTTCCAGGACAAGGGCGCGGCGTACTTCGTGCGGACGATGGACGTACCAGCGCATCGGGGCATGATCCTGGATCGCAACGGCGAGCCGTTGGCGGTCAGTTCGCCGGTGGATTCGATCTGGGTGGATCCACGGGAATTTCTCAACCAGCGCGACCGCTGGCCGCAACTGGCGACAGCGCTGGAAATGACGACGGCGGAACTGGAGCAAAAGTTGGCCGGGCGCGGCCGGTTCGCCTGGTTGCGCCGACACTTGGCGCCGAGCGTGGCCCAACGGGTTCTGGACCTCGACATTCCCGGTGTGTACGCCCGGCGCGAATATCGCCGCTATTACCCAGACGCCGAGGTGACCTCGCACCTACTGGGCTTCACCGATATCGACGACATGGGCCAGGATGGTCTGGAAAAGGCGTTCGAGGCTCGGTTGCGTGGAGTACCGGGCCAGAAACGAGTCATCCAGGATCGGCTGGGTCGGGTGGTGGCGGAAGTGGAAAACCTGCGGGCGCCGCAACCGGGCCAGACGCAGATATTGAGCATCGACCGCCGCTTGCAATATCTGGCCTACCGCGCGCTCAAGACAGCGGTGGTGGAGAACAAGGCTAACGCCGGCGCGGCGGTGATCGTGGACGTGCGCACTGGGGAAATCCTGGCGATGGTGAATCAGCCGGCCGGCAATCCCAACAACCGCGCCGAACTGCACGGCGACCTGTTGCGCAACCGGGTGATCACCGACGTGTACGAACCAGGATCGACCGTGAAACCCTTCACCGCCGCCCTGGGTCTGGAAAGCGGCAAGTGGATGCCCAACACGCTGGTGGACACCACCCCGATGCGAATCGGCCGTTACATGGTGCGCGACACCCATAACTACGGCACGATCGACGTCACCCACGTCATCAGCAAATCCAGCAATGTCGGCGTCACCAAGATCGCGTTGTCGATGCCAGCCGAACGACTGTGGCAATTGTACAAGAACCTGGGTTTCGGCGCGCCGACCGGGGTGGCGGGGAAAGACAGCGAACAGGCCGGCGTGCTGCGCCATTTCAGCAAGTGGGCGGAGATCGGCCACGCCAACCACTCGTTCGGTTACGGCTTTTCCCTCACCATCCTGCAACTGGCCCAAGCTTACGTCGTGCTGGCGGCGGATGGGGTTCGGCGGCCGTTGACCCTGGTCAAGCGGGAACAACCGCTTGGCCCGACCGACGAGCGGCGAGTGCTATCGGCGCGGGCGGTGCGGCAGGTGCGGGCGATGATGGAGGATGTGGTAACCCGGGAAGGCACCGGGCTGAAGGCCAGCGTGCCCGGCTACCGGGTGGCGGGCAAGACCGGAACGGCCCGCAAGATCGCCGGCGGCCACTACACTAGCCGCTATTTCGCGCTGTTCGCCGGCATGGCGCCGGCCAGCGATCCCCGGCTGGTGATGGTGATCCTGATCGACGAACCCAAAAGCGGCGCCTATTACGGCGGCACGGTGGCGGCGCCGGTGTTCAGCGCCACCATGGGTGGCGCGCTGCGCATCCTCAACGTAACTCCGGACGATCTGCCGAACCTGCGCCTGGCGGGCGCCGGGTCGGCGGCGGGCGCGACGCCGTGAGTCGAGCGACGAGCATGGCTCTGGGCGAGTTGCTCGCCGGATTTGCCGCCGTTCCAGCGGATCTGGCCGACCAGCCGGTAAGCGGCCTGGCGGCGGACAGCGGGACGGTGCGGCCGGGCGCCGTGTTTTGCGCGTTACGCGGCGGGCGACGACACGGCTTGGAATTTCTGGATGCGGCGCGGGCGGCGGGCGCGCGGGCGGTGCTGTGGGAACCGCCCTGCCCTCAGCCGTTGCTGGAACGGGGAACGGCGCCACCGTCGTTGGCGGTCCCGGAGTTACGCCGCAACCTGGGGTGGATCGCCAGCCGATTTTATGGCGAGCCATCGCGGCGGTTGCGAGTGGTAGGCATCACCGGTACCGACGGCAAGACGTCCTGCGCTCACTTCATCGCCCAGGCGCTCAGTACCCCCGACACCGGGCCGTGCGGCATCCTCGGCACCCTGGGCGCGGGCGTGTATGGCGCGACTGAATCTTCCTCGTATACGACGCCGGACGCGGTGGCGGTACAGCGCTGGCTGGCGGAGCTAGTTGCCGCCGGCCGGTGTTACGCGGCGATGGAAGTTTCCTCGCACGCCCTGGACCAGGGGCGGGTCAACGGGGTTGGGTTCGCGGTGGCGGTACTGACCCAGTTGAGCCGGGATCATCTGGACTATCACGGTACGTCGGAGGCTTACGCGGCGGCCAAGCGCCGGCTGTTTTTCGATTGCCGGCCCGAGTGGATGGCGCTGAATCTGGACGATGCCTTTGGGCGTGAGATCGCCGCCGATCGAGATTCTCCGTCCCGAATCGTCGGTTACGGTCTCGGCCCGCGGCCGGAGCGATTGGAACGGTTTGTCTGGGGCGAGAATCTGGAACTGTCGCCAACTGGTTTGCGGTTGCGCGTCCGCTCGTCCTGGGGCGACGGCGAACTGGAGGCCGGATTGCTGGGGCGGTTCAACGCGCACAACCTGCTGGCGACGCTGTCGACCCTATTAGCGCTGGAATTGCCGTTGGCCGAGGCGCTGGTGCGGCTGGCCCGCTCAGCCACGGTCCCGGGGCGGATGGAGCGCCTGGGCGGCGGGCCTGGCGAACCGTTGGCGGTGGTGGACTACGCCCATACGCCTCATGCGCTGGAGCAGGCGTTGACCGCCCTGCGGGAGCACGGCGGCGGCCGGCTGTGGTGCGTGTTCGGCTGCGGCGGCGACCGCGATCCCGGCAAGCGACCGCTGATGGGCACGGTGGCCGAACGACTCGCCGACCGGGTCATCGTCACCGACGACAATCCGCGCACCGAGCAGCCGGACCGGATCGTCGACGGCATTCTGGCCGGAATGCGGCGGCCTGGAACGGCAGTGGTGATCCGGGATCGCCGCGCCGCCATCCTGCGCGCGCTGGCCGAGGCCGAGGCCGGCGATCTGGTGCTGATCGCCGGCAAGGGCCATGAGGATTATCAGATCGTGGGGGTGGAGCGCTTGCCGTTTAGCGATCGCGCTGTCGTCCTCGCGGGTTTGTCCAGTAAAACCAGGGATTGCAATCAGCTCCAATGAACCCGAATTTTTCACCCCCGCGCCTGGGCCAAGTAGCCCGTCTGCTGGATGGCGAGATGACCGGCGCGGACGTGATTTTCACCGCGGTGAGCACCGATAGCCGCCGACTACCCGCCGGCGCGTTGTTTGTGGCGCTGACCGGGCCGCACTTCGACGGCCACGACTTTGTCGTCGCCGCCCGCGAGCGAGGCGCGGTCGCCGCCCTGGTCAGCCGATCCGTGGCCGATCCGTTGCCGCAACTGCGAGTGGCCGACACCCGACTGGCGCTGGGTCGGCTGGCGGCGGCATGGCGGGCGTGCTTCACCGGCCCGCTGATCGCGCTGACCGGTAGCAACGGCAAGACCACCCTGAAGGAGATGATCGCCGCCATTCTGCGGGTTCGCGGACCGACGCTGGCAACCGAGGGCAATCTCAATAACGACATCGGCGTGCCGCTGACCTTGTTGCGGCTGAACGACGAACACACCCACGCCGTGATCGAGATGGGGGCCAACCATCACGCCGAAATCGCGTATCTGACCGATCTGGCGCGTCCGGATGTCGCGATCATCAACAACGCTGGACCCTGCCATCTGGACGGCTTTGGCGACCTAGCCGGGGTAGCGCGCGCCAAGGGCGAGATTTTTCAGGGTTTGGGACCGAAGGGCGTCGCGATCATCAACCGCGACGATGCGTATGCCGACTACTGGACCAGCCTGAATCCGGGTCGACGGGTCGTCGATTTCGGGCTGGACCAGCCAGCGGCGGTGCGCGGTGTGGTGTTGGATCCCGCCAGCAACCGATTTCGGCTGATCGCGATTGGGGACGAGATCGTCATTCAATTACCGCTGCTCGGTCAGCACAACATCCGTAATGCTCTGGCGGCGGCGGCGGCGGCTCTGGCGGTCGGCGCGACGTTGCACGACATTCGGCTTGGCCTTGAAAGCCTGCGCGGCGTCGGCGGCCGGTTGCAACGCCTGCCAGGCCGGCACGGCGGCGTGGTGATCCACGATGCCTACAACGCCAACCCCGCCTCGCTGGCGGCGGCGCTGGAAGCGGTGGGTGCCGATCCGAGCCGTAAGTGGCTGGTCTTGGGCGATATGCGTGAATTGGGGCCAGCGGCGGATGCGTTGCATGCCCATTCCGGACGCGAAGCGAAAAACGCGGGGTTCGAGCGGCTGTACGCCCTGGGCGAACATAGCCGCGTGGCCGTGGCGGCGTTTGGAACCGGCGGTTTACATTTCGAGAGTGTGGACGCGCTCGTCGCCGATCTGGATCGCGATCTTCAGCAAGGCGGCGAACCGACCGTCGTCCTAGTCAAGGGTTCGCGCGGGATGCGGATGGAACGGGTAGTGGCGGCGTTGGCGGCGAATGAACTTGCCGCCAACGAGGGAGGACACGGCTGATGCTGGTGTTGCTGGCCGAGTGGTTGGCCGATCATTTCTACAGCGGCTTCAATGTTTTTCAGTACCTAACGCTGCGCGGGATCTTGGGCGTGCTCACGGCGCTGGGCATCGCGCTGATCGTGGGGCCGACCATGATCCGGCGGCTGAGCCGCGACCAGATCGGCCAACAAATCCGCGAGGATGGTCCTAAAAGCCATTTCTCCAAGGCCGGCACCCCCACCATGGGCGGGGCGTTGATCCTGGTCGCCATCGCGGTCGCCACCCTGTTGTGGGCGGACCCACGCAATCGCTATGTGTGGATCGTCCTGTTGACCACGCTGGCGTTTGGCGCCATCGGCTGGTTGGACGATTATCGGAAACTGATTCTGCGCAACTCCAAGGGCCTATCAGCGCGTGCCAAGTATTCGTTCCAGTCCGGCGTCGGCCTGGCGGCGGCGCTGTTGCTGTACTTCACCGCCCAGGCGCCGGTGGAAACCCAGTTGATCATGCCGTTCTTCAAGAACGTCGCTCTGAATCTAGGTTGGTGGTTCATCCCGCTGACCTATTTCGTCATCGTCGGTTCCAGCAATGCCGTCAATCTCACCGACGGGCTGGACGGGTTGGCCATCGTGCCGACCGCCATGGTCGCCGGAGCGCTGGCGGTATTTTGCTACGCTTCCGGCAACCGGATCTTCGCCGACTATCTTGGCATTCCCCATGTGCCGGGCGTCGGCGAGGTCATGGTGTTTTGCACGGCGATCGTGGGAGCCGGGCTGGGCTTTCTCTGGTTCAACGCCTACCCAGCCCAGGTATTCATGGGCGACGTGGGGGCGTTGGCGCTGGGCGCGGCGCTGGGCGTCATCGCGGCGACGGTGCGGCAGGAACTGGTGTTGTTCGTCATGGGTGGAGTGTTCGTGATGGAGACCGTGTCGGTGATCCTGCAAGTCGCCTCGTTCAAGCTGACTGGTCGGCGCATCTTCCGCATGGCACCGCTTCATCATCACTTTGAATTGAAGGGCTGGCCAGAACCACGGGTGATCGTCCGCTTTTGGATCATCACCATCATTTTGGTGTTGATCGGCTTGGCGACCTTGAAGATTCGCTAGAAGGGGGTAGCCGCGGATGTCGCGATTGGACGGACTTACCCTGGTCGTTGGACTCGGCAAGAGCGGATTGTCCGTTGCGCGGGCACTCAAGGCGGTGGGCGCGACCTTCGCCGTAACCGACAGCCGCGCCGATCCACCGGGACTGGCGGCGCTCCAGGCGGAGTTTCCGGATTTGCTTTGTCGTCTAGGTGGTTTCGATCCGGCCGCATTTGCCAGCGCGGCGCGATTGGTGGTCAGTCCGGGCGTGGCGGTGGCGACGCCGGTCATCGCCGAGGCGGCGGCGCGCGGTGTGCCGGTCTGGGGCGACATCGAACTGCTGGCCCGCCTGACCCAGATTCCCGTCGCGGCCATCACCGGTTCCAACGGTAAGAGCACGGTCACCACCCTGCTGGGACTGATGGCGGAGCGGGCCGGAATTCGGGTGGCGGTGGGCGGCAATCTCGGCACCCCGGCGTTGGAGTTGTGGTTGCGAGACGAGTGGAACGTCGGCGCGGCACTCGAGTTATACGTGCTGGAACTGTCCAGCTTTCAGTTGGAGACCACCCACAGTCTCAACGCCCAGGTGGCGACGGTGCTGAACCTCAGCCCCGACCACATGGATCGCTATGCCAGCCTGGCGGATTACAGCGCCGCCAAGCGGCGCGTGTTCCACGGCGACGGGGTGATGGTGGTCAACGCCGACGATCCGGCGGTCATGGCGATGGTCGAACCGGGGCGGCGGGTGGTGCGTTTCACGTTGGCCGAGCCGACCGAGGGTGAGTTTGGCTTGCGCCGGGACGCGGGCGAGACCTGGCTGGCCCATGGCCCGGACCGCTGGATCGCCGCGACCGAGTTGAAAATCAGCGGCGATCACAACGTCGCCAACGCGCTGGCGGCGTTGGCCATGGGGTACGTCCTCGGCCTGCGACGGGAAGGTATGCTGGCGGCGCTGCGAGAGTTCGCCGGGCTGGCGCACCGCACCACGCGGGTGCGGGAACGCGCCGGGGTCAACTGGTTCGACGACTCCAAGGGCACCAATGTCGGTGCGACAGTGGCGGCGGTGCGCGGTCTACCGGGCCGAGTGGTGCTGATTGCCGGGGGCGACGGCAAGGGTCAGGACTTCAGTCCACTGCGAGCGGTGCTGGCCGATAAGGCGCGGGCGGTGGTGTTGATCGGCCGCGATGCCCCGCTGATCGCCGCCGCGCTGGGAGACAGCGTTCCACTGCGGACAGTGGCGGACATGGAAGCAGCGGTGACAGCGGCGGCGCAACTGGCCCGACCGGGCGATAACGTGTTGTTGTCGCCGGCCTGCGCCAGCTTCGACATGTTCAGCGGTTACGAGGAGCGCGGCGCGGCGTTCGCCGCCGCGGTGCGGAGATTGCCCAAATGTTGAACCCAACCGTCAGTATTCCCGCGAATCGGAATTCGTTGCCGCGCGCGGGGGCGGATCGCGCCGCGTTGCCGTTCCCCGATCCTTGGGTCCTGGTTCCGGCGCTGCTGTTGTTGGCGCTAGGCCTGCTGATGGTCGCCTCGGCTTCCATGCCGATCGCCGAGCGTCAGACCGGCCAGCCCTTCTATTTTCTGCTGCGCCAGGGCACGTTCGCGGGACTCGGCCTGCTGGCGGCCGGAGTTGTGTTTCAGATTCCCATCGCGCGCTGGCGGCGGGCAGGTCCGTTGTTGCTGCTGGCCGCCGTCGGTCTGCTGGCGCTGGTGCTGGTGCCTGGCATCGGCAAGGAGGTGAACGGCAGCAGGCGCTGGATCGGTATTGGCCCCATCAACGTCCAAGCCTCGGAAATCGCCAAGTTGTTCGCTCTCGTCTACATCGCCAGCTATCTCAAGCGGCACGGCGACGAATTGCGAACCGCTGATTTTCGCACCTCGGCGCTGGCCTTGCTCCGGCCGATGGTGGTGTTGGGAGCCCTGGCGGCCCTGCTGCTGCTGGAGCCGGATTTCGGCAGCGTGGTGGTGCTGATGGCGACCGCGCTGGGGATGGTGTTCCTGGCCGGCGTCAATCTCTGGCAGTTCGGGGCCTTGCAGATTGGGACAGTCGTAGTAATGGGGGTGCTGATTTTGTCCTCGCCCTACCGACTGGTACGGGCGCTCAGTTTTCTCAATCCCTGGGCGCATCCCGAAACCAGTGGCTATCAGTTGGTCCATTCGCTCATTGCCATCGGTCGCGGCGAGCTGTTCGGTGTCGGGCTGGGCGAGAGCGTGGAAAAGCTGTTTTATCTGCCCGAAGCCTATACCGATTTCCTGTTCGCGGTGCTGGCCGAGGAACTGGGGCTGGTCGGCGTCTTGCTCGTCATCATCCTGTTCATGACCGTGGTGCGACGAGCTTTCGTGATCGGACGGCGGGCGGAGCGGTTGGATCTGAAGTTCTCGGCCTGGCTGGCCTACGGCATCGGGCTGTGGTTTGGGATCCAGGCGCTGTTCAACATGGGCGTCAACATGGGCGTGCTGCCCACCAAGGGTCTGACCCTGCCGCTGATGAGCTATGGCGGCAGTAGCGTGATGACGATGTGCGTAACGTTGGCCCTGCTGTTGCGGATCGATGTCGAGACCCGGGCCGGGGGGGTTCACGAGGAATGAACGGTAAGCATCCGGTGCTGATCATGGCCGGTGGAACCGGCGGTCACGTCTTTCCGGCGCTGGCGGTGGCCGAGCGCCTGCGGGCGCGCGGCGTACCGGTGATGTGGATGGGCGCCCGGAGCGGTCTGGAAGCGACCCTCGTGCCGAAGGCGGGCATCTCCATGGAATGGATCGAGGTGCATGGCCTACGCGGCAAGGGACTGACCCGAAAGCTCCTGATGCCGCTAATGTTGGGGCGGGCATTGTGGCAGGCTGGCGCGATCCTGCGACGCTTGCGCCCGCGCGTGGCGTTGGGCATGGGTGGTTTCGCCAGCGGCCCCGGCGGGCTCATGGCTCGGCTGCTAGGCATCCCGCTGGTGGTGCACGAGCAGAACGCCATCGCCGGCCTGACCAACCGTTGGCTGGTCCGATTCGCCAGCCAGGCGCTGGAGGCGTTTCCCCATACGTTTCCGTCGACGCGGCGCGCGATTACCGTCGGCAACCCGGTGCGGGCGGCTATCGCCACCCTGCCCCCACCCGAGGAACGATGGGCCGGACATGGCGGCCCGCCGCGCTTGCTGGTGTTGGGCGGTAGTCAGGGCGCGTTAGCCCTGAACCAGCTCGTTCCACAAGCGTTGGCGCTGCTCGACGCCGCCGAACGTCCGGAGGTCTGGCATCAGGCCGGCGGTCAGTTGCGCGAGGCCGCTGAAACCGCATACCGGGAGGCTGGAGTGACGGCCCGGTTGACGCCGTTCATCGAGGACATGGCCGAGGCTTACGGCTGGGCCGATCTGGTGCTGTGCCGCGCCGGAGCGTTGACGGTCGCGGAACTGGCGGCGGCGGGAATTGGCGCGGTGCTGGTGCCCTTCCCATTCGCGGTGGACGACCATCAGACCGCCAACGCCCGATTTTTGGAGCAGGGTGGCGCGGCCTTGGTTCGCCAGCAGGCGGATCTGACCGCCGAACGGCTGGCCGCGATCCTGCGCGAGCGACTCGGTGACCGTTCCCGCTTGCTGGACATGGCGCGGGCGGCGCGGTGCCTAGCGAAAATCGACGCCGCCGAACAGGTGGCGCGGGCGTGTCTGGACCAGGCACGCTCCTGAACGATGGGTAAACGAGAGTTGAGGACATGGACAAACCGGTGTTGACGACCATTTCGGAATGCTGGCGCGACATGCGCCGGATTCGTCAAGTGCATTTCGTCGGCGTCGGCGGGGCCGGGATGAGTGGCATCGCCGAGGTGTTGCTCAATCTGGGCTACCGTGTGTCCGGTTCCGACCTGCGCGCCAGCGCGGTGACGGCGCGGCTGGCCGAGCTAGGGGCGACGATTCATCAGGGCCATGCCGCTGGGCAGATTGCCGGCTGCGACGCCGTGGTGATTTCCAGCGCGGTGGCCGAGGACAATCCCGAGGTGATGGCGGCGCGGGCGGCGCGGATTCCGGTGGTGCCGCGCGCCGAGATGCTGGCCGAGTTGATGCGATTCCGCTACGGCGTCGCGGTGGCGGGCACCCATGGCAAGACCACCACCACCAGCCTGATCGCCAGCCTGCTGGCCGAGGGCGGGCTGGACCCAACTTTCGTGATCGGTGGGCGGCTGAACAGCGCCGGCGCGAACGCCAAATTGGGCGCGGGCCGCTATCTGGTGGCCGAGGCCGACGAAAGCGACGCCTCGTTCCTGTACCTGCAACCGATGCTGGCGGTGGTCACCAACATCGACGCCGATCATCTGCCGACTTACGGCGGCGATTTCGAGCGGCTGTGCGCGACCTTCGTCGAGTTTCTACATCACTTGCCATTCTACGGATTGGCGGTGCTGTGCGCCGACGATCCCCAGGTACGGGCGATCCTGCCCCATCTGAGCCGGCCGGTGCTGACTTACGGCACGACCGAGGACTGCGACGCTCGGGCCACCGCCATCGTCCAGGACGGATTGCGCACCCGATTCGTGGCGCATCTACCGAATCTCAAGGCTCCGTTGCCGATCACCCTGAATCTGCCAGGCCGACACAGTGTGTTGAATGCGCTGGCGGCGATCGCCGTGGCGTTGGAGTTAGGCGTGGCGGAAACCGCGATCCGCCGCGCCCTGCTGAACTTTCAGGGCATCGGCCGGCGGTTCCAGCAACACGGCGAGTTGAAGCTACCCGATGGCGGCCAGGTAACCGTCATGGACGATTACGGCCACCATCCGCGCGAGATTCAGGCGGTGCTGAACGCATTGCGCGGCGCCTGGCCGGAACGGCGCCTGGTGCTGGTGTTTCAGCCCCACCGCTTCAGTCGCACCCGCGACTTGTTCGACGATTTCGCTCAGGTGCTATCCGAGGTGGATACCCTGATCCTGCTCGACGTGTATCCGGCTGGCGAGAAGCCCATTCCCGGGGCTGACGGGCGCGGTTTGAGCCGGGCGATTCGGGTGCGCGGCAAGGTGGACCCGGTCTTCGTCGAACGGCTCGCCGATCTGCCAGCGGCGCTGCCGGGCCTGCTGCGCGCCGGCGACTTGCTGCTCATGATGGGCGCGGGCGACATTGGGGCGATGGCGGTGCAATTGGGACGCGACGGCTTGTTGGGCGTGGATTGAGCGAACGGGGCGGAGGAGGAAGGCGGATGCGACAGACACGACAGCGGACAGCGGCCAAGCCGGAAGAATTCGGCAGGGTGGCGGTGCTGATGGGGGGCTGGTCGGCGGAGCGGGCGGTTTCCCTGGTTAGCGGCCAGGCGGTGTTGCGAGCGTTGCAAACGTGCGGTGTGGAGGCGCGGGGCATCGACGTCGACCGGAGCATTTTGCAGGTGCTGGCCGACGGCGGCTTCGACCGAGCGTTCATTGTCCTGCATGGGCGCGGCGGCGAGGACGGGGTGATCCAGGGGGCGCTGGACCTGCTGGGCCTGCCTTATACCGGCAGCGGGGTGCTGGCTTCGGCGCTGGGGATGGACAAGCTGCGCACCAAGCAAGTCTGGGTGGGTGCGGGTCTGCCGACGCCGCCCTGGCGCCTGGTCGAAAGCCCGGCGCAACTGGCCGAGGCCGCCGCCGCGTTGGGTCTGCCGCTGGCGGTCAAACCCGCGCGCGAGGGCTCGAGTATCGGCGTTAGTCGGGTGGACGATCCCACGCAGTTCCAGGCCGCCTGGGCGCGGGCCATCGCCTGCGATTCGCCGGTGCTGGTGGAACCGTGGATTTTGGGTCAGGAATACACCGGCGGTTTGTTGCGGGACGAGGCGTTGCCGCTAATCCGCTTGGAGACGCCGCGTGCGTTCTACGACTACGAGGCCAAATACCACGCCGACGACACCCGCTACCTTTGCCCCTGTGGCCTGCCCGGGGCGCGCGAGGCCGAATTGCGGGAATTGGTTCGCCAGGCGTTCGCGGCGGTGGACGGCTACGGCTGGGGCCGGGTGGATCTACTGGTGGACGCCCAGGATCGCCCCTGGTTGCTGGAAGTCAACACCGTGCCGGGAATGACCGATCATAGCCTGGTTCCCATGGCGGCGCGGGTGGCCGGCCTGGATTTCGAGGCGCTGGTCTGGCGCATCCTGGAAACCAGCCTGACGCGACCGGATTGAGCGAGGGACGACGAT
Organism: Candidatus Contendibacter sp.; assembly: GCA_029624675.1. Taxonomy (GTDB): domain Bacteria; phylum Pseudomonadota; class Gammaproteobacteria; order Competibacterales; family Competibacteraceae; genus Contendibacter. The sequence goes on from JARSSP010000036.1 coordinate 311,425, forward strand.
GCGACTCGGACGGGAACGCCGCCGGGGGGCGACATCGCTCAGGCGCGCGCCGGCGGCCAGGACAGGCCAATGGCGGGCCATCCTGAAACCATGGCTGCGTGGGTTGGGGGTGGCGGTGGTGCTGGCGGCGGTCGGCTTCGGTCTGGAGGCCGGGATCCGCGCGCTGCGCGCGCCGGGCGCGTTCCCCTTGCGGCAGGTGCGGGTCGAGGGCGAACTGCGCAACCTGACCGAGACCGACTTGCAGCCCCTCGCTAGCACCTATCTGGGTCAAAATTTCTTCGTGGCTAACCTGGACGATCTGCGCGTGGCGCTGGCCGCCGATCCCTGGGTCGAGGAAGTCATGGTGCGGCGCGGCTGGCCCGATACGGTGGCAATCCATCTGCGCGAGCGGATGGCCTTCGGCTACTGGGGCGAGCGTGGGGAGATGGTTGATATCAACGGTCGCCGTTTTCACCCGGCCGCGCTGCGCCAATCAGGGCCGTGGCCGCGCCTGATTGGCCCCGAAGGTCGCGAGAAGGCGCTGATCCAGGCATGGCGCGAGGTCCGCGCCCAGCTCGACCCCGTCGGCCTGACCCTGGTGAGGCTGGTACAGGATGAGCGGCGAGCCTGGTGGCTGACCTTCGATGGAGGGATGGAAGTGTACGTGGGACGCGATCGATTCAAGGAACGGTTGCAACGGTTGGCGCACGTCTATCCCCGCATACTGGCGGCCCAGGCCGACCGGATCGCGGCGGTGGACCTGCGCTACGGCAATGGGTTCGCCGTGCGCTGGAAAACGGCGCCGCCAGCCCCAGCGGCGAGTTAGGTGGGAGCGGGAGGCGGAGCGGTCATGTCCAGAAAAGAAGACCAGAACCTGATCGTCGGGCTCGACATCGGCACCTCCAAGGTGGTGGCGGTGGTCGGCGAAGTCGGCCCGGACGGGACGATCGAGGTGGTCGGCGTCGGTGCGCATCCCGCGCGTGGCCTGAAGAAAGGCGTGGTGGTCAACATCGAATCCACCGTCCAGTCCATTCAGCGCGCGGTGGACGAGGCGGAACGAATGGCCGGCTGCCGGATTCATTCGGTCTATACCGGAATTTCCGGGAGTCACATCCGTGGGTTCAACTCGAACGGCGTTACCGCCATCAAGCACCACGAGGTGACCTCGGAGGATGTAGAGCGAGTGATTGAAGCGGCGCGGGTGATGGCGATTCCGGCCGATCAGAAGATCCTGCACATTCTGCCTCAAGAATTCATCATCGATGGCCAGGAGGGCATTCAGGAACCGGTTGGCATGGCCGGGGTGCGGTTGGAAGCGCGGGTTCACATCGTCACCTGCGCGATCAGTGCCGAGCAAAACATCGTCAAGTGCGTGCGGCGCTGCGGTCTGGAAGTGGATGACGTCATCCTGCAACCGCTGGCGTCGAGCCGGGCGGTGCTGACCCCGGACGAGAAGGAACTGGGTGTTTGCCTCCTGGACATCGGCGGCGGCACGACCGATCTGGCGGTGTTCACCCACGGCGCGATCAGCCATACCGAGGTGATCCCAGTGGCCGGCAATCAGGTGACCAACGACATCGCGGTCGCCTTCCACACCCCGACCCCGGCCGCCGAGGAGCTTAAGATCAAGCATGCCTGCTGCCTCAAGCAACTGACGCGCGCCGACGAACGGATCGAGGTGGCCGGAGTCGGCGATCGGGCGGCCCGGGCGCTGTCCCGGCGGGAACTGGCGGAAGTGGTGGAACCGCGTTACGAGGAACTGTTCGAGGTGGCGCTGGGCAAGCTGCGGCACAGCGGCTTCGAGCACTTGATCCCCGCCGGCGTGGTGCTGACCGGAGGCAGTTCGCGGATGGCGGGGATCATCGAATTGGCCGAGGAAGTGATGCATCTGCCCATCCGACAGGGTTTGCCGCGTGACGTGATCGGACCGCAGGACGTGGTGCGCAATCCGATTTACGCCACCGCGGTGGGTTTGCTGCTGTTTGGCAACGAGAACCGGCCAGGGCGGTCGGGTTCCAGATCGAGGGCGGGTCGCCAAGGGTGGTGGACCCGAATCAAGGGCTGGTTTCAGGGGAATTTCTAAACGGTTGGATCGGGGCAGTCTGGGTCGAGAACCATTCATCGAGGAGAAGCCATGATGTTCGAACTGATGGACGCCAAGACGGAAGAAAACGCTGTCATTAAAGTGGTGGGGGTGGGCGGCGGCGGTAGCAACGCCGTGCAGCACATGCTGAGCGCTAGCATCGAGGGCGTGGATTTCATCTGCGCCAACACCGACGCGCAGGCGCTGAAGAGTTGTTCGGCGCCAGTCACCTTGCAAATGGGTGCCAACATCACCAAAGGGTTGGGAGCGGGCGCCAATCCCGATGTGGGTCGGCAAGCGGCGCAGGAGGATAGTGAACGCATTCGCGAAGCCCTGCAGGGCGCCGATATGGTGTTCATCACTGCTGGCATGGGTGGTGGCACCGGCACCGGCGCCGCGCCGGTGGTGGCGCAGTTGGCGCGGGAGATGGGGATCTTGACCGTCGCGGTGGTAACCAAGCCGTTCCCGTTCGAGGGTAAGAAGCGCATGGAGGTGGCGATGAACGGCATCCGCGAGCTGAGTCAAACGGTGGATTCGCTGATCACCATTCCCAACGAAAAACTGCTGACGGTGCTGGGCAAGAGCGCCAGCCTGCTCGATGCCTTCAAGGCGGCCAACGATGTGCTGCTCGGCGCGGTGCAGGGCATCGCCGAGTTGATCACCAATCCGGGGCTGATCAACGTCGATTTCGCCGATGTGCGCACGGTGATGTCCGAAATGGGGATGGCGATGATGGGCACGGGTCGAGCGGTCGGCGACGGGCGCGCCCGCGAGGCGGCCGAGGCGGCCATCGCCAGCCCGTTGCTGGAAAACGTCAACCTGGCCGGCGCCAAGGGTCTGCTGGTCAACATCACCTCGGGCATGGATCTGACCATCGGCGAATTCGAGGAAGTGGGCAACACCATCAAGGAACTGGCCTCCGACGACGCCACCGTGGTGGTCGGCACCGCCATCGACCCCGAGATGCGCAACGAATTGCGGGTCACCATCGTCGCCACCGGCATCGGCCAAGGGATGCCAGCCAAGCCAATCAGTTCGCGCGAGCGGGAAGCGGCGATCCCACCGTTCAAACTGGTGCAACGGGCCGGCGGCGACGGTCATGTCCATCACGACCGGTCCAGCATCCGGCAGAAGACCATCGGCGGCGATCCCCCCAGCGAACGGGGGCATGTGGACGCCGAGGAGTATCTGGATATCCCGGCATTCCTGCGTCGGCAAGCTCTGGGGGGACGACCAACCGATTGACTGGTTTGGAATTGCCGACACCCTGGTGGGTTGAGGCACCGTGACGCGGGAGGGTAACCCCCCGCCGTCAAGGATCTGGAGCGGTAGCTTTCGCAACTTAACAACACTCAGTTGCTAAAGAGAAACAAGTTGCAGCATAGCTACGAATTGCGGTATCTTCATTGCAACGCAAGACGACATGGTCGGTTGCCGACCAGCCGCATGAGCCGGCAGGCCGGCCAAGGGGTGCGCGACTCCGACCCCGCGCGACATGCCGCAACGCCATGCTCCAGTTCAATTGACGTGTTGGGGGACCTAACATGATTCGGCAGAGAACCTTGAAAAATGCCATTCGGGCGACCGGCGTCGGTCTGCATACCGGCGATAAGGTCTATTTAACGTTGCGTCCAGCGGCGCCCGATGTGGGCATTGTGTTCCGGCGGGTCGACCTGCCGGATCCTGTCGAGATCAAGGCCTGCCCGCCCCATGTTGGGGATACTCAACTGTCGACCTCGCTGGTCAGAGGCAAGGCCCGCATCTCCACCGTCGAGCATCTGTTGTCGGCATTCGCCGGGCTGGGTATCGACAACGCCTACGTGGACGTGAGTGCCGGCGAAGTGCCGATCATGGATGGCAGCGCCGGTCCCTTCGTATTTTTGATCCAATCGGCGGGCATTCAGGAACAGAACGCGCCCAAGCGTTTTATTCGCATCAAAAAACCGGTACGGGTCGAGGATGGCGACAAATGGGCGCGCTTCGATCCCTTCGACGGGTTCAAGGTCGAGTTCACCATTTCCTTCGACCATCCGTTGTTCCGGGGTCGCAATCAGCACGCGGTGGTGGATTTTTCCACCACTTCGTTCGTCAAGGAAGTCAGCCGGGCGCGCACCTTCGGCTTCGTGCGCGATCTTGAATATCTGCGCGAAAAACGGCTGGCCCTGGGCGGCACGCTGGACAACGCCATCGTGGTGGACGACTACCGCATCCTCAACGAGGATGGCCTGCGTTACGAGGACGAGTTCGTCAAGCACAAGATCCTAGACGCCATCGGCGACCTCTACCTGCTGGGCCGCAGCCTGATCGGCGCGTTCACCGGCTACAAGTCCGGCCATGCCTTGAACAACCGGTTGCTGCGCGAGTTGCTGGCCAACAGTGCCGCTTGGGAAGAAGTCACCTTCAACGACGAGCGATTGGCGCCGATTTCCTACTTGCAGCCGGCCCAGGCCACCCGCTGAGCCGCTCCATCGCCTATTCTTCCCCGATTTTCCCGTCGAGCACGGCTTCCCGGCGATCCCGGGAGGCCGTTTGCTGTTTATGGGCGCGAGGTTTCAGCGCGCTCCGTGAAACGCGCCACCACCGGGCCACCGCGCAAAAACCCTGTCCCTAGGGTATCATGGCGCCCATTGGCATTGAGCGACGAAGCGAAAGGCTCCCGATTGATGAACATTCTGAAAACCATTTTTGGCAGCCGCAATGACCGCGTGCTCCGACGGATGCGCAAGGTTGCCGACCGAATCAACGCCCTGGAACCGGGCATCGCGGCATTGAGCGACGCGGACCTACGCGCCAAGACCGACGAATTCAAAAACCGGCTGGCCCAGGGGGAAATCCTGGATGCGCTGCTGCCCGAAGCGTTCGCGGTGGTGCGCGAGGCCAGCAAGCGCACTCTGGACATGCGCCATTTCGACGTGCAGTTGATCGGCGGTATGGTGCTGCACGAGGGTAAGATTTCCGAGATGCGCACCGGCGAAGGCAAGACCCTGGTGGCGACCCTGACGGTCTATCTCAACGCGCTAGCCGGCAAGGGCGTGCACGTGGTGACGGTCAACGATTATCTGGCCCGGCGCGACGCCGATTGGATGGGTCAAATCTATCGCTTTCTGGGGATGAGCGTCGGGGTCGTCATCGCCGGCATGAGTCCCGAGGAGAAGCGCGCTGCCTACGCCACCGACATCACCTACGGCACCAACAACGAATACGGCTTCGACTACCTGCGCGACAACATGGCCTTCAACCTGGAGCAGAAGGTGCAGCGGCCCCTGCATTACGCCCTGGTGGACGAAGTGGACTCGATCCTGATCGACGAGGCGCGCACCCCGCTGATCATCTCCGGTCCCGCCGAGGAAAGCTCGGAACTCTATCGCAAGGTCAACGAGATCGTGCCGCGCCTGACCCGCCAGAAGGAAGAGGAAGGACCGGGCGATTACTGGGTCGACGAAAAGACCAAGCAAGTCTATCTGACCGAGGCGGGCCACGAGCACATCGAGGACCTGCTGCTGGAAGCGGGATTGCTGCGCGAGGGCGACAGCCTGTACGACGCCGCCCATCTGGGCGTGTTTCACCATCTCAACGCCTGTTTGCGAGCCCACGCCCTGTTTCACCGCGACGTGGAATACATCGTGCGCGACGGCGAAATTATCATCGTGGACGAATTCACCGGCCGCACCATGCCGGGTCGACGCTGGTCGGATGGTTTGCACCAGGCCATCGAAGCCAAGGAAGGCGTGCCGATCCAGGCCGAAAATCAGACCCTAGCTTCGATCACCTTCCAAAACTACTTCCGTCTCTACCAAAAGCTGGCTGGCATGACCGGCACCGCCGACACCGAGGCCTTCGAGTTCCAGCAGATCTATGGGCTGGAAGTGATTGTGGTCCCCACCCACCTGAAAATGATCCGCGAGGACAAGGGCGACCTGGTGTTTCTCACCCAGCAGGAAAAATACGAGGCGGTGTTGGACGATATCCGTGACTGTCGAAAGCGTGGTCAGCCGACCCTGGTCGGCACCACCTCCATCGAGGTGTCCGAGCTGATCTCCAAACTGCTGGACAAGGAAAAGATTCCCCATCAGGTGCTCAACGCCAAGCAGCACGAGCGGGAGGCGGAGATCATCGCCCAGGCTGGCCGGCCGGGCACGGTGACGATCGCCACCAACATGGCCGGGCGCGGCACCGACATCGTGCTGGGCGGCAACCTGCAAGCCGAACTGAAAGCCATGAATCCCGACGCCGAGGCAGCGGCCCACGAGGCGGTGCGGCAAGGCTGGCAACAACGGCACGAGCAGGTGGTGGCCGCTGGCGGTCTGCATGTCATCGGTACCGAGCGCCACGAATCGCGGCGCATCGACAACCAGTTGCGCGGTCGCTCCGGCCGTCAGGGCGACCCCGGTTCCAGCCGCTTCTACCTGTCGCTACAAGACAACCTGTTGCGTATCTTCGCTTCCGACAAGGTGGCGGGTCTAATGCAAAAGCTGGGGATGCAGAAGGGCGAGGCCATCGAACATCCGTGGGTGACCAAGGCGATTGAAAACGCCCAGCGCAAGGTCGAGGCCCACAACTTCGACATTCGCAAGAATCTGCTGGAATTCGACGACGTCGCCAACGACCAGCGCAAGGTGATGTACGCCTGGCGCAACGAATTGATGGAAGCCGAGGATATCTCCGCCACGCTGAAGGAGATGCGCGCCGAGGTGCTCAAGCAGGTGATCGACCCATTCATCCCGCCACAGAGTTTGGAGGAGCAATGGAACGTGGCCGGGCTGGAGGAGGCGCTAGAGCGAGAGTTTGGCCTGTCCCTACCGCTTCGCGCCTGGTTGGACGCCGAGCCCAACCTGCACGAGGAACCGCTGCGCGCGCGCATCCACGCCGAACTGGAGCAAGTCTATGCCGCTAAGGAAGCCCAAGTGCCCTGGATGCGGCAGTTCGAGAAGGCGGTGCTGCTACAAGTGCTGGATAGCCACTGGCGCGAACATCTGGCGGCAATGGACTACCTGCGCCAGGGCATCCACTTGCGCGGTTACGCCCAGAAAAATCCCAAGCAGGAGTACAAGCGCGAAGCCTTCGAGATGTTCCAGGCGCTGGTGCAGCGCATCCATCAGGAAGCGGTCGGTTTCCTGGTGCGCGCTCAGTTCGAGGCCGAGCCGACACCGATCCCGGAACCGCGCCACCCCGCGCCCGCCGCGCTGCATTTCGTTCATGCCGAGGCGTCGGCGTTGGCCGAGGGGGGGGGCGAGGACGATGAATCGAACGCGATTGGCCAGCAGCCCGATGAAGCAGCGGCTCATACACCCTTCGTGCGCGAAGGGCGCAAGGTCGGCCGCAACGAGCCCTGCCCGTGCGGCTCGGGCAAGAAGTACAAGCACTGTCATGGTCAACTGAACTGAAATGGAGGCGCGCGTGGAACCGCTTGCTGTCGCCGGCATCCGTTTGGGAACGACTTGCGCCGGCATCAAGTATCCCAACCGCCGTGATCTAGTGGTGATCGAGGCGGCGGTGGGAACCCGGGCCGCCGCGGTGTTCACCCGCAATGCGTTTTGCGCCGCGCCGGTCATCGTGGCGCGAACCCATCTGGCCGCCACTTCCCCTCGCTACCTAGTCATCAATACGGGCAACGCAAATGCCGGCACCGGTCGGCAGGGTCTGGTGGACGCCGAGGCGAGCTGCCGGGCGCTGGCGGAGCGGGTGGGTTGTCGGCAAGAAGAAGTGTTGCCGTTTTCCACCGGCGTCATCGGCGAGCCATTGCCACTGTATCGGGTGGTCACGGGCTTGCCGGCGGCGCTGGCGGCGCTGCGTCCGGATGGCTGGAGCGAAGCCGCCCACGGCATCATGACCACCGATACCCGGCCCAAGTGGGCGTCGCGGCGGCTCAATCTCAATGGACGGGACGTGGCGGTGACCGGTATCGCCAAGGGTGCCGGCATGATTTGCCCGGACATGGCCACCCTGCTGGCGTTCGTCGCCACCGACGCCGCCGTGGATGAAGCCGTGCTGCGATCCGCGCTGACGGGGGCGGTCGCCGAATCCTTCAACGCCATCACCGTGGACGGCGATACGTCCACCAACGATTCCTGCCTGTTACTGGCCACCGGCCAGTCTGGGGCGAACGTGCCGGCGCACGGTGACGATCACGCGCGTTTTGTCAATGCAGTGCGCGAGGTGTGCGGCGACTTGGCCCAGGCGATCATCCGCGATGGCGAGGGCGCGACCAAGTTCATCACCGTGCGGATCGAGGGCGGCCACGACATGGCCGAATGTCGACGGGTTGCCTACACCATTGCCCATTCCCCACTGGTCAAAACCGCCTTCTTCGCCTCCGACCCCAACTGGGGCCGGATTCTGGCGGCGGTGGGCCGGGCCGGGCTGGCCGATCTGGACCTCGACCGGGTGGTCATCCACCTGGACGAGATCTGCATCGTCCGTGATGGCGGCCGTGCGCCGGAATACGCCGAGGAACAAGGCCAGCAGGTCATGGCGCGACCCGAAATCACGATTCGGGTCGAACTGGGCCGGGGCAAGGCGGCGGCGCGGGTCTGGACCACCGACTTGTCTTTCGACTACGTGCGCATCAACGCCGAGTATCGGACGTGAGCGGAACGGTTCATGTGGCGGTGGGCATCGTCGCGGATCCGGTGGGAGCCGTGTTGATTACCCGCCGACCCGACCACGCGCATCAGGGTGGACTCTGGGAGTTTCCCGGCGGCAAGGTGGAAGCCACTGAATCGGTGGAAGCGGCGCTCCAGCGCGAATTGCATGAAGAGTTGGGGATTACCGTCCAGGCCGCCGAACCGTGGTTACAGGTCCACCATGCCTATCCGGACAAGACCGTGCTGCTGGAGGTCTGGCGGGTCATCGCCTGGGACGGCGAACCGCACGGTCGGGAAGGTCAGCCGCTGCGGTGGGCGTCGCCCGCGCGGTTGGCCGATTTCGCCTTTCCCGCCGCCGACAAACCGATCATCGCGCGATTGCGCCAGGAACACGATCAAATCGCGCAACAAGCCAGTTCGAAGGGAACGTCGGCCGTGCTTTGAATCGCCCGGCGGTTGGGGTCCGGTTGCTCCAGAAAGTGGATCGTGAACCGATGGCGTCCGCCACTGATTTCGGGGAACAAGGTTCCATCAACTGGCAACAGAACCTGGATGAGTTGATGGGGCGTATTGCTATCGAGGCCGCGCTGAAAAAAACCCCGATAAGCGATTTCTGGCTGTGGGACGGCGCTCTCGCGAATCAGGCGGAGAATCAGCGCCACGGCGTCCCACAAGGGGGCGAAGGGCGCCAACCATTCCCGCAGGTATTGGGCGCGGATCTCGGAATCCCGCTGCAGCCAGTGATAAAGCGCTGGCAAATCGAGCCGGCAGGCGCCGCCAGGAGTATGACTGCGTTTGTGAATCGCGTTCAGAAAATCGGTTTGCCGCACGGCCTCCAGCGCCGCGTTATCCAGCCGATGGATACGGTCGATCACCCGACTGATTTCCGCCAGCACCTGGTCCAGGGTGGCGGCATGCACGTCAGGGTTCAGCCGCAGTCGATTGAGCGTAGCGGCGTGCCGTTCCAATTCCTTGAGCAGATCCCCCTTAAACTCGTTGCGTCCGGTCAGGGCCAGAATGTCGAACAGACCTTGCAACGCCGCGCGACTGTCCCAGGTCGAGCATCCCGCCAGATTGTGGTCGACCTGGTGGAACAAAAATTCAAGGCGCAACAAGGAACGGGCGCGTTCGTTAAGAGGCTGTTCGTAGCAGACGGTCTGAGACACGATAGTCCTCGCGGACACAGTCATCATCGGAAGGGGCGCGGGCAAGATTCGTCAGCAGGCCTAGGTCGCGGCCAGAGTCGAGTAATGCCGATGCAGCGCGGCGACCCGCTGGTCCAGCGCCGCCAGATCGCCGGTGTTTTCCACGATCTCGTCCGCCAACGCGAGCCGCTGGTCGCGGTCGGCCTGGGCGGCCAGAATGCGCCGGGCCTGGGTTTCATCGATCCCGTCGCGCGCCATGACCCGGCGCATCCGTTCGGCTTCGGGCGCGTCCACCACCAGCACTCGGTCGACCAAATCAGTCATCCCAGTTTCCACCAGCAGCGGAATGACCAGCAGGCAATAGGGGGCGGTCAACCCGGCGATGCGTTCCCGCGCCAGAAGGCGGATGCGAGGATGCAGAATCGCTTCCAGCCGGTGGCGGCCCGCCGGGTCGGCGAACACCTGCTCGCGCAGGCGGGCGCGATGCAATCGCCCATCACCGTTGAGACAGTTCGGTCCAAATTCGGCCACAATATCCATTAGGGCTAGCTGGCCCGGTTCGACCAGTTCGCGGGCGAGCAAGTCGGTGTCGATGATCGGCACGCCCCATCGCGCGAAGCGGTCGCTGACCGCCGTCTTGCCGCTGCCAATGCCACCTGTCAGCCCAATGACCAGCACGATCACAGCCCCAGCCAGTTCAGGTAGGCGCGGTTGACCGCCCCACCCCACAGCAGCGCGATCCAGCCGGCGGCGGCGAGAAAGGGGCCGAACGGCATCGGAACTTGCCGGTCCCGGCCGCGAAACAGAATCAGCGCCACGCCGAAAACCGCTCCCACCAGCGAGGACAGCAGCACGATAGCGACCAGATATTGCCAGCCGGTCCAGGCGCCGAGCGCCGCCAGCAGCTTGAAATCGCCATGGCCCATTCCTTCCTTGCCGGTCAGCAGGCGGAAGAGCTGATACACCGACCAGAGCGCCAGATAGCCGGCCATGGCGCCGATGACCGCGCTGGGCAAGTCGGCGAACAGCCCGAACAGCGCCGCGAACAGCCCGAGCCAGAGCAACGGCAGCACCAGATCATCCGGCAGCAGTTGATGGCGAACATCGATGACGCTGGCCGCCAGCAGGAACCAGGTATACACCAGTGCCGCCGCCGCCGGCCAGCCAGGGCCGTATTTCCAGGCGACCACGCCCGCCATGACGCCGCTCAACGCTTCCACCAACGGATACTGGAGGCTGATCGCCGCGCCGCAATGGGCGCAGCGGCCGCGCTGTCGGACATAGCTGAGCAGCGGGATGTTCTCGACCGCTGTGATTAAATGACCGCAATGAGGGCAGCGCGAACGTGGCCGCCACAGATTAAACGCGGGTTGTCCGGCGTTCGGGTCCGCCTGATTCAACAACTCCGCGCATTGCGCTCGCCATTCCCGCTCCATCATCAGCGGCAGGCGATGGATGACGACATTGAGAAAGCTGCCAACGATCAGGCCCAGCAAGACGGCCAAAACGACGAACAATGGAGGCGAACCGGCCAGCAGATCCAGCGCGGTCATCGTGCGGCCGCCGTCAGACCGCCGCAGCCAGCTTGAAGATCGGCAGGTACATGGAAACCACCAGCGTGCCGACCACGCCGGCCAGGAACGCCATCAGCAGCGGTTCGATCATGGTGGTCAATGTGTCTACCTTTTGGTCCACTTCCGCTTCGTAAAAGTCCGCCACCTTGGCCAGCATGTCGCCAAGCGAGCCGGCCTCCTCACCGATCGCCACCATCTGCACCACCATGTCGGGGAATAGACTGCTCTGGCGCATGGCGAAATTGAGCTGCTGACCGATGGACACCGCTTCGCGCATGTCCAGCACGGCTTTCTCGTAAACGTAGTTACCCGTGGCTCCGGCCACGCTGAGCATGGCGTCCACCAGCGGCACGCCGCCGTTGAACAGCGTGGACAGGGTGCGGGCGAAACGGGCGTTGGCCGAGGTGGCGACCAGATCGCCGATCAGCGGTATTTGCAGGACCATGCGGTCCAGCCACTGATAGAAGGTGCGCGATCGCTTGCGGGCCTCCAAAAAGCCGACGATGGCCACCACCGGCCCGAAAATGATGAGGTACCAGTATTCCTGAAACACCTTGGAAAGGTCGATGACCGCCCGGGTCAGGGCCGGCAACTCGGCGCCAAAACTCTTGAACAAATCATCGAAGGTCGGGATGACGAAAATCAACAGGACGGCGGTGACCACGAAGGCGAAGACCAACACGATGGCGGGATAGGTCAGCGCTTTCTTGACCTTGGCCTTCAGCGCCTCGGTTTTTTCCAAATAGGTCGCGACCTTGTCGAGCAGCACCTCCAGAACGCCCGCTTCCTCGCCAGCATGCACTAGGCTGCAGTACAGATCGTTGAAGTGCACATGATGCTTGCCCATGGCCTTCGAGAGCGCGGTGCCACTTTCCACATCGGCCTTGATGCTGAGGATGAGTTCCTTCACCTTGGGCTTGCGGTTGCTGTGACCGACCATGTCCAGCGCCTGCACCACGGCGATGCCCGCGCCGAGCATGGTGCAGAGTTGGCGCGAGAACAGCATGATGTCCTTCGGCTTGACTGCATCGCCGAAGTTGAACAGGGGCTTGGCTTTCTTGCGAACCTGCAGCGGGATGATGCCCTGCCGCCGCAGTTCGGCCTTGATCATGTTCTGATTGGCCCCGCGCAGCTCGCCCTTGACCCGCGTGCCCCGCTTGTCGGTGCCTTCCCACTTGAACGTGGGTTCGTCTTCCTTCTTTTTGGCCTTCGCCAGCGTTGGTTGTTTAGCCACGACCGTTATTCCGTTGTTACTCGGTTGATTTCTTCGAGACTGGTCAGCCCCATGCGAACCTTGTTCAGGCCCGATCGGCGCAGGTCGTTGACGCCTTCCTTGCGCGCCTGGTCGGCAATCTGGATCGCATTGCCGCTGGCCATGATGATCCGGCCGATCTCCTCGGAAACCGGCAGCACCTCGTAGACGCCGACCCGACCCTTGTAACCGTGGTTGCACTGATCGCAACCGACCGCCTTGTAGATCGTCAGATCGGACAATTCATCCTGGCGAAAGCCCAGGTTGATCAGTTCCGCCGGTGGGATTTTGATCTCTTCCTTGCAGTGCGCGCACAACCGCCGCGCCAGGCGCTGGGCGATGATCAGGGTGACGCTGGACGCGATGTTGTAGGGCGCCACGCCCATGTTCATCAGTCGGGTCAGGGTCTGCGGCGCGCTGTTGGTGTGCAGGGTGGACAGCACCATGTGGCCGGTCTGAGCCGCCTTGATGGCGATCTCGGCGGTTTCCAGATCGCGGATTTCGCCGACCATGATGATGTCCGGGTCCTGGCGCAGGAAGGCGCGCAGGGCGCTGGCGAAGGTCATGCCGACCTTGGGGTTGACGTTGACCTGGTTGATGCCGGTCAGGTTGATTTCCACCGGATCCTCGGCGGTGGAGATATTGACGGCGGCGGTGTTCAGGATGTTGAGCGCCGTGTACAGCGAGACCGTCTTGCCGCTGCCGGTGGGGCCAGTGACCAGCACCATGCCCTGCGGCTTGTGGATGGCCTTGATGAACTGCTCCTTCTGGTGGTCTTCGTAGCCCAGAGCCTCGATGCCCATCTGAGCGCTGGCGGGGTCGAGCAGGCGCATCACCACTTTCTCGCCCCACATCGTCGGCAGGGTGTTGACGCGAAAATCGATGGCGCGCTGCTTGGTCAGATAAAGCTTGATGCGTCCATCCTGGGGCACCCGCCGCTCGGCGATGTCGAGCTGGGCCATGATCTTGAGGCGGGCGGCCAGACGCGGCGCCATGGCGACCGGCGGCTTGTGGATTTCGTCCAGCATGCCGTCCTGCCGGAAGCGAACCCGATAAGTCTTTTCGTAGGGCTCGAAGTGGATGTCGGAAGCGCCGCGGTTGATGGCCTGGATGATGACCTGGTTGACGAAGCGCACGATTGGCGCGTCCTCGGCGTCGGACTGGGTCAGGGTTTCGATCTTGGGGCCGGCTTCGGCTTCGCTGCTGAAATCGAGATCGCCAACTTCGCTATCGCCCATGCTAGGCGTTGAGGTTTCAAGCGCCTTGTCCAACGCCTTGCTGACCTGGTTCTCGCTGACGACGACCGCCTCGATATCCAGCCGGGTCTGGAACTTGATGTCCTCCAACGCGCGCAGGTTGGTGGGGTCGACGACGCCCACGAACAGCCGGCGCCCCCGCTTGTGCAAGGGCAGGACGCGGTGTTGACGTAGCAGTTTCTCGTCGACCAGGCGCACGACCGCCGTGTCGATGTCCAGGGCGTCAAGATCGAACAGCGGCAGGTTGAAGCTGCGCGCGGCGACGCGAGCAATGTCCTTATCGCGGGCCAGCTTGTTCTCGACCAGGTAAACGACGAGCGGAACATTATCCTTGCGCGCCTGCTCGGCCGCCCTGCTCGCGGCGGCTTCATCGAGCAGATGATTTTGCACGAGCTGGCGGGCAAGGCCGATCAATTGGCTGCCAGGCTGGGTAATGACATTGCTGGGATTGGTGGCCATGGGTGATCCATGATGTGAGTTTCTGGACGGCCCAGGTTTTGTCGTCCGCCGAACGAGCTAACTCTAGACCATGCGGTGAACCTTGGAAAGAGTCGGGGCGGATGGGCACCGTGCTCGCGGACATGGTGGCGTGAGCCGCCAGTTAGACCAAGGAAGCCGAAAACAAGATTCCGAATTCAGCGGGGCGCGAATTCGGCGCGGCAGCCGTTATCCACCCAGACCCCGCGGCGGTCATAGCCCCAGGTGCCGTTGTATCGACAATCGGATCGGCTGAGCTGGCGGTACAGACGCACGCCGTCACGGGTATCGGCCCGACATCGGTTATACCCACCGTCGGACTCGCAACGGACGATCCAGGGGGGCTGCCGTTCGTTCGGGTTTTTCTCCGCCAGCAGCGCCCCAGCCACGCCTAGTGCGGCGACGCCGCCCACGATGGCGGCGGTGTTGTCCTTATCCCTTTGGGAACCATCGCCACCGCTACGCCCAGTGTAAAGCTGGAAATCGCCCCGGCAACCCCGATCCACCCAGATACCTCGGCGGTCGTAGCCCCAAGTTTCCTGGTAACGACAGGCATTCTTGCTTAATTGGCGATGGAGTTGCACGCCGTCGTTGGTGTTGGCCCGACAGTGGCGGTAATGTTGATCGGTGGATTCGCAGCGCACGACAGCATGAGGATAGTCGCCCTGGCCACCGGGGCGGCGCTCGCTGGGACCGCGCTCAACGGCGTAGCTCCCCTCGTCATCTCCCCTAGGATAAGACTGGGCACCACCCGATAACGGCGCAGCCAGCGCCAGCAGGAAGGTTGCGGCAAGCAAGGCGGGCAACCATCGCGAAGGGCGATGACGTGGCGCAGGATGGTTGACTGCTCGGGAAAGCGTGATTCGCATGGATGTAAGTCCGATTCGATGATGCGCGATAGTGTTTATATAATAACCCAAATTGCCACGTGGACGGGATTTGTCGAGCCTTCCGCCCATGCCGATGCGCTCCGTACCGTGACGGGTCCCTTAAATGAAACGCTTTCACATACACACCGCTGTCGACGGTCTTGTCGTTGGCATCACCTTGCCACGACAAAGTTCTTCGATGGTTTTTTTAAAACCCGCGAAAACCAATTCTTGAAGTCCCGCCATGACCAACCCGCTCCTTACCGCCGCCGACCTGCCTTCCTATGCCGCCATCCAGCCGGAACACATCGAACCCGCCATCGACCACTGGCTGGCCGAAAATCGCATTGAAATCGAGCGATTGTTGACCGCGAACGCGGCTTATGGTTGGGACAATCTGATTCGCCCGCTGGAGGAACTGGAGGATCGGCTGAACAGGGCGTGGTCGCCGATCAATCATTTGCACTCGGTATGCGATTCCGACGCCCTGCGCGCCGCCTATAACGCCTGTTTGCCCAAGCTTAGCGCCTATTACAGCGAACTGGGCCAGCACGAGGGTCTGTATCGCGCCTATCGGCAAATCGCCGAGGGGCCGGAGTACGCCCAGCTCGATCCGGCGCAGCGCAAGGTGATCACGGACGCCCTGCGCGATTTTCGCCTCTCCGGCATCGCCCTGCCGCCCGAGCAACAGGCTCGCTATCAGGAGATTCAGCGGGAACTGGCCCAACTTGGGGCCAAGTTTTCGGAAAACGTGCTGGACGCCACTCAAGCGTGGACCAAACTTCTGACCGACGAAGCCCGACTGGCCGGTCTGCCCGAATCGGCGCGGGCGCTGGCCCGTCAGACCGCGCGACAACGGGGGCTGGGCGGCTGGTTGCTGACCCTGGAATTGCCATCCTACTTGCCGGTGTTGAACTACGCCGACGACCGGGAACTGCGGCGGGAATTGTACAGCGCCTATTGCACCCGCGCCTCCGATCAGGGGCCCAACGGCGGTCAGTGGGATAATGGGCCGGTCATGGAACGGATTTTGGCGCTGCGCCACGAACTCGCCCAATTACTTGGTTTTCACGATTACACCGAATATTCGCTGGCCACCAAGATGGCCGATTCACCTGATCAGGTATTTGAATTTATTTATGATCTCACTCGCCGTGTCCGACCCCAGGCGCAACGTGAACTGGAGGAATTGCGGACTTTCGCCCGCGAGCGGTTTGGCGTGGACGATTTACAAACCTGGGATATCGGCTATTACGCGGAAAAGCTGCGCCAGCATCGCTACCAACTGTCGCAGGAGGAATTGCGGCCCTACTTTCCGCTGCCCCGCGTCTTGGCGGGATTGTTCGCGGTGGCCGAGCGCTTGTTCGACATCGTCATTCGCCCGCTGGACGGAGTGGAAGTCTGGCATCCTGACGTGCGGGCTTACCAAATCGCTGACGCGACGGGTCATTCGCGCGGGCGGTTTTATCTGGATTTATACGCTCGCCCCCACAAGCGTGGTGGGGCCTGGATGGACGGTTGCCTGGCGCGGCGACGGCTGGCCGGCACGGTGCGATTGCCGGCGGCCTATCTGGTGGGCAATTTCACCCCGCCGGTGGGCGACGATCCGGCCCTGCTGACC
This sequence comes from Candidatus Contendibacter sp., assembly GCA_029624675.1. Taxonomy (GTDB): domain Bacteria; phylum Pseudomonadota; class Gammaproteobacteria; order Competibacterales; family Competibacteraceae; genus Contendibacter. The sequence continues at coordinate 328,265 of JARSSP010000036.1, forward strand.
CATAACGAAGTGTTGACCCTGTTCCACGAATTCGGCCATGGCCTCCATCATCTGTTGACCACGGTGGATTACTTGCCGGTGGCCGGCATTCATGGCGTGGAATGGGACGCGGTGGAATTGCCGAGCCAGTTTCTGGAAAACTGGTGCTGGGCGCGAGAGACGCTGGATCTGCTGGCGGGTCATTACCAAACCGGTGAGCCGCTACCGGACGACTTGTACCAACGAATGCTGGCGGCCAAGCATTTCCAGGCCGGTATTTCGATGGCGCGGCAACTGGAATTTGGATTATTCGACTTCCGGTTGCACCGCGACTACGACCCGGCGCGCGGTGGGCAGGTGCTGGAGGTGCTGGACGAAGTACGCCACCAGGTGGCGGTCATCATCCCGCCGGTTTGGAATCGCTTCGCCAACGCCTTTACCCACATCTTCGCCGGTGGCTACGCGGCGGGCTATTACAGCTATAAATGGGCGGAGGTGCTGTCGGCGGACGCTTTCAGCGCCTTTGAGGAAAGCGGGATTTTCAATTCCGCGACCGGGGCGCGGTTTCGGGCGAGCATCCTGGAAGTGGGCGGATCGCGTCCGGCACTCGCCAGTTTCGTCGAGTTTCGCGGGCGGGAACCGAGGATCGAACCGCTGCTGCGCCTGAGCGGAATCGCCGCCGTGTAGCAATCAACGAGCCGCCGCCCACGACGGGTATCCTCCTCCAAACGGCCGCACGTCCGTCGCCAGCATCCCGGCGTGGCGGGCCGCTTCCAGCCCGGCGTCGGCATCCTCAAACGCTTGACAAAGCACGGGTTCCACCTCCAAACGGCGAGCCGCTTCCAGGAACAGGTCTGGCGCCGGCTTGGGCGGCAAGCCGTCATCGGCGGTCAGCACCACCGGGAACAGGGCGCGCAACCTGGCCGCCCCCAACGCCCGTTCCACGTTGGGGCGGTTGCTGCCCGATACCACCGCCATCGGCAGGCGACCGTGGTAGCGTCGCGCCAGAGTCGCCACCGGTTCCAGCGGACGTGCTTGATCCAGCAGGGCATAAGTTCGCCGTTCCTTGTCGGCGGTAAACCGCGCGACATCGATAGCATGGCCAAACTCGACGTTGTACCGAGCGACGATCCAGTCGGTCGGCTTGCCGTTGTGCCGCATGAGAAACTCCAGCGGACAGACCAGACCCAGCGCCGCGAAGGTTTTCTCCCAGGCCGCGTAATGCAAGGGCAACGTATCGACCAGGGTGCCGTCGCAGTCGAAAATCAGACCACGCATCCAGGTGGGAACCACCAACATCGGTTCAATCTCGAACTGGCCTGGATCAACCAGAATCGGCGGGTCGTTTTTCAACGTCATGTTTCTCCCCTTGTTGGGCCGGCTGAGACCGGTTCAGTCAACCGTGGCGGCCCAACCGCCGCGCCGGGGATCGCCGGCCCCCGCGCCGTCGGGCGCCACCGCGTGAACTCCACCGAAATACACGTCCTGGACCGCCCAATGGTTAACCGGCCATCGCTCCGCCAGGGCCGCCAGCGCCGGTTCGGAAAAGCCCGGCTCGACCTGGATACGCTCGCCATCCCAATGCAGGCGGGGCGCTTCGACCGCGTCCCGCAACTTCATGCCGAAATCCACCGTGTTGCTGATCACCTGCAGCAGGGCGGTGCGAATGCGCTTGCTGCCGCCGCTGCCCAGCGCCAATTGCGTTCGATCTCCGGCCAGCAGCAGCGACGGCGCCATCATCGAGGCCACCCGCATTCCGGGTGGGCTGACGTGGAACCCTTCGGGATGCAAATCGTCCTCGCCCATCATGTTGTTGAGCATGATGCCGGCGCCGGGCGCGAAGTAGCCGGAACCCTCGCCGTTGGAGGTGGTCATGCTGGCGGCGTTGCCCTCGGCGTCGCACACGCTGACATGCGTGGTGCCACCCGAGGCGACCCGCACCCGCTCCCGGCTTTCCGCCAGACCCGGTGGGTCCAGGTCGGTTGGACTCAGATAACCCTCGGTCCGGCGACGGTCCACCTCCCGCATCACCGCAACCAACAGCGTCAAATGGGCCGGCGACCCAAAGCCAAGAGGAGCGACTTCGCGCGCTTCCAGCAGGCGCAGCGCCAGGGCGAGCAACGAGCCCCCAAACGAAGGCGGTGGATTGGTCAGCAGCCGATCATCGCGGTAACAGACCGACAGCGGTTCGCGTTCGATCACCTGGCAAGCGGCCAGATCGGCCGCCGTCAGCAGTCCACCGCTTTCGGTCATGGCCCGGGCGATGCGCCCGGCCAGTTCACCCTCGTAAAAATCCCGTTCACCATCGAGCGGCAGCGTCTCCAGAAAGGCCGCCAGGTCTGGATTGCGATGAACGTCGCCTTCGCCCAGATAGCGGTCTTCCGGAGAGAACAGCGCCCGACCGGCGGCGGTCAGGGTCATGATCGGCGTCAGCAGGTCGAGAAAATAGGCTTGCTTGTGATTGATCGTCACGCCGGCGCGGGCCAGGTGGACGGCTGGCGCCAGCACCTCGCGTAGCGGTAGTCGGCCCAGTCGCCGATGGACGTGCAGGTAACCGCGCAGCGCGCCAGGGGCCGCCACCGATCCCATGCCGACGTTGAAAATCTGCTCGCTGGCGGGAAACCGCACGGTTACTGGCAGGAAGTGAGGCTTTAATTGACCGGCCGGCAAACCTCGGCCCGGCGTGTCCACGAAGAAATCGAACAAGGTCGCCCGACCCTGGGCGGTGCGAGCCAGCAGGAAACCGCCGCCGCCGAGACTGGTCAGCGCCGGTTCGGCCACGGCGGCGGCAAACCCAGCCGCGACCACGGCGTCGAAGGCGTTGCCGCCGGCGCGCAGGATTTCGCCGGCCGCCTCGGTGACCCGTGGGTGACCGCTGGCGACGCTGGCCTTAGCCGACCCGGAAGCGGCCTCGATCGCGCTGCTCCCTAGCCGCCGCTCAGGCACGATGAGGTGCCCGCCGGTGCGGTGTGCGGCCGCGACCTCGCTCGCCGCCCGCCAGGGGTGGCCGGTGCCGCTCCATCCGTCGGGGCGGCTTGTACTCCATCAGCAGTTCCTCGGTGATCGGCAGCACCGGGATCTTCTGGCCGATGAAGTCCTCGATGTCCGGCAGGGAGTAGACGTACTGTTCGCAAGCGAAGCTGATGGCGTCGCCGCTGGCGCCGATGCGGGCGGTGCGACCGATGCGGTGAACGTAGTCCTCCCGGTCCTGCGGCAGGTCGAAGTTGATGACGTGGGTCACATCCGGAATGTGCAGACCGCGCGCCGCCACGTCGGTCGCCACCAGGATCGGCAATTCGCCGCGCTGGAACGCTTCCAACAGTTTCAGCCGCTTTTGCTGGGGAATGTCGCCCGACAGGACGCCGGCCTGGTAGCCGTTGCCCAGCAGATAGCCGGTGACCCGATCCGCCGCCTTCTTGGTGTTGACGAAGATCATGATGCGCTTGGGTTCCTGCTGGCGTAGCACCCCCAGCAACAACGCGATCTTGTCGTGGGCGGAGACGTGATACAGGGCCTGGCGCACCTTGTCGGCGGTCACGTGCTCGGCCTCGATCCGGATCACCTGGGGGTTATTCATGTGCTCGTAGGCCAGTTCCATGACCCGGTTGCTCAGGGTGGCCGAGAACAGCATGTTGATGCGCTGATCGGGCGCGGGCATCTTGCGCAACAGGTAGCGGATGTCGGCGATGAAGCCGAGGTCGAACATGCGGTCAGCTTCATCCAGCACCACCACCTCGATCTGATTGAGCTTGTAGACCCCTTGTTTGTAGTAGTCGATCAAACGTCCGGGCGTGCCGATCAGCACGTCCACCCCGGCCTCAAGCTGGCGACGTTGCGCGTCGTAACCGGCGCCGCCGAATACGACCACGCATTTAAGGCCGGTGTAGCGGCCGAGCAATTCGGCGTCACGGTGGATCTGCACCGCCAGTTCGCGGGTCGGAGCGACGATGATGGCCCAGGGGCCGACGGCGTCCTCGGCGACGGGCGTTTCCATCAGGTGATGCAAGGTGGCGAGTAGGAAAGCAGCGGTCTTGCCGGTGCCAGTCTGGGCCTGACCGGCGATGTCCCGACCCTTGAGCGCCAGCGGCAAGGTGGCGGCTTGGATCGGCGTACAGTAGACGAAGCCAGCGTCCTCCACACTCTCCAACAGTGAATCAGTCAGGCCAAGCGAGGAAAACGGGACATGGGTCAAATGGTCGGTTTGCATGAGTTGGTGGTGATCCCGGATGAACAGGGTGGGGGGCTTGCGCGAGCGCCCGGTTTGGGCTGAAATGGATCAAAAGAAATTTGTGCCCCGATTGATTATTTTGCCACAATATCTCTTGTCGAACGCCGCGCGCTGCTGATTTTCACGGCCGTTCTTCGACGGTCGTTCCGTCATCCGCCCGACCGGCCCCGTGCTTCCTAAAGCATCTGATTGGCGAACCACGTCTCCCTGCCCTTCCGAACTGGAGAATCCGATCCGTGAGTGAGCGAATTACCCATATCACCGATGACACCTTCGAGGCCGAGGTACTCAAGGCCGAACAACCGGTCCTAGTCGATTACTGGGCCGAGTGGTGTGGTCCCTGCCGCATGATTGCGCCGATTCTGGACGAGGTCGCTGGCGATTACGCCGGGCGTCTCAAGGTCTGCAAGTTGAATGTGGATGAAAATCAGGCCACGCCACCCAAGTACGGCATTCGCGGCATTCCTACCTTGATGTTGTTCCGCAACGGCAATGTCGAGGCCACCAAGGTCGGCGCCTTGTCCAAATCGCAACTGGTCGCCTTCCTTGACGGTAGCCTGCCTTGAGTCGCGCGAACGGCGCCCGCCTCAAGGTAGACGCCGCTTCGCGGCCGTGCTAGCGTAGACCGCACCGTACCGCTTATCCTCCCGCAATCACTCCTCGCGCTGCTCCGCCCTTGTCTGGTTCGGCTTCCAACCCAGGAGCACCCTTTCACACCTCTCCACGGACGCGCGTTCGTCGCGCCCGCCGCCTTGAGCCTGCTGCTTCCATGAATCTAACCGAACTCAAGAAAAAATCCGCCGCTGACCTGATCGCCATCGCGCAGGAGCTGAAGCTCGAAGGCATGGCGCGCTCGCGTAAGCAGGATGTAATCTTCGCCATCCTCAAGGCCCTCGCCAAGAACGGCGAAGATATTTCCGGTGACGGCGTGCTGGAAATCCTGCAAGATGGTTTCGGCTTCTTGCGCTCCGCCGACAGTTCCTATCTGGCCGGCCCCGACGACATCTACGTCTCGCCCAGCCAGATTCGCCGCTTCAACCTGCGCACCGGCGATACGGTCAGCGGCAAGATTCGCCCGCCCAAGGAAGGCGAGCGCTACTTCGCCCTGCTCAAGGTCGGCGATATCAATTTCGAGCCACCGGAAGTCTCCAAAAACAAGGTATTGTTCGAGAACCTGACGCCGTTGCACGCGGATGATCGGCTGACGCTGGAGCGCGGCAACGGCAGCACCGAGGACATCACGGCGCGGGTGATCGACCTAATCGCCCCGATCGGCAAGGGCCAGCGCGGCCTGATCGTGTCGCCACCCAAGGCCGGCAAGACCATGATGTTGCAGAACATCGCCCAAAGTATCGCCGCCAACCATCCCGAGTGTTACCTGATCGTGCTGTTGATCGACGAGCGGCCGGAGGAAGTGACCGAGATGCAGCGGTCGGTGCGCGGCGAAGTGATCGCCAGCACCTTCGACGAGCCAGCCACCCGCCATACCCAGGTGGCGGAGATGGTGAACGACAAGGCCAAGCGACTGGTCGAGCACAAGCGTGATGTGGTGATCCTGCTGGATTCGATCACCCGGCTGGCCCGGGCCTACAACACCGTGGTACCTGCCTCCGGCAAGGTGCTGACCGGTGGCGTGGATGCCAACGCCCTGCAAAAACCCAAGCGGTTCTTCGGCGCGGCCCGTAACATCGAGGAGGGCGGCTCGCTGACCATCATCGCCACCACGCTGATCGACACCGGCTCGCGCATGGACGACGTGATCTACGAGGAGTTCAAGGGCACCGGCAACATGGAAATCCATCTCGACCGGCGGATTTCCGAAAAGCGGGTCTTTCCGGCTATCGACATCAATCGCTCCGGCACGCGCCGCGAGGAATTGCTGGCCGATCCGGATGATTTGCAGAAGATGTGGATTCTGCGCAAGCTGCTGCATCCGATGGACGAGTTGCAGGCCATGGAATTTCTGTTGGAACGGCTCAAGAATACAAAGACCAACAAGGAATTTTTCGAGTCCATGAAACGCTGAGGCATTGACGGTGTGATCAACGCCATGTTCCAGGCCACCCTCCATTCGCTGTTCCCACCCCGCCCCACCCTGCCGACACCGCTGGCGCTGCCGTTGAAATGGATTCCCGGCCCGGTGCATTCGACCATTCTGACCACGGCGCTGAACGTACTGTTCGCCGCCCGGATTCAACAAAACGATACGCTTGAGTTTCTCCGTAACCGGATTCTGGCGATCAAAGTGCGGGACGCCCAGGTTGAATATCGGTTTCGCTATGCCGGTCCCGCTGGTTTCGTGCCCTGTCAAGATGAGCGAACGCTGGATTTGACCATCAGCGGTACGCTTTACGATTTCCTGGCGTTGGCCACCCGGCGCGAGGATTCCGATACGCTGTTTTTCAACCGTCGGGTGGTGATGGAAGGCGATACCGCCTTGGGGTTGGAACTGAAAAATTTGTTGGACGGGATGGATCCGGACGCGCTGGGCGGGCCGCTGCCACCGCTGTTGCGCGCCGTTAATGGCCTGATGGCTGGGTATGAGCGGTTGAGCGGGTAAACCCGCCTTGTGGTTTCCAACAGCCCAGCGGCGTTCTCGTTCCACGCGCTCCAGCGTCACCACCATTCTTTCGCAAAGGGGGCGTGGGGGATTTGAACCGATCGGGCTGAGCGAAACCCAAAATTCCCCCGACCTCCCTTCGTCAAGGGGGGGTTCCCAGCCTTCGATGGGCAGGATTGCCCCCGTTCGAAACCGTATCCCAATTTCGAAGTCGCGGGGAACCACGAGGCGAGCGCTACGCTCCGTCGGGTTTCAATTCAGCCCCACGCACAAATACTTGAGGTCCAGATACTCCTCGATGCCGTACTTCGAACCCTCGCGGCCGAAGCCGGACTTCTTGACCCCGCCGAATGGCGCGACCTCGGTCGAGATCAATCCAGTGTTGACGCCGACCATGCCGTATCGCAAGGTCTCGGCCACCCGGAATACCCGGCTCAGGTCGCAGCTGTAAAAATAGGCCGCCAAGCCAAACTCGGTGGCGTTCGCCAACTGGATCGCTTCCACGTCGGTGTGGAATCGGAACAGCGGCGCCACCGGTCCGAAGGTTTCCTCGCGGGCGACGAGCATCTCCTGTGTGGCTTCGCTCAACACCGTGGGTTCGTAGAATGTGCCGCCCAAGGCATGTTGCCGGCCGCCGGTCAGCACGTTCGCACCCTGAGCCACGGCGTCGGCGACGTGCCGTTCGACTTTTGCCAACGCCGCCGCGTCGATCAGCGGTCCCTGCGTCACGCCAGGTTCCAGACCGTTGCCGACCTTCAATTGTGCTTGCACCGCCTGGGTCAGCTTGGCGGCGAAGGCGTCGTAAATTTCGTCCTGAATCAGAAACCGATTGGCGCACACACAGGTCTGGCCGCTGTTGCGGTACTTGGACGCCAGCGCCCCGGCCACCGCCGCGTCGAGATCGGCGTCGGCGAACACGATGAAGGGGGCATTGCCGCCCAGTTCCAGCGACAACCGCTTGAGCGTGCCGGCGCAACGCTGCATCAGATACTTGCCGGTTCGGGTCGAACCCGTGAAGCTGAGCTTGCGGACTAGGGGGTTGTCGAGAAGCTCATCGCCGATGATCTGGGCCGGACCGGTGACCACATTCAACACGCCGGCCGGCAAGCCCGCCTGTTCCGCCAGCGCCGCCAGCGCCAGCGCCGAAAACGGGGTCTGTGGCGCCGGCTTGACCACCATCGTGCAACCGGCCGCCAGCGCCGCCCCGACCTTGCGCGCGATCATGGCCGCCGGGAAATTCCAGGGCGTGATCGCCGCGCACACCCCGACCGGCTCCTTCAGCACCAGAATCCGCCGATCCGGCCACGGTGTCGGGATGATATCGCCATAAACCCGCTTGCCCTCCTCGGCGAACCATTCCAAGAAGCTGGCGGCGTAGCCGATCTCGCCGCGCGCCTCGGCCAGCGGTTTGCCCTGTTCCAGGGTCATCAAGATCGCCAACCCCTCCTGCTGTTCCAGCAACAGGCCGAACCAACGCCGCAGGATCGCGGCCCGCGCCGACGCCGTCAGCGCCCGCCAAGTGGGCAACGCGGCGTGAGCCGCCTCGATGGCGCGGCGAGTCTCGGCCGCGCCCAGTTCGGGAACATGGCCCAACGTTTCGCCGGTGGCGGGGTTCATGATCGTCGAGACGGCGCCACCATCGGCGTCGATCCAGCAACCACCGATGTAGCATTGCTGACGAAACAGCGCGGTTTCACGAAGTTGCATGGCATCCTCACGTTGGCAAGATGGACGGGACGCTCGGGACCGCCGACGGCGCGCGGCCACTCGAAGCCGCGAATCTGGATGGCCGGAAAGACCGGACAGCAATACAATATCCCGTTTAAAGACTTCCCCCAAATCTGATCGGATCATCCCAACGATGGAGCCGTAACGCCGTGAACTTTCGAATGCTGCTAAGTCTTGCGTTGCTGGTGGGCCTTTGGACAGGTCCGGTGGCGAGCTTTGGCGGACCCAACGCGTCCGAAGCCGCCGAAGCCGCAACTCCGCCGCCCAAGCGCTTCAACTTTGCCGACGTTCGCCGCCGCGCCGAGGTGATGGCCTCGCAACCCTTCCAAACGACCAGTAACACTCTGCCCGATTTTCTCAAGAATCTGGATTACGACCAGTATCGCGACATCCGCTTTCGGGCCGAAAGGAGCTTGTGGCGCGCGGAGGGGTTGCCATTCGAAATCCAGTTCGCGCCGCTCGGATTCTTTTTTTTCGAACCAGTGATCATCAACGTGGTCGTCGAAGGTGAAGGCAAGCCGGTGGAATACGCCAGCGACCTGTTCGATTACGGCAAGAACTCGGTGCCCGACAACTTGCCCAAGGACCTCGGCTTCGCCGGCTTCAAGGTGCTGTATCCGCTGCACACCGACAGCCATTATGACGAAGTCGCGGTGTTCCTGGGCGCGAGCTACTTTCGCGCGGTTGGCCAGAAGCAGAATTACGGCCTCTCGGCCCGGGGCCTAGCCGTGGACACCGGCCTCCCCAAGCCCGAAGAATTCCCCCGTTTCCGCGAGTTTTGGTTGGAAAAACCCGCCAAGGACGCTACCGAGCTGACCGTCTACGCCCTGATGGACAGCCGGAGCCTGACCGGTGCTTATCGCTTTGTCATCAAGCCGGGCGTCGCCACTCAGATCGAGGTCAAGGCCAGTCTGTTCGTCCGCGACAAGGCGCAGGTGCAGAAACTCGGCGTGGCGCCGCTGACCAGCATGTTCTATCACGGCGCGATGAACGAGCGGTTCTTCGATGACTTTCGCCCCCAGGTGCACGATTCCGATGGCCTGTTGATGCTCACCGGCAACGGCGAATGGATCTGGCGGCCGCTGAACAACCCCGCCCGGTTGCGCATCAGCGCCTACCAGGACAACAACCCGCGCGGCTTCGGCCTGTTGCAGCGCGACCGCGATTTCGACAACTACCAGGATCTGGAGGCGCACTATCACATTCGACCCAGCATTTGGGTCGAGCCGCAGGGTGACTGGGGCAAGGGTTCGGTGCAGTTGATCGAAATTCCCAGCACGGCTGAGCGCTACGACAATATTGCCGCGTTTTGGACCCCCGAGAAGCCGGTCGAGGCGGGCCAGAAGCTGGAATTCAGCTACCGGCTGTCCTTCTTCCTCGATCTGCCGAATCTGTCGTCGGGTGGCCGCACCCTGGCCAGCCGGGTCGGCGCCGGCGGCGCGGGCGATTTGCAGGCCGAACGGCGGCGATTCGTCATCGATTTTGGTGGCGAGAATCTGGCCAGGCTGGCGGACGATGCTCCCGTGGAAGGGGTGGTCAGCGGCTCGGCCGGCCAGATTCAGAACGTGGTGGTGCACAAGAACCCGCAAACCCGTGGCTGGCGCCTATCGTTCGAGCTGCTGCCGCAAGGCGACGCCCCATCGGAACTGCGCGGTTTCCTCAAACTGGGCAACGATGTGCTGACCGAAACCTGGAGCTACCAGTGGACCGCGGCAAAGTAAGCGCCGCGGAGCCGTATCTGCCGCCAGCGCAGCCAGCGCCTTCCAGCGAGTTTGTGCTCGCTCGTCTCGGCGCCTATTGGCAGGCGCTGGGGGTCAGCGATCCAGATCAGATCGCGGCTCTTAGCGAGCAGGCGCTGCGCCGCGCCACCGAGTCGCCGGAGGCGCCAGGGCTGGATGCGGTGGCGCGGACGCTTGTTGCCGCCGGCGAATTGCTGGACGATTGGCTGGCGCGGGCGCTCGATCTGCCCCGGTCGTCGCGGGAACTGGCGGCGGCGCGGGCCGCGCTACTGAGTGGCGCCGCGCCGAACTGGCCGGCGGCACTGTTCGCCGCGCCCGATGAGGCCGACACCGTGCTGGACGCCCTGCGCGCGGCCCGTGCCGAGCCCACACCGGAGCCCAGTCCCGGTGCCATGCCGGCGCAACGCATCGAGTTGTTCGGGTCGTTGGCTTCACTGCGCCGACTTTGGCGTCCGCAACCTCGCGCCTGAACCGCGGTAACCCCCTTTTCCCTGGACGTGTCATGACCCAAACCGTTCAACCCCCGATCATGGGACATGCCTTGCGGCGCGTCGTGTTCTTCTTGTTGGTGCTGCTGACGACCCTGGGCGCGATGGGCCTGATGGTCAGCGTGTTTCAGACCGATGGTCTCAGCCCGATGGAACTCATCTTGCTGGTGCTGTACGCGATCCTGTTTTCCTGGATCTGCATCTCGTTCTGGACCGCGTTCATGGGCTTTTTCGTGATTCTGACTGGTCGTGACCGCTGGGCGATCTCACGCCAATCGGGGCTAGCGTCCGATCCCGCCGCGCCCGCGTCACGCACCGCGATCCTGATGCCGATCTACAACGAGGATTCGGAACGGGTGTTCGCCGGTCTGCGCGCCATTCACCGGTCCCTGGCCGATACCGGCCAGCTCGCCGGCTTCGATTTCTTCGTGCTCAGCGACACGCGCGATCCGGACGTTTGGGTCGAGGAGGAACTGCGCTGGCAAGACATGGTGCGGGCGCTGGACGGCAAGGGGCGAATCTTCTATCGCAACCGGCCGGAGAACACCAGCCGCAAGAGCGGTAATTTGGAAGACTTTTGCACTCGTTGGGGCGGTCGCTACCGCTACATGATCGTGTTGGACGCCGACAGCATCATGAAGGGCGAAACCCTGGTCGAGATGGTGCGGATCATGGAACGCCACCCCCGAGTGGCGTTGTTGCAAACTCCCCCGGTGCCGATCAACCGTGAATCGCTATTCGCCCGCATCCTGCAATTCGCTGGCAGCCTGTACGGGCGGATGTTTACCGCTGGGCTGAATTATTGGCAGTTGGGCGAGAGCAACTACTGGGGTCACAACGCCATCATCCGGATTCAGCCGTTTCTCGACCACTGCGGCCTGCCCAAGCTGCCGGGGCGCGAACCGTTCGGTGGCGACATCCTCAGTCACGACTTCGTCGAGGCGGCGCTGTTGCGGCGGGCGGGCTGGGAGGTGTGGCTGGCCTACGATCTGGAAGGCAGTTACGAGGAAATCCCGCCGACCCTGATCGACTACGCCAAGCGCGACCGCCGTTGGTGCCAGGGCAACCTCCAGCATCTGCGGCTGGCGCTGTCGCGCGGCTTCAATGCCCTGAGTCGGCTGCATTTCCTGATGGGCGTCATGTCCTACGCCGCCTCGCCGTTGTGGCTGCTGTTCCTGCTCGCCACCGGAATCGATGCCTATTTCCAGACCCGGCATGAGCCGGTGTACTTCTTTGGCGAGAACTGGGCGCCGGTATGGCCGGTGTCGTTCGCCGTGGAAATGACCACCGTGCTGCTGGTCACGCTGACCATGCTGTTCCTGCCCAAGGGACTGGCGCTGTTGCTTCTGCTCAAGGATGGCCGACTGCGCCGTGCCTACGGGGGGATGATTAAAGCCACCCTGAGCGTGGCCTTGGAGACGCTGTTCTCGGTGTTGACCGCGCCAGTGTTGATGCTGTTCCAGACCAAGTTCGTGCTGGCGATCCTGATGCGCCGCGCCGTTGGCTGGCCACCGCAACAGCGCGGCGATCACATGACCGGTTTTCGGGAGGCGGCGCTGACCCACGGCGTGCAAACGCTGATCGGCATCGTCGCCGGCGTGCTGAGCTACCAGTACGTGCCGGCGTTCTTTTGGTGGTTCATTCCGGTGCTGCTGGGGCTGGTGCTGGCCATCCCAGTCTCCATGCTGTCCAGCAGCATCGCCCTGGGGCGCCAGGCGCGGGAATTGGGCCTGTTCCTGACTCCGGAGGAAACCGAACCGCCGGTGGTGCTGGATTATCTGGCGGAAAATCTGGAGGAGGACGAGCTGGTCCTGCCGGTGTTGCGCGAGAGGCCCACCAGCCGCTTCGTCCAGGCGCTGACCGATCCCTACGTCAACGCGCTGCATCTGTCGCTGCTGCCGCCGCGCGAGCCGCCGGGCAAGCGGCGCCGACATTACCTAGAAGGTCTGATTCATCAGTTGGAGGAGGAAGGGCCGGACAGTCTGAGCGCGGTGCAGAAACGCGACCTGATCTCGGACCCAGAGATGCTGGCGCGGTTGCACGCGCTGTTTTGGAGCCGACCGCCGGCGAACGCGGGAATGTTGCCGTAGCGATGACTCCCTCCAAAAAAGCCTGGGAAATCAGGTAAGCTAAAAACGCAAATGATTTTCGCCGATCCCATACCCTGACCCGCCACCAGAGGATCCAACTCATGGCAACCCTGACCTTCAAAGGCAACCCGATCCACACCAACGGCGATTTGCCCACCGTCGGCGCAATCGCTCCCGATTTCAAACTGGTCACCACCAGCCTCGGCGATGTCACCCTGGCCGATTTCGTCGGCAAGAAGAAATTGCTGAACATCGTGCCCAGCCTCGATACCCCGGTGTGCGCGCTGTCCACCCGCAAATTCAACGAACACGCCAAGGCTCACCCCGACACCGTGATTCTGATCATCTCCGCCGATCTGCCGTTCGCCCAGAAGCGCTTTTGCGGCAACGAGGGGCTGAACAATGTCGTCACCCTGTCGATGATGCGCTCGCGCAAATTCGCCAAGGATTACGGCGTCCTGCTGGAAGACGGACCGCTGGCCGGATTAACCGCCCGTGCCGTGGTGGTGCTGGACGAAAACAACGTGGTGCGCCACGTCGAACTAGTCCCGGAAATCGCCCAGGAACCGGACTACGAAGCGGCGCTGGCAACGCTGAAGTGATCGATCCATGCTGATCTTCGACCAGTCTCGCCCTGGCCGCCGGGCGGTTGCCCCCGCCCCCGCCTCCAAGGATGCACTGTCGGACATTCCCGCGTCGTTGCGCCGCCCGCGCGCCGCGCCATTGCCGGAAGTGTCGGAGCTGCAGGCGGTGCGTCACTACACCCGGCTGTCGCAGAAGAATTTCTCCATCGACACCCATTTCTACCCGCTCGGCTCCTGCACCATGAAGTACAACCCGCGGGTCTGCCATCGGCTGGCCTTGTTGCCCGGTTTTCTCGGCCGCCATCCCCTGGCTCCGGAATCCGTCAGTCAGGGTTTTCTCGCCTGCCTGCACGAATTGCAGGAGATGTTGCGGGAAGTGACCGGGATGGAAGCGGTCTCGCTGACGCCGATGGCCGGCGCGCAGGGCGAATTCGCGGGAATGGCGATGATCCGCGCCTATCACGTCGCCCACGGTGATCACGCCCGCCGCGAAGTGCTGGTGCCCGACGCCGCCCACGGCACCAATCCCGCCACCGCCATCATGTGCGGCTTCACGGTCCGTGAAATTCCCACCGACGCCCAGGGCGACGTCGACCTCGCCGCCCTGCGCCAGGCGGTGGGACCGCAAACCGCTGGATTGATGCTGACCAATCCCTCGACCCTGGGCGTGTTCGAACGCAACATCGCCGAAATCGCCGCCATCGTCCACGCCGCTGGTGGTCTGCTTTATTACGACGGGGCCAATCTCAACGCCATTCTCGGCAAGGCCCGGCCCGGCGACATGGGCTTCGACGTGATGCACATGAACCTGCACAAGACCTTCGCCACCCCGCACGGCGGCGGTGGTCCTGGCGCGGGGCCGGTGGCGGCCAACGCCCGGCTGGAGCCGTTCCTGCCGGTTCCCATGGTCGGCCAGGAGGGCGAGCGTTACCGCTGGCTGAGCGAGGCCGACCGGCCCCGGAGCATCGGTCGGCTCTCGGCGTTCATGGGCAACGCCGGGGTGCTGTTGCGCGCCTACGTCTACGCCCGGATGCTGGGCCGCGTCGGCATGAGTCGGGTCGCCGAATATTCCACCCTGAACGCCAACTATCTGATGGCGGAACTGGCGAAAGCGGGTTTCGATCCCGCCTTCCCGCAACGGCGGGCCAGCCACGAATTCATCGTTACCCTCAAGCGCCAGGCCAGGACGTTGGGCGTCACCGCGATGGATTTCGCCAAGCGGTTGCTCGATCTCGGTTTTCACGCCCCGACCACGTATTTTCCGCTGCTGGTCCCGGAATGCCTGCTGATCGAACCGACCGAGACCGAGTGCAAGGAAGAATTGGATGCGTTCGTGGTGGCCATGGCGCAAATTCAGCGGGAAGCCGAAACCCACATCGACCAGGTCAAGGGTGCCCCCCATCATCGGCCGGTGCGGCGCTTGGACGAGGTGCGAGCCGCTCGCGACATGGATCTGGCTTGGCGGCCGGCTGAATCCTGATCCACGATGGCTTTCCAAAACCATACCGGTTGGCGTCGACTGATCAACGCCACCGGCTATTCCTGGGCGGGGCTGAAAGCGGCCTGGCGCAACGAGGAAGCGTTTCGGCAGGAGGCGCTGCTGTGCGCCGCGTTCGCGCCACTGGCGCTATGGCTGGGCGATGGCGCGGTGGAGCGGGTGCTGCTGATCGGCAGTCTGTTGCTGGTCGTCATCGTTGAGCTGCTCAATACCGGCATCGAGGCAGCCATCGACCGCATCGGCCCGGAACGCCACGAACTGTCAGGCCGGGCCAAGGACATCGGCTCGGCGGCGGTGTTCGTGGCGCTGCTCAACGCCGCCGTGGTGTGGCTGCTGATTCTGTTCGCCTGAACAAACAGCGGGCTACCGCTCGCCCACCGTCCTCGGTTCGTCCAGCCCCCGCTCCGCCAGGGCCGCCGCCCGGAACAGCGCCCGGCCTTTGTTCATGGTTTCCTCCCATTCCTTCTCCGGCACGGAATCGGCGACGATGCCGGCCCCGGCCTGGACGTGCAGCAATCCGTCCTTGAGCACGGCGGTGCGGATGGCGATGGCGGTGTCCATGTTGCCGGACCAGGACAGGTAACCGACCGCACCGGCGTAGATGCCACGCTTGACCGGCTCCAGCTCGTCGATGATTTCCATGGCCCGTATCTTGGGGGCGCCGCTGACCGTGCCGGCCGGGAAGGTGGCGCGCAGCGCGTCGATGGCGGTCAGGCCGGGACGCAAGCGGCCGGTGACGTTCGAGACGATGTGCATGACGTGCGAATAACGCTCGACCACCATTTTTTCGGTCAGCCGCACGCTGCCGATCTCGCTGACCCGCCCCACATCGTTGCGGCCCAGGTCGATCAGCATGAGATGTTCCGCCAGTTCCTTGGGATCGGCCAGCAGTTCGGCCTCCAATGCCTGATCCTGTTCCTCGGTGGCGCCGCGTTGGCGGGTACCGGCGATGGGGCGCACCGTCAGTAGTCCATCCTCCAGCCGCGCCAGGATTTCCGGCGAGGATCCGACGATGTGCAGCTCGCCCAGATTGAAGAAGTACATGTAAGGCGAGGGGTTCAGGCCGCGCAGCGCTCGGTACAAATCCAGCGGCGCGGCCCGAAACGGCGCCGACAGGCGCTGCGATGGCACCACCTGCATGCAGTCGCCGGCCAGGATGTATTCCTTGATCCGCTCGACCGCGCTCTCGAAACCCTGCCGGGTGAAGCCGGAGATGAATTCGATCTCCCGCGCGGTCGGATGAGGGCGATACGGCGCATACAGCGAGCGCGGGGCGCGCAACAGCTCGCTCCAGTCGTCCAGGCGTTGTTGGGCGCGGGAGTAGGCGCGCTCCACCGCCGGGTCCACCAGGGTGATCAAATAAAGCCGCCCGGCCAGATTGTCGAACACCACCACGTCTTCCGACACCAGCAACAGGATGTCGGGATTGTCCAGCGGGTCGGGGTTGAGGCAGCGGGCCAACCTGGGCTCGATGTAGCGGATGGTGTCGTAGCTGAAATAGCCGACCAGACCGCCGATGAAGCGCGGCAGACCCTCGCCGGTCGCCGGCACCCGGTAACGGCTCTGAAACTGCTCGAGCCAGGCCAGCGGATCGGGGCAATCCAGCGCCTCGACAATCTCGCCGGCGTGCTCGACGGTCACCCGCTGGCCGCGCACCCGGACGATCTTGCGGCAGGGCAGGCCGATGATGGAGTAGCGGCCCCACTTTTCGCCGCCCTGCACCGATTCCAGCAGATAGCTGTACGGCGCGGCGGCCAGCTTGAGATAGGTGCTGAGGGGAGTATCAAGGTCCGCGAGGACTTCGCGGGCGACCGGAATACGGTTGAAGCCTTGTTCGACCAGGCGCTGAAATTCGTTCTGATTCATGATGAGGGGCAGCCTTGAACAGCGAAAACGGAAAATGGCGCGGCGCGGGATGGCGTCAGGTGGGACGGCGCCATCGAAAGTCGTCCATGGCCGGCTTGGGGCGCGCGAAAAGGAAGGAAAGCGAGATGCTGTTCATTCAGGCGGGTTGACGCAGCAGGGCAGGCAAATCCGCGATCGAAGCGATCACGGCGTCCGGCTGGGCGTCGTGGATATCGTAGCCGTGATTATAGCCATAGGGCACGCAAACCACCGGACAACCGGCGTTGCGGGCCGCGCCCACGTCGTTGAGCGAATCCCCGACCATCAGCCCCTGGCGGATCGGCACGCCCAGCCGCTCGGCGCATAACAACAGCGCGTCCGGGGCGGGCTTGGGATTGGGCGCGCATTCACCGCCGACCACGGTGGTGAAAAAGCCACCGATGCCCAGCCGGTCCAAGAGTGGCAAGGCGAATTCGGCCGGCTTGTTGGTCACGCAGGCCATCGGCCAGCCAGCGGCGCGCAGTTCGGCCAAACCCTCGATCACGCCGGGATAGAGGCTGCTATGGACGCTGATATGCGCGGCGTAGGCGGTCTTGTACAGCGAGCGAGCACGGGTGAACAGCTCCGGTTCCGCTCGTCCGGCCATGTCGTTGGTCAAAGCGCGGTGAATCAGGTTGTTCATGCCATTGCCGACCCAGGTCCGGACTTGCGCTTCCTCGCGCGCCGGCAGGCTCAGTTGCCGCAGCATGGCGTTCACCGCCGCGGTCAGGTCGGGGACGCTGTCCACCAAGGTGCCGTCCAAGTCGAAGAACAGTGCGGTGATATTTTCAAGCATGGGGCGGCGGGTATTTTGCTTGGGCCAGTTCGGCGCGCATCGCCATCAGCGTGGCTCGGTAATCGGGGGTGTTGAAGATGGCGGAACCGGCCACGAAGGTATCGGCGCCGGCCTCGGCGATCCGGCGGATGTTGTCGATCTTGACCCCGCCGTCGACTTCCAGTCGAATGGGATGGTCGCTGGCGTCGATCATCCGGCGAACCTCGCGCAGCTTGTTCAGGGTGCCGTTGATGAAGCTTTGGCCCCCGAAACCGGGATTGACCGCCATCAGCAACACCATGTCCACCTTGTCCATCACGTACTTCAGATATTCTAGCGGGGTGGCGGGATTGAACACCAGCCCGGATTTGCAACCACAATCGCGGATGATTTGCAGGCTGCGGTCGATATGTTCGCTGGCTTCGGGGTGGAAGGTGATGTAGCTGGCGCCAGCGGCGGCGAAATCGGGGATGATCCGGTCCACCGGCTTGACCATCAGATGGGCGTCGATGGGCGCGGTGACCCCGTGCTTGCGCAAGGCCTCACACACGATCGGTCCCACCGTCAGGTTGGGGACGTAATGATTGTCCATCACGTCGAAATGGACGAGATCCGCGCCCGCCGCCAGCACGGTATCCACCTCCGCGCCGAGCCGGGCGAAATCGGCGGAAAGAATCGAAGGTGCAATCCAATAATCCCGCATCCTGGCCTCGGGGGTGTCTCCGGTCAATCTATCGGCTATTTTGGAAGACTTTACCCCACCATCAAGTCTTTGGGTAGCGGCGCGAACGTGCCGCCGACGAATGGGAGAATACCAGACGATCAGCCCAACCGCTTGTACGCCAGTTCGCGAAATTGGGCCGCCGCCGCTGGGGTGAAGATTTCTTTGGCCAAGGCATGGATGGCGGCATCCAAAGTGGCGATGGTGCCAAAGTGATCGGCGCAAACCATGCTGGCGATGGGGCCGATAAATTCCTTGAGCATCTGCTCCAAAATTTTCTTGGCGTCATTCGACAGGGGACGGTCCGAAAGCGATTGCGATTTACCATTATCCGTCCGCGTGGCGGTGGGCGCGGTATTGGTCAGATACTCCAAGATGTCCAGGGTGGAGGGTAGTGAGCTATTGACCGACACCTTGCCATCGAAGAAGGCGACCGTTCCGTGCTGGATATTCAGTAATGACGGCAGGGCGCCGGCGCCGTGTTTGCCTTGGGAAAATAGCGAGACAATCTCACCGTCCCGAAAGCTGATTTGCCCTAATAAATGGCTGTTGTTCTTGATCAGCAGCGTACCGGTACGCTTTTCCCGGCACAGTTTTCGTAGTTGGGCAACGATGGCTGGAAGTGACAAAAGCTCTTGGGACGACATGGCGATACCTCGTTGGCATGAACCGGGGCGGAGAGACAGGCTTGGCTCACGCGCCCCTGCGCTAAATCACGATTGATTGTTCACGATCCAGTTTTTTGGAGCCGCCGCATGGCGATCACCAGGCTGTTACGCAACAGATCGATGGCGCGCGTCACGTAATCCACTTCATCGCGGCTGCCTGGCCTGGTTTCAAGCGGCAGGTCAAGCTCGCCATGGGCAAGGCGTTCGGTGGTCTTCGCCAGCATCTTGAGACGCGCGATGATCGCTCGTTGGGCATAGAAGAAGTTCAGCAGGAAAGCCAGCGCGATCAGACCCAGCGTGTAGGGGTTGAGCACGCTCGATAGCACGTCGGTCAAGGTTACGTCGGGCAGCTTGACGCTGATGATGCCGCGCACGTCGCCGACCTTATAACCGAATGCCACCTTATCGCCATATTTTTCAATGACTTCCGGAGGAGCGTCCTTGGGATCGCCATGGCATTTCAGGCAGGATTGCTGCACGAAGATCGGTTGGCTGTAACGGTAAAAGCCGCCTTCCAGCCCATCGTTGTACTTGCGTTCCTTATCGCTTTTGAAGAGCCGAAGCGAGGCTTGCTCAAAATTGTCCGGCGCGTTGGCTGGATTGCGATATTCGTCGCTGGTGACGCGGAAGGTGGCGCGGGTCGCGGTTTTGTTGGCCAGCGCCGACAGCTCGCGGGTCGCCAGGGCCGGATTCTTGGCGTAAAACTCAATGGCGCTGGCGTTGGCGCCGGTGACGACTTTCTTGCTGAGGAAATCGGGGAATTCCGACGCCAGGTGATCCACCCAGACCACACCAGTGCCGGCCACCCAGGCGCGGAAAGCAACCACCTGTTCGGCCACCGCCATGGCCTCGTTGCGCAGTTGGCGTTCCTTCAGGTTGTAGGTGCCGATCAAGAGCCCGGCGGCGATCAGCAACAGGGTCAGCAGAAAAACGAAGGAATATTTAATTTGAATGCTAAGCCTGGGGAACATGAGAACTCCTTGGGGAAAGGCGATTAAGGAGACAGAGGGCCGAAATCACCGGCTTTGGGCGTTCAGGCAGCCCTCGGTTCACTAGGGTTGATATAAAGGGTATTTGATTGGTTGGCACGGCGATATCAGGAAAACCCTGATTTTTGAGGGTTTAAAACCCTGATTTTTGAGTTTAACAAAAACTCCTCTCCCGCTGGCGGGAAAGGAGTAGGAATAGAGAGCTTTTTAACGGTTGGCTTACACTTACAAAAGAAAGGACGGCTTGGAAACTGTTGTCAATGTTGTTTTTTTACGTCCACGGGATTAAAGAAGTCTCCCCTTGTCCTCCACCTCCTCTTTTTTCTCTTTCTCGATTTGCAGCGCCCCCTCACTGGCCATGGGTGGCAGCATCCGACGACTTTCCAGTTTGATTCGCAACCGCAGGTTGTGAGCGGAATCGGAGTGGCGAATCGCGGTTTCGTAGCTGATCCGACCGGCTTCGTACAACTGGAACAGGGCGTCGTCGAAGGTGACGATGCCCACGTCGGTGGAACGAGCCATGATTGGCTTGAGTTCCTTAACCCGACCGCGAAAGATCAATTCCGCCATCAGTGGAGTGTTGAGCAGAATTTCCACCGCCGGAATCAACCCTGGCCCATCCTCGCGCGGCAGCAACCGTTGCGAGATGAACGCCCTCATGTTGAACGACAGATCCATCAGGACCTGGGCTCGCTTCTCCTCCGGAAAGAAATTGACGATGCGGTCGAAGGCCTGATCGGTATTGTTAGCGTGCAGAGTGGTTA
The DNA here is from genome assembly GCA_029624675.1 of Candidatus Contendibacter sp. GTDB lineage: Bacteria > Pseudomonadota > Gammaproteobacteria > Competibacterales > Competibacteraceae > Contendibacter. The sequence goes on from JARSSP010000036.1 coordinate 348,960, forward strand.
GGCACAAATGGCCGGTCTCGGCGAAATTGATCGCGTATTGCATGGTCTCTCGATCCCGCACCTCGCCGATCATGATGACGTTGGGCGCCTGCCGCAATGTGTTTTTCAACGCCAGCTCGTAGGATTCGGTATCCACGCCGACTTCGCGCTGATCCACCAGCGATTCCTTGTGGGCGTGAAAGAATTCGATGGGATCCTCGATGGTGATGATGTGTTCCCGACACTGGCTGTTGCGATAATCCAGCATCGCCGCCAGGGAGGTCGTCTTGCCGCAGCCGGTGCCGCCCAGGAAGATCACCAGGCCGCGCTTGTGCATGACGATGTCCTTGAGGCTCAGCGGCAGGTTGAGTTCCTCGATGGTTGGAATCCGCTGTTTGATCAGCCGCAGGACCATGCCGGCGCTGCCACGCTGGGTGAAGGCGCTCACCCGAAAACGGGCGAGATTGGGGAAATGCAGGGAAAAGTTGAATTCATGAGACCGGTCGAACTCGCGCGTCTGGCGGTCGTTCATGATCGAGCGCACCAGAAGTTCCGTCTGCTGCGGTAGCAGCTTCTGATCGCCGACCCGGTGGATTTCCTGGTTGACCTTGAACGCCGGCGGACTGCCGGCGGTGATGAATAGGTCCGATCCGTCCAATTCCACCAGCTTGCCGGCCAGATCCCGGAGATATTGGGTAGCCTTGTCGTGATCGGTCATAACCGGTTGCGAAATCTGTTCCATTGCCTTACCTCGTTGATCGTGGGTTTGCGCGCCATGTCCGTTCCCGTTCGATGGCGCTGTCCGCTCCGGCCCCGATGACTGGCGGCTGGATCGTCGGGGGTCGCCGCTCGCTCGTTTGATCCGAGCCTTTCGTTTGATCCGAGTCTTGGCGATTATTTTATACTGAGTGCATCGCATCGGCGCCGGGTATCCGAACTGGATTTTCGGGCGCTCGGCCTAGTTTCCCCTTCTCGATCCTCGCCGACGAGCCAGGTCCTGTGCATGACGCCGCGCGCATCGGTATCCCGACCCTTAAATTCCAGGAGATCACTGTCTTCATGAGCCCCCCTCGCCGCTTTCCACTCCAGCCGGTCATGCTGTTGGTGGTGCTATGCTGGCTGACCGCCGCGCCAGCGCGGCCCGCCGATCCCCCGCAACCGCTACCGGATTTCCGCAAGCTGGTCAGGCAAAATGAGCCGGCCGTCGTCAATATCAGCACGACCCAGGCGCCCAGCCGCAAGAGCGCGACCCGTACCCCCACCTTGCCGGAACCGCCGGACGCCGAAAACCCCTATCTGGAATTTTTCAAGCGCTTTTTCCAGGAGCGCCCGGAATTGCCCGGCGAACGCCAAGCCAATTCCCTAGGGTCGGGCTTTATCCTTTCCTCGGACGGCTATATCCTGACCAACGCCCATGTCGCCCGAGACGCCGATAAGATCATCGTCCGGCTCAGCGACCAGCGGGAGCGACCGGCCAAGGTGATCGGCGTGGACGAACTGACCGATGTGGCGCTGCTCAAGATCGAGGGCGAGAACCTGCCAGCGGTCAAGATCGGTGATTCCGACGCGCTGGAGGTGGGCGAGTGGGTGCTAGCCATCGGTTCGCCGTTTGGACTAGAGCATACCGCCACCCAGGGCATCGTCAGCGCGGTGGGTCGCAATTTACCCACCGGCGCCTACGTGCCGTTCATCCAGAGCGACGTGGCGGTCAACCCCGGCAGTTCCGGGGGCCCGTTGTTCAATCTGCGCGGCGAGGTGGTCGGCATCAATTCGCAAATTTACAGCAGTACCGGCGGCTATATGGGACTGTCGTTCGCCATTCCGATCAAGCTGGCGATGCAGGTGGCCGAGCAGTTGAAAACGACCGGCGAGGTAACCCGTGGTTGGCTGGGTATCTTGTTGCAGGCGGTCAACAACGATCTGGCCGAGGCCTTCAAGCTCGACCGGCCGCGCGGCGCGCTGGTGGCGCAGATCCTGCCGGACAGTCCGGCCGCCAGCGCCGGGTTCAAGCCGGGCGACATTATCCTGCGCTATGGCGGCGAGCCGGTCGAGGATTCCTCGCATTTGCCGCGGATGATCGGCGTGACGCCGGTAGGCAAGACCGTGGCGATGTCGGTCCTGCGCAACGGCGAACCGCTGGAAATCAAGGTCACCATCGCCCGGCTGGAAACGACGCCAGAGCCGGTCGCCACCATGGACGAGCACAGCGATCCGCGCCTCGGCCTTACTGTCGCCGACCTCAGCAACGAACAGCGTCGCAATCTGGGCTCGGAAGAGCAGGGTGTGCTGGTCACCACACTGGACGAGGGTCCGGCCGCCAACGCGGGCTTGTATCCGGACGACATCATTTTGCAAATCAACCACCTGTCAGTGAAAAGCGCTAACCAGTTCGTCGAGTTGGCCCGGGAATTGCCCAAGGGCAGGGTGGTCCCAGTGTTGGTGAGGCGCGAGAACGAATCGCTTTATCTGGCAATGCGTCTGCCCGACAAGGATTGATCGCGACCGATGAATCCGAACAATTGCCTGGATTTCGAAAAGCCCGTCGCCGAATTGGAGGCGATGCTGAAGGAGCTGCGTCATCTTGGCGCCGAGCAGGATTTGAACATCGGCGACGAAATTGCCCGGCTGGAGGCCAAGAGCAAGGCGCTGACCGATTCGATCTTCGCCAGCCTGACGCCCTGGCAGATTTCCCAGATCGCCCGCCACCCGCTGCGGCCCTACACCTTGGACTACGTGGAGCGGCTGTTCACCGAGTTCATGGAGCTGCACGGCGACCGCGCCTTCGCCGACGACCGCGCCATCATTGGCGGGCCGGCGCGGCTGGAGGGTCGGCCGGTGATGGTGATCGGCCATCAGAAGGGCCGCGACACCAAGGAAAAAATCCACCGCAATTTCGGGATGCCGCGCCCCGAGGGTTATCGCAAGGCGCTGCGGTTGATGAAACTGGCCGAGCGGTTTCGGCTACCGGTGCTGACCTTCATCGACACGCCGGGCGCCTATCCGGGCATCGGCGCCGAGGAGCGCGGCCAGAGCGAGGCTATCGCCCGCAATCTGTTCGAGATGAGCCGGTTGCGAACGCCGGTGATCTGCACGGTGATCGGCGAGGGCGGTTCCGGCGGCGCGCTGGCGGTCGGCGTGGGGGACCGGGTGCTGATGTTGCAATACGGTACCTATTCGGTGATCTCGCCTGAAGGTTGCGCGGCCATTTTGTGGAAAAGCGCCGACAAGGCCCCCGACGCCGCTGAGGCGATGGGGTTGACGGCGGAACGGCTGCTGAAACTACATCTGATCGACGGCATTGTGCCCGAACCGGCGGGCGGTGCCCATCGCGACCTGGAGTGGATGGCGGGAACGCTGCGCGCCACCTTGTGCGAGCAGTTGCGACAACTGGATGCGCTGACCATGGACGAATTGCTGGAACAACGCTATCGGCGGTTGATGGCGTATGGCGTGTTCAAGGAAACCGAGCCGGTAACCTCGGCCCAGTCATCCTGGCAGAGCAGCGTGGCGGCCCTGCTGGGGAAGGACAGCTTGCTGGGCAAGGATTAGGAATTTCCCAAGTCTCCTTCGATCTTGTCATCGTTTCCTGCCCCCCCGTTCCTCGAATGCCTGGACACGCTGCTCGCCAGGCATCCTCAAGCGCGTCGCCTGGTGATTGGCTATAGCGGTGGCCTGGATTCCCAGGTCCTGCTGCATGGCCTGGCGACGCATCGTGGCCGCTGGCCGGAACGAACGCTGGCGGCGATTTACGTGGACCATGGGTTGCAGACCGCCTCCGCCGCCTGGGGCGAGCACTGCGGCGAGGTTTGCCGCGCGCTCGACATTCCGTTTCGCGCGCTGCGAGTCGACGCCCGGCCCGGACCCGGCGAGAGTCCCGAAGCCGCCGCGCGCCGCGCCCGCTACGCCGCGCTCGCGACCGAATTGGGGCCGGACGCCGCGTTGCTGACCGCCCACCACCGCGACGATCAGGCCGAAACCCTGTTGCTGCAATTGTTGCGCGGCGCCGGTCCGCACGGCTTGGCCGCCATGCCGCTGGCGGCGCGGCTGGGCCGGGGCTGGCTGCTGCGGCCCTTGCTGGCCGTGGATCGCGCCGACCTGCTGGCCTATGCCCAGGCGCACCGGTTGCGCTGGATCGAGGATGCCAGCAACGCCGACGCCGGCTTCGACCGCAATTATCTGCGTCACCGCGTTCTGCCATTGCTCCGGGAACGTTGGCCGGCCGCGAACCGCGCTCTGGCCCGTTCCGCTCGTTGGTGCGCCGAAGCCGCTGCCTGGTTCGACATGGAAGCCACCGTCGACTTGGCCCGGATCGGCACGGATCGCCCCGATAGCCTGCATCTCCCGGCGTTGCGGGAACTGGGCGCAATCCGCCAGCGCAATCTGCTGCGCTACTGGCTCCGGCAATTGGGTTTGCCGATTCCGGACCATCGGCAACTGGAGCATGTTCTGCGCGACGGGTTGACCGCCAGGCACGACCGGCAACCGCGCATCCACTGGCCCGGCGGCGAAATCCGGCGCTACCGGGATACGCTCTACGCCATGCCGCCGCTGGTACCCCACGATGCGCGCCGCCGCTTGGTCTGGCGCGCGGGCGCGAACGGTTATCCACCGCTGGAATTGCCCGGCATCGGCGAATTGGCGTTGCGGGAAACCAGCGGCGCCGGCTTACGGGCCACGGCGCTGGCGGGTGGCGAGCTGATCGTGCGTTTCCGCCAGGGTGGCGAGCGTTTCCGGCCCACTGGTCGTCGTCACGGGCAGGAATTGAAAAAGCTGTGGCAGGAAGCCGGCGTTCCGCCTTGGGAGCGGGATCGACTGCCGTTGCTGTACCGGACTATCCAGAAGGAAGGGAAGGCTGAAGAGAGATTGGTCGCGGTCGTGGGTTTGGGCGTGGCCGCCGAAGCCGAGACCACTCCTAGGGAACCGGGCTGGGAACCGGTTTTTCGGCCATGCTGATCGGCCAGCGGCGGAGCGTGAAAAACCGCTTTCCCCAACCGGTTCCCAGCGCGCCGGCCAGTCGCATAGCGGTTGAACCGCCGCTTTTCACCGGCATTCCCCCACCGATCCCGGCGGGCAGCGGCGACGATTGGTCCAGATGGTGCTGTCGAGCTTGGCGTCGGCAAAGCGCGCGCCGTCGATGCGCGCATCGGCCAGGGTGGCCTCGCCCAGGTCGGCGCCGGTGAAATCCACGTTCAGCAGATTCGCGCCGTCCAGCTTGGCCCCATGAAGATGGGCGCCGCTCAGCACCGCGTTTTCCAGCACGGCTCGGCTGAGCGTCGCGCCGCTCAGGTTCGCACCCGGCAGCTTGGCGTCGGTCAGGTCGGCTTGCGCCAGCGTGGCCTGGCTCAGGTTCACGCCGCTCAGATCCGCGCCGGTGAGAGCGGCCTGATACAGCCGCGCGCCGCTGAGGTCGGCCTTGCTCAAATTCGCCTGGGTCAGCACTGCCCGATCCAGCCGCGCGCCGGCCATGCTGGCACCGACCAACACAGTCTGGTCCAGATGGGCCGAGACCAGCCGCGCTCCCACCAGCGTCGCGCCGGCGAAATCGGCCCGGCCGAGGGTCGCGCCGCCCAAATCCGCGCCGCTCAGCCGCGCACCGGCTAGTTTGGCGGCGGTCAGATTGGTCTGGGTCAGCACCGCCTCGCGCAAGTCCGCCCCGGTCAAGTCCGCCCCCTGCTTGTCGCAGTGCAGCCAGTTGACCCGCCGGGCCGGGGGATCGTCGCAAGCGCTCCAGCCAGCGGTGGGCCACTGGAGCAACGCCAGCAGGCACAAGGGTGACAGCAGGACGACCGCCGAACAGTCGCGAATCCTCACAAGGGTCCTCTCATGGCGCTCGCTCCAACGTGAACACCAGATCCACCACCTGCCGGAATCGCTCGACGAAATGCAGGGTAAGCCCCTCCCGAATGTGGTCCGGCAATTCCTCGGCGTCGCCGCGGCAGCCTTCCGGCAGGATGATTTCGTGAATACCCACCCGGCGGGCGGCGATGAGCTTCTCGCGAATCCCGCCCACCGGCAGCACCTGCCCGGTCAAGGTCAACTCGCCGGTCATCGCCAGCGGGCGGGTCGGCTGCTGGCCGCGCGCCAGCGACAACAGGGCGGTGGCCATGGTGATGCCGGCGCTGGGACCGTCCTTGGGCGTGGCCCCTTCCGGGACGTGGAGATGCACGAATGCCTCGTCGAAGAACTTGGGATCGGCCTGATACTCCTCCAGATGAGCGCTGAGATAGCTGTAGGCAATGTTGGCCGATTCCTGCATCACCTCGCCCAGACGGCCGGTCAGCTTGAAACCACGATTCTTGGTATGGACCAGGCTGGCCTCGACGTTGAGCGTCGCGCCGCCCATGGCGGTCCAGGCCAGGCCGGTCACCACGCCGACACCGGTCATCGGGGTTTCGGTCTTGAACGGCGGTTTGCCCAGGTAGCCGTCCAAATCCACTGGCTCCACCGTGATCGGTCCCTCGCGGCCCTCAACGATTTGCACCGCGCTCTTGCGCACGATCCGGCCCAGTTGCTTTTCCAGATTGCGCACCCCCGCTTCCCGCGCGTAGCCCTCGATGATCTGGCGCAGCGCTTCCTCGCCAAGGGTGATTCGGTCGCGCGCCAGCCCGCTGCGTTCCAGCAGCCTGGGCCACAGGTGGTTGCGAGCGATTTGCAGCTTCTCGGCGGTGATGTAGCCGGACAGGCGGATGGTCTCCATCCGGTCGAGCAGCGGGGCCGGGATGGTGTCGAGCTGGTTGGCGGTGCACATGAACAGCACCTTGGATAAATCAAAGCGCACGTCCAGATAGTGATCCAAAAACTCGGTGTTTTGCTCGGGGTCGAGCACCTCCAGCAGCGCCGAGGCCGGATCGCCATGATACGACGCGCCGATCTTATCGATCTCGTCGAGCATGATCACCGGATTGGCGGTCTTGGCGTCGCGGATGGCTTGGATGAACTTGCCGGGCAGGGCGCCGATGTAAGTGCGGCGATGGCCCTTGATTTCGGCCTCGTCGCGCATCCCGCCCAGGCTCAGCCGGTAGAACTTGCGGTCCAGCGCGGCGGCCACCGAGCGGCCGATGGACGTTTTGCCGACGCCCGGCGGACCGACCAGCAGGATGATCGAGCCGCCGACCTGACCTTTCAATGCTCCCACCGCCAGGAATTCGATGATGCGATCCTTGACGTCGTCCAGCCCGTCGTGGTCGCGATCCAGGATTTCCCGCGCGTGCTTGAGGTTGAGATTATCGGTCGAATAAATGCCCCACGGCAGTTCGGTCATCGTGTCCAGATAGTTGCGGGTGACGGCGTATTCCGGCGAGCCGGTTTCCAGGATCGCCAGCTTGTCCAGTTCGTCGTTGATCCGCTTCAGCGCCGCCTCGGGTACCTGCCGGCTGGTCAGCCGCTCGCGAAAACGGTCGACGTCGGCGGTGCGGTCGTCCTTGGCGATGCCGAGTTCCTGCTGGATGGCCTTGAGCTGCTCGCGCAAGAAGAACTTGCGCTGATGCTCGCTCATCTTCTCCTCGACCTGCTTGCGAATGTGGGTTTGGAGCTTGGCGACTTCCAGTTCCTTCTTGATCAGGACGATGACTTTCTTCAGCCGTTCCAGGATCGGCGCGGTGGCCAGGATTTCCTGCAATTCCTCCTTGGTCGCCGTGGTCAGGCTGGCGGCGAAATCGGCCAGCGGCGAAGGGTCGTGGGTGTTGAAGCGGTTGAGGAAGAATTTCAGTTCCTCGGAATACAACGGATTGAGCGGGATCAGCTCCTTCAACGTGTTGATCACCGCCAGCGAGTAGGCCCGCAATTCCTCGACATCGGCCGCGTCGTTCTCGCTCAGGTACTCAACCTGGACATGATAGGGCGGTTCTTGGGACAGCCACTTGACGATGCGAAACCGCTTCAGACCCTGGGCGATGAATTGCAGGCGACCGTCGTTGCGAGCCAACTGGTGCATCCGGGCAGCGGTGCCAACCTCGTGAAAATCGTCGGGTCCCGCCTTTTCCGCGCTGTCGGGCTTGACCAGGATCAGGCCGATGACCCGCTGCTCGCGGCTAGCGGCGGCCTCGATGGTGGGCAGCCATGGCTCCTCGTTGAGCAGCAGCGGCAACGCCTGGGCTGGGAAGAACGGCCGCTCGGACAGCGGCAGTAGATACAGAGTGACAGGTAGAATGTCGGCAGCGGCGACGATGGTGTTATTGTTGGCGGGCGCTTCGCGCTCGTCGTCCTCGCGCACGACTTCCACTTCAAGGGCTTCGGCTTCGTGATCGGTCATGATGATTCCGCGGCTAAGGGGACTTGCACCTTAAATGCGGGCGAGGTGAGTAATTATCAAGGGCGAGGTCGCCAACCGGAATAGCCTGGCGCCCGTTTCACAACCCGGTCTTACGCAACTCGATGCGCCGGAACCAGCCGCCGGCCAGCGCGGGCTGGTCGGATGCGACCTCCAGCTCCGGTGTTTGGGCCAGCACGTCCTCGAACACCACGTCGGTGCGGGTGGCCAACAGCCCCAGCACCGGGCTGACCAGCCGCCGCAGCGGCGCTTTCTGACCGGGGTGCAGGAATTTGTCGAGGATCAGCGCCCGCCCGCCATGCCGCAGCACCCGCGCCGCTTCCGCCAGCACCTGTTCGGGATGGGGCGTGACCGCCAGGATCAGATGCAGCACCACGGCCTCAAATGCGGCGTCGTCATAGGGCAGGCGGCGGGCGTCGCCCTGGTCAAGCCGGATGTCCAGATTCAGGGCAGCGGCCTTGCGCCGGGCGCGCGCCAGCATCGCCGGCGTCAGGTCAATGCCCGTGTAGTGCGGTCCCTGTCGTAGCAGCGGCAGATCCAGCCCGCTGCCGATACCGACCAACAACACCTCGGCGTGCGGTCCCTCCCACAGGCGCCGCAAGCTATCCCGTCGCGCCCTCGCGGTGAATGGGGCCACGAACGCATCGTAGACCGGCGCAAACAGGGTGTAGGTATAGCGCAGCGTGGCTCGACTTTCCCGCTCAGACGGCATAGCACAGTACTCTGTTAGAAGCGGTCTAAAAACGCCTCTTAGGCGTTCCAGCACGGAACTGAGGGGGGCGTTTAGCACCCCCACACGATGATGCGTCGGCCCTGATGGGTTTCCTCACGGCGGTAGATTTTTTCGTCCCACGGCCGGGCGCTGCGGTCGAAGATCACCAGATGGCCAGCGCTTTCGCCCAGCCGGTCAAGGTATTGCCCCGTTTGCTCCAACCCCTCGGCCAGGGTGCGCTCCAGGGTTTTGCGCCGGATTTTCAGCTCGATCACGATTTTTTGCACCCCGCCGGGATAACGCCAGAGCACCAGCAGATCGGTGCGGCCCCGGCCCAGGCCGTATTCGCGCTCCACCCGCCCGCCGCCATTGACGAGGCGTTGCAGGAAGGCTTGCAATAGCAGTTGCGGGCCGGCTTCGGCGTAGTCGAACCGTTGCAGCCAGTGTTCGGCATGCTCGCGGAAGAAGCCCTGGAAGCCGGCCAGTAATTTATCGTCGTCCAGTCGGCCGTCGGGACGCAAGTACCAGGTGGTTTGCTGGCTGGCTTCGAGATCGAGTTGCTGAACGTAGGTCAGTTGCCGGGGGATGATTTCGCGGTAGGTGGCGTTGGCGATGGCCAGGTGGCCGTTGATGCGGTCGATCAGTCCCAAATCCAAAACGTACTGAACATCCTCATCGCTGGCGGCGGCTTGCAGTTGCTCACCGCTCAACAGCGGTTCGATCACCCGCCGCACACGCGCCTCCCGGAGTTTCTCGGCCAACTGATCGAGATGGGTTTCCCGGCGCAGGATCAATGCCTCCTTGGCCTCGTCCAGCAAGTCGGCGGTAATGGGCTGGCGGCGGTCCCGCCCGGCGGGCAGCTCGAAGCAGGTCTCGTAGCCCAGGGCGTTGACCAGCCACGGCTGGCCCCGGCTCAGGTCCCAGGCCCGCGCCAGGGCGTCGTCGGTGAACGGCTGGCCGGTCTCGGCGGTATGTTCGGCATAGAGCGCGGCCATCTCGTCCACGGTGAAATTGCCCAGCCGTAGCGATTTGGCCTTGATGTTGAAGGCGCTGCCGCCGGTGATGATTTCCTTCGTGCTGCCGGAATGAATCCGGTAGTCGCGCACGTCGCGCACCCCGCACAGGAGGATGCTCTGGGGAAAGCTGGTCGGGCGGTCGGCGTAGCCGGCTCGTAATTGGCGTAGAACCGTGATTAAAGTATCGCCGATCAGGGCGTCCACTTCGTCCAGCAGTAGCACCAGCGGTCGGTCGCTGACTTGACTCCAGCGGCTGAGTAACGCTTGCAGCGCGCCATACTCGCCGGCCCGCTCCAGTAATGGCTCGGTGGCCACTTGCGCCAGGTCAGCCGATATCCTTTCCGCTTGCATCCGACAGGCATAGAGCATGGCCCGCATCGCCTCCCTGACCTTCTCACGCGCCGCCTGAGCGATTTCGATGTTGACGTAGACGCAACGGTAGCGGTCGCCGGCGTTGAGATACTCGCGCAGCGCCAGCAGGCAACTGGTCTTGCCGGTCTGGCGGGGGGCGTGGAGGACGAAATACTTCTTCTGCTCAATCAGCGGCAACAGGGCATCCAGGTCGATCCGGCGCAAGGGATCGAGACAATAATGATCGGCCGGATTAACCGGCCCGGCGGTGTTGAAAAAGCGCATGGGGTTCTCCAAGGGGTACATCTTCCCATTTCTATACAGACGATTCTATTAGATTACACTTTGATGATTCATAGCATTTGAAATGCACCTCGATCAGCACGATTTTTCCAGTGCCTTCAGTTCTTTTTGTCTCAGTGCCTCAATATTGATTTGTGTACCCCCCTACATTTAAGACTCATTTTCAAGATAACCGTCGCTTCCCCGCCATTTTCCCGCCCGGTGGCGTCCGACCGATGATCCAGATCACGGAGAGCATGACATGACTCGTTTACGCATTGCCCGCGCGAGCCGCTTGGCCGCGTTGCTGCTGCCCGGTTTGGCCGTTGCCGCCGGGCTGAACGATACCGGCGTCATCAAATGCGCCAATCTCACCCAGAACGGTCAACCCTGCTCGCAAACCGATTTTCCCCGCCAGGACGCCGAAACGGGCCGCGATGCGCAGTCCGGCTTGGGCAAGGCTGGCGCTGGCCCCGCCGGATTCGACTTCACCAAATTGGACAGCGATGGTAAGCCGCTGGACGCCAGCGCGCCGGCGTGGGACTGCGTGCGCGACAACGTGACTGGGCGGGTCTGGGAGATCAAGACCGACGACAACGGCTTGCGCGACAAGGGTTGGACCTATATCTGGTACAACCCGGACCCCGCCACCAATGGTGGCGATGCGGGTTCCACGGGTGGCGCCACTTGCGGCGGTTTTCTCGGTAACCAATGCAACACCCAGGCTTACACTGCCGCCGTTAACGCCTTGAATCCCAAGCTCTGCGGCTTTAGCGACTGGCGGATGCCCACGCGCGACCGGTTGCGCGCCCTGCGCCCCCGCGCCAAGCCGGCGGCCCGGCCCGGTTTTACCCACGTATTTCGCCTGCCGTTGAAAGCCTTGGCCGGCTTGCGCCGGCAACTGCGCCGCCAGGGCATCGCCCACCGCTTCATCGCCGAAGAAGGCTATTTGCGCGGCGGACTGAAACGTCGGGTGTTGCGGCTGATCTGGCGGCCAGCCGCGTCCCGAATCACTCACCCCGACCCCCCGATCCGCAACCTCAAACCCCGACCAGACCCCCTCGTTCGGGCCAGCTCTCCTTCGACTACACTGGAGTCACCTGATGAAGATCACGACCCTTTGCCGTCTGGTCCTCCTGGGAGCGCCAGCGTTACTGATCTGGCCCGCTACCGCCCCGTGGGCGGATACCAACCCCAACTTTAACCCTAATGTCACCGCCACCACCCCGGACGGCGATTTCACTCTGGATAATACGAACGGCACCGCCTACCACAAAAAAACCGGCCTGACCTGGAAGCGTTGCCACGAGGGCTGGGATTGGAACGGCGCCACTTGCGTCGATAATACCAGTGTGGCTGACGCTTACACCTGGTCGGCGGCGCTGCAACTGGGTCCAGCCAGTACCTTCGCCGGGTTCAGCGACTGGCGCTTGCCCAACCAGAAAGAACTGAACTCAATTGTCGAACAGCGCAACTGGAATCCGGCGATCAACGCCACGGTTTTCCCCAATACGCCACCAACGGATTACTTCTGGTCGGCGTCGCCTATGCCCCCAATGCCGACAACGCGTGGTACGTGTTCTTCTACGGTGGCAACGACTACGCCAGCTTCCAGGGCAGCGACTACGCCGTGCGGTTGGTGCGCGGCGGACAGTATTCTTTGCTTTCTGTGACCAAGGCCGGCGGTGGCGGCGGCGCGGTGAGCAGCAACCTGCCCGGCATTGATTTCCAAACAATAGGATATAAACCTTCGCCTTTAGGCGGAAACGTCTTTAGCACGTGCCCTTCGTCAAGGACCAGAGCTTGAGCGAGAACAGCGGATGGTGGATCGAGGGCGGTATCGGCGTGGTGCCCACACGGTCACGGACCTGAAGTACCACAGGGTATGGAAGACTTGAAGTAGGGGTATCCGGTGTTGCGTGGGGAGATTGGGTTACGGCTCCGGGAGGTGTTGCGGAGGGTCGCTGCGGAACACGACATGGTGATCGTGCAGGGGAATATTCGCCCCAATCATATCCACCTTTTGGTGAGTGCTCCAACCTACCGGTCACCGGCGAAGATGCTGCAATACCTCAAGGGTAAGTCCTCCTATCGGTTGCAGCGGGAATTTCGGGAGTTGCAGAAGCGGTATTGGGGTCAACCCCTGTGGGGGAGAGGGTATTTCTGTGTGACGGTGGGGGCGGTGACGGAAGAACAAGTCAGACGCTATATCGAAGAGCAAGAGGACGGATCGGGTGCCTTCCCGGTCTGGGATGAGCCACCGACGCCGGCGGAATGAGCTTCAGGCGGATTCATTCGCAACCTGACCTGACTTTAGTCTGAACGGGCGTTTACGCCCCTAACAACCTACCGGCTTTAGCCGGTAAGTCATTGAGTTAAGAGAACGGCTTTTGGACAGCCTCTCAGTGCAGGGTGCGGGGAATCGACAGCACGAAGGGAGGAATGTCGGCGTCGAAGGTCACCCCGTCATCGGCCAGCATCTGATAACTGCCCTTCATGCTGCCGACCGCCGTTTCCAGAATCGTGCCGCTGGTGTACCGGAAACCCTCGCCAGGCCGCAGATAGGGCTGTTCGCCGACCACGCCCTCGCCGCGCACCTCCTCGACCTTCCCGTTGGCGTCGGTGATGATCCAGTGGCGACTAAGCAGCTTGGCGGCGATGTTGCCCTGGTTCAGAACCTGGACCGTGTAGGCGAATACGTAACGGTCTCGATCCGGGTTGGACTGCTCCTCCAAGAAAAAGGCCTGCGCGTCGACGGTGATGTGGTAGTGGATTTTTTTCGCCATGGGCGGTCGGTTCCGGGTCAGGGGAGGGTGATATCCACGGAAAGCGTGGGTGGTTGCGGGAAGTTAGAGGCCCAAGACGCGGGTCTTGGCTTCGATGGCCGCGAGCAGATTCTCGAAGGACTCGACGAAGGCCCTGACCCCATCGCTTTCCAACCGGTCGGTGACGGCGCCCAGGTCGATGTCCAGGTCCGGCAGCGCCGCCAGGCGCGCCAGCGCCTCGTCCACGTCCCGCTCCAGGGTCGGGGCGACCGCGCCGTGGTCGCGGAAGGCGGCGTAGGTCGCTGGCGGCATCGTGTTGATGGTGTCGGGGCCGATGAGATTGTCCACGTACAGCAGATCGGGATAGGCGGGATTCTTGGTGCTGGTGCTGGCCCACAGCAGCCGCTGCGGTCGCGCCCCGGCGGCGCGCAAGGCGGCGAAACGCGGGCCGGCGAAAATGTTCAGATATTCCCGATAGGCCCGCTTGGCGTTGGCGTTGGCGATCTTGCCTTGCAGCTCGGGCCGCCGCTGGGCCAGGATGGGATCGAGCGCCGTGTCGATCCGGCTGACGAAGAAGCTGGCCACCGAGGCGACGCGCTCCAGCGGCAGGCCCTGGGCCCGACGCTGTTCCAGGCCGCGCAGGTACGCTTCGGCCACCGCGACATAGCGCTCCACCGAAAACAGCAGGGTGACGTTGACGTTGACCCCCTCGGCGATCAACCGCTCGACCGCGCGCAGGCCAGAAACCGTGCCCGGCACCTTGATCATGATGTTGGGCAGCGCCAGCCGGGCAAACAGTTCACGCGCTTCCCGCACCGTGCCGCCCACATCGTGAGCCAGATCGGGCGACACTTCCAGACTGACCATGCCATCCACGCCGTCCGTCGCGTCATGGGTCGGGCGCAGGGCCTCGGCGGCGGCGCGGATGTCCTCGATGGCCAGGGCGAAAAACAGGTCGCGGCTGGACTGGCGGGGGGCGCGCTGGAGTTCGCGGCGCAACGCCTCATCGTAGTCGCCGCTGCCGGCGATGGCTTTCTCGAAGATGGTGGGATTGGAGGTGATGCCGCGCAGGTCGTCCTCGGCGATCAACCGCGCCAACATCCCGGAACTCAGCATGGAACGCTGGATATTGTCGTACCAGACGCTCTGACCGGCGGCGTTCAGGAGGCGCAGGGGATTGGCTTGGGGCATGGAGTGGTCCTCGGACGGCGGAAGGGTGGTTGATGAGAATTGTAGCAATTCCCAAGCGTGGGGCGGCAAAACCAACCGGACGAGTCGGCAAGGCGGGCGATCCACCCCCCTTGCCGAACCTTGCGAACTCGATCATTGCCCACCTGAATCGGGATTCGCCGCAACCCATCCGTCGAACACGCCGAATTTTCAGGTGTCGATCCTACCATCCTCTTTCCAAACTCCATGCCCCGCTGCCCTGAGTCTGCCGATGACCGCCACGCCCCCATCCCATCGTCGCCTGGCGATCACCGGCATGAGTTGCGCCGGTTGCGTCGCCGCTGTGGAAACCGCCCTGCGCGCCGCGCCCGGCGTGGCCGAAGCCCGTGTCAATTTCGCCGATCGCACCGCCCAGGTCACGGGAAGCGTCCCCATGGCGACGCTGGTTCAGTCGGTGCGGGCGGCCGGCTACGACGCCGCCGAGCTGCGCGACGAGGCCAGCGCCGAAGCCGAGCGCGAGGCCGCCGAGCAGATGCATGGCCGACGGCTGATTCGCAACACGGTGGTCGCCGGCGCGCTGGCCGCGCCGTTGATGGCGGGGGAGATGGCCGGTTGGCTGCCGGCGCTGGCCACGCCCGCCG
The DNA here is from genome assembly GCA_029624675.1 of Candidatus Contendibacter sp. GTDB lineage: Bacteria > Pseudomonadota > Gammaproteobacteria > Competibacterales > Competibacteraceae > Contendibacter. The sequence goes on from JARSSP010000036.1 coordinate 364,145, forward strand.
GTCAGGCTTTCTGGATCGCCGCCGGCTTGTTGACCCTGGTGGCGATGATTTACAGCGGCGGCCACTTCTTCGTCGGCGCCTGGCGGCAGTTTCGCCACCACAACGCCAACATGGACACCCTGATCGCGCTGGGCACGGGTTCGGCCTGGTTCTATTCCATGCTGGTGGTCCTGTTCCCCGCCAGCGTACCGAGTCTGGCCCGCCACGCCTATTTCGAGGCGGCGGTCACCATCATTGCCCTGGTCAATCTCGGTTCCGCCCTGGAAAGCCGGGCGCGCGGCAAGACTTCCGCCGCCATCCGGCGCCTGCTCGGTCTGCAACCGAAAACCGCCCGCCTGATCGAGGGCGACCAGGAGCGAGACGTTCCCATCGCCGCCCTCGGCGTCGGCGCCCTGATTCGGGTGCGGCCGGGCGAGAGGATTCCGGTGGACGGCGAACTGGTCGTCGGCCAGTCCACCGTCGACGAAGCCATGCTCACCGGCGAACCGCTGCCGGTGACCAAGCGCGGCGGCGATCCGGTTACCGGCGGCACGGTGAACCAGGGGGGCGGCTTCGTGTTTCGCGCCACCCGGGTCGGAGCCGATACGGTGCTGGCCCATATCATCGCCAGCGTGCGCCAGGCGCAGAACAGCAAGCCGCCGATCGGCCGGCTGGCCGACCGGGTCGCCGCCGTGTTCGTGCCCTCGGTGCTGATCGTGGCCGTGCTCACCGCGCTGGCCTGGTTCAACTTCGGCCCGGAGCCGCGCGCCGGGTTCATGCTGGTCACGGCCCTGACCGTGCTGATCATCGCCTGTCCCTGCGCGCTGGGGCTGGCCACCCCGATCTCGATCATGGTCGGGGTCGGCAAGGCCGCCGAACACGGCATCCTGATCCGCGACGGCGCGGCGTTGCAACGGGCCGGCCAGTTGACGACCATCGTCCTGGACAAGACCGGCACCGTCACTACCGGCCGACCCACCGTGACCGCCGTGGCGACCGCACCGGGATTCGAGGAGGCGGAGGTATTCCGGCTGGCGGCCGGACTGGAAGCCGGTTCCGAGCATCCGCTGGCCCAGGCCATCGTGAACGCCGCCCGCGAGCGGGGTCTGACCATTCCTCCGGCGGAGCGCTTCGAGGCCGTCGCTGGCCAGGGGGCGCGCGGCGCGGTGGCCGGCCGGGCGCTGCTGGTCGGCAATCGTCGCCTGCTGGAAGACCACGGGATCGACGCCACGCCACTGCGCGCCGAGGCGGAGCGCTGGGCCGCCCAGGGCCGGACGCCGGTGTTCGTGGCGGTCGAGGGTCGGCCCGCCGGCCTTCTGGCCATCGCCGATCCGCCCAAGCCGGATTCGGCCGCCGCCATCGCCCGGCTGCGGGAACTGGGCCTGCGCGTGGCGCTGCTGACGGGCGACCACGCCGCCACCGCCCAAGCGATCGCCGCCCAAGTGGGTATCGAGACCGTGTTCGCCGAAACGCTGCCCACCGCCAAGGCTGACATCATCGCCGGGCTGCAAGCCGAGGGCGCGGTGGTCGGCATGGTCGGCGACGGCATCAACGACGCGCCGGCCCTGGCCCGGGCCGATGTCGGCCTGGCCATGGGCGGTGGAACCGACATCGCCATCGAAAGCGCCGGTATCACCCTGGCGCGCGGTTCCCTGCATGGCGTCGCCGACGCCATTGCCATTTCCCGCGCCACGCTGGGTAATATTCGGCAGAATTTAGTCGGCGCTTTCCTTTACAATATTCTGGGAATTCCGCTGGCGGCGGGCGCGCTCTACCCGGTGACCGGGTTGTTGCTCGACCCCATGCTGGCCGGCGCCGCCATGGCCCTGTCGTCCTTCACCGTCGTCAGCAACGCCAACCGGCTGCGAGGTTTTCAGCCTCCTCACCCCTGATCGCGCCCTTTCAGGGAAAGCGGCGGGAGCCAACAACGAGGAAATTCTCAATGACCACTCTGCTCGTCAACCTTGCTGGATTGGGCTTGATCGGCCTGATCGTCTGGTGGTTCTGGATCGCCCGCGCATGAAGCCGTCGCTCCTTCCCAAAACTTCTTTGTTGAGCCGTCTGGGACTGGCCCTGATTTCCGTCGTGGCGGTCGTGGCCGGTTTCGCCATTGCTTCTTTGCTGCTCACCGTTCTGATGGTGGCGGGCCTGGGGTTCGCCGGCTGGCTGTGGTGGCGATTGCGCCGCCTGGCGCAACGGGCGCAATGCGCCGCTCCCACCGTCATCGAAGGAGAATTCACGGTCGTACCCGACTATCCTGCCTTGGAGGCTCGAACCGCGCCCCGCCCAGAGCCACTCCCCTCTCTCACTCGCGGAAATCGCCGTGTGTCCCGAATTCGCCGCTGATCGGCGCCCGCGCGACCTCCGCGACGAGCAGGTCGAATTGCTGTACGCGCAGGCCCCATTGGGAATCATGGCCAGTCTGTTGATCGCTCCGCTGCTGGTGTTGACGCTGTGGAACGCCCTGCCGTGGGTGGTCCTGGTCGGGTGGCTGCTGGCGCTGGTGGTCACCGTCCTGATTCGGCTGGCCCTGATCGTGGCTTTTCGGCGCCGCGCCGTTCCGGACCCCGCCGCCGAACGCTGGGCCACCCGCTACATGTGGGCCTGCGCCGCTAGCGGCGTTTGCTGGGGGGGGTGCGTCATCCTGCTGGCCTGGTCGCCGTCGCGGGTCCACGACGCCTTCATCGCCCTGATCCTGGGCGGCATGCTCATGGGTGGCGTCTTCACCATGAGTTCGGTCCTGCGCGCCTATGCCGCTTACGCCCTGCCCCTCGGGCTGCCGCCGGTGCTCTGGCTGCTGCTGCGCGACGACCCGACGCGCGTCGCCATGGGCGCCGCCGGCGTGCTTTACCTCCTGCTGGCGCTGGCGACCGCCCAGCGCTTTCACCGGACGCTCGCCCATTCGCTGCGGCTGGCGACGGAAAACCTGAACCTGGCCCAATCCTGCGCCAAGGCCAAGGAACAGGCCGAGGCCACCAACCAGCAACTGGCCGACCAGCAGGCGGCGCTGCGCGACAGCGTGGCCGCCATGCGCCAGTTGTACGAGGTAATCTCCGTCCCGCGCCGCCATGCCAGGGACCGGATCCAGGCCATGCTGGCGATGGGTTGCCAACGTTTCGGCATGACGATCGGTATCCTGTGCCACATTGATGGCGAACGCTACGAAGTCGTCCATGTCCTGGCGCCTGGCAGCGAAGTCGCTCAGGGCGACACGCTCGCCCTGAGCGACACTTACTGCCAGGATACCCTGCGCGCCCGAGCGCTCCTGGGTTTCGAGCACGCCTCGTCCGGTCCCTGGCGCCAGCATCCGTGTTATCGGAAGTTTGGGCTGGAAGCCTATCTGGGCGTTCCGGTCTGGGTCGGCGATCAACTGTATGGAACATTGAACTTTTCCGACTTCAAACCGCGGACGACGCCGTTCACCACCGTGGACCGCGAACTGATCCAAATCATGGCCCAGTGGGTCGGCGGCGTCCTGGAGCAAGAACGCATGGCCGAGGCCGCGCGCCGCCAGCAGGCCCTGCTGGCCCACGCCTCGCGCCTCAACACCCTGGGCGAAATGGCGTCCAGCCTGGTGCACGAGATCAACCAGCCCATCACCGCCATCACCCTGTACGCCGAAGCGGGGTTGACCCGCGCGCGTAACGAGGCGCTGGACGTCGCCGAGGCGCGCGACACCCTGGAAAAGATCGCCGCTCAAGGCGCCCGATCCCAGGCCATCATTCACCGGATCCGTCATTTCGCTCGCCAGACGAAACCCCAATACGCCGTGGTTCGGCCGAACGACGTGTTCAAGGACATCGCCGACTTCCTGAACCTGGAGGCCCGGCGCCACCGGATCGATCTTCGTTACGACATCGCGCTGGATCTGCCGCGGGTGTTGGTCGACATCCTGCAAGTGCAACAAGTGATTCTGAATCTGGTTCGCAACGCCATGGACGCCATGAGCGCCAACCCCGGACAGGAGGGCGGCGCCGTAACGATCGCCGCCCGCGCCGATTCGATGGAGGTCAAGATCGCGGTCCAGGACTCCGGGCCGGGCCTGGCGCCGGAGGTGCTCGCCTGCCTGCCACAACTCTTTCTCACCACCAAGCCCGACGGGCTTGGCCTGGGACTGTCGATTAGCCAATCCATCGTCGAAGCGCACGGCGGCCGGCTGTGGGCGACGCCCAACACCGGCCCTGGCGTCACCTTCCACTTCACCCTGCCGGTCGCCACCGTCTCCAAGGATGCGACCGAACCCTTGCCCCTTGAGGCGGATTAGCGGGACAGCGCCGTCATGAGTCGCTTCCGGTCGGTCCTTGCTCGAATCATCGGTCTCGTCGATACCGCCCGGGACGAAGTCCCGAACCGGAGCGAAACCCGATCATCCCTCGTCAACGACGAACTGGAAGAACGAGTCCGGGCCCGCACCGCGGAACTGATGGCCGCCAACCAGGCGTTGGAAGCGCAAATCGCCGCTCGTGTCCAGGTGGAATGCGCCCTGCGCGACAGCGAGGAACGGTTTCGACAACTGACCGAGCACATCCGAGAAGTATTCTGGGTGTACGGAGTCGCGGAAGAGCGGTTGCTTTACGTCAGTCCAGTCTATGAGGAGATCTGGGGACATCCCGCGCAAAGTCTGCTGGATCGGCCGCTGGAATGGATCGAGTCCGTCCATCCCGACGACCGGCCGCGAGTGCGCGCGGCCCACCTCGAAAAACTGGAGTCGGGCGTGTTTGACCAGGAATATCGCATCGTCCGGCCGGATGGCGCGGTGCGCTGGGTTTGGGATCGTGGGTTCCCCATTCGCGATGCCGCGGGTCACGCTTATCGCATCGCCGGGCTGGCCGAGGACATCACCCTGCGCAAGCTGGCCGAGGACCAGTTGCGCCGGCAGCAGGTGGAGCTGGCCAAAACCTCTCGGCTCAGCCTGGCGGTGGAAATGGCGTCCACCCTGGCCCACGAAATCAATCAACCCCTGGCGGCGATCGTCGCCTATGCCCAGGCCTGTCTGGGCCTGTTGCGCAAGGACCGGATCGACCCCCGGGCGCTGACCGGCGCGCTTGAGGAGGTCGTCAACCAGGGGTTGCGGGCCGGCGGCATCATCCGCCAACTGCGTGACCTGGTGCGCAAGCATCCTGCCGTCCAGACCGCGATCCAGCTCAACGCCCTGATTCACGCCGTGATCCATTACATGCAACTGGAGCTGCGCCAGGCGGGAGTGGCCCCACGCCTGGAACTGGCCGACTCCCTGCCCATGGTGCTAGCCGATGACATTCAGGTGCAACTGGTGGTGCTTTACCTGATTCGTAACGCCATCGAGGCGATGAACGAAACCGATGGGGAGCCGCGCGAGTTGGTTCTGCGCACGACTCTCGACAGCCCATCCACTGTGCTGATCACGGTGCGCGACACCGGGCGGGGACTCGGTGAGGAAGCAGCCGCGCGACTGTTTCAGCCTTTCTTCACCACCAAGCCCAGCGGCATGGGAATGAGCCTATCGGTTAGCCGCTCGATCATCGAGTCCCAGGGTGGGGAACTTTGGGCGACGGCGAATCCCGATCGCGGTCTTTCCTTTCATTTCACTCTACCCGTCCACTCCAGCCACGAATTGTCACCTGCCCCATGAACGCTGTTCCCACGGTTTTCGTCATCGACGACGATCAGGCGGTGCGTGACGCCATCAGCTTGCTGCTGCGCGCCGACGGTTTGGCGGTGGCCACCTTCGCTAGCGCTACTGTGTTTCTGGAGTCCACCAGCGTCCAGCAACCGGGTTGCCTGGTGCTGGACGTGCGGATGCCGGGCATGAGCGGTCTGGATCTGCAAAAACAGCTTCGGGCGCGCGGCTCTCGCATCCCAATCCTGTTCATGACTGGCCACGGCGACGTGCCCATGGCGATTCGGGCGATGAAGGCGGGGGCTTTCGATTTTTTGGAGAAGCCGTTTCAGGGCGAGCTGTTGCTGGAGCGGGTCCGGGAGGCGCTGGTCCTGGATGTTCGCCAACGGGTGCGCCAGGCGCGACGCGCCGAAGCCGCGGCGCGCCTGGCCCTGTTGTCGCCGCGCGAGTGGGAGGTGCTGGATCGCGTCGCGGCCGGGCAATACAACAAGGTGATCGCCGCTGAACTTGGGATCAGCCTGTCCACGGTGGAGATTCACCGCAAGCGGGTGATGGAAAAGCTTCAGGCTGAATCGTTGTCGGATCTGATCCGAACACTGGCGCTGGCGAACGAAAGGGAGTAGCGACGAGCGGACGTCACGTCCGGCGACGCTCCACAAAGGCCCGCAACGCCGCTACCGCTTCCGGCGAATGCAAAAGTTCGATGAAATAGCGACCTTCCAGCGTGATCGTCTCCCGCAGGATTTCGGTCTCGTTGCGCTTGAGCAACAGCTTGGCCAGGCGCACCGCCGCCGCGGGTTGTTGGGCCAGCCGCCGCGCCCGGTCCATGGCCAGCGCCAGGGTTGCGTCCGCATCGACGCCGATGCCGTTGATTAGGCCCCATTCCAGTGCCTGTTCGGCGCTGAACGGCTCGCCCAGCAACAACAGCTCCGCCGCCCGCGGGTAACCGAGCCGGCGCGGCAGCAGCAGGCTGGACCCGCCTTCCGGGCACAGCCCGAGATTGACGAACGGCATCGTCAGGGTCGCCCCAGTTCGAGCGTACACCAGATCGCAGTGCAGCAGCATCGTCACCCCGATACCGACCGCCAGGCCGTTCACCGCCGCGACCAGCGGCTTTTCGAACTGGCGCAGTGCCGTCAGGAATCGAAGGACTGGGCTGTCCTCGCCGGTCGGCGGCGTTGCCAGGAAGTCAGCGATATCGTTGCCGCTGCTGAAGCTGTCGCCGCCGCCGGTCAGCACCACCGCTCGAACGGTGGCGTCTTCCGTCGCTTCGTTCAAGGTGGCGGTCAGCGCCGCGTACATCGCCAATGTCAAGGCGTTCTTCTTGTCGGGACGATGAATGCGAACCCGCAAGACCCCTTCTTCCCGTTCGGTTAAAATCTCCGGCGTACTCATTCCGGTTTCCTCTCTGGATATCGACGGTAAATTCCCGATAGCCTCGCGCCGCCGGCTCGCTGGCGGGTCGCGCGGCCTCGGCCCCACGAAAGCGCAGGCGCCGCCATGACCATTGCCCACAGCGCGTTGCTGACTGATCTGTATCAGCTCACCATGCTCCAGACTTACCACGCCGAACGCATGAACGAAACGGCCGTGTTCGAGCTGTTCGCGCGCCGTTTGCCGCCGCAGCGAGGGTTTCTGCTGGCTGCCGGCTTGGAACAGGCGCTGGATTACCTGGAGAACCTGCGTTTCACTACCGAGGAGCGGGATTGGCTGGCCAGCACCGGCCGCTTCAGCCTCGACTTTGTCGAAGCGCTGGCCGACTTCCGATTTGCCGGCGCGGTTCATGCGTTACCCGAAGGGACGGTATTTTTCGCCAACGAACCAATCCTGCGAGTCACCGCGCCGCTGCCGCAGGCGCAGTTGGTGGAAAGCCGGCTGATCAACCTACTGCATTACCAGACCCTGATCGCGTCCAAGGCCGCTCGGTGCGTGCTGGCCGCCTCCGGCAAGCTGCTGGTGGATTTTGGTCTGCGTCGCGCCCACGGCGGCGAGGCGGGGTTGCTGGCGGCGCGGGCCAGTTACCTAGCCGGCTTCGCTGGTACCGCCACCGTGCTAGCTGGAATGCGGTTCGGCATTCCGCTCTTCGGCACCATGGCGCATTCGCTGATTCAGGCCCACGACCGCGAAGAGGATGCTTTCGAACATTTCGCCGCCGCCCAGCCCGGCAATGTGACCCTGTTGCTCGACACTTACGACACCGAGGCCGCCACCCACACGTTGGTGAGCCTGGCTCCTCGTCTGCGCGAACGCGGCATCGCCATCCGAGGCGTGCGGATCGACAGCGGCGATCTGGCCGAGCACGCCCGGCGGGTGCGGCGCATTCTCGACGACGGCGGTCTGCGTCAGGTCACTATCCTCGGCAGCGGCGATCTCGACGAAGGCCGCATCCGCGAGCTGTTGGCCAGCGGAGCGCCGTTCGACGGGTTCGGTGTCGGTACTCGGCTGGACGCCTCCACCGACGCCCCGACCCTGGACATGGTCTACAAGCTGCAAGAATATGCCGGCCAGCCCCGGCGCAAACGTTCCGAGGGCAAGGCCACTTGGCCGGGTCGCAAGCAGGTTTACCGGCGGACGGCGGAGGGAACTTTCGTCGGCGATTGCCTGGGGTTGGAGCAGTATTCCCAGCCGAGCGAGCCGCTGCTGATTCCGGTGATGGAACAGGGCCGGCGACTGCAAGCGCCGGAGCCGGCGAGCGCGATCCGCGAGCGGGTTCGGGCGCAACTAGCGGCTTTGCCCACCGCCTTGCGCGCCAGCGAAACCGCGCCGCCCTACCCGGTGGAGGTCGCGCCCGAGTTGCGGGAACTGACCGAGCAACTGGACCGGAAGTCACACTGACCCCATGCGCGCCCTGTTCGAGCTGTTCCTCGATATCTGTCTGTTTCGCAAGGGTCCACAGGATGTTCCGGCCGGGATGGCGTTGCTGAAACTGTGCCTGTTGGGCTATGGACTGTCCGGGTTGGCGTTGCTGCTGTTGAGTACGTCGGCGCCGGTGGCGATTCTGCAAATCCTGCTGGATTTAGTGTTGCTGGCCGGGTTGCTGCACCTGGCGCTGCTGGCGCGGCGGCATCCCCAGCGTTTCGAACAGACCCTGAGTGCCCTGACCGGGACCGGCACGCTGATGGGCCTACTAGCGCTGCCGGTGATGGTCTGGATCGTTCGTCAGGGGCCGAGCGGCGATACGCAACTGCCGGCGCTGCTGTGGTTAGGCTTGATGGCATGGAGCATCACGGTTATGGCCCACATCCTACGCCAAGCGCTCGATATACCGGTCTGGGCCGGCGCGCTGGGTGCGCTTGGTTACACCTTCTTGTCGTGGATGCTGACCGGCTGGATTGGGGCTTAGGGCGGGTGGTGCTTCAGGTGTGGGGCCATCCACATCGGGAACGTCGCCGCGCATCTTGACAACTGACGGACCCATGGGGTAAGGGGGTAGCGCCGTTGATCTGTCTGGACCAACCTTGACGGTCGCCCGCCGCTTCAAGCCGGTTCGTGGACGATTTCGCCCAGGCCGGCGCGCCGCAGGGCGGCGTCGAGCAACTGACGGACCTGGCGGGCGGTGTCCAGCGCCAACGCTTGCCGGGACAGCTCGCAAGCTTCATCCCGGCTGAAGCTGCGGATGGCCCATTTGACCCGCGGCACGCTGACGGTGCTGGCGCTCAGGCTGTCCACGCCCATCCCCAGCAACAGCACGGCGGCGCCGGGATCGGCCGCCAGTTCCCCGCACAGATTCACCGGCCGGCTGGCGCGGCGCCCGCTCTCGATGATGTAGGCGATGGTTTTGAGCATCGCCGGATGCAAACTATCGTACAGACCGGCGACCCGGGCGTTGTCGCGGTCCACCGCCAGCAGGTATTGGGTCAGGTCGTTGGTGCCCACCGAGAGATAATCCACCCGCCGGGCGAGTTGCTCGGCCTGCCAGGCGGCGGAGGGCACTTCGATCATTACCCCGACTTGCGGAGGCGTCGTGGCATGACCATCCTCGCGCAATTCCCGGTCGGCGCGCGCTAACAACCGCAATGCCTCGTCCACTTCCTCCACGGTGGTGATCATCGGGAACAGGATCCGTAGATTGCCCAGCCCGGCGTTGGCCCGTAGCATGGCGCGTAATTGAGTGAGGAAAATATCTGGGTGATCCAGAGTGAAGCGCATCCCGCGCCAGCCTAGGAACGGATTGTTTTCCTTGATGGCGAAGTACGGCAAGGTCTTGTCGCCACCGATGTCCAGGGTGCGCATTACCACCGGCCGGGGCGCGAAGGCGGCGAGCATCGGTCGGTAAAGCTGAAGTTGCTCCTCCTCGCTGGGAAACGATTCGCGCACCATGAAGGCGAACTCGGTGCGGTACAAGCCGATGCCCTCGGCGCCGACCGCGTGGGCGGCGGCGATATCGGTGGGCAATCCAGCCTTGGCGTAGAGTGGGATCGGGTAGCCGTCCTGGGTTTCGGCGGGCAGGTCGCGCAGTTCGCCCAGTTCGGCGGACAGTTCGGCGTCGGCGGTCATCAGCCGCTGATACTCGGCGCGGGTGGTCGGGTCCGGGTTGAGGTAAACGTGGCCCCGATAACCGTCCACGATGATCTCGCCGCCCTCGAACCGGCCCAGCGGCCGGTCGCCCAGGCCCATCACCGCCGGAATACCCATGGCTCGCGCCAGCAGGGCAACATGGGACAGAGCCGAGCCGCGCAGGCAGACGATACCAGCCAATTGTTCCGGTGGCACCGCCGCCAGATGCGCCACGCTCATCTCCTCGGCCACCAACACGCACCGGTCGGTTGCCGGCTCCAAGGAAAGGTGGGGGGCAGCGCGCAGACAATGCAGCACCCGCCGGCCCAGGTCGTGGATATCCTCGGCCCGGGCGCTGAGATAAGGATCCTCAGCCTGCTCCAACAATCGAACCCGGGCCAGCACGGCATCGCGCCAAGCGGCCGGCGCCCAGTGTCCGGCCCGAATGCTGGCAAGCGCGTCCTCAATCAGGCTATCGCTGCCGAGCAGCATCCGGTGGACCGTGAACAGCGCCTGCTCGGTGGGCGGCAGCAGCGGTGCCAGCCGGTCGCTGGCCACGCGCAACTCCTCCTCGACGGCGGCGATGGCGGCGCGGAGGGCTGCTTCCTCGGTGGCGAGGTTTCCAGCCGGACGATCCGGTACGTCGTCGAGGTCGGCCAGCAGATGAGGCACGGTGACGATCCCCATCGCCACGCCTGGAGCACCGGATACGCCACGCAGGGCGCGGGCTCCGGTAGTCAGCGGGTTGAGCAGTTCCTGGGTGGCGCCGCTGAGAATGGCGTGATTGAGAATGCTGGCCAGCTGCGCGGCGATGGTGACCAGGAAATCCACCTCGTCCGGCTGGAACTGGCGCACGGCGATATCCTGGACCAACAGTACCCCTAGCACACGGCGGTATTGGATCAGCGGCACACCCAGGAAGGCGTGGTAAGCCTCCTCGCATACCTCGCACACCGGGTGGAAGCGGGGATGAGACGGCGCGTCCTCCAGATTGATCGGTTCCTGGCGTTCGGCGACCAGCCCAACCAAGCCTTCCCCGTGGTTGAGTCGGACCTGGCCGACCGCCTGGGGGTTCAGGCCGACGGTGGCCATGAGCACATGGTTTCGGTTGTCCTCGTCGGCCAGATAGACGGTGCAGGCGGCCACCCGCATCGTATCTTGAATCCGGTTGACCGTGATCGCCAGCGCGCTGGGCAGGTCTGGTGCGGTGCTGACCTCCTGAACGATGCGGCGCAAGGTTTGGAGCATGAAGCGAGATTCCTTCCAATTGGAAATTTTCTGGAGCGTAAGATAAGCCATCATCCCGACGAAGAGTGATGGCGCCGAATAACGCAACGCGATCTGCAAATAGTGCATGGTGGCTACTTGGGCAGCCTCGATCAATGGATAGATTGATTGTTAGGGCGGCCCTTCGCTCGATGGTTCATCCCGCGCAACAGGTGGGGAAGCCAAGTAAAATATACCGACTCCAAATTACCCAAAGAAGAAGCAAGGCATGAGCGATCCAACTCAGTTGATCAGTGACCCAGCGCGGGTCGGCCGTCTGTTGCGGTGGGCGACCTACGCCTCGGTGACCACCGCCACGGTGTTGATCGCCGGCAAGCTGGCAGCGGCGCTACTGACGGGATCGGTCAGTGTGCTGGCCTCGCTGGTGGATTCGATGATGGACGTGGCGGCGTCCCTGGTCAATCTGCTGGCGGTGCATTATTCCCTGCAACCGCCTGATCGCGAACACCGCTTCGGCCACGGCAAGGCCGAGCCGCTGGCGGGTCTGGTCCAGGCGGCGTTCATCGCCGGATCGGCGGTGTTCCTGATCCTGCACGCCGTGGACCGGTTGCTGCATCCACAACCGTTGAACGACGCTCTGATCGGTGTCGGGATGTTGCTATTCTCCATTGCCGCCACGGTGTTGCTGCTGGCGTTTCAGCATCATGTGATCCGCCGCACCCAGTCGACGGCGATTCGGGCCGACGCGCTGCATTACGCCACCGACCTGCTGACCAACGCCGCCACCATTCTGGCGCTGGGCCTGGCGATGTTGGGCTGGCCGTTCGCCGATCCGGTTTTCGCCATCGGCATCGCCCTGTACATTCTCCACAGCGCCGGCCGAATCGGTCACGAGGCGGTACAATTGTTGATGGATCATGAGCTGCCGCCTGAAATCCAGGCGCGCGTTAAGGAGATCGCCCATGGTCATGCGCGAGTACGGGGGACTCATGACGTGCGCACTCGCCGTTCCGGACAGACTTATTTCATTCAGTTGCATCTGATGCTCGACGACCAGATGCCGCTGGTGGAGGCGCATCGGATCGCCGATGAGGTGGAGGCGGCGATCATAGCGGCCTTTCCCAACGCGGACGTGCTGATTCACGAGGATCCGGCCAGCGAGCCACCGCCGCGACCGTTGCCGGCGTAACGTGGGTAGCTTGGAAGTGGAAACCGGTGGTGGGAAGGCGGGGTGTAATGAGAAGTGGCGGAGAGGGTGGGATTCGAACCCACGGACCCTCGCGGGTCAACGGTTTTCAAGACCGTCGCAATCGACCGCTCTGCCACCTCTCCAAAGTAAGGCTGGATTGTAACCGGCCCTCCCTGGCCGCGCCAGCAGTGGGCCGGATTACGTTCAAACCGCGCCAATTAGTGCTGGAGTTGAAGCGGTTGATAGGTCCCGGCGGGCGGTTCCACGCCTTCGGTGGTAGCCGCGGGGAGCATGGGGAAAATGGCCATCGGCGTCGCTTCGGTGTCTGCCTGAAGGGGCGTTGCCTCGGCGGAAGACGGACAAGAGACCGTTCCGAACTTGTTGACCAACGAACTGCCTTCGAACTCAAGCTGGAACCGATAACAGCCATTGGCGGCCATGGTGACCGTTCCCGACCCTGAAGAATTGCCACAGGCTGAAGAGACTTGAGCGGTAAAATTCTTGTTGCCGGCGGTCGTGCTGGCAAAGCTGTCGATGGAGGAACTGCTGGTGCAGGAGTTGGATACGGATTGCCGCGTAACTCCATCGACCGTCACCGAATAGGTACTGGTAAACACCGCGCCGGTACTAGTATTTCTGCAGCAGGTATTGTTGTATGCATTCCACCGCGCGGTTCCCCCGCCCCCGCCCCCGCCGGGATTGATGGCCCCCGCGAAGCTGATGTTACCCTGGACAAAGACTTGCAGGGTGATGGTGCCGTTGGCCTCGGTGGGCAAATTGGTCAAATCGAATTTACCAAACGGCAGACTGGCCGTGCCGCCCTCGCAACGCAGCGACCCCGCCCCACAGGTGAACATGCAGCGGCCACTGGCCAGCGCCAGGGCGCAGGCGGCGTTTCCCTTTGAGTCCAAGGCCGTTCCGGTGATCCGATAGAGACCGCCGCCCAGCGCCGTCACGGATTCCAAAGTGGCGCCCGCCTGTTGCGCCAGCACGGGCATCGTCGTGGCAAGGAGCATCAATGGAATGATAAGAATTTTTGCCGATACGCCAAAATGTTGGTAGGACATGGTTCCTCTCCTCAGGTTTTTGAGATGGATTAGGAAATAACAACCTCTTGATCCCGACGCCTTCCGTGGACTCCTAAAAACTCTTTCTTATGAGAGTATAATCGCAAAAAATCAGCTCCCCGTCACGCGGACCCGCGAAGCGCGCGCGCTGGACCAAGGGCGCATCCAGGCATTGAAATTAGATAACGCAATGACAAATGGTGGAATTTAATCCGGAAGCGCCCATTGACATCGTAATCCCGGTCTATCAGGGATTGACGGTTACCCGTCGCTGTCTGGATAGCGTGTTTGGCCACCGGCTACGATGCCCCCACGAAGTCATCGTCATCGACGATGCCAGTCCGGAGCCCGAATTGGCGGATTATCTGAACGAACTGGCCGAAGCCGGACGCCTCACCCTGCTGCGCAATTCCACCAATCAAGGCTTTGTGGTGACCGCCAACCGCGGTTTGACCCTGCACCCGGATCGCGATGTGGTGTTGCTCAACAGCGATACCGAGGTCAACGGCGACTGGCTGGATCGGCTGGCGCGCTGTGCCTATGCCGACGCCATGATCGGGACGGTCACGCCGTTTTCTAACAACGCCACTATTTGCAGTTATCCTCGCTTTTGCGAGATCAACGAACTGCCGCCCGGCTTGTCGCTGGCGGCGACCGATGCCCTGTTCCAGCGCACCAATGCCGGACACTGGCTGGAAATTCCCACCGCGGTGGGTTTTTGCATGTACATCCGCCGCGATTGCCTGCGAGCGGTCGGCGGCTTCGACGAGCACACCTTCGGCTCGGGGTACGGCGAGGAAAATGATTTTTGCATGAGGGCCGCCAAGGCGGGCTGGCGCCACGCGCTCTGCGCGGATACCTACGTCTATCATATCGGCGGCGTCAGTTTCGGCGAGCGGCAGGAACAATTGCGGATCCAGGCCCGAGAGGCCCTGACGGCGTTGCATCCCGATTATGATGACCGGGTCCAGGCTTTCACCCAGCGGGATCCCGCCAGGCCTCTGCGGGTGGCCGTGGACTGGGAACGCGCGTTGCTGGCGCCCGAACAGACCTTGTACGTCCTGCGCGAGCGCGAGGAATTGCTCGCGCGACTGTGGCAAGAGCGCGATGAGGCGCTTGCACGCGAGCAACGGACCATCGCCACACTGAAACACGCATTTCAAGCCGCCGAAGCGCTCTTGTTCCAGACTCGGGACGAATTGCGCCAGCGCGACCAAGTGCTCGCCGAGGCGCAGCGCCATGTCCAGGAGCGGGAAACCGATGTCGCCCTGCTGACGAATCAGGTGCGCTCGGCACAAGGCGATCTGATGCAGGCCATGCGGCAACTTGAAGATTTGCACGAGCGGAATCGCGAGCTGGCGGCGGAATTGGAAACGTTGCGTGCGCGAAACCTTGATCTGACGGCGCAACTCGACGAGATTTTTTCTTCCAGAACCTGGCGCTACACGAAGTTTCTCAGAAAATCATGAATCCAACCGTGCATTTGTTCACCAGCATCACCGCCAATTATCTGCCCAAGGCGCGGGTGCTGGCCCAGTCAGCCAAGCGCCAGACGGCCGATATCCGCTTTCATCTGTTATTGTGCGACGACTATCCACCGGAGGCCGATCCCAACACCGAGCCGTTCGACTCGATCATCAACGTAACGGAGCTACCAATTCCAGATCAAGAAGTCTGGCTGTTCGGCCACACCGTGGTGGAGATGTGCACCGCAGTCAAGGCGCTTGGCTTTCTGGAAATCGCGCGTCGGTTCGCCGCCGAAAAAATTTTCTACTTCGATCCGGACATCGTGATTTTGTCCGGCCTCGATGAACTGATCGAACGACTGGACCAGCGCAGCATTCTGTTGACGCCTCACTTGAGCGAACCGGAGCAGGGGTTGGACGCGGTCGTGGACAATGAGATCGCCAGCCTCAAGCACGGCGTGTTCAATCTGGGCTTTCTGGGAGTGCGAACCAGCGCCGAGGGAATACGTTTCCTGAACTGGTGGGCCGAGCGGCTGCGCTATTTCTGCCACGACGATATCGCCGGTGGTCTGTTTACTGATCAGCGCTGGTTGGATCTCGCGCCGGCCTTTTTCGAGGACATCGCCATCCTGCGCGAGCCGATTTATAACGTCGCCACCTGGAATCTGACCCATCGTCCGGTCGCCGGTTCGTTGGAACGGGGCTTTACCATCAACGGCGAGCCGCTCAGCTTCTATCATTTCTCGGGCTTCGACAGCGGTGCTCAGGAAGTCATGCTCAAGAAATATGCCGATACTGATTCAGTGCTGTTCGATCTGCGCCGCTGGTACATCGCCGAATGCCAGCGCATGGGCCAGCAGGAACTGGGCAGTCGCCAGTGCCGTTACGATGTTTTCGACAGCGGCGAACGCATTACCCGGGCGCAACGGATTCTCTATCGCTCCCGGTTGGACTTGCGGCAAGCCTTTCCCAACCCTTTCCACACCGATGGCGATTCCTATTACCGATGGTATCGGTTCAATACTTCTAGCGCCGGGACCGGCGACGAAACGCTGGAAACCGAAGCGACGCTGCGCGCCCAGTTGATGGATGCCCGCCGCGAGCTGGACTTAATCCGACGCTCCCGCAGTTGGCAGGTGGCGCAGATAATTGCCCGGATGTTCAATGCCTTCCGCTAGTGTTACCAGACATGGCCAGTATATGGCGGTGGTCTGAAGACCAGATGCGCAAAGGGCGCACCGTGCTGTCGCACCAGTTGCTGGCGACCATGCAGGTCTTTCCGGAAACGATTCCATACCCCTTGAAAATCATGGTGCGGCGGGTCTGTATCAACCGGTGTGAGGGCTTACCGGTGCGGTGGCGGGTAGCGCTGCTGGACGCCCAAGTGATGGTGGACCGGTTGCACGTGGCTGTCCAATACCGCAAGGCGGCGGATGAGTTGCGTAAGGACCGCATTCCGCCAGATCAACGCCGAACGAGTTATGGCCTGCATGACTGACCTCATTGAGCCAATTTGGCTTAACAATCGGGTCTACCTAAGGTGGTAGCTTGAATGTGGAAAATGAATTAAACTATTAGACAAAACAATGGTTTTGTTCGGTGGGTCAAGTAGCGAATCTCCATGTGGCTCCTGCTAGGGTAGCACATGGAGGTAAATAAGATTACTCATTGTAACGGGAGAAACTGTGATGCAGTACTCGGATTTAGATCATGTATATCAGGCTTATATGCAGGATTTTATCACTAACAGCTACCCAGAAAAGTGGGGCTTCAATTATCAGATCGATGACCATGATGAGATGTTTAAAGCGGTGGTTCAGGGTTATGATTATGCGAGGGATGCCTACTTGGCATATATGCAATCGGGTTGGAGGATGCTCAGTGTCGTCCGTCAATTAGCCGATTTTGCTTTTGGCGGATTATCAAATGTTCGGTCCTTTCTAGAGTTTGCCTGTGGTTATGGAAGATTTACAAGGCATCTGGTGATGGAATGTCCAGTGGCTCACATTATTGTTTCTGATATCTATCGGGAAGCAGTAGATTGGCAGAACCGGCAGTTCGGTGTTTGTGGCATCTATTCCACCTCGTTACCTGATGAATTTCCACTTGTTACATCCTTTGATATGATTTTTGTAGGCTCATTGTTCAGTCATTTGCCAGAAAAATTGTTTGAACAGTGGTTAAAAAAATTATTTAGCATGCTGAATCCGGGTGGAGTGATTGTCCTCAGCGTTCACGATTGCCACCTAATACCTGGTACCCCGCCTAAAGCAGACAGAAAAGATCAAGTATTTCTTTATGAAAAACATAGTGAAAGTGGTACATTATCCGGGGAAATCTATGGCACAACTTACGTTTCCGAAAAGTACGTTAGTGAATTAATTCGTAAAGTTTGCCCTAAGTCTGGTGGAATTTATAGAAGGTTCATGAAAGGCTTGTATGAGAATCAGGATATTTATATCATCCCATGTGATACTAACCATGATTGGTCACGCTTTGAATTGGTAATTGCCCCTATTGGCGGTAAATGGTTTTGCGAGTCCAAGGAAAACGAAATTGTTGGATCCGCTTGGGCATTGAATCTTAACCCTAGAGGCCATTTCGATTTTGCAGACATCTATATTAACGACACTCACATAAAGACGATGCCGACAGTTGTTGAAGCGTCTGGTGTCATCGAACGCTATTTTCCAGGCTTGCAAACGCATCCCATCAGGTGTGATTTTAGACTGCCGAAATTTGAAATACCGATTAACTCCGTGTTAAAATGCAGATTTTCTGCAACTCCTGACTGCTATTTTGATGTTTACATGAATTATTTTGGTATGAAGTAATAGGCACTGGGCTCAAACCGTTGGATATGCCCTTGTGTCTGGACGTTAGGCGAGTTC